>OMWY01000001.1:0-482885 GCA_900314885.1 uncultured Eubacteriales bacterium
CTTCGATTCATAAATCAACGCGAAAGCCCGATGTCATCTTATGGCTATATTCTATGACATCGGGCATTTATTTACAAGCCTACCTGTGAACAGTAACCTAAAATATATTTAGGGTGACTAAAAAAGTAAAGATTACTTGACATATTACTGGAAATATTATATAATAGCTTTGCTTCGCATTGCCTTATGCGAGGCGAAATATTATATTAATTACAAAGGAGTAATGTACATTGTTGACATTGTGTACGTTTTGTGATATACAGTTATAGTAAAGCATGATTGGAGGTGGCAATATGTGTGAAGTATATAATGCAACTGATGTACGGAAAAATTGGAGCGAATTCTGTGACCTTATAACCAGAGAGAAACCGGGGTTTGTGAGGCGTACCAGAGATAGATATGTTATGGTTAGCAGTGATATGTTACTTAGCATGTTAGATAATGTGAATTTTACAGCTACTTCTTTTAGAGAAGATGACGGAACAGTTACAATATCGTCAAATGAGATGGATTTGATAACTAATGCTTCTACGAAGGAAGAAGCTATCAGGATGCTTGGTCGCGATATTTTAGAATATGCTAACGAATATTATGATAATTTTCAGATGTATTATAATTCTAAGAATAGAAGAAGGCATCTTCCTTATATAATGAAGGCTCTACTTATTAACGATGAAGAGGAGATTGGGAATGAGATTTCATGCCTAGCTGGAAAGAATTAAAAAGGTTTTGCGAAAATGATGGATGGCGATTGATGGCTATTCGGATGAGGATATATGTAAGTGGAATGAGTTTCTACAAAATAATGCCCATCTGATTATTGAGCTTGCTAACGAAGGATGGTTTGACCATGCCACACCTGTATAAGCTTGGTAGGTATATAAGAACTCACCGGTCTTTTCTGATCGGTGAGTTTTATTATTCAGGGTACTCGACCTTAACTCCTTTGATTTTCACTGCCTTCTTATAATATCCCTCGTTTGTGGCTCTGGTAAGGGGCGTATTTCCATAGCTGCTCTCGAGCCGGTAATCGGTGTAGTAGGTTAATTTCCCCTTAGTAATTTTTAGAGTGACGTTTCTATATGAATATCCGCCTTCGTAGGTAGATTTCAGGTTGACGTTTATTCTCCCATTATTCCGATAATAAATGCTTGATATCTTATAGTCACTATTGGCGGCAAGAATTTCCTTGACGATTTTTTTGCCGCCTGTATATGACTTTAATTTGTTGACGGAAATTTTCTTGCCTCCATATTCTACAAACTGCTTCCCATTCCAGTAGAAGTCATAATTCTTCCAGGTGTGACCGATTCCGAATTTCATGTCATCGTCGAACTCCATATCGTAAGTCGAATAGAGGGCTGTAAATTGATTATTACCTTCATATATAAGGTGCATCATCATATTAGGTAAAATCTTTATCTCACCCTTCTTGTTAATAAACCACTCGTAAGAGAGGCTTTCCGTAGCGGCATAGTCGGATTCGCAGACTATGATATATCCGTTCTTTACCTTCGCGGCATAGATTGCGCCCTTATAAAACAGAGGGTCATCTTCTGATTTTTCAAAAACTAATGTAGCCTTGTCGCCATCAACAAAGTATACCATATCGGCACTGCCGGAGCCGTCACTAACTTTACCGGCTACAGCGGAAGATTGAACAAGGGCGACCATTTCAAGGTCTCCATCTCCATCGAAATCTCTGTACACCTGGCCCATAAGGTTTCCTTTACTCTTAAGGACAGTCCTCAGAGCCGCATTCTCATCAGTAGAATTTTGTACGATAACATTCTCGGGGCCTTCCGCAGCGATAGCCTTATTATTACATAAAGCCGAAATGGCTATGCAGACTGCCGCAAGAAAACAAGCTTTCCTAAGTGTTATCATAGTGGTTCTCCTTTCCGTATCAAAGTGTTGCTGTAAACTTACATAAATCATAGCATATATGATAGTTCAAGGCAAGATAAATTTACATCGTTAATGGTGTGCTTGTATTAACCACAGCTTATGTGATATACTATGATTTGAAAAGCGCACCATCGAAAAAAAATATACAGGAGTGATCAGAAAATGCAAAATGTAGAAAATGCTGACATAAAGGTATCCGAGGATCTTCTTTCATTTATTAAGAGTAGCCCTTCTGTATTTCATGTAGTTAAGAGCTTTAGCGAAATACTTGACGCGGCAGGCTTTAGGGAGCTTCGTGAGACGGAAAAATGGAGCCTTGAGGCCGGCGGGAGTTATTATGTAACAAGAAACGGGTCTGCGATAATAGCTTTTACGCTGCCGAAGGATGCGGACCATTTTCAAATTACTGCCGCCCACAGTGATTCGCCTACATTCAGGCTAAAGGACAGTCCTGAAATAAAGAAATGCGACCACTACGTGGAATTAAATGTGGAAAAATACGGCGGTGCCATCATTTCACCGTGGCTTGACAGACCGCTATCGATTGCGGGAAGAGTAATAGTTGAGAGTGAAAATGGCCTTGCGGCTAAACTTGTAAATATTGACAGAGACCTTTGCCTGATTCCAAATCTTGCCATCCATATGAACCGTAAGGTGAATGAGGGTTACGAGTATTCTGTTCAAAATGATATGCTGCCCCTGTTCGGAGATGAAGATAGTGAGGGAAGGCTGTCAGAAATAATCGCTGAAAATGCCGGCGTTACGAAGGAAAATATCATAGCTTCTGATTTATTTTTATATAACAGGGTCGAGGGAAGAATCTGGGGTGCGAATAACGAATATATATCATCAGGGAAGCTCGATGACCTGCAGTGCGCCTATTCATGCATGATGGGATTGATTAACAGCGTTGATTCTGAAGATAGAAAAATAACATCTTCTATAAATGTATGCTCGATATTTGACAACGAGGAAGTGGGCAGTGGAACCAAGCAGGGGGCCGATTCGACATTTATATATGATACGCTTAAGAGAATTAATCTCACATTAGGCGGCGATGAGGAAGATTTTATCAGGAAAATATCGGGAAGCTTCATGATTTCAGCCGACAATGCCCACGCAGTCCACCCGCTTCACGCTGATAAGGCTGACCCTGTGAACCGGCCATTTATGAACCTGGGTCCGGTTATAAAGTACAGCGCCAACCAGAAATATACAACGGACGCTGTCTCGGGCGCAGTTTTTAAAAGGTTATGTAAGATTGCGGATGTGCCTTGCCAGACCTTTTTCAATCACTCCGACCTGCCCGGCGGGTCGACACTTGGTAACATTTCAACGAAGCACCTCTCTATGAATACTGTGGATATCGGCTTGGCAGAGCTTGCCATGCATTCGCCTTATGAAACCGCCGGAGTGAAAGACACCGGCTATCTTATTAAGGTAGCGGAGACCTTCTACAGGAGCGATGTTCGCTGTGATGGGAAAGAAATTGTGATTAGGTGAAAATTTTTTTCAAACCGGTGCAACATTTTCTTCTGTCCGGTTGTGTATTGAGTGAAAGGGAAAGGAACAGCGAGAGCGAAGCCTTTCAAAAAAACTAAAACACAAATCGAGGTAAAGGAAAATGAGAAATTCAGTAGCAGTTAAGGTATCAGCAGTTCTTCTTACAGGCGCAATGCTTTTTGGCGGAGCAGCAGGAATGACAAGGACTTACGCGGCAGAGAAGGGCGCGGCAGCCGACAAGTTAATTTTTGATAGAGTGAAGTTGTCACCGGTTACAAAAGACCGGTGACTTTTTTATGTCGCGATACATTTTACTTGATTTATATCACTTTCATATATATATTGACAAATTCTTGCCTCTTGTGATACAATCGTATCAAATAAAAACGTTGTATCACAAAGGAGGCCGATAATGAAAATGATAAAAAAGATCCTCAGTGTACTGATGAAAATCCTGCTGGTGCTGCTTGCCGCAGCAAGCCTTTTCTTTGGCATCGCGGTGCTCGGAAAGCGTCTCTGGGCCACTACCCAGATCTCCACGGTCTTTTATACTTTGGCGCTGCCCTTCCTGATTCTGTTTTTGATCATTCTGCTGATCATTGATGCGTTCGTACTTTGGAGGAAGAAGGGAAAGGGCTGGTTCTTCCGGATCAATCTGGCAGCCGGCGCGGCAGCTCTTGCGATTTTTTGCGTGGAGACCGGAATTTTCAAGGCAGCCGCTTCCGCAGGCGGCGGGAAATTCAGCCTTCTTCGCGGGCTTACGATGAAAGATGTTGAAATGAGCACGCCGGATGAAAGCGTCGTCTATGCCAATCATGACGGACAGGACCTGACCATTTCCATCTACAAACCGAAGGAGCAGAGCGAAAATCTGCAGCCGGTCTACGTCTATATGCATGGTGGCGGTTGGAGCAGCAACAATTCCGAGACAAATTCCAACATCCACCGGCAGATGGCGGATGCCGGTTTCATCGGCTTTTCCATCAATTACCGTCTTTGCACATCCGGCAGTACGGACAATCCTACCTGGGATAAGGCAATCTATGACTGCGCGGAAGCCATGAACTGGATCAAGGAACATGCGGCAGAATATGGCGGGGATGCAAGCCGTATTTTTCTGGCCGGGGAATCGGCCGGCGGAAACCTCGTTCTTCAGTATGCCGGCATGACAAGCGAAGGGAAGCTGGATGCACCCGTTCCCAATGCCGTACTGGCTATGTATCCGGTCGTTGATCTGCAGTGGACATCGGATTACGGACATTTTCTTGGCTTCGCCACACCGGGAATCTGTGAGGCCTACATCGGCGGGGAACTTTCGGACTATCCGGACCGGGTGAAGTTCGTTTCTCCTCTGACCTATATGAATGAAGACCTGCCGCCGATCCTGATTCTTCACGGCACGAAGGACACCCTTGTCAGCGTGGAAGGCTCTGAAGAATACAAGAAAGAAGCCGATGCAATCGGAGCGGACGTCTCCCTGATCGAGCTTCCCTTCTCGAACCACGGCACGGACCAGCAGGTGAACCGCACGGCCACCCTGAATTGGCTGAAGAACTACGAGGGAATGTTGCCGGATGATGAATGATATTGTTAACAAAAAGGAGGCTGACGGTATGAACAGGCGAGAACAATTGACGTTAGAATTGCGCGAGGATATAGGAACCGCAATTCTCGAGCTTATGCGTGCGAAGCCATTGGAAAAAATTACGGTAGATGAATTGTCTGCCAAGGCAAATGTTGGCAGAGCTACATTTTACAGACAATTCAGTTCAAAACAGGAAGCCATTTCTTATAAATTGAACCAGGATTGGCAGAAATTTATTATGAAAAACAAGATTAATTTTGAAACTACACCACCTTTGGATTACTCAAAGAAATTTTTCGAATTTTTATATTCGCTACGGGATATAAATAAACTATTGACTGATAATAACTGTAAATATTGCATATTTGACGCAATGAGGTATTCATTTGAAAATATAAATGAAAAGACCAATAAGAAAGAATATTATCATGATCATTTCCGGGCGTATGGCCTGTTAGGGCTTGTAGAAGGCTGGATGGATGCTAATTATGATATGAGCGTAGATGAAATGGCGAAGCTGGCTGTAGAATATTTTTACAAGGTATGAGAAAGGTGGTGCGATTATGAAAATCCGTAAGTTTATTTTTAACCGTGGCACAATGATGGTCATAGCTATACTCTGTGAAACGCTGCTAATTATGGCCCTAATGAACTGGCTTGGTCAGGTTGCGGGTGGAATAGCCGGTATACTGCGCCTACTTGGTATGTTTATAGTTTTATCTATTGTCAGGACCAGCAAGCATTTATCCTCAGATTTAATGTGGATTTTCATTATCATGCTTTTCCCTGTGTTTGGCACGGGCCTTTATATCTTTCTTGGCGCGAATATTCTGACAAGTAAAGAGATGTGGAAGCTTTTTAACGCCACAAGGGACTCAGCTAAATATTATAAAGACCATGATGACAAGAAAATAATTGATAAAGCGACATCAGAATATCCGGTATGCGGCGGACTGTTTAAATATCTTTCCGGCCATGCGGGATTTACGGCTTATGAAAACAAAGAAGGCGACTTTGATTATTACCCGCTTGGTGATGATGGCTTTCCGGCTATGCTTGAGGAAATGAAGAAAGCGAAGCAATACATTTTCCTTGAATACTTTATTGTTTCACGCGGTGAAATGTGGGATAGCATGCATGAAATATTAAAGCAGAAGGCGGAAGAAGGACTCGATGTCCGCGTTATGTATGATGATCTCGGAAGTTTTACGACCCTGCCTATGTCGTACGCAAAGACTCTTCGAAAAGAAGGAATAAAGTGCATTCCATTTAACAGAATATCTCCTATACTTGGGGCAATCATGAACCATCGAGATCACAGGAAAATTCTTGTGATAGATGGAAAAACTGCTTTTTCGGGTGGGGTAAATCTTGCGGACGAATATATAAATAAGGTTGAAAAATACGGTCATTGGAAGGATAATATAATCCGTATTAAGGGAGACGCGGTATGGTCGTATACCGTAATGTTCTTAACACACTGGAGCGCGCTTTCGGATGAGAAAGAAGACTTTAATAAGTATAAATGTGATGTTCATGAAAATGACGGTGCCAATAATGACGGATACATAATTCCATACGGAGACACTCCGCTTGATGATGATCATGTAGGTCAGGATGTCTACATGAATATTTTAAATGAGGCATATAATTATTGTTATATAATGACGCCCTATCTGATTCTTGATACTGAATTTGTAAATGCCCTAAATCTGGCGGCTGCGAGAGGTGTTGATGTGAGAATAATTACACCGGGAGTTCCCGATAAAAAAACGGTATGGGGCGTAACACGTTCTTTTTATGAAACGCTTACGGCAGGCGGAGTGAAAATTTATGAGTACACTCCGGGGTTTGTACATGCGAAGGTATTTGTATCTGACGACCGTGTCGCGACGGTGGGAACCATTAATCTTGATTACAGGAGTCTTTATCTGCATTTTGAAAACGGTACCTGCCTTATAGGCTCACGGAAGGTTATGGACGTGAAGGAGGATGTGCTCGAGACCCTTGAAAAATGCAAAGAAATAACCGCGAAAGAAGCAAAATTTGGTTTCTTCTTTAATTTTAAATATTCTATTATCCGCATATTTGCGGGACAACTGTGATTGCTATAATGCCATAGTCTGATTACTAATTTATACTGCAGCAACAGATCAGAAAAACGTCCGACAAGGAAGTGAGGAATCCGTTAAGTAAAATATCGATAAGAGATAATAGTAGCCTGTATCAAAAAGGTGGCAGTAAAAGGACGAGCGAACAGGCGAACAAGCGAACGAGCGGACAAGCGAATAAGCGGACGGATAAACAAGCTGACAAAAAAAAGAATGAACATGAGTATGCGATAAGAGCTATCCTTGAGGAGAATGGTGATTGCACCAGTGGCGAAATTGCCTCAAAGCTAAGCTTAAGTCAACAGAGGGTAAGGGCTATTCTTGCGAAAATGGAAGGCATCGAGACTGTGGGCAGGACGAATACAAGAAGATACAGATTAAAAGAAACAGGAGGCGTAAATGGTAAGAAAAATATGTAAAGATATAATCCTCTTAGGGCAGGCGTCAGAGCCTGCCACCATGGAGGTTAAAATAATATAAGGAGCGGAGGAGAAGTTTATGACAATAATGATAGAAGGTGCGTTAGATGTAGAGGTGGAATATTTTATTAAAGAGTATGATTGCTCTAATGTTAAAATAATAAATGGTTATGAATATTATTGCGGCAGCTATGAAGATAATAATATAGTAATTTCAAAAACAGGTGTTGGCACGATTAATGGAGCTCTTTCTACAGCTTTTGGAGTAACAGAATTTAAGCCGGATCTTGTAATTAACCAGGGAATAGCGGGCGGATATCTTGAAAATATTCATACAGGAGACATTGTTATTGGTGAATATTGCAGGAATATTAATTCGTTCAAAACACCTCAAACAGAGTCAGGTAAAGGTTCTAATCCATTTGCCTGGGTACCCGATAAAAGAGGTCTTGCCATTCATAACGCAGACAAAAGGCTTATTGAGAGCCTTTATGGCTGGGCTTCGGGGCATGTTAACAAGAATATTTTTCGAGGCACTATAGGCAGTGGAGATATATTTTCAAAAGAGCAGGATAGGATAAAGTGGCTTCAAAATGAGTTCGGAGCCATGTGCGAGGATATGGAAAGCATAGGGACATACTCAGCCTGTGAGCATATGAATATCCCGGTGCTCGGAGTTCGTATTATTTCGAATAATGAGTTAATCGGAGAAGGCCTTGATAAAAGCCAGTCAGTAGCATTGCAAAAATTACTGGCGGAGTGGTTGAAAGAATTGATGGAAAATAGGATAGAGCCAAATATAAATCGAGGAAATGATATAAGCAAGGATGTACAGGAATACGAGCAATATGCGTTTGCCGGAGTCAGGAAAAAGAATGAAAAAATAAGCGAATATGTAAGGAAAGGAATTACAACTGCCTGCTTGTTCTTTTCGCGGCGTTTGGATGAATATATGGAGGAACTGGGAGGAATTATTGTTGGGAGACTAACAAGCGCTACAGACACCCATAATATATATTTATATAAAAATTCGTTTTATATCAGACCTATGCTTGGTAGCGCAAACGCAGCAGGATGGATGGAGGAGCTTATTGCTTGTGGTATTAGAAAGTTCGTTGCGGCGGGACCTGCTGGAAAGCTTTCAAAGGATTACAATTGCGAATTTTTGATACCTGATAGTGTTATTAATGAGAGTGGTTTCTATGGAGCTTATGGGCCTGAGTGTGAACGCACTTCACCTTGTGAGGATTTGTCTGAAAAAATAGCAGGTTTACTTACAAATGAGGGCTTTCAAGTTGACAGAGGTACTGTCTGGACTACGCAGGCTTATTATCGCGAAACGCCTGAAGCGGTAAAAAATAAGCTTGAACAGGGGGCTGTAGCAGTAGACATGGAATGCGGATCATGGTGTCAGGTTGCATCATTCAGAAACGTTGATTTTGCCGAAGTATTGTATTTTTCAGATAGTGTAGATAAAGATTCATATGGAAGATATACTGATCGAAAAGAAAAGAATGACTTCTTAATGAGATTGATGATTGATTTGGTGACGAGAATATAAAAGGGAAGAAAAAAATGAAGCGGAGGGAGACTGTCTCTCCCTCGAGGGTACAAGGACGGATACATGTTAAGGAGTAATAATATAAGATGTTTGTTGAACCGAAAAAAGCGAAATCAATATTGAATGAAGCATATACCCATAATCCGGGTCCGTGGAGAGACCATAGCCTAAATGTAGCTATAGCTGCAATGAGTATAGCTAAGCGAACAGAAAAATTAAATCCTGAAAAGGCATATTCTCTAGGCTTGCTTCATGATATTGGAAGAATAAAAGGTGTGACATCTATGCGGCATATATATGATGGTTATATGTACTTGTCAAAACTTGGTTTTGATGAGAATGCAAAAGTTTGTTTGACACACTCGTTTCCGATAAGGATAATAGAATCTTATAATGGAGCTAATGATTGTACTCCGCAAGAAGTATCATTTATTGCTGATTATATAACTTCGTGTGAATATAACGATTATGACAGATTAATTCAGTTGTGTGATGCAATAGCCTTACCGACCGGTATTTGTATTCTCGAAAAGCGATTATTTGATGTTGCCTTGCGAAATGGTGTTAATGAGTATACGGTAGATAAATGGAAAGCATTTATCGGGCTCAAGGAATATTTTGATAACGTAATTCATTGTGATGTATATGGGCTGTTCGAAAATACTTAACGCTAAGCCCATGCAAGGCTCATTGGCGGGGCCGGACATGGGCTATGAAGTTATTTCATAAGGCCTTGTTCTTTTAAGAAGGCCACAGCAAGCTCAGGCCAGATGGATACTTCCTTTATAGGAATTCTTCCTTCCGGATAATCCTTGAAGCCATCTAGAAAATTTTTCTTGTCTTCGGGGGACATATTTATTTCCCCTGCGATTACAGCGTCACGGCACTTTAGGCTCTGCTCGAAAACCTCGTCGCCGCCCCACCGTCTCTCCTTCCAGTCTTCATTTGAAAGAGAGAGTCCATGATTTCCCTTTGAGAAAATGTGAAGCGCAAAGGGAACGTCATTTGCGAGTAATTTTTCGGCAAACATTATGCTGTTCTCCCTCGGAACAAAGCCATCCGTAGCGGTATGCCAGATGAAGAAAGGCGGTGTATCGCTTGTGACAAAATTTTCGCATGAATAATAATTAATGTCATCATTTGATGGATTCGTCCCAATCAGGTTGTCAAATGACCCACGATGAGCGTATTTTCCCGAAGAAATGACGGGATAGCCTAAAATAGCGGCATCGGGGCGATTGCTGATATTTGCGTATAGTGGATTAGTATCCGCGACATCCTTATAATGGACGCAGACGCTCGCCACAAGGTGGCCGGCGGCGGAAAACCCGCAGGCTGTTATTTTTCCTACATTAAATTCGTGGGATCTTTTTCTGATTATCCTAATAGCCCGCGATAAGTCCTTCATAGGCTGGTCGTAAAGAGGCGCGGTACAGAGCGTATTTGTGGTATAGGCAAGTGTAAATGTATCGAAGCCCATCTCATAAAATTTGTTAGCTACGATAATTCCCTCACTTGGAGACACGCACGCGTAGCCACCACCGGGGCAAACGATAATTGTAGGGCGAGGATCATTTTTAAGAGGATCCTCATCATGAGCCATGCGAATCATAAAAGGCGTGAAGCCATAGTTATCCGGATAGGTGAACTCGCCATCTTCCCAGAGATTAATTCTTTCTTTAATCATAAGTAAACCTCGTTTATTACGTTGTTGTAATTATAATAATGCCATAGTCTGATTACTAATTTATACTGCGGCAACAGAGAAGTCAAGGTGAAAATTAAATCCGAATTCAGAAGAAATGCGATTGTTCTTTATTTTAAACACGCTTTGAGGTTGACAAAACGAGAAACACACTTTATACTTAACATGCTGAATGCAATCGGGGACCATATCTCGAGGCGTATCAGCAATATAATAAATTAATATTTTACGGAAGGACGTAACATGATGAAAAAAAGTAAGACATTTTTTCTGATCATGCTTGCGGCTCTGGCTGTTACACTGACCGCTTGCGGGTCAGGCAACAAGGCAGGAAAGTCCGATACGGACGCTTCTTCTATTACCATTGGTATTGCGCAGGATCTCGACAGTCTGGACCCCCACTATGCTACGGGAGCCGGCACAAAGGAGATACTCTTCAATATCTACGAGGGCCTGGTTAAGCCCGATAAGGATGGTAACTTAAACCCTGCTGTAGCCGAGTCGAGCACTGTTTCAGACGATGGCAGGACCTACACATTTAAGCTCAGAGATGGAATCAAGTTCCAGAACGGGAATCCGGTTACAGTGGATGATGTTATATATTCTATTAATCGTTGTGCCGGTACGGATGGAAAAGATCCCCTCATTTCGGCCTTTTCAGAGATTGAAAGTGTAAGCGCCGTTGATGACAGCACGGTTGAAATCAAGCTAAATAAGGCGGATACTGAATTTTTAAGCTACCTTACGTGCGCTATCATTCCTAAGGATTCAGACCCTGCTAAGGACCCGATTGGTACAGGCCCTTATAAATACGTAAGCCGTACAGAGCAGTCGGAGGTAAAGCTTACGAGATTTGATGACTACTGGGGAAAGGCGGGCGCTATTAAGGATATCACTCTCAAGGTTGAGGCGAACGCCGACAGCATAGTTATGGATCTTGAGGGAGGTTCCATAGATATGTTCATGCGTCTCACGGATGCCCAGGTAAAGCAGCTTTCTGATAAGTTTGAGGTTTATGAGGGTACCATGAACCTCGTGCAGGCGCTTTATTTAAATAATAAGGTAGAGCCATTTAACAATGAAAAGGTTCGTGAGGCTCTGTCCTACGCCATCGACCCTCAGGGAATAATGAAGATTCTCTCAGGCGGGAAGGGTGAGCAGATAGGCGGAAATTGCTATCCTGCGTTTACAAAGTATTATATGCCTGAATTAGTTGATACCTATAAGACTGATGTAAATAAGGCAAAGGAGCTTTTAAAGGAAGCGGGATATGAGAATGGTTTTGAATTTACAATTACTGCTCCGTCAAATTACGCGCCTCATGTAGACACAGCCCAGATTATATCAGAGCAGCTAAAGGAAATAGGCGTTACCGCAAAGATTGAGAAAATTGAGTGGAACAGCTGGCTCTCAGATGTTTACGCTGACAGAAATTATGAGTCAACAGTGATCGGACTTGACGCGGCTACACTTTCAGGAAGCGCTTTATTCGGAAGATACAGGTCTGACGCGGACAATAACTTTACCAATTTCTCAGATCCGGAATACGATAAGGCACTTGACTCTGCCCTTGCCGCTACGGATGATGCCGAGAAGGTAAAATATTATAAACAATGCGAGCAGATTCTTACGGATGACGCCGCGAATGTCTACATCCAGGATCTTCCTGAATATGTAGCATTAAATAAAAAATACACAGGGTATACATTTTATCCTCTCTATGTTCAGGACTTTACCACACTTAGTCCGGCTAAGTAATAATCAGACCTCTGCGAAATGCAGGGGTCTTGGCTTTATTAAGTATTATTGGAAAATGCTATGAGATTTATTATTAAAAAGCTTCTGTCAACAATCGCAACCCTCCTTATCGTGTCTCTTTGCGTATTTGCAGCCTTCAGCGTAATTCCCGGTGACCCGGCAAGGGCTATGCTTGGAACTGACGCAAGCGAGGCAGCCGTGGAAAGACTTCGGGAAGAGATGGGATTAAACGCCCCATTTATCTCGAGGTATGGTAAATGGATTGCGGGATTCGTAAGAGGAGATCTGGGTGAGTCATATAAATACAGTAAGCCGGTGTCGGAATTACTACTTGATAAGGTACCGGTTACTTTAACTATGACTCTTTTTGCCTTTTTAATGATTCTTATATTATCGATTCCTCTGTCGATAATTTCCGCAAGGCACAAGGACGGAATAATCGATAAAATAATAGTAATCATAACACAGATAAATATGGCTATACCACCATTTTTCTCGGGCTTTATTATTACCCTTATATTGGGACTGGGTCTCAGGTTCTTTGTGCCGGGAGGCTATGTATCCTATAGCGAGGATAGCAGGGCGTTTTTATATTATATGATTTTTCCGGCCCTTGCGATTGCTATTCCGAAGTCAGCCCAGACGGTAAAATTAATGCGGGGCTCTCTTATAAATGAATCGGGAAAGGATTACGTAAGAACGTCACTTAGCCGAGGAGCGACGGAAAATTATGTATTTTATGGGCATATTCTTAAGAATTCCATGATACCATCAATTACATTTTTAGGAATGGTATTATCTGACATCGTGGCGGGAAGTATTGTAATTGAGCAGGTCTTCGGAATTCCGGGATTTGGAAGGATCCTGCTTACAGCAATAGAAGGACGTGATTATCCTGTGGTTGAAGCGATAATTATGTTCCTTGCCATAATTGTAATTGTAATAAATTTCATAACTGATATTTTGTATCGGGTAATAGACCCTAGGATAGACTGAGGAGGATAAAATGAAACGAAAATTAAAAAATAATGCCTCCAAGGGATTTGTAATTTCGGGTCTCATAATTACTTCAATAATGTTAATTATGGTAGTGGCGAGTATTTTTTATACTCCGTATGCTCCGACTGCAATGGACTATGACTCAATATTGGAGGGCCCCTCACTAACCTTAATGGGAACCGACAATATGGGGCGGGATATATTTTCAAGGGTAATGACAGGAACGAGGACAACATTACTTATTGCCGCGGGAATTGTCGCATTTGGCGCCTTCTTTGGAACAATTATCGGGGCGCTTTGCGGGTATTTTGGCGGAATACTTGATGAAATATTAATGAGAATTAATGACGCGCTTTTTGCCTTCCCGGGAATATTGCTTGCCCTTGTATTTGTGAGCCTTTTCGGAAAGGGAAAATATAATGTTGTATTAGCGCTAGGAATAGCTTTTATCCCGAGCTTCGCGAGAATAGCGAGAAGTGAATTTCTGAGAGAGAAAAATATGGCTTATGTATCACTCGCTAAATTATGGGGAACATCCGACTTTAGAATAATGGTTGCCCACATTTTACCTAATACTGCTTCTGTAATGGTTCCGTCTGTTCTGATAGGCTTTAATAACGCAGTGCTTGCTGAGGCAGGACTTTCGTTCTTAGGCGTGGGAGTGCAGCCACCTGACGCGTCACTCGGCATGATGCTCTCTGACGCGGGCCAGTACATTTTCTCATCGCCTACATATGTCCTGGGGCCGGGAATTACATTGGTGCTGCTTGTACTCGGATTTTCACTGCTTGGGGAGGGCCTTTCAAATGAAAAATGATGTAATTTTATCAGTTAAGGACATCACGATAACCTTTCATGACCATGAAGAAAGCGAAAGGGTTGTCGATAAATTTTCACTTGATTTACATGAGGGTGAAATAGTAGGCCTTGTAGGTGAATCGGGGTCGGGAAAGAGCCTCTCAGCCATGGCGATAGCGGGACTTCTGAATCGTAAGGACGCTACGATAACCGGGAGAAGCTTCTATGCGGGCCTGAATTTTATTAACGCTGACAGGAAGGAAATCAGGAAATTCCAGGGAAATGATATAGCTGTTATTTTCCAGGACCCGATGACAAGCCTTGATCCTGTGAAGAAGGCTGGGGCACAGGTAGAGGAAGAAATAAGGATACACCATTCGGAGATTCCTAAGTCTGAACGAAAGAAAATGGCGCTTACAATGCTTGAATCTGTTGGCCTTAAGGATGTTAATAAAATATATAATTCTTATCCGAACGAGCTCTCGGGCGGCATGTGTCAGAGAGTTATGATTGCGGGAGCTATGATAGGGAAGCCTAAGATATTAATAGCGGACGAGCCGACGACAGCGCTTGACGTGACGGTTCAGGCGCAGATTGTAGACTTGCTTTATGATATTAATAAGAGGGAAAATACCTCAATAATTTTTATTTCACATGACCTGTCATTAGTGAGGAAATTAGCGAGAAGGGCTATAGTAATGCAAACCGGAAGAATAGTTGAAGAAGGCCTGTGCGAAGAGATATTTAATGATCCGAAGCATGAATATACTAAGAAGCTAATTGCCGCGATTCCTGATGTTCCTTATTTTGGAGGAAATGTATGAGCCATATTCTTGAGGTTAATAATTTAAATGTATATTATAAAGAAAAAAAGCCTTCTTTAAGGAGCAAGGATAAAAAGCGGGTCCGTATATTAAAGGATATCTCTTTTAGTGTGGAACAGGGCGAAATCCTTGGAATCGCCGGTGAGTCAGGCTGTGGTAAGTCTACCCTTGCGAAGACACTATGCGGTCTTCATAATATATATACGGGTAATATTAATATGACCTGTACAAAGCCACAGATGATTTTCCAGGATCACGCGGGTAGTCTAAATCCGTCAAGAAGTGTGAAATGGATATTATCTGAAGCACTAAGGTCTGACAGGACTAGACATTTATCTAAGGATGAAATAGAATTCAGAGTTGTAAAGGCAGCAAGTGATGTTGATTTTGATTCTTCTTTATTAGATCGTAAGCCGAGGGAGTTATCGGGCGGTCAGAGACAGCGAGTCTGCATAGCCGCGGCTATAATAAGGGAGCCTGAATTAATAATAGCGGACGAACCTGTATCGGCGCTTGATGTAACTATCCAGGCTAAAATTGTTGACCTGCTGTTGAAGCTACACGAGCGGAAGGGCATTTCAACCATATTCATATCTCACGACCTGAGAGTAATATATAAGCTCTGCGACAGGGTGATGGTTATGAAGGATGGCGAGATTGTCGAGATAGGCAAGCGCGATGAAATATACGGAGCGCCAAAAGAGGATTATACGAAAGAACTCCTTAAGGCAAGTGGGAGTATAAAATAGGAAGGAAAAATTATGAATAAGAAACAATGGTGTGTAATACTTTTAGTGGCAGTTGCGGTGGTTAGCGTAATGAGGCCGGGGACAGCGAAGGCTTCTACATTTCACGCAGGGAGAACTATACTTGATGTGCTGGATATAAAGGAGGAAGACCTTTATACGTGGCTCGTAAATCATGATGGAACTACCGAAAACGATACGGGTAAGAAGGATAATACCGATTATTATCTTGGCAGTCTTTATGTGGGCGGTGATCACAGGGAGCCACACGGAGACACAAGACACGCATACGGTTACAAGGATATCAAGGGGGTCGAGGCTCTCAACTGTACCGGTTTTGTATGGCATGTAATGTACAAGGCGAGCGGGATGAAATGGCGTGACGCGGTGAAGAAAATTCCGAACGTTACAAGCACCTACTGGGATGATTTGCTAGAGAAAAATGACGTGGAGTACTATGAATATAAGGGTACAGACGCGGTAGAGAAGGCTCTTGCCGGCGGTCATCTTGAGAAGGGCGATATATTGGCGCTTTATGGAACGGAGGATGAGCACGTCGGATTTTTCTGGGGAGACACTTCCTCAGAGAATAAATTCTGGCATTCTCTAGGAAAGAAGAACAGAATCAGTAAAATAGAGTGGTGCGGCAAATTAAAAAAGCTGCGTATATTTAAAACATACGCATTTACGAAGCACATGGAAAGACCTTTCGCCGATAATATAAGAGAGTATTACAGGAACAGGGATACCGACAGGCTCATTTTTGTAAAATACAAGGGTGGGACGAAGGCGGTTCTGTCTATGTACAAAAAGACAAATGAAGAAGGAAAGAGCGGTAAGTGGGAAAGGATTCTCACTACAAAGGCATACGTAGGATATCACGGGATAGACAAGAAGAAAGAAGGCGATCTGAAGACGCCGACGGGGATTTATGATATAGATCTCGCCTTCGGAATAAAACCTGATCCGGGAACGGCCGGAATCAAGTACGTGAAGGTAAATAAATACAATTACTGGTCCGATGATGATAAGACCTATGACACTTTGGTTGATATAAGGAAATTGGACTATGAACCGTCGGAGAAGTTTTTTGAGGACAGCGAGCACCTGATAGATTACCCTGTTCAGTACGACTACGCTCTGCATATAGCTTACAATAAGGGCTACATGAAGGAATCTGCCTTATTTGTCCACGCACTGAAGGAGGGGCAGACCAGCACAGCGGGCTGTGTAGCCATGCCTCTTGCCGCTGATAAGAAGGTAGTGCAGAACACAACGAGGCATACTAAAATAGTGATATACAGGTAAGCAGGCGCTGTATGATGGAGCGACCTCTATTCCTGCCATATATATAAAGAAAATCTCCGGATTACTGTCCGGAGATTTTTTTTCGAGAATATGTGAACCTTCTGTGAAACATGAGTCTCTAACCAATTTTCTAACCTTCCTCTAACCTTTGGGGTGTATCTTATAGGCACAAGAAGTTGATGAAATGGTTTGGAAAAGGAGGTTGCATATGAGACAGAATATTACGAAGGTTGTACTTATACCCGCATACAAGCCGGACGAGAAATTAATAGATCTGCTGAAGTCACTTAGTGACAGCGAGATAACCACTGTAGTTGTAAATGATGGAAGCGGTCCTGAATATGATCCGGTATTCAGACTCGCCGAGCTTACAAGCAAGGTCATCTGCCATGATGAGAATCGTGGCAAAGGTGCGGCGCTTAAGACAGGGATTCATTATATAGATGAAAATATCCCAAAGCCCTACGTCGTTGTCACAGCTGACGCGGACGGCCAGCATTCTGTAACCGATATATTAAGAGTCATGGATAAGGCGGTAAATAATCCTGACAAGCTGATATTGGGATCAAGGAAAATAGAAGGCAAGACACCGCTTCGAAGTCGGTTTGGAAATTCACTCACAAGGCTTATCTTCAGGTCGAGCACGGGAGTGAAGGTCTATGATGCGCAGACGGGACTCAGGGCATTTTCAAGTGATAATGTACCCTTCTTAATAAATATAGAAGGAAATCGTTACGAATATGAGATGAACGTACTGCTTAACTGGACCCGGGCGAAGAAGCCTATAGAAGAAATGTGGATCGAGACAATTTACGACAAGGGAAATACAAGTTCTCATTTTCACGTGATTCGGGATTCGGTATTGATTTACGGTGAAATAATTAAATTCGCGGGAGCTTCTCTAATTAGCTTTGTTGTTGATTATTTACTCTTTTGCCTTCTGTATTTTATTACCGGGTCGCTTGAAATAACAGGAGCCTTATTTATTTCAAATGTGGCGGCAAGGGTGATGTCGGCGGTTGTAAATTATAACCTCAACCGGGTTATGGTATTTAAGAGCGACGCGTCAGTTAAGAAATCGGCTGTCCAGTACGCGATGCTCGCGACATTTATATTAATAATGAATTCGGTTGTGCTTGACCTCTACACAATGACCGGAATGCCTGCGCAGATCGCGAAAATATTAACGGAGCTAACACTCTTTATAATAAGTCTGACTGTACAGAGGAAAGTAATTTTCAGAAAAAAAGAATTGAAGGGAGCATTATCATGAAGAAACATTTTTATGGAATTTTGAGTACGGTAATGGTTCTGTCGGTGACAACATACGTTCTGCTTGACACATTTATCTTGCGGAGCGTATACAGTACCGATGCAAGCGTAGACAATAGCGTAGCATTTGCCGCAGCAGCTGAAAATATGGGCAGCAGCTCGGATGATACTGAGGGTGAAGGTAGTGTCAGCGAGGATTCGACGGGCAATGAAAGTGAGGCCGGAAGCACTTACACAGATGAAGACGGAGATGTCTACGCTGTTACGGATAATACTTCAAAAACTGAAACGGATTCATCTGACAGCTCATACAGTGACTACAGCGATGACAATGTATCGATTTCCGTAAAGCAGTACACATACAACAATACCCAGGTTTATGTGGCGGATATCACGGTATCGAGCGCGGAATATTTAAAAACAGCTCTCGCTGAAAATACCTATGGTAAAAATGTAACGGCCGCGACCAGCACAATCGCTTCTGAAAACAATGCGGTGCTTGCGATAAATGGTGATTATTATGGTGCCCAGGAGAGCGGGTATGTAATAAGAAACGGCCAGGTTTACAGGAGCACAAGCAGCTCGGATACTGAGATTTGCTGTATTTATGCTGATGGCACTATGAAGATAATGAATTCGTCGGAAAAGAGCGCCGAAGAGCTGGTAAATGAAGACGTATGGCAGGCATTTTCATTCGGACCGGGACTCATAGAGGATGGAGAAATTTCAGTGACTGCCGATGAAGAGGTTGGGAAAGCAATGGCGAGCAACCCTCGTACCGCAATCGGAATGATAAGCGCAAATCACTATGTATTTGTAGTATCAGACGGAAGGACGAGCGAGAGTGAAGGATTATCACTTTCGGAGCTTGCTGAATTCATGCAGAGTCTTGGTGTAACTGAGGCCTATAACCTTGATGGTGGTGGTTCGTCTACGATGTATTATCAGGGTACGGTAATAAATAAGCCGACCACCGACGGCAGGACCATAAGAGAAAGAAGTGTAAGTGACATAGTATATGTAGGGTGATTTATATAGTAATAGCACTTTGATTGAAGTGTTTTGAATTTGGAGGATTAAACATATGAAAATAAGAAACAGATTTTTAACTTACCTTGGTATTACAGCTTTTTTCGCGGCATTCGGGATGATTTATGAATATTTCAGCTTCGGGGTATTTTCACCCTTTATGGCCTTTGGATTCATGATACCATTAGTACTTGGCGTTCTACCATCGTTTGTTATCTGGAGGATCGGGAAGGAGGCTTCCAGCACATCCGTCCATGAGCTCTACATGGGCGGGGTGATAATGCTAACCTTTGGAAGTATTGTGAGAGGAGTTGTTGAAATATACGGCACAACGAACGGAAAGCTCATCATTTACCCGATTCTTGGCCTAGCTATGATACTTGAGACGCTTGTCATGAATCATTACGGAAAGAAAAGATTAAGGTAAATCCGGATGCTAATTCTATGAAGGAACGCTTAATCAATATCTGTTGCAATGATTATGTTTCACAGAAGGTTCACATATTCTCGAAAAAAAGAAATCTCCGGACTGTAATATATCATCAGAAATATGCCTCTCAAAATACATAACAGTCACTCCTTTTTATGCTAATTTGATACTCTATTGATATATTAGCATATTTCCTCAATTCTTTCAAGAGGCAAAAATTATTCGGACGGTAATACAGCACCGTGGTAAAGTGTGGACTGTAACGTTCACAAAATTGAGTTACAGAGCAGATTTACTCTTGACGAATTCTCTTATTTGCTATATACTATAGTCAAAGGACACCATCAACAGATGGTTATGCCCTCAGGTAAAGCCAAAAATGACCGACCTATTGTGAGGGGGGCGGTCATTTTTTTGACTTCAAGGACTCGACCAGACCACGCAGAGCGTATCCGGCTTGAAAAACGGCTATTGAATAACCGATTAGTTCAATAAAATCCATAATAGTCATTTATTCTCCCTCCTTCCCTTTACCTGAAGAGCCGGCATATTAAAGTTGGAGGGCAGAACCCTCCAATAGATATATTAGAGGGCATAACCACCTTCATCGTTGATGATGTCCAGGCATGAGATACAGAAGCATCTCACGCTTAATATAATACCAATTTAATCTGTATAAGTCAATAGATAACTTTCGCATTACGAAAGTTATCTATCTTTTTTTAATGTATGTAAATGTTAAAATATTGCTTGACATACTACGCCTGACGTGCTATACTGCGTGTAGATTAAACCTCAACCTTGAAAGGAGCCTACTATGGACGAGATAAACGAGTACCTTGATAAAGTTTTTTCTGTCTTCCCTGTAAATGAGAAGACCCTGACAGCTAAAGCCGAGCTCGGTCAGATGATGGAAGACAAGTACGATGACCTCATTTCCGAAGGAAAGACCCATACCGAAGCCATCAAAGAAACTATAGATGAATTCGGTGACCCTGACGAATTAAAGAGCATGTTTGAGGAAGCCGCAGGCGAAAATGATGGCGATTCCGAAACAGAGAGGGCAAGTGCGCCTGTTGCGCCGATACCGGTCGGTACTCACGGCTTCCCCGCATTCTCACGAATCTCTATTGCAACTGCTGCTGATATCAAGATTAAGACCGGCGAACGATACGATGTAATCTGCGACGGCTTCAAGTATTCGCCGGAGGTGAGCGTTGAAAATGGCACCCTCACCATTCACGGTGGCAAGGGAGACCATAAGTCAGCTCTCGGCTTTTCTTTCTTATTTATAAAGGTTAATGTATTTGAAGTAAATAAGTCAGGCGAAATAACCGTAACGGTACCGGTCGGAACCAGGCTTTCAGATATCAGTCTCTCTACCGGAAACTGTGACATCAAGATCTCCCATATTAATGCGGAAAATGTATCTCTTAAAACTCTTGCCGGAGATATAAAATTACGTAAGTCTCAGATTGATAACCTGAATATCAGCGTTACCGCCGGAGATATCAGCTTTAAGAATTTTGAATCATCAAGAACAAATATCAACGCTGTTTCGGGAGATGTTAAGGGTGAAAATATTGTTGCCGATACATTTAAAATGAGCACTGTATCCGGAGACTCGCTCCTTTCCTTCGCAAATTATAAGAGGTTGGATATCAGCGCAACTTCCGGAGATATAAAGCTCTCCACCACGCAGAATATCTGGCAGTCAGACATACAGGTAAGCACCATCTCAGGTGACATTAACGTAGGCGGCAGAAAAATGCTCCGCGAATATATCCAGGATGGGACCGATGGTTCAAGTATCAGCTTAAGAACCGTCAGCGGAGACTGCACCCTTGACTATGAAGAAAGCGAGTGACGCGTATGGCTGAAATATCAAGTTCGATTATTCGGGGATATATAGACATAATGATTTTATTTATCCTTAAAGATGGCGACTCCTACGCCTATGAGATCGGTAAGAGAATTAATGAAATTACCGAACAGAAATATATAATAAAAGAAACCACGCTGTATTCCGCCTTTACGCGCATGGAGAAAAATCATTTCGCCGATCCATACATAAAATATTCCGACAGCGGAAAGAAGCGTACCTACTACTCCATAACTCCCGCCGGTCGCGAGTGGTATGAGACTAAGTGCGAAGAGTGGAACCTTACAAAGGATATCATCGACAGATTCACACATTAGTTAAAGAAATCTCCGGACAATAATACGGAGATTTTACATACGTTTGAAAAAAAGATGGAATAACTTTCGCGTTACGAAAGTTATCTATTGACTTATACAGATAAAATTGGTATTATATTAAGCGTTAGATACTTCCGTATCTCATAATTGGACATCATCAACGATGAAGGTGGTTATGCCCTCCAATATATCTATTGGAGGGTTCTGCCCTCCGACTTTAATATGCCGGCTATTCAGGTAAAGGGAAGGAGGGAGAATAAATGACTGTTATGGATTTTATAGAGTTAGTTGGTTACTCACTAGCCGTTTTTCAGGCCGGATACGCTCTGTGTGGTCTGGTCGAGTCCTTGAAGTCAAAAAAATGACCGCCCCCTCGCAAAGGTATGCGGTCATTTTTTGACTTAGCCTGAGGGCATAACCATCTGTTGATGGTGTCCTTTGTTTATAGTATATAATAAACAAGAGAATTCGTCAAGAGTAAATCTGCTATGTCCATCAATTTTGTGAACCTTCTGTGAAACATGGGTCTCTAACCGAATTTCTAACCTTCCTCTAACTTTTTGGGTGTATCTTATAGGCACAAGAAGTTGACAGGTTGGACTAGATAGTCGTATCACTTCGTGACACGACAAGGGAGGTAACGCTTATGAGACAGAATATTACGAAGGTTGTGCTAATACCTGCATACAAGCCGGACGAGAAATTAATAGACCTGCTGAAGTCACTTAGTGACAGCGAGATAACCACAGTAGTTGTGAATGACGGGAGCGGTCTTAAATATGATCCCGTATTCAGACTAGCTGAGCTTACTAGCAAGGTTATCTGCCATGATGAGAATCGCAGTAAGGGAGCAGCTCTTAAGACAGGGCTTCGTTATATAGACGAAAATATCCCAAAGCCCTACGTAGTTGTCACAGCTGATGCGGACGGCCAGAGTGATATCGGCGGTTGTAAATTATAATCTCAACAGGGTTATGGTATTTAAGAGCGACGCGTCCGTTAAAAAATCGGCAACCCAGTACGCGATGCTTGCGACATTTATATTAGTAATGAATTCGGTTGTGCTTGACCTGTATACGATGACCGGAATGCCTGCGCAGATCGCGAAAATATTAACGGAGCTTACACTCTTTATAATAAGCCTGACTGTACAGAGGAAATTGATTTTCAGAAAAAAAGAATTGAAGGGAGCATTATCATGAAAAAACATTTTTATGGAATTTTAAGTACTGTGCTGGTTCTGTCGGTGACAACTTACGTTCTGCTTGACACATTTATCCTGCGTAGCGTATACAGTACCGATGCAAGCGTTGACAATAGCGTGGCATTTGCGGCAGTGGCAGAAAATATGGAGAGCAGCTCGGATGACACCGCTGATGAAGATAGCGACAGCGAGGAATCGGCAGGTGATGAAAGCGAGACCGAAAGCACTTACACGGATGAGGACGGAGATGTCTACGCAGTCACGGATAATACTTCGAAAACCAAAACGAATTCCGATTCATCTAATGCCGATTCTGCCATTCTTCTATTTCTGGCAATATTTTATCCGTAACGTTAGAAATAAAGCCCTCAGATACCTCAAACCCATAGATATCCCTGAGAGTGTCTGATATCTGCTTCGTGGTCATTCCTTTGGCATACATGGATATAATCTTACTGTCAATATCAGAAATATCCTTCTGGCGTTTCTTTACCACCTGTGGCTCAAAAGTCGAATCCCTATCCTGAGGAACATCGATATTGAAACTACCATAGCTGCTATTTACCTGCTTTGACTTGTAACCGTTCCTTGCATCGGTATTTTCAGAGCGTTCTGATTTACTGTAACCCAGATGGTTATCCATTTCAGCTTCCATCATTTCTTTGATAGTGCCGCCCAGAAGGTCTTTAAGAGCTTCCTGAATATCCTCAGCGCTCTCAATATCATACTCTTGAAGAAGCTTATGGATAATCTCTCTTTTGCCATCGGTCATTACTACTTTGTGAACTGGTTTCTTTTCTGATCTTGCCATAATTAAAGGCCTCCTATGAATTAATTTATTATATCATAGAAGGCCCTTACTATAAAAGCTATTTACAGACTTTTTTCCATACTCTCTTTTTTTAATTGTCTAAAATAGCTTTCATAGGCCTTAGGTGTTTCAATTGTAACCAGGTTACCATTCTTTTTTACGACTATCGGATTAGTTAACCATTTACTAAGCGGGTCAGGCATTTTATAAATGATTTTTCCTTCCTCTTTCGTCTTTTGTGTTCTTTTACATTGTTGCATCGCGATTTTTTCAATATTACTATATATATCAGCCTCTGTATTTTCAACTTCAATAACTGTTGTCGAAGCAATACTTGAAAAATATGCAGACATAGGAAAAATAAATATACATAATCCTAAAATTAAAAAAGGAATAAACATAGCATCAAATAGATGTCCATCAATTATTATTGAAAATATTTCTCCTACACAAAAAATAATTACACCAATAGTCGAGAAATAAATCAAATATTTTTTAAATGTGCTCATGTCAATATTATACAGGCGTAATAGCCCCTATTCCTCCTCCAAAACTTGCTCCTGCAACATATGCATGGTATATTCCGGCGAGTGTTGGTTTAGTTCCTGTAGCAATTCTTCCGGAATATACTGCCAATCCGGCAGCTCCGCCCAGTATTGCTCCACCGATAGCGCCACATAGGGCTCCGCCATTAATTTTTCTCAGATCTTCATCCTTTACAGTTATCATATTAATCTCCTTAGAAAATGTTATAAATTAAATATCCTGCAGCTGCTCCAACAACACCACCTACAAAAGTACCTACGGGACCTCCGATAGAACCGCATTTACTTCCGATATCGGCACCAACTCGAGCGCCGACCGCTCCGGCTGAAGCCGATGTAACAACATTACCTAATTCCTTCCATGAAATACTTCCTCCACTTATTTCAATAAGTGAATCACAATCTAATAGCTCAAAGTTATTATACATTAAAGCTACCTCCTTAAAATAAAATATTATATCAAAGCTATATCATATTGCGCATTATGATTACGGCTAAGATTTCATGTTAATCTTTTAGATCAATCTTTTTTAGCAGATAGCTTAACACACTTTCTCTGTCAGTAACTATCTTCGCCTGCATTGCCATGCCGTTCTTAAGGTTAGCTCTCTCACCGCCTTTATTCACAAGGGACCGGCTATCACACTTTGCCTTAACCTTATAGTAAGCGTTACCGCTCGTTTCATCAACAGATATATCCTTAGCGATATCTTCTATTGTTCCTGTGAAGTATCCATACTCACTTGAGGGGTAAGCGCTGACATCGAATTTAACTTTTTGTCCGACCATTATCTTGCCTATATCCTTGTTGGACAAATATATTTCCGCGAAAAATCCCCCGGTATTCTCCGGATAGATGGCGCCTACTTCAGAGCCTTCCTGCACATAAAGGCCTTTACTAACCGCTTCATTCGCATAGAAGTATCCGGTATTTGCTGCCTTTATTTCGCAGGCTTCTCCCTGTAAATCGTAGGTTTGTAACTTTGCCTCATACTCATCCGCTTTTTCTTCCAAAGCCGCTCTCTCAGAATCGAGTGTAGTTTTCTCTGAAAGAATCGCCATATCCTTTATATCAGATTCATCCGCACTGTCGGAATAATCTTTCTGGTTGCTTACGTTCGTAAGATTATCTTGCAGGCTCGTTATCGTGTCCTCTATCTGGTTAATCTGTTGTTCTATTGAAGCAAGCTCGTTGAGTTCGATATTCTTTAAAGCCTTTTTCTTTTCGCTCTTCACAAGATTTATATCTTCTTTTCCCGCGTCCTGCTTCATAAGTTCATCTATTTTACTGTCATATTGCATAGCGCTATAATCATATGACGATACATAGCTCTCAACCAGTGTGTAGAAGTATGAATCGCTCTTAGAAAATGCGTTCTTTCTGCTTATAACACACTTCTTTGCAGCAGCGAGCTTATCCTTTTTAGTCTGATATTTCTGTAAGGTCTTTTCAGTGTTTTTCATACTTTTATCATAAAGTCCGGCCTTATCAGAAGATTTGCTCTCTGTCTTTACTTTAGAGAAGAGCAGTTCCCTTCTGCCCTTATATTCTTCATAATAAGTATTTTTCTTTTCCTTGTCAAGGTATTTTATACCCTTTGTAAGGCTTTTCTTATAGGCGTCGATCATTTGAAGGCGTTTATCAACCTTATCGAGCTCTTTTTTAGCTTCACTTACACTCTCAGGCAGAGAGTCGACCTTTATATCGACAAGTACTTGACCTTTTTGTACGTAGTCACCATCATGAACTTTAATCTCGCTTACCTGTCCCATTGTCTTGCTCGGCACTTTTATCGCGGCGGTATCAGCTTTGAAGATACCGTTTCCTTTTACTTCTATATCTATCTTAAATAAGGCTGCCCATAGAAGAGCTATAGAAACAATCGCGAGGACGATATATATAGTAAATACGAGGATTCCTCTTGGCGCCTCGTTATATACTTCCTTGCTTTCGGTCATATCAGAAGCATCTATAATAACCGGTTTCATGCTGTCGCCTCCCCTTCAAAGCTCTGGTTCTTAACAAGAGAAGCGTACATACCTTTTGAGTTCATAAGACTCTTATGATTTCCCTTCTCGATAATCTTTCCATTTTCAAACACATATATCCTGTCACAGTTTCTAATAGTTGAAAGTCTGTGCGCAATATAGATTACCGTCATGTCCTTGGTAAAGCTTTCTATGGTTTCATCAAGAGCCTTCTGCGTTATAGAGTCGAGGTTGCTGGTCGCTTCATCAAGGATTAGGACATCCGGCTTCTTAAGCAGGGCTCTCGCGATAGCAAGCCTTTGTCTCTGCCCGCCTGAAAGGTTCGCTCCGTTCTCATCAAGCCTTGTCTCATATCTCAAAGGCAGATCATTGATAAATTCATGCGCCTGCGCCATTTTACAGGCTGCAATTACTTCTTCCATAGTAACATCGTCCATGCCTAACGTAAGGTTCTCATATATCGAACCGCTGAAAAGAAATGTCTCCTGTGGAATATAGGCGATTCTGTCACGCAGGGTTTCCGTTTTAATATCCTCAATGTTATTGCCATCTATCAATATATTACCAGACTCAGCGTTATACATCTTAAGAAGAAGTTTGGCAAGCGTAGTCTTACCCGAACCGCTCTCTCCAACGAAAGCCACCTTTTCTCCTGCCTTTATATCAAGAGAAATATCATCAAGGACAAGCCTCCTTGTACCATATCGAAACTTGAGATTATTTATCTCTATGTTTCCGTTAATCTTTTCCGGGACAATTTCGTGATTTCCGTTCTTTTCCTTTTCAGTTTCAAGATCGAGTATCTCACCCAGTCTGTCAGCTGCTACAACCGCTGTCTGTAACTGAGGCTGCAGATTAATAAGGTTCTTAACAGGATCGAGAAAATACGCTAACAGGGAATTAAATGTAATAAGCGAGCCAATAGTCATCTGACCATTTATTACAATTATACCACCTATCCAGAGTATAACTACTCCACCGACAAGCTCTACCAGAGTTTTAAGGGAAGTCTGGATATTTTCAGCGTAACCGAGTCTGAATATGCTTTTAAGGAGCTTAACAAATTTACTTTCAGTCTCCCAGTTAACCTTTCTTTCAGTATTGTACGCCTTTACCGTACCTATACCATTAAGCGATTCAACCATATACGAAGATAAATTCGCATTGTATTCCATGCTATCACGATTCAGTTTCTCATACCAATTAACCGGGAAGCTGCCGGTCAGTTCCGGCAGCTTCCCTGATTTTAGCGATACTTGTCTTGTAACCATTCTGCTTGCAGATAGTCGCGAGACAAGCAGCGCCACAGTCAGTGATGTCATGCTGTTTAATACAATAATATTTCATGATGTTATCATTCCCTAAATTATGCTATTCCTCGATGATGTGATCCTTTAATAAACAATAATCCATTTGCATCATCCTATCATGACCAATTACTTGCCCGCCTTCGTTCATTACTTTAAATTTTACTATTGGTCCTTGTATCGTATTTGTTGTTGCTGTTTGAATAGCCTTGGAAATGTCACAATATCTAACACAATTTGCCCCTGACAAAAAACATTCACTACCAAAAATAATTATACAGTCTAACACATACCCTTTATACACAACTAGTATTAGAAGGTATAAATCATTAATAGCAAGCATAGTTGTCGAAAAAATTTCTCGGTTTCCATATTCGTAAATTAATGTCATGACATCTAAAGTTATCACAACTACAAGAGCATAAGGCAAGAGCTTAGTAAAAGCATGTGCTTGCTTAAGCTTATTGCTTGAATATTGAGAACACATAAAATTTTTGCTTGCATTTATAAAACCTACTACGTTTTTATAATAAACACGTACAAAAATCAGATTCACGATTATTAATGCGAAAATCATTCCAAAACATTCAATCATTGCACGTAACAATAACGAACTGGCATTAGAAGAACATAAATACACACTAAACAAGTATATAGAAAAAAATAGTAAAAATATATAGTTTCTTAGTGTGAAAGTGGGTGATTTTGCTGTTTTATAATATCTCATAATTATGATATCCTTTATTACCTTAGTTATGGCAATAATAATTGCTATAACTAGAAATATTATCCCCAAATTGCACTGACCACACACAGTGGAATTCCTACATATGGGCTCACTAAACAAGCTGCAATACTGCCACCAAGTAGCAAATAATCACTCACAGTCTGAAGTTTGCCACCTGTAATATTATACATCTCTTCGGAATCAAGCCGTGATAACTCATCCGATAAGTCTATATTTAATACATGTGTGTACATTTTCCAAACACTCCCGCACCTATTAAACCTATGGCAATACCCACCGGTGGACAAGTAATTCCAGCAGGAACCGCCCATGCGATACCTACATACCCCATTGTCGCTCCAATTGAATCGGATACTACGTTTCCACCATTAATCAAAATTAGCATGCATTTTCTGCTCGCAGTTATTTATTGCTCTAAGTATAGCCATAGTAATACGTTTTGCTTAGACGTCTCAAAACTGCTAAGGTATCCATAGCCGCTGAGCTACTATACATAATAACCTTTAGGATCCTAGCTTTGTGTACCTGTATTTCTACAGAGCCGCTATATCTATGAGCAACAGTTTGCTATTATATATCAGTTTGTTAAATTTGTCAAGCATTTATTTAAGATTCACTTATTGATATTTCTAATAAGAGCATTATTATTTATTAGTATTGCTAATAAACTCAATATTTAACCTTAAATATATTAAATGATGCATTTGCGACCGAGATACATTAAAGTAGAATTATTCAAGGGGTATAGTCACAGTAAATGTGTTTCCGAGGCCTTCATTGCTCTTAACATCTATAGAACTGCTGAAATCAATACAGGGAAGCAGGCGGTTTCAAATTAAAGAGGGATGGGTATATTAGCCGCAGTTGCAATAGAGACGCGTGAAAATGCGGGGAATCCGTGAGTTCTTGTAGGCATAGGCGTAACAGGCGTACTTATCTAGTCTACATACGTTAAAAAAAAGTGGGTTACAGTCCACACCCTACAACAGTGCTGTGTTACCGTTCGAATAATTTTTTCCTCTTGAAAGAATGAGTGAAATATGCTAATATATCAATGTAGTATCAAATTAGCATAAAAGGAGCGACTGATATGTATTTTGAGAGGCATATTTCTGATGATATATTACAGTCCGGTGAGACTTTTTCATCGGTTTTGATAACCGGGCCGAGGCAGGTAGGCAAGTCAACCATTTTACAGCACATGCTTCCTGACTTAAGGGTTGTCTCTATGGATTCAAACGCTGTAAAGAACGCTGCTATTGCGGATCCCGGCGGTTTCCTTTCGCTTCAGGGAAGTCCGCTTATTATAGATGAAGTCCAGAAGGTGCCTGAACTATTTGATGAAATAAAGCAGGCAATAGACAAAGATAAGCATTATGGTATGTATTATTTAACCGGATCGCAGAACCTGTTGCTTATGAAAAATGTTTCGGATTCTCTCGCCGGAAGAGTGAATATTATACATATGCTGGGGCTAAGTACGAGAGAAATTTTAATGGAAGCTAGGAAGGAACCGTTTTTACCTACCACAACGGAACTTGTGTTGCGGCGTCCGTTAAATAATAGAAGTACTGCCTGGTTATGGTGGCGTATTCACAGGGGAAGCATGCCTGAATTATATGCCAATGAAAAAATTGACTGGGAAAAATATTATGATTCATATGTTCAGACATATCTTGAACGTGATGTAAGAGACTTTGCGAATATAAGAGACCTTATTACGTTCCGTAAATTTATGGTCAGCATAGCTGCAAGAACGGGCCAGCTATTAAATATTAGCGACATAGCGCGCGATGTGGGTATCGAATCGGCTACAGTAAAAAAATGGCTCTCGGTGCTTCAGGCATCTGATATAATATATTTATTGGAGCCGTTTTCTTTAAATGTAGCAAAAAGGGTAGTTAAAACACCTAAGGTATACTTCACAGATACAGGCCTTGCTTGCTTTTTGACCAGATGGACCAGTCCGGAAACGTTAATGACCGGCGCAATGGCGGGAAATATATTTGAGACTTATGTTTTCAGCGAACTTTTAAAGTCTTATTACAATGTAGGAAAAAGGGCGCCAATATATTTCTACCGTGACAGCAATGGAGTTGAAGTGGATTTTCTGATTTATGAGGATAATAAACTATATCCGATTGAAGTCAAGAAAAACAGCAACCCGGGCAAGGCGGACGCAAGGCATTTTAAAACGTTGGTAAAGGCATTTCCATCGGTGGACGTCGCTGAAGGAGGTGTTATTTGCACGGGAAGTGAACTGCTTCCGATTGATAAGGGTGTGACCTCTATACCTGCCTTATATATATAAAGAAAATCTGTCTGGATATTCAATATTATTGATCTTCGGTAATTATTCAGTTGGGATAGTTACGGTAAATGTGCTTCCGAGGCCTTCCTTGCTCTTAACCTCTATGCTTCCGCCGTGGTACTCGACAATCTGCTTAGCGAGGGCGAGGTCGAGACCGGTGCCCTTAGTGCTGCGGCTCTTGTCGCCACGGTAGAAGCGTTCGAATATGTGAGGCTTATCGGTATCAGAAATACCAATTCCATTGTCTGTTACAGAGAGGATAATATTTTCTTTAACGGAATTGTTGTGAGGGTGGTTTGTATTTAGGACGATTCTCACAATACCGCAGTCTTTACCGTAGCGTACTGCGTTCGAGAGGAGGTTGCTTATTAATAAGGTAAATAAATCAATATTTACAGGGGCAGAGATGCCGGCTGTGATAAATGTCTCAAAGTTTTGATTCTTTTCATTTATTAATTTGTAATCATTAACTATGCTTGTCACAAGGGCAGAGAGGTCGGCCATTTCTTTTGGGTATTTTTCTGTGCCTTGTTCAATTCTTGTAAATATTAAAAGAGTCTCTATTAAATGCGACATGCGGTAACCTTGTTTTTCGATTGAACCGATGCTTTCATACATATCATCCATTGTTTTCGCGTTTTTAGTTGCGTAGTCGCACTCGGCAAGGATTACCGCGACTGGGGTTCTTAGCTCATGCGATGCGTTAGACGCGAAATGCTTTTCGGCGTCGTAATTATCTTCAAGGGTATCGAGCATGCTGTTAAAGCCTTCGGCAATTTCACCGAACTCATCCTTATTATTTTTTAATTCGATTCGCTTTGATAAATCCCCAGTCTCCTTTATTTCAGAGGCGGTTTTATTTATAGTGTTAACCGGAGAGAGGAATTTTGACATCAATAAGTAAGCCCCTAAAATTCCCCAAAGAATAAAAATAGGAAATAAAATCAAAATTATGGGGTGGTCATTAATTATTGAAAACGCTCCGGCTCCGGCTGAAATTACACCGCGAACCCATAGGCTGTCTTCATCAGGGCGGCCTGTCTTCTTATCATATACATTATTTTTTGTTCCGTTTATTTCAACCTCACGAACATCGTGCTCGGTAAGATCCACATTTTCAAGCTCAGTATAGGAAAATGTGTCCGCGATTGCGCTTCCGTCGTTATTGTAGTAAATTAATTTTACATCGTCATCTATAAATGTATCAGGCCTTAAATGGTTGCTGTTATTATTAATTTCAGACATAAAAATATCATCACGCATAAGCATATCCGCCCGCTCGCGGACAACACGCTTGAGGCGGTCCTTTACATCATTTTCTCCGTAATACTCCGTGACCTTAATAGTCGCGAAGAGCATGGCAGCGGAGAGGAGGACCAGGATTCCCATAAACCAGAGGACCATTTTTATTTTAATTGAGTGTCTTTTACTTTTCATTTTCTTCCCTCAGTACATAGCCAATTCCGCGGACGGTGTGAATTAATTTCGGCTCGTAGTTTTCATCAACCTTTTTTCTGACATAATTCATATAAACATCCACGATTTTCATGCCGCCGTCGTACTCATATCCCCATACGTGGTCGAGGATTTTTGCCCGCGAAATAATCTGCCCGTGGTTTATCATGAGATATTCAAGGAGGTTGTATTCCTTGCCGGTAAAGGATATTTCGGTTTCGTCTCGCTTTACAATGTGGCTTTTCGTATCGAGTGAAAGATTCGCAACTGTAATTATATCTGAGATGCTCCCGCTTTCGGTACGCTTTACTGCGCGGATCCTTGCCAGTAATTCTTCGAAGGCGAAAGGCTTCACTATATAATCGTTCGCTCCTGCGTCGAGGCCTGTCACCTTATCATCTATCGTATCCTTCGCGGTGAGCATGATAACGGGGCTTGTCACATCATTTGCCCGCATGCTCTTAAGGGCGGTGAGGCCGTCCATAACGGGCATCATTATATCAAGGATTATGAGGTCGTAGTCGGCGGCAAGGACACGGGCGAGGGCTTCTTCGCCGTTCTCGCAGCCTTCGGCCTTGTAGCCTTCAGCTTTTAGTCCTTTTACGAGGACCTTACGCATATCTTCCTCGTCTTCGGCTATCAGAATTTTCATAATGGCACCTCCTTCCTGCAAGTATAACATTTTTCGTGGAAGCAATCAATGTTGACTGTGAAATTTAGGTATGTTAGTATTTAGGTAGATTACTTATGGAGGTAGGTTTCTATGAAGAAAAGATTTTTAGCTGTTTTGCTTACTGTTGTGATGGCTTTTAGCGCGATATATGGAGCCGAAGGCTGTCGTGAGGTATTTGCTGCGACTACGCCTTATTCGACACATGGAAGGTTATCGGTTAAGGGAACGAAGCTGGTTGACAAAAATGGTAAGACAATCAGGCTGCAGGGCATTTCAACGCATGGGCTTGCCTGGTTTCCACAGTATGTCAACAAGGCTGCCTTCAAGACGCTTCGCGATAAGTGGAACGTAAACCTTATCCGCCTCGCGATGTATACGGCTGAATACGGTGGTTATACGAGCGGCGGGAAGGCTAATATGGAGAGCCTTGTCGAAAATGGAGTGAAATACGCCAGCAGCCTTGGTATGTATGTGATAATTGACTGGCATATCCTGTCAGATGGCAATCCGTTAACACATCAGAGCGAGGCGGTTGATTTCTTCACAAGGATGGCTAAGAAGTATAAGAATAACGGGCATGTCATTTACGAAATATGCAATGAGCCGAATGGCTGTGAGTGGAAGGATGTTAAGGAATACGCAAATAAGGTAATTCCCGCTATAAGAAAATATGACAAGAAGGCAGTGATTTTGGTTGGTTCCACAACCTGGAGTCAAGATCTCGATAAGGTCGCGGATTCACCTTTAAAATACAAGAAAAATATCATGTATACCTGTCATTTTTACGCAGCAACCCACAAGCAGTGGCTCCGTGACAGGGTGAGCGCTGCGATAAAGAAGGGAATTCCTGTATTTATATCTGAATTTTCTATCTGTGACGCGAGTGGAAATGGGGCGATAGATAAGGCGGAGGCTGACGCCTGGATGAAGTTTATAAAGAAAAATAATATTTCCTGTGTTGCCTGGGCTCTCGACAATAAGGCTGAGACCTGTTCGCTTATAAAAGCGGACTGTGCCAAGACGTCAGGATGGAAGAATTCAGACCTCACCGACACAGGAAAATATATAAAGAAGGCATATACAGCTAAGTGAAATGTTCTCTCAAAAAGTCTACACATTAAAGAATTCCGATTCGGCAACTTTTCGTATTCCTCCGTCGATAGCGGTTCTATAGCTTACGTTATCGTTAAGTAGCTTCAGAGTGATGGTGTTATAATCATTTTTGAAGAATTCCTCCTTTATTATTTTAGAGAGAAGAGCTGAAATATCACAGTCCGGTTCTGAGGAAGGACAGTTGCCGGATGACTGTCGCTCGTTCCGGACTTTATTTATTAGCTCTAAAAAGCTGTCATCTCTTTTGATTGCCGGAAAAAGCTTATATATATCGTAGAGGTGCCTTGAATTTCTTTCGGGTCTATCTTTTAACCGATAGTCACAGACAGCGAATACCTTGTCTATAAATGTTCGTTCAAGGGTTTGAGCGGGCATCATTATATTTGCCTCAGGAAACAGTTCTGACAGGTCGAAATTTTTATAAGCTTTGCCGACAATGCTGCCAATATTTATAGTATTAACAGGATATGCGACAGAAATATAGCTGATTTCTACTATTAACTGTTCGGGCATATCTGAATAAAGAGAATCATACTCAAAAACGTAGCGGTTGAAATCCCTGCGTGACCGTATCTGTTCCGGATTCAAAAGTCTTAGACCAAGTTCGTTGGCAGCGCTAATGAGATATTCCTTAGCATGCCTTCTTTGCCCCTGCGTTAATGGTTCGGAGGTTGAAAGGTCAATATCTTCAGAAAATCTGTTAATTATGCCATATCCCTTGGAAAGGCAGGTACCACCCTTGAAAACAAAAGGGGTAGGGCAGTCGTTCATACGTGACAAAAGCATCGATTGAATAGTGTCTTTTTCTGTCTGAGTTGGGTCTATGCCGTAATCAGTCTGAATGTTGGAAATTAATTCTATCCACATTTGTGTTTTATCCTTGTGCCAGTTCACCTAATATACCTCCCTCATATAAGTTTTTGTAAATCCGTAAAGGATACAAAGGTAAATACTTTCTAATCTCGTTAATGTCAGGCTTTTGAATATCAATGTATCTCTTTATAGCCCAATTTCTGTCAGCGTCGTCAAGCTCGCAGTAAATGTTTATATCTCGCATTAGGTCTAGGAACTGCAACGCACCAACGTTTTTCTCAGTAATAGGAGCTACAGGCTTATATAATATTACTTTTAGATTCCTTATTTTTACCTTCCTGGTAGGGGTGGTAGCAGAATTAGTGCATATCTCATACCACGCAGGATTCTGTGTAGTGAAGCCGAATCCGTTATACAAGCGCAAGCCGGTATAGTATCCGGAGACAACTCCATTAGGCTTTAAATACTTCTTGATAAATATGTCATATGAGTTAATAGTTCCCGGAATTCCTAGGGATGTATTGTAGGACTTGTAGTAAATTCCGTTACTGTACCTTTTGAGCCTGCCGTCTTTTATAAGCTTGTTTATATCTTCTCTGGAGGCCCATTCCGGAAACTCCGAAAGTAGAATAGGCTCTCCGTTTTTAAAGTTTCTATCTAAGTATTCGTATAACATTGTGCACCTCACATAAAAGCAGAAACATCATCTAACACTTTTTATTGTATCACATCGCTCTTAAAATAGCAAGAAAAAAGAGACCGTATTTTTACGGTCTCTCATAGTATCATTATTTTTTCTTGAAGGTAAATGTCACGGTCATGGTTTCGACGTCTTTGAAGTCGCTTGTGCTTATTATCTTCTGCTTGTCATCACCCCATGGGTTCATGAAGTAGACACGATATGAGCCACTTTCGGAGCCCTGGGCGGCATCGCCCTTGAGGGTGATTTCTTTATCGTTAATAAGAACCTTCGTAGGAGTAATTACGTAATCCTTGAAGTTCGCGGCCTTACCGACTACAAGCTCTATGAGGTATGGGTCTGAGGTCTTCTTCTTCTCGGTGCCGGTGAAATCAAGAGATACTGTATATTCGCCTTCGCCATCCATATCGCAAGGAGTAGATTTGACTCCGCCTACGTCAGCGACTTCCTCATAATTGCTTGTCGTTCCGCTTGTAACACTCCAGTCTGTATTTGAATACATGAGCCATGCGTTCGTCTTGGTATCGGTCGGATCGGCTGTCTCTTCCTCTGACTTAGCGGTAGCGCGGTTATCCTTGCCATTTACAAATTTATACTTTACGTTTATGGTCTTAATATCAGGATATTTTGCTGTGTCAATTACCGCTGCCGAATAGCCGTCAGGGAAAAGCGATTCCTTAATGTAAGGGTTTACGATATTTACACGGGTACACTTGCCGTCATCTGAGCAGGTGTAAGGATTGCCCGTTAATTTGACCTTTTCGCCGTTTATCGTAATTTCTTCTATCAAAATAGAATAATCAGGGAATAGCTGCTCGCCGTTCATGATTCCGACTGCTGAGAAGCCGAGGTCCTTAGCGGAGCCCGCTTCAGTTCCTGTGAAGTCAAGTCCTACCTCATATTCGCCTTCGCCCGTTACGTCGACAGTTGTGGCGGTGACGCCCGCTGATACGCTGTCTTCGTCGTATTTATCGCCGACAGAGTACATCATTCCCCAGTCGCTTGAGGCGAACATGAGCCATGAAAATGCCTCGTCGTCAGGAATTTCCCTTGCTGCAGGGGCAGCAGCGAGATCTGCGTCCATTTCACTCTTAGCTGCAGCCTTTATGTCATCGTCACTCTTGCCTGCCTGTGCGTCACGGCTGTGGTCCGAATAAATCTTAGCTACCTCGTCGTGACTCATCCTGCAGTTATCACGATCATACTGGGAATTGCAATCCCAAAGAACAGGGCAGTAGTTGTAGTAATCGCAGTTGTTAAGAAGGTTTCTTATATAAAGAGGCGTGCCGTCCTTGAGGGTCTCCTTATCAGCCTGAGGCCCGTACTCGCCTATTACAACGCCTATTCCGCGGTCAACGTAGGTTTTCATTTTCGCAAGCGTGTCATTTACAGCCTGAAGCTGCTTCTGCTTGCCCCAGGTCGCTACTGTTCCGATGCAGTAGTCGCTTGGATCGTAAAAATGTACCGATATCAGAAGCTTATCCGTCGCTGTGTCCTTTGGCATATTGAAGCGGAAATTTAAGGTTTTGTCAATATTTGTATCGTAGCCTGCGATAAGAAGGAAACGGTTCTCATTGTTGCCGCCGCTAGCCCTAATAACATCGACAAACTTCTGATTTATCTTATTCATGGTTGAATAGCACTCATCTTCGGTGAGGGTGCCGTCAACGCCTGTGTCATCCTGAGGCCACTTATCATTTAATCTCGCGCCGAGCTCCTCGTTCGCCGATTCGAAAATGACGTGGTCACCGTAATCCTTGAATTCGGTTGAAATCTGGGTCCAGATCTGCTCGTACATATCCCAGGCTTTCTCGGCGAGCTCGCCCTTCTGGCCAAACATCCCCCACCAGTCGCCATCCCAGTGGTCATTTATGATGACGTACATATCATCGGCTCTGGCGTAGTCGACTATTTCCTTTACACGGGCCATATAGGCAGCAGGAATGGTGTAGTCGTTATTTTCATAGTCCATGAGGTTTGTCCAGGCTACAGGAATGCGGAGAGTGTCAAAGCCCGCCGACTTCATGCCGTCAATCATTTCCTGAGTGGTAACAGGCTGACCCCATGCGGTTTCGCACTTTGTTACCATATCAGCCGTGATCTCACCGCTTGCGGGCATGAGAGCGCTGTGGTTGTAAGCTTCCATGGTGTTACCGAGGTTGATGCCGTTTCCCATGTCCTTTGTTAAATCGATGGATGATATGTCATTGCGCATGGTTTCCTCCACCTTCTTCTCTGTCTCGAATGAGGCAGTTGAGGTCTTGGATGCGCTCGCGGTTGCTGAAGCCGCTTGGCTTCCGTCAGAGGTCGTAGAGCTCTTGCTGTTTTCTCCCGAGCCGCAGCCTGTGAGCATAGTGGTGCTCGCAAGGGCCGCCGTAAGGGCAAAGGCAAGGCCCCTATTAAATAGTTTGTTTCCCATAAGTTCCCCTTTCAAAGATGTTAGGTCTTCCATGGGGCCAGAACTTTAGATCTGGCCCCTTACCTTATATAGGAAAGTATAGAATAATGGCTCCATTTTTATTAGATGAAAAAGTAGACTTAGGTTTCGGAAAAATTATCGTTGCTTGACTTAATAAGTGTATTATGATAAGATTGATGTCGTGTGACCTTTTTCAAGACTATATAATTTCATCAATTATGAAGTTGATTATAGCCTTAAGACATAAAAAATGGAAGGCAAGGTACTAATGAAAAAATATACAAAAAAGGGAACCGCTGTTGCTTTAGCGGTTTGTTTGGTTTTAGGGTTCGTCCCGGGACGGCCTCTTTATGCATCGGAACTGAGTGAAAAAAATGTTGTATCAGAGAGTGCGGTGGGTACGGATGCTGTGACAGATGGCGCTATCGAGCTCGAACCGGTGACCGGCAGCGCAATCGAACCTGATACATCATCGCCCGGCGCTATAGATGGTGACATCGCAACAGCTTCAGCGGTAGAGTCCGGTGAAGACGGCGAGGATGCGTCAGGCTCATCGATAGAAGATGACGCGGATTATGAGGACGATGAAGAGAAAACCTGGCTTGAGAAGAAGAAAGAAAAAAGCGAAGAATTTCTCGCGGAAATGGAAGACTATGATTATTATGGGAATAGCATTACCGAGGATAATAAAAGCTTAACGCTTGATGAAATAGATAAATTGGTAAAGGGTGGTAAGAAAGTTGTACCGGGACCGTCTAGAGGCCTCTATAAGAAGATTATGGGCAAGACCTGGATTGATGAAACAGCCTATAAGGAGCCTAAGAAAAAAATAAAGATAGACCTCGCGAACAGGGTACAGTACGCGACCTATGTCTCATATCTCAAGGCTTTTTCAAGATATGACGGCGTATATCTCTATAATATTGGCCATACGGAAGAGGGAAGGACAATATATTCGCTTGTATTTGACAAGGAAACAGGGAAGTCGTCTAAGAAGAAAAAGGTAATAATAATGTCAGGTCTGACCCATGCCAGGGAAATGGCGGGCGGCATGTACATGCTAAAATATTGCGAGCAATTATCTGAGCACCCGACTAAATATAAGAAGCTGCTTGACAATTATAAGGTGGTAATTGTTCCATGGCTTAATATAGACGTCTCTCAGGCGATGATAAATAATCCATGGTCCTGGAATAAGCAGGGCGGCCTATATAAGGCTAATATAAAGGGAACTGACCTAAACCGGAATTATCCTGCCCTTGCCGGCGGGTGGCTCGCGGACGGAGTACCAAGATTAAGAACGCAAAAGCCATGCTTTGGCGAGTACGCAGGAAAGTCGCTTGGCTGCGCTCCTGAGACTCAGGCAATGATGAAATGGTTTTATCACTATATCGCTGTTGAAAAAGCGGTAGCATATATTGATTTTCATCAGCAGGGCAGGATAGTTTATTCGAGTCAGTCCTGCGTCAGCGCACATCAGTGCAGCGTGAATAATAAGGTTGGTGCCAAGCTTGCGGCTCATTTTGGGTACTCTGAAATAAAGCAGTATTCTAAGGACGCGAGGAGAGACCTTGACGGGTCAGGTGAAACGACAACTCAATTTGCTTTATCCGTGTCATGTGGAAAATATTCTCCGAAGTACGGCGGTTACGTCTACTGGGACGGAGAACATGAATTAGCGCCTGTAACCTACGTAAATCCGGCGGGATGTAAGAAGAAGGGTTATAAATTAAAGCAGTTAAATAAGAACTTTCTTGCGTACACTGTGGAAAGCGGAAGCGGTGTAGCATATACAGGCGGCACAAAGTCAGCCTTTAAATTAAATAAATCGGAATATTACAGCAGGCACTTCGATACATTTTTAAACGCAATTCCAAATATATTCTAAATAAAGCAGGGGCCGTAATAAGGTCCCTGCTTTTATTTTAATTCGCTATATCATATACACTTCTAACATTTATTTTACCGCTACGGGCATCTTCCACAGCCTCACCGCCATCAGGAGCAGGCTGATTTAATTCATCACCGGCGACGGTAAAGTCTCTCGACGGCAAGATTTTTACCTTTCTGGTTCCCGCTTCCATATCGAAGAAATTATCGGAAAGTCTCAGCACGCCTCTTGGTGTATCTATACTTACAGCCTGGGCAAAGTTCCTCGCCGTAACGGATACCTCATCACCATCAACCGAAACCGAAAGCTCAGGATCAAGGAACTTATAGTGCTTCGGTGCGCAGAAAAGGGCTGTGCCATCTGAAATCTTCTTTCCATCAATAATTAATTCATAATATAAATGGGCCGTCAGCGGATCTTCCCCGTTAAAGTCAAGATGAGGAAGCCAACTGCCTGAGTAAGGCTTAACATTTACGCTATATTCGCCTTCCTTAATTACCGAAGAATCAGGCCGTCTCAGACTCCATTTTACAAGGCCATTTACCTCATTCCCTGTTTCGTTCGCCACATGGAGGTCGGCACTTATATCAACAGGCTTTGGCAGAGTGTTAGGATAAGGCTTCTGGTCTATTTCACCGTGTTCCTCGCATGAGAGAAGGATCGGCGCGAACATCTTTTTCTCAGCGTACTGAAGGGCCTTCCAGTTACCGTAATAATCCACGCTCGCCCACGAAGCCACAGGCCAGATATCGTTTAATTGCCATACCACAGTTCCCATGCAGGTACCACGGAAACGCCTGAAATGCTCTACGCCATATCTTATCGCCGTCGCCTGAAGGAGCTCGGAGCAATATATAAGCGCCTCAAAATCCTTCGGATACAAATAAGTCTGAGAAATATAGCTCATAATTTTCCCATTTGAAGATGTATTTCTCTGGTGCATTTCCATTACGCGTGAAAATATATTTCTGTCTTCGGGCTCTGTAAATCTCTCAATAGTCTGCACCGGAGGAAGAGCCTGGAAACCGAATTCCGATAAAAATCTGTAATGGTGCTTCCTGAAGGCCGTAAACGGTTCATTCCCATGCCATACTCCCCAGTAGTGCGTGTCGCCGACGTTTTCCGCATTGCTGTTGAGGAAATTTCCGCCGGATGATGGAGACGATGGAAAATAAAACGCGCCCGGGTCCTCTTCCTTAATAATTTCCGGAATTATATATTCGAAAATGCGAATATAATCGTAAAACTGCTTGCGATTTTTAGGCCAGGCATTTCCCTCATACTGGGTCTCAAGCTCATTGTTGCCACACCACATTCCTATGCAGGCGTGACTCCTGAGCCTTCTTACGTTCTGTCTTATTTCAGCTTCAATATTTTCCTTAAATTCATCGCTCAAATCATATGACGCGCAGGAAAAGAGGTTATCCTGCCAGATGAGGAGGCCCTTCTCATCACAGAGGTCATAAAAATAATCATCAGGAAAATATCCGCCGCCCCATACTCGAACGCAGTTATAATTCGATTCCTTGGCGGTCAAAAGAAGCAGATCGGTACGCTTTTTATTTATCCTCGAAAATATATTATCCTCAGGAATATAATCGGCTCCCATGGCAAATATCTGTAAACCATTTACCTCAAAGGTGAAATTCCTTCCCGTAAGCTTCTTCCCGGTTTTATCTGTAATCGCGACCGTCTGACTCCCCTGTGGGAAAATGAGATTAGTGCCATCCTCCACGTCAGGGGTCTGGTTTTTCATGTGCGGGTCCCAGACCTCATCCTTTATTTCATCGGTGTTTACAGTAACCGTGCGGAGGCCTATCCGCTTATGCCACGTGTCAAGCGGGCGCAGCTTGCGCGAGTCACTCTTGTCATCATCGTCATTGCCTGCGGAAAGTAAGATAATATTCACATCATACAGGGGCTGCTCGCCATACCCATTAGGCCACCACAATTCGGGATCTTCTATATCTACGTCAAGTCTTACTGAATTTTCTCTTATTTCGCAGGTATTTCCCGTAAATAATTTCGCAGGCGTGCTACCGTGAGCATTAACCCTGTCACTCTCGACGTTTATTTTATTCCCGGAGGGAGAGGTGACGGTCATCATTAATTTCAGATTTTCGTCCGTCGCCTCAGGCATCCATTCGGTATTTATTCTTGCGTGTAATTTTACTTTTGAGACGATATTTCCATGGGCATTTTTACCTGTAATAAAATGTTCTTCGCCTATATAGACATCGCCAAGTCTCGCGGTCTTTACAGACTCTATCATTACATCACGGAAAATGCCCGCGTCGGGAAGCCTCGGCCCCCAGTCCCAGCCGAACATGCAGGCAGCCTTCCTTATATGCGGGAAGCCCGGCATGGCATCATCGGAACCACCGACAGGATTTTCTGCCTGGGCCTTTTCTATATATTTTAGAGGCGAATGCAGGAAAACCTTCAGGGTATAAACAGTATCAGGGCTGTCGTCAGCCACATGCAGGGTGATGTCATATTCCCATGTACGGTTCATATTATCAGCGAAACCTATACGCAAATCATTTAAATAAATGTCGGCGATGGTATCAATTCCGTCAAAGCGAAGGAATACCCTGTCCGCATTTCTCTGATCTTCTGACAGGGTGAACTTTGTCTCGTATACGAAGTTATTTTCCATTAACTTAGTGGCGTTTAGCTCGTTATCCCTGAAATAAGGGTCGGGCATAAGCTTATGCTCAAGCAATGTCCCGTAGACAGTCGATGGGACGGTAGTGCTTATAGGCTCCTCCGGAATGTTATATACATTTTTACCCTCGATCGTAACCGTCCAGTTGTCATGGAGATAAACTGTATTCATTGTCATGGGTCCTTTCTTATTGATGAATTTACTTTATTAGCTAAGTAAGCTAAATACATTACGTCTATTCTCTCCATAGCATACACTAAGATCGTAAATTAGTAAATATGGAAATTTATTTTTTACGGAAAAGTTACATCCCGAGTCAGGCACGAGCTGCGATGCAGCCCAAGCCTGACACGGGATGCTACAGACATAACAAAATGTTTAGCACTCAGACGAAAAGAGTGCTAACAAAATCCTTGACAAGTGATATAAAAGTGGTTACAATAGTGTTTAGCGGTTGAAAAATATTAACATTATTATAAAGGAAGTGCGAAAAATGGCAGAATTAGAAAAAGGTTCATTATCCATCACTTCGGAAAACATATTTCCGATAATCAAGAAATGGCTCTACTCAGACCATGACATTTTCCTTCGCGAGCTCGTGTCAAACGGCTGCGACGCTATCACTAAGCTTAAGAAGCTCGAGGGCATAGGCGAGTGGACGGCTCCTGAGGGCAACAAGTACAGGGTTGATGTCATAACCGACGCTGACGCTAAGACCCTCACCGTTATCGATAACGGTATCGGCATGACCGCCGACGAAGTAAAGAAGTACATTAACCAGATAGCCTTCTCGGGCGCTAAGAGCTTCCTTGACAAATACAAGGATAAGGCCGACAATGAGCAGATTATAGGCCACTTCGGCCTCGGCTTCTATTCGGCGTTTATGGTAGCTGACCGTGTAACTATCGATACCCTTTCATATCTTGACGGCGCTAAGCCTGTTCACTGGGTAAGCGAGGGCGGCATCAACTACGAGATGGAGGACGGCGACAGGACTGAGCGCGGAACCAAGATTACTCTTTATTTAAATGACGATTCCTATGAATTTTCAAATGAGTACAGGGTAGAGGAGGTTCTCGAGAAGTACTGCTCATTTATGCCTGTAGAAATATACTATAAGAGCCTCGACGCCGAGAGAAAGAAAGCGAAGGAAGAGAAAGAAAAAGCTGAAAAGGAAGCGGCCGAGAAGGCTAAGAACACCATTGTCGACGAAAATGGCAACGAAGTAAAGCCTGAGGGCGAAGAAACTAAGACAGAAGAGAAGAAGCCGGAGGAGCCGAAGCCGATAAATGAGGTTCATCCGCTCTGGACCAAGGCCCCTAAGGACTGCACCGACGACGAGTACAAGGAATTTTATAGAAAAGTCTTCAGAGATTACAAGGAGCCACTTTTCTGGATTCATTTGAATATGGACTATCCATTTAACCTTAAGGGAATCCTTTATTTCCCTAAGATTAACTCAGAGTATGACGCTGTAGAGGGTACAATTAAGCTTTACAACAACCAGGTATTTATAGCTGACAATATTAAGGAGGTTATCCCTGAGTACCTCCTCTTGCTTAAGGGTGTAATCGACTGTCCTGACCTTCCGCTCAACGTCTCAAGGTCAGCCCTTCAGAATGACGGATTTGTCAAGAAAATCAGCGACTACATCACTAAGAAGGTTGCTGAGAAGCTCTCGGGTATGTGCAAGACCGACAGGGAAAATTATGAGAAATACTGGGATGACATCGCTCCATTTATAAAATACGGATGCCTCCGCGATGAGAAGTTTGAAGAGAAGATGAAGGATTATATCCTCTTCAAGGACCTCCACGATAAGTACGTAACCCTCGACGGTTACGTAAAGACCATCAAGCCGGATGAGGCCGCTAAGAGTGATGAGCAGGCAGCTGAGGCTTCTGATAATTCCGAAAAGAAGGAAGAAGAGAAGCCTAAGACCACGGTTTACTACGTAACAGACCCTGTTGAGCAGAGCCAGTACGTAAACCTCTTCAAGGAAAATGGCCTGAATGCGGTTATTTTAACCCATAAGATTGACTCTCCTTTTATCAGCCGTCTTGAGATGAACCACGATGACCTCAAGTTCATGAGAATCGACGCTGAGGTCGATAAGGCTGTCAAGGGCGAGGCCGATGAAGAGGAGCTTAAGAAGGACACAGAAGACCTTACAGCCCTCTTCAAGAAGGAATTAAATAAGGACAAGCTCACTGTAAATGTTGAGTCCATGAAGAGTGAAGATATTTCCTCTATGATGACTGTTTCTGAGGAATCGCGCCGTATGCAGGATATGATGAGACAGTACAACATGGGTGGAAACAATGATTCGTTCGAGCCTGAGGAGACCCTTATCCTCAACGCTAACAACGCCCTCGTCAAGTTCCTTCTTGCCCACAAGGATGACAGCGATGACAGCAAGGTAAAACTTTTCTGCGAACAGCTCTATGATCTCGCTGTCCTTCAGAACAGACCGCTCAAGCCTGCGGCAATGACTAATTTTGTAAAGAGAAGCAATGATATACTAAAAGAATTGGCGAAATAATAAGAATAAGGCTTGCATTATTTCAAAAATCCTGTAAAATAGTAACTGTTTGGAGTTTATCTCCGGACAGTTACTTTTATGTCAGGAACTAATTACTTATTAAAGGAGAAATCATGATCCAGGCAAGCAACATAACACTGAGACTTGGAAAACGTACACTTTTTGAAAATGTAAATATCAAGTTCACCGAGGGCAACTGCTACGGCCTCATCGGAGCGAACGGAACCGGTAAATCGACATTTTTGAAGATCCTTTCGGGACAGCTTGAGCCATCAAGCGGCGAGGTAATAATTACCGCGGGCCAGAGACTTTCCTTCCTCGAGCAGGACCATTTCAAATACGACGCCTATCCTGTAATCGATACCGTAATCATGGGCAATAAGCGCCTTTACGACATCATGAAGGAGAAGGACGCTCTCTACGCGAAGCCTGACTTCTCAGATGAGGACGGTATAAAGGCAAGCGAGCTTGAAGGCGAATTCGCTGAGATGAACGGGTGGGAGGCTGAAGCGGACGCGGAGACCCTTCTTAACGGCCTCGGCATCGACACGGAATTCCACCACAAGCTCATGAGCGAGATAGACGCGCCGCTTAAGGTTAAGGTCCTTCTTGCGAAGGCTCTTTTCGGCAATCCTGATATCCTTCTCCTAGATGAGCCTACGAACCACCTTGATATGGACGCTATCCAGTGGCTCGAGGAATTCCTTATTAACTTTGAAAATACCGTAATTGTCGTTTCCCACGACAGATATTTCTTAAATAAGGTCTGCACCTATACCGCTGATATCGATTACGGCAAGATTCAGCTCTACGCGGGCAATTATGACTTCTGGTACGAATCCAGTCAGCTCATGGTCCGCCAGATGAAGGAAGCGAACAAGAAGAAGGAAGAAAAGATCAAGGAGCTCCAGGAATTTATCCGTCGCTTCTCAGCTAACGCAAGTAAATCAAAGCAGGCGACATCCCGTAAGAGGGCACTCGAGAAGATCGAGCTCGACGATATCAAGCCTAGCAGCCGTAAGTATCCTTTTATCGACTTCAGACCGGCCCGTGATATCGGAAATGAGGTGCTGACTGTCGAGCATTTATCTAAGACCATTGACGGCGAGAAGGTACTCGACGACGTATCATTTATAGTCGGAAGAGAAGATAAGATAGCCTTCGTAGGCCCTAACGCGAAGGGCATTTCAACCCTCTTTAAGATCCTTGCGGGTGAAATGGAGCCGGACGAGGGCTCCTACAAGTGGGGCGTTACGACCTCGCAGGCATATTTTCCTAAGGATAACACAGAGCTCTTTAAGGGCGATGAGAATATTACCGAATTCCTCATGCCATTTTCACCTGAGAAGGATGTTACCTACGTCCGCGGGTTCCTAGGCAGAATGCTCTTCCCGGGCGATGCCGGTGTCAAGCAGGTCAAGGTCCTCTCGGGTGGAGAGAAGGTAAGGGTTCTTCTTTCGAAAATGATGATCATGGCGAGCAACGTCCTCATCCTCGATGAGCCTACGAACCACCTCGACATGGAGTCGATCACGGCCCTCAACAACGCCCTTATCAAGTTCCCGGGAGTTGTGCTTTTCACATCTCAGGACCACCAGTTTATTCAGACCATCGCGAACAGGATCATCGAAATCATGCCTAAGGGTATAGTCGATAAGGTCGGCACCTACGATGAGTACCTTGAGAGCGACGAGATGGCCAGAAAGAGACAGGTTATGAACTTTAATGATGAGGAACTCGAGGAAGAGGACCTCACGGAAGATGAGGATGTTTCCAATGAATCAGAAAACTAAGAGGCTTGCCTATTGCGCTATGGCGATTGCTCTCGCGACAGTGGCGAGCTTTATAAAGGTATTTGAATTTCCTACGGGAGGTTCGATTACATTATTTTCCATGCTCTTTATAGCTCTCGTGGGATACTGGTACGGTCCAGCGACAGGTATAATAACGGGTATAGCCTATGGCCTCCTCCAGCTTATAATTAAGCCCGAGATTTATTATCCCGCCCAGGTTGTGCTTGACTATGTATGCGCCTTCGGAGCGCTTGGCTTCTCAGGCTTCCTCAAGGATAAGAAACACGGACTTCTCTTGGGCTATATAGCGGCGATAACCGGAAGGTGGATATTCGCCTCTCTTTCAGGAGCCATATTCTTCGGCGAATACGCATGGAAGGGATGGAATCCTTACGCATACTCTCTTGCCTACAACGGAATTTATATAGGAGCTGAGGCAGCGGTTACCATAGTGCTTATTTCCATACCGCCTGTGAAGAAGGCTCTTGAATTCGTGAAGCAGAAAGCTATATCATAGCTAACATAATTTGTTCGGTGAAAGGAGCTCACTTTGAAGCTCTACGACAAAAGAAAAATAGATTTTGACAACCTGCTCTTCGACAGAAAGGCGATATGGGCCCTGCTCATACCGCTTATCGCGGAGCAGGTTCTTAATTCCCTTATGGGAATGGCCGACACCATGATGGTGAGCCGCTACAGCAAGGAAGCGATGTCGGCGGTAAGCCTGGTGGATTCCCTGAATACTCTTGTAATTATGGCCTTTGATGCCCTTGCGGTCGGAGCGTCCATCATCTGCTCCCAGTATATAGGCCATAAGGACCCCGAACGGGCTAAGGAAGCGGCAGAGCAGGTTACCCTTTCGGTAACGGTCATATCAGTGGCCCTGTCTGTGATTCTGCTTTCGATAAGGCGACCTTTACTTAGACTAATTTTTGGAAATGTGGAGCAGAAAGTTATGGCGGACTGCCTTGCCTACTTCTTACTGACAGGCATGTCTTATCCCTTTATAGCGCTTGGAAACGCAGGCTCAGCTATATTCAGGTCGACAGGCGAGAGCAGATTTCCTATGAACGTCGCTATCGCTTCGAATGCGCTAAATATAGCGGGAAACGCCTTATTTATATTTGTATTCAAGATGGGAGTGACAGGAGCTGCCTTATCTACACTTCTTTCACGTATCGTGTATATGACAGTTATCTACGCAGCATTAAGAAAGCCCGATAATATTATAAGCATAAGAAATTATAAAATAAAGCCAAATTGGGAAATGATAAAGAGAGTTCTTGGAATCGGAATTCCTTCCGGTATAGAAAATGGTATGTTTCAGTTCGGTAAGCTCGTGATCCAGTCGAGTGTCTCGACCCTTGGAACATTAGCTATTTCCGCGAATGCCATGACTATTATCCTAGAAGGCTTAAATGGCATGGCGTCAGGCGGCATAGGTCTCGGCCTCATGACTATAGCAGGCCAGGCTATGGGCGCGGGGAGAACCGAAGAGACAAAGTATTATATAGTGAAGCTTGATAAGTACTCTGAAATCGTTATGATAGCTTGCTGCGCTCTGGTCTTCATCCTTACAAGGCCTGTATGTGTCCTTGCGAAAATGGACCCGCGGGCTATAGAGATGACCGTAGGAATGATGACATTTGTAACCCTTGTGAAGCCCTTTGTCTGGGTGCTTTCATTTACGGGCCCGAACGGATTCAGAGCAGCGGGAGATGTGAAATTTCCAATGATAGTAAGCTCTCTTTCCATGTGGTTCTGCAGGGTATTTATAACAGTAACCCTTATCAGAGTCTTCCACTTCGGCCCAATCGCAGTGTGGATAGGTATGGGCTGCGACTGGACCGTGAGAGCAATTATATTTACGATAAGATATTTTTCAGGAAAATGGATAAAGCGGGTAATCTGACTAATCAGCTTCCACGACTTTTACGGTTCGAGTTTTGCTTACCTTCTTGCCGATTGAATCAACAAGGGTGTAGGTCAGCTTATATTTTCCGGGAGTGTAGAAATCAATATCACCGGTGATTTCTACGTTGTCGGTTTCATTTTTCTTGCTTGAACCGTAAGCCTTTACGCCCTTGAGGAGGTTATAAGCGCCACGGTGCGCCTCGACTGTAAGCGGTCCGTCTATAGTCATGGTAGGGGCCAGATTGTTATAGGGGTTGCCGTAAGACCATTCGTCAGTAGGGTCCCAACCGCCTCCAAGTACACGTTTAACGTTGTCCGGTTTCCCGAGCGGACCAGGATCGTTCGCGTCATCATAGAAAACGACTGTGGTGCCGCTTGGACAGTTCATATATATCCACCTCGCGTCAGCGACACAGAGTCTTATACAGCCCATGGAGCGCTTCTCGCCGAGACGGTCATATTCACCCTGCTCTACGTTAGAAGGATCCTTTGTCCAGTATGGAACCGAGTGGAAGAGTATATGCTCGAAAACTCTGGTAGCGTACTGGGAATAAGTGCCACCGAACATCAGGCGCCAGCGATATTTCTCGCCCAGGTGCTTGACTCCGAGAGGGGTATCCGACCCGCAGGAACATAGCATGGCGCGGATAGGGACGTATTCTTTGCCCTTTAATTCATAGGCGGTGACGACATTCAGTTTACGGTTCACCTTAAGCATGTAGGTGTCGGCTGTCGCAGCCTTAGTGGTCTCGGCGTTGCCGAAGAAGAGAACCATAAGGAAGGATGCGCAAATAAGCACAGAAAGCAGTTTCTTTAACTTTTTAAACATTTATTTGTCCTTTAAAGCCTGTTGATAGTTACTTAGGAATTTTACTATAGAACTTTGTCAAACGTTTGTCAAGATTGTTAAAGGTACTTTATGAAGAACAAGTCTAAAGTATTGCGCAATCACCCTGCATGAGTTAAAATGTGTATAGTTTACTTATATAAATGAGGTCCGATATGTCATTTGATGTTATAATCCCGACATACAAGCCGGGGGAGAAGTTCAGCAGACTTTTACAAATGATGAGAAAGCAAACCGTTAAACCAAACCGCCTCATCATCATGAATACCGAAGAAAAATTCTGGAAGAAGGAATTCGAGGATATATACCCTCTTGAAGTCCACCATATAAAGAGGGCAGACTTCGACCACGGCGGCACCAGACGGGCAGCAGCCGGACTTTCCGATGCCGAATTTTTCGTCTGCATGACAGAGGATGCGATCCCTGCCGATGATCGGCTCTTTGAAATGCTACTCGCCCCTTTTAATGATCCTAAGGTCGGGGCAAGCTACGCCCGCCAGATAGTGGATGCGGCCGCAGGTGAAATAGAGCGCTATACGAGGCTCTTCAATTACCCTGCCAAATCATCGGTAAAAAGTAGGGCTGATATAGAGAAGCTAGGCATAAAGGCCTACTTTCTCTCTGACGTCTGCGCCATGTACCGGAAATCCGCCTACACCGAGGCCGGAGGCTTCGTTAAGCAGGCGGTATTTGCAGAAGATATGCTTATGGCGTCAGCCCTCATGGATAAGGGTTATTGTGTTGCTTACGCCGCTGACGCAAGGGTGATTCACTACCACGAGTATACAGCTGCCGAGCAGTTCCATCGGAACTTCGATATGGGTGCGGGCCAGGCAGACTTCGATGAGGTATTCGGAAAAGTAAAGAGTGAGTCAGAGGGCGTGAAATATGTGAAGAAGACGGTGGCGCATTTAAATAAATGCGGAAAGCCCGGGGAAGCCGTAAAATTTATATGGCAGAGTGGCGCCAAGTATATGGGCTACAGGCTTGGCAAGAAATATAAGTCACTCCCAAAGAGCATGGTGCTTAAAATGTGCTCGAACAGGGGATACTTTGAGAAGGTGCTGAAATAAGACAGCGATAACTAAACCACTTGACAAAACCGCTTTCTGGGTCTATAGTTAATTCATACTAGATTAGTCGGGATTGTGGAGAGTCCGACCATTAGATGCAAGTTTCGCTTGCGGGTCGGACCTACGAATCACTCCTAAGGAGTGATTCAATCCGGACTCTCCTTGATAATTGAATCATACAGAGAAGGTGGTTTATTTTGAAAATATCAACTAAGGGTCGATACGGCCTCCGCGCTGTGCTTGATATAGCGCTTCACGACGACGGTGAGACTCCCGTATCCCTCACTGAAATCGCCGAGAGGCAGTACGTCTCCGTAAATTACCTTGAGCAGCTTATGACGAAGCTTAAGAAGGCAAATATTGTAAAAGGCGTTCGCGGCGCTCAGGGCGGCTACCATATGGCCCGTCCCGCCGATGAGATATCGGTAGGCGAGGTTCTCAGAGCCCTCGAAGGGAGCCTCGAACCCGTTGACTGCGCGGAAATTATGACAGATGGTATCCCGTGCGAGGGCGCGAAGGCCTGCGTTACGAAATTTGTATGGAAGAGGATCGGCGATGCCATAAACGACGCCGTTGACCATCTCATGCTCTCAGATCTCGTAGATGAAGGAAAGAGCCTAATAAATAATGAAAAGGCGGTCGCAGGAAACTGTGTAAGAGGTTAGTATGGAAAGAATTTATTATGACAACGCCGCTACGACAAGGTTAAGCGATAAGGCGTTAGCGTCTATGATGCCTTATTTAACCGATAATTTTGGCAACGCATCATCCGCTTATGAATTCGGTATGAAGAGTCGTGAGGCCATCGATAAGTCAAGGGATACCATAGCGAAATTAATAAACGCGAGGCCTTCGGAAATTTATTTTACATCGGGCGGAACCGAGTCTGATAATTGGGCCCTTATAAGGACAGCGGAGCATTTCGAAGAAAAAACAGGGAAAGAGGGCCATATTATTACGACCGCGATAGAACATCCCGCTATATTAAATACCTGCGCTTATCTAGAAAAGCGGGGCTTTGAGGTTACTTATATTAAGCCCGAAAAAAGCGGATTAATTGATCCGAGGAAAATAAAAGACGCCATAAAAGAAAATACCGTATTAATATCCGTAATGCTGGTAAATAATGAAATAGGTACCATAGAGCCGGTTGCGGAGATTGGGAAAATCGCTCACGAAAATAATATAATTTTCCATACGGACGCAGTGCAGGCTTTCGGGCATTTGCCGATAAATGTGAGTGCGATGAATATCGATTTATTATCCGCCAGCGCCCACAAATTTAACGGACCTCTTGGCGTCGGTTTTTTATATATAAATACGGGAATCACGCTTCCTTCATTAATTCACGGCGGCAGCCAGGAGCGGAATCGCAGAGCGGGCACCGAAAATGTCCCGGGGCTTGTCGGGATGGCGGCAGCAGCCGTTGAGAGCGTTTCGAAAATTAATGAAAACCGTGAGAAAATTATTAAAATAAGAGACCATATTATTGACCGGGTCTTAAAAGTAATTCCCGATGCGAAATTAAATGGTAATATCGAAAACAGGATTTACAGCAATGTAAATATAGGCTTTAAAAATATAGACGGTGAATCCCTCATAATAGCGCTTGATATGGCAGGGCTTGACGCAAGCAGTGGGTCTGCCTGCTCGGCTATGAGTCATGACCCGTCGCACGTTCTGACCGCGATTGGGCTGAACAGTGAGGAAGCGGGAAGCGCCGTGAGATTTACGCTTGGCAGTGAAAATACAATGGAAGAAAGTGACAGGGCGGTTGACATTTTAAAAACTTGCGTTGAAAGGCTTAGAGGATAATGGCAGAAAAGGTTGTTGTAGGAATGTCGGGCGGCGTCGACTCAAGCGTTGCAGCCTACTTATTAAAAAAGCAGGGGTACGACGTAATCGGTGTTACCATGCAGATATGGCAGAGTGACGATGTCTGTTCCCTTGAAAATAAGGGCGGATGCTGCGGAGTCTCCGCGGTAGAGGACGCGAGACGTGTCGCTTCCGTAATAGGAATTCCATATTATGTTATGAATTTTAAAAATGAATTTCGTGAAAATGTAATAGATTATTTCGCAAATTCATATAGAAGGGGTGAAACACCAAATCCCTGCATAGCCTGCAACAGGTATGTGAAGTGGGAGGCTCTTCTTAACAGAGCTCTCGCGCTTGGCGCGGACTACATAGCGACAGGCCATTACGCTAAAATCAGTAAACTTACTAATGGCAGGTATACCATAGCGAATTCCGTTACGGCGGCTAAGGATCAGACCTACGCATTATATAATTTAACGCAAGAACAATTAAGCCACACTCTCCTTCCAATTGGAGATTACGAGAAACCACGCGTCCGGGCTATCGCGGAAGAAGCGGGCCTTCCTGTCGCAAGCAAGCCTGACAGCGAAGAAATCTGCTTCGTGCCAGACGGCGATTACGCGAAATTCTTACGGGAAAATTATAACATATCAGAGAAGCCCGGGAATTTTATCGATGAAGAAGGAAATATCTTGGGTGGTCACAGAGGAATAATTCACTATACCATAGGTCAGAGAAAGGGCCTCGGAATTGCCTTCGGGAAGCCTATGTACGTGAAGGAAATAAGGCCGGATGATAATACGGTTGTGCTCTCTGATAACGAGGGATTATTTAAGCGTCATGTGACGGCAGGCAATGTTAATTTCATGGCTTATTCCTATGATGAATTAATTAAAATGGCTGGAAAGGGCTATGAATTTACAGGGAAAGTAAGATATAACCACAAGGGCGATACATGCAAAATAAGACTTGTAAAAATGCCGGTAGGTCCCGAGACGAGAGAAATAAAAATTCAGGCAGATTTTGAAAAAGGCGTCAGAGCTCCTGCTCCGGGTCAGGCGCTTGTAATTTATGATAAAGAAGGAAATGTCGCCTGCGGCGGCACAATTACGGGAGGAAATTTAGCAGATGGCATTTGATGGAACTGTTGTCGCGGGCCTTGCCCATGAATTTAATGAAATTCTTACGGGTGGGCATATTTCTAAGATAGCCCAGCCCGAAAAAGACGCAGTTGTAATTACAGTAAAAAATAATTCAAAGGCGTATAAATTATTCCTATCGGCTTCGCCGAGCCTTCCACTTGCTTATATTACAGAGGAGCAGAGGGAATCACCACTCACTGCCCCTAATTTCTGTATGCTCCTAAGGAAGCACCTGCAGGGCGGTAAAATAATAGGCGTCGACCAGCCTGGCCTTGAGAGAATTATCAGAATTAAGGCAGAGCACCTGGATGAAATGGGTGACCTCACTGAGCGCCATTTAAATATTGAAATAATGGGAAAATACAGCAACCTTATTTTAATAGACGAAAATGAAAAGGTAATAGATGCCATTAAGCGGGTGAATATGCTTGTAAGCTCGGTACGTGAGGTACTTCCGGGAAGAGATTATTTTGTTCCCGAACAGGAGGGACGAATAAATCCCTTTGATGCGGATCTTAATTATTTCAAGGAAAATATAGCAAAGAAGCCTTCGAATATCCGAAAGGCTATATATACAAGTCTCACCGGATTTTCATCCTGTATGGCAAATGAGCTCTGCGAGCGGGTAGGACTTGACGCTGACGAAAGTATATCCGCGCTTAACGAAAATGATATAGAAAATTTGTACAATGAGTTTGCGAAAATAATAAATGATATAAAAATCGGCAATTTCAGCCCCTGCGTTTATTATAAGGAAGACGGAACTCCCGCGGAATTTTCAGCATTTCATTTATCCATGTATAAGGAATTAAAAGAAAAGGAATATAATTCTTTTTCGGAAATGCTTGAAAATTATTACGGGGAGCGGGACGCGGTTTACCGTGTAAAGCAGCGGTCCACCGACCTAAGGCGGGTTATAAGTAACGCTATAGAACGTGAATCCGGGAAGCTTACCATTCTCGAGAAGCAGCTGAAGGATACTGCAGACCGTGATAAATACAGGAAGTGGGGCGAATTAATTACCACATACGGATATTCCCTTAAGGGCGGTGAGAAGGAATTAATCGCGAATGATTTTGAGACGGGAGAAGAGGTAAAAATAAAGCTTGATCCCGAAATATCCGCTATAGATAACGCCAAGAAATATTTCGATAAATACGCGAGACTAAAGAGGACCTTCGAAGCGGTTACGAAGCAGAAGGCTGAGACTGAAGAGGAGCTTGAGCACCTTGAAAGTGTGAATGTATCCCTGACACTGGCCCAAAACGAGGGCGACTTAAATGATATCCGCCATGAATTAATTGATTACGGATATATCAAGAAGCACGAAAGCGGCGGCAAGAAGAAAAAAGAAAAGAAGAGCAAGCCTCTCCACTTTATTTCGAGTGACGGATTCGATATATATGTCGGGAAAAATAACTACCAGAATGACTACCTCACCTTTAAGCTCGCGAACGGCGGTGACTGGTGGTTCCACGCTAAGAAATGCGCAGGAAGCCACGTAATCCTTGTCACAAACGGCCGCGAGGTGCCTGACAGGGCCTTCAACGAGGCAGGGAAGTTAGCGGTACATTTCTCAAGCGCTAACACCGTGACAGAAGCCTCAGGCGACGGCAACAAGCACGAGGTAGACTACGTCCTCAAAAAGGAAGTAAAGAAGCCAAACGGCGCCAAGCCCGGCTTTGTCGTCTACTACACCAACTACTCCCTCATGGCCGACTCAGACATCACAGGGATAAAGGAAGTTCCTTGACAGGCAGTTAAATAAAAAAGCACAGCCATAAGCTGTGCTTTTATTTTTTATTACTTATTTATGCTGCGCTTGATTTATCGCTCGTGGCGCTTCTGTTTACAGGAAAGTATTTTGTTGAAATGAGTTTCTTGATGCAGGTTACGGCTACGATAATTCCAAGTACGATTAGGAAGGCTGCGACTATAAGCTGCAGGCCATTTACAAGGAATGTACCTGTTCCGCCGGCGAGGGCCTTTACATTTCCGATTACGTTAAATATTATCGCCGTGTAGGTTACCGCAAGCATGATAAGCATAGGCGGATAGAGACTTGCGTGTTTCCTTCCTGTCGCCTTGAGGAATACAGCGACTCCGATGAGGACGAGGGCAGCGAGCATCTGATTTGCTGAGCCGAAGAGGGCCCATACGTTCTGGTAGCCGCCGAGGCAGAGAAGATATCCGAAGAAGAGGGTTACTATCGTAGCAAAATACTGATTAGTGCAGAGCCTCCTCCAGGCGGGCTGCTCTTCCTTTGGAGTGTCCTCATCAAGGAAAAGCTCCTGGAATGACATCCTGCCTATACGGGCAACCGAGTCAAGAGAAGTGAGGGCGAGGGCCGACACGCACATGGTCATAAATACATTCGCGAAGGAATTCGGGATGCCAAATATTTCAAGGAATCCAGCGACACCCTGAGAAAAGATCTGGAATGGAGTGAGGTCGGCAGGAGCGTGACCGTCAACAGCTACTGCGCCGACAACGATGAGTGAAATGACACCGACTAAGGTCTCAAGTAGCATAGCACCGTAGCTTACGAAGGTCATATCCTTCTCATTCGCGATAGTCTTGGAGCTTGTCCCGCTCGATACCAGTGAATGGAAGCCTGAAACCGCGCCGCAGGCGATGGTTACGAAAAGTGTAGGGAATAGGTAGCTGGTATTTCCATTCGCTCCGGTTATGGCAAAGCCGTTAAAGGCATTTAACTTCATGGTCGGGTGTGACACAAAAACGCCCACAACCGCTGAGATGAGCATACCTAGGAGCATAAATGTAGTCATATAATCGCGGGGCTGCATGAGAAGCCACATAGGCATTACGCTTGCCATGAAGAGATAGACCATGATTACGTAATTCCACTGACTGCTCGTGAGGTAGGCAGGAAGCGCCATACCGATAGCGAACATGGCGACTATAAGGCCGATAGCGATTACAACCTTAGCTCCTTCGTGAAGCTTCCCCTTCGCAGCCTTCTCTATAATGCCGAAGAGCATGGCGCCGACTATGAAAAGCATGGAAATCATAGCGGCAGCGGCTCCGTTAAAGTTCTTCGCAACCGTCCCATCAGCGGCTGTCGTATATCCGTTAAATGTACTTGATACCATCGATGTAAATGCCGCAATGACGAGGAGGGTGAAGAGCCAGCAGAAGAGTGAGAAAAATCTTCTTCCCTTTTTGCCTATGTATTTTTCAATTACGAGTCCGATGGATTTACCTTCATTTTTAACTGAAGCGTAGAGAGCGCCGAAATCCTGTACAGCCCCGAAGAAAATGCCACCGAATAATAGCCATAAAAATACCGGAACCCAGCCGAAGGCCGCGGCGAGAATCGGTCCCTGGACAGGGCCTGCGCCCGCGATAGATGAGAACTGATGGGCAAATACCGTGAGCTTAGACGATGGAACGAAGTCCTCGCCATCTTCATATTTCTTAGCGGGAGTAACTGCCTTAGGGTCAATGCCCCAGGATTTCGCGAGCCACCTCCCATAGAAGACATAGCCCGCAAACAGCGCAGCTGCCGCGATAAGTAAGATAAACAGACTGTTCATAAAAAATACCTCCCTTATTGATGTTAAAATGTATACTAATCTTTTTTACATTTGATGTCAATAAGGGAGGCATTCTAATGAGGAATAGGAGCTATATCCGATTATTTATTTCCCTTGAGTATAGGAGAAATGTGCTTATAGATTAAAAATGTAATTACTACGTCGACCATACCCTTTACAAATGTAAATGGCACGTTAAAGACGAGGATGCTCTGCTCTACGCTCTTCATAGAAGGAATAATAGCCTGGTAAGCGCCGAGGACCGCCTCCTTCGGCAGGAAGTTATAGTAGAACGGATATACGAGGTAAACGTTGCTTGGATAGCTTACAAGGGCCATAACCACAGCGCCGACAAGAGATGCGATTAACGCTCCCTTCTTTGTCTTATTTTTCTTGTAAATGAGCCCGGCAACGCCAACAAATGTCGCGCCTAATATGAAGTTTGACACTTCGCCGATATCAAAGCCCGAGAAAATGCCGTGCAGTACATTTTTAATAAGCTCAATTATTATACCACATACAGGGCCTAAGGCAAATGAGCCGATCAGGGCCGGAAGATCTGAGATATCGAACTTAATAAATGATGGAATTAAAAATGGAATCGGAATCTCAATAAGCATTAAAAGAAATGCCACGGCTGAGAGGATTCCGGTCGAGGTGATGAGGCGTACGTTATTGTGCGCGCCTGCGTTTGTGATTGATGGGGTTACAGTTTCTGTTGACTGCATAATGTCTCCTTCCTAGTGGCTATTGTCGTGCTGCGAAGCAGTGCGACCCGCGATGAGCAAAGCGAATCGACCGGCTTCTCTTCAGAGAAAATCAGCTTGCTGATTTTCTTACACTATGGGCACCAAGTGGAGATCTCTTGGGATTGTAAAATGGAAGTCACGAATTGATTCTATACGAATAAAACCAATACCTTCTTTCATCCAGACTATACTGTTGGTACCGGAGTTTCACCGATTCGGCTGCCTTGGCAGGTCGCGGACTTTACCGCCAGTGGGGAATCACACCCCGCCCTGAAGATCTCGTGTTTTTGTTTACAAAAACAACTGTAACACACCTTAATCGAAAATGCAAGAGGAAAAATAAGAAAATTTGAAAGTAGTCTGAAAAACCATGACTTTTCAGACCGTGCCTGGTCCCGTGAATCAGGTTGTGAACAAGCGTAGCGCAGTTCACAAGATGTTCACGGTACCTGGCACAGAACAAATATAGGGAGGACAGCATGGAAGCGGAAGAACTGATGGGCCTTAAGCTGTGGGATTACATCACGAACTTCTTCAATAACAGCAACGACTACACCAAGAAGAAGCTCACGGATGAGTACATGGCAGTTCTTAAGAGAGACCCCGACTTCAATAAGGAGATAGAGAGGTACTTCGCCAATGATAGCGATATAAACCTCATTATTCTATCTACCCTATTTCATATAAGCCCTGACAAGGCGCTCCTAGACCAGGCCGAGCGGGCCATCGTCCGCACTAGCTATGGCCTTGACCTGAAGCAGACCCTACGCCTTCAGCTTAACTATGGACGCTTTGCCTTCGACGGTATGAGGAATACCTACGAGAAGGAGAGGAAGTTTAACAGCTACTTTACCGGGCTCTACAGAGAAGCCTTCGGGAGCGCAGGGGAATTTATTCCATATGAGGAAAGGAATAAAAACAGGATATTTATTTTCAATAACCAACTTCGGGGAGAGAATCATGCCCCGTCAAAGATAGTATACGAGACATATTTTACTCTGAAAGTTAAACTTGGCTTTGATGTGGAGCTATATACTCTGGAAAACGAGGTAGACAGGGACATTTTGAAAATATGGTATGATCCTAAAGCAGAGATACATAATGGCAATACCAATTTGATGTCTTACGCATACAACGGCATCAGAATTCCATATTTCAGAATGCATGTCGGTACAGAAGATAAGTCAGATATAAATTATCTCACCAATTATATCCGCCTCATGAAGCCCCTTTGTATATTCGATATGGGCCACCCGGAGATGGGAAATTACTTTACCGACGAAACCTGCGTAGTCGGATTTTCCTTTGGCAGCAATATGTCCGCTTCCGAGGCACAGGTCATCGTGTCGCCGAACCGCGACAACCTCGAGGAATACAGAATCGAGAAGGACTTCTGCGAAGGTCATGGCCAGCACGTATATGACTCTAATAAGGTCTCATATATTGTAAATGCCGGGAAAGCTATCCCGAGACAGGAGCTTGGTTTACACGAGGATGACTTCGTAATCACGGTAGTCGGCAACAGGTTAAATGATGAAATAACAGATGAATTTAAGAGTATTATGGAAAAATGCGCAGCCATTTTGCCTCGGGTGAAATTCGCGATAATCGGAAATGTTGACAGAAATAAATACCCGGATAAATTTAACGCATTTACGTATTTCCTAGGATTCAGGCCTGACCTTACTGACGTGCTTGCGGCGGCTGATTTATATATGAATCCGAAGAGATCGGGCGGTGGATTTTCATCGCTTGCCGCCCTTAAAAATGGCCTGCCTGTTATTACCTTAGACCATTGCGATGTGGCGAGCTGGGCAGGCGATGCATTTATAACCGATTCCGTGGAAGATTATCCTGAATTGGTAAATAAATACGTAACGGATAAGGATTTTTATAAGGATAAGCACGAAAAGGCGCTTGAAGCGGCAAAATTGGCTGATTCATCAACGCTTGATAAGGAATTTATGGAGAAGAAATTCCACGCCCAGAAGGTAATGCTCACGACGAGCGGAACCTCAGCCCTCGATATGGCCATGCTTCTCTGCGGCCTTCACAGGGGAGACGAGGTAATTTTGCCAAGCTACACATTTTCAAGCACGGCAACGGCAGCAGTCTTAGCCGGAGCCAAGCTCGTCTTTGTCGATATCCGTCCCGACACGATGAATATCGATGAGGAAAAAATAGAAGAGGCCATTACCGAAAAGACGAAGGTAATTATCGCCATGCACTACGCCGGTGTCGGCTGCGATATGGATAAGATCATGGATATTGCGAGAAGGCACGGACTTAAGGTTGTCGAGGACGCCGCCCAGGGCGTGAACGCCATGTACAAGGATAAATACCTCGGCACCATCGGTGACTTCGGCTGCTACTCATTTCACGAGACCAAGAATTATTCCATGAGTGAGGGCGGCGCGATAGTTATAAATAATAAGGCCTATAACGAAAAGGCCGAGGTTCTCCGCGAGGAGGTTTTGAAGGATTTAAAGGCCGCAGGAACCATTGACCTTCCATTTATACCTGATTACGATAAGCATAACGCTCATATGTTCTATATAAAATGTAAGGATCTGCAGGAGCGTACCGCTCTGATATCGTATTTAAAGGAAAATGGAATATGCGCCGTCTTCCACTACGTACCACTCCGCTCCCGCCGGATACAAATTCGGCAGGTTTAACGGAAAGGATATTTACACTACCAAAGAATCCGATAGACTCCTGAGGTTACCTATGTATTATGGACTCAAGGAAGAGGATAGGGAGAAGGTAGTAGGGAAGGTGAGGGAGTTTTATAAAGAAAGATGAAGAAAATTGCGATAGATCAATCAAATTAATTTTCACGGAAATAAATAATTTTTTGACCTTGAAATGCAGTGATTATAAGGAGACAGCAGTGAGTGATAATTTCTCAAAAAGTCTGTCAATAATTGGCTCTAAATTAATATTAAGACCGATAGAATTTGGTGATACAGAAAATATAGTTAGATGGAGAAATAATCCTAAAGTTAGAGAGAACTTCATTTTTAAGGAAAAATTTACACCTGAAATGCATCTGAACTGGATGAATACGAAAGTTAAAAATGGGGAAGTTGTGCAATTTATTATTACAGAGAAATGTACATCGAACTCAATTGGCTCGGTATATTTTCGAGATATAAATAATGAATTTCATAGTGCCGAGTTTGGAATATTTATTGGTGTAAATGAAGCGCAAGGGAAAGGATATGGGACAGAAGCCACTAAGCTTTTTTCTGATTATGGTTTTAAAGCCTTGAAGCTTCATAGAATTAGTCTTAGGGTGTTTGAAAGAAATGTTGCTGCGATAAAATGCTATGAAACGGCAGGATTTAAAAGAGAAGGCTTATTTAAAGATATGGTGTGCTTTGATGGGATATATGAAAATATATTATTTATGGCAAAAATAAAGTGATATTTATCAATCAATGAACGTGCCCGATCTCGTTACGAAAATGTTAACGACCAAAGGTAAGTTAATATTTTTGCATGGTATTTATTTTCTTAGAGAAGGGCCGGCGGTGGAGCCGTGAGAGTTGGCTAAGACTAAAGGTAGCTGACTGAAGGAGTTAGCCCTGTGAGAACCAGACACGGAACTTTGAAGCAAAGCCGATAGCTAGGTCTAGGCGATATGGGTGGTTGCTTGGCTTACTTCCCGTGCCAGGTACCGTAAAATTTTGCATAACTGTTTCACAGTTAAGCGAAATTTTATGGGACCTGGCACTTTTTGGGGTTGTGAAGTCTGACTCTGAATTGCGACCTGGCTAGTGTTGAAGTTGACCGATTATGTGATATAAAAAGGCTGTAAACTGAATAAGTGAAAGGTTGTAAGTGTTAAGCTCCGGGCGTTGGCCCGGAGCTTTTTTACGTTATAGGAGTTATATTACAAGATAGAAGGTGTTGAAATAATTATGCATGTGTCATATAATAAGTTGGTATGCTTTTATTGAAAGAAGGACAGTAAAATGAAAAGAAAATTATTGATGGGTATTGTGGTTATATCCTTGTTTGCTTTTTCCGCTTGCGGTAATAATGGGGATTCAAGGGTTAGCAAAATCAGAGCGGTATCGCCGAGTACTGTGGTGTCGGCAACATCCGAGACGCAAGAAGCAATTGACTATTCTAAGGCTTTTTTAATTACTGAAGCTGCAGAGAATGATGCTGAAGGTGCACTATATAAGCAGGAGATTGGGAGTGAGGGAGGCCGTTCTTATAAGATTACTGCTGAGATGGATATAAGGAGGTTTTCGCTAAATGAAGTGAATTTTGATGGCGGGGGCAATATCAGTGCGGGCCATGCTATATTCGAAGCGGATAATATGAAAAAGGGGGATTACATATTTATGACGGATGTAATCCCCGAAGGTATCCCATCCAGAATGATTATGTGGCAGGACGAAGAGGGAAATACCTATAAACGTGCCATAACAGAAAGTGGCAAGGATGGGGCACTGATATTGATGGAAGTAGAATGAGCCAGCACCGGCAGACTCCCTTGAGTAATGGGATAATATTTTCACTTAAAATTGTCAAGCCTAAATTAATATCGCCATTATTATAATAAAAATTGCGTTTGCGCAGGATTCGTGGTATAATCTTCTAGGTATGACGGTTTTTGAACTGAATTTACATATATTGGAGGTTGATATTATGCCTTGCACTACATTTTTGGCGGGGAAAAATGCCACCTATAACGGTTCCACGATGATGGCGAGGAACGAGGATTCAAGCAGCGGATCATTTGACCCGAAGAAGTTCATGGTAGTGAATCCTGCCGACCAGCCGCGCCATTATAAGTCGGCTTTGTCGAAGTTTGAGATAGATCTGCCTGACAACCCTATGCGCTACACGGCTATGCCGAACGCCATTCCTAAGGAAGGCATCTGGGGTGAAGCAGGTGTAAATGAAATGAACGTCGCCATGAGCGAGACTGAGACCATCACCTCGAATGTCCGTGTGCTTGGCGCTGATCCCCTGGTTAAGGACGGCATAGGCGAGGAGGATATGCTGACCCTCGTCCTCCCTTATATTAAGAGTGCTCGTGAGGGCGTTGAGCGGCTCGGCGATATTATTACAAAATATGGCACCTATGAGATGAATGGGATCGGCTTCCAGGATGAAAATGAAATCTGGTGGTTTGAGTCAATAGGCGGCCATCATTTTATAGCGAAGAGGGTTCCTGACGATGAGTACGTGGTCATGCCAAACCAGCAGGGTATCGATTCCTTTGATTTCACTGACGCTTTTGGCGATCAGGAAGAAAATATTTGCTCCGATGACATGATTGAGTTTATAGTTGAAAATGACCTCGACCTCATGATTCCCGAAGACGGTGGCGCGCATGAGCTTGCGGCTGAGACTGATTTTGATGTAAGAATTTGCCTCGGAAGTCACGACGACAGCGACCACGTCTACAATACGCCGCGCGCCTGGGCTATGGAGCGTTTCCTGAATCCGAATACCTTTATCTGGGAGGGGCCTGACGCCGATTATACGCCTGAGAGCGACGATATTCCATGGAGCATGGAGCCTGAGAGGAAGGTTACGGTCGAGGATGTAAAATATGTCCTCTCCCTTCACTATCAGGGAACGAAATTCGACCCATATGGGAAATACGGCGATAAATCAGAGCGTGGCAAATACCGCCCTATAGGAATTAACCGCAATAATTTTGTGGCTCTGACTGAGATCAGAAGTGGATATCCTTCTGAAATCAAGGCAGTAGAGTGGATAGCCGAGGGCTCGAATGTATTTAACGCATTTGTCCCATTTTACGCGAATGTAACGAAGACACCTCTGTATCTCGCGAATACGAATGAAAATGTGACGACCGAGAATTTCTATTGGGCTAACAGAATTATCGCGGCTCTCGCGGATAAGTCATGGTCTATGTGTAATTCTCATATTGAGCGCTACCAGAACAAGGTTCACGCTGAGGGCCACCACATGCTTAACGTAAGCGACAGGAGGTTCGCTGACGGCGATATAGGAGACGTTCACGCATTTCTTGAAAAATGCAACGATGATGTCGCCGCAATGGTTAAGACTGAAACTGATGACCTCTTAAGCAAGGTTCTCTATGAGGCCAGCATGGATATGAAGAACGCCTTCTCAAGGTCGGACGCGTAATATATGGCAGGACATATAGTTTTCGGAATTGTTGCCCACGTAGACGCCGGGAAAACCACCCTGTCTGAAGCCCTGCTTTATAAGACGGGAGCCATCAGGAGGGCGGGAAGAGTCGATAAGGGCGACACTGTCCTTGACAATAACGCGATAGAGCGTGACCGCGGGATTACGGTATTTTCTAAGCAGGCCGAGATGACGGTGGATAATCTGGGAATAACTCTCCTCGATACGCCGGGCCATGTGGATTTTTCGGCTGAAATGGAACGGGTGCTTTCGGTGCTTGATTTCGCGGTTCTTGTCGTGAGCGCTCCGGCTGGAATTCAGTCCCATACGTTGACACTCTGGAGGTTATTAAAACGCTATAACAAGCCTGTATTTATTTTTGTAAATAAATTAGACCAGGCGGGAGCGGACCGTGACAAGGTTTTTTCTGAATTAAAAACCGGTCTTACGGAGAGAATTGTCGACTTTAGTGACACAAGAATTAATTCGCCTGAATTTTATGAGGATATAGCTCTCGCTGATGAGAAGATAATGGAGAATTATCTCTCGGACGGAACCATAAATGACGCGGATATTAAGCGCCTTATAGGTGGACGGAAAGTATTTCCTTGCTTTTTCGGCTCTGCCCTTAGGATGGACGGCGTGGATGAATTTCTAAGAGGGATAATTAATTATGCCCCTGATAATAAATTATTGGGAGAAATTAATCTTCAGAATAATAAGGATAGCAATAATTTATCCGCCCGTGTATTTAAAATATCCCGTGACAGCGACGGAACCAGGCTTAGCCATATTCGTATTTTTAACGGAGAAATTCGGGTTAAGGATATAATTAACGGAGAGAAAATAAACCAGATAAGGGTTTATTCGGGCGGAAAATACGAAACGAGAGATTCGGCAAGCAATGGTGAGGTCTGCGCTCTTACGGGCCTTACGGAGACTTATGCGGGCGAGGGCATAGGGCTTCTCGCGGAAAAGGAAAATCCTCCGCTAATTGCGCCTGTTGTAAGCTACAGCGTAATTCTCCCGAAGGAAACAGACGCCACGGCATTTTTACCGAAGCTTCGTGAAATAGCGGAGGAAATTCCCGAGATAAATGTAAATCCCGGGAAAAATAATGATATAGAAATATCGTTAATGGGTGCCGTTCAGCTTGAAATAATTAAGAAATTAATTTCAGACCGGTATGGAATAAATATTTCATTTACGGTGGGGAAAATATTATATAAGGAAACAATCGATACGGTGACCGAGGGAGTGGGCCACTTCGAGCCTCTCCGTCACTACGCTGAGGTCCACCTGGTGCTGGAACCGGGCGAACGGGGCAGTGGAATTACGGTAAATTCAATCGCGAATTCTGACAGCCTTGCCGCGAATTGGCAGAATTTAATTATTTCCGATATAGAGCAGACGGAAATAAAGGGAGTGCTTACGGGAGCGCCGGTAACGGATATAGTAATTACTCTCGTATCGGGGAAGGATAATATAAAGCACACTTCGCCGGGGGATTTCCGTGAGGCGACTCTGAGAGCAGTGAGAAACGGCCTTATGCGGGCTCATTCGGTATTGCTCTGGCCTGTCTATGATATGAGGCTTGAAATTCCGACTGAAAATACAGGTCGGGCGATGACTGATTTAACGAATATGAAGGCGGCTTTTACGGCGCCGGAAACAGTCGGCGAAAATACCGTAATTTCAGGTAGAGTTCCCGCTGCGTTAATTTCCGATTATGCTCTCACCGTAAGGGCTTATACGAAGGGGAAGGGGAATTTGTCGCTTTCTCTGTCGGGCTATGAACCTTGTCCTGAGCCTGAAGAGATTATAGAGGAGGCAAATTATTATCCTGAGAGTGATCTCGCTAATACTGCAGATTCGGTATTCTGCTCTCATGGAGCGGGATTTATTGTGCCATGGAGTGATGTGCCCGACTATATGCATCTTCCGAGTGTCCTCTATGGCCATGACGCGTTTTATAAGCCTAGGGATAGTAAATATCCGATATACGATATTTTACAGGGAGGCGAAATTTCAGAAAATAACGAGAGCGAGGACGATAGTCTTCAGTTCATGCGCCACGCTGTGAGGGAAGACAGGCAGACCGGCTCTGGGAGTGATGAAATATTCCTCGGTGTAGAGGAGGTAGATGCCCTTGTCGCCGGTGCCGGGAGCGCGAACAGGCGGAGAGCAGCGGATGACAGGCGGAGTCACTGGAACCGTTATAATAACAGCGTAAGGAATAATTTATCCTCAAACAGTAACCGTGGCAATACAGGCAGCGCTAATAAAGTAAGGAAATTAGATTTAAATAAAGAGGATTTCTTACTTGTGGATGGTTACAATATTATTTTCGCATGGCCTGAATTAAGGGAACTCGTGAACATAAATATTGACAGCGCAAGGGATAAATTAACGGAAATCTTAGCTAATTATCAGGGATATACTAAGGTAAATCTAATTCTTGTATTTGATGCTTATAAGGTGCACGGTGGTGTTGAAAGCGTGAGCGGGAAAAACGGATTTACAATAGTATATACAAAGGAAGCGGAAACCGCTGACCAGTATATAGCTAAAACGAGCGCAAAATTATCCGATAAGGGGCGGGTATCCGTCGCCTCGTCCGACAGCCTCGTTCAGCTCATCATTTACGGCGCGGGCGCCGTGAGACTTTCTGCCATGGATTTGCTGTCAGAGGTTAATCGTGTTAACGTAAATATTAGGGAGAAGCTGCCTTGAGAGTAAAGAAATTATTACGGATATTTTTATTGACGACTATTATCCTGATGCTTGTAATTATAGGGCTGCTTGCCTTTTATATTTACAAGGCGGGTGAAGACGCGAGAAAGCAGATAGTCGCGGAGCAGGCTGCGCCTGTTGAGACGGCTGTCAATGTCCTTGACAAGTCATTTCCCGACCCTACTAAGGAGGATGAAATTAACGCGATATTATATCTCGGTGAAAGCTCCGAAAAGAGGTTATTATCGGGGGCATTTATTCTTAATTTAAATAAGGATACAAAGAAGCTTTCTTTTATGTATGTGCCGGGAGATACGAAGTTTGAGATGTCAAATGACCTCTACAAGAGCCTTGCGGTGAGCCAGACCCAGATAGGTCAGACGGTCACGACGGCTTATATATATCGGTATTTTAAGTCTGAAAATGGCCTGATTGCGGGAACATTAATGTTTAATGAGTATCTTGGAACTGACATTGAACATTACCTCTATATGCCTGAGGAAGCCGTAAACGCTGTATTTACTAAGTCGGATGACGGTACATTTTCGCTTAACGCGAACCTCTATGAAAACATGGTTAACGGTGACGGGTCTGTAATGGAAAATATTATTGATAATAATTACAAGGCGAATTATTCTGATATGAGTCGGGCGAAGCTAAAGAGACTCTGCGATGAAATCGGGAATATTAATTCGCAGGATATCACTTTTTCTACTATTCCCGGGCAGCAGAAAAACGGTGGATATTTTATCGATACCGATAATGCTGTGATGACACTATATGGCGGTTCTAAGGAGTAGTTTTTATGAATAAGAAAAAGGCATTTACGGCAATCCTATGTGCCGCCATTGTAGTTGGCGTGTTTTCGGGCGGGATTGCCTTCGGAGCGTCAGGGAGCACACCGGGAAGCTCGTCTGACCCACTTGTGACTAAGAGCTATGTGGACGCAAAGATTAAGGAAATAAGCGGAACTACGGCAGCGGGCTCTGAGAAGCCTATAACTGAGTACGCCTCTCAGAGCGATGGTGACAGCAATACCGCTTCATCTGCCACTAAGTCTGTCGGGTTCGTTAAGGTGACATTTAATTCGGGAGCGAAGCTCTATCTATCAGCCGGGAGCGAGGTAGTGGTATACCGCGGAAGCTGCAATGTTATCGGGACAAATGGTCTTATTGACACAAGCACCGGTACTCTTTTTGAAAGTGGGAACACAGCTGTAAAATACCATTGTTTTCTCTCGCCCGATAATTCTTCGGGGCTTGAATTTACAGGGAAGACGACTGTATTTATTTTAGGCGGATACAGCACGAGCTGAGTTGTTACGATATTTTTATTTAGCAGGAGTTTGATTTTTTATGCCGGATATTCAGAGACAGATAACTGACCCGGAGTCGGGTTTTAACAGAAACAAGAGAATATTTGATATTTTATTTATTGTAGTCGGAACATTTTTAATGGCGGCGAGTGTGAATACCGTCTACGACCCTATGAAAATGGGTATGGGTGGTTTCGGAGGCCTTGCGGTCATTGTCAAGGAAATAGGCGCGAGAATCGGGGTTTCGATTCCTACATGGCTTACGAACGCGGCTTTAAATATTCCTGTATTTATAGTGGCCTACTTTTTACTTGGTAAAAATTTCATATTGCGGACGCTTTTCGGCGCGATTATGTTTGAAGCCTGGCTTTTTATTATACCATCTTACGACCTCTGCGGAGGGGACCATCTGCTTGCGATTATCGTAGGTGGTCTCATGGATGGCGGTGGTGTCGGTCTTGTATTTCTCACGAATTCAACGACAGGCGGTACTGATATGCTCGCGGCTATCACGCATAGGTTCATAAAGCATCGTTCGGTTCCTGACCTCATGATGTTCTTCGACGGATGCGTGGTCGTGCTTGGCGCCTTTGTATTTGGTTACAAGAATGCCCTTTACTCTGCGATAACTATCTTTGTACTGACTAAGATCAGCGACGGTATCCTTGAGGGTCTCAAGTTCGCTAAGATGGTCTATATCATTTCCGACAAGTACGAGGAAATAGCGAATAAGATAATGGCGGATATGAACCGTGGCGTGACGGGACTCAACGCAAGGGGCATGTACACGAAGGATGACAAGAATATGCTTTTCGTGGTTGTAAATAAAAAGGAAATTGTCGGGATAAAGGAGATAGTCGCGAAGATTGATAAATCGGCCTTCGTCATTGTTGCGGACGTGGCTGAGGTCTTCGGCGAGGGCTTTATTGAATATGACCAAACAAGCGCCATAAAATGAGGGCTGAAAGTGTACAAAATCAATAAAATCGCGGATTTTAGGGCAAATGTACCAAAAAATCTCTATCATTTTTGTGTAATTCTAATATAGAAAAACTTTAAGGAATGGTGTATCATAGGCTTATGACAATTGAAAGAGGGTAATGATGCTCTCACAAAACTTTGTAGAAGGTTTGGAGGAATTTTACAATGGCTAGTCTTAAGTTAGTTAATGTAACAAAGCAGTATCCTAACGGTTTCGTAGCGGTTCATGATTTCAACCTCGACGTTGCCGATAAGGAATTCATCATTTTCGTAGGTCCTTCAGGATGTGGTAAGTCAACCACTCTTCGTATGATCGCGGGACTTGAGGAGATATCTTCAGGTGACCTCTTCATCGGAGACAAGAGAATGAACGATGTAGAGCCTAAGGACAGGGATATCGCGATGGTATTCCAGAACTACGCTCTCTATCCTCATATGTCAGTTTATGATAACATGGCATTTGGTCTTAAGCTTCGTAAGACACCTAAGGATCAGATTGACAAGCTCGTTAAGGAAGCAGCTCATATCCTTGACCTTGAGAAGCTCCTTGATCGTAAGCCTGCAGCTCTTTCAGGTGGTCAGAGACAGCGTGTTGCCATGGGACGTGCTATAGTTCGTCATCCTAAGGTATTCCTCATGGATGAGCCTCTTTCAAACCTCGACGCAAAGCTCCGTGTACAGATGCGTATCGAGATCAGTAAGCTCCATCAGAGACTTGGTACCACCATCATCTACGTTACACACGATCAGACCGAGGCTATGACCCTTGGTACCAGAATCGTAGTTATGAAGGATGGTGTTATCCAGCAGGTTGATACACCTCAGAACCTCTACGAGAAGCCTTGCAACCAGTTCGTTGCCGGATTCATCGGTTCTCCTGAGATGAACTTCATCGATGCTAAGGTTATTAAGGATGGCGATGGTGCTGATCTTGAGTTCGCAGGTACCGATGGAGTTAAGGTTAAGCTTCCTGACGCTAAGGCTAGGCAGATTCTTGATGCAGGCTATGATGGCAAGACTATCGTATTTGGTATCCGTCCTGAGGATATCCATGATGAGGAAATGTTCATCAACCAGTCTATGCAGACATCATTTGACGCTACAATCCGTGTATATGAGCTTCTCGGTGCCGAAGTATTTCTTTACTTCCCTGTTGGAGATGTTCAGTTTACAGCGAGAGTTAATCCTCGTACTACGGCAAGAGTCGGAGATAAGGTTAAGTTCGCTCTTGATCTTGCTAAGATGCATGCTTTCGATAAAGAGACAGGCAAGGCTATCTGCAACTAATTTCTTGTAAAATAGATATAAGCCGGTACGATTTGTACCGGCTCTTTTATTGCAATTACGCATAAAATAGGGTATAATTAATTAGGCTGTCTTTTAGTGAATAACCTTATCCGGCAGCCTGATTTTGAAATGTAAACCAATATTGTTTTACCGGAGGTGAAAATGACTGATAAGGAAGTCAGACATCTCACCAGAGCCGAATTTCTCGTTATCCTGCGTGATCAGGAGGAGGAGATAGACCGGCTCAATAAGGAGAAAGAAAAGCTCCAGCAGGAGATAGATGATCTTAAAGGGAAGCTGAATTCAAAGCAGACGAATTTGAATGAGTTTGGTTCTATCGCCGAGGCCAGCATGAACATCAATAATGTGTTTCAGTCGGCTCAGGAGGCGGCTAATCAGTATATAAATGAGGTTAAGGCTAAGTCTAAAGCAGCGGGCGAGGAATCGGCGAGGATTATCGCCGAAGCAAAGAGGCATGCGGCTGAGATTCTTGAAGCTGCGAAAAGGGGTGAAAGTGTCGATTTAAAGACTGAATATAATATTGATGCCGGAGAGCCGGATCTTGACTTCTCATCGGTTAGCGAAGCTGAGACTACTGATGAAGAGCCGAGTGAGAGCGTTAAGGCTGATGATGAATCGCCTGAGCCATCCGATACTGATATTGATATTGTAAGCGATGAGGTCAAGGATGAAGAAGGACCTTCTGAATCCGACGATTATGATGACGGTTACGAGCCTGAGGATAACATGAATGATAGGATGTCTCAGGAAATGGATGAAGAGAACGCAGAAAAGTCAGACAGTGATGATTCTGAAGGAAATAATTCGGAGGATGATGACAATCTGCCTATTGATGAGGAATACCCGGGAATGGATATAACCAGTTTGAAGGAAAATTCTGATATTATTGTCAGCGCAAAGAGTGGTAAGAAGACTATTACCTTCTTAACGAAGTCACTTGATCCTGATGATGCAATTTACAAGGATATGCTTTCGAGACTTTCGTCAAAATACGGAGATGCCCCGCTAGTACCGGTCTCAGTAATGTGTACGGATGACAATATACCCTTGTCTTTTATGTCGAATGGTATTGAATTCTCATGTGTATCCGTTGTTGAAGGACGGGCATATAAATGGAAAAACATCACTATACCTTGCATAAAAACAAAGGGTGATAAGCTGATTCATGTTATTATTGCTCCTGACCAGGGGGCTGTTACTAACAGACGTGATGACTATAGGATGTTTGTCGGAGCGGATGGAGTGCTTTCTATTCCTTATATTGACAAGGAAATCACTGCTATTATTAAGGATGTGAGCGTCAGTGGTATAGGAATTGTTGTGCCGAGATATCCGGAAATCAATATGGGTGAGACGGTGAGAGCTAAGTTCACGGCCATGGTTAAGCGCCTTCCGGGCAAGAAGGTTGGTGGAAATCTTAATTTTGACATTATGGGAAGAATAATCAGAAAGATGGATATTGATGATGATAAGGTATTATATGGTATTCAGCTTCTAGCTCATTATAATACGCTTACCAGATTTATTAATATTCGCCAGTCTGAGAAGATTGAAAATGAAAGGTCATTTAAGGAACTCGGAAATGGGTTAGGTGGAGCGCTCGGAGCCCCACATGCGACATAAGGTAAGGCGACACACAAGACAAAAGGCGACAGGTCAAGACCTGTCGCCTTTTATGTTGCGGGACATATTTCAATATGTCCCCTTTCCTTACTCTTCTTCCTCCACAACGACCGGATGCATCTCTGCTTCCTTTTCTTCGTAGTGGTGGGTCTGTTCGAGCATCATGTCCTTAACCTTCATGAGCCTTATCTGGCTGCTTCGTTCGTTCTCATCAAGCTTCATGGTGATGTACTTGATGTTCTTCTGGTATTCAGGAATCATGACATGCTCGAGAGCATTTACACGGCGTCTCGTCTTCTCTATCTCCTCGGCCATAAGCTGGCAGGATTTCTCGGTCTCAGCGAGGGCAATCAGGTCCTGCTGGAGCTCCGAGAGGCTTGCGACCGCTGTATCGAGGTCGCTGCTTGTGAAGGCGAAACCATATGAATAAATATCGTTTTCGTCTGATGTACGGGTCTGGGTGGTAAATTTTGGAATATTTACACTCATGACGTTCTGAGAGCCAACATTTACGGTAAGCTCCTGCTTTGACGCCATGAATGCCACGCGGACGGCCTCATCTGACATGGTGGAGCGGGCAAGTACGAAGTTATTGTTCGCTTCCTTAAGTCCTTCTTCCACTTTTTCGCGAAGACGCTTGTTCTCGCGGACAAGGTCGAGGAACTCACGCATGAGCTCATCTCTCTTATCCTTGAGAAGCTTGTGTCCTCTGGTGGCGGTGGAAAGCTTCCCCTTCAGTCTTGTAAGCTCCATTCTGGTAGGATTGACTGTTGGCATATTTCCTCACCTGCCCCTTCATCACTGTTTATCTTTATCGTAATACTTATCAAGGAACTCATCCTTAATACGCTTGAGCTCTGTCCTTGGAAGGATTCTTAAGAGATCCCAGCCTGTATCAAGTGTTTCCGCTATGCTTCGGTCTGTTCTGTAGCCCTGGTTTACGTAGCGGGCTTCGAACTCATCGGCGAACTTAGCGTAGAGCTTATCAATATCAGTAAGAGCTGCCTCACCAAGAATTACCATAAGCTCCTTAGCTTCCTTACCGCGGGCGTAGGCAGCGAAGAGCTGGTTCATGGTATTTGCGTGGTCTGCTCTTGTCTTTCCCTCGCCGATACCCTTATCCTTCAGACGTGAAAGAGATGGAAGAACATCGATAGGAGGTTCTACGCCCTTTCTGTAGAGATCACGGGAGAGGATAATCTGGCCCTCAGTGATGTAACCGGTAAGGTCAGGGATAGGATGGGTCTTATCATCCTCAGGCATCGTAAGGATAGGAATCATGGTGATTGAACCCTTCTTGCCCTTCTGACGGCCGGCACGCTCATAGAGCTGAGCAAGGTCGGTGTACATGTAACCCGGATAACCACGACGTCCCGGAACTTCCTTACGAGCCGCTGAAATCTCACGAAGAGCGTCGGCGTAGTTTGTGATATCGGTAAGGATTACAAGGACATGCATATCCTTCTCAAATGCGAGGTATTCGGCTGCTGTAAGCGCCATACGAGGGGTGGCTATACGTTCTACGGCAGGGTCATTCGCGAGGTTCATGAAGAGAACCGAACGGTCGATCGCTCCATTTTCACGGAATGATTCCTGGAAGAAATTGGCTTCCTCGAATGTTATACCCATTGCGGCGAATACAACGGCGAATGGCTCATCTGTTCCTACAACCTTTGCCTGACGAGCTATCTGAGCGGCGAGCTGGGCGTGTGGAAGACCTGAAGCTGAGAAAATAGGGAGCTTCTGTCCACGTACAAGCGTGTTAAGGCCGTCGATAGCGGAGATACCGGTCTGAATGAACTCAGAAGGGTAGGCTCTTGCGGCAGGGTTCATAGGGAGGCCATTTATATCACGGCGTTCCTCCGGAAGTATCTCCGGACCGCCATCTATAGGTCTGCCGAGTCCGTCGAACACACGGGAGAGCATATCAGGGGATACGCCGAGCTCCATTGAGCGTCCGAGGAATCTGACCTTACTTGATTTTAAGTTGATACCTGTTGAGCTTTCGAAGAGCTGAACGAGGGCGTTTCCGTCATCTATCTCAAGTACACGGCAACGGCGCTTGGTGCCATCCGCGAGCTCAATCTCGCCGAGTTCGTCATACGCGACATCTGTTACGCCGCGCACGAGCATAAGAGGACCGGCAACCTCCTGTATGGTTCTGTATTCCTTAGCCATTAGTTGTCCTCCTTTTCGGCTGCGACTTCATCAGCCTGACTTGCGAGGTCGTGCTCTATCTCGTCAAATCTCTTGTCGACCTGATCCTCGGCTGTATACTTGAAACGTCCGATAGGCTCACGAACAGGCAGATCTACGAGTTTCTTGATATCGGCGCCCTTGTTAAGAGCCTCAAGGCAAACATCGTAGTAAGAGAGGACAAGTCTCATTAACATGTACTGCTTATGAAGGGAAGTGTATGTATCCTCTTCCATGAAGGCGTTCTGCTGAAGTAAATCCTCACGGATAGATCTCGCTGCTTCCATCTTCAGACGGTCAGGAGCGGAGAGGGCATCCTCGCCGACGAGCTGTACCATTTCCTGAAGAGAAGACTCTTCCTGAAGAAGACCCATAATACGGCCCTTTAACTCCATCCAGTCGCTTCCGGCGTTTGAATCAAACCAGTTACCTAACTTATCATAGAGTGAGTAGCTTTCGAGCCAGTTGATAGCCGGGAAGTGACGTCTGTAAGCGAGGTTACTGTCGAGTCTCCAGAATACCTTGACGATACGGAGTGTCGCCTGGGTTACAGGCTCTGAAATATCACCACCGGCAGGAGATACGGCACCGATAACCGAAAGAGCGCCCTCACGTCCTTCTTTTCCCAGTGTCTGCACACGGCCTGCGCGCTCGTAGAACTGAGCGAGACGGGAACCGAGGTAAGCAGGATAACCTTCCTCACCGGGCATTTCCTCGAGACGACCTGACATCTCACGGAGCGCCTCAGCCCAACGTGAAGTGGAGTCTGCCATGAGCGCTACTGAGTAGCCCATGTCTCGGAAATATTCCGCTATTGTGATACCTGTGTAAATACTTGCCTCACGAGCGGCAACAGGCATATCTGATGTATTCGCTATAAGGACTGTTCTTTCCATAAGTGAGTGTCCGGTCTTAGGGTCCTTAAGTTCAGGGAATTCGTTAAGAACATCGGTCATCTCATTTCCACGCTCGCCACAGCCTATATATACGACGATATCGGCATCTGCCCATTTAGCAAGCTGGTGCTGAACGACCGTCTTACCTGAACCGAAAGGCCCCGGAACAGCGGCAACACCGCCCTTAGCTATAGGGAAGAGTGTATCGATAACTCTCTGGCCTGTTACAAGCGGCACATCAGGTGAAAGCTTCTTAGCGTATGGACGCTCACGGCGGACAGGCCATTTCTGCATGAGACCTATATCCTTAACTGTGCCGTCCTTAAGCGTAACCTTAGCTATATTGTCGGTAATCTTGTAGTCGCCCTCGGTGATCTCTGAAAGTGTACCGGTAACGCCGTAAGGAATCATGATTTTTTGTTCTACTACGGCTGTCTCCTGAACAGTTCCGATTATATCGCCTGCTGTGACCTCATCACCGACCTTGGCGGTTGGTACGAAGTGCCATACCTTATCTCTCTTAAGTGCTGGAACCTCAACTCCTCTGTGTAGGAGGTTGCTTCCGGTAGCCTTCATGATATCATCGAGAGGTCTCTGGATACCATCGTAGATGCTTCCGATGAGTCCCGGTCCAAGTTCAACGCTCATTGGAACTCCGGTAGATTCTACAGGCGCACCCGGCTTAAGTCCGGATGTTTCCTCGTATACCTGTATGGACGCCTGATCTCCGTGCATTTCGATGATTTCGCCTATAAGACGCTCATCGCTGACACGTACGACGTCGTACATGTTTGCGTCGCTCATGCCCCTTGCTACAACAAGAGGTCCCGCGATCTTCTTTATTGTTCCCTTTTCCATTATGCGCTCCTGTTAAAATCACTTGTTAAATATGATATCTGATCCTACGGCCTGCTCTACGGACTTCTTGACTGAAAGTATGCCCTTTCCGGTATTTCCGGAAACACCAGGGATAAGGATTATCGCAGGGAGCATCTTGTCCCTGTATTTATCTATATCAGCCTGCATCTTGTCAGCCAAGGCCTCTGTGATGTAAACAATCGCATAGTCGCTCTCCGATATCTCGCGGAGCTTTCTTGCCGCCTCGACAGGGTCTCTGTATGGAAATGTGTCGAAGCCCAGGGCGGCGAATCCGTAGATACTGTCCGTATCACCCATAACAGCTATTCTAGACATACATTTCCCTTACCCTTTCCCTGAGAGAGTCGGTGGAAAGCTTGTTCTGCTTCCCGGAAAGGACGATCCTCACAGATTTGATTTCGTTTTCGCGAGCGATTATAAACGCTGCGACAGGTCCTATAGTGAACGGGTGGTGGATTTCGGGACGAATGCTTTCAATCATGGTGTTGTCACACCATCTCTCAAAAGCTGAAGGAGACTTTCTTATCTCCTCGACGGAGCCCGCGTAATCAGTGCGCTCAAGGTATTCATAGACCTGATCTATGCCGCTTCCTGCTGCCTTAGCGAGTGACTTCGCGTCAAGCGAATCACACTCGGCGAGCGCCTTAAGAAGGAATCCCTGGTCCTTACCTGTCTTTGCCGCGCGGATGGCTGTCTTGATGTCAGCGCTCGCCACGGTAAGCTCAGCGTATTTCATGAGGATTTCGTTACCGGAATCCTTTCCGGCCTTGTAAATTCCTTCGAGAGCGGCCTTGTCTATGATTATATCGCACATCTGCCCGTCACCGGTATGGAGAAGGGTGTTAAGCGCCTCTTCGGCAACCTTTTCCATTTCGCCCGGAAGCTCTGTGAAGTTACGGTCGCTGACCGCCTTCTGTATGAGAGCCGGGTCAATGGTGCACATATCCTTATCCATGTATATGCCCTCATTAAGCTTCGCGAGGGTATTCTTGATAGCGGCTTTCAGATTATGATAATCATTCGCGATTCTGAATACGTCAAACGCGTGTCTGTCAGGCACAACCTCGGAGATGAATGACCATGTCTTGTCACGTTCCTCCTTAAGCATAGCGCCCGGATTTTCTTTGGCGTTGTCTGTATTCCAACCGTGATCTGAGAGCAGGCGGAGGCATTCGGAATAATCATTCGCGGCGAGGAGCGATTCCATGACAGAGCCCGTTAGGAGCGTCTGTTCCTTGCTTCTTACTCGTGACACCGCGTAAATGTAGTCGTCAGACAATTTCCTCCTCCTTCCTGTTACTCAAAAAGCATCTTCTGTATTGTATCCTGCAGGACTTCCCTGTTTGCTTCAAAAAGTGATGAAACCGAGCAGTTCTGCTCTATGCCGTCGTAAGCCAGTATGAAACCGCCGTCGATAGGCCGTGTTTCCTTGGAAATGGTGAGCGTGCCGCCACAAGCCTTGGCAGCCTCACTGAGATTCCCTGTGAATGTCGCAGGAAGTCTTCCTAAGTCCTTAGCGTTGAAAATTATTGTTCCGTCGAGAGCGAGAGCGTTTTTCTTAACAACCCTAATGATTGTATCGAAATACTCGCTGTCAGGAAGCTCAAGTATAGCAGCCTTCGCCTCATTTTCAATGTCAGCGATTATCCTCTGTTTCTCAGCGAGGATGTTCTGCCTCTTGCGCAATTCTGCGGTGGACTCTGCACGGGATTTTTCGGCAGCTACACGTACTGCGGATTCGCGCTCGATTCTTGCGCACGCCTCATCCGCCTCGTGAACAGCTTCTGACTGGATTTTAGCGGCTTCGTCCTTAGCCTTGCGCATGATTTCATTTATCGTGGCATTGGACTCTTCCTTAATTTCGCCGACAATTTTCTCTAATCCTGTCATACCTAACTCCATTCAAAGTTTGTCAATAAGTATCCGTTACAATCAGATCTTGGTGATACCGTTGATAGCAAGGATGGAAACAAGGAGTGCAAGAATAGCGTATGTCTCAACCATTGCAGGGAAGATCATTGACTTACCGAACTGATCAGGTCTCTTGTTAGCAAGGGCGATAGAAGCTACGGCTGTCTTAGCCTGAGCGATCGCTGAGAAATAACCCGCGATTGCGATAGGAAGGCAGGCTGCGAAGTAGCAGAGACCCTTAAGAAGTGACATATCGGTCTGAGGAGCGCCGCTCATGACGCCCATATTTGAAAGAGCGATGAAGGCGATAAGGAGACCGTAAATACCCTGGGTACCCGGAAGGAGCTGAAGTACGAGCACACGGCCGAACTTTGATGGATCATCGGTAACAACGCCCGCGGCAGCCTCACCGGCCATGCCGACACCCTTTGCTGAACCTGCGCCGGCAAATGCCGCTGCGAAGACAGCGCCTAAGATTCCGAAGAAAAGTCCTAATCCTGACATAAAAATTTACCTCCCAAATTTAAATGGTTTATTATACTACTCTGTAGTATTTTGTGTTCTCGGTGAAAGGCTTCATTTCGCGTCCGCCACCGTTGTAGAACTTACCGAAGAACTCAACATATTCAAGACGGTTTGTATGGACATAAGCGCCAAGGGCATTTATGAAAATGTTGAGCGCGTGTCCTATGAGGAATATAACGATAAACGCTATAGCTCCGCCAACCGATGCTCCGAACATAGAACCCATCTGGTTAAATACGGATCCTATGATACTCGTCGCAAGGCCAAGCGCGAGAAGTCTTGAATAAGAGAGAAGGTCTGACAGCCAGTTGCTTATGCCGTACAGAGAGAACAGACCCTTGAGTATCCTCTTGAACCAGTTCCTTGATTCACGTCCGCCCGTAAGGGTTATGCCTACGCCGGAGATTATCGCCATCCACTCATTTACCGGATTGTACCATGAAGGAACAGTGAAGCTTAAGCCAAACATCGACTGAACCATATCAGAGCCAATCAGTAAGCAGATAAGGCTGAATGTGAACATATACCAGAAGAGGACATCATAGATAAATTCCTTTATCTTCTTATCCTTAAGTAAGGTATAACCCAGAGCCCCAAGGCCAACATAGAGCTGTATCTGGCCTATGATGAATGAGAAGCCAAGCATCTTGATAGGGTTGTCTACAGGGTTGAACCATATAGGGTTAAAGGCGACGCTTGAACCGAAGAATGTCTTCGCTATGGTTCCTACCGCGTCACCGAAGAATGATCCGAACATGAATCCCCAGAATGTGGTGGAAATGCCGCATCCGAGGAAGAGCTGCATCATTCTCTTGGTACCCGGCTCTATCGTCTTCTTATTCTTGGCAAGGATAATGGCGGTCCCAAGGGTAATTAAAATACCGTAGCCCGCGTCGCCAAGCATGAGACCGAAGAGGCAGTAATAGAAGAGTGAAGCGAGGAAGGTAGGGTCCATCTCGCCCTTGCCCGGCAATGCGTAATTTGCTACGACATCCTCTACAGGCTTTGCGTAGCCCACATTTTCAAGCACTGTCGGAGAATCCTCTTCAGGCGCCGGATCGGAAAATTCAAGCACACAGTCAAATTTGCTTCCGATTTCCCTGTTGAGGAGGTCGGTATCCTTGGTGGCAACGTAGCCTGTAAGGATAAATGTGCGCTTGCTCTGGCAGAGACCGCTGATTACTTCATACTTGTCAGCACGCATCGTGAAGTAGTCTATAATGAACTTAAGCTCATCACGGCGTGGAGCGTATTTCGCGGTTTCACTTGTTACGGAGGATATTCTTCCCTCACACTCAGCCCTTGCCTTCTTGATCCGCTCGAGCTCTTCCTTAGGGACTACCCCCGGAAGAGGAGGTCTCGCGAATCCCAGGGCTCTTAAGCCTTCCTCTGTCGCCTTTGCGTCCTTGTTGTGGCAGATCACGAATACGCATGTCTGCTCATCATTTGCGCTTACAATAGAAATATCAACCGCTTCAGCGTCAGGCGCTTTTTCGCCAAACGCTACATAGAGCGATTCCAGATCGTATTTATCAGGAAATGTTCCGATAAAAGCGGTCGTGTTCATCGTACCCTTAAAATCAAGCGATACGTCGAACGATAGCCATGGCTTAAGCTGCTCAGCCTCATTTTCAAGCTTCGGTATTTCGCTTTCGGCTTCTACCTTCTGCTTGTAGAGCGAATTCAGCTTGTAGACCATGTCCATGATGTTTTCACGTTTGCCGACGAGCTCCTTGTACCTTGCTTCGTCGATCTGCTTTCTTCCCGCGAATGTGGCGAGAAGTCCTTCCTTTTCGGGAGGTGCAGAAGCGTCGAGCACTTCAAGGGCTTGAGTGGCGAGCGTGGCGTTCTTTTCAAACGTCGATCTCGCGGAGGTTGTGTCTAACTTCTTAAACACGCCGTCGTCTTCACCTCCCGTGAGTTCGGCAAGGTCTTCATTCTTTATTTCGACCACGCCGAGCCGCTGGAGAGTCTCAAGCAACGGTTTCCTGTCCTTCCGCAAAGCCGCGATGAAAACACGCTTCATAGGTAAAACGGCCATTTAGCTTTACGTCCTCCTTCCTACGCAAACAGGATCTTGTTTACTTCCTTGACGATGCCCGGCTTCTTCGCTGAAGCTTCCCTGCGGAGCTTCTCGATCTCGCCGTTCGCGTCGCCTTCGGCATCACGGATAAATGAGTCGGATCCGGCTCTCGCATCCGCAAGTTCCTTGTCGCAGGCTTCCTTTGCCTTCGCAATCCGGTCAGCAACGTATGCCTTCGCGTCCTCGTGAGCCTTCGCTATGAGCTTATTAGCGTCGGCTTTCGCGTCACGCTCGGCTGTTTCCTGACTTTTTTCGGCTTTACGAATTTCATTAATCGCGTCAAGTGACAATCAGATCACCTTCCTCTCTGGAATTATCCATTAAAAATGGGATTCCTGATTTGTGTTATGTTAAAAAATTTAAAGCCTAAAACCAATTTTATCTCAACAGAAGTGAATAGTCAATAATCTTTTTGCAAAAATGTTATTGTAACATCACATTTTATAGAGACAGTTTCACGAACTCCATTTCATTCGTAAGCGTATCCGGTATTGGCGCTCCCTTCTGCTCCTGCTTCTTAGCAATCATCTCAAGGCGGTGATAATCCTGGGAAGCCTTGATCTTCATGCGGTTGATGAGGGTCGTGTACATAGGATTCTTGCCTACCACAGCGAGGACCTCTTTACTGAACGGGCAGTATTTAAAGAGGATATCGCGGACAACCTTGTTAAGTCTAGCGGAGCCCTCGCCCTCGAACATGATCCATGTAATATAGTCGCGGATGAACATTTCCTTGTAACTGTTCCTTGAACGCTGGAGGGCTGTCTTGATTTTCTCCTTGGCATCGGCAGTGAGGTAGTTGTTCTTACGATAGAACTGGATGTAGTCGAAGTACTCGCTCGTAAGCGACGGATCGCCGACATCGTTCCAGCTCGCACCCTGCATGGTTTTGCAGAGCTCCCACCTGAAGTCGCCCGTGAGCCTGGTGAGTGTGGCGTCGAGGTCCTCCATATGGAAAATGGAGACAATCATGCGGCCATGCGAGTTCCTGTATCTGCCTTCGATTTCCTGCCACATGATGCCCCTTGTGCCCGCATTTGGCATAAGAATGACATCAGGAAGAAACTCAAGATGAATCGGCTCCTTACCCATAACCTCGTAATTCTTCTCATCAAGAAGCTCCCTGTAAAATGCCGTAAAATCTATCTTCCTGATGTGGTTGAAGACCTTGGTTACCGAGGTTAAGGTCACGAGTGACTCGTTTAAGTCCTTAAGGAGAGCGTCACCCGTAAATACAGGGCAGTAGGTCGAAATGCGCCCGAAGCTTACCTTGTTGCCCGCCTTGAACATATTATCCATCTCAAATTCAACCTTGGCGGTGTTATCATTCATAAGCTTCTTATATTCTTCATCGGTAATCTCGTGCTGGGCCTTCTTCTTGTTCATGCTCGTGGTGTAATCCTCATCGAATTCATCACGACTCGGCATCTTGTGGCCGGAGTAAATGGCCTTAAGCCAATCAAATGCTGTATAGACGCCGTATTCGGACGTATCCTTCATATTTTCGGCAAGCTTGTACATGAGCACCGCATTTTCCATACCCGCAAGGCCCTCATCGGCAAAGCCGAAATAGAGGAACATGCGGACAGGAACCGGTATGTCACGCGGACGGAGCTCAGCAGCCTTGTAGAATATAGGCTTCCAGAGTTCGTAGAAGCTCTTCGTGAGGTCACGGCGGACCTTCATAGGCTCGTCATCAAGAGAAGACTTGTCATCTAGCCCCTTATAGGCTAAGAGATTTTTCTTAAATGTGATGGCCTGCTCTGTCTGCTCTCCCGCGAATGAAAGGATAGTGCCGAGAGATCCTGTAAGAGCCTTGAGAATTTCCCTGTCCTCGGCGGTATTCTTACTCTTCTTTTCAGGCTTCGAATTAGAGAGGTCAATGGAAATAATATCCATTTTCATGCTGTACTGAGGGTCCTTTAAGTCAATGATTTTCCCAAGCTTGTCGATTCGATCGCGGAGAAGATCAATAAGCTCCTTCTTCTCATCACCGTCGTCAAGCATCTGAATGAGGCTGTCTATGGATGAAAGAATGTCAACAGTATCAGGAGAGAGGTAGCAGGACGCGACGTCTTCCTGGTAGTGGAAGCGCTGATTTATAAGCTCGACAGACTTTCTTGCGTCAAGCCATCCCTTGTGGATCATGCCGGCGGTAACGGCAGGTTCCTTCACTAAGAGCTTGCCAGAATCAGTGCCGTAAAAGCGATTAAGCCCATCGTAATAATCGGCGAGCCACATATCAGGTTCCTCATCGGGAATATAGGTTGTTATGGTTGAAAGAGTAGGGATTTCGGTAGGAACTATTCTTGAATTGTTGCAGATTTCCCTGTAACGGGCGACATCGTGCTGAAGCTCACGGAAGCTGTCGCTGCACTTTAGCTCCGCCTTAGAGATAGCGCGGAGAAGGAGGGAATTTATTTTGAACATGGAGCGCACGAAAAGCCTTGAGACGTCAGGATTTGACCTGAACAGCGGCTCAAGCGCTCCTATATTAGGGCATGGGTAGTCAAAGAGCGTGACATCGGTCTTAGCCACGCACGTAAGGAAATAGGTGTCGCTTCCGATCTCGCATATGCCCGGCACGTCGCCCGCCCCAATGTCAAACGAGTCCCCGGCATAGATGACACTAACGGTACCATTTGTGATAAGCTTCAGCGAGCTTCTGATATCTCCGGCCTTAAACAGTGTCTCGCCTTGCTTTACAGTAATTGCAGCCATAAAATACCTCCGCCAGATTAAACATTCTTAAGGAATAAGAAGATTATACTACTTTGAGGCCTGCATAGCAAGGGAAACATTTGAAAAAAGCTGTACTTGTTACTGTTCAGACCCAACAAATTATGAAGCAATACAGCTTGCTGTAATTGCTTTATATATTTGCTGGGTTATGAGGGGCGATAGCCCCTTGAGCCTGCTACATGAGAAATGCGAAGATTGAAGTGCCGCGCTAGCGGTGCTTCGTAGATTGTCGCTTTGCGAAGAATGAGTAGGCCTGAACAGTAACCTGTACTTCTCCCACAGCTATCAATAGTGCTTCAGCGTGAAATGGTCCTCGAGGCCGTTCCCGCCCGCGAACCTATTGAGATTTGTTGTGATGGTTTTAAGATTGTGAATCAGGTTGAAATGCAAGGAAGTGCTGGTGTCATACCTGTGGTTTGTCAGAAACTTCGCAAGATTTCCGTTTGTGGAAATGATTGGCAGAATGTCGGTTGAAGGAAGACGGTGGATACTGTGACTGTCGAGCTTATTGTCACGGATCATTTCTTCGGTTCCGTAGCGGCCCTCACAGTAATTATTTATAAGATACCAGCTCTTCTTGCCGTATGAAGGGTGGTAGTAGTAGAGGAAATCATTTATAAGGCGACGCTCCTGAGGGAGATTCAAAATGATGAGGTCAGAACGTTCCACTATACGACTCGTGGAGAGGCAGTCGGTGCTTTTGAGGTCAGTAAATACTATATCATAGCGGGTCTCAAGATCATCAAGGATTTTTTCGGCGACTTTATCGAATCTGAAATCGAAGACATCAGGATTAAGGCGGCTCTCCTTCTCCTGGGGAATATAGTGAAGCTTTCCGTCACATATCTTCACGGCGCTCTCTATCCTCCTCATAGGCGGCATATCAGCGTCCACCCAGTCGTAATAAAAATTTGTGCCCCGCCGTCCATAGTGACTTGGAGCTTCAGCTACCATGAAGGGGTCCCGCTCTATAAATGCGTCAGAGAGGCCGTTATACTTTGGCGCGTGATTTTCTATGATGGCGCACCGCCCCTTGAACCTCGCGGAATACATAGCTGAAACGCAGGCGGCGCTCGTTGTAACGCCTGAGCGGCTTCCCGTACCGCTGTAGAAAGAAACTAACATTAAAACTTCTCCTGATTACTTAACGAAATTTATACATTTATTTTACACTCTTCGTGGAGAAAAATCAAGCCGGAATCTTAAACGAAATAGTATCTACTATAGTAGATACTTTCTGTGAGAAATGAACAAAAAAAGTGCTTACAGGGATGTTGATTTTACGGATAATAAATGGTATTCTAAGAAAAAAGATGGTTCATAACCCCAAGGAGGCATACATCATGGGAAAGAAAATATCAGAACATGTAACATGGGTAGGTAAGGTAGACTGGGAGCTCAAATCATTTCACGGAAATGAGCTCTCCACAAAAAGAGGCTCAAGCTATAATTCATACCTCATACGCGATAAGAAGACAGCATTGATTGATACTGTCTGGCAGCCGTATGACGCTGAATTTGTCGCAAGGCTCTCTGAAGAAATCAATCTTCATGACATCGATTATATTGTCATGAATCATAATGAGATAGACCACAGTGGAGCTTTGCCTGAGCTTATGCGGGAGATTCCGGATACGCCGATATACTGCACTAAGAAGGGCGAAGCCATTATCCGCGGCCACTATCACAAGGACTGGAACTTCGTAAATGTGAAGACCGGCGATACGCTATCTTTAGGCGATACAAGCCTGACCTTTGTGGAGGCCCCTATGCTCCATTGGCCTGATACCATGTTCACCTATATGTCGGGAGATAATATTCTCTTCTCAAATGATGGCTTTGGCCAGCATTTCGCGACAGAGAGCCTCTATAATGACGCTGTAAATCAGGATGAGCTTTATTATGAGGCAGAAAAATATTACGCGAATATATTAAACCTCTACAGCTCATTCGCGACAAAGAAAATAAATGAAATTCTCGCTATGAACCTGCCTCTTGATATGATAGCTCCGAGCCATGGTGTAATCTGGAAAAACAATCCTGCCCAGATAGTAAAGAAATATCTCGCATGGGCTGATGCGTATCAGGAGAACCGGATTACGATAGTGTATGATACTATGTGGAATTCCACCCGTACGATGGCTGAATCCATAGGAGCGGGAATAGAGAAGGCGGACTCGGATGTGAAGGTAAAGCTCATGAACGCCGCTAAGGATGATAAGAATGACATTTTAACCGAAATATTCCGCTCGAAGGCTGTACTCGTAGGTTCTCCTACGATTAACTATGGTTTTAGCTACGCCATCGGCGGTCTCCTTGAGATGATTAAGGGACTCAAGTTTAAGGGGAAGAAGGCAGCAGCCTTCGGAAGCTATGGCTGGAGCGGTGACGCGCCAAAGCAGATTTCAGATAAATTAGCCGAGGCAGGCTTTGAGATTGTGGCCGAACCTTATAAGGCCCTCTGGGTACCTGACGAGAAGGCCATCGAGGCTTGTCGCGCCTACGGCGAGAGCTTTGTAAAGGCTCTTGACAATGATGCCGAGGAAGGGAAGGATGCTATGGTAAGTGCCGGAGGAGGTAAATATGTCTGCCCTGTCTGCGGGTATGTCTATGACCCCGCAGAGCATGACGGAGTAGCCTTCGAAGACCTGCCCGACGACTGGAAATGCCCGATATGCAAGGTTTCGAAGAGCAAGTTTGAGAAGCAGTGACAGAATACAGAATGGTAGTAGGCCCGCAGGCAATGTCTGCGGGCTTAATTTTGGTCCATAGTATAGCAGACGCCTTGCAATAACCCATTAAGAGTGATAGAATTTACTGTATAAGCAGCCGGATGTCCGCAAGTTACTTCGGGTACAGTGGAAACAGATGGTGAACATAGCCCTCGATGTGGGTGAGTAATCACTCATGGCGAAGCTATGCTTTTTGACAGAATATAACAACAGATTGGATAGTAGATAATGATTGCAACCAATATATGTGATTTACTGACAAGAGGAAAAGTTGATGTATATGTTGGTTTTAAAAGAACAATTTTACAGGAAGCGAAATTCTGATTGACAGAGATAGCAAGAAGTATCAGATACTTGCCCCGATAAAATATGGAGTAACGAAATGGATAGAATTTATATCAGAGATCTGAAGATAAAAAAGGTTCGCCACTTAGAAAATATCGATATACCAATTTCTCCTGATGAGGAGATGAGGCATCTTCTTTTGACCGGCGAAAACGGAAGCGGCAAGACAAGCGTGCTTACGGCGTTAGCGGGATTCTTAGACAATGCAACAAAAAACAATAATACGAAGATAGAGGGTGGTATTGAATTAACTTTTAATCTATCAGATGCTGAGATTTCACAACATTATAAAAATGGCGAATTCATAATTGCTTTTTATATGGATTTTCGCAGATTCGATCCGGTTTCTCCTAAGCAGATAGAGAAAGTTGAACTAATGGATAGCTATGATATTATTAACGGTCCTCGCAACGATTTTTTAAAATATCTCCTTGATATGAAAATGATGCAGGCTATGGCAGTAGCTGATGGTAAGCAGGAAGACGCTGACAGAATAAAAGGTTGGTTTGATAACCTGACGAATCTGTTAAAAAAGATTTATGGCAATGATAAGCTTGAGCTAGAATTTGACCGTGATCATTATAATTTCCTTATAAGTATACCGGGGCGCGAGAAGTTTGACTTCAAAACCATGTCAAGTGGCTACGCCGCAGTTATAGATATTGTTGTTGACCTTATGCTTAGAATGGAAAAGCAGACAGGCCGTAATTTTAAATATGATATGCCGGGAATCGTCCTTATTGACGAGATTGAAACGCATTTGCACCTATCTCTTCAGAAGCAGATTATGAAGATATTAACCGGAATATTCCCGAATATTCAGTTTATAGTATCGACTCACTCCCCATTTGTCTTGAACAGTATAGATGAAGTAACTATCTATGATCTTGAGAACAGGACTCTGGTTAAGAATGGACTTTCAGATGTACCTTACGAAGGTGTCGTTGAAGGATATTTTAATGTAAATACAATGTCTGATGAGCTGAAAGATAAGTTCGTGAGGTATAAGGAACTGATATCAAAAAGTGAGCTCACAGCTGACGAAGAAGTTGAGATTTATTCACTTGAGCATGATCTCGATGAGATACCGGATTTCCTTGCGCTTGATGAATCCACCGAATATGAGAGGATGAAGCTTGAATATCATAACAGAAGGGAGAATTCTGTTAATGGTTAAGGTTGAAAGAAGTATGCCTGCTCCGGAGTCTTTGGCGATAGAGGCCGGTAAGGCAAATGGATCATATAAGGAAAAGGATGTAATTGAAAGGCTGGAGCAGGATTTTAATGGAAAATGTTATATCTGTGAGATAAAGCCTCTATCAGACCCACAGGTAGAACACCTTAAACCACATAAGGGTGGCAGATATCCGGAGAGAAAATTTGACTGGGACAATATTTTTCTTTCATGCCCTCACTGTAACAATATAAAGAGTCAGGATAAATATGATGATAATGTGATTGACTGTTACAAAAATGTGGCAAAGGAAAAAGGCATTGACCTATATTGTTATTCAAAACGATATAGATATATCGTTTCATAACGTTAAAGGAAAAATTACCAGACAGAGCGGTATGAATTACATGGATAATTATGATGAGCAGAATGAAAATCTCAGAATGCTAAAAGAAGTAGAAGAACAATATAAAATCGACCATGACGATATAAAGCTTATGAATGCATATGAGAAAGTCTTTGTAGACAGGCATAGTACTTTGATTTCACAGAGCAGATGGTTCAAATTAGTCGGTCTCTATATTAAATTTGGAGAATACGATAAAGCGGCAGAGTGGCTGGAAATATTATCAAATGAACATTCCGATTATTATGATAAAATACAAGTGTGGTACGACAAACTTGAAAAGAAGGCCGAGGTTACCATTGATCGATCGTGGCAGAATAAAAATTTCTTACAGTATCCGGATGTGACATACAAAACTAAGGAAGACTCAGAAGATGAGACGGCCAAAATAAATATGGAAGCAGCTATGAAAGAAAGGGAATTTATGATGGAAGATAATGTTATAAATGTTCTGCTCGAAATTTTAAAAGAAATCAAGCAGACAAATCAGGAAGTCAGGTCTATGAAGAACGAGATTAAGGAAATTCAAAAACAATTGAAAGATATCCAGAAACAAATTGATTAAGATGAATTACCGGATTTTATATTGCGAGCGGATTTTTTGTAACCGGAGGAACTCATGAGTGATCTGATAATGGCGGATGAGAAGTTAAAAGAAAAATTGATAACTGTCGAAAAATAAAGAAGTTCAGAGATGAGCACTTTAAGGTGAAGAATTACAGGATATTTGATATGGAAGACTGGAAAATTGAAGGCTATAGAAAAGCTATTGAAAGCCAAGGCCAATATTTGAATCATATATCGATAGAAGATGATTTCAGAAAATATAAGATATTTGAAATCATAAATATGTGTTTCCGCCAGGATTATAATGGTTTTATGAAGGCTTGGTATGACATTAACGATGATTATGCCGCCTGGTTCCCGAAGATGGCTGAAGATGGATTTGAATCCAAGTATAAAGATAACAATGAAGTATGGATTAACACGATCAGTCCGGATGGAACAAAGATTATAGAGACAAACCAGAGCAAAGAAAAAGAAAGCTATTTGCATTCTTTATGCCCTTAAAGGAAAATGCGTCTATAGAAAAACTTGCGGAAATTTTTTCAATGAAAGTGATACCTCTTCTGCAGGAATATTTCTATGAGGATTACGAGAAGATTCGGCTTGTTCTGGGAGATAATGCCAAAGATTCTGAGTACCAGTTTATTAAAGCTGAAAAGAAAAAATCAAAGGATATATTCTGGGGAACAGGTCTGGATCTGGATGATTCTGTAAAGTATGTGCTAAACGATGATGCATTGTTTGATATAAAGGCATATCAGCAGATCTATAGTTTATAAGGATGATTAAATGGGTGTTCAGCTAGACGTAAGGGAGTTTGATATCATTACATCTAATCCCGATTATATAACTGAATATAAGTATTTACCACGGTCTGTATTTGATGATTTGGAGAATTTCATCAGAAAATACGCAGCTGAAGGTAATTCTGCAGATGCTCTTGAATTCCTTAGACTTGGATATAAGCGTGGGGTAGGAGATACCATTTCCATAAATAACTATGTCGGCTTGATTCAGACCGGTAAAGGAAATCAGATAGAGGTTCTTCCCAAGATTGATTTTAAGACTAAAGATGATGAGGTTGCAGCGACAAAGCGTATTTTTATAAAGATGCTAAGGAGCATGAAAGACTTTCCTGTGAAAAAGTTCAATATGGCAGACCTTCAGACTGACAGGATGAATCTCTATGAAATCTTTATCAATATGTATATTAAAGAGGCTACTGAAATTACAAAAAAGGGTCTGAAGTCTGATTATGTACGGCAGGAAAATAACCTTGGATTTTTCAAAGGAAAGCTCCTTGTAAATCAGCATATCAAGGTGAACCTCGCACATAGAGAGAAGTTTTATGTGTCCTATGATGAGTTTCTGCAGGGCTGTTCCGAAAACAGACTTATAAAGTCAACGCTCTTGAAGCTGGAAAGTATTTCTGAAGACAATAAGAATCTGCGCGAGTTAAAACGTATTCTCACATATTTTGAGCCGGTAAACCGGTCGACAAACTTTGAAAATGACTTCGCAAATGTCACGATAAACCGTGGCAATAAGAATTATGAAGACATCTTGCGTTGGTCAAAAGTATTTCTTCAGAACAAGAGTTTTACGACTTTTTCCGGTGATTCTAATTCAAGAGCATTATTGTTCCCTATGGAAAAGGTTTTTGAAGCTTATGTTATTAGAGAACTGAAGAAGTTATTGCCATCATGCTGGGATCTGTCAGCTCAGGATAAGACATACTATTTATTTGACAATCCAAGGCAGTTTGCACTCAGACCGGATATTGTTATTACAAGAGATGACGGCCATCAGATCATTTTAGACACTAAGTGGAAACGCCTGTTTGATAATCCAAATAAGAATTATGGGATATCCGGCCAGGATATGTATCAGATGTACGCCTATGCAACCAAGTATGACGCTAAGGATATTTTTCTTTTATATCCGGTTACCGATGAAATGCGTGGCAGGGATGATGTAAGCTTCCAAAGTTACAAGGAAGGAACGTTGATTGCGAATATAAGAGTATTTTTTATTGATGTAGTAGATATAGAGAACAATCTTGACAAACTTGTTAATGAAATTGCCATCATCAGATAATACAAAAGACGATGAAATTCTGGACCTAAAAATATAGAAAAGACATATGCTAATTGGTACTGAGGCTTATTCATGGCGCGGAGCGAGAATGCTTAGTAATAGCTGTATTAAAAAATGATAAAAGACTTTGAAATCGTTTCCCAATATGGTATAATAAATTTTATAAATGAATTATTGTAACTAACACAGGAGGTAATGTATGGATATCAAAAGAGCAATTGTGGTGCCGCTAGCCGCTTCGGTGCTCCTCGCAGGTTGCGGCAGCGCAGGAAAAACTACTTCGGGTACCGCCTCGGAATCTACAGGGCAGGATTCTGCCTCTTCGAGTGTAGCGACTGAGGAAAGCAGCTACCTGGTTGACAACAACCCCGGACTTCTTATAGTTTCCGGTGCGCCTGAGGACCAGGATCTTATCATGGAAATCGGCGCGAATTTCAAAAAGCAGTACCCCGACTGCCCTTACACTGTTTCAGCAACCGCGATAGGAGAATCAACCATAAAGGATAACGTTTTAAGCGACGTGCAAAACGCTCCCGATGTCTTTACATTCGCGGACGACCAGCTTTCAGCTCTTGTAGCAGGAGGCATACTTACCCCTGTTGAAAACGATGACATTTCATCGAGAAATATAGAGGCATCAGTTGACGCGGCTTCTGTAAATGACAAGCTCTACGCTTATCCGCTCACAGCTGATAACGGCTACTTCCTTTATTACAACAAGTCCGCGCTATCCGAGGATGATGTCAAGACACTTGACGGTATCCTTAAGAAGGCAGCGGACAGCAAGAAGAAGTTCACCATGGATTTCACAAGCGGCTGGTACCTGTACGCATTCTATGGCAATACGGATATGACCGTGGGCCTTAACGACGACGGATTGACAAATTATTGCACATGGAACGCGACCGATACGGCGATCACAGGTCTCGATGTCGCGGAGAGTCTTGAGAAGATCGCTGCAAACAAGGGATTTCAGGCCGGCGGAGATGATATACTTACAGCAGGAGCAAATGATGGTTCGGTCATAGCAGGCGTCAGCGGCGTCTGGGAAGAACAGGCCCTTAAGGATGCCTGGGGCGACAACCTCGGCGCGACGAAGCTTCCTACCTACACAGCTGCGGGAAAACAGGTTCAGATGGCGTCCTACGCGGGCTATAAGCTTGTCGGAGTAAACAGCTTCTCTCCTAAGAAGCAGTGGGCTGACAAGTTCGCTGACTTTTTTACAAATGAAGAAAATCAGACACTCAGATTTACGGAAAGAGGCCAGGGCCCTGCAAATAAGAATGCCGCCGCAAGCGGAGATGTAGGAGAATCAATTGCGATCCAGGCAGTTATAGCGCAATCTGAATTCGCGAGTCTTCAGAGAATAAGTGGAAAATTCTGGGATCCTGTATCAGAATATGGCAATGAAATAATAGCCGGCAAGAAAATAACCCAGAAGAGACTTGACACCCTTGTAAAAGGCATAACAGCCGGTGTAAGTGAATAAGGAGGCGAAGATGATGAAGTCAACAAAATATCTCAGCGCCAGCGTGCGCAAGATGATCCTTATCCCGGTTCTTATTCTCGGACTTGTGTCCATTGTTTCAAACATGACATCCGCTGTTGGCCTTCGCAGGATGAACGATTCGTCCGCGGAAATCGCCGACAAGTCACTTGCGGACATTGAGATGCTTTCGAACATTAATAAAGAGGTTCAGAAAATTCATCAGCTCGGGCTTTCTCATATTGTAGCTACGGATTTTGATTCGAAGCTTTCGGCAATAGAGTCAATCCGGCAGACTGAAGCAGGGCTTGAGAAAAATCTTGATTCTGCCTATGCCGACGCGGATGAATCCACTAAGGCATCCTATGAGCAGCTAAAGCAGGATTATACAAGCTTCAAGGCTGCTGTTATTTCCCTCACAGCTGCTTCAGCGAACGCTAAGACTGCCTACGCCTATGAGCTTGCGAGCGGAGATGTTTCAAAATACGCAAGCGACATGGATGCGACGATACAGTCAATAGAAGAAGCCGGCAATAACATAGCAAAAGAAAGGCGAAATGACCTTTCCACCATATTCCATACCAGTGTCCTTTTAAGTGATATAAGTATAATACTTTCAATTTTTGCTATAATTGCGGTTATTGCCGTTATTACTCTTCAGGTTATAAGACCACTTTCCGAAACGGAAAAGGAGCTTGATGATATAATCAAAAACATAGAGGCCGGAAATGGCGATCTTACCGCAAGAATTTCTGTAGTATCGGGAAATGAAATCGGAAGGCTTGCGACAGGAATCAATAAATTTATGGCAAAGCTTCAGGAAATTCTCTCCGTCATTGTAAGGGATTCAGACAATGTGGATAATGTCGTAAAAGAGGTTCAGAGCAGTGTAAGAACAAGCAATGACTCAGCTTCAGACCTGTCAGCCGCGACAGAGGAGCTCTCCGCGACCATGCAGGAAATCCAGAGAAATGCCGGTGAGATCAATGAAAATGCCGATGAAGTCGGAAGCAAGGTAAATGAGATTGCCGATAAGAACAGGTCTGTCAGTGAATATTCCGTTAAAATGAAGGAGCATGCCGATTCCATGGAGCTTACGGCGAAGAAAAACATGGAAAAGACAAGCGCGAAGACGTCAGAGATACTTGAGGTTCTTAACGAGGCTATAGAGCAGAGTAAGAGCGTTGATGAGGTAAATTCCCTTACCGAGAATATCCTATCTATAGCAAGCCAGACAAATCTCCTTTCTCTCAATGCTTCAATAGAAGCAGCCAGGGCAGGTGAGGCAGGCCGCGGCTTCGCGGTTGTAGCCGAAGAGATCAGCCACCTTTCTGACTCAAGTCGTGAGGCAGCTTCAAATATCCAGAAGATAAATGAGGTTATCACGGAGGCTGTTCACAATCTTGCTGACCAGTCAAGCAGCCTTGTTGATTTTATAAATGATTCCATACTCCCTGAATTTAAGAACCTTGTCGAGGAAAGCGGAACCTACCGTGAAAACGCGGATTATATTGAGACGTCCATGAACGAGCTTTCCGATGCCACCAACACGCTTCAGGGACTTTCAACCCAGATCGGTAATTCCATTTCAACGATTACCGAGGCCATAGGTCAGGGCGCCCAGGGTGTCGCGAACGCTGCCGATAGCACCCAGGTACTTGTTTCCGATCTTGAGAATATCTCAGGAAGAATGGATGAGAACCGGAAGATAGCGGCGGAACTGAGGGAAGAAACGTCGGTATTTACTAGTCTGTGACAGATTTAAAAATAAACGAGAAAAGCTCCGGGTATTAGCCCGGAGCTTTTTTTTTATTCAAACCTAAGCATGAAATTAATTATTCTCTTTACAGGTTCTATCATGTCTTCGCGTTTGATGGCTCCTTTTTCGAGGGCCTGCTTTACACGGGTCGGGTAGCCTGTTGGCATTTTGACATCGGTTCCCGCGAGAATTTCCTTATAGTGCTCACCGCTGGTCCACCAGTCGGAAACTACGATGCCGTCAAATCCCCATTCACCCTTTAGAATTCCATAGAGGAGTTCCTTCGCTTCGGAAGCGCGACGTCCGTTTATGGCGTTATATGAATCCATAATTGACCAAGGCTTTCCTTCCTCGACAATAATTTCAAATGCCCGTAAATAAATTTCACGAAGAGCTCTCTCCGATAAACGTGAATCGGATTCCTTACGGTTAGTCTCCTTATTATTCGCTGCGAAATGCTTTACGCAGGCTGATACACGGTTTGACTGAATTCCGCGAACCATAGCTGCGCCCATTTTTCCGGCAATTAGCGGATCTTCTGAATAATATTCAAAATTTCTGCCGCACATTGGGTTCCTGTGAATATTTACCGCAGGAGTGAGCCACATGGAAAGATTATTTTCCTTTAATTCCGCTCCGCCTGCCTTACCTACCTCATACACAATGTCAGTGTTAAATGATGAAGCGAGAGCAGTAGCGCATGGCCATGCCGTGGTCGGAATTCCTATAAAGTCATGAAGTCTTACACCCGCAGGGCCGTCCGCTGTCGCGAATGTAGGAATGTTATATTCAGGAAGATTTCCTATACCAAATGTATTTGAAACTCCCTTATCAGGCTGGCCTCCGAGGATACTTATCATTTGCTCGTCAGTAAGCTCATTTACAAGCTCATCGACAGAATTCTTTCCATCATATACACTTGTAAGCGTAGCGAGGCCGTCCTTCTCATGACCCCATAAATAGTGGCGCTCCTGTATATGCTCAAGCGGGCACATACCCTCAGGTACACCTGACGCGAGCTTTCCGATAACAGACTCATTAATATCATAAGGCTCGCTTGTCTTAAGCTCTGTATAAGTTCCATCACTTCTAAGGCGCTTATGAAGTGTGGTCGGTGCCATATAGTCATGCAATTTTTTTATTATTTTTACTTCACTTACTTCGACAGTTCCCGCAGTATTTCTTTCGTTCGCGTTAATTCCATAGTAAAATGTATATTTACCTGCGTCAAGAACCATAGCGGATTTCTTAACAAGGCCTTCGTCATCGAAAACAGCGAGGGAATTAATATCGGCTGTCATAAATACTATTTCACTCTCGCCGACCTTAAGTTCTCTTGTTTTTGCAAATGCCATGAGAGATATTTTCTCATGATCTAATTTTCCATGAGGAGCGCTTCCGTAAAGTCCTGTTACGTATTTTCCGGTAAAAGGTCCGAGATTCGTAACATTAATTTTAACAGAAATCTTACCGTCTTTTTCCGTAAAGGAAATTAATTCCTCTTCGAATTCGCTGTAGGATAAGCCGTATCCGAAAGGATAAATTATTTTCTTATCGGCACCCGGAATTGTCTCAAAATATCTGTAGCCGACAAAAATATCATCAGTATATTCGACAAAATCGTCGCTTTCATGGAAGTTAGCGCTTGATGGATAATCGTCTAACGCACGGGCGTAGGTATCGGTAAGACGGCCGGACGGATTATTTAATCCGGCAAGGGTCCTTGCCATGGCGAGGCCGCCCTCCATACCACCCTGAAAAGCGTGAATCGCGGCATTTATACGGTCATCCTCTTTTATCCATGACACATCGATAATTCCACCTGCGTTTAAAACAATAATTACTGTTTTAAAATTCTTTTCGCAGGCATCAACGAGGGCCTTCTCTTCTGATGAGAGGCAGAAGTCGCTGTCAGGGAAGAGCTTAGCCTGCGCCTCGGTCATGCTTTCCTCGAAGTCCCAGCCTGTTTTTATCGGCTCGCCCTTGCTTACTGAGCGATCCCACCCTTCGCCTGAGAAGCGGCAGATGCTGATAATGGCTGTATCTGTAAATCTAGCTGCGGATTTCATTAATTCTTCAGGAACGGCAGGCTCCTTGAACATGCCGGGAACCTTCTTGTCTGCGTACCGGCCCTTGACGTAGTCCTTATAAAAGTCGATTAGGGGCATAAATACAGGATTTGTCTTAATTTCTTTAAATCCTTCGTAAATGTTGCGGGTGTACTCACAATAGACGTCGCCTGAACCGCCGCCGCCTTTTACGTAGTCTATCGTTCCCTTTCCGAAGAGGGCGATGCGCTTGCCTTCCTTAAGTGGGAGTGCGTCTCCATCATTCTTAAGAAGGACGATGGATTCTTCGCTTGCACGCTCTGAGAGGGCGATGTGTTCCTTGCTTCCGGTTACGCGCCTGTCGCCTGTGAGTGGTTTGTTAGGCTGGTAGCGCTGTCTGATATAGTGTTCCATTTGTAAACCTCCGTAGGTATTTTACTATACTCCTTCCGTCACTGCTACGCAGTGACACCTCCCTCTTGAGGGAGGCTTATATGGATAAAACGTTCGTTGGCAACCTATCCCTCATTATACGGCACTCCGATGCGAATGTAAACGCAAAAATTTTACTTTAGGTGCTTAAATTTTGCTAAATTTCATTCTTTCCTCATGTTCTTTCTGTACTCGGTTGGCGAGATGCCGTATTCACTCTTGAAGAGCTTCATGAAGTGCTTGCTGTTATCATATCCGACGGCGGCGCCGACATCTATTACCTTCTCATCCGTAGTCTCAAGCAGCTCCTTTGCCTTCTTAAGTCGGAGATCCTTTAAGTAAGATACAAAATTAACTCCGGTATACTCCTTGAATGAAAATGAAAACAGGGAGTAATTCATGGATATGTAATTAGACACAACGGCCATATTTATATCCTTGTCATAATTTTCATTCACATACTTCACGGCTTCGGCAATCTTATTTTTTGCGGGATCGGCGTTAATTTCTTCGTTAGCCCTGTTCATGCCGATGATGAGGTTCATAAAGGTCTCTTCTAGTTCATCGAGAGAGGACATGGCTAAAATATCAGGCTCGTTAAACTTAGCTAAAATATCCAGGTCAGTGTCAGAGAGCCTTGTCTTATATATTTCACCGAGCTCGTGAGCCTCATCAATTATTTCCTTTAAGAATGTCTCGCTTTCGATATATCCTCTTCTTCCCGCTTCGAAAAATGAGTGCCATTCCTCCGTTAATTTATCGGTTTTATCTGTTCCGATTAACTGCAGTCTCTTGGTCCGGCTCGCTTCGGTGAGATACTTTTCGGCGTTTTGCTTTAGCTTGTCAGAAACGCTTGCGGGCTTCCCTTCAGGAAAAAAGAAATCGTCGAGCTTTTCCTTTTTCGCGGCTTCAAACTCCTTTTCTAGCGTCTTTAAATCCTTATTTTTCTCACTGACAAGCGAGTCCGCCCTTTCAAGTGTTTCTTTAAATTTTTTACGTTCAAGCGGTTTCAATAAATATTCCGACACCCCGTTTCTTAGCATTTCGACTGCATAGGAAAAATCATCGTAGCCGCTGATCGCGATAATAACCGGGCGGGGCTCCATTTCGTGTACATTCCTAACTAACTCTATCCCATCCATCTTAGGCATGCGGATGTCGGTTAAGAGGAGATCTATAGGATTATTTTTAATTATTTCGAGTGCTTCCTCACCGTTTTTCGCCTCGAAGATTTCCTTATATTGAACCCCGCTCCTCTCAGTCATGGCGCGGATTCCTGCCCTGATTAATTTCTCATCTTCAGCTATAAGTATGTTTTTCATATGCTTAATTTATTTCCTCCATGGTTACCTGCTTTGGCAGATGTAATATTACCTTTGTGTATTTCCCTTCCTCTGAAAATACGCTCATGCCGTACTGCTTTCCGAAGGATATGGCAATCCTGTCCTGCACATTTTTAAGTCCTACTCCGTGACCGCCTTCCTTATTGTCATCGGTATTTATAGGACTGTTTATTTTATCACGCAATTTAGCTAAGGCCTCAGAACTCATTCCGGCTCCGTTATCGGATATTTCTATGAATACATCCTCATTTTCTTCGTATGCCTTTAGGTAAATGCTCGCGTCCTCACCGAGAGGCGCTATGCCATGAAGCACAGAATTCTCAATCACGGGCTGCAGGCTCATTTTGGGAATGGTCTGCTTCATTAATTCGGTTGGAATATTAAGGCTTAATGTCACCTCAAAGTCATTCCTAAGGTTCATTAATTTAATATCATTATCTATATAATTTAATTCCTCTTCAACCGTCACCAGGCTTCGCTTCCAGGAGATGGAATACCGTAAGAGGGTGCCAAGTGAGGTGATGGAATCGGAAATAACATATTCCTCATTAATTTCCGCGAGCATTTTTATTGATTCAAGTACATTATAAATAAAATGCGCGTTTATCTGGTTCTGCATGGCCTTCATGCCCGCCTGCATCACAAGGCGTTCTCGTTTTATATTTTCATCCATGAGTTCGTTTATCCTGTCAAGCATGGTGTTCATCTTCGTCGCGAGCTCACCGGTTTCGTCGTTTGCCATTATTTCGTTGCGTACAGTGAGGTCTCCGGTTTCCACAGTCTTCATGGTGCCGACCATCTCGTAGAGCTGGTTAAGCATGCCTGTAATTACGGCGTTAATTATAAATCCGATAATTATAAAAAATGCGATGGAAGCGAGTATATAACAATTCCTTAGGAATCTCACGTGGGCGATACTGTCAGTAATATTCCTGAGCCCGAAATAATTAATTCCCATATCGGACTCGCGGATGTTATATACTATATAGGTTTCATTGCCGCAATTAATCTTATATACATGCTCCTTAGAATAATTAACGGAATTCCCCATTATTATTCTTGAAATATCGGTCAGATTTTCAGGGGCGTTCGTCCTGTAATAGACGTGCTTTGTTGTCCTGTCTACGAAAAATCCGAAGTTTCCTGTATTCTCCTCGTAGAGCTCGGGAAACATCTGCTCCATGGTCATCGCGGATTCTATGAATCCTATGGTTCCGTTATCATATACATTTACGGCGTCAACCCTTGATACAAGCCTCGTTTCACTACTTCCGCCGGAGCCTCCAAATACATTGTCGCGGTAGTTAAAATGCCAGCCTGACACACCGGTTTCTCCCCAGGTGAGGCTTTTCAATCTGGAGTTTTTGAAAATTATTGACATCATTTCTTCGATGTTGTCATTCGCTCCGTATACCCTTACAGCGTACATGGCGGGATTATTATGAACCATTGTGTCAAGGGTTGTTACGGTATTGTCATGAAAATCTATCAGCTCCTCCGCATTCAAATGCTTGCCCTTCCTTGCGACATTTAATACGGATACAAGGGTTTCGTTTGACTGAAAGAGACGGGAGGCCATATTTATTGAGGCACGGTTAAGAGTGAATCGCTCCTTCGTTTCAGTCTGGGCAAAGGTCTGGTAGCGGATATTTTCGTTAATTACCTCATCACTCATGTTCTGAAATATAAATATCGAAAACAGTATTGTGACTCCTGCAATTGAAACAAGAAATACTTCAGTGATACGGGTCTTAAGACTTTTAAACCTTTTATTATCACTTTTTCTTGTTCTCTTCCATTTGCCTCGTTTCTTCAGCGTGGACGTCTTCATAGCCATAATTATATCGCTCTTTCTTGTAGCTTGCCAATATGCTTTCAAATTCTTCATCGCTGCCGCAGATCATAAGCTTCTTGAGGGTTCTGCCCCATAATTTCTTTAGCTGCAGATACTCACTGCCAAGCCTCGAATTTTCCGGCAGATAAATATCATAATAGCCCGTATACGAAGCGTAAGGATATGTCCATGCCTCCATCTGGGCAAGGGGCTCCTCAAGTTCCTGCTTAAAATCGAGCTGCTTCGCGAGGTCCATTAACATCCAAAGATTATAGTCGGCGCAATATTTTTCATTATAGGTCTGCCTGTCATTTTTCATGTAATTTTTAATTGACTGCTTAAGTACAGGCTTGCCGTTTACTATATCATATGTGACTCCTTCTACGCCGAGGTAGGTTAATTTCTGGCCATCCTCACTTAAAAGGAAGTCTATTAACTTGATAGCGGCCTCGGGGTTTTTGCACTTCTTTGAAATCATGGTAACTGTCCAGCCCGCCATCCCGTTTGTGGGAAGGACGTAATCGTCGCCCCTGCTGTTTTTCGGCCCGTCTATCGCTATATAAATAGAGTCAGGGTCGTTATTATATCGGGTCAGCTCCTGATCCACCAGATCGGTACGAGGATAAATCATGCAGAAATATCTGCCATCCTCTATATTTTCATTTATTTCATTCTGGTCATTTAAAAATATTTCCGGCGAAATAAGCCCTTCCTCGTTCATTTTCCGAAAAAGCCTTAAGTAGGCGAGGTATTCTTCATCGAGATTCCTGTCGTAGTATTCACCATCTTTTTCATAAGGTATGGCGAGTAAATCCTGTAAGTAATCGTCGAATGAAGGAGAAGCATTTTCGGTAAATGGTCTGCCTCCGATCGGAATTAGGTCCTTCCCCATAACCTCGGGAAATTCTTCCTTGGCTTTTTTTCGTTTTCGTGTTCATAATATTTTTAATTCCTCTTTGAGATTAATAGGGAAATAAACCTTAGAATTAGCGCCCGGCACTGATGAAGGCAGCGCCGGGTTGGGTGGAAAAAAGGTTTTATCAATAGAAGGTATTATCTGTCTATTTCAAGATCAGGATAGGTAGAATGAACAGTATCATAAAATGTATTTATAGCTGTTTCCTTATCTGAAGCGCCTGTCTTAATTGAGGAAATAGCCTGGCCCCAAGCGTCTCCGATAACCTTATCATACTTTGTTACCTTTGAGTAGTCGATATGGGTTGCCTGATCAAGCCAGAAAGAGTAAAGCTTCTCATTTCCGTAAACAGGGTTCTCATCATCCTTATGCTTCTCAAGGACGCTCTTAAGAGCTACAACGTCACCCTGAGATGTCTCTATCCACCAGTCAGCTGTGTCAGGATCAAGTGTGCAGAACTTTATGAAGTCCCAAGCTGCTTCCTTCTTCTTTGACTGAGAGGAAATTCCTATAAATGTACCGCCGCCGAAACCATAAGATGGTCCTGAGCAAACGCCCCATTTTCCTGAGGTATCCTTAACATTATCTCTGAGTGTAAGAACGCCCCATGATGGAAGACCGTAAGCGAATACTTCTGTCTTAGGAAGGTCCTTGGTAGCTTCATCGAAATTATCGCTGTCCCATACATTTACTGAATCATCGCTTCCGTTCTGGATGTCAGCCGTAAGAATAGGAATAGGGCCGCTCATTGCCTGATACCATGGTGTTGACCACTGTGAAGCGTATGCTGTAAGGTCATCCTGGTAGAGCTTTACAGCGAGGTCCATATAATCGTATCTGCTCTGGTCTACATTTAATTTATTATCTACTACCCATGCGCTGTCGCCTGAGAAATAATTCATCTCGGCATCTGAAGCGAAAATTCTGTAGCCAGCGTCCTTTAACTTGTTAGCTGTATCAAGAATTGTAGGATAATCTGCGAAGAGCTTGCCGATTTCGGTAGGATCATCTGTTCCGAAAACCTTGGTCGCGATATCTCTTCTGTAGTACATTCCGGCAGGAGTTATCTGGTAGGAAATGGCTCTCTGGATTCCGTCAGCATCCTGGCCAACCTTCCATACGTAATTGGTAACCTGATCCGCGTAATCCTGAGCTCCGAACTGGTCGAGATCCTCGAAGAAACCATTGTCGTAGAAGTCCTGGAGCATCTGAGGCTCGCCTACTATAATATCAGGCTCGCTTTCGCCACCCATAAGGGCTGTCTGAACCTTTGTAGGGTAGTCGGCAGGCTCGATGACTACTGTCTCGACTTCGTTTCCTGTCTTTTCCTTATAGTGGTCGGCGAACTGCTCGAGGTCCTTGGTAAGTGTCCATACGACGATCTTATCGTTCTGACCATAGGTGAGGCTTGTGCTGCCGCTTGAAGAAGAGCTCCCTGAGCCCGAAGCGCTTGCGCTTGTGCTGCCTGAAGCCGTAGCGCTCGAAACGGTTGCGCTGCTGGCTGTGCTTGTCTTAGTGCCGGTGGAAGCGGAGCTTCCGTCTGAGCCGCACCCCACAAGTCCGGCTGCCATTGTGGCTGCAAGTGTGACAGCCATGATCTTTTTGATTTGCATCTTTTTCCTCCTTGTGTAAACCCCGGTCCTTGTTAGTTAATTTAAAGGACTTCGTTTATTGTGTCTTAAATATAACACCGGCGGAAGGCTAAAAAAAGAAACTGAATTTTAGCGAGGTGTCACTTTTTGCTTTACATTTTTAATTCATTGTTTTATACTTGTTTTATTGCATTAAATAACAGGAGTACAGCCAATGAGCACATTTGAAGAATTACAGGAGAAGATCGACGAGGAAAATGTCCGCTTTATCCGCCTCACCTTCTTCGACGCATTTGGAGTGCAGAAGAATGTCGCCATCATGCCGGGGGAGCTTAGAAGGGCAGTGACGCAGGGCATTTCTTTTGATGCTTCGGTTATCACGGGACTTGAAAAGAAGGGCGGAAGCGACCTCTTCCTTCGTCCAAATATCGACACATTTCAGTATCTGCCATGGCGCCCTATAGACGGCAAGGTCTGCAGATTTTTCTGCGATATCTATGACGCTGATGGCAAGCCTTATGAGCGTGACTGCCGCCTTATGCTAAAAAACGCGGTTAAGCTCGCCGAGGAAAAGGGAATCCGCGTATCCATGGGCGCTGAGATGGAGTTCTATGTATTTAAGAAGGACGAGAACGGAGCGGATACTAAGATTCCGCTTGACTACGCAGGCTACATGGACGTAGGCCCTTCTGACTGCGGGGAAAATCTCCGCCGCGATATATGCTTCGCCCTTGTGGATATGGGAATCACGCCCGAGTCATCCCACCATGAGCAGGGGCCGGGCCAAAATGAGATAGACGTCCGCTTCGCGAGACCTCTCCGTGCGGCTGATAATACGGATACGGTGAAATGGGCCGTGAGATGCCTATCGGATATGGATGGCCTTACAGCGGATTTCTCACCGAAGCCTGTCGCTGACTGCCCGGGAAATGGCATGCATATCAACATTTCCGTTGAGGGCGCGGGCGAGGATGATTACAATCCTTACTTTATGTCGGGTATCCTTAACAGAATTCCTGAGATAACCATTTTCACGAATCCTCTTGCCGAATCCTACTCAAGGTTTGGTAAAAATGAGGCGCCTAACGCTATCTGCTATGGCTTCGGGGAACGTGAATCTCTCGTTAGGATTCCTGCCGACGATAAGGCAAGAAGGCGGATTGAGCTTAGAAGTCCGGATCCGACCGCTAATCCGTACCTGATATTTACCCTTCTTATCTACGCGGGCCTTGAGGGCGTTGAGAAGCATGAAATGTACCCATATGAGATGAAGGATGGGATCATTTACAAGGATGGAAAGGCAGTGAAGGATTGCCCTGTTGTTCCTAAGGATATAGAAGAGGCAAGGAAGCTTGCCAAGGACAGTGATTTTGTAAAGAAATACGTACCAACGGAATACTTGAATGCTTATCTTAACATAAAACGGTGATAATGTATGTCGATACTTAATAAACGAGGCAGAGTGCTTGTAGTATCGGCGGGACAGGCGGGAGACGAGCTGAGGCAGGTTTTAGCGACTGTGTATTCGTTTGGCGCTGTATGTATTAGCGCGGCGGACGCGAGGCTAAAGCTTGACAAGGAAAAATTTGACACCGTTGTCATAAATACGCCGTTACCGGATGAGTTCGGCACAGGGGCAGCTGTGGATATGGCTGAGAAGCATCCGGATATGCAGGTAATTCTGATAGTAAAGGCGGAGCTCTATGAGAAGGTCTCATCGAAGACAAAGGACCTAGGGGTATTTGTCATGACAAAGCCCGTAAAGCGGCAGACTCTCTTAGAGGCTTCGGCTATGGCTCTCGCCGCGAGCGTGAGAATTAAGCTCCTTCGCGAAGAGAACAGCAGACTTAAAAGGCGCGTGGACGAGATGGGTACCATTTCCCGCGCGAAATGTCTCCTTATAGAAAAAAGGGGATTTACTGAGGAAAGCGCTCACCGCTACCTTGAGAAGGTGGCGATGGACAAGAGTTTCACTAAACGTGAAGTAGCGGAATCTATTATAGATGAACTAACCTGAGATGGAGGAAATTATGGTTAAAGTAAATGAAAATTATACAAGGCTTCCGGGAAGTTACCTCTTTTCGACTATAGGAAAGAAGGTCACTGCCTATAAGGCTGAGAACCCTGATAAGAAGGTGATTTCACTCGGAATCGGTGATGTCACGCAGCCGCTTGTACCTGCGGTAATTAAGGCGCTGCACGCGGCTGTAGATGAGATGGGGAACGCTGAAACCTTCAAAGGTTATTCTCCTGACGGTGGTTACGAATTCTTAAGGAAGGCTATTAAGGAGAAGGATTACGGCGCAAGGGGCGTTGATATCGGCCTTGATGAGATATTCGTATCGGATGGCGCCAAGAGTGATTCGAGCAATATCCAGGAGCTTTTCGCAAATAACTGCCGTATAGCGGTCTGCGATCCTGTCTACCCTGTCTATATCGATTCTAACGCTATGGCAGGCCGCGCGGGCTATTATGACAAGGCTTCGGGAAAATGGACCGATGTAATTTATATGCCTTGTACTGCCGAAAATGACTTCGTTCCGGCATTTCCTGAAACGGTTCCTGACATAATTTACCTCTGCCTGCCTAACAACCCTACAGGCACTACTCTTCCTAAGAACGAGCTTCAGAAGTGGGTTGACTACGCTAATGAGAACAAGATTGTCATCATTTACGACGCCGCTTATGAGGCCTATATCAGCGAAGAAAATGTCGCTCACAGCATTTACGAGTGTGACGGCGCTAAGGAGTGCGCTATAGAGCTTAGAAGCTTCTCTAAGAACGCGGGCTTTACGGGAACCAGACTTGGTTTTACCGTAGTGCCTAAGGACCTTGTGGTTGACGGTGTATCCCTTAATGGCATGTGGGCCAGGCGCCAGGGAAGCAAGTTCAACGGGGCTCCTTATATAGTTCAGCGCGCGGGCGAGGCTGTCTACAGCGATGAGGCGAAGAGGGAGACGGCTGAGCAGGTTGCCTATTATATGAGGAACGCCAAAATTATCCGTGAGGGCCTCGCAAATGCGGGATTCACAGTATATGGCGGCGTAAATGCTCCATATATCTGGCTTAAGACTCCTGATGAGCTCACAAGCTGGGAATTCTTCGACAAGCTCCTCCATGAGGCTGATATAGTCGGTACTCCGGGCTCAGGCTTTGGACCTTCGGGCGAAGGCTACTTCAGACTGACAGCATTTGGAAAATACGAGGATACTCTTGAGGCTGTCAAGCGCTTTGAGAAGCTTAGGTAAATGCCTATGAAAAAATATAAGAATCTGATTTTCGATGTGGGAGACGTGCTTCTTTCGTATCGGTGGAAGGACATGCTAATGAAGGACCACGGCCTTTCTGAGGAGGATGCCGAGAGGATAGGGCAGGAAATGTTCTGCTCTCCCTATTGGGCTATCCTTGACTTAGGCACGCTCTCCGAGGAAGAGGTCATGGACGGCTATGACCTTGTTTATCCCGAGGACGGCGACCACATAAGGTGGTTCATTTCTCACGGGGAGCTCATGCAGGTACCGAGACCCCGCGTGTGGGAGAAGGTGAAGGAGCTAAAGGATAAGGGCTATAAATTATATTATTTATCGAATTATTCGGAAGGGTTATTCAAGAAGCATACGGGAAATTATCCGTTCTTAGGATATATGGATGGCGGAATAGTTTCGTATGAGATTCATATTACGAAACCCGATCACAGGATATACGAGAGGCTTCTTGCTAAATATAATCTCGATGCCCGCGACTGTCTCTTCTTCGATGACAGGCAGGCGAATACCAAGGCCGCAGAGGAAATCGGGATAGATTCCGTGACGGTCAAGAGTGAAGAATTTCTGCTGGAAGAATTGGATGAGTTATAGAACACGAGTCAGGCACGCCATGCGGCGAGCCAGACACGTATTAAAAAATCCGAGTCCGGAACTCGCTTATGCGTGAACCGGGCTCGGATTTTTTTGCTATCGTGAGGCAGCTTCGGTATATGTATAAAATTAAAAAACTTTCAGATAAACATTGAAGTCTGGCAGAAAGGGTGGTATAATAGTAAAACAGCACTAATAAAGGAATATAGGGCATCATAGGAAATGACAAAACGCGATAAAAGAAGTTCACTTTTGTGATATTAATTATTTTAATGATACTTATCATCGCCTTCTCAGGCTATAAGATCATAAGTATTATGTCAGACTATAAAAAGGCGGCAGATACATATAATGAAGCCGAGAAGAATTTTGTAAAAAAGCTCGACGAACCAGATGTCGTCACTTCAGACAGCGGCTCCAATGGAGGCCTCGCGAAGGAGACTACCAAAGAAGACGGCTTTATAGACGTTGACATCGAAGCTCTGAAGATGGTTAACCCGGATGTTGTGGCATGGATATATTTTGAAAATGAAGACATCAGCTATCCGGTCCTTTATTCCGGTGATGACACGACATATCTGAGAACCGCGTATACAGGAGAACACGCACAGGCGGGCTCCATATTTATAGAAGGGGCTAACAGCAAGGACTTCAGTGACGCGCATACCATAGTGTACGGCCACAACATGAACGACCTTTCTATGTTTGGAAAGCTAAAATGGTATAAGAAGAAGGATTATTTCCCTCTTCACAGGTACTTTCAGATAATTACGGAAAAAAAGAATTACAGATACGAGATATTTGCTTACAAGGAGGTCGAACCTTCAAGTGATATATATACGGTTTTTAAGGACGGAAATGATGAGTTCGAGGCATTTGTAAAGGAAAAACTGCTTAAGGGCTCATTGATTAAAAACGACATTGAATTAGACAGGAAAGATCATATCTTGACACTCTCAACATGCGGGAACGACAGCTCAGTGAGATTCGTGGTTTCCGCTGTCAGAATCGAGGAAATGGACAGGCGGGCTTATGAAGAATAGACTACAGAGATTCGGAGCGTTATTTTTATCATTTATACTTGCCATACAGACACCGGTCATGCCGGCAATTAAGGTAAATGCGCGGTTGCAAACGCAGACATTGAAATGTCAGAGGCCGCAGAGAATGAAGGCTCTGCGACTTTGCCTGATGATAAGACTGATACAGTGGTAAATGAGCAGGAAGTGAGCAGTGACAGCGCAATAGAAATAACAGAGGATAAGTCTGTCACAACGTCAGAGCTCTCAGATTCGGATTCTGTTGTTTCCGAATCAGCGGTTGAAAATGTCCCTACAGAGACAACGAAGCCTGTTATAGGAGAGAACTCAACAGGTACAGCACTTCTGCCATCAGAAAATACAGAAACAGTACCGGAGACCGCTACCAATACAGAGAACAGTACCGGCAGCGGAATTGATCTTGCTGATGAGAGCAAGGCTTTAAAGAAAGCGAAGGTTAATACGCCTGTCATTGCCTCATTTACAGCATATAAGGGAACGCTTAAGGGTATTATAGGCGGAAGTGGCAGGAATTATATAAACTCACTTTTTTCTATAAAGCGGGTTGAAAATGAAATAGCTGCTGATACGGTAATTACAAAATATTGCTTCACTACTGAAGCTGATGCCCCGGATGCATCAGATCCTAGCTGGAAGGAGGCAAGTGGCAATGCAGTCTATGCCCATATTGATAACCTTGCCGGGTCCGGCACGTATTATTTTCATGTAATGAATATTTCGGGTGATGAGACAAAAACATCTACTGAAGGCCCTATCACTGTAACAGAAATATTTCTTTACAATGTCACCGAATTAGAAGATGGATATTATTACAGTTATACAGGAGAGCCATTACAAATAATCATTTCTGACCAGAATGAGGATAATAAGTCATTCACTCTTCCCACTGTATCGAGAACGGGCTATGAAGCTAACAGCTCGTGGAAGGATAGTGAAGGCAATCCTGTTTCTGAAATAACAGCCGATGGAAAAACATATAATTGCTATCCGGATTCCGATAAGTGGGTGAAGGTTCCGATTACAATCACTACATCTCAACCACAGTGGTGACATAGAAGAAAAAGGAACTTCAAATGGAAGTCCGTTTGAATTCGATACAGATCAGTTCTCTATCTACTCTATAGCTTATACTGATTACGTAAAGCCGGAGAGAAATGAGAACGGCGGCAATCTGATTCCGTTTGATTCGTATCAATGGAATCCTGAATCATCGGATGCTTTCGATATATTGTCGATTCCGGTTACGGGAAGCAGCATAGCGAGCGGTGAGGCTGCAACAACTGATTCAGGTGTATCAAGGTCGGCTATAGAACAGACGGAGCCTGGTATTACGGATTCGTCTAATCAGGATATCAATGAAGGCTCAGAGACCGACCCTGCCGATAAGCCTTCTAAGAATCCTGATGCTACAGAACCGAAGAAGCTGGGAAAAGATTTAAGCGGAGGTTCAGAGAGAGCGAGGAGCCCTGTGACCGGAGATAGTAATGAAATCTATATCTATTCAGCTATTCTCGTTGCGGCACTGATAACGCTCATACTTCTTGTAAGAAAGAAGAAAAAAGATAAGTAAAGCATTGAACTGCTAAAACGAACTCCCTCAGATGGTCGTCTGAGGGAGTTCTGTTTTGCTAAAGCAATATATACTTGAGTCCTTCGGGATTCCATGGTATAATGGGTATAGAAAAAACGTAGAGTAAATAAATGGATAGAGCCAGGTACGGAATCTAAGGTACAGGAAGGACCCCACGAGTTTATAGGTGGTAAACTATGAGACGATATTTTGAAGGTGAAGAGCAGAGGAAAATAGAATGGCAGGGTGAAATACTCTCCATACAGCCACGATCAACCGTGTGGAGATATGTTCTCGACAATCGTACCCACAACGAAATAGGATGTAACCTGTTTCTTAAGGGAACGGCTGACGATGAAGATAAGGAATTCACAGTCGCTATTTCCGAGAAGCAGTACCAGAAACTGCGGTTTAGTGTAGGAGACCTGGTAAAGGGAACAGGATGGACAAAGAAATATCCTGAGCTTGAATATGCCGATTATTATCGGGCCGGCGGCTTCAAGATTCTAAAGAGAACCGAAGTACTGTCACAGCCGTCAGAAGGTAAAAAGTATGACTTATCTCTTTCTGATAATGAGACTGTAGAGATGGTGGGGCCACCTTTTATTGGGGAACTATTATCCATGGATGCTTATTCATGGCGCGGGGCGAGAATGCTTTCTAAGAGCTGCTGGAGTGGCAAGTGCTTCCGGTGCATCTTCGCAACCATGTCGAATGTGACGATTGAATATGATTTCGGAGTGAGCCAGAAATATCGATTTGAAAGCTTCTGCTATGGACCCAAGTCATGCCCATATTATAAGAAGGGCGCAAAACGTGGCGTTCCCTATAAAGGAAGAGGTACAGATTATGACACCGGGTGGCTTGATGATATTTGTACCGAAAGCAGAGATGAAGACGACTGACGAAGCTTTAACCACGTCAGCTTTAGGACGTACTCAAGGGCGTGAAAAACTTGGTGATAGAGGGAAACAAATAATATCAGTATAATAACATGCCATGAAATTTTACTTAAGATAAGTATTGAAATGTGTTAACTCATATGATAGAATGTTAACGTGATTGCAAAATCACATGAATAGAGACATCATCAGGATGGTAGGCGGTTATGCCCTCCCTAATATATAATAACGGAGGGTACGATACCCTCTGATTTGGCTATGCTTTGGGAACTTTTGAGTGTGGCAGAAAGGAGGGCTGTCTATGACGATTATAGATTTTATGACAATTGTAACCTACAGCTTAGCCTTATTTCAGTTTGGCTGGTGGTTTCATGACGTAATAAACAATAAGAAGTCAAAAAAATGACCGCCCCTGCCCAAGGAATGCGGTCACTTTTTGATCCACCGAGGACATAACCGTCTATCGATGATGCCTCTTTATTATTAAGATATCACTTTTTTTCTTATATGTCAAGGAAAAATCTAAAAGTCAGGTATGTTCAGTTACTGTTCACGTCCAGAAATATGGACTTGAGCCCTAAGAAAATCCATGGTATAATAGGCAAAGAAAAAACGTAGAGTAAACAAATGGATAGAACCAGGTACGGAATCTAAGGTACAGGAAGGAGCCCGCGAGTTTATGGGTGGTAAAATATTAGAGTTTGAAGCGACAAGAATTCATGATAAGGCGCTAAATGAAGGTCGTAAGGAAGGTCGTAAGGAAGGCCGTGAGGAAGGCGCAATTATGGAACGCATTGAGGTTCTTAGGGATTATGGTGAAAGTGATGAGAAGATAATTAAGAACGTGTGTGCTCGTTTCAAGATATCGGAAGAAGAAGCTAAGAAATATATGGAGCTTCAGAAAAAGTCCGATCCACTTGGTGATGCCGCCAAAGCGTAACCTGTAACATAATTCCCGTGTCCGACTCAGGATGGGATTGAGCTAGACAAGCCACTAGGATGGAGTCAAAATTTTTACAGAAGTAGAAGATGAACTGTAATGAAAAGGCGACAGGTGAATACCTGTCGCCTTATGTTATATTATAAAAATAATAGAGGAGACAGTGCCTGCATCGATTTCGTGAAAAAAAATAAAAACAACTATTGACAATCACGATACACGATGCTATACTAAGGAAGCATGACAAATATACAAGGAGGCTTAATATGTCACAGGTTTGTGCTGATACAGAATGCTATGGGCTTCATCTTGATATCAAGGATACCGGGAAAATGTATGATAATGTACAATATGAGGTTAGAAATGTATATTATCAGATGGATGATATCAGACAGCAGCTGATGAAATTTAACGATAGTGAGTTATCAGGTGCTGCATGGTCGGCATTAAAGACCCATTTTGACGAATATCGTTTTGTCATTTTTGGATATGAGACTGCAATGAGACAGTTTATGAATCAAATTTCAAAGTTTGACAGCGCCGCATCCTCGGGTATCGCAGGTGACACTTGTCTGGATGAGGTTGAATTGACTAATAAAATTAACTCTTATGCTAGGATTATTACAAAATGTCAATCAGCAATCAGTAAATATGAACTTTTAAAGCATACCGCAGAGGCGGCAGGACTTCCATATTCAGACTTCATCTCAAGGATTGATTATTACAGCAGAAAGAAGGAAAATGTAACTGATTATAAAGAAAAGTATGAGCACAAGCTGAAAAATTACTAAATACCGATACGGATACAAGTGGCTATTTTAAAAATAGTATTAGTCTTTTTAAGGGAGTGGCCAATGCAATACATAGGGCAAAGAATTCCTATAACCATAAAACAAAGACATTTAAGAGCATTATCTCACCCCAATTCAGGAAAGATGTTGAAGGAACATATTTTAAGGAGATAGGTATATCGGAGTCTGACATAAAGAATTTTGGATATTCTAAGGACCTGTTATTTGAAGACGCAAAAGATTTAAAAAATGAGAAAGACAAGCGCTTCTTCTTTGACGTTCTAAGAGGCGATTTTAAAGATGCATTTTAAATTAATCCATCTAATGTATCAGATGCCAGAATCAGATTGCTTGAGCATGTATTACATATGAAGGATTCTCAATGGATAAATGCAGGCAAATCATCAGATGATATGAAGGCACTGCTGAATACGTTTCTCTATTCTGACGATAAGATTTATAGAATCACTACTGGATTTTATAAAAAGAATTACTATGGTATGGATTACTTGAAAAGGTTAGCAGATATTAGCCGAAATGACATATGTGATAATGCAAGCATGATTATATATCATAAATTCACAGATAAACAAATAGAGGATTTAAAATTGCTTATTAATGAAAATGCTTTATGGGGGTCAATATACGAATTATCAACAAATATCAAGTATTTACAAGATGTAAACACTGATTATAAAAAGCTGAATAAGAATCAACTGGCAGGACTTGTTGGAAATATATCGTACAATATTATAGATGATTTGAAATCTGGAAGCGGATACAACAGTATCAAATGACCTGGATGATAATGCGGATGCAAGGTTCTCAGATGACATCCGTATGCTAGATGAAAGTGAAATAAAAGATAAATATAAATTAATATCAGATTTGAACTATAACATTGCGAAATCTGCTATTACTAGCGTATAAGGAATGGAATGCTACCAAGAAGGTAGAATCTGAGTATCCTTATAATTATGAATATACTATATTTGATGTAAAAAAGCATAAGATAAAAGAACGATTAGATGTTACTTCATTTATCGATGCTATTGATAACCGATTTGCCATACCAATATTGTATAATAACAGGTGGTGCTTAATGTTTGAGGAAAAAGAAAATTCTGCATCTAGAGGGATATCAAAGGTGTATGATGTTGAAACTAAGGATGTCGTTTCATTGGATATTGACCGTAGCACACAATATACGTTGCTTACTAGTAATTATTTGGATTTACAAACGGCGCCGGTTATATCCAATACCGATTTAATGCTACATAATGGATTTAGTACATTTGTGGTTATGGAATATACCTATAATGATTATACAAGTGTCGAATGCTCTACAAATGATTTGAATCTATTAAGCACCAAGCTGCTGCGGGAATTTGGGATAGATAATAATGAGACAGCGAAATTCGACAGTATTTGCTTTTATATAAAAGGGAAACTGAGTGATATGAATATCGTAAAAAACGTTATTTCGCCGGGTGTTGTCATTAATACAATAAATAAGGAAAATCTGAAAATTTATTATGATAAGACACTTGTGTCAAGTGATTATGAAAAATTTGTAACTGCCTATAACAAATATCTCAAGGATAAGAAAAAGGAGTAAATGTATGAGCGAATTTATTTATTCAGACACTATGTCTGCATCAACATATGTTGGAAATATTAATGATACAGCAAAAAAATATTAAGTTCAATCCCGATATCGGTACGGGGAAGACTAATATTACAGCAACCAGAAATTTTAAAGTCGCGTGTACTGATACTGGAGCGCTTGTAAATGAGTTTAGAAAAGTACTGAAGTCTGATTCTAAAAATATAATTGAAGTTGCGAATAATCTGCAAAAAACTGACAATAACACAGCAAGTATGATTAAAACGGAGTTTAGCATTAAGTAAAGCTATGAAATGGAGATAATGATGGACTTGACAGATAATGAGATAACAAATATTATTCGTTTGAAAAACGAAATATGTAGTGATAACGATGATATTATTACTGAACTTAGAAGACTTCGTAATATGTCCACTGATGATGGTGAGATAGGCGAGATTAATAAAACAATATCAGAGCTGAATAATAATGATGATGAACTTACGAGGTTTGTGAGAAATCTGCTAAATAATAACAGGTAATAGGCATTAGCCTATTACCTGTTATTTTGTGGCGGGAGTCTAATCCCACGGTGAGCTTATTACTCTGCTGCTTTGATAGCGCTTGTAGGACAGGCGTCTTCGCATGCTCCGCAATCGATGCAGGTCTCTGCGTTTACTTCGTAGTGAGAAGCGCCTTCTGAGATAGCGTCTACAGGACATGTGGATGCGCAAGCTCCACAGCTGATGCAATCATCATTAATTACGTGTGCCATTTTTAATTCCTCCTGGTTGGTGACGGGCGTAGCCCTGTCTTGTTATTGTTACTTTAGTCCGGCAGGCTGTGACCTGCCGCTTATACTTGCTTATTATAACGCTAATCAGCATATTTTACAAGTAAAACTTATCTTATCTTTGCCCGTACTTCTTAAGAATCCTCTGGATTCTCTCGGTAGGTGATAGAAGATCGCTGATTGAAGCGTCATGGTTGAGCTTGTCTATGATGAGGGCAATGTACTTGCTCATATCGGCGCTGATATAGTACTCCTTCTCGAGAAGGTCAGCAGGCTGGTATACGAGGTTAGTGGTGATGAGCCTGTAGAAAAGCCCCTCCTTGTATGCCTTATCAAACTTCTCTAGTCCCTCAGTGAAGAGGCCGAAGGTCGTAGCGACGAAGATACGTCCCGCGTTGCGACGCTTAAGCTCCCTTGCTACATCTATCATGGATTCGCCCGAAGCTATCATATCGTCGATAATCACGACATCCATGCCGTTCAGATCGCGACCGAGGTACTCGTGAGCGACTATAGGGTTCTTGCCGTTCACAACGGTGGTGTAATCGCGTCTCTTATAGAACATACCTACGTCGAGGCCTAAGACGTTCGCGAAATATACGGCTCTTGACATAGCGCCTTCATCAGGGCTTATTACCATCATGTGCTTGGAGTCCATCTTGATATCAGGGATGTTCTTAAGCATAGCCTTGATGAACTGGTAGGTAGGCATTATTGTATCAAATGAGTTGAGCGGGATTGCGTTCTGGACACGAGGGTCGTGAGCGTCGAAGGTAATAATACTGGAGACACCCATTTCTACAAGCTCCTGGAGCGCTACCGCGCAATCGAGTGACTCACGGCTGGTCTTCTTATGCTGACGTCCCTCATAGAGAAATGGCATAATTACCGTGATTCTGTGGGCTTTTCCGGCGCATGCCTGGATGACTCTCTTTAAGTCCTGAAAATGGTCGTCCGGAGACATATGATTTTCGTAGCCGTTCAGATTGTAGGTTACGCTGTAATTTACAACATCTACAAGTATATAGAGGTCAAGGCCGCGAACTGTGTTCTTGATTACGCATTTTCCTTCGCCTGAACCGAATCTCGGGCAGTCGGCCGTGAGGAGGTAAGAATCCTTCTGATAGCCTGAGAATGCCGCTGTAGCCATGTGCTCATGGTCACGGTTCGCTCTCCAGCCTGAGATGTAGCTGTCTACTTTGTTACCGAGGTCTGTGCAGCTCTTAAGAGCTATGATACCGAGACGTCCTGAAGGTATAGTCTCGATATAGTCTTCCTTTGGCATGATATACTCCTTTGTGAGAGGTTTTCCTTTATGAGACATACTGCTATGCAGTGTGCCAATGCTTACAGATGTAAAGTATAACGGTTATGTACGTAAATTACAAGTTAAAAAACTTTCAGATAAACAGGCTTCGCTAAAAAGGCGCCTGAGGCCTTATAGTTGCCTCCTTATATCTCTTCCTATGAGTGAAATGGCCTCGTAGCTTCCCATAATCCTTGAGAGAATCCTCTCCCCGTAGGTATCTCTGATCTGTTTGAGGTTCAGGTTGCTGCTTATAATAGTGGACTTCTTCTGCGTGATGCGCTCATTCATATAGGTGAAGAGCCTCGACGCAGTAAATGAGTTAGTGAGCTCAGTCCCCAGGTCATCAAGCACCAGGAGGTCGCAGTCAAGGAAGAAGTCAGACAAGGTGCTGTCGACTTCGTCGCTGTCCTTCTTCTTAAAGGCGTATTTCTCAAGGGTGTCGAAGAAGTTAAATGCCGTAACGAAGGCGACCGAATAGCCATTATTAATTAACGCGTTCGCTATACATCCGGCTAAAAATGTCTTCCCGGTTCCTGTGCTTCCGTGAATAAAGAAGCTGCGGCCATCCTTATCCGTCTCAAAGCCTGCTACGAAGTCCTTAGCCTTGAGAAGGCCGTCGCGAGCCAGATCTCTTGGAATCTTCTCCGTCCCAAACTCATTAAGGACGGGTGTATCAGCGTAGAAATCAAGTCTGAAGCGGTCAAATGTCGCGTCTTCGGGCATAGCCTTAACCCGCTTGTCGTTCATCAGGAGCTTAGCCGATATCTGCTTCATGCAGACGCATTTTTTTCCGTCGACGTAGCCTGTGTCGTCGCAATAAGGACAGGTGTGAACAGGCGAAAGGTAGTTCTCCGGGTAGCCATTTGCCTTAAGGAGTGAGATTTTCTTCGCGGAGAGGAGGTTTATCTTTTTCTCAAGGTCAGCTTCCTCCCGCTTCGCTTCTTCATCCTTCATGAGGATTATTTTCTTAGCGGTCTTAACTGAGAGGGATGATATTTCATGATCAACCTCATCGAATTCCGGGATTTTCGCGGAAATTTCCGCCCGTCTCCGTGCATTTTCGCGCCTGTTCGCGCTTCGTCTGTCATCGAGAACCCGCATCACTGCGTTATAAAATGAATTATCCATTATTCTTGTTTAACAATTTCTCTTCGATATCCTCGAAGTCGCTGTCAGTATAGTTTCTCTGGTCGTATGAATTTACGAACCTGTTATTCCCCGGCCTTGCGGAAGCTGTCTTAAAGGCGCCTACCGATGCCGCGTGAAGCTTATCCTCCGCCTTCACCCCGTCAAGGGTATTTATTTTCTTAGAGGCCCATGAGGAAATGATTCCGTCGGCGTACTTGAAGTCCGGCCTGTGGGAGTTGATAATTGTCCTGTTGCAGGCCTCCTTTATAACCTCGTCAGACATATGGAAAATGTTGGACCATTTGTCTATATATTCCCGCTCGATTTCGGCAGGAAGCCTGTTCTCACCGAAGGCCTTCATCACGAGCTTGTAGGTCTTGTTGTATTTGACGCTCGCCGTCCTTGCATCCTCTATAGTCTTTACGCCCTCGTCAACCCAGTTCGAAGCGACCTTCTCTATGTAGGAAGGCTCCCTGTGGCCGCCGTTTGTGCAGTACTCGTAGAGGTAAATGATGAGCTCCGCTGAAAATTCTCTCTTCTCGTAGAGGTTGTTGATAAGCGTGATATCGCGGGCGTTTAAGAGACGGCCGAGATATTTCTCAACTATATGATATGTGGAGTTAAGCGCGGGTACGTTGTCAGTATTTAGCGCCGCCATAACCTCAGGGCTCACCAGGGCTTCATCAGGCTTCATGGCGTATTGCGCGACCACGCTTCCGGTATTTTCCACAGCCGCGTCAGCGTTTATGAGTTCTAAATTCTCTATCTCACCGGCGGAGTTTCTGAAGAGCTTTATGAGGCCTGTCTTCTCCCAGTACTCAAGGGCCTTTCCGAGAGCCTTCTCGCTGGTTCCGAGGAAGTCGCTGGCTCCGTTCATTGAAAATGTGCCGTTTCCGCCCGATACGTAGAGGAGGTATAAATAAACCTTTACGTAATCCCCGTTCGCGTCAGTCATGAAGTGGCCTATGAACGAGTTCGAGACCATGGTTACGCCTGTGTCTTTGATGCCTGATATGTGAATTTCTGTCATTTCCCTGTATGTCCTTTACTTTGATTTTTCTCAACGGTCAAAGTATAACACAACTTTTTTGAAAATGGAATAGCCCCCTCCTTTGAGGGGCCGGGCGGTGGACAAAGTGGATAATGTGAATAATCCCTGCCTTCTCTCTCGGAGGTTCTCATATTACTGATTCTACAAAAATAGTTGAAATGTGGATAAAATTGTGGATAAATATATGAAAATCCACGAACCTGTCAGCCAAAAATGTTGATAAGTTCGTGGATAAAGTGGATAACTTATGATTTTACGAGGTCATCGCCGACTTCTACTATGTTTCCCGCACCCATGGTTATCAACAAATCTCCCTCATGGACGGTGTGCATAAGAAAATTTTTAATTTTTTCAAAATCTCCCAGATAATATGCCTTTTCAGCCCCCTTAGCGTTGATTCCGTCGGCAATATCCTTAGAGCTTATGTCGCCCGGGTCCTTCTCGCGGGCCGCGTAAATGTCGGCAAGCGCTACTATATCAGCAGTTCCAAGCACATCTATGAAGTCATTGAGGAAGAACTTAGTCCTCGAGTAGAGATGTGGCTGGAAAGCTACGATAAGGCGGTCGTGAGGCATTTGCCTGCATGCGGTAAGGGTAGCCCTTATCTCGCTAGGATGGTGGGCGTAGTCGTCATAGACCTTCGCCCCGTTAAAGGTTCCCTTATATTCCATACGCCTCTCGGCGCCCTTGTACTTACTGAGGGCGGCAGCGCATACTGAAGCGGAAATGCCATGCTCCATAGCGACTGCGATTGCGGCGAGGGAGTCTGAGATATTGTGTTCGCCCGGAACGGAGAGCGCAATATGCGCAATATTTTTACCGTGGGCAATCAGGTCGTAGTGGCCGAAGCCATTCTCATCATATGAAATGTTCGCAGGCCTGTAATCCGCGCTGTCACTTAAGCCGTAGGTCACTACCTTAGCCTTGCTTCCGCTTGTAAGCGAAGCTATGTCGGCGATGGCGTCATTTATGACAAGCAGTCCATTTTCAGGGAGAAGCCCTATGAACCTCTTAAAGGAAGCGCACTCGTGGGCGAGGTCGCCGAAGTAGTCGAGGTGCTCAGGCTCGATGTTTGTTATGATTTCGCTTGTCGGGAAGAAATGTAAAAAGCTGTCAGTGTACTCACAGGCCTCGGCTACGAAGTTTTCTGACTTGCCGGAGCGCATATTTCCATGGATGTTGTCAAGGATTCCGCCTACAAAAATGGTAGGGTCGCCCTTGTCCTCGAGGTATATATAGGAGACCATGGAGGTAGTGGTTGTCTTACCGTGAGTTCCCGCTACCGCGATCGCGTTCTTATAGTGCTTCATGATGAAGCCAAGCATGACGGCCCTCTGGTACATGGTGATTCCGGCTGCCTTGGCCGCCGCGAACTCAGGGTTGTCAGGGTGGATGGCTGAGGTGTAGACTACAATGTCTATGCCGGGAACTATGTTTGAAGCCTTCTGAGGGTAGTCGATATGGACTCCCATGCTCTCAAGCTCCTCGGTTAAGGCGCTCTTCTTCATATCGGAGCCGCTTACCGTGAAGCCGCGCTCGACAAGGAGCTTAGCTATGGCGCTCATGCTGATTCCGCCGATGCCTATGAAGTGTATATGCCTGCTCGTGTCATTTAAATCAAAGTCTGCCATAATAGTATAATGCCCTTTCGTCTTCAACAAGATTATAAATTATAAGTTCGTTGTACATACATAGCCATTTGTAATTCCTTCTTATCATACCCCGATGTTAAAAAAATAGCAAGTATCTGTTGAATTTTTCACTTTTTTTATCCCGCGCAAAGTGGTATTATCAGTTAATAATTAACTAATTAAGGAGACTACTATGGAACTTATCGACAGGGTGCAGGAAATAATGAAGAGGGCGGTCGACACTAAGAGTGTCGCGGGCGTGAACCTTCTCGTGCGTGTAAATGATGAGGAAATTCTTTACGCGGAAGAGGGCTTTGCTGACATAGAGAAGAAGAAGCCTATGAGGCGCGATACCATTTTCAGGATGTTCTCTATGAGTAAGCCTGTTACAAGCGCCGCAACCATGATTCTCTTTGAGCGGGGCTTAATAGACCTGCTTGAGCCGGTGGGAGATTATCTGCCCTCCTTTAAGCATATGAGGGTTTTTGATGGAAACACGGTAAAGCCTTGCGAGCGGCCCATTTTCATAAGAGACCTTCTTGACATGACGGCGGGTCTCTCTTATCCTGACGGCTCAACGCCTACGGGGATAATGGTGGATGAGGTCTTTAAGGAGCTTGACGGCCGCCTTAGGACAGATCACGAGATGACTACGAGGGAGCTTGCCGACAGACTTGCCGCTATTCCCCTTGATTTTGAGCCTGAGAGTAATTTTAAGTACTCTACCTGCGCCGATATTTTGGGAGCCCTCATAGAGGAAGTTTCCGGTATGAAATATTCGGAATTCCTTAAGAAGGAAATATTTGACCCTCTCGGAATGGAGGATACAGGCTTTTTCGTCCCGGCTGAGAAGCTTGACAGGCTCGCAAGCGGCTATCAGACCCTAGAAGCGGAGGACGGGACGAGGAGCCTTCGCAAATATGACTGGAATAATCTGGGAATTAACAATATCCCCGACCATGCGCCGGGCTTTGAGTCGGGCGGAGCAGGGCTCGTATCAACGCTTGACGACTACGCGAGATTTACCCAGATGCTCCTTAATGAGGGCGAGCTTGATGGGGCGAGGATTCTTAGCCCTTCGACGGTAAGGTTCATGACGGGGCGGAGGCTTGAAGAACATGAGCAGAAAATGTTCCTTAAGAGAATGATGTGCTACCAGGGCTTCACCTACAGCAACCTCCTTAGAATCTGCATAGATGAGGATAAGGCAGGCTATATCTGCTCTGACGGCGAGTATGGCTGGGACGGATGGCTTGGTACCTACATGGCGAATTTGCCTTATGAGGGAGTTTCCATCCTTATGGGCACCCAGAAGGTAGACTCAGGAACCTTTGACCTCACGCGGAAGCTTAGAAATGTAATCCTCACGGAAATTCTCGCTGATGAGGATGCGGAATTTTACCTTGATGAGGAGGAAGAAGACTGATTTAACATATTTTAACATGTGTTTAGTGTTCGAAAACACTAGAAAGATTCACAATTAAACCGCGAAAAATTTTGCATTATTTAGTACAGATTTTTTTACAAAACACTTTAAATTTCTTGGAATTTGTGGTAGAATACTTAAGTTAAGTCAGTACAGGGGTACTGTAACACTAAATAGACGGACCTTTCAAGGAGTCTTATACGGGTGGAGACTAAATAATTGCGACCAGAGCTGATCCTGTTTTGATACACCGTCAGGCCCGGAAGGGGAAGAAAATGGAAATCACTGATATCAGAATCAGGAAGGTCGCAAAGGAAGGAAAAATGAAGGCGGTCGTATCGGTTACATTTGACAGCGAGTTCGCGGTACACGACATCAAGGTAATCGAGGGTGATAAGGGTTTATTCATAGCTATGCCGAGCCGCAAGGCAGGGGATGGCGAGTTCAGAGATATAGCTCACCCTATCAACCAGGAAGCCAGAGAGAGGCTTCAGAAAGCTATCCTTGATAAGTATAATAGCGGAGACTGGCTGACGGAAGCCGAGACGAAGCTGGCTTAGGTCTTATCACAATCTTTATGCGATCAAAAGGGACGCCGAATAAGCGCCCCTTACTTTTAATGTAAGAGAAGTAGAAAGGAATAATAATTTATGTACATTATAGCAGGACTGGGTAATCCGGAGGCGAGATTCGCGGGAACCCGCCACAACGCGGGATTCGATGCCATTACGGCGCTAAGCGATAAGTACAATATACCGTTTGACCGCGACGAATTTAACGCTAAGACCGGGCGAGGCTATATAGAGGGGGAGAAGGTCCTGCTCATGAAGCCTATGACCTATATGAACAATTCCGGCGAGGCTATAGGGCCAGCCGCCTCATTTTATAAGCTTGATATTGAAAATGAGCTGATAGTGATTCATGATGATATAGACCTCGAGCCCGGCTTTATCAGAATCCGCGCCAAGGGAAGCGCCGGCGGCCACAATGGCATGAAGAGCATCATTTCACACGTAGGAAGCGAGAGCTTCACGAGGATAAGGATAGGAGTCGGGAAGAAGCCCGAGGGCTGGGACCTCGCGGACCATGTGCTTGCCCGTTTCCCTAAGGATGTAGAGCCTGTCATGAGAAATGTCATGAAGACGGTTGCGGACGCTGTGACCGTTATAGTTACAAAAAATGTAAATGAAGCCATGAACAAGTTTAACGGAGTTGAGATAACAGGAGACTGATATGAATTGCTTTACGAGTCCTGTCACAGCCCTCTCTGAGTACGGTTATGTCTGCGAGGCGGTAAAAAAGGGTAAGACGCCGGTCCTTGTAAGCGGCATGGCGGACGTGTTAAAATCAAACTTTGCTGAGGCTGTCGCAGAGGGCCTTGGCGCGAGGCAGAGGGTTATCGTAACCTACTCTGAGCAGAGAGCAAGAGAACTTCTTCTCGATATGAAGCTCTACGATAAGAACGCGATTATTTACCCGGCTAAAGATATCATGTTCTTCGCGGCCGATGTCCGTGGAAATGCCATAACAGCCGAGCGAATCAAGGTACTGAAGAAAATCCTTGATAATGAAAGCTGTACCATCATATGCACTCTTGACGCGGCTATACTTAAGGTCCTTCCGATAAATGACATACTTGACAATATTTTACTATTAAAGCAGGGTGACAGCCTCGATCTTAACAAGCTCAGGCTGGCGCTTACGGCTTTAGGCTACAGAAATACCGCTGAGGTCACAGACCCCGGCCAGTTTTCCGTGCGAGGCGGCATAATTGACATATTTTCCCTGACGGATGACGCGCCGGTGAGGATTGAGCTCTGGGGAGATGAGATAGACAATATCCGCTATTTTGACCCGGAGACCCAGAGGACGCTTGCTGAGGACGCCGACACGGATGAGGTCGAAATCCTTCCCGCCACCGAGATGATCTTAGACGATGACCGCCTTAACCGTGGCCGGGAGCGGATAGAGAAGGAATGCGAGAAGCGCTACAAGGCCCTCCGTAAGGAAATGAAGACTGAGCAGGCGGCAAGGCTTATGGACAGCGTAAATGAGCTTAAGGAGAACCTTGACGTCTACGGCGGGGCGGCAAGTATAGACAGCTATATAAACTATTTTTACGATAAGACAGAGAGCTTCTTTGACTATTTTGGAAAGAATACCCTCTTCTTCATAGATGAGCCTGAGAGGTTAGCCGAGTCGGGGGAGGCTGTAACCACTGAATTCAGAGAGAGCATGACCGCGAGACTTGAGGGAGGATATATCCTTTCGGGGCAGGCGGATGTAATCTACGATTATAAGCAGGTCTTAGCGGGGCTTGAGAAAAGGAAGACTGTCATGCTCTCCCTTATAGAGACGAAGACAGGCCCTATGGCAGCCCTTAAGCGGTTTGATGTCACGGGTAGAAATGTAAACTCCTACAATAATGATTTCGACCTTCTCGTGAAGGACATGAAGGCCTATAAGAAGAGCAAGAGTAAGGTCGTTCTTGCCTGCGCGAATTCGCTTCGGGCGGGACGTATAGCGAAGGATCTTTCGGATAACGGAATAAATGCTGTGGCAGCCGAAAGCTTTGAGAGAATCCCTGCCGCAGGCGAGGTTGTCTGTGTGCCGGGAGCCCTGAGAAGGGGCTTTGAGTATCCGCTTATAGGCTTCGCGGTCATTTCCGAGAGCGATGTCTTCGGTGAGAAGCAGAAGAAAAAGAGGGCGAAGAAGGCGAGCACGGTCGACGGAGCCAGCATTACGAGCTTCTCCGAGCTTCACCCGGGTGACTACGTAATCCATGAGAACCACGGGCTCGGCATTTACAAGGGAATAGAGAAAATAGAGAGCGGCGGCATCGCGCGTGACTATCTTAAGATAGAGTACGACGGCGGGACGGCGCTGTTTGTGCCGGTTTCAAGTCTTTCCCTCATTTCAAAGTATTCAGGCGGCGGCAGCGCCAAGCCTCATATAAATAAGCTTGGCGGCACCGAGTGGAAGAAGACAAAGACAAAGGTAAAGAACTCTGTAAATGAGGTCGCTAAGGACCTGGTAGAGTTATACGCCAAGCGGCAGAACGAGCAGGGATACCGTTTCTCGGCCGATACCGAATGGCAGAGGGAGTTCGAGGAAACATTTCCATATGAAGAGACCGATGACCAGGTCCACGCGATAGAGGACGTGAAGCGCGACATGGAAAGCGCTAAAATCATGGACCGTCTCATCTGCGGTGACGTTGGCTTCGGTAAGACCGAGATAGCCATTCGGGCGGCCTTTAAGGCGGTCATGGACGGAAAGCAGGTCGCGATCCTGGTGCCGACCACAATCTTAGCACAGCAGCACTACAACACCTTCGTACAGCGAATGCGGGATTTCCCTGTCAGTGTCGACATTCTCTCCCGATTCAGGACGGATAAGGAGACAAAGGGAGTCCTTGACAGGCTCTCGCACGGGATGCTTGATATCGTTATAGGCACCCATAAGCTACTGGGAAAATCTGTAAAATTCAAAAACCTGGGCCTCCTCATAGTGGACGAGGAACAGCGCTTCGGCGTCCGCCACAAGGAGAAGATTAAGCAGCTTCGTGAAAATGTGGATGTCCTGACCCTTTCGGCGACTCCGATTCCAAGAACCCTTCATATGAGTCTCTCGGGAATCCGCGATATGTCAGTGCTTGAGGAGGCTCCGGTTGACAGGCAGCCTATCCAGACCTATGTACTCGAGCATAACGACGAGATTATTAGGGAAGCGATTCTGCGTGAAATGGCCCGGGGCGGCCAGGTCTACTATGTGAGGAATCGCATAAACGGCCTCCCTGATCTCGCCGCAAAAATCCAGGCCATGGTACCTGACGCCGAGGTCGCTTACGCTTACGGGCAGATGGATAAGAGAGAACTTGAGCGGATCATGTTCGACTTCATAAACGGTGATATAGATGTCCTTGTGTCGACAACAATCATTGAAACAGGCATAGATATTCCTAATGTCAACACGATGATAATAGATGATGCCGATAAAATGGGCCTCTCCCAGCTCTACCAGCTGAGGGGCCGTGTCGGCAGAAGCTCTAAGACCGCCTATGCCTTTATGATGTATAAGAGGGACAGGATGCTTCCCGAGGTCGCCGAGAAGCGGCTCGCGGCCATACGAGAATTTACAGATCTTGGCAGCGGCTTCAAGATAGCCATGAGGGACCTTGAGATCCGCGGCGCCGGAAATATCTTAGGCGAAAGCCAGTCCGGCCATATGGAGACTGTTGGTTACGACCTCTACTGCAAGATGCTTAACGAAGCCGTCCGCACCATTAAGGGCGAGAAGGTGAACGGCTATGAGTATGACACGGTCATGAACCTCGACGTCGACGCGTTTATACCTGCTTCTTATATTAAAAATGAGACGCAGAAGCTTGAGATGTACAAGCGAATCGCAACCATAGAGTCCGCTACGGAGCTCCTTGACATGAAGGATGAGCTTATAGACCGCTATGGGGATATGCCTGCGGGCGTTGATAATCTGACGGTTATATCATACCTCAGATTTATGGCTCACAGGGCTTATATAACCGAGGTTCATATGCAGGAGAAGAACGTGGTTATCACCATGTTCGCCCATGCCGATATAGATAACAGCAAGATTCCGGCTTTCCTCAATACCTATGGAAATAAACTCTCTCTTAAGAAGGGGGACGATGGGGCCGTGAAATTTACCTACAAGCTTGATTCCGACAAGCCTACAAAGGGCGCTCCGAAGAAGACTATCGTAAGAGGAAACGGGAAGACAATGGTCAAGGCAACGGCCGCGGCGACTCCGGTTAAGAGCGACCCGCGTCTTACGGAGCTCAGGACCCTCTTGGGAGATTTTGTGAAGCTTTTACCTGACGAAAAGGAGGCAGAATGAAGAGATTTACCTATGCTTTAAAGCTTATCGCAATATTTCTTATAAGCCTTTTCTGCCTTACGGCTGACGCTAAGGCTGAGCCTGTAGATTCTGAGAATCCCGTAGCCTCGGCGGCGTCCGTCTCGGAGTCTGATATCAGCACCCTCAAGGAGACGAGCGCCTATGACCTCTACCTCACTGTCGGTCAGAAGAAGGTATATTTTCCCGAGGTCTCGGTATACGCCCTTGGGACCAGGGATAAGTTCGAGACGGATATGGGACGGGGCGATTTCTGGAGCTTTGAGGTAAAGAACGCCCAAAGCGCTGTCACAAGCCCCGGAGCGGTAAATACGGTCGGAAGCCTTGCGGCGGATGACATCAGGCGCGAGCTTATTGAGATAAAGGTAATAGTAGCTGAGGCCGAAAATGAGGGCATTACCCTCACCGATGATGAGGAAAAAGAACTCATGGAGACCGCGAAAACCCAGCTTGCTAACGTTTCCGCAAAGATTAAGGCGGCGTATTTCCTCGATGAAAATGTGCTCTATATGGTCTACCACGATAACTTCCTTGCGGCCAAGTTCTACAGCGAATTTATGAACAGGGCAAGATATGAGCATCCGGGTAAGAGCGGCGAAAAATTATTTACAAGAGAATTCAAGAAATGGTACTCGTCTACAACTGTAGGTTACGATGCGGACAAGTGGCAGAAGCTTGATGTGGGAGCTATAGGCACCGTAAAAGACGAAAACGACAGCAGTAGTACGGAATAATACTTATACAGATGTATAAGCAAAGTTACAAAAGCCCGAAAAAATCGGATTTTTTGGTAAATTTCTCTTGACAAAACGCCTTAAAAAGTTTATAAATGAAGTTGTACAGTCCGGAGGGGAACCCGGACAAAAAATATAATGTGGGGAAGACCCTGCAGACTTACAGGAGGATAAATCCATGAATAAGGCAGAACTTGTTGCAGCTATCGCTGACAAGGCAGATTTAAAGAAGGCAGACGCTGAGAAGGCTGTTAAGGCTTTCGTTGACGTAGTTACCGAGGAACTCAAAAAGGGTGAGAAGATTCAGCTCGTAGGCTTCGGTACATTCGAAGTTACCGAGAGAGCAGCCAGAATCGGCAGAAACCCTCAGACAAAGAAAGAGATTAAGATTCCTGCTTCTAAGGCAGCGAAGTTTAAGGCTGGCAAGGCTCTTAAGGACGCTATCAACTAATTAAAGCTTATAAGACCCGCTCAGGCGGGTCTTTTCTTAACAAAGGGTTTTACATGAGATTAGACAAGTATATCAAGGTATCGCGACTTATTAAAAGAAGAACCGTCGCCAAATCAGCCTGCGATGCGGGCAGGGTTTCGATAAATGGAAGAACCGCCAAGGCAGGCACTGAGGTGAAGGTCGGCGATGTGATAGAAATAGGCTTCGGCGACAGAAAAATGATCGTTAAGGTGACCGACATTTCAGAGACCGTCAAGAAGGATGAAGCCAAGGAAATGTACGAGGTTTTGCAGGCGGCGCCTGAACCGGAAGAGTAAATAATAACGAAAGGAGCTTCTTATGAGAGGACGCAAGGGAAGAAAGAGATACATGAGCAGACTCGGATTATTTCTCTGCTTTGCTGTAGTCTGTGTGATGTGCGTGTTTATCAATTATAAGAAAATAGTCCTCACCGGAAAAATGGAGAAGCTCGTAAAGAAGCAGCAGAGCGTGGAAAGAGAAATAGCCTCTGAGAACGCGAGAAAAGAAGAACTCGAGAAACTCGCTGTGGACGTTAATACCAAGAAATTTATAGAAGATACCGCAAGGGAAAAGTTCGGGCTTGTATATAAGGACGAGATAATATTTGAACCTTCGGATGACAATTGAATATTAGCGAAATGAGCTTTAACAGTATTTATAAGACTATAGAAAGATATAATCTCTTAGAACAGAAAGATAGCCTAATCATCGGAGTTTCGGGTGGCGCGGATTCAGTGTGCCTTTTGGCGGCGTTAGCGAATCTTAGAGACACGAAAGAAGAGTTCCGCGATCTGAAGCTCTTCGCGGTCCACGTCCACCATGGAATTCGCGGGGCTGAGGCCGACAGGGACGCTTCATTTGTAGAGAAGCTTGCGAAGGACCTTTCGGTGCCATGTCGGATTGTTAAGATAAATGTACCGAAGCTTTCCGAAGAATCGGGCATGTCGGAAGAAGAGACGGGCAGGAGGGAGCGCTACCGCATTTTCGAGGAAATAAGGGATGAGTTTCATTTTACAAAAATCGCTGTAGCTCACAATAAAAACGATCTTGCCGAGACATTTTTAATGAATCTTGCCCGCGGTACGGGGCTCACAGGACTTGCGGGAATAAGGCCCGTTAACGGCCACATCATAAGACCCCTCATAGAGACCGACAGGAGTGAGATAGAGGCGACAGTACGTGAGCTGGGCCTCGATTTTGTGACCGACAGCACGAATCTTTCCGATGATTATACGAGAAACCGCATAAGGCACGTCATACTGCCTGAGCTTACAAGCGCTGTCAACAGCGAAGCCGTGAGCCATATTTGCGAGGCCGCGGAGAAGATTTCGGCGGCGGACCGGTTTATAAAGGAAGAGGCTAAGAAGGCCTTACAAGAAATTTCAACCCGTGGCAGGGGCTTTTTTATTGTAAGGAACGAAGCGGCGGAGCTCCCTTACGTTATTCTTACGGAGATGATTCATATGATTCTCGCTGACCTTGCGGGAAGGGCTCGCGACATTTCCGATGTGCATATAAGAGATGTGGCAGGCCTGTTCTCAAAGGAAAACGGAAAGAGCCTCGATCTTATATACGGCCTGACCGCGGTGAGACAGTACGAGGGAGTCCTTATTAAGAATTTTTCTTATGAAGAATCCGGTCCTGAATTTAAGGACATAGAAACGGAAATACTTACAGTGCCGCCGGTAGAGAGCGTCTTTGCGGAAGCGGGCAATTTGCGGGTCAATTTTTCTGACGGTACTTACAAAATATACAAAGAAAACAGTTGTAATAAGATATTCGATTATGATAAAATAACGGATAGTATTCTTGTTCGGACAAAGGAGCCGGGGGATTTCGTAGTAATTTCTACAGATGGCAAGAGGAAGAAATTATCTGATATTCTTACTGACAGAAAAATTCCGACAGAACTTAGAGAAAGACTTCCGCTCCTAACCGCGGGGCATGAGGTGCTGTGGGTGCCGGGAGTGCGAAGCGGTGAGAGCGCAAGGGTTTCAAAGGGCACAGAGAAAATATTGTGTGCCTTTGCTCTAAAAAGATATTAGGAAGGATAGAGAAAGAAAATGGATGAAAAAATCAATGTCCTCATAGATGAGGACAGACTTTGTGACCGTATTAAGGAGATGGCTGAGAAGATAAACCGCGATTACGCGGGTAAGTCACTTCATATGATCGGCGTGCTTAAGGGCAGCGTATTTATGATGACGGAGCTTGCCAAGCATATCACGGTTCCGGTTACGATGGACTTTATGTGCGTTTCAAGCTACGGAAACGGAACTGAGAGCACAGGCAGGGTGAAGATCGTTAAGGACCTCGATGAGGGCATAGCGGGACGTTATGTGCTCATAGTAGAAGATATCATAGATTCCGGGAATACCCTCCACTACCTTCAGAAGGTACTCGAAGAGAGGAAGCCGGCGAGCCTCAAGCTATGCACGCTTCTTGACAAGCCGGAGAGAAGGGTTGTGGATGATGTAACGGTCGATTATGTGGGCTTTGAGATACCTGACAAATTCGTAGTAGGCTTCGGTCTCGATTACGCGCAGAAGTACAGAAATCTTCCGTATATCGGAGTAATAGGAGAATAATAATTTGAGAAATCAGGCAAGAGGAATATGGACCTCCCTGTTAGTTATCCTGCTCATTGTCGTTATTATGGCGATAACCGATAACATCTATGAGATGGGTCACGAGAACTATAATTATTCGGACTTTGTGAAGGACATGGAGGACGGAGATATTTCGTACGTCGAGGTCTATCAGAACCAGTCCGCGCCGACGGGTGAGGTCAGCGTATCGTTTAAGGATGAAGATAAACAGTCTCTCAAGTTCTACGTAACCGACGTTACAGAGGTTGAGAGTGCCATGCGGGACGCGAAGTTCGTAAATTACTACGTTCACGACGTGTCGACGCAGAGCTGGTTTATAACGATTATTCCATACATTTTAATCTGCGTCATGTTCTTTATCATGATGGTATTCATGTCGGGACAAAACGCGGCGGCAGCGAATTCCGGGAATTCGAAGCTAATGAATTTCGGTAAGGCGAGCGCCAGGATGAGCATGCCGACCGACAAGAAGGTTACGTTCGCCGACGTGGCGGGCCTTAAGGAGGAGAAGGAGGATCTCGAGGAGATAGTTGATTTCCTTAAGAATCCCAAAAAATACTCCGATCTCGGCGCGAGAATACCTAAGGGCGTAATTTTAACCGGCCCTCCGGGAACAGGTAAGACACTTCTCGCGAGAGCAGTCGCGGGCGAGGCGGGAGTTCCATTCTTCTCAATCTCCGGTTCCGACTTCGTCGAAATGTTTGTCGGTGTAGGCGCTTCGAGAGTACGTGACCTCTTTGACAAGGCTAAAAAGAACAGCCCTTGCATCATTTTCATAGATGAGATAGACGCCGTGGCGAGACGCCGCGGTACCGGCCTTGGCGGCGGCCATGATGAGCGTGAGCAGACCCTTAACCAGATGCTCGTTGAAATGGACGGCTTCGGCGTAAATGAGGGCATCATCGTTATGGCGGCGACAAACCGTGTCGATATCCTCGATCCTGCGATCCTCCGTCCGGGCCGTTTTGACAGGCGTGTAGCTGTCGGCGCTCCAGATGTGCGCGAGCGTGAGGAGATCCTCAAGGTTCACGTTAAGAACAAGCCTGTCGGCGATGACGTAAAGCTTCCTGAAATCGCGCAGACTACAGCGGGATTTACCGGCGCTGACCTTGAAAACCTCATGAATGAGGCGGCTATCAGGGCAGCGAAGGAAAACAGAAAATATATCAACTCAGAAGATATCAAGAAGTCGTTTATCAAGGTCGGAATAGGTACTGAGCGTAAGAGTCACATCATTTCCGAGCACGAGAAGAAGATTACGGCCTACCACGAGTCGGGCCACGCCATTCTCTTCCATGAGCTGCCGGATGTAGGACCTGTCTACACCATTTCTGTAATACCTACCGGAAATGGGGCAGCAGGCTATACCATGCCGCTTCCTGAGAAGGATGAGATGTTCCTTACGAAGGGCAAGATGAGGCAGGAAATTATTGTAAGTCTCGGCGGCCGTGTGGCGGAGGAGCTGATATTTGAGGACATTACTACCGGCGCTTCGGGAGATATCAAGCAGGCTACTAACATAGCGAGGGCAATGGTTACAAAATACGGCTTCACATCGGCCCTCGGTCTTGTCAATTATGACAATGAAGACAGCGAAGTCTTTATAGGCGCTGAGATCGGGCACACTCATACCTACAGTAATGAGGTCGCTGACAAGATCGATGAAGAGGTAAAGAGAATCATAGATTCCTGCTACGAAGAGGCCAAGAGGATAATCAGTTCGCATATGGACGTCCTTCACGCAAGCGCTAAGCTTCTCATGGAGAAGGAGCGTATAGGCATGGATGAGTTCAACGCATTGTTCGATGCCTGATTTGAGGGTATTTTGTGTAAAAGTGACAGGGGAAAAATAAACATTTTATGAAGGTGATAGCATAATTACTATAAAAGGGCGAAAAATAATACCATGTTTGTGCAGACTTATTTTTTAAACCGTGCTATAATAGTACTTGTAAACCCCAATACATTATATAGTTTTTGCTACACCCCATAAGTAACAAAAATACCTTCTCCAAAAGGACGGCTCCCCCAAGCCGTCCTTTCTTTTTACTCAGATTTTAGGTGATTGCTTATGACAGAAGAACAGAGACTGAATGAGATTATAGAGAGGCTTTCCGGGCACTACGATACTGGCCGGGCTACCCTCGACCACGAGACACCATGGCAACTGCTTTTCTCTACGATACTATCTGCCCAGTGCACGGACGCAAGGGTAAATATAGTTACGAAGACCCTTTATAGGAAATATCCTGACGTGAAGAGCTTCGCTGATGCCGACCTTGATGAACTGATGGAAGACGTTAAGCCCTGTGGATTTTACCGCAACAAGGCGAGGAACCTTAAGGCCTGCGCAGCTGCCTTACTTGAGAAATATAATGGCGAGGTGCCTTCTGATATAGATGAATTAACTAAGCTTCCGGGAGTGGGCAGGAAGACAGCGAATGTAATCAGAGGAAATATTTACCATATCCCCAGCATAGTTGTCGATACTCACGTAAAGCGGATATCATACCGCCTTGGAGTCACGGAGGAAACAGACCCGGTGAAGGTAGAGTTTGATCTTATGGATAAGCTCCCCGAGGAAGCCTGGATTATGTGGAATCTTGCCCTCATAGAGCACGGACGGAAGATCTGCATGGCAAAATCCCCCGACTGCGCGAACTGCTTCTTAAATGACATCTGCCCGAAGAAAGAACCGCCGAAGAGCTGAAAAAGAGTATATCATTATATCGTTTCATTGTCATCATTATCAGCGCCCTGATATATGCGCTCAATGTCCGCTAATACCTTATCCTTACGGGAGTCCTTGAAGTTTGCGCCAACCTGAGTCCGGGTGAGCTCGTAGAGCTCGTTGTCGTCCTTTTCTCTTGCGATTTTAGCGAGGAGCTTATATGTCTCACCTATGTCGCTTCCGATTTCGGATGCGTAGGAGAGCACCGCGAGGGCGTCATCGATATCTCCACGGTCGAAGGACCTCTTGCCCCACTTATGGAGACTCCTTACGAGACGGGCGAAGTTCTCGTCACAGGCTGCTAAGGTTTCGAGGTTCGCCACGCCGTATTTTAACTTTAAGTCGGTGTTAGACATGCCGGTGAGGCAGAGGATTTTGGCCCCTGCAAGGGACTTAATGAGACGCTCGGCTGACTTTATTTCGCGATCCGGCTCATTTTCATGAAAGGGAAGCTCCGCTTCCTCGACGTGAATGTAAGGCAGAGAGCTGATATCGCGACGACGGGTTGAGTTCGAGCGGGCTTCCTTAGCCCAGAATTCCGCGTCCTTGTTGTCCTCTTCTTTCGTGTTGTGGCGGATCCGATACTGGAGCAGCACACATATTAAGAGTGTAAATACTAAAAGTGTTGGCATAACCTACCTCTTTTGTAACTTTTTACTTGCTTCTTTTCTAATTATAAACTATAATACTAAATTGGGAAAGACTTTAAAGGAGAAAAATATATGAATTTATTAGACTTTTTCAACAAACACACGAAATCTATATCAGCTGTCATAGTGGCTATACTTGTCGTTGCGATGATTGTGCCGCTTCTCGCTGACGCTATAAGATAAAGATAATTCCGTCGCAGGGCGGGATGAACAGAAGGATTGTGATACATTTGAAAATGAAAAAAAGTATTATCATTGTCTACAGCATCGTATTAGTAATGCTGGTGGCCGCTATAGGCCTCACCGTCACCGTTAAGGCTATAGGAAAAGCTCCTGACGGCAAGCTTCCTGAAGGCTACGCCATAAACGGAATCAACATAGGCGGCCTCACGAAGGATGAAGCGAAATCTGTCGCCGAATCTTATATAGACAAGCTTTCCAAAGTGGAAATTCTTGTAAATGTAGGCGACGCGGGTACTGAGAGCGCGACATTTGCTGACCTCGGATTCTCCGCGAGCGCCGATGAGTTCATAGAATCCGCGTCAAAGGTAGGAACAGTCGGAAATATTATCGAGCGCTACAAGGAAATCAAGGACGCCGAAGCGTCTCCCGAGAATTACGAGATTCCGCTTTCCTTCGATGATACCAAGGTTGATGCCTTCGTAAAGAAGATTTACAAGAAGTACAAGATAAATCCTGAAAACGCCACCCTCACCAGAGAGAACGGACAGTTCGTTATAGGAGCGGGCAAGGACGGAAGGAAGATATACTATAAGAAGAGTCTCGAAGCTGTAAACGCGGCGCTCACGGGCTTTGCGGAGCCTTCAAGCGAGGATGAGATACCAAAGAGCATATCCTGCGATCTTAATCTCGTTACGGTAAAGCCTGATTACGGCGAAGACGCGATGGCGATGGTTACCGACGTACTCGGAAGCTACACGACAAATTATGGGTCATCAAATACAGGCCGAGCCCAGAACGTCGAGAACGGCTGCCGCCTTGTAAATGGCACTGTCCTCATGCCGGGCGAGCAGGTCTCGCTCGATGACAAGATGAAGCCATACACTATAGAAAATGGCTACGGCACAGGCGGAGCCTATGTAGATGGCAAGGTTGTAGACGATATCGGAGGCGGTATCTGCCAGGTATCCACCACCCTCTATAACGCCGTACTCTACGCCGAGCTTGAGGTTGTAGAACGTTATAATCACTCCATGACCGTTACCTACGTGCCTCTGTCAAGGGATGCAGCTATTGCCGGTGACTGGAAGGATTTCGTATTCAAGAACAGCACTGACTACCCGATCTATATCGAAGGAATTGCCGGTCACGGGAACATTACGTTTAACGTATACGGCCATGAAACCCGCGATATAACGCACCGTAAGGTAGAGTACAAGGAAGAAATTATCAAAACCATAAAGCCTGACAAGGACATAGTCACTATAGATAAGACTAAGCCGGAAAGCTACGAGAAGGTTGTAAGCGGCTCATGGACAGGCTATGAGGCTAAGCTTCTCAAGAACGTATATATAGACGGTGTACTCACAGAGACCACGACTGTTAATACGAGCACCTATAAGGCCGTCCCAAGGACAGTTATCAAGGGTGGCAAGAAGGAATCCGACAAGGATAAGAAGTCGGATGAAAGTGATTCGAAGTCTGATAAGAGTGACAGCAAGCAAGAGGATAGCAGCAAGAAATCATCTAAGAGGTCATCAGCTGCTAAATCATCGGATAATTCAGGCGATGGAGCAGGAACTACAGTAGAATCACAGAACAGCGAAAGTGACGACGATGCCGAATGATTATATACCTGACGTTGCTTTTACGCGAAGCGTCATAAAACAGCTCCACCTGTCAAAGAGACGAGCCAAATTCATGAAAGGCTTCTCTCAGGGCGTATCTATAATTGAGAGCGGTGAGAGCCTTACGGCAGTGTGCGAGAAGGCTGTTTCCCTTCGTGAAAATGTATCACCCGATATAGAATTCATGCTGGATGATATGAGGCGTAGGTTAGTCTGTTCGGGCGCCCGGCTTGAACGTGTCAGCGCTACCCTTCTCTTAAATTCCGAAGATGAAGAGAGAATCAGGGCATTCTCGGCGAAGCTATACGCTTTAGAAGGAGTGTCCGGCCTTGTAACAGATGATGTCACTATATTTACGAAATGTGGGTCAGGAGATACAGCCATTTTTCGAGGAGCAGGGACTCTTATGAGCTCTCTCGCGGCCCCATGGCAGGTCCAGACCATTTACCCGGGAGAGGATATAATAATAACCGGAAATATAGGCGCCTATGGAGCTGTAAAATTATGGAATGAGCACCGCGAGGAGCTTACGGAAGCTTACCCAAAGCTTTTTGTAAATCGCCTTGCTAAGAAAATTCCCGACAGGCTTCCTTTAGTGGAATCGGAGATTTTGCCCCAGTTCTTCTCTACTGCCTTTGTGCCGGCCGGTGACAATGGAATAGAGGCTGCCCTCTACAGGCTGGGAGACAGGAACAGGGCGGGATTTCTTATAGATGTAGCGAGGTTCCCTTTCGACGGTGAGACTATAGAGCTTGCTGAGCATTTTGACCTGAATCCCATGAGGATGGCCTCATACGGGGCTTACGTCATCGCGGCGCCTGACAGTGAGAGCCTGGTGAATGCCCTGCGCTACTACGGTATACCTGCGGTTACCGTCGGGAAGGTTACCGTTGAGAAGTCAAGAATCATAGTGTGCGGAGACGAGAAGCGCTTTGTGGAACCGCCGAGGTAGATGAGAAATCTTCCGGGTTAGCTTTAAAAACGCTAATTTTTTGTTAAAATTTGTCCTTAGGGCCTTGTTTCAAAGCTCATAATGTTGTATTATTAGAGTACGACTAATATTTAAAAGGAAAAGGATTATGGATAAGAAAGAGCTTCGTAAGGAGATACTTAAGACCATCGACAAGAACAGCCGCCTTACCCATGAGGAACTGTCCGAGATGATGGGCGTGGCCCGCGAGGAGATTGATGAAGAGATAGCCGCTATGCAGAAAGAGAAGATAATATGCGGATATCCGACCATCATTGATTGGGACAAGACAGATGAAGACACTGTTACAGCGCTCATAGAGGTGAAGATTTCACCTAAGAGAGGCGTAGGCTATGATTATCTCGCGGAAAGAATTTACAAGTTTGATGAGGTGTCATATGTCTACCTCATGTCCGCTGATTACGACCTCATGGTTATAGTCGAGGGCAAGTCTATGCGTGAGATAGCCCACTTCGTTTCGAGCAAGCTTGCGCCGATGGATTCCGTCATAAGTACGGCTACCCACTTCGTGCTGAAGAAGTATAAGGAGCACGGAATACCGTTTGTCGAAGAAGAAAAAGATGAAAGGCAGCTGATAACACCGTGAGAGATATTCTTAACAGAGTGATTCAAGAGATACAGCCGTCCGGAATCAGGAAATTCTTCGATATTGTCAGCACCATGAAGGACGCCATTTCGCTTGGCGTAGGCGAGCCTGATTTTGAGACACCGTGGCATATCAGGGAAGAGGGCATATATTCCCTCGAGCGGGGCAAGACTCACTACTCGTCAAATACGGGTATGGAGGAGCTTCGTGAGGAGATAGCGGCCTACCTTAGCAGGCGCTATGGTTTAAGCTATGACCCTGCCCATGAGATCATGGTTACGGTCGGCGGCAGTGAGGCCATAGATGTGGCGCTTCGGGCCATGCTTGATCCGGGAGATGAGGTTATCATCCCACAGCCAAGCTACGTGTCATATTTACCGTGTACGGTACTTGCGGGCGGCACGCCGGTTACGCTTAATCTTTCGGTAAAAAATGAGTTCAGACTTACGGTAGAGGAGCTTGAGGCGGTTACCACGCCTAAGACGAAGGTCTTAATACTTCCTTACCCTAACAACCCTACCGGCGCTACCATGCCGGCGGAGGATCTTAAGAAGATAGCGGACTACGTTATCGACCATGATTTGTTTGTACTGACGGATGAGATATACGCTGAGCTTACCTACGACGGCGAGCATACTACAATCGCTTCATTTCCGGGGATGAAGGAGCGCACCGTTTATATTAACGGCTTTTCTAAGGCATACGCTATGACGGGCTGGAGACTCGGCTACGCATGCGCGCCTGCGAGGCTTCTTGCGGAGATGCTTAAGATTCACCAGTACGCGATTATGTGCGCCCCGACTACGAGTCAGTACGCCGCTATAGAGGCCCTTAGAAATGGTGACGGCGACGTTACCGAGATGAGGGACGCCTACAACCAGAGAAGAAGATTTCTCATTGCCGAGCTACGTAAGAACGGATTTGACGTGTTTGAACCGCATGGCGCGTTCTACGTATTTCCAAGTATTAAGAAGTTTGGTATGACCTCAGAGGAATTTGCGACAAGGCTTCTTAATGAAGAAAAATTAGCTGTGGTTCCCGGAAATGCTTTCGGAGACTGCGGTGAAGGATATATAAGAATTTCGTACGCATATTCAGTAGAAAACCTTAAGGCTGCCATGGAAAGACTTTCTGATTTCGCTAAAAACCATGGTTAATGAAGTAACAAACCTTTAGTAGAAAAGAGGCACTGATGGCCGGATTAAATGTAGAGTACATAAATCCATTCCTTGTTTCCGCGACTACGATACTGAAGCAGGCTTGCAATATAGACGCTAAGGTAGGTAAGCCGTATCTCAAGGATACAAACTTCACCTCTGACAGCGTGATTATTATCATCGGTGTTACGGGTGAGATGCGCGGACAGGTTATGATAGAATTCTCGAACCCTGTAGCGAGAACCGTTGCGGGGCATATGATGATGATGGACCAGCTTCCTACGCTTGATGAGATAGGGCAGAGTGCGCTCTCTGAGCTTGGCAACATGATAATGGGAAATACAGCGACATTGTTCTCAGAGAAGGGAATCGGAATAGATATTACACCGCCTACCATGGCAATCGGAAATGTGCAGTTCGCTTCGCAGTTTACGAAGAATCTCTGCATTCCGCTTGTGTTTGACAATAATACCATTAACTTTAATATCGCTATGAAGGGTGAATAATAAGTCTAAAAAATATACCGGGTTATCTATTCGACCCGGTATAAATTTTGTGGATATTTAATTATAAGTCAATGTATTTATTCTCAGGCTTGCCGTTAATTACATAATAAGCTCTGCTTTCATTGACGTTAACGTAGATCTGTAAAGTGTGGATCATCGCTACACGATGTCCTTCAGCCTTATAAGCTTCCTTTACTCTCTCCTTAACGTCCTCAGCAAGGATGTCGCCTACACCGTCAAACTGGAAATATGTCTCTTCAACTGTTTCTTCGCTTGCCTTCTTGCGGCCCCTTGTGCCTGTTCTCTTAACGGTAGTCTTAGAGGTCTTGTCGGCAGCAGGCTTTCTTCCGCGTCTCTTAGGAGCGGCCTTAACCTCCTCGGCGGCTTCAGCGGCCTTTACGGCAGCAGGCTTTCTTCCGCGTCTCTTAGGAGCGGCCTTAACCTCTTCGACAGCTTCGGCGGCCTTAGCTGCGGCAGGCTTTCTTCCGCGCTTCTTAGGAGCAGCCTTCTCGGCAGTGGCTGTCGCTGTCTCGCTCTTCTTAGGTCTGCCTCTTCTCTTAGGAGCGACAGGAGTGGATTCTTCTACGGGCTTATCAGCCGCAGGAGCTTCAACAGGAGCCTCTTCCGCTACGGGAGCGGTAACTACGATTGCGGGACCATCCGCAACACCGGTAACAGGTTCCTCGACTGCAGGTGTAATTGGTGAGAAAGTGTTTTCAACAGTGACCTTTGTTTTTTTAGGTCTTCCTCTTCTTGCCATGATAATTTTCCTCCTTGGAAAAAATATATAATATCTACGTCACTTTGTATTTTAAATGTATTTAGTCTATTTTGCAAGGGATTTTTTAAAAAATGAATAAAAAAGTTTTACACACGCTTGAATTTGACAAAATCACATCAAAATTAGCCGAATTTGCATCAAGTGATAAGGCGAAAATGATGTGTACGGAATTAATTCCGTCATCCGAAAAAGAAACAATAGAAAAATCACAGCGCGAAACAGCAGACGCGCTTGCGAGAATTTATAAATCAGGAAGCATTTCATTTTCCGGATTAAAAGATATCGGCGCTACTTTTATGAGACTTGATGTCGGCGCTAATCTTGGAATGGGGGAATTAATTTCCGTAAGTAAACTCCTTGATGTCGCCCTGCGGGTAAAAGAATTCTCGAAAAAGCATGACGATACCGTTCCTGATTCACTTTCGGAGAGACTCTCCGCTATAGAACCGCTTTCACCGTTAAATAATGAAATAAAACGCTGCATTATTTCCGAGGATGAAATGGCTGACGACGCAAGTCCGGGATTAAAGTCGGTCAGAAGACAGATAACGATTACAAACCAGAGAATAAAAAGCCACCTCGAAAATCTTGCAAACGACGCAAACAGTAAAGGGTATCTCCAAAATAACAAGGTTACCATGCGTGACGGCCGCTATTGTTTGCCGGTAAAGGCGGAGCACAAGGCAAAAATAACCGGAATGATTCACGATGAATCATCAAGTGGTTCAACTATATTTGTAGAACCTGCGGCGGTTGTGCAATATAATAACGAGTTGGCGGAATTATTTCTTGAAGAGCAGAAGGAAATAGAAAAGGTTCTTGCCGCCTTATCAAATGAGTGCGCAAATGAGCTTATAAATTTAAAATATAACCTCAATACGCTTACTGAGATGGATTTTATTTTCGCTAAGGCGGAGCTTGCGAAGCGGATGAACGCCACAGAACCGAAATTTAACGACAAGAGGCGCATTAATATTAAAAAAGGCCGTCACCCATTAATTAACCCTAAAAAGGTAGTTCCGATTGATGTGGAACTAGGAAATGATTTTACCATGCTTGTAATTACCGGACCAAACACAGGCGGTAAAACAGTTACACTAAAAACAGTCGGATTACTTACGATAATGGGCCAGGCGGGACTTCATATTCCGGCCTTTGATAATTCGGAGCTCGGCATTTTCAAGGAAATATACGCCGATATCGGAGATGAACAGAGTATAGAGCAGAGCCTGTCAACATTTTCATCGCACATGGTGAATATAGTTAATTTCTTAAATGACGCTGACAGCGAGTCACTCGTTTTATTCGACGAATTAGGTGCGGGAACCGACCCGACGGAGGGCGCGGCCCTTGCCATGGCTATACTTGATAATCTTCATAACCGTGACGCGAGAGTTATGGCGACAACCCATTACAGCGAATTAAAAGTTTACGCCCTTACAACTGCCGGTGTAAAAAACGCCAGCTGTGAATTTAACGTCGATACACTGATGCCTACCTACAGACTCCTTATCGGAATTCCGGGAAAGAGTAATGCCTTCGCTATTTCAGGAAAATTAGGTCTGCCCGAGGAAATTATTGACGACGCTAAGCAGAGAATAGATACAAATGATAAACGGTTCGAGGATGTAATTACGGAATTAAATAAGAGCCGTCAGGAAATAGAAAAGGAAGAAGCGGCGATAAAGGAGCGCAGGGCTGAAATAGAAAAGGAACGTGAAGCCCTTACGGCCGATAATGAAAAATTAGCCGAGCAGAAGGAAAATCTTATCGCTGACGCGAAAAAGGAAGCCGCTAAGATTTTAGCCGAAGCAAAAGAATTAGCCGATGAATCCATTAAGAAATTCAATAAATGGGGAGTCGCCGGAGCAAGCGCGAGCGAAATGGAAATGGAGCGCACGAAGCTTCGCGAAAATCTCGACAAGGTTCAGACCGCGCCTAAAATCGCTAAGCCGAAAAATAAAAACAGAATCGGGACCAAGCCTCTTCATATAGGAGATATGGTTTATGTAATTCCTATGGGAGTTAAGGGAACGGTAAGCACACTTCCCGATGACAAGGGAAATCTTTTCGTTACCATGGGAATTATCCGTTCGCAGGTTAATTTATCAGATCTTGCCTACGTCGAAGAAAAAACCGATATTAAAATCGGAACCGCTAAGAGCGAGAGAGGAAATTCCGGAGCGACCGGAACAGCCCTGCAGAAGAGCTTTACCATGCATCCTGAGATAAACCTCATAGGGCAGACGACCGACGAGGCGAGAATAGATCTTGAAAAATATATCGACGACGCCTATCTGGCTCATATGAAGGAAGTAAGGGTTATACACGGACGCGGTACCGGAGCTCTCAGAAATATGGTGCATACCTATCTTAAAAAATGCAAATACGTAAAGAGCTTCAGGGACGGCGAATATACGGAAGGAGGTAATGGAGCGACTGTCGTGGAAATGAAGTCGTGATACGATATGGCGGAAAAAACAAAAATTCTTATTGTAGATGATGACACTGATATAGCGGAATTAATTTCGCTTTACCTGGTTAAGGAATGCTATTCTACCGAAAAAGCGTATGACGGCGAAAATGCGTTAAAGCTTTTTGAGACCTTCAAGCCGGACCTTGTTCTTCTTGATATTATGCTGCCCGGTATCGACGGCTACGAGGTCCTCAGAAATATCAGAAGAAAATCAAAAACTCCTGTAATTATGCTTTCCGCTAAGGGTGAGGTTTTTGATAAGGTTTTGGGACTTGAACTCGGAGCGGACGATTATATAATTAAGCCATTTGACAGCAAGGAAATGGTCGCGAGAGTAAAAGCAGTCCTAAGGCGCTTTAACGAAGGCGGTGACAGGGAACGCGAAGCCGAAGAAAATGAACGGAAATCCGTCGATAATTCCGAGGTACGTTACCCTGAGCTTACGGTGAGCCTTAAGAATTATACTGTTGTATGCGACGGAGAACGCATAGAAATGCCTCCGAAGGAACTCGAATTATTATATTTCCTCGCCTCGCACCCTAACCAGGTATTTTCAAGAGAACAGCTCCTTGATAATATATGGGGCTACGAATATATTGGCGACACGAGGACCGTCGACGTCCATATAAAACGTCTCCGAGAAAAAATAAAGGATCACGGAGCATGGAAGCTCTCAACAGTGTGGGGCGTCGGATATAAATTCGAAAGCGAAAAACGATGAAAATAAGCCTTCTTGTAAAATATGCCGTAAGCTACCTCGCTGTGGTAATCGCCTCACTCATAGTCATGAACACGATCGGAACCGCCCGGGTATTAAAGGGAATTACGAGCGACCGTGTAAACGCTATGAGTAAAGAAGGAAATGTAATTGTCGAAAGCTACATGGACGATTATTACAAGGGGGGCACGACATTAAGCGAAGTATATAAGGAATTACAGACAATCGATACATTTTCAGACGCGAGAATTATGATCGTAAATCCCGATGGCGAAATACTTTCGGATACCCGCGGCTATGCCTCGGCGGAAAAAGCCGACAGGATTACGTTACCGCCATCGTTATTAAATAACGACGTTACGACAGAGTATTCCGATGGAAATGTGGAGCCGTCGACGGTTGTCGTACACCCCGTGGATGTCGATTTATCGCTCCGAGGCTATGTGGTTCTAATGACGGCGAGAGCAGGAATAAAGGCGGATGGCGCTTATTACATCGATACGTTAAATATCTGCTTTTTACTTATTTCGCTCGTTTTATTCGCGGTAATAGCAATACTTTATATAATTTCCATCGTGCCTCTCAGAGAAAATATAAAAATGGCCCGCGAATACGCTGACGGACATTTTGAATATAAAAGTCCGGCGCATAAGAGAAAAAGGCACGATGAATTCGCCGATCTGTCCGCCACGATAGAATATATGGGAAACGATATCGGGCAGATGGAAGATTATCAGCGGAAATTCATTTCAAATATATCGCATGACTTCAGGTCGCCACTCACAAGCATAAAGGGCTTCGCGACGGCGATGAAGGATGGGACCATACCGCCCGAGATGTATGACAGGTACCTCGACACCATTATTTACGAGACGGAACGACTGACCAAGCTCACGAGCGAGATACTTGAGCTTGGAAAATTCGACAGCAAGGCGGCTATGTTAAAATTTTCGGATTTTGATATAAATGAAATGATAAAGCGCACGGCGGCAGGCATGGAAGGGACATGCAGGCCGAGGGGCATTACATTTGACCTGACCTTCGAGGCGGAGAGTGAAATGGTAAATGCCGACAGGGACAGGATAGAGCAGGTAGTTTACAATCTTGTGGATAACGCGGTGAAGTTCAGCCACAACGACTCAGCAATTGAAATCAGCACATCAGAAAAGGGAAACAAGGTCTTTGTATCCGTGAAGGACCACGGTGTAGGAATCGCGGCTGATAAGATCAAGAAAATATGGGAGCGCTTCTATAAGACGGACAGCTCCCGCGGACGCGACCGGAAGGGCTCGGGACTCGGGCTTTCTATCGTAAAGGAAATCATTCAGGCGCACGGCGAGGAGATAAATGTCGTCAGCACCGAAAATGCCGGAACGGAATTTATATTTACTCTTGCAAGAACGAGTGAATAGTAATAAAATAAATATGGAGCTTTGACTCTTTGTGTATGTGAGGTTTTGATATGGCAGATAAGGATTATATAAATGAACGTATCGTGCCAAAGCAGAAGCATCCTGTAAGGCACGCGATTCTAACCGTTTTGGCGGTGATAGGACTCGCCGCCTTGTTTGGCGTCGTAGAGCGTCTTACCTTTGAGCTTACCGGCGAGGTTATCCCATCCCTTCTCGGGAAGAACGTAAGCGCGAGCGAGACCACCGACAAGGTGAATATCCACACCGGAAACAAGGGAAGCGGCAATACGTCCGTCCTTACGACGGGCTCATCTATAGCCGTTGAGGACGCCACGGGAAGCGCTGTTGCGACATCATCAGCCGTGAAGACGGATGAGAATAAGGATTCTGAAGCCGCAGGATCGGCTGTAAAGCCTGAAGATACTTCAGATAAGCCTTCCGAAAGCGCTCCTGCTACGGCTCCTGCCTTCACGATTAATGAAGAAGCGACACCGGAAGAGAGAATAAAAGATTATACGACCCTTTACAGGAATCTTGCGGATTACGCGAATGATATGAATATTTCTGTCGTGGAGGTCGATTCCGTCGTTATGGGTACAGACTGGTTCGAAAACCCTTACGAGACCGTCAGTTCCACATCAGGCTATATAGCTGCAGTAAGCGACAAGTACGCCTATGTCCTCACGGATTACAGCTCCATCAAGGACGCTAGTGACATGGAGCTTGTCTTTGACAATGGCTTTAAGACGAGCGGAACTCTGAGAAATTATGACAAGGATTTAAATATCGCCATCCTTGCGGCAAAGCTCACCGACGCTACCGACAGCGAGAAGGAAAGCCTTACGGCGGTGACCTTTTCCGACAGCCATATCTATAGCGCCGGAGCGCCGGTAGTCGCTCTCGGGAGTCCTGACGGGAGAATCCGTTCCACGGTTCCCGGAGTCATAACGAGTGCCGGAGAGCCGCTCTATAAGGCTGACAAGGCATTTTCCACATTTTACACAAACATCACTGTCCCTGAAAACGGCAGCGGCGTTATAGCCGATTATGAAGGAAATATCATAGGCCTTATTGATTCAGGCTCTGACAGCAAGGGCAGCTCGCGGGTAATCCAGGCGGCTGACGTAACCGACATAATCGGGAAACTTATAAATGGCGAGAGCATCCCATACATCGGTATCGTGAGCAAGGACTTCGAGGGAGCCGAAAGCGCTACAGGCCGCACAGGCGGAGTACTTGTTGACAGTGTCGTGGCGGGATCTCCTGCTGAAGACGCGGGCCTTCACTCAAGCGATATTATTTATGAGCTTGATGGTGAAAATGTAACGAGCATGACCGAATTTACGCGACTGCTTAACGAAAAGAAGCCGGGCGATTCCGTAAAGCTCACCATTTACAGGGAAAAGCGGAATGTCGGCTCTGAGCACGAAATAGAAATTATCATAGGTGACAACAGGGGGATAAAATAATTGAAATTCATTAAAGACATAGTTGACGGCGACAATCTCAGCGGCATTTATTATGTGCCTAGCAAGAAGGAGCTTAAGACAAAGACAGACAAGAATTATTATTCCATAATTCTTCAGGACAAGACAGGCACGCTCGAGTGCAAGATCTGGGATATATATTCGAGCGGAATCGGTGACTTCGAGAACGGAGATTTTGTTGAGGTCCAGGGTACGGTTCAGACCTACAACGGCGCCCTTCAGGGAGTTATTTCCCGCACAAGAAAATGTATCGAGACCGAGTATGACATCGGAAATTATATGCCTGTGTCAGAGAAAAATATCGATGACATGTACAACGAGCTTTTGGAAATTCTTGATACGGTAAAGACACCGTATTTTAAGAAGTTACTTGACGCATTTTTCAAGAATCCTGATTTTGAGCATGATTTTAAGAAGCATTCAGCGGCGAAGACCGTTCATCATGCCTTTATCGGCGGACTTCTTGAGCACTCGCTTTCAGTAACGAAGATATGCCGCTTTATAGCGGAGAATTATCCGTATATAAATCACGACCTTCTTCTTACCGCGGCGCCTCTCCATGATATCGGTAAGATTAAGGAATTAAATGAGTTCCCGGCAAATGACTATTCTGACGAGGGTCAGCTGCTTGGCCATATTTATATGGGCGCTCATATGATTGAGGATGAGATCGCGAAAATCCCTGACTTCCCTAAAAAGCCTGCGGACGAGTTAATTCACTGCATATTGGCCCACCACGGTCAGCTTGAATTCGGTTCTCCTAAGCTTCCGGCTCTTGCCGAGGCTGAGGCCCTCGCCATGGCCGACAACCTTGACGCCAAGCTTGAGACATTCAAGGAAATCGTAGTTCCCGCGAACGGGAAGACCGACTGGCTTGGATTTAAGAAGTTCCTTGATTCAAATGTCAGGTGCGCGACACCTACACCGGAGGAATATAAGTGAGTTTTAATAAGAACGATGAAGTTTGTCTTACAATAGAGAATTTCGGTAACGAAGGAGAGGGTATAGGCCGCATAGACGGCTATACCCTTTTTGTAAAAGGCGCGGTGCCGGGAGATAAAATAAAAGCACGGATATTAAAGGCGAATAAAAATTACGGGTTCGCTAAAATCGAAGAACTCCTAGAAGCCTCGCCGGACCGCGAGAATCCCCCATGCCCGGTATATGATAAATGTGGCGGATGTTCCCTAATGCACGTAAAATATGCGCGGGAATTAAAATATAAGGAAGACAAGGTCCGTGACTGTATAGAGAGAATTGGGGGATTTGAGAGGGGAAGCTTTATATTTAATCAAATTGTCGGTATGGAAAATGCTTCGCCATCAAACCGTCCTCTCCGATATAGAAATAAGGCCCAGTTCCCTGTCGGATTAAATAATGATGGGAAAATTATTACCGGCTTTTACGCAAGCAGAAGTCACAGAATTACGCCGATAACTGACTGCCCTATTGAGGCTTCCGTAACAGGAGATATCTTAAGGGCTGTCAAAAAATATATGGCGGAAAATAATATTCTTGCCTATGATGAAGTTAATCATAAGGGATTAATAAGGCACATCATGACTAGGCTTGGCTTCGCTACAGGAGAAGTCGGTATATGCCTTGTAATTAACGGAGATAAATTACCTTTTGCGGATAAATTAATTCCTTTATTAAAGGAAGCGGTGGACGGAAAATATAATCTCACTTCGGTCTGCGTAAATATAAATAAAGAAAAGACGAACGTAATTATGGGAAAGAAATTATCGGTTATTTACGGCCGGTCATATATAACCGATAAAATAGGCGATATAGCCTTTCATATTTCACCTATGTCCTTTTACCAGGTAAATCATACCCAGACTGAAAAATTATACGCTAAGGCCCTCGAGTACGCCGCCCTCACCGGAAATGAAACCGTCTGGGACCTATACTGCGGAATCGGAACCATAAGCCTTTTCTTAGCTAAAAAGGCGGCAAAGGTTTACGGTGTCGAAATCGTTCCCGAAGCGATAGAAAACGCTAAGGAGAACGCTAAATTAAATAATATAGTTAACGCGGAATTTACCGCCGGAGCCGCCGAAGCGGTCGCGATACATTTACCGAAGCCCGACGTAATAGTGGTTGACCCACCGAGAAAAGGGTGCGACGGAAAATTAATAGAGACCATATTAAAGTATAAGCCAAACCGTCTCGTATACGTCTCATGCGACCCGGCTACCCTCGCCCGCGACCTCAAGCTCCTCGCCGCCGACGGAGCCTATAAGCTAATCGAAGTGACACCGGTTGACCAGTTCTCAGGGAGCTTCCACGTTGAGACCGTATGTATGATGCTGAGATAATACTTTGAGATGCCTAATTGACATCTTTAATACATATAAACTTTAATGAATATATGAAATTACCCATGGGATGAGTCCTGCTTGTCTTGACTAATTATCACCGGCCTGTTAAAATATTAATAGAATAAATCGCAGGAGAAAATGATGAGTAGTGACAATACGTTTTCAAGAGACATAAGGAAGACCGCTGATAATCCTGAAGAGGATTATGCTGTCAAGCGCCTCTTCGCCAACAAACCATTTCTTTCGTGGATACTGAAGGAATGCACGGATGAGTTCCACAGGTATTCATATGAGGAAATACTTGAAAGTCTTAGTGATGACAGGATTGACATCCGCAAAGAGGCACGGGACTGACTTACGAGCTCCCGAGCAGAATGGTCTACTATGGAAGTCGGCTTATTTCTTCTCAAAAAGGTACTGTGTTCTTCCATGACCACTATGAGAAGATAAAGAAAGTATACTCGATATGGATTGTGACCAACCCGGCTGTTGCAAACCGCAATACCATGGCTGAATACAGACTTGTTCAGAATAACATTTGTGGCCGGCCTGTCTACAAGAAAGGCTCTTATGACCTGTTTACAGGAATCATTCTGAATCTGAACCGTAAGATGGCAAGCGGTGAGAACAGCATCATGAAGCTTTGTAACTCATTGATGTCGAAGGCGACAGTTGATGAGAAAGAACAATATCTGCATGAGCGTTTCGGGATAAACTTTACCAGCGAAATCAGGAAAGAGGTGATTGGTATGAGCGGAATAGCGGAAGCTTATTTTGATGACGGAGTGGAATACGGTATGGATAGAGGCATCAATAAGGGCCTTGTCCTTGGCGTAATAATAACCATGAGAAGTTCCAAGGCTTCTGAAGAGCAGATAGCTTCTACAATAACAAAGAACTACCATCTAACTCCAGATGAGGTAGAAAATTATCTTCGCGAAAGCAAGAAGTATTCTCTGACTACGTAAAGCTTTGCGATGACAGAGGGCCTCTACAAAGTCGCAAGCCCGCTAGGAATAGATTCTTGTAACTGCTGCTTGTTTACAACACAACGCCAATTATTTCTCTACTTATGGTAAAGAGATTTTGAAATTCTTCTTTATGAAATCGATAAGTGAGTTGGGTGATGCTTCCAGAAGGTGGAGCGTCCCGTGGACCGGTTCTCAGAGAGCTTCCACGTTGAGACCGTAGCGGTAATGCGGAAGGCAGAAGCGTGAAGCCCGGAAACCCCTAGGACAAGTGATTTTCGAAGGTGGAGAAAATTTCCAACAACAAAATATAGTGATTATTACATGGCTGGAAACTATATGATGTTGCCGTGAGACTGTAAGTATGATGTTTTTGCGGAAAATGAAGGTTGAGACTGTAAGTGTGATGTGATATTTCCTGTGAATAGAGAGGCGTGCAATGGAAAAATTAATGACGCCATTTGGCGATATTGATATACAAATTGATGGCCAGTCTGTAGATTATGAGGCAAAAGAGGGCAGAAAACTTTCTCAATGGTGTCCGAATGTAATAGGGAGATATCAGATCAGGATAACTTTTGTTCCAGATGGCTTCTTCAATCATACTATTTGTTGCTCATTTAATCCTTCTTGTAAATTCAAAAGCGAGATTGAATCGGGTGAACTCTTTGAAAGTATGGGTTTTTACAATAATCAAAGATATAAAATGTCAATTGGTGTTGAAGGTGAAGTACCATCAGAGGGCGATTTAGAGTATGATGATGGATATTTTGATTATAACTGTGAATATTTACTGAATGGGATGGCCTATGTAGTACTTCCCGAGATAGCAACAGGGGAATACGTATTCGGAATTTGCTGGATAGATGATGTTGGATGGGTTGATTCAAGTGAAAGCAGTGTACATCGAGATAGCGAAACCTGGTTTGGCGCAGATCCGTCATTGACTTTGTAAATATATGTTAACGAGTCTGTCAGAAAAAATAAACATTAACTCAACGTGAATTACTTATTTAACGTAAAAGTTAAGCCGCTTCCCGTTATATTCCAGGAGGCGGCCCTTTTGTTATTTCCTCTTAATCCTAATATCCATTGCCTTCGCACGTTCAGCAAGTCTCTCCCTCGCTCGAGTGCAGACGTCGTGGATGGTAACCTTACCCATATCCACAAGGTCAGAGAATATGGCGAGAATTGTTTAAACAGCATGCTCGCTGCGAACCCTGTTAGAATAAATTATATGAATAGGTACCAGGAAATCATTAATGACTATAACAGCGAGCAGGACCAGGCAACAATTGAGAAGACATTTGCTGAACTTATGGCGCTTGCGAATACAATGAATGATGAGCAGCAACGCTATGTTCGAGAGGGCTTTTCAAGTGATGATGAACTCTCAATTTATGACATGCTGTTTTCCGATAACCTTTCAGCGAAGGATATAAAGGCTATTAAGCAGGTGTCAATTGATTTACTTGCGAAGGTGAAGGCAAAGATTGATGAACTGGACCACTGGACAGATAAACAGGAAACGAAGGCAGCAGTGGATAATCTCATAAGGGATACACTTTGGGAGGAACTTCCGGATTCATACGATGATGCTCACATACCTGGATATAAGGATAAGATTTATGAATATATTTATCTGAGATACGGTATAAATAAAGCAGCATAATATAGGAGATAACCATTCATGGGCGAAACATTATATTTATTCATGATGGACGGTGACGTAAATGGCCGCCTATGCATACAGAAGACTAAATCTAATTGCTATATGTATAAGCTTTCACGACAGGAAGTGGATAAGAGTAAGGACCTAGAATATATCAATACTCCTGGAGTTTATTTTCTCTTTGGCAGGGGCGCTGATTCTGTGAAGCCATATGTCTATGTCGGTCAAGGAGAACATTGCCTTGACCGGAGCATACAGCCACATCCATTCGAAGCCAATGGAGCATCTTACTGGACTGAAGCTGTGTACTTTGTTTCTAATGACAACCACTTTGACCAGGGTACTATAAGTTACCTTGAGAACCGTTTTTGGAATGAGGTAAAGAAGGCTGACAGATATATACTGAAGAATGCTATTGAGCCTCACAAACCTACGCTTAAAAATTTTATTGAGGCTCCCCTTGAAGGCGACATAGTTGATGCCAAAACGTATATGGCGTCAATAGGTTATCCTGTGTTCGTGCCTTCGGTAAAGGGTATCAATGCTGCAGGGCACAAGGATGACCTGTTATATCTGACTTCGGTGAGCGGTAAATGGAATGCTATGGCTGTCATGTCAGCGGATGGATTTGTCGTTCTGAAGGGTAGCGTTATTTCGAATACAGTTGTGAAATCCTGTCCGGATAAAGTAAGGCAGCTTCGGAAGGCATATAAGGGTAAGATTAGCTCTGATAATGTGCTGTTAGAGAACATTCCTTTCAGCAGCCCATCCTACGCTGCGGACTTTGTGAGTGGCTATAGTATGAGTGGTCAGAAGGAATGGAAAAATAAGAATGGAAAGAGCTTGGGAGAACTAAGTGGGGATGATTCAGGAAAGACATCTACCACTACAGCACCCGCACCTGCCGCCACAACACCATCCGCACCATCATCAGATGATGCTATGTATCTTCAGTACGAGTGGAATGACAGGAATACAAAGCAGAAGTATATGGCTAAGTGTAAGGTGGTTGATAACATATTCACTGTATTATCAGGCAGCCAGATACGAATGACCGAAACCAAGGGTCTCGCACAGAAAGCACAGGCAGAAAGGAACCGTGTTAAGAAGGATATCAGCTCCGATAAGTCCTATGCTACCATTAAAGAAGACGTCCCCTTCACCAGTGCCTCAACAGCGGGTGGCTTCGTCGACGGCGGTAGTTGTGATGGTATGACCGCCTGGAAGGACGCGAATGGGAAGACGTTGAAGGAGTTGGTGAAGGGATAAAGTTAATATTTTTTCTGTATTACGTAAGCCAGAATTGTAAATGTATAGCGCAAGTGGAAAAAGCACATAGAAAAAAACGCTCTGACTGGTGAAGCCGGAGCGTTTTATTAATTATATGATCAATTATTCATTAAATAGTATTTTCTTAATCCTGAATTCTTCAATAAAGACTTGTACTTCTTTTTGCTAGGAACATAAATATATGCCCCATTTTTAGTTCCATTGAATGCGTTCTTCCCAATTTTCTTTATTATGCCTTTAAATTCGATAGTCTGAAGTGATGAGCATTTGTAAAAGGCATTTTTGCCAATCGTTTGAAGATCCGATGGGAATGTAACATAGTCTAGCTTTTTGCAGCCACTAAAAGCGTTATTCCCAATAGAAATCAACGAATCAGGAAGGTAAACGGAATATAGTTTTTTGTTGTTCTTAAAGGCATTGGCAGCAATTTGCGTGACCTCATATTCAATGCCATCATTCTTTATAGTTGAATCAATGGAAATTGACTCTTGATTCTTACTAAACGGGGCAATAAAGGCAACTTTGTTTTTACCTATCACTTTATAATGATTATTGTAATCATCCAGGATTTCAGTCCCTTTGGATAATTGATATTCTTCTATGTGGAAAGTGTATTCAGCGCGTGATGAATTATCAAATTTTAGGTACATATTTCCTGTGTACGGTGCCTGGAAAGTGTAGTAATCTGTTCCCTGGTCTTCCATTCTATAAGATACGCTATCAATTTCACTGTCATGCTCATTTACCAGAGAAATCAATATTGTTGAATCATTGAAGTTGAGAGGCTTATGAATCTCGTTACCTTCATCATCCCAATCGTAATTATAATCAACAAAATTATCAAGATATACCCTATATCCATCACCTTCGTTCACTTTGAAGCCATAGTACTCTTTTTCATCATCAGAGAGTTTCCCCGAAACACTTTGATCATAAGAAATAAACTCCGCTGAACTCAAGTATCCTGAAGCGGCCGATACGTTTAAAGGAGGTGACATAAGTAATGTGGTAGAACACAGAACAGCAAGGAGCATGGTCTTAAATTTCTTCATGATTTCTTCCTCCGTTTTGGTTTGTGGCGAATATTCGCTACAAGATTAATTGCTATCAACGTAAAGTATAGCACTCTTCTTATTGCTTTTCAATATATGGGTTCATAGATTTATACATGATGTTTTTGCCAAGTCACAACACTTAATATTCAATCGCCGAAATAAGGTACACCGGATATTTCACATAGTCAAGCTCTAAGTTCTTCCCAATATCATCAACATCCGTAAGGGACCCGTTAATCCACCTGTAATTCCCTCGGAGTCCATCATTTTTAAGCATCTCCTGAGTGCTGTCTCGCTCGAAGAAGAGAATGGACACTGTGAACATACCTGCGCGTTCAGTTTTCTTTTTAGGGAGTTCAGAGAGTATATCTTATTATCCTTCTTATGCTTTATAACAGCCCCATCAGAAGTGGAGCATATCACATCATCGCCATCGTCAGCGGAATCACAGTATTTCACATAGACCATATCACCATCTCGGTACTTCGGTTCCATGCTCCGGCCATTAACACGTATAATCGCGTCAGCGGATTCACTTAGCTTACCCTTCCTGACGAACTTATATGATGGTTCCTCGTCTGAAAACTCGCATGAAGGACGGAATCCCGAATGGGGCAGGCCACATCAAGTGGTGGGATACTAACATCAAGCAGATTCTAAAGAACGAAAAGTACATGGGTGACGCGCTTCTTCAGAAAACTTACACTGAGGACGTTTTTTCAAAGAAACGGGTAAAAAACGATGGAACAGTGCCACAGTACTACGTTGAGGACAATCACGAAGCAATCATTCCCAAAGAAGTGTTTCATGAGGTCTAGGCCGAAATTGCCAGAAAAAGACATAGCACTTTCAAGAAAAGCAAGATCTGACGAGCAAGAAAAACAGAGCGAGCGAATGCGAGAATTCTTAGAAAGTCACACTTCAGAAGAACTCCAATACAAAGACGAATATGTGAGAAAACTAATTGACAGGATTGAGGTCAACTGGATGAGTTTAACAATTAAATTTAAATCAGGAACTGAGATAGAAGTTCCGATGTAAACACACAAGCGAGAGGCAGCTTCTTCCGGGATTGGAGGAGGCAGCTTTTTTTAGTTGTAAAATAAAAAATATCAACACTAGACGAAATTTTTATGGTATAATGGAATTGGTGGTACGTGAACACTACCTATGCATGGCCATATTATAGGTAGAGGGCCATTGAAAAATGTTAATGGAAGGAGTATGAACACATGGAGATGACTACTTTAGAGATTTCGATTCCTAAGGACATGAGGCAATATGTTGATAACATCGATGAGAAAACAAACATTCAACGGAACGCGATGATTCTATACCCCTATATACGTAATCATGTAATATCTCATGGTCGTGCCGCGGAGATACTTGGGATAAATAAAATTGACCTAATTGTTTGCTATGAAAATCTTGGATTTCCTTATCTGGACCAAAGCAAAGAGGAACTTGATGAAGACATACAAACTGTGATGAATACAAGGAGAAAGATGTAAATGCTGGTTGTTTCTGACACGACACCAATTATTTCTCTTCTTAAGGTTAAGAGAATAGATGTATTGGAATTCCTTTTTGGAGAAGTGTACATACCTAATGCGGTATATAAGGAATTAACGTCGAATCAGTTATTTATAGAAGAGGCGGAGAAAATAAAGAACTCTGCTTTTATAAAGACTGTTAACATTCCTATGGATGATTCGTTGAATATGCTAAGGAGAGCCACCGGCCTTGACTTGGGAGAGAGCGAAGCAATCTATTATGCTGATACACATGAAGCTGATTTACTGCTGATGGACGAAGCTAAAGGAAGAGAAGTTGCCAAGACAATGGGGTTAAAAATAACCGGAACCATTGGAATATTGATCGCTGCATATAGGGAAAAGTACCTTTCGAAAGAAGAGATACTTAGAATTATATCGATATTAAGAAACAGCGGCCGTCATATAAGTGATCAGTTATTTCGGATTCTTATTGATGAAATTGAAAAGTAAAACAGGTTATTCTTTTAGGGCGAAGTGCCAAATAGACCGGTTCTCAGGGAGCTTCCACGTTGAGACCGTAGCGCTAATGAGATATTGAGTAAGAGAAAAAAGACCGGTTCGCATAGACAATACAAACATCCTACGAAAAAGGGTAAAGTTACAGTTCCGATACACCCGGGGAAGGATATCAGCAGGAAAACAGAAGAAAGTATATTAAAGCAGGCGGGTTTACGATAAGTTTTAGTCTTGAAGGAGGCAAAATGAAACTAGCATATCCGGCAATATTTGAGCATTTTATAGAAGATGGTGAAGAAGGATATACAGTAGAATTTCCTGATTTAAAAGGCTGTGTAACGGAAGGCTTTAATCAGGCTGAGGCTATATTTATGGCTGAAGACGCGGCTAGCGGTTGGATTCTTGGAGAACTTGAAGAAGGTGATTCTATCCCTAAACCGTCAGACATTTCGACCATTAAGATACCGGCAGATGGCTTTGTAAGTATGATTGCGCTCGATATGGATACGTATTCTGAGAAATATGGGAAAAAAGCTGTAAAGAAGACATTAACTATCCCTGCGTGGATGAACACTTATGTTGAAACCCATGGAATAAGTTGTTCAAAAGTGCTTCAAGACGCAGTCAGCAATATTATTCAATCAGTTGGATAATCTGGAAATACGGGGTCAGATCCCATTAATTGACGGCATCCCCGGAATTGTCAGAATTGTTTAATACGTGATTAACTCTGTTGATACCTGACGGACTCTGTGGTATAATGTTAATTGTTAAATATTCGTTATGTTTTCGTTAAGTATGTAAAATCCAGTCGTATGACTTGCGGCTGAAGCAAAGGAGATCCACAGGTGTCAATTTTTTCATTCTTCACACTTTTCGGCGGTCTTGCCTTCTTTATGTTCGGTATGAGCCTTCTCAGTTCATCCCTCGAGAAGATGGCAGGCGGAAAACTCGAGAAGCTTCTTAAGAAAGTAACGGATAATCCGTACAAAGGATTTTTAGTCGGAGCGATAATCACTATCGCTATCCAGTCATCATCAGCAACCACAGTCATGCTGGTCGGCTTCGTCAATTCAGGTATCATGGAGCTGTCACAGACTGTAGGCGTCATCTTCGGTGCGGATGTCGGCACCACACTCACAGCATGGATCCTCTCACTGGCGGGCATCCAGGGAAACGGCAATTTCTTCCTTGAACTGCTGAAACCGGTGAATTTTTCAATGATATTCGCATTCATCGGTCTTCTGCTCTTTACTGCAGGAAAGCGTCAGAAGACAAAAGATATCGGTACTATGGGCCTCGGCTTTGCAATACTCATGACCGGTATGACCATGATGTCTGATTCCATGTCACCTCTTGCGGATATGCCTGAGTTCGCTGACATGATGACGATCTTTAACAACCCTTTCATCGGTGTGCTCATCGGTACCGTGATCACAGGCATCATCCAGGGATCTGCTGCTACGATCGGTATACTGCAGGGTCTCTCAATGACAGGCCAGATCACGCTCGGCATGGCTATCCCTATCATCATGGGTGCGAATATCGGTACATGTATGACAGCGATCCTTTCTGCAATCGGCGTAAACAAGAAGGCAAAGAGAGTTGCGGCTGTTCACGTAGCTATCAAGATCGTAGGTACAGTGCTCTGGCTCATCATATTCTACGGCCTCGAACTCTTCTTCCACTTTGAGTTCCTGAACCGTAATGCTACGACATTCAACATCGCCGTATTCCATACAATCTTCAATGTTGCAAATACGCTTGTACTCTTCTGGTTCCGGAATCTCTTCGTAAAGCTCGCTTATAAGGTATTCCCTGACAGTGAGGAAGAGCAGGAGCTCTTCCTTGATGAACGTCTCATGGTGACACCTGGTATCGCACTTGCCGAGGTTCAGAACTCCATGGACCGTATGGTCAGCAAGACAAAGGCAAACCTCGACGAGGCTACCGATATGCTCTTAAATGGGTTTAAAGAGGAAACATTTGAGTTCGTCCAGAAGAACGAGAAGAAGATAGATGGTTACGAGGATCACATCGGTGCCTACCTCACAAAGCTCACGACGACCCAGCATCTTTCTGAGGAAGACAAGAAGAAATCCACGATGATCCTCCAAGGTATCGGAGAGTTCGAACGTCTTGCCGATCACGCTTCATATATTTCCAAGTCAGTCAATGAGCTTGATGAGAAGAAGATAAGATTCTCGCCTGATGCGCAGAATGAGCTTCACCGCGTGATAAGCGTCTGTCAGGAAAGCTACACGAGTGCGGTTGAGGCTTACCGTACCGGTAACATCGAGCTCGCAAGAAAGGCTGAGCCGCTCCAGAACGTCATCAGGACAATGTGCAGTACATTCAAGACAACACATGTACAGAGACTTGCGGACGGTACATGTACCGCCGTGCAGGGATTCGTATTCAATGATCTCCTCTACAGCTGCGAGCGTATCGGAGACCACAGCATGAACATTGCAGCAATCGTGCTCCGTATGTCCGCTGAGAATGAAGGCAGTGAGAAATACCTGCATGATATCAAGCTCAGAAAAGACCCTGAGAACGAACGAATGTACGATGAGTTCTATAATAAATACATGAAATAATCAGACGCCCTTCGATTTATAAATAGAATTTGATATAATAAAAAGGTAAAAATCAGCATTTGTGGAACTATAAATACAAAATTTAAATGTGCGACAAGAGCGGTCATATGTCTGAAACAATGCATGACAGAATCATGATTGGTGTGAATAAACTACAGCATTTCTTAACTCGAATCCTTGTGGTAATTTTTGTAGCGACATCAGTAATCGCTCCATTACCGTCCATAAACCCATTGCCCATCAGAGCATTTGCATCGACCGGGGATGATTACGTCGCAGGCAAGGCGTCAACGCTCCTTGATCTTAAGTGGGATGGGAGAGCTTCGGTTGTGGTAAATAATAACAAGCCTCAGATTAAAAAGCGCTACTTGAACTATAAGAAAACCTATATCAGAGCTGCCGGCCTTGATAAGTACCAGAGGCCTCACACAGTTCGAGCTGTGCTTGGCCCTGAAACATTGAATAACGGGTATCGCGCGCCTATAGGAGAGATAAAGCCTGTCGGCTGGCGGACAGTGAAGTACCCCGATATCGTTGAAGACCTATACGTTTTTAACTGTTGCCACCTTATAGGGCAGGCTGTATCGGCAGGGAAGTACTCAAAAATAGTTAACAGTAAGCTGAATCTGGTAACAGGAACCAGATATATGAACTTTGATGGCATGTTGCCGTACGAGAACGAGCTCCTTGATTACCTCCGCTTAGGGAAGGGACATGTGGTATACCAGGTCACACCTCTTTATAAGGACGATGAGCTCATTTGCAGGGGTGTCTGGATGCAGGCCTATTCCATGGAGGATAAAGGTAAGGCAGTTTCGTTTAATGTATATTGCTTTAATATACAACCCGGAATTGAGATTGATTATGGTACCGGTGATACAAGTATTAAGAATAGCACTGCCGGGGAAATTAAGCTGGCGCTTAAATACGGAGCCACGTCAGTTAAGAGCGATGGGTATATAAGCTCATCGAAGACGGTTTATGTCATTAACCTGGCATCAAAAAAGTTCCACCTGCCATCCTGCGAGAGTGTAAAAACCATAAAGCCTAAGAATATGAAGAAGGGCAGGTGCGATAGAAAAGAGCTGATTGAAAAAGGCTACAAGCCGTGTAAGACGTGTAAGCCATAGAATAAGAAAGCCGGAATAACGACGAAAATCTATAAAAGATTTACAGAAAATAAAACAATTGCGTTTTTGATACCAATAATGTATAATATATACATAAAATGGCACCAATAAGGAGATTTTATGTACAGAGAAATCACAGAACGGCTGAAAAAATGGAAGACAAAGAAGAACCGTAAGCCTTTAGTCCTTACAGGAGTAAGGCAGTGCGGCAAGACATACATCATAAAGGATTTTGGCAAGAACGAGTTTCCGGACGTTGCTTATTTTATGTTCGAGAAAAACGCCCGACTACAGGCCGTCTTTGAGATGGATTATGATACAAAAAGGATCCTGTCGGAACTCGACTTGATATGCGGTCATAAAATAGAAGCGGGGAAAACTCTTGTAATATTTGATGAAATTCAGGCGTGCCCTGACGCCATCGCGTCTCTGAAATTTTTCTGCGAAGAATGCAGAGAACTGCATATAATAGCTGCCGGGTCCTTACTCGGAGTGGAAATAGGCAAGGAAAATATTTCCTTTCCTGTAGGTAAGGTAGACAGGATGCAGATGTATCCCATGAATTTCAGGGAATTTCTGATTGCGGTGGGATATGGAGAACTTGTCAAGAAAGCTTCTGAAATGCATAAGGACAGCGAACTTTCAGAACTTTATACCATTCCGCTTGAACGAGAACTGAGAAATTTCTATTATGTAGGTGGGATGCCGGAAGCAGTCGGGGAATGGGTAGAAGACCATTCCGTTTCGGATGTGGACGAGATACAGAGAGGGCTTTTGGACGGCTATGAGAATGATTTTTCAAAACATGCTCCTACCGCAGAGGTGCCAAGATTAAGGCTTTTATACAAATCAATTCCCGAGCAGCTTGCCAAGGAAAATAATAAGTTTGTGTTTTCCCATGTTAAGGAAAGCGCGCGTGCGAAGGAATTTGAGAATAGCTTATCCTGGCTCTTTGACGCAGGCCTTGCCTACAAACTCTGCCTTGTGGAAAATCCGAGTCTGCCGTTATCAATGTATGCCGATGATTCATATTTTAAATTATATATGTCTGATGTGGGACTTCTCAGGTGTCGGACCAAGGTGCCTTATAATGATTTGATCGAGTGGAGAAGCGACAGCGTATACGCAAGATTCAGAGGAGCATTTACAGAAAATTTTGTGCTGACAGAGTTGCTTTCATATGGAATTGAGCCATATTTCTGGAGATCGGGAAATTCCGCCGAGGTGGATTTCCTTTTTGAAAATGATGGTAGGGCGATACCACTTGAAGCAAAGGCTGAGATTCGGACCAAGGCGCAGAGCTATAGGAGTTATTGTAAAAAATATCATCCGACACTTGGCTTTAGAGTATCATTTAAAAATGTCGGTATCAATACGATAGAAGATACAGAATCCGTAAGCCTTCCCCTCTATATGCTGTGGAATATATCCAAATACCTAAGCTGATGACATCAAAGTGGTGACGAAACGATAAAAACCGAGTTCGTCACCAAATAAAACTATGAGGCCCTTATGGTCGGACGGAACACTGAAAGTCGGCTTGACTTTGTTCGTGGATGATGATATTGTTATTTTACAAAAATGCCGCATATGGCAATTTTATAAAATACAGTGCAAGGAGAATAAAGCTACATGCAAACAAAAAATTTTGAGATAAATAGCAGCGTCAACGTAATCCGTGGTATGGAACTTCTGCCGTATGGATTTGAAGAAAAGAGTAAAGAGAGTCTTTCCGTCGCGATTCTCTCCCACGGCTTCGGAGCCAACATGACTCTCTCAATGCCATACGGAGAGTTTTTAGCTAAAAATGGTTATGCGGTTTTCATGTTCGATTTCTGCGGAGGAAGCCTTCCGGGAACAGGTAAGAGTACAGGACGGCCTGAGGATATGACAATCGAGACAGAGATAGGCGACCTTCTTAACGTAATAAATTACGCTAAAGGTCGTCCCTATACGGATAAGAAAAATATATACCTCCTAGGCGGAAGTCAGGGAGGCTTTGTATCGGCGCTCGCAGCGGCCAGACACCCGGATGAAATAAGAAAGCTTATCCTCCTCTACCCTGCTTTCTGCATACCTGATGACGCAAGAAATGGCCGACTCGGAGGCGCTAGCTATACCAAGGATAATCCCCCTGAATATTTTAATTGCCCGAACGGAATGCGCATAAGCCGCGCTTTCTATGACGGCGTTGTGGGCATGGATCCATTTATTTTGGCAAAGGCTTACAAGGGTCCTGTTCTTATTATGCACGGAACCGATGACCCCGTGGTTGCCCCGGAATATTCTAAGAGGCTTCGCGATACATACGGAGATGAACGGTGTGAATTAATTATGATTTCCGGTGAAAGACACGGCTTCAGTGAGTCAGCCCGTGGAAATGTATGCGAAAACATGCTGGCATTTCTTAAGGCGTGATGGTGTTTGATTAGGAGGAAAAGGATATTATGAGTGATTTAATAGTCAGAAACGCTGAAGAAAATGATATACCTGATATCCTGCGCTTGCTTGTTCAGGTGAATATGGTGCATCACAATATCAGACCGGATCTCTTCAAGGGACCGGCCACGAAATATTCGGCTGAAGAAATGAAAACCATGGTCCATGATACGGAAAATCCCATATTTGTATGCACCGATGAAGAAGGAAAATTCCTCGGTTATATCATGTGCCGGGTGGAAGTCATAGAAGAGAGCGAGTTAAGAATCGGAATAAAGACTCTCTACATTGACGATCTCTGTGTGGATGAGAAGGCTCGCGGACATCACGCAGGGGAGAGCCTATATAAATACGCTGTAGCTTACGCCGGGAAAATGGACTGCTACAACGTTACCCTTCATGTGTGGGGAGGCAACGATAACGCAAGGAAATTCTACGAGCATATGGGAATGAAGAACCAGTATACATGCTTGGAAACCATCCTGTGACTGCCAGAAGAAAAGCATACCATCCCGTGTCTGGCTTCACGGCGTAGCCGTGGTGCCTGACTCGGGATAGGGTGATTCCCAATTGACTTGATAGCCCATAAGTGGTATCATTGATTTGGACTATAACGTACAAGTAATTACAACCTATGCAAGTTACTGCGGGTACAGTATAGGGAATAATGAACATAGCTCTGTCGCGAGGCCACGGTTTGTGGTCATGGCGAAGCTATGTTTTTATAGTTCCACTGAGAAAGGTCAAGGATGGGATATCCGTGACGAGTAAAAAAGGAAAAGCAATGTCAAAGAAAAAAGAACTTATGTCTGTAAAGAGAGAATCTACTGCGGGTCTTAGAGCTATCATAGAATCGGTAATATTTTCAGTTATTTTCTGGTTCATAGCCTTATATTTTATGCTTGTTCCGGTCAATCTGACATCAAAGATGTTTGATCTGCTTATATCTGTTTGGGTATTCATCATTGGATTAATAATCAAGCATGCAAATAATGATAAAAAGTCAAAGCCTGCTATAGTCTTTTTAAGAGTTGGCAGTCTTGCATTTGGTGCTCTTCTGATTGCAATGTTATTCAGTGCCCCATTATTCCATGCAAAGAGCTTTGCCGGGATAGCACCGGAGCCTGAAACTGTTGATTTTGCAGATACCATAGCTGAGTTTGATCCCAAGGCAGGCAACGTAGCACTTCTTGATACAAAGACTTCGGAGGTTCTCAGTGAGAGAGAGCTTGGATCACTTACTGACATAGCCTCCCAATTTGAACTTGATAGAGCAACAACTATTGAGCAGAACGGCCTTCTTATCAAAGTACAGCCTCTTGATTACTCAAATGTGATGAAATACTTTTCAAACCGAGTTAATGGAACACCGGGTTACGTTAAAGTCAATTCTGATTCAGGCAAGGCTGAACTTGTAAGGCTTGATAAGGGCCTTCATTATACTCCGGGAGCCTGCTTCTCAGATGACCTTATGCGTCATGTCTACAACTATGATATGACAAGATTATATGGAAAAGACTGGTTTGAGATAGATGATGAGGGTAAACCATATTTCATAGTCCCATTTTATAAACATAAGAGTTTCTTATTTGCTAATGAACTGCAGGGAATACTTAGTGTCGATGCTGTTTCCGGGGAGGTCAGGGAGTATCAGGTCAAGGATATACCTGAATGGGTTGATACAGCGTTCAATGGAGATTATATTGCAAAGATCTATGAAGACCACTATATGTTAAAGAATGGCTTCCTCAATTCTGTTTTCAGTCAGACAGGATGCTTTGAGCTGACAAGAACCTATACTATAAATGAAGACGGTGAGAAGGAATATGGTGATAACGATTATGGCTATATAGCTGTAAACGATGATATGTATGTCTATACCGGAGTAACAAGCGCTACCAAGGATGCTTCAGATATCGGTATGCTCATGGTTAATACCAGGACAGGTGAATCCAGATTCTTTGCTATTGCCGGAGCAGATGAAGGAAGCGCTATGGGTGCGGCCGAAGGTGAACTTCAGCAGTATGGCTACAAGGCATCCTTTCCAAGTCTTATCAATGTTAATGGCAGACCTGTATATCTCATGGTCCTTACTGATGCCAATAATATTGTTAAGAACATGGCCATGGTAGACATGCAGGAATACAGTATAGTCGCTACAGGAAAGACCAAAGCCGATGTCCTTAAGAGTTATCTGGGTATTACCGGACATGTTACAGCTGATAATACCGGCACAGACATTAACACTGATGATATTGAGAAGGCAAGGAGCTTCTCTATAGATTCTGATGAGAAAGGCACATCGATAACGATCACACTTGAGGATGGTACTATTAAGCATTACAAGATCTCAAAGTGATATAGAACGGGCTCATGCATGGCAATTGCCTAAGTAACCACATCCCGTTTTTACCGCGAGGCCACGGTTTGTGATCATGGCGAAGCTATGTTTTTTACTAATTCGAGACTTCAGAGGAGAAATTTTTGAAAACGATACAGAAGAGAGTGCTTCCGATAGGCGTACAGAGCTTTGAGAAAATCAGAAGGCATCAATTTCTTTATGTCGATAAAACAAAGTTCATCTATGACCTTGCGGCTAATTCAGGCGCTTATTTCTTAGCCAGACCGAGAAGATTTTGAAAAAGCCTGCTCACAACGACAATGGAAGCATATTTCTCAGGCAAAAAAGATCTTTTTAATGGGCTTAAAATAAGTGAGCTGGAAGAGGAAGGCCCCACAGGTGTCACCAAGTTCAGTCACGTGAGCATATTCAGTGATCTCAACCAACTAAAAGATATAAGCATGATGCCGGATTATAATGAAATATGCGGCCTTACAATGGACGAGATTGCGGAGAATTTTTACCCTGAAATTTCGGATCTCGCATCAGAAGACGGTCTTACTGTTGAGGAGGAAAAGAAAAAATTAGCTGAATGGTATGACGGATATCTTTTCGCTGATGAAGGAAAAGCCATCTTTAACCCATTCAGCGTACTGAATGTGCTTGCTGATAAGAAATATAAAAATTATTGGTTCGGCACCGGTACGCCTACATTTCTTATAAGAACATTAAAACGTACCGGGTATGATATACGTCTTCTCGAAAAAGGCACGGAACAGAAGGCGGAAGCCTTTACGAATTATTTTGCGGATTCGAATTCGCCAATACCTCTTTTTTACCAAAGTGGTTATCTTACCATAAAGGGATATGATAAAACCTTCGATGTATATAAAATAGGACTTCCAAACCGAGAGGTGAAATACAGCCTGTTTAATTCATTGCCCTCTGTAATCAGTACATAAAGACTGAAGTTCACACGATGAATGGCAGATGCGATGCTGTCTGTGAAAATGATTCTGCGGTATATATTTTCGAGTTTAAAATGGAGAGCAATGGGTGCGCCGATGATGCTTTAAGACAGATTGACACTAACCGTTATGCAGATCCATATCTTGCATCCGGCAAAAATATAGTCAAGATAGGCGTAGTTTTCAGTGGAAAAAGTCGATCAATAACAGAGTATAAGGTAAGCTGACGATATGTGGCACGTGGCAATTGCCTATGCAACCATTCAGAATCTCATATTTTCTGTTTGACTTTGTAATGACAATGTAATATAATTATATTACAAACAAAGGAGGGCTAGCTATGGCTACATCTTTATTACAAATTAGAGTAGATGATGCATTGAAAGATGAGGCTGCGCAGGTCTTTGATAATTTGGGAATTGATACATCTACCGCAGTAAGGATATTTCTGAAAAGGGCAGTGATGGAGAATGGTATACCCTTTAGGATGACCTTACCTAAACAACCATACGATGCAGAGCGCGGATATAGGGCTATGGTTGAAATTAGCGACTCATCAGCTAAGAATGGCACATCAGATATGACACTCGATGAAATCAATGCGGAGATTGAAGCGTCAAGACGAGAGCGAAAGGCTGCTAACCAATGAAATATTATGCTGTTCTTGATACTAATGTAATTGTTTCCGCAATGTTACGTAGCAGTTCTGTGCCGGGGCAGGTTGCAAGCGAAGCTTTACATGGAGACATAATCCCTGTTCTTAACGATGATATTATAGCAGAGTATGAAGATGTACTAAGCCGGCGTAAGTTTCGATTTGATAAAAAGGCAGTAAAAGTATTTCTTGAGGAACTAAAGAAGCGTGCGGTATATTCAGATTATGGTCTGATTGAAGACGAATTGCCGGATCCTAAGGATGTGGTTTTCTATGCAGTCCTTATGGAAAAGCGAAAGGATGAGGATACATATCTGGTAACAGGAAACATGAAGCATTTTCCTATGAGGACATATATAGTAACGCCAAGAGAAATGTTGGATATCATTGAAGAAGGTAGAATCGAGTAGTACAATGCAATGGCCAACGGAGTAATAGATTATAAATGGACTGTGTATGGCGTAAAAGACGTTATCAATAGTTGTTCACAAGAACAAGTTGCTGCGGGTACAGTATAGGGAATAATGAACATAGCTCCGCTATTAAGTTACGGAAACGTGGTTGTGTCGAAGCTATGTTTTTGCTAAATACGTAAAAACCATCAAAACTAATGAACATTGCACATAATCTACTTGATATTGTAATGACAATGCAATATAATTATATTACAAGCAAAGGAGACCAGCTATGAAAAGTCAAGTATAAATTAGGGCAAAATTACATTTCTTTCATTGCGGCTTTTTAGGGTAACTTTAATAAAGCTCCCTAAGGGTGTTTTTTCAAAAGTCTACTATGAACTTGAGTCAGAACTCACTCAAGATTGAATGCCACATCATCCGTAAGCATCTTATGGATGACACGAACGAGCTTGCCGGCACAGTGACCAAGTGCATTATAGTGTGACCGGCCTTCGGCCATCTTGGCGTTGTAGTAAGCCTTGAAAGTCGAATTATTCTTTACTCCATTGTGGGCTGCATTTATCAGGGCATACCTAAGAACGCGAGATCCACGCTTTGACATCCTCGTATGACTGGCGTTGAAATTACCAGACTGATGTACAGATGGATCAAGACCTGCAAATGCAAGCAGCTGTTTAGGCTTGGCGAACCGATGGATATTCTCAATCTCGCCAAGTATCATCCCTCCATTAATATATCCGATGCCAGGGATAGTCATAATAACAGAATCAAGGCCGAGCATAATCTCAGTCATTAATGATTCTGTTTCATTGATTTGCCTATCCAGTAACTCTATCTGCTCCACAGACTGAGTTACTTCAATAGATAGGGCTTTGTCGTTGAAACCGCCAGACTTCTGTGCCAGAACTCTAAATTCTCTTGCCTGATCTTTTGTGAAGTGACCATGTGAGGAGACTTCTATCAGGTGTGTGAGATGGGTCAGGTTCATGGAAGCCACAAGTTCCGCGGTTGGAGCCTCTTTCAGAAGTGCGTAGACTGCTTTCTGATGCAGACCGGATTTAAAAAAGTACTGTAATTCCGGAAATACCCTGTCAACATAAGCAGTGAGCTGGATCTTCTTACGGGTCCTCTCTTTTACGAGATTCTGCCGTGTACGGCCAAGGTACTTAAGGTGCATGAGATCAATATCTTCCTGCTCCAGTACCCTGTGAGGCTGTGTCATTAAAGTTTTAGCGATAACGAGTGTATCAACCTTATCAGTTTTAGTCTTCCGGATGTTGTTCTTTCTCATTGTGGAAGTCTGGATCGGGTTGATAACACAGACCTGGTAGTGATTAGATACAAGGAATTCGACCAGGTTATCAGCATAATGTGCCGTTGACTCAAGACCAATGATGAGGTTGCCGCGCTCAAACTGACTGAGTGCAGAGATCAGCTTACAGAAGCCATCATTGTTATTTGTGAATTTGAACGGCTTGACGAGTACTTCACCATCTGACGATAAGACAGAGGCAAAGTGGTTCAGTTTGGCTACATCGATGCCAACGTAATACATAGAAGGTTACCTCCTTAGGGTTCCTAATACTGTGGCATCCACCAACGATTATCATCGTAGACTTGATTGATATAAGTACTCAGGAGACAAGCTCCGGCACATCCAGTTATAAACAATTCAGATAAAGGTAGCGGCAATACACTCCTATAGAGTAGTCGAAGCTACAGAAAAAATAAAAAGTCCCACTGTATCTGAATGTATTAAGCCACAAATAAAAAGAAAGGAAAAGTGGTAATTTGCTTCTGTAATTATCATACAAGTATATCTATGCTATGTCAAAATTAGCTTATATTGAGACTGCTTCTGAGGTTGATTATTTGAGTACATGTACTGACTATAGTGGAATCGATGAGTGGGTCTTTAATCCAATTAAGAGGGAATTGGAAAGATTAAAGGATAATTTGATATTTTATAAAGAAGTTACCGCAAATATTTATGAGATGATAAAGTTTGTAGAAAAAAATATAGAAATCTGTAGTGATGAAAAGGTGGCTCCAATTGCACCTGATTTGCCAGGAGTGACATCATCTGTGCATTCCGAACTGAAACATCAAAATGTCGTAAACAGGCTACTTAAAGAACACAGCGATGAAGATTCGCTACTGGCAGCTATGGAGAGAGAATATGAGTTAGGAAAGTTAACACCATACGAGATGGACGATATACTGAGGCGATTAAAAAATAAGAGCTAAGCAGATATTGTAGAAATGAGGCCTAGTTGAAGAAAACGGTAGTTTCCTGTAAATAAATATAAGACGAAAGAGATAATAAATAATGTTCAAAATAAAATGGGATCCCGATAATAATGGGGTATTGTTATCGGAATACATAGAAGAAAGTGAATCATTAAATTCTCCAAGGCCGGTTTACGTAGACGAACTGAAAATGCTGGGACTTGATGAAGCGTTTGTGCTTCCCAATGAAAATGTTCCTGTATGTTGGGAGACGGATCGTAAGTATTTTTACTGCGGAGAGATTATTGCTGAGACGCAGAAGGGAAATATTTATGAGGATCCCAAGGTGATAGTCCATGAGGAGCACAGAGGCAGGGAAATAGCCCCTATTGACTTGGTAAAGCTGATTCAGATCAACTCTAAAATGATTGCTGTTGCTGAAGACGAAGCAATGGATTTTATCAAAGAGACATATGAGAAGTATCAGAACAAGGTTTCTGGATTTGTGGTCGCGTTTAGTGGAGGAAAAGATTCTCAAGTAATTCTAGACTTGGTTAGCAGGGTGATACCACATGAAAAGTTTACTCCTGTCTTTACTAATACGGGAATGGAACTGCCTTGTACGCTTGAAACAATAAAAACTACAGAAGAGCACTATAGGAAAAAATATGCTGGCTTCAAGCTCGAACAGGCCAAGAGCGATAAGTCGGCGCTGGACATGTGGAAAAGTTATGGACCACCCAGCAGAATGAATCGTTGGTGCTGTTCTGTATTAAAAACGGCTCTTTTTGGCAGAAAAATGAAGGAATTATTAAATGTTTCTTCACAGCCTAAACTCATCGTTTTTGAAGGTGTTAGAAACGATGAAAGCGCCAGAAGAGAGTCATATAACAGGGTGGGTGTCGGAGTAAAGCATGTAAACCTCACTAACTGCAGACCGATTTTAAAATGGAATGCGACAGAAACATACCTTTATCTTTTTAAGAACGGGGTAAAACTTAATCCTGCATATACAATGGGACTGACGAGGGTCGGATGCGGGGTATGTCCATTTGCCTCTGATTGGTCGGAATTTGTTATTCGTAAGAGATATCCGCAGATTGCAAAGGATTATATAGGCGTTGTTGAGGACATGGCACGTAATATAGGCATCACCTCTCAACCTAAGATTGATGAATACATTTCTTCTGGGAATTGGAAGAAAAATGCCGGAGGCAAAGGCCTGCAACCAGATCCATCTAGGATGGATATTATTTCAAAGGAGCCAAACTTTGAGTGTATTGTCAAAAATCCGAAAGGCAATTGGGAAACATGGTTTTCGACCATTGGCGAATATTTTCTCGAAAAAATTGATGATACATACTATAAGGGCGAATTGAAATTTGAAGGGCAGGTAGTTAAGTTCGAGGTCCGTTATGGTGATAACACGATTAGATTTAAAGCCATTGGGACCACAAACAAAATAATGCTTATCAGTTATCTTTCAAAAGCATTTACAAAAACTGCTTATTGCGAACTTTGCGGTGTATGTGAAATTGAATGTCCTACGGGGGCGTTAACTGTACGAGATTCAATTCAAATTGATAGATCGAAGTGTGTGCACTGCCATAACTGCTTTGAAATCAATACTAAAGGCTGCATCATAGCTACCAGAAAAATGGTATATGAAGGAGGAAAATCAATGGGCGGGACTGCGACGAAAACTTCAGGGATAGATAAGTATTCTACATTCGGCTTAAGAGAAGAATGGCTCAATGCATTTTTTGAGGAAATGGACGACTGGTTTGAAGGTTATGCTAATCTTGGCCCGAAGCAGATTCCTGCCATGCTTAATTGGCTTAGGGAAGCAGAACTCGTAGATCCAAAAGAGAAGAAAACGACAGAACTGGCTCAGTTGCTCAAACCCATATATGATTCGAATCCGTCGCTTGTTTGGCAAATAATATGGATTAATCTTTCGTTTAATTCACCAATTGTAAATTGGTATGTAAACAATGCTAAAAGCGAAGTCGATTATTCTAAGCCGGAATTGGTAGAACTATTAAAAGAGACTTACCCTACGCTTAAAGGGGCTACACTGAAAAACCCCGTGGACGCGCTGGTTAATATGTTCTGCTATTCTCCATTGGGGACCGTGGATATGAATGATGATATCAGCCTTAAAGTTGGGCTCCTGAAAAAGAAGGGAGTCGCTGTTAAAACGGTCAGAAAGTACGGAACTTCTAAGATTTCTTCTGCGGCAGTCGCATATTTACTATACAAAAATGCAGAAGTTAACAATATGTATGAGCTTACAGTATCAGATATCTATGAAAAGGGATATATGGGAGTAAGCAATATATTCAACATGGACAGTGAGAGTTTTCTGAATGCACTTAGAGGACTTACAAACAATGAGATACTCTCCGCAGATCTTTTGGGCGGCCTAGAGAATATCCACCTTGCTAGTGAGTTTAAATCATTGAATGTACTAAAGAGAGCGATTAAGAAGATATAAAATGAAAAAATGTACCAATTGCAATAAAGAGCTCGAAAAAGATGAGATTGCGCTTTGTAAGAAACTGTTAGGAAAGAAGACAAAACAGTTCCTGTGCATAAACTGCCTAAGCGAATATTTGAATACAGATCAGGATCTGCTCTTACAGAAAATAGAGCAGTTCAAAGAAGAAGGATGCACGCTATTTTTGTAAAAGGAGAGACGGACGTATGAAATATTCAGAGATTATTGGTGTTGAAAAACACTTTAAATCGGCGTTTGATATTACGTCTGATACGGGTGATGCCTGGAAAACATTCATTTCAAATGAAAGATTTGAGAATAATCTAAGCCAGATTATTAAAAGCTTTACTTCACCGGTGTTTAATAACAGGAAGTCAATATGGATTCAGGGCACCTATGGTACAGGTAAGAGTCACTCACTTTCTGTTATCAAGCACTTGCTGTGCGATGATTACGATAAAATTGAGGACTATCTTCCTCGCATCAATCAAAGTCAGTTAAGAACCAGCATTACAAACTTCAGGAAAAACAAAAGGGTTTTCCCGGTGGTGCTGAAAGGCATATACACTATCACTGATGTAGCAGATCTGACCTACACTATTCAGCAACAGGTGGCGGAAGCTCTGGGAGATATCGAGATCTCGACGAAGACTGATTTTGAATCGGTTATTCAGATACTTGAGAAGGGAACTCTCGATTCCTTCTTTGAGAATCTTCTTGAAAATAATGTCGAATTACATAGTTATGCGTCGAATAAAGAGCAGCTTATCAATGCACTAAAAAATAATGAAACTAAAGTTATAAGAATCATAGCAGATGAATTAAAAAAAGCGGGTCTTGGTGGCTTTAGAACCCATAATATTATCGAGTGGCTAACAGAAATTAAGAAGGAACTAAAGGAGAGAGGTATTGCCGATTATTTGCTCATTATCTGGGACGAGTTTACTTCGCTGCTAGACATTCCGGCAAGAAGAAGCATACTCAATGTGATGCAGGACATAGCAGAACTCAGCTATTCGGAAGTTGATGATAATACAGATACATTGGGCGTATATCTGCTTTTAGTTACCCATAAAAAATTGGAGGCAACGGAATCCTATAAAGAACTAAAAGAAGACGAGAGAAATATGGCAAAGGCGCGATTTGTCGAGCTGGATTATGGTATGCAACCAACTACTACGTTCCATATTCTTTCGGGCGCACTGGATCGAAAAAATCCTGAGAAACTGAACGAATTGGTTCAGCATAACTTCTTGGATGTTCCCAGTGTTAGAACTCTTGTAGATAAAGTGGTGGACAGCGATACTGCTAATGCTGCTGAAATAAAGGAAAAGATAATAAGTCTTTATCCATTCCATCCATATACGTCTTACCTAGCAACTTTTGTTTCACGAGTTGTCGGTGAAGCAGAAAGAAGTATTTTCGGCTTTCTGAATGATGAGGATTATGGCTTTAAGAAATACATAGAGAACAATATAGAAGACTCAAAATTCTTAACCGCTGATTATGTATGGGATTTCTTTTATAGGACCTTCGAGACAAGTTCTGCAGGGCATTTTGATGCAATTACGAATAAATATAAATTGTCCGGGGAAACAGTAACTAATAAAGGGTCTAATTATCTTGCGGTTTTTAAGGTTATCCTGCTGCTGAATATTTTGTATAGGGTAACAACCACGGATGCTGACACGTCTGAACGTAATATGGTTAACCCAAGTACAGATAATATCAAGGCAGCTTTCAGCGGAGTCCTTGAAGACAGCGAGGTCAGTAGCATACTTGATTATCTTGATGATGCGCAGATTCTTCATAGGAATCCTGAGGGAGTATTCGAAGTTTCCTCATCTTCATTGCCTCAAAAGAAGATCCTTGAAGAGAAAAAAAGAATATATCCTTCAAAAGAAGATATAAGTAAGGTTGTCGAAGAGTATTCGGTAACCGCACTAGGAAAGCTTCAGACCAATATTTCAAGAAGTGTACCAAGAGAACTTGATGCGCAGGTATTCTGGGGAGGTGAGAAAGAACATCTTCTAAAGGGAAAAATAACTGCAAAATTTAAACACTCATATACCATTAATGTAGCGATTGTCCTGTATCGTGGAGCTACAAAAGAACTTGATGATCTTCTCGGAAGAACAGAAACTGATCAGAATACATCCAGAGATATGTTCGTGAGGTTGTCCAAGGAAGAAGACTTTAAGAATATCGTCTTTGTACTTGTTAATACTGAACTTGGCAATAGGAGATTTGAGGCTTACATGGACAGCCTTGCACAGGAGGCTGTAGCTCGATCCCTTCAGATGGATGAGGAGCGTATCGAAGGACAGAAGAATGCTGAAAAGTGGATTACACAATGGACGGAAGAAATCATAGCTTCTGGAATGGCTGATATGGTTTTCAGAGGCGATGTGATTCATGTTCCATTTAACCTGTGTAACAAGCATTTGAAGGATAGTTATGTAAAGACAATTTTCAAATATGGTCTGGATTCGCTCCCGGTTCCTAATACAGCATGGAAGCACCAAACAAGTAAAAAAGCAGTTGAACTCGTACTGTATTCTGCAAGCAAGAGTGAATTGGAACAGAATGCCACAAGCAATGATGGAGCTGTAAAGTATTTGCTGGTGGATGGTTCAACCATGCTTTTTGATAACAAGCTGGAACTTATTTCAGATGACGAAAATGTGCCGGTGGTTAAGGTATGTAAAGAGGTCGAAAGGATACTTGAGGAAAAGAAAAATGACACGTCGATAAATTTGGCGGAAGAATTAAAATTCCTGGCAAGCCCAGAATATGGCTATTATCAGAATCGTTTGTTCATGGGGGCGTTAGCGTTTGCATTAAGACCTTATGTTGACAGATTATACACTTCAGGAAATGGTCAACGAATCGATAAAACCGTAATGAAGGATATTGTTGTGGCTATCTTTACCTATTGGGAAAGCGGGCGATTCAACGACAAGTGTGTAGTTAGAATGAGTACGGAGGAAGAACGTTCTTTAACAGAAAAACTCAATGAGATATTTGGAATTGACGATCAGGAAGGGCTGCTTGGGACAAAGTGGGCAATAAGAACCAAATTTAAAGAGCAGAACAAAGCTCCACTATGGGCTCTTAAGTATATTGGGAATACATCTGATAAATATAAAAAGTTTATCGATAAGATGTTTAAGTTCTCAAAAAGCACAGATGAAAGTATTCAGCAAAGCTTCATTGTGGATTTACTGGAAGGAATTAAGACCTTTGATGTTGAACTTTCTTCAGCATTAGCGAGTGTTGAAAGTTCACAGTGCCTGGATAATTTTATAATTAAAGAGCTGAGTGCGATAGGCGAAGATGCTTCCTCTCTTCAAGATGTCAAAGCATTTCTTGGTGGAAAGCTTTCTGGTGAGATTGTTTTTTGGGAAGAAGACGATATCCATGAACAGATTCTAATGTGGAAAATTATTAAATCAACGCCTTCGCCAGAACCGCCTACAGAAGATAACATAGATGATGGAGGAGAAACTAATACTCAGAGGGAAGATAATTGCCAAGGAACGTCGGTTAGGGAAAATGATGGCAATGCATCTCAGGAAATCCGCAGCCGCGTAAAGGAAAAGGTTGAGGCAAATAAAGATAATGCTGAAAAGTTGTACCAGTTACTGATGCTGTTAGCAGATCGTTATGGCAATGTACTGAAGGATATAGACGAATTTTTATAAGTGTTGGGGGGCTTGCTGAATGGATATAGAGGCCTTACTGGATTCAATTAAGAAAGATGCAAAAAAGAGTGGGTCATATGACAGATATCCTGTTCGATTTTTGAGCATGAAATATGGAGAAGGAACTTCTGCTGCATTAATGAAATTGCAGCAGAATATTCCTAACACCGAATTTTTCGATATCCAAAATATACTTCCATATGAAGATGCTTGGATTACTACAGATCGATTAAGAAAGGCCGTCTATAATCTTGACCCCGCAAAGAATCATTTAATTGTGGGTTTTTCAGAATATTCAAGATTTTTGTCGCGAGCTGATTTTATAACTTTGGTGATTAGTCTACTTGAGTTAGAGAATCCAGAAGATAATCCCAAAAGGCGAATATATATTCCTTGTTTTGCATTGTATAGCCAGCTAAAAAAAACCGTTAAGCAGTATCACAGAAGATTTGATACATACAACCCTTTTATCAATGAAACAGATATAGAGGATTTGCCAAGAATTTATTTCATTGATGATAATCTAGAAATCGGTGATCGCAGCAATGAAGTAGATAATTCGGCTGAATGGTTCGGTATGTGGAGAAATCCGGACATTGATACGTCGGTACCAATAATTTGCATGTCAAAGACACTGCTTTACTTTTATGGTCAGGCAAGTCCAGATAATGTATATAACATAAAAAGAATCAAGACATATTGTGATATGCTGGGGTATATGTTTTCGGTCTATGACATGCGGGGCTACAAGAAGAATCCGGAAAAATTTTATAAGATCTTCTTGAATGACATTAGAACAACAAGAATTTGCGATATCAACGCACTCATACTTCGAAAAGCAAATACATTATCTATCGACATCGATAATTTTTATCAACTGTGGAAAGCAAATGATACATATATGCATTGGTTGATACAAAACTATGTCCTTAGAAACTATCCGACCGATTCATATCTTTATAATGTGATGAATCAGTTAGAAGATTTGTCTGATTCCGAACTTATTGAGACGGTATATAAATATGCCGTTGCTGCTCATAACACTAACTTTTGTGAAGAAAGGAAGAAAATAGTTGCCAGCATCAAAAAGGTAGACCGCGAGGTTAAATTCACAGATCGTCTGGTGGCTTATTACAATAGCTTTCTTATTGAACTTATTAGGCGTAAGACATCCGAGAGTATTGATGCGATAGATTTTACAAAAGATGAACCAATTATATTAAATCATGAATCTGTACTCTCATCGGCAATTGAAGATGAAGTAAAGCCATTTTTAACAGACTCCAGTCAATATGAACGCCAACTGACAGTATGGCTTTATCGAATGAATCTTCTTGAGAGAGAGGAAATCAATGATATTTATCCTAAGTTTTATGACTATCTAACTGCTGAAGCTGGACAGTCAGATCCGGAATCTTATTCTGAAAAGTTCGATGCATACTTCTCAGAATATCGGAAGTACAGACTGGAACTTTGTAAATCCGGTAAATATGATGAACTCATTGGAAGATGGAATAAAACCCCAGAGGAGTTTTACTCCTGGTATACGGATTCTGAAATTGAGCATGCGGAGGTGGCAATTAAGAAAAAAGGTTTTACGGGAAATGTATATGTGTTGGATGGTGTCGGCGCTGAGTATTTGGGTTACCTCAGTAGCCTATTAGAGAAAAAAGGGGAAACCATTGTATATAGTGCATATACAAAATGTCATATTCCTTCTATAACTAAGCAGGCAAAAGATTGCTATCCATCCGAATATATATGGATTTCAGATTATGACCAGAAAGTTATTCATGGTGGAATATACTATCCAGTTACGAATCTGGAGAGTTCTCTCGAGATAATTGATGATATTGTTTCTCAGATAGTAATGAAAGAAGGAGAGGAACCGTTTGCCATCACTGCTGATCATGGGAGTACGATAAGCCATAAAATCTGTAAAAAGGGGAAAAAGTATAATTTTGAGAAAGCGGAGCATGATGGAAGATGCTACCAAAGGAAAGATGATACATATGTAGCAGAATCCGACGATTATTTGCTATATGAAGATGAGTTTTCCAGGAAATGGGTTATTGCATTAAATAGCCAATCACTATATAACAATTCGAAGTATGTTGTTCATGGTGGCGCAACACTGGAAGAAGTACTTGTTCCTGTTATTATAGCGCAGCGAGGAAGGACCGTTAGTAAGACATTCAGAGTTAAGCCAGATCAGTTGAAAGTGTCGGGACTTCAAAAAACAGTTGCATTTAAGATTAGTCCGGATCCGAAAGATACACCGGTGAAACTGACTGCAGCAGATGGTACAAATACCGTCTTGAAATATGATCAGGAACTGAAAGTATGGAAAGGCGATTTAAATAGAGGAATTGAACAGGATATTGAAGTACATATAGCTGACAAGAGTTATAACTTCAGAACTGTTCCTTCTACACACATGGGGGATGATTTGTTCGATGACTGAACTTGATAATAAAATACATGATATATTCCCGGAGGAATCTATCTATAAGACACCTACCCGCTACAACATGTTTGCTGGAATAAATCTGCCATCTTACATCAAAGACTGGCTGATAAAACGTTATTCTGACGAAAAAGAAAATGTTGATAAAGAGGCACTTTTTGCCTTTTTGGAAAAACATATTCCAACAAAAGATAGTGATATTAAGAGCCGATTGATGAAGGGAGAGACCATCCAGATTCTTGTAAGGATTATCGTGGAATCGGATCTCAAATCGGGTTTGTTTAAATTTTCTATTCCTGATATCGGTATAAAGAGCAATGAAGGAAGAATCAGTGATTATGTAATGCGTTCTCAGAAAGGAAATCTGAAGGAAGGTGAAAACTGGGGCATAGTAACACTGGAATATGTACAGCCTGAGGGACGGGAAAAAGGCTATGCCGATCTTGTGAAGTTTAAGCCGTTCAAACCGTATTCACCAGATCTTGATTATTATTGCGAGGCGCGCAAGAGATTTAATACTCAAGAATGGATTGACTTTATCATTCGCTGTATGGAATATAATCCGGATTCCTCACAATTTGAGTCGTATACACAGAAGTTATTATTCATTTCCAGACTGTTGGTATTTTGCGAGCCGAACTTGAATATGATCGAATTGGCTCCTAAAGGAACGGGAAAGTCGTATATTTTTAACAACCTCAGCAAGTACGGCTGGATGATTAGCGGTGGCAAAGTAACAAGAGCAAAACTATTTTATGATATGGCTGCGAATAAGCCGGGCATCATTCCAAATTATGAATTTGTTTCCATGGACGAGATCAAGACGATCGTTTTTGGAGATAAAGAGGAACTCCAAGGCGCTTTAAAAGGCTACCTTGAGAATGGCTCTTTTACAATGGGACATGCAAAACAGACGTCGACTGCAGGGCTGATCCTTCTTGGAAATATTGATCTGGATAATCATAGAATGCCTATCAATAAAAGATATTTCCAAGAGCTGCCGGAAGTATTTCATGATACTGCACTCTTAGATAGGTTCCATGGAATGATAGAAGGATGGTATCTACCAAGAATTACTGAAGATTTAAAACTCGAGGGATATTCCTTAAACGTAGAATATTTTTCTGAGATACTATCTATGCAGAGGGGAATGTCTAAGTATGCTTCGGTAGTAACTGATATGCTTGATATTCCGAAAAACGCAGATACCCGTGACACTACGGCAATTATTCGTTTAGCAACAGCATATATGAAAATACTGTTTCCAGATGTCAAATCTGTTGGGGATATCAGCAAAGAGGATTTTGAGACGTACTGCTTCCGACCTGCTTTTGAAAAGAGAAAGATAATACGTAACCAGCTTTCACTTGCGGATATGGAATACAATCCGACAATGCCGGACATTAAGGTAAGAGATCTATGACAGTTGATTATGAAGCTGAGCTTAATACCATGGTGTCAGGGAAGAACCTGATGAATAGTTACAAACTTTACTTTTTAAAGGCTATTCTGGTAAATGTGTCTAACGATTGTAGGATATTTTCTTTCTATGAAATGGCATCTTGGATGTGCGCATATTCTTTTTCAGATGTGTGCACCTTGGGAAGACGTATCAGACCACTCGATAAACTGTATGATGTTGCCGTTTTGGCAATCAATACGGAAGGGTTAATGCAGTCGTCAAAGATGGGTGAAATTTTTGATGCGCTTAATCATACAGAGAGCAAAAGACTGAAAAGAGAAGTGTCGGCATTATGTAATTATGTCCCGTACAGATTGATAGCGTATCTTTGGCAGGATCAGTTGAAGGGAAAAACAGACAAAGAAAAGAATCTACTAATTGAGAAGTTATCCCGTAACAATGAGGCCAATATATATTCCATTTTTGCGATAGAGGAAGCCCCTAAACGAATAGAGGTATATGCCGATTGGGCAAAATATATTGTAAAAAACAGAAAGCGGCTCGTGAGTTGGATAGACCAGAAAATAGCGGCGTTTGTTTGGAAGGAATGATGAAGCATGATATATGCGGATAATGCAGCCACAACTAAATTGGATGCAGATGCTTTTGAATTAATGAAAGAGTATTTGTTAAATGATTACGGAAATGCTTCTCAGCCATATGAGTTCGGACAGAAATGTAAAACAGCTTTACGGGCAGCACGGGAAACCATTGCAAAATGTATTGGAGCAGATCCAGAAGAGATATACTTTACTTCATGTGGAACAGAGAGCGACAACTGGGCTATTAAGATGGGATCTAATTTAACAGATCAGATTGTTACATCTGTTATAGAACATCATGCAATATTGAACTCCTGCAAGTCTATGGAGGATGTAGGGAAGACCGTGAAATATCTCCCGGTAGACAGTACGGGAGTAGTATCGCCAAGCGATCTCGATAGGATGTTGGATGATTCGAAGACTCTGGTTTCTGTTATGTTTGCCAATAATGAAATTGGTACAATAGAGCCGGTAAAGAAGTTGGTGGACGTTACGCACAATAAGAGAGGGATCTTTCATACAGACGCGGTACAGGCAGTTGGACATGTTCCGATAGATGTGCATGAGCTTGGCGTTGATATGTTGTCAGCGTCGGGGCATAAATTCAATGCACCTAAAGGGATAGGATTCCTTTATATAAAGAAGGGACTTGAGCTTCGACCATTCATAGATGGAGGCGCTCAGGAGAAAGGACGTCGAGCAGGAACAGAAAATATTGCATCCATAGTTGCGATGGCCTGTGCGCTTGAAAAAAACTGTGTACAGATGGGAGATAATGAAAAACATCTTAGGAATTTGGAAAACATAGTTATTACAATATTACAGAATGCGGGCCTGGATTTCATTCGCAATGGAAGCGGCTGTCGGATACCTGGTAATATTAACCTTTCGTTTGCTGATGCTGAGGGGGAGATGCTGCTGCATCGACTTGATTTAAAGAAGATCTGCATTTCGACCGGATCGGCATGCGACAGTGTTAATACCCAGATTTCTCATGTTATAGATGCAATTGGTGTTCCTGATAAGTATGCAGAAGGAACGATACGGATATCCCTTGGAAAGAATAATACGGAATCTGAAGCAGAGCGTATAGCAAATGCATTAATTGATGTTTTGACGAATAGGTAATTGATTAAGCTAGATGCATTATAAAATGATTATCAGGTGATTTTGAATGACATCAATAGATGAACAATTGGTTCATGAGAAAGTTGAAAAGTGTGGCAGTGAACTATATCACTATACGTCTATAGATGCACTATGTGGTATTATAGATAATGGGGAATTATGGTTTGGTAATACCTCAAATATGAATGACAAGAATGAATGCAGAGATTTTATTAATAATTTGCAAGAAGCCTTATTGACAGATTTAGACGACAAATATAAAGAAGACTGTAAACATTTTTTTAAGGAATTAACTAGCAGAGTTACCTCAAATTTTCCATTTGCAATGTGTCTCTCAAAACTCAGAGATAATGCAGCTCAATGGGAAAGGTATGCTTCAAATGCAATGGGAGCATGTCTTACATTTGATACAGAGTTATTTTATAGAGCCGTAATGAATCAGCCAATAATATTTAATAATGTCTTTTATGAATATGATATCAGGAGAAATGATCTTTATGATATCTTAAGAACCTACTTTGAAACCGGTCAGTTTCCTTATGGATTTTCTTCAAGGAAAGGTCTACAAATAAATATTGAAGCTTCCTCATATATCAGAAAACATATCAGCTTTAAGTCTGAAGAGGAAGTTAGGATAGTTACTCTGGGAAATAATCCGATCGGGCATTCAGGTATAGAATACAAAAATATAAGAGGATCAATTAAGAAAACACTGGTTGTCAATATTCGGGAACTTTGCATGGAAAATGAGGTTGGTTTTGAATCATTGATAAAGGAAATAACTATAGGACCTCGATCAGAGCAGAGTGTATATGATTTATCGGAGTACTTATGCAGTAGAGGATTTAATAAGCTGGCTAAGAATGTAAAGAAGTCTGAATGCCCACTAAGGTAATATGTTTATTGTATAGGAAAATAAGGTTTGTTCTGCGTGAATTGATTGCCATAAATACTGTATAATGATAGAGAAATCTTGGAGAATGGCAATAAGAGCTTTATTTTGAAAAATAATCATCCGAGTCAGGCACCACGGCTACGCCGTGAAGCCAGACACGGGATGGGAGGAATCGGGGGCGAACACTCAGGGAAAAGGCAAGATAAAGGGCAAGACAAAAAGAAAATATAGGTATTATGGAAGAGGGAGAGGAGTATATAACGGAATATGTTGCAGATAAAATTGGGCTTAAGGCACTGAGAACAAGACAGATTTTAGATGAACGAAGAGGGTGTATCAGCGTTTTAGGGTGAGAATGAGATCCTGTATATCGTATCTTTGCACGTTTATGTCGAATTTTAGTCTACGTTAATAGCTTTATTCTCTGATTTGTGTTATTCTATATATAGCAATATTTTTGAAAGGCATTTTATGAGTGATAATAAGCAAATTAAGGTCTATCTTGACAATTGCTGCTACAATAGGCCGTATGATGACCAGGGCCAATTGCGTATTTCTCTTGAGACTCAGGCTAAGTTGAGGATTCAGGAGAAAATCAGAAAGAAGGAATTGGCTCTTGCATGTTCATATGTCCTTAACTATGAAAATGGTAGGAATCCTTATGAAAACAGAAAGACTGCGATAAAAGCATTTGTAAGGGAAAACTACAGTGACTATATTGATATAGATAGGGCCGAAGAAGTTAAAATGATTGCAGATAAGATAATTGCAACCGGTGTAAAGACAGCTGATGCTTACCATACTGCTTGCGCAATATTAGCCGGATGTGATTACATGATTACTACTGATGATCGACTGCTAAAGTACGAATCTGATGCGATTAAGGTTGTTGATCCAACAGAGTTTATCAGATTATTGGAGGTGTGACGGTATGACAAATACAGCAGAAATAATGGATATGGGGATGGAATGCCTTATGAAGAATCTGGGAATAGTAGAGGCAGAACATTTTATTTCGGTAATTATTCGTGAGAAATCTGACTATACGAAATGGCATAAGAAATACTTTGAAAATGTAAGTTCTGATGAGTTCCAAAATGAAGCGGTGAAGTATGCTGCTGAGCATCCTTTCCCGTAAAGATTGCGTGTGTTTTGGATAGAGATTCAGATGGAAATGAAGAGCATGAAAAAGGAGAGACGGCTTATGTTTCGTGAGCTGAGAGGTTATTATTATGGAGAGTGAGTTTTTCGATATTAGAAAATTTGATGAATACCGAGAAGACAATCGCCGGGAAGTGAAGAAGGCTTCCGGTGGGCTGTCCGGGTCTCTGTGGGATACTGATTAATATCGGAGAACGTGCGGGAAGTGGCGTCCCGGATATTTTTTCAGTATGGGAGCAGGAAGGCTGGCAGCTCCCGGAGGTGGAAGAGGAGTATGGTCCTGACACTTCCGATGGTAAAATCAGCGAAAAAATCAGCGAAAAAATCAGCGGATAAATCAGCGAATAAATCAGCGAATTCCATTCTTACAAAGAGGCAAAAAGAAATTATAGGTCTTATGGAAGAGGGAGAGGAATATATAACGGAATTTGTTGCTGATAAAATTGGGCTTAAGGCGCCGAGAACAAGACAGATTTTAAATGAGCTTGCTGATTTGGGGCTTGTCGAAAGTCTTGGAACGACAAAGGATAGAAGATATAAAAAGAAGTAGTATAAGGGAGGAAAAGTAATGTTTCGAGCGATGAGGCGTATTAAATACGGGGTCAGACCCCATTAATTTGTTGCCTAATGAATGGCGGACATTTCTATGAGCATGCCATAAAAAAGTATGCAAATTCTCTTCATGTAACAATATAAGATAAAAGAGTATATATAGTTATGCGGGCAAAGAAAAAACGCTAAATAGGTTGGAAAGTTTCCCTGCGAGACTTTGGATTTGGGAAAGGTAGATGAGATGAAAACAAAAAAAGTAACTGGGTTTGATTATTTATGGGTAGCACTTTATGCCTGTGCTGTTTTTGCGTTTGAACTGCTGCTTGGTGCGATTGAAGCAGCTTTGGGAATTCATCCAGGGACGGATATCACTGCAAATATTGTCCATCTGATCATCACAACTATCGGCTGGACACTTTTAGGATTTCTTGTTTTGTGGATTGGAAGAAATACAACCGGTTTTGATGTTTGGGAAAAGAGAACAGGAGTAACCAGAAGGCAGGTCCTGTTTCTGATTATTGCCCTTGTTGTAAATATCATCATAAAAGAAATTGCCTGGGGCGGTTTCAAGCCTTATATGGAATATCTGCATATCGGACCAGTTCTTTTTATATTTCAGTATATTTATTATGCGGTGGAGGGGTTTGTTATTTCCATTGCTGTCGTCTATGGACATATGGCTTTTGAAAAATGGACAGGAAAAGAAAATATGCCTTTTGGCGGGATTGTATTGGCACTTGTCTGGGGCCTGATGCACATACTTACAAAAGGATCCGTGGCAGACGGCCTGTTTGCCGCCATTGGAGCTATACTAATGGGCGCAGCCTATACCATTTTGGAGAAGGATTACAGGAAAACGATTCCTGCAGTTATTCTGATGTTTATGCTTTAATCAGTACAGTAAGGCTTGAAAAATACAATCAAATCCGTGAATGCGATTCTGGTTATCAGGAACTGGTTGATTGGCAGACGCATCTCGGAAGAAGAACTGAAAGGCTCTGACAGAGCAGAATACGGGAAAAAGATTATCGAATCGCTTGCAGTAACGTTGACGGAGAAATACGGGAAAGGTTTCACTAAGAGAAACCTATATAAGTATCAGCAGTTTTATAGATATTTCCCAGAGATTATGCCATCACTGATGGCACAATCTGAAGGGCGGGGAATTGTGCTATCACCGACCGCACAATTATTATCCTGGACTCATTATGAAAGGCTGCTTCAGGTCGCTGATCCGGAAGCTCGTGATTGGTATGCATCTGAGGCATTTGATCAGTCCTGGAGCGTAAGGACTCTGCAGCGCAATATCTCCTCGCAGTACTATTACCGGATTCTGAAAACACAGGATCCATACCGAGAAAGAGGATTACTATATCGACCTTGTTTTCTACAATTATATTTTAAAGTGCTTTGTCCTGATTGACCTGAAGACAACAAAAATCACGCATCAGGATGTAGGGCAGATGGATATGTACATCCGGATGTATGATGAATTGAAAAAGGCACCGGATGACAATCCGACACTAGGAATCGTCTTATGCTCCGATACAGACGAGGATATCGCCAGATGTTCAGTCTTACATGATAATGAGCAGCTCTTTGCCTCAAAATATAAGCTGTATCTGCCGACGGAGGAAGAACTGCGGGCGGAGATAGAGGCGCAGAAGGAGTTCTACTATTTATAGAAGCAAAATAATGATGAGAACAAGGCCTGAGAGCCCGGGATATTAACCGTATCCAGGAGGTAGGCTATCCTGTCTTCCAGTGTGAAAACCGAATCAAGGGATGGTACATGGAAAAGAGCAAAGGGATGCAGAAGTGAAATTGAAGGAATGGCTAAATGAGCAGTAAAATTGAAGAACTGATGCAGAAGGATTTCTGGATCATCGACATCCTTCCGTTACAGGTGCCAAAGGATAGTAGAGGACAGTATTTTGCGATTGAAGAGTATTATCTGAATCAGAAACAGTTTCCGGCGATCAAGCAGAAACAGATTAATCTGGTATTAAAGCTGAATTGCTACCGGGACATGTTTATAGATGGGGAGGAGATCGTTAATCCATCCCCAGAACACATTGCTGATGTAATGCGAACAAAATACGCTAATATAGTAATTGGGGAAACTTTGATCTGTTCGGAACCTGACGATATACATATGACCTTGTATAATCCTGATGTAGAGATGCTGCGTCTGATCAGGAAGATGACTATTGGCGAAGGATTATACCTTTGGAAACCGGCAAAATAAGAGGATCGTGCAAAAGGAACATGGACTTTGGAACAGTATGAGGGTAAATATTGTTCTGCTATGTATGCGGCTGTAAAGGTAGCAAATCCAGACTGGGAACCGGGACAGCCGTTTGATTCTAGCATATTGGATAGTGTCACAAGGGAATCAGTAGAAAGCAATCTGGTACAAAGTGGCAATCAGTTTGTTAGAAAATCCGTTGATTACAGTGTTTAAGTTCATGTGTATATCGAGGCATTTGTTTCAGAGTTTATCAAGGTAAAATTATTAAATGTCCTGCGGATCATGGAAGAAACGGATCCCGAGCATCCTTTAAACTCCAGTGGGATCGGCAGGAAGCTTGAAGAAAAGGGTATAAAGGCAGAACGTAAGTCCATAGCCCGTGATATTAAATGTATTCAGAGGGGGAAATTATTATGAATGAGCTGATCAATTCTGATAAGAAATATCAGGAATGGATAAAAGGCATCGCGGACGATTTTCGAAAGAGCCAGATTAAGGCAGCAATGAGTGTTAATTCAGAGATGCTTCGCAATTGAATCAGCCTGGATTCACGAAACAACTTGTTTCGCAATTATCAGATTGTACAAATCCAGAAGAATATGTTTTTTATATTCCTTGGGGACATGTAATTGCTATCATGAGTAAATGTGGGAGCAATCGTGACAAAGCATTATTCTTTGTAAAGAAAACCTTTGATAACAATTGGTCCAGAGCAGTACTGCTGAACTTTCTTGATACAGATCTATATGAACGGCAGGGCAAAGCGATTACCAATTTCCGAGCAACGCTTCCGCCAGCAGAAAGTGACCTGGCTCAGGCAATAACAAAGGATCCGTACAACTTTGATTTCCTTATGATCAGGGAATCATACGATGAGAAGGAACTTAAAGATGCATTGATGGATAATATCACTAAGTTCCTGCTTGAGCTTGGCAATGGTTTTGCATTTGTTGGCAGAGAAGTCCGCCTCATGGTGGCTGTAAATCACGAATTAAAGGGGCTTGCTGATGGAGATACCCTAGGACTGCTGATCTGTAAATCCAAGGATAACGTAAAAGCCAGATATGCATTGGAGGCCAGCAGTCAGCCGATAGGAATCTCTGAATATGATATTTCCACTTTCATGCCAGAAGAATTCAAAGGCAGTCTTCCTACTATCGAGGAAATAGAGAGCGAGCTGGGAAATAACAAGTGAGTTAATGAGGAAGTTTTTGATAGAGGCCCATGTTTTTGATAGGCAAAAGTAATAAAATTTTCACTGACTTGGCTGTCCTACATATGGTACAAAATACGGGGTCAAATACGGGGTCATACCCCATTAATTAAAATTAACTTTAGAGAAGACGTTTTAGACAGATGACGTGAGACCTGATAATAATACCAGGTGGCTTAATATATTTTTGCGATATAGTAAAATATCATGCTTGTATATTGAGCGGGAAACGTGTAATTAAGCGCTTTAGGAATAACGGAAACGGAGAAACGCAATATAGTCTTGAAAAGGAGTGGAAATCCATGTTTCGTGAGATGAGACGTTTTAAGCAGCAGGTGAGTGAGGATGAGTGTCTGCGCATTTTAAATGAGGGCAAGAGGGGCGTGCTGGCGGCTCTGGGCGACGACGAATACCCGTATACCGTGCCTCTGGATTTCGTATATGAAGACGGTCACATTTATTTTCACTGCGCCATGGAAGGGCATAAGCTTGACGCGGTGAGGAAGCACGACAAGGTCTCATTCTGCGTTCTTTCAGACGGAGTGAAGGAAGAAAATGACTGGTGGTATCATTTTACCAGCGTTATAGCCTTCGGAAGGGTAAGCGAAATAACCGATGAGGGCGAGAAAAATAAGAAACTACGCCTGCTTGGCACTAAATATTTTCCTGACAATGAGCATCTTGAAAAAGAAATGGGAAGCGCGGGGAGGACCGTGGTCCTTGATTTAACCATAGATCACATGACCGGCAAGGCAGTCAGAGAGAAGTGAAATGACAGAATTACAGGAAAAGCTATTGATGTTACAGGATGTTGAGTACCGTGACTTTCAGAGCGGGCTCATGCCGACCATGAACAGGGAAACGATTATCGGTATCAGGACACCTGTCCTTAGGGCATTTGCGAAGGAATTCTCTAAGAAAGGGAAGACAGTTGATATTTTTATGAGGAAGCTGCCTCATTTTTATTATGAGGAAAATAACCTTCATATGATGCTTATCGCGGAGATCAAGGATTATGACCGCTGTATCCTTCTCCTTGAGAGGTTTCTCCCCTATATAAATAATTGGGCCACGTGCGATTCGCCTGCTCCGAAGTGCTTCACGAAGCATAAGGAAGAGCTTCTTCCCCATATCTATAAATGGATTGCCTCCGGTGAAACCTATACAATCCGCTACGGAGTCGGAATGCTTATGAGACTCTATCTTGACGAGGACTTCAAGCCTGAATATTTGGAGCTTGTCGGTAAAATAAAGTCGGATGAGTATTATGTAAATATGATGATCGCCTGGTATTTCGCGACAGCCCTAGCGAAGCAGTGGAACTCTGCCATCATCTGGTTAGAGGAGAAGCGCCTGCCCGAGTGGGTCCACAAGCAGACAATAAAGAAGGCGTGTGAGAGCTTAAGGATTTCCGATGAGAAAAAAGAATATTTGAAAAAACTGCGACAGTAATTAAAATACGGGGTCAGACCCCATTAATTGGAGTAGCCGGCACGAAAGATTTCACAAAGGAGGTCCACATGAAAAGCACAAGAAGGATCGCGTCCGTCAGGCGAGTCACAAGGGCTGCAACAGCCTTGGTCATCGCAGCATTCTTCACGCTCCAGCTTTTTCCAAATCAGGCATTCGCCGCGTCAGAGACGGTCGTGAAAAGTTCTGCCCCGGACCAGATGTGGGTCGGGGACGAGGGAACCTTCTCCTTCTATCTCTACGGCAATGGGGCAAACCCAAAGAAAGATGCCACAGTTACCACCAAGCCTAAGGGCCGGCTGGCGACGTCGAAGATCCATTATAAAAAACTGCGTTGGTCTTCTGGCGGCAGCGGCACTTCCTTTTTTACTATGCGACATTCACCGTCACAGCAAAGAAAAAGGGCAAGGCAAATGTCACCGTCAAAGCAGACCGGACCGGTGCAGTCACCTGGCAGGTCAAGGTCATGGCGGAGCTATGTTTATTCTGAAAGGAAAATTATATGTATAAGGATATAGAACCCGGAAACGCGTCAGAGTATGACGTTGAAAACCTAGCAGTCAATCCCATTTCTCCACTCATTGGAAAGAGAGTAATATTTCTTGGAAGCTCTGTCACATATGGAGCGGCAGCCGGGGGCACATCATTTGTCGAATACCTGGAGGCAATAGATGGGATAATAGCAGTGAAAGAGGCCGTTTCAGGCACAACACTGGCGACAGGCAAGGCCGAATCATATGTTGAGAGAATAAAGAGGATTCCTGAGAATTTCAGAGCTGATGCCTTCATTTGTCAGCTGTCTACGAATGACGCAGGACAGGATATGGCGCCGTTAGGACATGTTGTTGCTAATGAAGAAGAATGTAATACCGCGACTGTTGCCGGGGCGATACAGTACATCATAAGCTTTGCGCGCAAGACATGGGGATGTCCTGTCATTTTTTATACGAACTCAAGATTTGAGAGTGAAAAATATCAGAAAATGGTGGAACTGCTTCACAAAATCGCTAAGCAGGATAAAATTACAGTTTTGGATTTATATAATGATTCGGAGATGCTCTCTGTAAATTCTGACGATTATGCTTTGTATATGCATGATTCGGTGCATCCCACAAAAGCCGGGTATCTGAAATGGTGGACAGGAAAGTTTGAGGATTGCCTGCGCAAGGTATAATTGATGATAAAGGTATTTTATTAAACTATCCAAAGTGGCAAAAAAATAAAGAAGGCCTCGGCATTAGCCGGGGCCTTTTTTATGTCTTAGGCGGTACTTGACCTTCCCGCTTACCTTGTAGTATAATGAAAATAGTCTTCCGCAAAGAGGGGTTAGACCCCCGTCTTGTGGAGTCTTAGTTAAATATTTGAGGAAAAAAAGTTGAAACAGGATAAAAATGAAAGAGGACGTTTCACGGGGCGATTCAGGCTATATTTTGCCTGGCCTCTGTGGCTTTCTATACCGGTAGCGATGCTTGCTCTTCTTGTCGACTATAGCGACAGAAGAAACGGAATTATAGCGTTTGTGATTGTAGCGGCCTATATCACCTTGGCGCTGATGCTCTTCTTTTTCCGCTACGCGGGCCTTGGCCGCGAGATGATAAGCTTTGGCATGGAATTCGCGAAGAATGAGAAGGGCATGCTTAAGGAGCTCGTTGTTCCCTACTGCGTTATAGATGGCAAGGGTAATATTCTATGGTATAATGATGCCTTTTATGACCTTTACAGCAAGAAGGGCTCACTGAAGCACCCTATATACGAGGCTATACCCGAGCTCAGTCCTGATGCCTACCCGGACATGGATGTGCTTGATGGTGAAGAGAAAATCACAATAGGTGATAAGGACTTTAAGGCCGTAATGAGAAGAAACATGGAAGATAATTCCGCCCTACCCGGTGGCGGAGCCATGATTTCCATATTTTTCTATGATGAGACCGAGATAAATACCCTCATCCGTGAAAATCGCGACAAGCAGATGATAGTCGGGCTTCTTTATATAGATAATTATGAGGAGGCTCTTGAGAGTATTGACGAAGTCCGCAGGTCACTTCTTATGGCCCTTGTCGACAGGAAGATAACCCGCTTCATGCAAGGGATTGACGCGGTTGTCCGTAAGCTTGAGAAGGACAAGTATATCGTTATTTTCAGGCAGAAATATCTGTCAGAGCTTCAGGTTTCGAGATTTTCGCTTCTTGACGATGTGAAGTCGGTAAATATCGGAAATAATATGGCCGTTACCATTTCGATAGGTATCGGTGTGTCGGAGGAGTCGTATTCTCGTGAGTTTGATTACGCGAGAGCGGCTATAGATATGGCGCTCGCCCGTGGCGGCGATCAGGTCGTAATTAAGGAGAAGGACCACATCCAGTATTATGGCGGCAAGAGCGCTACGCAAGAGAAGACTACCCGAGTTAAGGCCCGTGTCAAGGCTCATGCCCTCTCGGAGCTTATTGAGGTCAAGGATAATGTCCTCATTATGGGCCATAAGATGGCGGATGTTGATTCTGTCGGAGCGGCTATAGGTGTTTATCGTGTGGCGAAGACTCTGAATACTAAGGCGCATATTGTTATCAACGACATTTCAACCTCTACGGCGCCTATTATCGATATGATGAATGAGAGCGGCGATTACGAGGATGACCTCTTTATCAGAAGTGACAGGGCTCTTGAGATGGTAGACAGTAACACTATGCTTGTCGTCGTCGATGTCAACCGCCAGAGCTACACGGAATGTGAAGAGCTTCTGAGCCGTGTAAGCACTATTGTCATTCTCGATCACCACAGGCAGGGCGAGGATGTCATCCAGAACGCGGTGCTTTCGTACATAGAGCCTTACGCTTCATCGGCCTGTGAAATGGTTGCGGAAATTCTCCAGTATATAGACGGAGATGTAAATATCAAACCGCCGGAAGCTAACGCCATGTATTCGGGTATTATGATTGATACCAATAATTTCCTTGTGAAGACCGGTGTAAGAACCTTCGAGGCGGCCGCCTTTTTAAGGCAGAAGGGCGCTGATGTAACGAAGATTCGTAAGACCTTCAGAAGTGATATGGACGCCTTTAAGTTCAGGGCTCAGAGTATAAGCACAGCGGATGTTTATCTTGAGCATTACGCCTTCGCCGAATGCGAAAATACCGGTGTCAAGAATCCTACCATATTGGGTGCCCAGGTTGCGAATGAGCTTATGGATATTTCAAATATCAAGGCTTCGTTCGTATTTACCCCGTATGACGGCAAGATTTATATTTCCGCAAGGAGTATAGATGAATTAAATGTTCAGACTGTCATGGAGAAGATAGGTGGCGGCGGTCACATGTCGGTTGCCGGTGCGCAGCTTACCGGAGTGACGGTGCCTGAGGCTATGGATAAGGTCAAGGCAGTACTTGATAAAATGAATGAGGATGGTGATTTATCATGAAAATAATCTTACTTGAGGATGTAAAATCTCTCGGCAAAAAGGGAGAAATTGTAAATACAAGTGACGGCTACGCCAGGAATTTTCTTATGCCTAAGAAATTAGGAGTAGAGGCTACTCCTGCTAACTTAAATATGCTAAAGCAGCAGCAGGCCGCTGAGGCTAAGAGGCAGAAGGAAATATTGGAGGAGGCGAAGGAGCTTGCCAAGGTCTATGAGAGCAAGACAGTTAACCTTAAGATAAAGGTAGGCAAGGGCGGCAAGACCTTCGGTTCCATTTCCGGCAAGGAAATTGCTGAGGAGGCGAAGAAGCAGTGCGGTCTCGACATCGATAAGAAGAAAATGGACCTGCCGGAGCCTATCAGAACTCCTGGCATTTTTAACATTCCTGTTAAGCTTCATCCTGAGGTTACGACAACAATTAAGGTTCACATAGAAGAGGAGATAAAATAATGGATGGGAATGTCGCTTCGTTTGGCAGCAGTGAGGCTGTCATAAAGCGTATTCCGCCACATGACACTCTCGCTGAACAATCCGTGCTTGGCGCTATGATCCTTGATAACGACACTATTGATGAGGTCGCGAATATCGTGTCGGCGTCTGATTTCTACAATAAGCAGTATCAGATTGTATTTGATGCGATAATGAAGCTTCACGAGGCGGGAAGTACTGTTGATGCCGTCACTCTTCAGGATAAGCTTAAGTCAAGCGATCTCCCACCTGAGGCGGCTAACGCCGGTCTTATAGCCGAGCTTCTCGCGGCAGTGCCTGTCAGCGCGAAGGTTAAGGATTACGCGAAAATCGTATATGATAAGTCGATGTTAAGACAGCTTATCAAGACAACGACTGACATTTCAACCGACTGCTATAATGGCCGCAAGCCTCTGCCTGAGATTATGAACGACACGGAGCAGAAGATATTTAACCTCCTTCAGTCCCGTAATACCGGTGACGAGGAGCCGCTAAGAACAACGGTTGTCAGGGTAATACTCGACATAGAGAATGCGTCTAAGACCAGGGGAAATATTACCGGGATTCCTACGGGATTTACGGATCTCGATTACAAGACAGCCGGCCTTCAGAATTCCGATTTCATACTGATAGCGGCTCGTCCGTCTATGGGGAAGACCGCGTTCGCGCTGAATCTGACTCATTACATTTCAATAAAGAAGCATAAGGCTATCGTTTTCTTTTCTCTTGAGATGAGCCGCGATCAGCTGGTTAAGCGTCTCCTCGCTCAGAATGCCTTGGTGGATTCACAGAAAATCCGTACAGGCGAGCTTGATGCCTCGGAATGGTTTAAGCTGGCGGACGCGAGCCGGGCCGTGGGAGGAGCGAATCTCACGATAGAGGATACGCCGGGGATTTCGGTAGCTGAGGTGAGAACCAGGTGTAGGAAGCTTAAGCTTGAAAATAAACTCGATCTCGTAATGATTGATTACCTCCAGCTTATGAGCGGACGAGGCAGGGTCGAGTCGAGACAGCAGGAGATTTCAGAGATTTCACGTTCTCTGAAGGCGCTTGCCCGTGAGCTTGATGTGCCGGTTATTGCCCTCTCGCAGCTATCACGTGAGTGCGAGAAGAGGGATGACAAGCGGCCTATGCTTTCAGACCTTCGTGAATCGGGAGCTATAGAGCAGGACGCGGATATGGTCATGTTTCTCTACAGGGATGAATATTATAATAAAGATACCGATAATCCGGGGGTTACGGAGCTGATTATCAGCAAGCAGCGTAATGGGCCTACAGGAACCGTGAAGTTAGGCTGGCAGGGACAGTATACAAGATTTGTAAATCTTGCGAAGGAGTGAAAATGATCATCGCGGATATCCACAACCATACGGAATTTTCCTTTGATTCCGAGGCCCCGATGGAAGGACAGATTCTGTCGGCGATAGAGAAAGGCATGAAGTATCTCTGCTTTACGGAGCATATAGACTTATACATGCCGGTTCCTCTCGAGGCCGTTTGCAGGGTGCAGGACGACAGCATTTACAGGCCCGCTCTCCCTGCCTATATGGCGAAGAGCCATGAGCTTGCTGATAAATATAAGGACAGAATTACCGTCTTTTCAGGTATAGAAATGGGGATGCTTCCGAAGGCTTTTAACGACTATCGGAGCATTTTAAAGGAATATCCCTTTGACTTCGTCCTGGGGAGCCTTCATACGGTCGACGATTTGGACCCATATTATGAGACCTACTGGAAGAAGCATCCGGGCAGTGAAGGGGTGGAGCGCTATTTTTCCGACCTCATTTCTTATATAAATGAGTTTAACGAGTTTGATTCTCTCGCCCACCTTGATTACGTAATCCGCTACTGTCGCGATGAGAACGGGAATCCTGTCGGTCGCAATTACAGGTATTCGGATTATGGCGACTATATTGATACTATCTTAAAATGGGTCATTTCGCATGATAAGGCCCTTGAAGTAAATACAGCGGGCTTTAAATATGGTCTCGGTAATCCTAATCCGAGGGCTGAAGTCCTGCGAAGGTATCGTGAGCTTGGCGGTGAGCGGATAACCATAGGCTCTGATGGGCATTCCGCTGACAAGCTCTGTTTCGCCTTCGACAAGGCAGAGGACCTTTTGATATCGCTTGGTTTCACATATTATGAAGTATTTAAGGGAAGGAAGCCATTCAGACTGAAGCTTGGCTGAGGCCTTTACGTATAAATTATATAGGAGATGTATAGAGGATGAATCCTGTCGCGTCTTTCTTTTACCAGCTTTTTATAAATCGCATTCTTTGGGATGGGCTTATATCCTGGGCTGTCGCCCAGGTTGCTAAGGCTATAATAAATGCCTGTATGACCCACCGGTTCTCTAGAGAACGTCTCTTCGGAGACGGCGGCATGCCGAGCGGTCACTCGGCGACAGTTACTTCAGTGGCCCTTGCGACCGGAGCTGAGTGTGGCTTTGATTCCCCTGTATTCGCGGTTGCCGCAATCGTTGCGATAATCGTAATGCATGACGCTATGGGCGTGCGTTACGAGACGGGAAAGCAGGCGAAGGTTCTTAACAGAATGATAGACCTCTTCAAGGATATGGGCGATACCGAGATATCAAATGAGAAGAAGCTAAAGGAATTCGTTGGCCACAGTCCAATGCAGGTTCTTGCGGGCTTTGCCCTGGGAGTGGTGGTTACAGTAGTTTTCTATGCGTGCGTAAGATGAAAACGTTCCCAGCCTTAAACACTTTTTAGATTTATTATTGAAAAATATACTAAGATGTGTTAAAATATACAGACGTGGGTGATGTAGTCCGACTTAATGTCGGTATATAATGTGTTGGGGTTTGCCTGTCGGCTTGATATGCATGGGGAGCACGGATGGCCGTCGAACGTAAAGCAGACCACAATATTGGGTTATTCAGGAAAGAAAGAATGTGAGGAGTCAATCATGGTAAAGAAGAATGTTAACCTGTCAGATAACATCGATCTGACACCGGATTTCATAGCTGAGCTTGTGCAGACAGCATGCAAGTACGACAGCAACAGCTATGTCATTGCCGGGAACAAGAAAATCAACCTTAAGAGCATCATGGGCGTAATGTCGCTCGTGACGGTCAAGGACAGGAGCCTCACGCTGACCACTGAAGGCGGCGATGAGGGCACGGCGATGGACGCTATAGAAGGATTTATCGGGCGCGCATGCGCGTAATCACGGTAACCAGCCTTATGCTATCAGTCCGAACCCCTGACCGATGATGGTTGGGGGTTCTTTTTGTTTTAGTCAGAATAGAAAGCCCTGTAAGCTTTTTAGATAGAACAAATTCGTTTTTACACGGAGGTAATATTATGGCAAATGTACCTACGCCTCATATTGGCGCTAAAGAAGGAGATTTCGCTAATACCGTACTCCTTCCGGGAGACCCTCTAAGGGCAAAATATATAGCGGAGAATTATCTCGAGAATCCCCGCCTTGTTACTGAAGTCCGTAACATGTTAGGCTTCACGGGCACTTATCACGGCAAGGAGGTTTCCGTAATGGGAGCCGGCATGGGTATGCCAAGTATCGGCATCTATTCCCATGAGCTCTTCAATTTCTACGGAGTAGAGAAGCTTATAAGGATTGGCAGCGCAGGTTCGCTTTCAGAGAAGGTTCATGTTCGCGATATCGTTATAGGCGAGGGCGCCTGCACCAATTCATCATGGGCTAATCAGTACGGAATCCACGGAACATTCGCTCCGATAGCTGATTTCGACCTCCTCCGTAAGGCAGTAGAGACAGCTGAGAAGCAGGGCGTTCACGCTGTGGTTGGAAATGTGCTTTCGAGCGACCAGTTCTACAATGATGACCCGCACGCGAACGATGTATGGATAAAGATGGGAATTCTTGCGGTTGAAATGGAGGCAGCGGCCCTCTATATGGAAGCTGCCAGATCTAAGAAGAAGGCGCTCTGCATCTGCACCATAAGTGATGAGGTTCTTACGGGAGTAGAGCTTGACAGCGCTGAGAGACAGACGGGCTTCAGAAAGATGATGGAGCTTGCCCTCGAGATAGCTTAAGCAACCAAATATTTACATAAGAGGTAATGCAATGACTAACGAAGAAATGTTAAGACACGTAGACCATACACTCCTTGCCCAGACAGCGACCTGGGATGATATCAAGGTCATTCTCGACGACGGGATCAAGTATAATACCGCGTCAGCCTGCATCCCTGCCTGCTTCGTAAAGCAGGCGGCCGAGTATGTAAATGGCAAGCTTCCTATTTGTACCGTAATCGGCTTCCCTAACGGATATGACACCACGGCCGCTAAGGTCTTCATGGCTAAGGACGCTATCGCGAATGGCGCTTCAGAGGTCGATATGGTAATAAATGTTGGCTGGCTCAGAGCTAAGGAATATGACAAGGTCCTTGACGAAATGAAGCAGATCCGCGAGGCTACAAAGGGTCACGTACTTAAGGTTATCATCGAGACCTGCCTTCTTACTGACGAAGAGAAGATAAAGATGTGCGAGCTTGTAACGGAGTCAGGCGCTGATTATATCAAGACCAGTACCGGATTCGCGGGCGGCGGCGCTACATTTCCTGATGTGGAGCTTATGGTCAAGCATGTCGGTAAAAATGTTAAGGTTAAGGCATCAGGCGGCATCAAGAGTCTTGAGGACGCTCAGAAGTTCCTTGAGCTCGGCGCTGACAGACTTGGCACCAGTCGCATAGTTAAGCTTATAAAAGCCGGAGGCAACTAAATGGGCAGATTCAAACGTATTTTCGTTGTAGTTTGTGATTCCATGGGAATGGGCGCTATGCCTGATTCCGAGAAGTTTGGCGATGTCGGAGTTGATACACTGGGCCACATCGCTGAGAAGATGGACCATTTTAACATTCCAAATCTTGTAAAATTAGGCCTTGCTAATTTAAAGCCTATGGACCGCGTAACTCCTACCGAGCATCCTATGGCATATTTTTGCCCTATGAGGGAAGCGAGCAACGGCAAGGACACCATGACAGGCCACTGGGAAATGATGGGCCTCCTTACGACGAAGCCTTTCGTTACATTTACGGATACAGGATTTCCTCCTGAGCTTATCGCTGAGCTTGAGAAGCGCTGCGGGAAGAAGGTTATAGGAAATAAGGCGGCTTCGGGTACGGCAATCCTCGACGAGCTTGGTGAGCAGGAAATTAACGAAGGCAAGATGATTGTCTATACCTCAGCGGATTCTGTTCTTCAGATTTGCGGAAATGAGGAGACCTTCGACCTTAATAATCTCTACAGATGCTGCGAGATTGCCCGTGAAATCTGTATGAAGGATGAGTGGAAGGTAGGCCGTGTCATCGCGAGACCTTATGTAGGAAAGCATAAGGGCGAATTTAAGAGGACGAGCAATAGGCGCGATTACGCTGTGAAGCCATTTGGCGCCACCGCTCTCAATGCCCTTAAGGACGCGCATTTTGACGTAATTTCTATCGGTAAGATTAACGATATTTTCGTAACCGAAGGCATAACTGAAGCCTTCCATTCCAACAGCTCTGTCCACGGTATGGAGCAGACCATAGAGCAGCTTGAGAGAAAGGACTGGGAAGGACTTTGCTTCACGAATCTTGTTGATTTTGATGCCCTCTGGGGTCACAGAAGAAATCCTGTAGGTTACGGTGAAGAGATAGAGAAGTTTGACGTAAACCTTGGCAGGTTCATAGACGAGATGACTGATGAGGACCTTCTCTTTATCACAGCCGATCACGGAAATGATCCTACCTACACAGGTACCGATCATACACGTGAGAAGGTGCCTCTTATAGCTTATTCACCGGCATTTACCGGCTCGGGGGCTCTTCCTGAGCGTGATACCTTCGCCTGCCTTGGTGCTACCATAACCGAGAATTTTGGCGTTAAGATGCCGGAAAATACAATCGGCAAATCGATGCTTGAGGAACTGAAGTAACATATAAAAGGGGCGGAATCCGCCCCTTATTTTGAAATTTATGAGAAATGATATCAGAGATTCTTTAATAAAATACTGTGAGAGGCAGTTTGGGGCGGAACCGGCCAGAAATGAAAAGTACGAAGAACCGAATATTATAATAAAACACAGGTCTACAGGAAAAGAATATGCGATTTTTTTTGAAGCGCCGGTGAATAAAATAAGGGGATACAACGCTTTTTCATTGCCGACTGTAAATATTCTTGTAGTCAGGTGCAGCGAGGAAAAAATACAAGAATTGCTTGAACGTCGGGGATTTTTCGAAGCATATAAGAGGAATTCTAAAATGTGGATAACGGTCCTGTTATCAGGCTTTATCGACAAAGAAAAATATATAAATTTGCTAAGAAATGCTTTTGAGTTGACTGATGACCCTAAGCATAGTGAGCTTGATTTCCTGACGGATACCAGGCAGGATAAGAGTAAGAGATTCTCTGAGGCATATAAAGACGCGCCAATTGATTTCTCCAAGGTGAAATCAAGAAGAAAACGTGCTGAACTTGAAAAGATAAAGGCAGGAATAAAGAAGAGCAGTGATAATTTAAAAAATCAGTCAAAAGAAGAAAAGGAGAAAATAAATATTGATTTTGACTCTCTTCAAAATATCAGGAGCGATGCCGCTGTGACGATGGAGAAGCTACTTACAGAGGAGCAGCTTGATGGCGACAAGCCGATGCCTGAAATGAGCTTGCAAGAAGAGGAATCAAAACAGGATGCGATAGATGCTGACATGTTTTTCACAGGGCATGAAATTTATTTTTTGAAAGCATTGCTTAACGGTAAAGAATATAAGAAGTATTTATCCTCTAATCACATAAAACTGTCAATGCTAATTGACAGCATAAACGAGAAAATGATGGATACCACAGGTGATACCGTTATAGAATTTAACGGTGATGAGCCTGAATTAATAGTAGATTATATAGAAGATATAAAGGAAAAATTATAAATGGAGACAGAGAGAAAAATCCCGAAAAGAATCGCGGGAACAGTAATTAATTCACTAAAGGGCGGAGTCGTGCCTAGAATCGGTCTTCCCTATATCACAGTAGGCAGAAAATCAGAGATTGATGCCCTCCTTCACGATGTGGAAATTATAGAAGACGGAGGAGCCTCATTTCGCTTTATAGAAGGTAAATACGGAAGCGGAAAGAGCTTCTTACTGCAGACCATGCGGACCTACGTTATGGATAAGAATTTTGTGGTCCTTGATGCCGACTTATCTCCGGAACGAAGACTCCAGGGCACAAAAGGCCAGGGCCTTGCGACCTATCGTGAACTCATTAAAAATATGTCAACAAAGACCCGGCCCGAGGGAGGAGCCCTTTCACTTATCTTAGACAGGTGGATAAGCGCTCTCGAATCCGAGGTTTCTGAAGAAAAGAATATTTCTGATGGAGATCCGGAATTTAATAAAGTGGTCGAGGAAAAAATAAATTCAGCTGTAAAAGAAATGGAAGACCTTGTGCATGGATTTGAATTCGCGAAGCTCCTTAAGACCTATTATATTTCAACCGTTAATGATGATGAAGGGACAAAGAGCCTTATTTTAAAATGGTTCCGAGGCGAATATAATACAAAGTCCGAAGCAAAAGCGGAATTAGGCGTGAATTTATTTATAAGCGATGACGACTGGTATGAATATATAAAGCTGTTCGCCACATTTTTAAAAAAGGCCGGATATAACGGCATGATGATAATGATAGACGAGCTTGTAAATATTTATAAAATTCCTAACGCCATAAGCCGCCAGTATAATTATGAGAAAATATTAACCATGTATAACGATACCATGCAGGGAAAGGCAAAATATCTTGGCATAATTATGTCGGGTACCCCTCAGTGCGTAGAGGATAGACGCAGGGGAATATATAGCTACGAGGCCCTGAGAAGTCGTCTCGCCGAAGGTAAATTTTCAAAAGAAGGAGCCAGAGATATGCTCGCGCCTGTAATTCACCTCGAGCCCCTGACACCGGAAGAGATGCTTGTACTGGTAGGGAAGCTCGCTGATATTCATGGCGTATTGTATGGCTATGAAAATAAGCTATCAGACAATGATCTGGCGACATTCATAAAGGCGGAATATGATCGTGTGGGAGCTGACAGCCATATAACTCCGAGAGAAATTATCAGGGATTTCATAGAGTTACTGGATATACTATATCAGCATCCGGAGAAGAAAATCTCGGAGCTATTGACCGGTGAGGAGTTTGCATTTTCCACACCGTCAATTAATAATGAGGATGGCAATTCGAAGGGAAAGGAATTCGCTGAATTTACAATATAATGTAGCTATTGCTCATCCTTTATGTATTCCTTTGGTGACAGACCATAATATTTTTTAAAGGCTTTTGAAAAAGTAAATATATCAGAGAACCCCACGGTGACGGCTATGTCCTGAACCGTGGTATTTTTTTTCTTAAGGAGAGACGCGGCCTTACGCATGCGGGTAGTAGTGATGTATTCGTGTATTGAATTCCCGGTGGCATCCTTAAAGAGACGGGACAGATAGCTTCTGTTTATCCCGCAGGCGGCCGCAAGTCCCTCTACAGTAAGGTCAGGAGAATTATAGTGAAGCTGTATGAAGCGAATTGTCTTCTTTACGTAAGCAAGCTTCGGATCGAGGTCGTTATTTACTCGTGACACTGACTCACGGCAGAGATAGTCGCACAGGAGCATGAGCTCGCCTATACAGAAGAGCTCGGAATCCCTGTGAGTATTTATCATGTGATAGGCGCGAATCGGTGTGTCCTCGACATTTTCAGGGATAAAAACAGGGTTGTCCGCTGAAAGCCCCGACCTGTGGAGGACATCATGAAATAGCGGCCCGCCGACGTGAAACCATATATAGGCCCACGGGTCATCCGCGTCAGCCTCATAATAAGAGGAGACACCGGAAGGCACAAGAAAGCCCTCGCCCTCACTTATATCATAGTGATTTCCATTTATCTCAAGGAAGCCCTTTCCCGAGAGGCAGAAGTGAAGGATGCTGTGCTTCCTGGCGCATGGCCCATAAGAGTAAGATGAGGGACACTGGTACTCACCCGTCTCATAGAGATAGAGGTTGCTCATATTTTCATAGTCAAGGAACGCGCAATCGTCAAAACCGGTCTCACTGTAGCTGGGATGCATAGGCTGCCTCCTTCAAATACGGTATAACAATAGTCACATTTAAACAAATCTAAGTCAATTATAGCATCTTTTTAAATTCTTGTCTACTGAAATGTGCTTAGACGGTATTTCGAATGAAAAAAGGCGAATCTAAATTTCCTTTAAGCATAAAATGTCACAAAATGACAAAAACAGATTACATATAAACATGTTCATTTCTCCAATATGGGTGTAAAATCAAGACATGATCGAAAGATAAAAGTTCTTTAAGACTATAGTAAACCTACTTACAAATCAGGAGGACAAAATGAACAAAAAGGTTTTATCATTAGGACTTGCGGCAGTTATGGCTATGACAGCTCTCACGGGATGCGGCGGCAGCAGCAGCTCGACATCCACAAAGACATCAGGGAACACTACCGCAAAGAGCGGCAGCATGAGCGAGATCAAGGTTAATATCTGGGATAACAACCAGAAGGCAGGCCTTCAGAAGATTGCTGATGAGTGGAGCGCAGAGTCAGGAATCAAGGTAACCATCGAGGTAGTTGACTGGGATAATTACTGGACACTTCTTGAAGCAGGCGCTTCAGGCGGCGAGATGCCGGATGTATTCTGGATGCATTCAAATACAGCCCAGATGTATATGGAGAATGGTATACTTCTTGACCTCACGGATTACATCAACAAGGACGGAATCAAGTCAGACGATTATTACGAGGGTATCTGGAACCTCTACCAGAGCAACGGCAAGCAGTACGCTCTTCCAAAGGACCATGATACCATAGCTCTTCTTTACAACAAGGCTATTTTCGATAAATATGGCGTTGACTACCCTACAGACAATTGGACCTGGGACGATATGTACAACGCTGCTGAGAAGATTACCACAGCTTCAAACGGTGATGTCTATGGCATGGCTATGAACACATCGAATAACCAGGACGGCTGGTATAACCTGGTATATGATTACGGCGGACAGGTTATCACTGATGACCACAAGGGAACGACAATCGGTTCAGATGAAGGCAAGGCCGGAATGGAAATGGTAAGAAAGCTTCTTACCCAGGGCGCTCCTCAGGCTACAGTAGCTGAGACCGGTACAGACCAGCTCTTCATGTCAGGCAAGGCAGCTATGATTACCCAGGGCTCATGGATGATTAATTCCTTCTACACAGCTGAGAATCACGCCGATTACGCATGGGCTATGCTTCCATACGCAGATACAAACGGCAACGGACAGTGCGACAAGGGCGAGAGATATTCAGCCTACAACGGACTTGGCTGGGCAGCTAACGCAAATGTAGCGGATCCGGACGCATGCTACTCACTGATCAAGTATTTCTGCACAGAGAAGGGTCAGAAGGAACAGGCTGAGCTTGGTGTAACAATGGGCGGTATGAAGGGCGTTTCAGACGCGTTCGCAAACGCTTTCGATGGAATGGATGTTTCAGCATTTACAAAAGCCGAAGAAGAAGGAGATCTTTTCTTCCGTCCATACACAAGGAAGACTACAGTCTGGGAAGACGCAATTCAGCAGAAAGGCGCGTTCCTTGACGCATGGCAGAATCCAACAGATCCTGCTGCTATGGCTACAGCGTGCGATAACGCTCAGAAGATAATAGAAGACGCAATTGCGGCAGAGTAAATAATATGGGAGCTAATTTATTAGCTCCCATGATAGTGTGAAATGAGGCGAGGTTTCGCGTATGAAAGCAGCAGTAAGTAAACAGAAAACAAAAATGTCTCCGAGACAAAAATCTGAAGCTATTTGGGGCTGGGCATTTATAATTCCAACCATGGCGGGATTAATAATTCTTAATTTTTATCCGGCCTTTGATACAGTCTGGCAGTCACTCTGCAAGACAGGTGATTTCGGAAGAGGAAATGTATTTGTCGGGTTAGCTAATTACAAAGCGGTGCTTTCAAACAGCGAAACCTGGCAGGCACTGTGGAACACAATTAAGTATACATTGATTGAAGTTCCTTTTGGGGTGTGCATTTCCATGGTGCTTGCAGCAATGCTTCAGCAGAAAATAGTCGGCAAATCATTTTTCAGAACTGTATTCTTCCTGCCTATGGTCTGCGCTCCGGCAGCAGTAGCCATGGTATGGAAATGGCTTTTTAACCAACAGTTCGGACTTTTAAATCATATTTTCCACAGTGATGTAGCATGGATTTCCGACCCGAATATCGCCTGGATTTCAATCGGTGTTATCGGGGTATGGTCGGTAATCGGCTATAATATGGTAATATTTATCGGCGGTCTTCAGGAAATTCCAAAGGATTTCTATGAAGCCGCGAGCATTGACGGAGCAGGCCCTGTTAAGCAGTTCTTTAACGTAACGGTTCCGCTTCTCTCACCTACTACATTTTTCATAGTACAGACAAGAATTATCGGAGCACTTACCGTATTTGACTTAATGTTTATGGTAATGGATAAGACAAATGCGGCGCTCTATAAGACCCAGTCAATTGTTTACCTCTTCTATACATATTCCTTCACGAACGGCAACAAGGGATATGGCGCGGCGCTTGTTATGGTGCTCGTGGCATTCCTGATGGCAATTACATTTGTAATTCAGAAATGCGAGAAGAAGTTTGTCTTCTATAATTGAGGTGAGAAAAATGAACGCTAAAAGCAGCAAAACAGGAAAGGTCATCACATATATCGTATTAATCGTGATGGCGATAATAATGATAATTCCTTTTGTCTGGATGATACTTACCGCAGTAAAGACAAATCAGGAAACAATTTCCGTAGACCCGTTTTATATATTGCCGCATAACGGTTGGCACTGGGAGAACTTTGTAGAGGTATGGAAGAGCTATGATTTCCTTATTCTCTATAAAAATACCTTACTTATGATTTTCTTCCGTGTCGTATGCGCCCTTCTTACTGCGACAATGGCGGGATACGCCTTTGGCAGACTTAATTTCCCGGGAAAGAAATTCATGTTCGCCCTTGTATTAATTCAGATGATGATACCTTCACAGATATTTATTATTCCGCAGTATTTAATGGTATCAAAGCTTGGCTGGTTAAATACGACAGCGGGTCTTGTATTTCCGGGTATAGTTACTGCCTTCGGTACATATCTTCTTAAGACGGCCTACCAGGGGCTGCCTAAGGAGCTTGAAGAGGCGGCGATGATTGACGGGGCAAATGTAGGGCAGAGATTTTTATACATCATGCTCCCTCTTACGAAATCATCCATGGTTTCACTCGGAATATTCACATCACTCTTCGCTTTTAAGGACCTCATGTGGCCTATGATTGTCTGCACGAATTCAGCTACGACAACTCTGTCAGCGGGTCTCGCTAAAATGCAGGGACAGTACGGAAGCAATTATCCGCAGATGATGGCGGCAGCAGTGCTTGCTACAATTCCTATGATAGTTATTTATCTTATTTTCCAGAAGCAGTTCGTGCAGGGTATCGCGACTTCCGGTGGAAAACTATAATTATGAGGTGAAAATATGCCGATACAGTTTGATTCTGAAACAGGAATATTTCAAATCGACACAAAGAATACTTCTTATCAGATGAAGGTTGACGATAAGAAAAATCTTATTCATACATATTATGGGGCGAAGATAGACGCGGATGATTTATATAAGGAATTATTTATGATCGATCGCGGATTTTCGGGAAATCCTCATGATGTCGGAAAATATGACAGAACATATTCTCTCGATGTTCTTCCACAGGAGTATTCATGCTTTGGTACGGGCGACTACAGAATTACCGGCCTTCATGTGCAAGAGGACAATGGAGCCAGGGTCGCGAGCCTTAAGTATGAAAAATCGGAAATATACGAAAAATTATTGGGAATTCCGGGACTGCCTGCTATTTATAATGACACGGAAAATAAATGCTATACGCTCTCTATTTTCCTAAAGGATTATGCGAACGGGCTATCCGTTGAACTAAGATATGGCGTAATTGAGGAGCTCGATGTAATTACAAGAAGCGCTATAATAAGAAATGAGGGAACGAAAAAGGTTTACCTTCTAAAAGCCGCTTCTATGAATCTGGATTTTCAGTTTGGAGATTATGATTTTATTACATTTTATGGCCGTCACGCCATGGAACGTAATGTAAGCAGAAGCGAAATTCACCACGGTGTCCAGTCAGTAGGAAGCGTGCGCGGTACCAGCAGTCACCACTATAATCCGTTTTCTATTATTTGCGATAAGAACGCAACCGAGCAGACAGGTGAGTGCTATGGCTTTTCATTTGTCTATAGTGGCGAATTTTTAATGGAGGCTGAGAAGGACCAGGCCGATCAGGTGAGGTTTATCTGTGGCATACATCCGGATGATTTTAAGTGGGTACTTAATCCGGGAGATGAATTTAATACTCCTCAGGTAATTATGTCGTACAGCGATACGGGATTAGCGAAATTAAGTCAGAATTTCCACCACACTATCGCTGATCATATCGTGCGTGGTGAGTGGAAGCATAAGGAACGTCCTGTATTAATTAATAACTGGGAAGGCACCTTCTTCGATTTTAACGGCGATAAATTATATAATATAGCAAAGGATGCGAAGGCGCTCGGTGTCGATATGTTCGTCATGGACGACGGGTGGTTCGGCAAGCGTGACGATGATAATTCGGGCCTTGGCGACTGGTATCCTAATGAGAAAAAATTAGGTTGTACATTAAAGGAATTAGGCGATAAAATTACAGGTCTCGGAATGCGCTTTGGCATATGGTTTGAGCCGGAAATGATTTCCGAGGACAGCGACCTTTACAGGGCTCATCCTGACTGGGCTCTGATTGCTCCCGATCGTGCGCCGGGACTTGGCAGGAACCAGCTTGTCCTTGATATGAGTCGAGATGATGTATGCGATTATATCCTGGAGCGAATGAGTGATATTTTATCAAATGCTCCGATAAGCTATGTAAAGTGGGATATGAACAGGAGTATTTCCGATAAATATTCTCACAGGCTTGACACTGAGCATGAGGGTGAATTATCTCACCGCTTTGTTTTGGGAGTTTATATAATCCTCGAGACACTGCATAATAAATTCCCTTCGGTTCTCTTTGAGGGCTGCAGTGGTGGCGGTGGTCGATTTGACGCGGGAATGATGTATTATACTCCTCAGATATGGCTCAGCGATGATACTGACGCTATATGCAGAACTTCTATCCAGTACGGGACATCCTTCTGCTATCCTATATCAACCGTCGGAGCTCATGTGAGCGTGGTTCCAAACCAGCAGGCAGGAAGAATATCACCGCTTTCTACAAGGGCGGCTGTCGCAATGGCAGGAACCTTCGGATACGAGCTTGATATAACGAAAATGACTGACGAAGACAAAGAGTCGGTTATAAAGGAAATAAAATTCTTCAAGGAATATTATGAGCTTATTCATGAGGGAAATTATTTCAGACTATCTACTCCAAAGGATATAGCTACCGCCTGGGAAATGGCAGCGAGAGATGAAAGCGAAGCTCTCGTGACTGTAGTATATCATGGGGTTGAAGCGAACCCTGCGCCTGCGCATTTTAAGGTATACGGATTAAATCCTGATAAAAAATATACAGTAAAATACGTCGGTGATACGGAAAATGCAGTTGAAGAAAAATATCAGGGTCACGTCTACACAGGAAGGACACTTGCTAAGGCCGGTATCACAATTGCCCCGGCGCTCGAAGAGTTTGGAAGCTACCAGCTTCATATCACATCAAAGGACTAATATTAAGCAGCCGCGGAAACGCGGCTGCTGTTTTATTCCGTGTCTGACTCGGGCCTGACTTTGTGCTCCGGATGCTGTATGTTGTTATTATATAACGTCGCATCGTGTTACGACGTAACACGATGCGACGTAAATAATTGGCAAACATGGAGGGACTTATGCTGATTGGTAGAGAAAATGAGATGCAAGACCTGGACAACTTATATAATCCTTTAGAATTATAAAAATAACCCCTTCACGTAATTGTTACTACCATTAAAATTGTATACAATGGTTATAACAAAAGTGGAAGGCAATGGAGCCTCGACAGACACGGGAAGTGCCTGCCGGGGCTCTTGTCGTATCACGAAGTTATACAGATAAGGAGGCACATGATGGAAGATGACATGCGAATCGCTTCGCATCCAATCCTGGGCGAATATAATAAAGGGAGGCTCGTCACATTTAAATATGACGGAAAAGACTTACAGGGGTACGAAGGCGAGCCTATAGCGGCGGCTCTTAAGGCGGCAGGCGTTATGGTTCACAGGTATACAGCGAAAAGGCATGAACCGAGAGGGATTTTCTGCGCGATAGGGCGGTGCACCGACTGCGTTATGGTAGTAAATGGTGAGCCGAATGTGAGGACCTGCATGACATCGCTTGAAGCGGGAATGGATGTCAGGACTCAATTTGGATTGTCACATCACGATAGTGATGTGACCCGGGATTGAGGGAGTAATAAAATGAAAAGATACGATCTTATAGTTATCGGCGCCGGCCCGTCAGGGCTTTCCGCCGCAATAGAAGCAGCCAAACGAGGCATGAAGGTCTGTGTATTTGATGAAAATGACAGGCCCGGAGGCCAGCTTTTTAAGCAGATTCATAAATTCTTCGGCTCAAAGGAGCATAAGGCAAAAATCAGGGGATTTGTAATAGGAGAGCAGCTTCTTGCAGAAGCTGAATCCTTAGGAGTAGACGTTAAGCTTAGCTCCACCGTTATCGGAATCTATCCGGAACGTGAGGTTGTGGTCCATAGGGATGGCGAGGTAAAACATTTTAAAGGTGACACAATCATAGTTGCGACAGGCGCCGCCGAGAATATGGTGACCTTTGACGGCTGGACACTTCCCGGAGTGATGGGAGCCGGAGCCGCTCAGACCCTGATGAACCTTCACGGAGTGAGGCCAGGCAAGCGGGTACTCATGCTTGGTACCGGAAATGTAGGACTTGTCGTAAGCTTCCAGCTTCTTCAGGCGGGATGCGAGGTTGTAGCTCTCGTTGACGCGGCACCAAGGGTCGGCGGCTATGGAGTACATGCCTCTAAGGTCGCGAGAACAGGAGTCCCATTTTACCTTTCTCACACAATAAAGAGGGCAGAGGGAACCGACCACGTTACAGGCGTTGAGATAGCGCAGGTTGATGACCATTTTCAATTTATTCCGGGAACGGAAAAGCATTTTGATGTGGATACAATATGCCTTGCTGTGGGACTTTCCCCTATGAGCCAGCTCCTTAAAATGGCCGGTTGCGAGATGGATAACAGCGGCAAGGGCGGCGGCCAGATTCCTGTTGTGGATGAGTCGGGAGCGACCAGCGTTCCGGGAATTTACGCGGTAGGTGATGTCGCTGGTATAGAGGAAGCGAGCTCAGCCATGATTGAGGGAAGAATGGCAGGAATCAAGGCCGCTGAGTACTTAGGCTTTGAGGAAGTTAAGAAGGGTGACGCCGAATTTGATAAAAATGTCGACGCTCTCGAGGGCCTAAGACAGGGCATGTTCGCCCCACAAAATCGTGGCAAGAAAATTGAGAAGACAGAGGAGGGAATTCCGGTATCTGAATCGCTTCTGAGGTTTGGCTACGTCGCTGATGATGAGATAGAACGATTCCCGGGAATTAAGCATATGGCAGGCGTTCATCCTGTCATGGAATGCACCCAGAATATCCCGTGCAACCCTTGCGAGGACTCATGTCCAAAGCATGTAATTCATATAGGCGAAAATATTACGGCATTACCGGGAATTAATCCGGGGAGCGAGTGTATAAATTGTGGTATGTGCGTGGCTTCGTGCTCGGGGCAGGCCATTTTCCTTGTAAATGAGGACACGGGAAATGGCAAGGCCGAGATTACGATTCCGTATGAATTCCTGCCACTTCCAAAGGAAGGAGACACCGGTTTCGGACTTTCAAGGAAGGGCGAGAAGCTTTGCGAGGCGAAGGTTGTTAAGGTTGTAAGCAAGAAGGCCTATGACCATACAAATCTTGTAACGATAGAGGTTCCGAAGGAATACGCGATGAAGGCAAGATTTGTTGTCACATCGCAAAGCGATGCGCGGGATTGAGAGGGGTAATACGATATGTTAAACGACAGAAATATAGACATCGGACCATTTGTACCTGAAGAGGATGACGACAGACTTGTCTGCCGTTGCGAAGAGGTGACTAAGGGCGAAATAAGACAGGCTGTGCACGCGGGGCTTTTTGAAATAGCTGAAATAAGGCGGTATCTCCGTTGTGGCATGGGACTCTGTCAGGGACAGACCTGCGCTAAGCTTGTTCAGAGGATTGTCGCAAACGAGCTTCACGTGAGGCCGTCAGAGCTGCCGCCCGCAAGCTCACGCAGCCCTATGAGACCTGTACCTATGAAGGAATTTGCCAAGGAAGGGGAGGCAGCAGAAAATGAAGAGTGCTGATGTGGTAATTTGCGGAGCGGGCGTGGTTGGCCTCGCTGCCGCCTATAATATAGCTAAAAAGGGAAAATCCGTAATAGTTCTTGAAGCGAGCGATATAATCGGAAATGGCGGTTCATCGAGGAATGGCGGCGGTGTCAGGCAGTCGGGAAGGGATCCGAGGGAAATTCCACTTGCCATGTACGCCATAGAACACATCTGGCCTACCCTATCTGATGAATTGTCCGCTGATGTGGAATATGTAAAAAAGGGAAATCTCCGCTTGGGTAAGAGCGAAGCCCACAGGAAAATTCTCGAGAATCTCACGAAGAACGCGAATAAATGCGGCCTTGATATGAGGATGATAGAAGGCGATGAGGTGAGAAAAATAAATCCTTACCTCTCAGACGAGGTTACATGCGCAGGATGGTGTCCGACGGACGGCCACGCGAACCCGCTTAAGACAACGCTTGCCTACTATATGGCAGGGAGACGGCTTGGCGTAAAGTATTATACAGGAGAAAAGGTAAAGGAATTAAAGAAGGAAAAGGGTAAAATAAGGTACGTCCTTACAGGCTCGGAAACCTATCAGGCTGAGAAGGTAATTGTCGCCTGCGGCTATGAAAGCCGTGAGATTCTTGATTCTGTGGGGATCGACATTCCCATGACGAAGCTTCTTATCGAAGCCCTGGTTACGGAGGCTGAGCCCGAAATGTTCCCGCAGATGCTAGGAACAGCCGACGCTGATTTCTACGGCCACCAGACAGGGCACGGATCATTTGTATTCGGTGGCTCAAGCGGATATGAGCCTGAGAACAGGGATAACAGAGGAATGATGACAAATCACAGTCTCACCGCTCCGGCCACCTGCAGAGCTATATTAAAATGGATACCGGCCCTTGCGAATGCTAAAATTGTGCGAACCTGGGCGGGATTTGAAGACGACTGCGCCGACAGGGTTCCGGTAATAAGTAACGTGGAAGAGGTACCGGGATTAATAGTTGCCTGCGGTTTTACGGGACATGGCTTCGGAATAAGCCCGATTACGGGGCTGCTGCTTTCAGAGCTTGCCTGCGATGAGGCGACGACACTTGATATAAGCGCCTTCAGATATGACAGGTTTGCTGCCACATCATGAACTGACATATTACTAGGTGATATGTCATACTATGAAAAATAATTATAAGCATTTTTATTTGAAAGGAGTAAAATGGATACAAAGATTGATTTTCTCTATCTCTCAGAGCCTGATATGATTAAGGCAGGCGTCAAGGACATGAAGGCTTGCGTGGATACCATGGAGGACATGCTTGTTCTGCTTAAGAAGGGGGACTACATGATGGGAGGTGAAAACCATAACTCCCACGGCTGTATGATTTCATTTCCTGATGACCCGAAATTCCCGGGAATGCCTAAGAATACTCTCGATCGAAGATTCATGGCTATGCCGGCTTACCTCGGCGGTAAGTACCAGATGGCGGGTGTGAAATGGTACGGCTCGAACATTGAAAATAAGGAAAAGGGCCTGCCTCGTTCTATTCTTATGATGGTTTTAAATGATAAGGATACCGGAGCTCCGCTAGCCTTCATGTCGGCAAATCTTCTCTCAAGCTACCGCACAGGCGGAATTCCGGGCGTCGGCGCGAGATACCTCGCGAGGAAGGACTCTGAGACCGTTGCTATTATAGGACCCGGAGTCATGGGGCGTACAAGCCTTGCGGCGTTTGCGGTAACCTGTCCAAAGCTTCACAGATTAAATATAAAGGGGCGCGGACAGAGGTCAATAGATGCGTTTATCGAATTTGTAAAAAAGGAATATCCACAGTTTACAGAGATAAATGTCTGCGATTCAGTTGAGTCAGCGGTAAAGGATGCCGATATCATATCATTTACAACTGTCGTCCAGAACGATGACAACGACGAGGCTTTAAAGTCTTTCCCTTATATAATATGGATAAAATGGAAAATGAGAATTCCGGTATTGAAACCTGTTTCGATGGATAAGGTTCTCGCCATGGAAAATCCCATGTACTATAGGATCAGAAAAGAGCGCGGTATCTGGAAATAATATGCAGTAAATTTATATAATAAAAAGGTTCGGGATGGCATTTCCCGAACCTTTCGGCTTTTAGGTGACTACGGATTAAATCTCCTCTTCTCGCTCCCCGAGAGCTCCATCATTTGCCATGAGACCTGAGTAGTCTGGCACATAGACCATGAGGTACATGAGCATCGAAAGAATAATTCCCGCCGCTACATCAAACGTCGAATGCTGTTTTAAGAACATGGTCGAAAGTGATATGAGAACCGTAAGAGTGAGGCAAATTAGCTTTACCTTATTGTTCCTCTTAAACTCCTCGCTGTTTCTGACCGCAATGTAGGCTATCATCGAGTTATATACGTGGATGCTCGGGCAGACATTCGTAGGCGTGTCAATTGAGTAGAGCCATGCGACTATATGAGTGAATATATTGTCTCTCGCGAATGTCGTAGGACGTAAGCTCTGCATATTAGGCCATATCGTGTAAATAACGAGGCAGATAGTCATGCCGCCGAACATGGCGATAAAGACCTTGAAGAACTCGGTTTTATTCACCAGGCAGAAGTAGACGAGTACCCAGCCTATATAGAAGAACCACATCATGTACGGTATGATGAAGAATTCGTTAAACGGAATCCTGTCATCAAGTGAGGTGTGGACGTTAAACATCTGCACGTTCGTCCTCACCTCAAGGGCTTTAAACCATGTAATGTAAACTATACCATACAGGAAAAGCCATGCATGTTTATATGTTGCGAAGAACCATTTTATCCTGTCAAGCGGCTTCTTAGTCTTAAGAAACGCTATGGTCTTCTTTAACCTTCCCATTTTTCCTTCCTTTCGAATATTACCCCTTTTGGCGTGCTGCTTTGCAGCAAATTCTACTTGTCGATTATACCACGAAACCGTGAAGCTCTCAATAAATAAACCGAAAATTAATAATTATCGTGATTTTGCTTATTTTCCTCCTATTTATCTGTGAATGTTTGGTGAACTTTTCGGCGAAATAGCTTTTATTTCGAGAGCAAATGTGCTATAATATAAAACGTTGCTTTGCGACATGACGCAAGATTATAGGAAGGTAATACGATGAGAAAGAAATTTTTAGCTATGCTGCTCGCCTTATGCGCGGCAACGGCAAGCCTGACAGCCTGCGGAAGTAAGAACGAAGGCTTCGGTTCCGCCGCGGCTACAGGCTCAGCAGTCGAATTAAATGAGATCGATGTCAACAAGTATGTGAAGAAGCTCGGCGAATACAAGGGACTTACATATACAAAGACAGACACCACCGTTACTGACGATGAGGTCGAGGCTCAGGTAGCCCAGTTCCTCGCCCAGCATCCGGAGCAGGTAACAGACAGCTCCATCAAGGTAAAGGACGGCGACACCGTAAATATCGATTACTGCGGTAAGAAGGATGGAGTGGCCTTTGATGGCGGTACGGCTTCAGGCCAGGCACTTACTATCGGATCGAATTCATTTATAGATGGCTTTGAGGAAGGACTTATAGGCCATACTCCCGGTGAAACGGTTGATCTAGATCTCAAATTCCCTGACGATTATAGGAAGGAAGGTCAGGCAGGCTCAGAGCTGAATGGCGCGGCCGTTGTATTTACAGTTACCATTAACTACATAGAAGGTGAAGCGCCAAAGACCCTTACAGACGACCTGGTTGCCGCGTATTCAAGCTATAAGACGGCAGATGAGTACAGGGCAGCGTTAAAGAAGAACCTTGAAGCCCAGAAGAAGGCAAGCGCTACATCTAGCGCGGAGCAGGAGATGCTTCCTGAGATAGTATCGAAGAGCTCTATCGATGGTATGCCTGATACCGTTCATGATAAGTTCTACAACCAGTTTATCAACTACTACAAGCAGATGGCTAGCTACTATGGCATGTCATATTCATCATTCCTCACAACCGTATATCAGACCACTGAGGACGCTATGAACAGCACTGCAGAGTCTTACGCCACGAGAATGGGGCAGCAGTACCTCGTAATGCTTGCCATAGCACAAAAGGAAGGCATTAAGATAGACGAGGCCACATATCAGGAGGAACTGAAGAACTACTACGATACCTATGGTTCGAATTACGCTTCGGCTGAGGAGTTTGAGACAGCTCTCGGGCGTGAGACCATCTTAGAACAGATGATCACGGATAAGGTCTTAGACCTTCTCATGAAGGAAGGAAAGGCGGTAGAGAAGGCAGCTTCATCTACAGGGACAGCCAGCGAGTCAGCAGTGACCGAGTAAATAAGAAAAAAGGATTGCCATTATAGGCAATCCTTTTTCTATGGAGGTTAATTATGAAAATAGTAGCAAAAAGCCTTATTAGCAGATTTATACGGAAATTCTCTCTTTACTAAGTATATTAGTGTAGAGAGAAGGATTCACATTCAATACCGAATCACCGTCGTTTGCGTGCGCGCGTACCATACGTGGTCTCGCTTCTGCCGTGGAATCGCGTACCACAAGCTGAGGCCGCAGCAGTGAACGACTCATAGGTATATCATTTATAATCGCTTTCAATATGAAATAAGCGCTCTTACCTAGTTCTGTCCGGTTCTGCCTTATCGTGGTGAGTGAAGGCTTAAGCTCCGCGGCAAGCGGTATATCATCAAAGCCTATGACACTCACGTCATCCGGTACACGCAGCCCTTCATTTACAACCGCTTCAAGGACGCCCTGGGCTATAAGGTCGTTACCGCACACTATAGCGGTCGCGCCGAGGCCTAAGAGCTTCCCTACGTGGTACTTGGCCGCGTCAGCCACGAAATACGAGTATATAGCCATATTCGGGTCCACATGGAGGTTATGCTTAATCATACTGTCGAGGTAGGCCGCCATACGCTGGTCACTGACTAGCGAGTCCTTAGACCCGTCGAGGAAGGCTATCTTCTCATGGCCAAGCTTGATAAGATGAGTTATGGCCATATCAATCGCCTCTGCGTTGTCTGTGCCGATATAGCCGACCTTAGGGTTCTTCTTCACAAAATTGTCAAGAAGGACGGTCGGAGTTACGGAGGTCTTAAACTGCTCCATCCAAGGGTCGTCAAATGCGTATCCTATAAGAAAGCTTCCGGAATAGCCGTGCTCCATCATGTAAGAATCGTAGGTACATGCCGACTGGAAGTTCCGGCTGGTCTCAATAACGTCTACGGCATAGTGCTCTTTATAAGCAATCTGCTTGAAGCCTAATATGATATCATATCCGAAGTCGTCCTCATTCATATATGCCATATTTTCGACAAATACGATGAGCTTGCGGTCGCTTTTCTTTTTCGTACCGGGCTTCTTATAGCCCATGGCGACAGCTGTCTCGAGAACCTCCGCGCGGAGTTCCTCACTGATATCGCTGGCGCCGTTAAGACCCTTACTTACGGTACTTTGCGAAACACCCAGCTTCTCAGCTATATCCTTAATAGTAGCCACTGTTATCACACATTCCCTTTCTTAACTGATGCTGTCCCCGTACAAATTATACTATAAAAATGACCCCAAATCAAGTACTTTGCGAAAATATTCGAAAATAATATTGGACACATTGCCCTAAGAAAATTGCGCAAATGCGCAAATTTTAGATCATTTGACGAAAAAATTTAAAAAAGTGCTAAAAAACTATTGACAAGTTGCAACAACTATGTTAAATTATGTACAGACTTCGAAAGTTTTCGATAACAAAGGAGAAGACAATCGGGGAAATACTAATATGATTATCTTTCAGGAAAGGAAGAGTGAATCAAATGAGGAAAAAGGTTTTATCAGTAGTTCTTTGTGGAGCTATGGCAGCAACAGCGCTTGCAGGATGCGGCGGCAGCAGCTCAACCAGTTCAGCAGGCAGCGCTTCAGCTACAACTAGCGCAGCTTCAAGCACAACAAGCGCAGCAAGCAGCACAACAAGCGCAGCTTCATCAACCACAAGCAGCGCAGCTTCATCTACAGCAAGCAGCGCTACAAACACAGCTGACGCAGGATCACCTGTTGAGCCTGATTACGGCACAGATGATATGGGTTCAGGCGACCTTAAGATCTGGGTTGCGGACGCTGTAGTAGATTTCACACAGCAGCAGCTTGATCAGTTCAAGAAGGATCACAGCAACTACGCTAACTGGAACTTCACCATCGAGCCTGTAGGCGAAGGCGACGCAGCAAGCAACATGCTTACAGACGTTGAGGCAGGTGCTGATGTTTACGCATTCCCTCAGGATCAGCTTGCAAGACTTGTAGCAGCAGGCTGCCTTACCCCTCTTAACGAGACTCAGACCCAGTTCGTTACCACAAATAACGACGAAGGCTCTGTAACAGCTTCAACACTCGCAGGAACTACATACGCTTATCCTATCACATCTGATAACGGATTCTTCCTTATGTATGATAAGAGCGTTGTAACCGATCCATCTACTCTTGACGCAGTTGTTAAGTCTTGCGAGGAAGCAGGCAAGGGCTTCTATATGGAGATCAACAACGGTTGGTATCAGCCGGCATTCTTCTTCGGCGCAGGCTGCACACTTACATATGATACAGACGAGACCGGTAACTTCACAAAGTGCAACATGGACTACGCATCTGAGAACGGTGTTAACGCTATGAAGGCTCTTATCGCTCTTCATAAGTCAAGCGCTTTCAACAACGGTTCAGCCGTTGATAAGGCTACTAACATGGGCGCTATCGTAACAGGTACATGGTCAGTAGAAGGCGCTAAGACAGCATTCGGTGACAACTACGCTTGCGCTAAGCTCCCTACATTTACATGCGGCGGCGAGCAGAAGCAGCTTTCAGGTTTCGCAGGCTTCAAGCTTCTTGGTGTTAAGCCTCAGACAGACGCTACAAAGCTTGCAGTTGCTAACGCAGTAGCTGAGTATCTTTCAACAGCAGACGTTCAGGTTGCTCGTTATAACGCAGTAAGCTGGGGCCCATCTAACAAGGTTGCTCAGCAGGATAGCGGCGTTACATCAGACGTTGCCCTTACAGCGCTTGCAGATCAGATTCAGTACATGATCCCACAGGGTCAGTATCCTAACGATTACTGGACAGCAGCTACATCACTCGGTGATTCTATCGTAGCAGGTGACTATGATAACGCTTCTGATGATGATCTTATGAAGGCTCTTCAGGACTTCCAGGATACATGCGTAAGCTACGCAGGACAGTAATTAACATAATTCCTGATAATAATGGGGAGAGGGTTTTCCCTTTCCCCGTATTTTTATGTAATCATGTTTCGGGGGCAAAACAATGGCTAACAAAGAAAAGAAAGGCAATCCGATAGCGAGATTTTTTAAGGCGCTCGGCGCGGATATAGTTGATATCGGAATTACCTTCAGAGATGGCGGCGTCGGCACAAGATTATCATATGTGATTCTTGGCGCGGGCCAGATGATGCATAAGCAGTTCGCGAGAGGCTTAAGTCTTCTTGCTATCGAGATATTATTCTTCGTATACTGCTTTAGCTTTGGGAATAAATATCTTGCCAAGATAACAACTCTTGGTACAAGCTCACGAGGATTTAATCCTGACGGAACCGTAACTCAGGGTGATAATTCATTCCTTATTCTCCTCTATGGACTTCTTACTATAATTTTTATCATAGGATTTATTTTCATATGGAGACTTAATATCAGGGACAACAGAAATGCTGACCGTAAAATTAAGGCAGGTAAGAAGTTAAATACAAATAAACAGGATCTCAAGTCTCTTCTTGATGAGAACTTTGATAAGACACTGCTTGCGCTTCCGGTAGTCGGAATCTTCATATTTACAGTGCTTCCTATCATCTTCATGATCCTTGTATCATTTACTAACTACGACTACAATCATCAGCCACCGTCGAAGCTCTTCAAATGGGTAGGTTTCGATAACTTTGTAAACCTCTTCTCATTGGGCGGTAACGGTTTCGGCAAGACCTTCGGTATAGTCCTCCTTTGGACTCTTGTATGGGCTTTCTTCGCTACATTCCTTAACTATTTCTTAGGTATATTCGTAGCGATGCTCATAAATAAGAAGGGCATAAAATTTAAGAAGCTATGGCGTACAATTCTCGTCATGACAATAGCTATTCCGCAGTTTATTTCACTTCTCTACGTCAGCAAGATGTTCGCTACGGACGGTCTTGTGAACGTACTCCTTGTAAAATGGGGAGTGCTTTCTCAGCCATATGCCTTCTGGGCACATCCTATGTCCGCGAGAATACTTATAATTTTAATTAACCTTTGGGTTGGTATTCCTTACCTCATGCTTATATCTACAGGTATTCTTATGAATATTCCTGCTGACCTGTATGAGAGCGCTAAGATCGATGGCGCTAACGGATGGCAGATGTTTAAGAGTATTACTCTTCCATATATGCTCTTCGTTACAGGACCATTCCTTCTTACTCAGTTTACAGGAAACCTTAACAACTTCAACGTCATCTACCTCCTTTCAGGCGGTGGCCCACAGGGTACGAAGCTCTCAGGTGGCGCAGGTTATACAGACCTTCTCGTAACATGGCTCTACAAACTTGTTATTAACAATACCGACTATAAGATGGCGGCCGTTATCGGTATTATGGTATTCCTTGTAACGTCCATAGTATCAGTTGTCGTTTATAACATGCTTCCATCGGTTAAGAACGAGGAGGGATTCCAGTAATGGCTGAGAAAGAAAAGAAATTACATAAGACAAATAACCATTTAAGTAATACGATCAGTTATATAATACTTATTCTCATAAGTATCGTATGGCTATTCCCATTCGTATGTATCGTACTTCAGAGCTTCCGTACATACAATGATAATACCGGCGGCGGCATGGTTAATTACATTGTACCTAAGCAGTTTTCACTTGATTCGTATAAGTTCCTTTTTGATACTGAGAACTGTGATTTCATTACATGGTACATAAATACCGTTATCATCGCTTTATTCGTAGCGGTAATTACTACTATAGTAGTTGTGTGTGTTGCCTTCACACTTTCAAGAATGAGATTTGCCATGAGAAGACCTCTTATGAACATCTGGCTCATCCTTGGCATGTTCCCGGGTTTCCTTACCATGATCTGTCTCTACTACCTCTTGAAGGCTATGGGTCTTACTCAGGAGGGAGCTGTACCGGGCTTGATTCTTATTTCTGTCGCAAGCTGCGGTATGGGCTACTATGTCTGCAAGGGATACTTTGATACTATTCCTAAGTCGCTCGATGAGGCGGCTAAGATTGATGGCGCTACCTACGCTCAGATTCTTACCCACGTAATCGTACCGCTTTCAAAGCCTATCATCATTTATACAGCTCTTACAGCCTTCATGGGACCATGGTGCGATTACATTTTCGCTTCTTACGTTGCCTTTGGCCGTACCAAGAGCTATAACGTTGCTGTCGCTCTGTACAGGTGGTTGAATACAAATGACTACCAGGGCTACTTCACCAGGTTCTGCGCCGGCGGTGTTCTTGTCGCTATACCTGTAACATTACTCTTCATGGCACTCCAGAAGTACTATGTAGAAGGTGTAACGGGCGGAGCCGTAAAAGGTTGATTCTTATTCAAATTTAGATACTTGTTGCATTGTCTGTTATCTGATATAATCAGAATAACAGGCAGTGCTGCAAAAGCCATGCAGTGCTGTCCCCGGCTGCATGGCTTTTGCGGCACTATAGGAGGATATTACTTATGAAAAAATTACTGGCCTTGATTCTTTCGCTTACACTTACGATATCGCTCTCAGCCTGTGGCGGTAAGTCTGAAGCGGATATAATTCCGGATGACAAATATATGAATACCTATGAAATATTTGTCTACAGCTTCTGCGACAGCGATGGAGACGGAATAGGAGACCTCGATGGCGTTACATCAAAGCTTGATTATATAAAGAATCTCGGATTTAACGCTATCTGGCTTACACCTATTTGTCCGTCAACCACCTACCACAAGTATGATGTGACGGATTATGAAAATGTGGATAAGAATTTTGGTTCCCTGGAGAGCTATGACAATCTTATTAAAGAGGCTCACAATAAGGGAATTAAGGTAATAGACGATTTCGTCATGAATCATACCAGCAGCGAGCATCCATGGTTTAAGACCGCTGTCCGGTATTTAAAGGGATTATCAAAGGATGAAGAGCCGGATGAAAGCAAATGCAAATATATAAATTATTACAATTTCAGCCGTGAGAAAAAAGATGGCTACGAGCAGGTTCCGGGAGCGGACTGGTATTATGAAGCCCGCTTCTGGTCAGGCATGCCTGATCTTAATCTTGATAACGAGGAGGTCAAGAAAGAATTTGCCGATATAGCGAAATTCTGGATAGATCACGGCTGTGACGGTTTCAGGATGGACGCTCTCACAAGCTACACTACAGACGATACGAATAAATCGGTAGAGGAATTAGCTGATTTCGTAAAATCTGCCAAGGAAATAAAGCCTGATTTATATATAGTAGGTGAGGCATGGGCAAATAAGGATACATACGCGAAATATTACGCGAGCGGGATAGATTCTCTGTTTGACTTTGATTTCGCGGGCCAGGATGGCCTTATCGCGGGACTTGCGAGAGGGACGAAGCCTGCTAAGACCTTTGCTGAAACCATGCAGAAGGAAGAGGAATTATATAAGTCATACAGTGATACATTTGTAAATGCCCCATTTTATACAAATCACGATATGAGCCGCGGAGCCGGTTACTATACCGATGAAGACAAGACAAAGCTTGCCCTCGGACTGAACTTTATGCAGACAGGAAATGCCTTCCTCTATTATGGTGAGGAGCTTGGCATGAAGGGGTCAGGCAGCAAGGATGAAAATAAGCGGGGACCTATGTACTGGAGCGCCGATGAAAATGCTGTCGGCATGTGCAAGGGTCCATCTGCCATGGATAAGATAGAACAGAAATATCCGGCCGAGGATGAGCAGGAAAAGGATGATACAAGTATTTATTCATATGTTAAGAAGGTCCTTAAATTAAGAAATAATTATCCTCTTATAGCGAGAGGCAAAACGACCGCCTTAAGCGATATTTCTTCTAAGACAATAGCGGCCTTCACAAGGACTAAGGATGGCAGCAATTATGATTTTTCTACCGTTAAAAATGCCGATAAGCTTAGTGATTTACTTATTGTAATAAATACAGGCAACGCCGAGGAAACTATTGATTTATCAAAGTCAGGAGTCTCTATGAATAAGGTCGCTGATACCGTAACTACCAGTGGCTCAGCAATCTCAACAGTTGGCGGCGGAAACACATTAATAGTGCCACCATATAGTATAACTGTATTGAAATGAAAATGAAGTTCCAAATTATTATAAAAACGGTAGCAGTCGCTGCCGTTTTTACCCTTGCTATAGGAGCGTCGACTAGACTTCTCACACCGAAATTTGTGGATAATATTCCGGAAGGGTCCCTTATAGAAGAATATTATAAGGACAATCATAAAAATGATGTGATATTTATAGGAGACTGCGAAGCCTACGAGGTATTTGTTCCGAATGTCTTAAAGCATGGTTTTGGTCTCACGGCCAATGTACGGGGTTCGGCAGAGCAGAGGATATGGCAGTCCTATTATATTGCCTGTGATACATTTAAATATGAGACTCCGAAATATATGGTTCTGTCAGTCGAAGAAATGCAGTACGACGAGCCCTGTAAGGAAGAATATAACAGGATGACGATAGACGGGATGCGCTTATCGCCTGAGAAGCTTGCCTGCGTAAGGGCTTCCATGAATCCCGATGAAAATACGACAAGCTATATATTTCCGATATTGAGGTACCATGACCGGTGGAATAAGCTAACCGGCGAGGATTTCAACTATTTTTTTAGTAAACCTGCGGTCTCGGAAAGAGGGTATTTACCGGAACTTACGGAGGTTCCCATGACTGAGCTTCCACCCGTGAAGCCACTTGCGGATTATTCTCTTCCGGATAAATGTACCGATTATTTAAATCGTATAATTAAACTCTGCGAGAATCATGGCACCAAATTAATATTAGTTAAATCGCCTGTCCTCTATCCCCACTGGTACAGTGAGTGGAGCGAGCAGATAAGCGAAATAGCTAAGGAAAATAATATTACTTATCTTGATTTAACGACGGATGATAAAATTAATGAGATCGGCATAGACTGGGAAACAGATACAAGTGACGGAGGCGCCCATTTGAATTATTATGGCGCTGTCAAGACGACGAACTACATCGGAAGGATTTTTGAATGAAGAAGCTTTTTACATTCTGGCGGCACATGGGAATCAAGCGCCAGCTCTATTTCGCCTATATTGTGGCCGGAGTTATTCCGGTCATGATTATAGCGGTAATAAGTGTAGGCAGGAGTTATAATACCTTCAGCTCCTATAATGAGAAGCTATTACAGAGCTACAGTGAACGTGTTTCTACGACCCTATTTGAAATAACTACCCAGGTCTATAATGTTTCTGAAAAAATAACTTACGATTCCGATCTCTGGGATGTATTGGGAGAAGCTTACAATAGCAGTGGCGACGCAAATGTGGCACTTGCAGATGAAACCGTTATAGCGGATGCCATGTACAATTATAACGCCATAGAAGGAGTGACGATATACACTCAGAATCCAACGATAGAGAATTCAGATAACTACGTATACGCAAATGAAGGCATAAGGAAGCAGCTCTGGTATCAGAAGGCCCTTAGCCGCGTATCTGCCTTCTGGTGCGGGATGAAGAGGTCCGATAAATACGGAAATACCTACTGGAATCTCTGCCTTGTGAGAAAAATTCCTTCGAGTGAATCGAATTATACAAATGTCCTGGTAATAAAATTGTCGGACGATTACCTTCGTACAAGACTTTCAGAAAATGAATATGATTATGCCATAGCAGTTGATACCGATATGGTGTTTTTATCGAACACGGATGAATATTATGGCGCTGACATGGATACCTTAATGCCTGTAGATTATAACGAAGAAAATTATATTTATCATGGAACAAGTACCATTTCAAATGAAAAATATATGGTCTACGGTTCAGTATCTTATCCATATAAAACCGATTCAAAAATATATATCTGCGCCTTAAATAAAAATATATATGAAAGAATCATGATGAGCGTCCGTAACAGTGTGGCAGCGGTTGTCCTCGCCCTTCTCGTGCCTTTGATTATTATTCACTTCTTCTCCGATTACCTCTCAGGGAGAATTATTAAGCTTCGCGGCGCCATGCATAATGTAGCCGAAGGTAATTATGACGTGCCTTATGAGCTTGGCGCGGATGATGAAATATCGGCAGCCTTTTCAGACCTAGTCGACACGGCAAAGCAAATAGAAGAGAAGAACGCGAGGATTTATGAGGTACAGCTGGCTGAAAATGAAATGCAGCTTAAAATGCTCCAGAGCCAGATAAATCCGCATTTCCTATATAATACGCTCGAAACCATAAGAATGAAAGCGCTTACAAACGGAGACAGAGAGGCGGCCGATGCCATAAAATCTCTCGGTAAGATTCTTCGCTTTTCTCTTGAGAATTCTAATAAAAATGAAGTAAGGCTCTCTGAAAGTATGAAGATAATAGAGAATTACCTTTCTATAATGAAGCTTCGCTTCGGGGAACGTCTTACATATGAAATAAATATAGACAAGGAAATCACTCCCGAAAATACTATGCTTAAGCCGCTCATGATCCAGCCTGTGGTGGAAAACGCTATCTTGCATGGAATAGCTGAGAGTGAAAACGGAGGTAAGGTCACAATCCATATCACAACCGAGATTGTGGAAAATGAGACGAAACTTATAATAATTGTCTCGGACGACGGTGAGGGGATGAGCGAAAGCACCCTGACCTACCTTATCGAACGGATGAAGGGAGGCACGGAGAGCGGTCGCCATATAGGACTTGCGAACATTTACAGAAGGATTAAGCTTGGCTACGGAGAGCAGTATGATGTACTCATAACGTCAGAGCTCGGAGTAGGCACAAGTGTTACCTTGATCATTCCATATATAACCGTTGAATGAGTATAAGGGTTTTAGAACGGCTAGCACAAGTGCGGCCGAAGTAAAATAGTAAAAATCAAATAATTTAACCGTAAATTTCATTCATCCTGTAAAATTCATCTAAATTTTTCGGATAATGTATAATTTTTATCGGGTACCCCTTGTTTGGAATTGTGAGTATGATATAGATAGATTCACAAAGGACTAAACAAAGAAAGGGGTGCCTTTTTTATGAGTAAAGATAAAGCGGCGGATAAGCTCTATTACGTATTCCGCGCGGCAGCTGTCCTCTTACTGGTTGTACTGTTCCTACCATCAGTCAACCCGGCGAGAATCAGCGAGAAGATAAATAAAAGCTCATCACTTTTAACGAGCGGATTCTCCTACAGCAACTACGTTGAACCCTTCGCGAGAGCTATCAAGAAGGGCTGGGTCAGTGAGAGCAGCTTTCGCCTGGCTAATATTTCAAGCTTAATTATCTGCATAGGAATTATCCTCTGCTTCGCGGCTGTATGTCTTTCGCTTGGCAACAGGAAGTGCAGATTCTTAGGAAACCTGCTTTCAGTCGTAGGATGCGTCATAGCTTTATTTTCGATATTCGGAATCATTGAAGCCTATAACCAGATCAGCAAGACCACGAAGCCGACAAAGGTTTTACCTGCGTTTCCAAGTGGGGTGTACTTCGTAGGGACATTGTTGATAATAACCTTGATTTTTGCGATAATCGAACTGGTACTTGTCGGAAAACCTGCCAAGGGTGAGAAATATGAGATGGAAGAAAAATTCAAGCTCTTTCTCTTGTTCCTTCCTTTTATTATTCTGACTTTTGTATTCAGTTACCTCCCGCTCTTTGGATGGCGTTACGCCTTCTTCGATTATAAGTCAGGCGATACCCTTTCAAAGGAGAATTTCGTAGGATTTAAATGGTTCGAACAGCTCTTCAGAAATAAGGCTACGGTTTCTGATATAGTAAGGGTTATGAAGAATACCCTCGGAATGAGCTTCCTTGGAATCGCTACAAGCTGGATTCCTATGGCATTCGCTATATTCCTTTCAGAAATTAAAAATAAGCACTTTAAGAGAATAGTTCAGACACTTACTACAATTCCTAACTTCATAAGCTGGGTACTTGTATTCGCTATTGCCTTCGCTATTTTCTCTACTGACGGTTTTATTTCATCATTCATGATAAATACAGGAGCATGGACCGAAGGAAAGAACATGCTCATGAGCGGAGACCATACATGGCTTAAGATGCTCGCGTGGGGCATATGGAAGGGCCTTGGCTGGAGCGCCATCATCTATATCTCGGGAATTTCGGGTATAGACCAGCAGCTCTATGAGGCGGCGACAGTCGACGGAGCCGGACGTTTCCAGAGAATGTGGCACGTAACTGTACCGGGACTTATGCCGACATTCTACGTACTCCTCCTTATGTCAGTAGCGGGAATCCTTTCAAACGGTATGGATCAGTACCTTGTGTTCCAGAACTCAGCGAACTCAAGAGATATCCTCGTACTTGATCTTTACGTTTACCAGATGGGTATTGTAAAGGGAGCAATTCCACTTTCAACGGTTGTAGGAATGCTTAAATCCATAATAAGTGTGGCGCTTCTCTTTACCGCAAACGGAGTTTCAAAATTAATCCGTGGCGAGTCTATCGTCTGATGAAAGGAGAAAATGATGGCTAAAGAAAAAGTACAGATGATAGCAAAAAAACATCATAAGCACTATAAGCCTGGTGATGTCGTATTTAATATTATAAATTATACAGTATTTGCTATATTTACATTTATTTGCTTCTTCCCTTTTTATTACTTATTTATCAATACAATAAGTGATAATACGCTTGTAAGTAAGGGCCTCATTACATTTTATCCGAGAGGCATTCATTTCGGAAATTATGTAAGACTCTTTGAAGTAAATGACCTCTTCCAGTCATTTTGGGTAACAATCGCGAGAACCGTAATCGGCACAGCCCTTATGGTTATGGCATCCGGCTTTATCGGATATCTCGTAACCAGAAAGCAGATGTGGCACAGGAGCCTATGGTACAGGTTCTTAGTCGTAACCATGTACTTTAACGCAGGAATTATTCCATGGTATATGAACATGAGTATGCTTGGTCTTACAAATAATTTCATGGCATATATATTACCGGGAATAGTTGCTCCATATAATATAATTCTTGTTAAAACCTACATAGAGTCAGCTATTCCGGCAGCTCTTGAGGAATCAGCAGAGCTTGACGGCGCGAGCACCATGCAGGTATTTACAAAAATTATCTGGCCACTTAGTAAGCCTATACTTGCGACAATTGCTATATTCGGCGCTGTAGGAAATTGGAATTCATTCCAGGATTCACTTATACTTATGCAGTCGGCTCCAAAGCTCTACACACTGCAGCACAGGCTCTATATTTACTTAAATACAACAAGTAATTTAGGAGCCCTCATGAAGTCGGCAAGCTCCGGTATAAGCCAGCAGGTCGTAGCTTCGGCTCTCTCAGGTAAGGTTATTAAGTACACCATTTCAATGGTAACAATAATTCCTATCCTGCTTGTATATCCGTTCATGCAGAGATATTTTGAAAAGGGAATTATGTTAGGCGCAGTAAAGGGTTAATTAATTCGGAAGGTACTATATATTTTCAAAGAAAATTGTTTCAGCGAAAATGTGTAGCTAAATCAATATAATTATATTGGAGGAAAGCAATGAGAAACTACAAAAAGATCCTTGCTACCGCACTCTCAGCTTCGATGATTTTATCACTCGCAGCCTGCGGCGGAAGCAACGACACGGCATCATCCACACCGGCTGCTTCAAGCTCAGGCAGCGCAACGAGCGAAGCTTCTAGCGCAGCTTCTGAGACAAGCACAGCAAGCACAACCAGCACAGCTTCAAGCACAAGCAGCGCTGCTTCCGAGGAAGAGGTTCGTGAGGCAGATCTCACAGACATCATTCCTAAGGATACAGTAACACTTGATGTATATGATCAGCTTGCTAACTACTCAGGTGAGCAGATCGGCTGGTTCGCCAAGGTTATGCTTGATAAGTTTAACGTTAAGTTAAACATCATCCCTGAGTCAGACGGTACATACGATACCAGAATGGAGTCAGGCGACCTCGGTGATATCGTTATCTGGGGTTCAGACGGTGACCAGTATCAGCAGGCAGTAGATAAGGGCATGCTCCTTGACTGGGAAGAGGATGATATATTATCTGACTATGCTCCTTATGTTAAGAACCATATGTCAGCCGCTACAGAGAAGAACAGAGAGATTAACTCTGATGGCAAGGTTCATGGCTTTGGTTTTGATGTAGCAGCTAACAGTAAGGATCTTCAGTCCTTCATGTATACATGGGATACACGTTATGATCTTTATCAGCAGATCGGAAGCCCAGAAGTAACAGATCTTGACAGCGTAGTTGATATGCTCGAGAAGATGCATGAGGCTTGCCCAACAGATGATAACGGCAACAAGACATACGGCGTATCACTCTTCTCTGACTGGGATGGTGATATGGTTATGTACGTAAAGAGTCTTGCTACAGCATATTACGGCATGGACGAATTTGGTATCGGTCTCTATGACCCTAACACCAAGACATTCCATCCTGCTCTTGAGGAAAATGGTCCTTACCTCACAGCTCTTAAGTTCTATAACAAGCTCTATCAGAAGGGACTTCTTGATCCTGATAGCCAGACCCAGGGCTTCGACGGAATGAGTGAGGATTATCAGAACGGTACAGCATTCCTTAATATCTTCAACTTCATGGGAAGCGCTCTCTACAACTCTGATACCCATATCCAGGCAGGCAAGGCTATGTATCCTCTCTGCCCAAGCGACGCTCATCCACTTGTATATGGCCAGTCAGTATATGGCGGAAACCGTATCTGGTCTATCGGCGCGAATACCGAGAACCCTGAGCTCTGCATGGCTATTATCAACTGGCTCGCTACTCCTGATGGCGTTATGACCTATAACTATGGTCCTAAGGATGTTACCTGGACATATGACGCTGAAGGCAACGCTCAGTTTACTGACCTTGGTAAGAAGACAAGCTCAGACGGCAAGACTCAGATGGAAAATGGCTATGACGGAACATTTGAGGATGGCTCATTCAAGATGAACAATTCAACATGGGCACTTGATTCTGAGAACCCTGACAGTAACGGTGAGACATATAACTACAGAAACTGGAAGAGCTATAACTCAGAAGCAGGCAGCGATATCGAGAAGGCTTGGAGAGATTTCGCAGGCGCTGATACTCCTGACCAGTACATGATCAAGTCTCAGTATGTAATTTCTCCTGGAACAAAGTATGTCGGCGGTACTCACAGTGATGAACTCCAGCTCGTTTGGGATCAGGTTACTACCTGCCTCAAGGAGAACACATGGAAGGCTATCTACGCTGAGTCAGACGCTGAGTACGATAAGATTGTAGCTGATATGACAAAGCAGTGCGAAGACTACGGCTATGATCAGTGCGTAGAGTTCCAGCAGGCAGAAGCTGTAAAGCGTGGCCAGGCTGAAGACGAAGCTAACGCAGTATCAAACTGATGGTAGCTCTAAGACAACCTTTTCCTTTTTGTATACTACATATATGGCGCAGGACGTAAGTCCCGCGCTTTTGCTGAATTAATTTTTTAATTCTAAAACATTGATAAACTCCACGCCTTGTTGTATAATTAATCTATTATGAAAAATTATACGAAAATAATCGCCGTCCTTATTATGGCAGTACTCACCATAAATATCGCAGCGTGTGGAAAAGGCAAGAAAACTAAGACCTACGATGCGTCAAACTATTCGGGTGACATGACGGTGGATGTATTTGACAGCTTCGCTAACTATGATGGCTTTCAGTCGGGGTGGTTTGCGGATGAGGTCTATAAGCGCTTCAGACTGAAGCTTAATATGATATCACCGAACCTCAAGGCGGATGGGAGCTCCATGATGGAGATAAGGGCCGCTGCCGGGAATATCGGTGATCTTGTCATATTTTCGGGAGAGAACGAGAAGCTTCAGAGCTTTGTAAAAAGAGGGCTCCTGGCTGATATCTCTGACTACGTTGATAATACTGTCCTTATGGATAAGTACGGCAAGGCTGTAGAGTACATGAATGATGGCCTTGATGGTATCTATGCCGCTCCGGGGAACATTTCAACCATGAGCGCGGATACTCCGCAGGATGTCCTTGAGCCATCATTCGCTCCATACGTGAGGTGGGATTACTATAAGGAGCTGGGCTATCCGGAAGTCGGAACCTTGGAGGACCTGCTACCCATTTTCAAGGAAATGCAGGAGAACCATCCATATTCTGACAGCGGGGAGAAGACCTACGCCTTTTCCTTCTTCCCTGACTGGGATGGAAACCTTATGATGGTCGCGAAACAGCCATGCTGCTTCTATGGATATGATGAGCATGGTTTTTTGCTGGTGTCGGCTGATGGAAGCGATGTTTATGACTTCTTGGCCGAAGACTCTCCATATATGAGGGTACTTAAGTTTTATAACAAGGCCTATAGGATGGGACTTGTCGACCCGCAGAGTAAGAATAATTCATATCAGGATGTCTATGAAAAATACGAGGACGGAGCGATATTTTACAGCCCATGGCCGTTCCTCGGGCAGTCCGCTTATAACACGGCCTTCCATACATCGCAGGGTAAGGGCTTCATGCCACTTGATATAGCTGATATGAAGATATACGAGAACGGATGTCTTCCCTTCGGCGACCCGAAGAAGCTTATAGCGGTCGGAAGCAGGGCAAAGGATGTGGAAAGACTTGCGGATTTTATCACTTTCCTGTATACTGATGAGGGAGTATATTCAAACGAAGCAAACACCGACGGAGGCAGCGCAGGGCCTCTCGGCATGTGCTGGCAGCTTAGTGAAAACGGTCCGGAGCTCACTACGTATGGTGAGAGAACTCTTATAAAAAAAGAGAACGTGGAGGTCCCTAAAGACGCGTCGACCGGAACCTTCCGTGACGGCATGTCGCAGCTTAATTTTAACACGGTTAACTTTAAGGAGCCCGACAGTAAAGGAAATCCATATTCGTATTATTTATGGGATTCGGTCCAGAAGTATTCATATTCGCCGCTTCTAACCGACTGGCAGGAGCATATGGACGCTAAGAATACCATGGATTACCTCACTAAGAACAATAAATTCGCTATTCATCCGGGATCGTCAGACCTATCGAAGGGCGAACCGAATGAGATAGTTGAAATGCGTGATGCCGTAAAGAGTAAATTGGTTAATTATTCCTGGAAAATGGTTTTCGCTTCGAGCGTCGATACATTTAACGAATACTACGAGAAAGCGGTCAGGGAATGCAAGAGGTTTGGGTATGACGAAGTTTGCGAGTATGACAGGGAGAGTCTGACAGATGAATAAAAAGGTGCTTATAGCGGATGATGAGATGGCTATCAGGGAAGGACTGAAGGTCATCATTCCGTGGGAAGAGCTTGGATTTGACATCATAGGTGAGGCAAAAAACGGGGAAGAGGTCCTTAGCGAAATATCGGAGAAAAATCCCGATGTCGTAATGATCGACTTAAATATGCCGAAGGTTCACGGCATAGAGGCTATCAGACAGGCAAGGGAAGACGGCTTTAAGGGTAGATTTATTATCCTTTCAGGATATTCTGATTTTTCCTATGCCCAGGCAGCAATAAGGTTCGGCGTAACAGATTACCTGACTAAGCCCGTCGATGAGGATGAGCTTACAAAAGTAATAACAAGAATTAAGGGTGAAATAGAAAAGGAAGAAAATAAGGCCGGAAATATTTCACTCATTAAAACCAAAGCCCGCGACACTGTTATAACGGAATTAATTACAGGCGCTATGACAAATGAGCAGGCTCTTAAGGACTTTGACCTCGTGGCTGACTGCTATCAGGTTGTCTGTTATGAAACCTACCATACGGACAGGAACGCTACAACCTATGACCTGTACGAATTATTAACCGCGGTAATTAATTCGAAGGAATTAGAGCACACTGAGATAGAAGGCAAGCAGGTTATTTTATTAAAATCAAAGGATGCCGTAAGGCGGTTTGATGTATTTATAGATAAATACAGGAGCAGAAGCCTTGAGGAGGACAGCCCGCTTGACTCTATTTTCTCAGGCTACGGCAGAGTTGTAGACAGCCCTGAGGAAATTAAGGTGTCCTTCGATGAGGCGATGAAATTAGTCGCAAGAAGATTTTTCTGCCCGAAGAATCTTCATACTTTCGGCTACATGAACCTGCCTGAGCTAGCTAGTGGAGACCACCTCGTTACTAAAGAGGAACAGGAAAAAATAACCGATTCCCTGGCGGGTTTTATTTCCGCCGGAAATGCCGCAAAGACAATGGAAACCATAAACCGCGCAGAGAAGGTATTTATGACGAGCGCCAACAGTGAGGCTCAGATAAGACTTCTCGTGACCGATATGTTAATTTCCATGAAGGAGAAACTGTCACGCGCCTACGCGGAGTGCGGCGAAGTATTTCCTAATAACGCGGAAATGATTGATTATGTAAATAATCGCTTTTATCTGTATGAGATATTCAAATATATTTCCGACAGGAGTGAAAACGCTATAAGAATTATCCGGTCGAAGAACGGAGCCAGCAGCACGATAAGTGATGTTGTTAATTATATAGAGCATAATTACGAGGGCGATTTAACTCTTGAAAATGTGGCGCCGCTTTTTGGATATAACAGTGTGTATTTTGGTAAGGTATTCGCTAAGGCGACAGGTAAGAGCTTTAATTCTTACGTGAATGATGTCCGTCTTCAGGTAGCTAAGAAATTACTGACAGAGACGAATTTAAAAATATACGAGATATCCGAAAAAACCGGCTACAATGACGTTGATTATTTTAGTAAAAAATTCCGTCAGACTATGGGTGTGAGTCCGGCGGAATTCAGGAAGCAGCTAAAGAACGAATAAATATAATGTAATGGGGTGATTATTATGTCATACGATTTAAAGGCGGAAATTGACAGAATTAATTCCGTTATTTCAAACGGAAAATACAAGGATACCGACGAATCTCTCTCTCAGTATGAGGTTCCATCCTGGTATAAAAAAGCGAAATTCGGCATATTTATCCACTGGGGAGTTTATTCTCAGGCGGCATTCGCGAATGAATGGTATCCCAGAAATATGTACTTAAAGGATACGCCGGAATATAAGCACCATATCGAAACTATGGGGCCCCACACAGAGAAGGGGTATAAGGATTATATTCCATTATTTAAGGGTGAGAAATTTGACCCTGAGGCCTGGATTAATTTAATTAAAAAATCCGGCGCTAAATATATGGTTCCCGTAGCCGAGCACCATGACGGTTTCCAGATGTATAAGAGCAAGCTCTCTCATTGGAATGCCTTCGAGATGGGGCCTAAGAGAGATACTACATTTGAACTCGAGCAGGCAGCCAGGCAGGCGGGAATTCATTTCGGAACAAGCTCTCACAGAATAGAGCACTGGTGGTTCTTAGGAGACGGAAGGAATTTTGACAGCGACATTAAGGGAGAATTCGAACGCGGTGATTTATATTGGCCATCGAATTATATGTATTACACTTCGCAGTTTGATATATTCGCTAAGCCTGAGCCGAGCACGGAATTTATGGAGGACTGGCTCGCAAGGACCTGTGAGATAGTTGACCGCTTCCACCCTGAGGTTCTCTACTTTGACTGGTGGATAGAGCACGCGGCCATGAGGCCATATGTCCGTAAGGCTGTCGCCTATTATTATAATAAAATGGACGAGATAGGAGCCGCTGGCGTGGTAAATTATAAGCACGACGAATTAATTTTCGGCGCAGGGGTTCCGGATATTGAGAGGGGACAATTTGCTTCGGCAAAGCCATTTACATGGCAGACTGATACGGCGATCGGCTTTAATTCATGGGGCTATGTGCCTGACAATAAATATAAGAAGGCTGTAGATATTGTCCGTGATCTCGTTGATGTAGTAAGCAAGAACGGAAATATGCTCTTAAATGTCGGCCCTAAGGGAGACGGCTCAATCACCGAAGAAGAGACAAAGGTCCTTACTGAGATAGGCAAGTGGCTCTCCGTAAACGGTGAAGCTATCTATGATTCTAAGACTTGGAGAGTTTACGGTGAAGGACCGACTGAGGTTCATGAGGGAGGCTTTAGTGACGGCGATGTGAAGCAGTTTACAAGTGAAGATTTCCGCTTTACGGTTTCTCACGGTAAAATGTACGCGATCGCTATGAAGCCTTCAGATACAGGTGATTATGTGATTAAGTCCTTCAAGCCGCTTGCTGACTGGGGCAAGGAGGGAACCTCCCTAATAGTTGACGGGGTTAAGGCCTTAGGCTTCGATGGCCCGGTGTCATTTAAAACAGAAGAAGACGGCATCCATATCCATTGCGAGAAGGATGGAGAAATGCCGGTTGTCTTCAAAATGGAATTGAGATAACCAGGCTTTAATGGTAGCGAATATTTACGCATTCTAAGTGGACTTTTTACGATAGAAATTTTCACGGGACTCTGCTATTGTTAATAATAGCAGAGTTCTTTTGTTATGAAAGTGAGGTTTTGATATGTATTTTGCAAAGGAAGGAAATGCGCTTACAGCCCGTCACCAGGGTGAAATCCTTAGAATAGAGCCATGGGGAGAGGATTCTCTTCGTGTGCGCGCGACTAAGGCGATGAGCTTTACCGATGAGGACTGGGCCTTAACGGAACCTGTTAAGGAGGTTAGCGCGAACATTTCTATCGAAGCAGAGAATGCCGGAGCTGACATCGTAAATGGGAAGATAAAGGCCCATGTGAACGCAGCCGGTGTCGTTACATTTTACAAGGATGGCAAGAAGATTCTTCGGGAATATTACAGTAATTACTTCGGTACGGAGAATAAGTCCACAGCCGCCCTTAAGAGGGTTAATCGTGAATTTTCGGGAATTCTCGGCGCGAGCGAATATAAATTAACTGTCCGCTTCGAACCTAACGATGGTGAGAAATTATACGGCATGGGCCAGTATCCGCAGGCTTATCTTGATATTAAGGGCTGTACTCTGGAGCTTGCGCAGAAGAATACCCAGACCTCAGTGCCATTTGTATTAAGCAATTTAGGCTATGGATTTTTCTGGAATAATCCTGCTGTCGGAAACGCCACATTTGGTAAAAACATGACTGAATGGGTAGCGAAATCAACCAGGCAGATGGATTATTATATAACTGTCGCTGATACGCCTGCGAAAATTATAGAAAATTATACGGGAACTGTCGGAAGAGCGCCTGTTATGCCGTCTGAGTTACTCGGGCTCTGGCAGTGCAAGCTCCGCTACAGGACTCAGGACGAGGTACTTTCTGTCGCCAGAAAATATAAGGAATTAGGAATAAAGCTTGACGTTATCGTTATAGATTTCTTCCACTGGACGAGGCAGGGAGACTGGCAGTTTGATAAAAAATATTGGCCGGATCCTAAGGCTATGTGCGATGAGCTTCACGCAAACGGAACCAGAGTCGTGGTTTCGGTATGGCCTAGCGTTGACAGAAAGTCGATACATTTCAACGAAATGTATGAAAAGGGATATCTCACGAGAACCGACCGCGGTTCTATAGAAACCTATGACTATCAGGGTGACTGCCTCTTAATAGATGTAACAAATCCTGACGCAAGAAAATATGTCTGGGATATCTGCAAGAAGAATTATTATGATTACGGTATAGATATATTCTGGCTTGATAATTCAGAGCCGGATATGGCTGTATATGATTACGATATCGACCGTTATGCTATAGGACCTGCCGAAAGCTGCTCAAATATTTATCCACTCCTTTACGCTAAGGCATTTTATGATGGTGAGAGCGAGGTAATTAAGGAGAATCCGGACCATTTACCTGTGACAAACCTTGTGCGTTCAGGATGGGCAGGCAGCCAGAAGTATGGCGCCCTCCTCTGGTCAGGCGATATACAGTCAACCTTCGAGGCATTCAGGAATTCTGTTGTCGAAGCTATCCAGATGGGAATCGCCGGCATTCCATGGTGGACTACAGATATCGGCGGTTTCATGTGGGGAAATGTGGAGACTGACGAATTTAAGGAGCTTCTTATCCGCTGGTATGAGTGGGCCGTATACGGACCGATACTCAGGATGCACGGCGACAGGGACCCTCATGACGTACCTGTCTACGATACCGAGCATGATTATGGCGGCGGCTACCTCTTCACAGGCCGTGACAATGAGCTTTGGAGCTACGGCGAAGAAAACTTCAAGATTATGAAGAAGTTCCTCGAGAAGAGATGGGCCCTTAAGCCATACCTTGAGAAGCTTATGAAGGAAGCTCACGAAACAGGTGCGCCTATTTACCGCGCCATGTTCTATGAGTTCCCTGATGACCCTAAGTGCTACGACCTGAATGACCAGTATATGTTTGGTGATAAGTATCTCGTAGCTCCGATACTGGAATTAGGACAAACTAAGCGTGAGGTTTACCTTCCTGCCGGAAAGTGGACAAACGATGAGACCGGCGAAGTCATAGAAGGCGGTAAGACCATCACAGTTGACGCGCCAATTGATGTTATACCGGTATTTACGAGAGAGTAAAAATCTGATTTTGTATTATTGAAGCAGGGCTTTTCAGCCCTGCTTTTACTTTTGTATTAAGAACTGTTAAGATTCCCACCATGTTCTGTTAAGGTTCATGTTGTATACTCCTTTACAGTAGTTGAATGAACCACGAAGGAGTTTTAGATGGATATAATCAGAGAAATAAGCATACACGCGAAAGAGAACCCAAGCAGGATAGCTTTTCACTTCAGAAGCGGCAGCATTACTTACGGCGAGCTGTGGGAGAAATCAGGAAGGCTGGCTGCCTGGATCAGCAAGCAGAGCCTTGCTAAGGGACAACCTATTCCTGTCTACGGCCATAAAAATATCTATATGTGGACAGCCTTTATAGCCTGCGTGAGAGCAGGCCACGCCTACGTGCCGATGGATACGAATATGCCGGCGGAGAGAATACGCGATATAGCATGTACTGTAAATTCACCGTTAATTTTCGCGACCGAGCCCTTAAATATATTGGATACTACTGAGGTTATTGACTTATTAAGAATTAAGGATATTCTTCAAAATGAGCCGGCTCTCGTCAATGACACCTTAAGAAACAAGAAAAATGACACACATTACATCATTTTCACCTCGGGTAGTACAGGGAAGCCTAAGGGAGTTATGATAACAACCGGCTCCCTTGAAAATTATCTCGACTGGTCGGTTACTCTTATAAACAGAAAGGCGGGCGTATTTTTAAACCAGGCTCCGTTCTCCTTTGACCTTTCAGTAATGGATACATATACAGGCCTTGCTACAGGTTCAACAATCTGGTCAGTTGATCACGACCTCTTGCGTGATATGAAAATGCTCATTAATTATATGAAAGAAGGGAAAATAAATTACTTCGTTTCAACGCCATCCTTCGCTGACCTCTGCCTCTCAAGCGACCTCTTTTGCGAAAGTACATTAGAGGAGTTAAATACATTTCTCTTCTGCGGCGAGACCCTTACAGTCCCGACGGCAAGGAAATTGAGAGAGAGATTTCCCGAAGCAAGAATAATAAATACTTACGGCCCGACAGAGACCACAGTATGCGTAACTTCAACTGAAATAACCGATAAAATGCTTAGTGAAGGGCAGAATCTTCCTGTAGGAAAAGCAAAGCCCGGAACCTATATTTACGCCGTCGCGGAAAACGAGGAGAGGCTTCCCGCAGGTGTTGAGGGCGAGCTAATAATCGCAGGCAATACAACAGCCGCGGGATATTATAAAAATGATACGCAGACCTTAAAGCGCTTTTTCACTAATTCCGAAAGACTGAAGTCCTACCGGACCGGTGATTTCGGTTATGTAAATGAGGATGGCATGGTCTATTATAAGTGCCGGATGGATAACCAGATAAAGTTCCACGGATACCGTATAGAATTAGGCGACATAGAAAATAATTTACAGGCCCTTAACGGAATCAGTAACGCTGCCGTATTCCCTGAGCTTAAGGATGGAGCGATACACTCACTTGCTGCTTACATAGTTCAAAATAATGATGATACCTCTTACGCCAGAAGAAAATTCATCCGCGATGAATTAAGGAAAAAGCTTCCTTCATATATGGTGCCTAAGAAAATAAATTTTATGTCAGAATTTCCTATGACGTTAAACGGTAAAATAGACCGCAAGAGGCTTAAGGAGACCGTAAATGCAGCTGTTTGTTGATACCGAGTTTTTTATATGGCTTATTATTCTTTCAATTCCAGCCTTTATTCTGGGACTTATGGAAAAGCCTATCCACATTTATGGATTCTTCGTATCGGTATTTTTTATTATCATGTCCATGGGCGGCACAACCAAAGCGCTCCTCTACATGATTTTATATATAATGTTCGAACACGTGCTCGCGGTTATATATACCGGAGTACGTGAAAGGTATGGCCGCAAGGCAGGCGTTTATTATTTATTTCTCCTGCTTAGCATATCTCCGCTTGTCACCTACAAAGTTACCTCGGTAACAGGAAACGGAATTTTGGGATTCCTCGGAATTTCCTATATGACCTTTAAATCGGCCCAGGTAATTATAGAAATATATGATGGTCAGATAAAGGAAATATCGCCATTTTCATATATTTACATGATGATTTTCTTCCCGGTTGTAACAAGTGGTCCCATAGACAGGAGCAGGCGGTTTGATTCCGATATAAATAATCCCTTACCTCGGAGCCAATACCTTGAATTGGCCGGAAAGGGATTATTTAAAATACTTCTCGGAGTATTATATAAAGTAATTATCGCGAAAACATTCTACCAGCTTATGACCTGGTACGGTATGGATATTTCGCTTAAAAGCGGGATTATTTATATGTACACCTACGGGCTCTATCTCTTCTTTGATTTTGCGGGATACAGCCTGATGGCAGTCGGGAGCTCATATATTTTCGGAATAAAAACTCCCGATAATTTTAATAAGCCCTTTCTTAGCTGCGACATAAAAGAATTCTGGGACAGATGGCATATAACACTGTCCCACTGGTTCCGTGACTATATATTTTCACGAGTCACGATGGGCCTTATGAAAACAAAGAAGATAAGGAGCAGACTTACTATCGCCTGCATAGCTTTCTTTGTAAATATGGGAATCATGGGCCTCTGGCACGGACTCACATCATACTATATAGCCTACGGCCTTTACCACGCGACATTATTATCCATTACTGAGGTTTATCAGAAAAAGAGTAAATTTCATAAGGCCCACAAAAAAGATAAGTGGTACAGGATAATTTCCTGGTTTACCACCATGAACCTTGTATTTTTCGGATTCTTTATTTTCTCGGGAAGAATCATGAAGTTTTTACCTTAATATTTACAAAAAGGAGATTTATTAAAAATGGAAGAAACAGTACTTAGTATTTTGTCTGAAGTTTGTGAGGATGACGTAGTTAAAGAAGATCGCGATATAAATATTGTTGAAGAGAATCTGATTGATTCCTTGGGCTACATGGAACTTCTGGCTGATATCGAGGAAAAGCTGGGAGTTGTTATTGCCCCATCAGAATTCACTCGCGAGCAGATGGATACACCAAATAAAATAATAGAAATAGTAATAAAGAAGCGGGCGGAATAATGAAAAAAATCGCTGCGTTTATTACGGCCTTCGCCTTATTTATAGGCTTTACCGGCTGTGTACGGGGATATGTTTTCTCAAACGACCTCTATGATAAGACGGGCGCATTCAAAACATGGTACAACCAGTACAAGGATAAAGACACTGAAGCGCTGATCGAAAACATCGACAAGGATACCATGCTGGTATTCGGTTCATCGGAGTTCGGCCATCAGAGAAAGAGCAAGTACCACCTCAGAAATATGTTCACAAAGGACCAGTTAAATGTTATGACAATAGGTGAAGCCTTCAGCCAGACATTCATACACACTATAAACTTAGGAGCCCTTGCACCGCATATTTCTAACAACAAGGTTGTGCTCATCATCTCTCCTACGTGGTTTCTCGGAACGAAAATCGACAGGAATCAGTTTTCGTACAGGTTTTCTGACACGGCTTATATAGGCCTCTTGCAGAATAACAATATCCCGGCAAAATTAAAAAACCGCATTGCCGCCCGGGTAGAAACACTTTTAGCGGATGACAGCAAGAAGCTTAAACGTGTAAAGGCTTACAACGCTGTCTATATCGATAATACGAAAAACCCTGTGACACTTGCCATAGAGGGCAAATACGAAGACGACATTAAAACCGAAGTCCGCACAAACCTTATCGCGGCAAGAAAAGCTTACAAGGAGTCCACAACTACGCAAACTATCGCAAGCAGCTACACTACCGATGGGGCGGTTGATTTTGAGGCGCTTTTATTCAGGGCCTACAAATCAAGTTTAAAAGATTCCGATAACCCCCTTTATATTCCGGACAAAATGTGGTATAAAACATATAGGAAGAAATATGATACTATGGTTGGCGCCCATGATTTCGACCGGATGGATGTAAGTGAGGAATACGGAGACCTTAAGCTGTTCCTTGAGATATGTAAGGCTGAAAATATTAAACCACTCCTCATAATTCAGCCTCTTAACGGCTACTGGTACGACAGGACAGGGCTCTCGAGTGACAAGCGGGAATTATTTAACGAGAAGATTAGGAGCATTTCAAAGCGTTATGGCGCTGAAGTTAGCGATCTCTCCTACTACGATTACGTACCTTATGTTATGAGTGATTCTGTTCATCCTTGGAAGGAAGGCTGGGTGTTACTAAATGAAAGTATCTACAATTTTTACCATGATATTAAAGACAGTGACGAGTAAGGAATATATAAAATATACCATAGGCTTTTTCACGATTATGGTTATTATATATATCGGAGGCCTCTTACTGTCGGGATTCAGCGAACCGGGATTTATTTACTCTAATTTTTAGGAGAAAGTGATGACAAACGCCAACATCTTAGTAGTAGAGGACGACAAGGACATCCGCGAGGGAATAAGACAGCTTCTGTCAAGTGAAAATTATACCGTGACCGAAGCCGGGAGCGGTGAAGAAGGGCTAAGGCTCCTTACAGACGAAACAGAGCTTGTTATTCTTGATATCATGCTGCCGGGGATTTCGGGGCTTCAAACCTGCGAGAAAATACGCGAAACATCAAATGTTCCCGTTCTGTTTCTTACGGCAAAGTCCCAGGAATCCGACAAACTGCTGGGACTAATGACAGGTGGCGACGATTACCTCACTAAACCATTTTCATATGCGGAGCTTCTGGGAAGAATAAAGGCTCTTCTAAGGCGCTACAAGGTCTACCTGGGAAAGGGAGGTGAGGCAGAGCCTGCCGGCGAGGAATATTTTACCTACCGCAACTTAAAAGTAAACCTTCATTTTAACGAAGTCCTTGTAGATGGTAAGCCTGTCGATCTTGCGGACGTGGAATATCAGATGCTGCTCGCTATGGTGAACCACCCGAATCAGATCTACTCGGCCGAAATGCTCTATGAGCTTATATGGAACGAACCATACAGCTACACCGACAGTAACACTGTTATGGTCCACATCCATAAAATCAGGGCTAAGGTAGAAAAGGATCCGCAGAATCCCGAAATGATTAAAACCGTATGGGGAAAGGGTTATAGATTTGAAAAGCACTTATAAATCGGTCTCCCGCAAAATGTTCGAAGTGATAATCCTTGCTCTTATTGCGGCCGGATTATTTCTTCTTGCATTTTATAAGATTGGAAATTATGCCGCGGATAATTATTACAATACTACCGATTATTCGGGGAGAATGGACAGAAAATATATCGCTAAATTGCAGAAATACGTGGACGCGAATGGGGTAAGCTCCGGTGATACGGATAAATTAAATAAATGGGTGGATGACCAGAATATTCTCAGCATTTTCATAATAAAAAATGGCGAGCTTACTTATAATTCATGGGAAGACGATAATGACAGCTCATATTTCACCTATAACGATACCGATGAAAGCGAGCTTAGTGGAAAATTCTATCTTGTGACATTCGCGGATGGTGAATGCAAGGTATACGTCACAGGCTTTTATTCATATAATGCCTATGTTTATATTGAATTTATTGCTATTGCGGGCGCTGCGGTAATATTTATTTTAATTATGCTTCTTGCCGTAAGGAGCAAAAATAAATATGTTAAAAAGATAGACAGTGATGTAAAAGTCCTAGAAGGCGGCGACCTCGCCCATAATGTGAGCGTAGCAGGAAATGATGAGTTTTCGGAGCTCGCTAAATCCATAAATCAGATGAAAAATTCTCTGAAGGAGGAATTTGAAGAAAAAGAAGCCATGCACCAGGCTGAGAAGACACTTGTCACCGGCATGTCGCATGACTTACGCACACCTCTCACTTCCATTCTCTTATATACCGACCTTCTCCTTAAGGGAAAGTATGAAGACGAAAATAAAATGTGGGAATATATCGGCAGGATTAATGAAAAGGCGAAGCAGATGAAAAATCTCTCCGACCAGCTCTTTGAATATTCGCTCGTTACAGGTAAGGGCGGAGAGATTGTTTGCGAAAAGTCTAAAATAAAGGATGTACTCTATGACCCGCTTTCAGAAATGATTGGTTTTCTGTCAGGCTCGGGATATAAGACGGCAAGTGATGTAGATTTCAAGGATGTAAATATAAACTTTTACCGCGATTATATCCCGCGTCTGATAGATAATATAATTTCTAATATAGGAAAATATGCCGATAAGGAAAATCCGGTAATAATTAAGACTGTATACGAGGAAGGCTTCGCCGGAATTTCCGTATCAAATTCCATAAGAACCGATGGCACCGTCTCTGATACCAACCATATCGGCCTCATGAATATTAAGAAAATGATGGCCGCTATGGATGGTAAATGTATGATTGAGAAAGGCGGAACGGAATTTACGATAAAATTATTATTTGTGGTGCATCACGAGGTGATGCTTCCCGAAAGGGAGGCTTGATTCTATTTATATGAGAAGTTTGTAGTTGCAAGCTTCTCATTTATTGCTTCGTTAACAAACTGGTTAATCGTTTTACCGATTCCTTTGCACATTTCAAGATAATCGTCTATATCATCATGAAAGTGCTCTTCAAGCTCTTTGAGTGAATCAGCATTACTCCGGAGCAGGCAAGGTCATATCTGGCTGAAGCAGCGGGAACCTATAATAAAAAGAGCTGAGAAAGCCGGAATTCTATAATATTCGCCGGATAATTTGCGTGAACAAAGGCAGAGCCGTTAAGCCCTGCCTTTCGTTTAATTCACCTTTAATATAAACATTTCCGCAAAGAAATCCTTATTCTCCGGATGGATCAGCATTCCTGCGTTCATGAGTGTGCTTCCGTGGGCAGAGAATTTCTTATCAGGCGGATTTCCTGTGAGAGTAATAGGAGTAATTTCATAATTCGCGTCAGGATCAAGCCCATCAAGGATTATTTTCTTACTCTTAGAATTCGGCCTCGCCAAGCCTCCGACATAGAGTACAATAGCTTCTTTTTTATCCTTCGCCACAACCATCACGCAGTCATAGGCTCCTGTCGCCCCGGGATAAATTTTACCTGTCTCCCGGTATGAAGCGATTCTGTAATAGTCACCGCTTAAAATAAGTGGCTGAATTTTCTTATACAGGGCAATCTGCTCCGGAATCTTCGCCCGATCCTCTTCCGAAAGCTTAGTAATATCAAGCTCATAGCCGAATGTTCCAATCATAGCGCATAGAGCTCTCGTTTCAAAAGGAACCACTCTGCCGGTGATATCGTTCTTTTCCTTGCAGACATGTGATCCCATGCTTGAAATCGGGTAAAGTAATTCCGTTCCCTCATGAATCATAAGTCTCTCAATCGGATCCATATCGTCAGAGCACCAGATCTGCGGGCTGTAGTAGAGCATTCCTGCGTCAAATCTCGCCCCGCCCGAAGAGCAGTTCTCTATAAGAAGCTCAGGAAATTCATTTACGAGTCTCTCCTGTATCTCATAGACACCAAGAACATGGCGGTGCCAGATTTCACGCTGCTCGTCACGAGGCAGATAATTTGAATAAACATCAGACAGCGGTCTGTTCATATCCCATTTTAGATATGCTATAGGAGCGGACTTAAGCACATTCTCCATTTCACCATAGATGAAATCAACAACCTCCGGATTCGAGAAATCGAGCACATACTGATCTCGACAAGCCGACGGCGCGCGACCCTTTAGAGAAAGGACCCAGTCCGGATGAGCCTTATAGAGATCAGATTCAAATGAAATCATTTCAGGCTCAAACCAGAGGCCAAGCTTAAGACCACAGCTTTTAATTTCATTAGCTAATTTATCGATACCGCCATGAATTTTCGCTTCATTTACAAACCAGTCGCCTAAGTCTCCGCTTGGCTGATTCCTGTGGTGGCCGAACCACCCGTCATCGCAGACAAGAAGCTCTATTCCGGCTTTTCCGGCTTCCTTCGCAATTGAGATAAGTTTATCGGAATCAAAGTCAAAGTAAGTAGCTTCCCAGTTATTGATTAAAACCGGCCTCTCCTTAAACTGCCAAGGACTTCTTATTAAATGCATGCGGTAGAAGTCATGGTAATTGCGGCTCATTTTCCCGAGACCTTCACTTGAAAATGTGAGTACGGCTTCAGGAGCGTAGAAAGAGTCGTCCGGATTAAGCTTCCAGGTAAAATGTTCCGGGTTAATTCCGATTACAGCCCGGCAACTGTCAAAGGCGTTTTTCTTAACGCTTCCGAGAAAATCGCCGGAGTAGGTAAGATTCATGCCGTACACATCTCCACACTTATAATCGGCGTTTTTTGAAAGAATTCCTATAAAAGGCGTGGAATCATGACCTTCCTCACCACGAAGTGAACCTGTAACCTCTCCGCCGTATGTGATATCCCGGATTTCTATCTGATGCTCTCTTGCCCATGTTCCATAAAATGATAGCGCCTTCTCACCGCTCGCCGCATCCATATAAAGGCAGGCCGAAAGGCACCTTGTTAAGAACAGGGTATCATTTCCGGCATTATGAACTCTTACAGAACGGGTAATTACGTCCACATCGTCAAAGACCGAATAATACAAATCAACATCAAGAGATAATATTTCGTCGGTTAAGGTTATTATTAGAGTTTTAGCGGTGCCTTCGCCGGTATCGTTCCTTTTTGAAAATGAAGCGGGCAAGCCCGGAATATCAGGTTTTCCGTCAATGATTTTGTGGGATTTATATACTAGTTCCAGACCCTCTCCACCGAATTTATCGATGACATTAATACACGCTGCCCTGTTATCGCCGGTGCCGCCGAATGGATACTCCATAGGAAATACATCAAAAAAGCCCTGTTTTTCGGCCGGATTATTTCCCGGAGTAAATGGATTCTCCTCGAACCTTGTTAGGAACCTCACATCGTCGTCCGCTATTTTCTTTCCGTAATAAGCGTGGCCAAGGTATTTACCTTCGTCAATCAGGACCATAACATAGCTTGTGCCCGGTGTGTCAAGCTTGAAGGTTTTTGTACTGTCATTATAAGAAATCATCGTATTCTCCTTATGCTAATAAGAGTAATATTAACCTAATGAACAAGACAATCATAACAGAAGGAAATTCACAAGTCAACTGAAATTTTCGCTAATTAACAATTGACAAATGAACTTTTATAAAGTAAACTAATAGGGAGGTTTTTACCTCCCTTTATTTAAGGAAAAGAGAATGAACCGAGGTGGTAGAATGGCTAAAAAGGTCACAATGTCTGACATCGCAAAGGAATTATCGGTCAGTACCGTTACCGTGTCTAAGGCCTTGTCCGGCCAGAAGGGCGTGAGCGAGGAGCTTAGAGACGAGATAATTAAGCTTGCCGCGTCAAGAGGCTATAAGAAGTCAGAGGCGAGAGAGATTACCGGTAAACCTCATAATATAGGCGTGATTGTGGCTGAGAGATTCCTCGAAGGAGAGCAGTCATTTTACTGGAACTTATATCAGGAGTTTAATAAGCGGGCTGCGGAACGGGGCTCCATGACCTTCCTTGAGGTTATAAACAATCAATCCGAGGAGGGCGGCGTGGTTCCTAAGCTCCTGCATGGTCGTCGCGTAGAGGGGCTCGTTGTAATGGGCACATTTGTACGCTCATACAGAGATAAAATTATGACTGAGGCTGATGTGCCGCTTGTCTTCCTTGACGCTGATTCCGAGAGCGGAAAGTTCGACTCCATTGTTTCGGACAACGTACTCGGCGGCTCGCAGATGACAGATTATCTTTTTTCGTTAGGCCATAAGGATATAGCTTACGTCGGTACCTTACACGCGACTAACAGTATAGATGAGCGTTATTTAGGTTACGTTAAGTCACTTATGAACCATGGTTTCGATCCATCGTCCGCAAAGCAGATAGATGACAGAGCTATTCACGGACTGATGTTTTCGGCTGATGAGCTGAAGCTTCCAAGGAAAATGCCTACCGCTTTTTTCTGTAACTGCGATGTGGCGGCCATGATTCTGATAGAGAAGCTTACGAAGGCAGGACTTTCGGTTCCCGGTGATGTTTCTGTCGTGGGCTTTGATAATTATGTAAATGAGGGGGATGACCCGGAGTTCTTAACCACGTATGCGCTTGACCCTGCAAGAATGGCTAAGAGAGCTGTCCATATTATGATAAGAAAGATAGAGAACGTGAATTACTCTACCGGCAAATTTGTGCTTCCGGGATGGGTAATAGAGCGCGCAAGCGCTAAAAAGGCCGGCAGGGCGGTACCTTTTGTAATCTAACTTTGCTGACAAGTTTAATTCATCCTTTCTTGGGGAAGGCGGTTTCGGCCGCCTTCCCTAAAATTTTGCTCTTTATAGCAAGAATCATATATAAAAAACAAGAATAGATAATGACTTTACTAAGATTTAGCTTATAATAGAATTAAAGTTAAGTTAACGAGAAACATTATATTTACCCGATACAACTTAACCAAAACAATCGCATTACTATCTAATGGAGGATGGTGTTATGAAAAAAAGACTTATGGCAGCTACAATGGCAGTTGTTATGGCAGCTTCTCTTGTAGGGTGCAGCGGCAGTTCAAACAGCGCGGCATCAGGAAGCGCTTCGGGAACCGGATCATCAGCCGGGACACAAAGCTCAGCCGCTTCAAGCAGCAGCGCGTCAGGAAACGCGTCAGCAAGCTCTTCAGGCAGTGCCGAAGCATCCACAGGGGACGGAACTATAGCATACAAGGATATCAAGCTTGGAGAGACCGGTACGGATTTGAACGTAGAACTTAAGATGCTCTCACACCGTACGGACATGCTCGCGAGCGACTATGCCGGAACAAACTGGGATACATATCTTGAGGAATTTAACAAGACATATCCGGGAATCAAGATTGATATCGAAGGCATAACGAATTACGCAGATGATGCGCTTACAAGACTACAGGGTGGCGACTGGGGAGATATTATGATGATTCCGGCCGTCAGCAAGGCTGAGCTTCCTACATATTTCCTTTCATATGGCACTAAGGATGATGTTGCAAGCGAAGTAAATTATATTAATAACTGGGAGTATAAGGGCCAGGTTTACGGAATCCCTACTACAGCGAACGCCCAGGGTATCGTATATAACAAGGCGGTATTTGAGAAGGCAGGAATTACGGAACTTCCTACGAATCCGGATGATTTTATCGCTGACCTTAAGAAGATAAAGGATAACACTGACGCTATCCCTCTTTATACTAATTACGCCGCAGGCTGGACTCTGGGCGCGTGGGATGCTTATCTCACCGGAGCAAACGGCAGTAGCGCGTGGGTAAATGATGGACTCATCCACGGAACAAATCCGTTCTCGGATCCGGGTGATGGTTCAGGCGCCTATAATGTATACAAGATTCTCTATGAGGCAGTTAAGGATGGCCTTACAGAGGATGACTATACCACAACAGACTGGGAAGGCTCGAAGGGTATGATTAACCGCGGCGAGATTGCTACTATGGTTCTCGGTTCATGGGCTGTTCCTCAGATGCAGGGCGCAGGTGATAACGCTGACGATATAGGATATATGCCATTTCCTGTCAGTGTTGGTGGCAAGATGTACGCTTCAGCAGGCCCTGACTACAACTTCGGTATCAACGCTAATATCGACGCTGACAAGCAGGAAGCCGCTATGATCTTTGTAAAATGGTTTACAGAGCAGTCAGGCTTCTCATATAACGAAGGCGGCCTTCCAATCGCTACAAGCGACAATAAGGTTCCTGAGCTCTACTCACAGTTTGACGCCCTTAACGTAACCTACCTCACAGATGACCCGGCTCCTGAGGGAGAAGAAGATCTCATGAACGAACTCAACTCCGATTCAGAGCTTGCCATCAACGCAGGTGGAAATGATAAGGTGGCGAAGATTATCGAGTGCGCTTCCGATGGTTCGGAATCATTTGATGATATCATGAACGACTGGAATACAAAGTGGTCAGATGCCCAGTCAACAGAGGGAGTTACCACAAATTAATTCTTATTCGGGAAGGCGGCTTCGGCTGCCTTTCTTACTTTGTTCCGGTATTCACCGGGCGTTACGTCAAACTCCTGCTTGAAGAGATTAATAAAATGAGTTACATTTTCATATCCGACAGTGCTGCTTATTTCCTGAATCTGCATGTCGGTGACGAAGAGAAGACGCTTCGCTTCAGCTAGTCTGTGTCGATTAAGGTCCTTAAGAGGAGAACAGTGGAAGGCCTCCTTATATTCGCGACAGAGCCTGTAGCGGTTAATATTTAACTCATTTTCACAGAGGGCGAGTGAAAATGGCATAGCGTAGTCAGTTGTAATCATCCGGCGCATTTTCTTAAGGTAAACAGGCATATCTATGCTGTCGTTATTAGGCTTCATTGAACTTAAAAAAGCGGCTGTTTCAATACTCATAAGGTAATTTATTATTCCGTTTACCATAAGCGTATCCGAATCTGACAGGTATCTCCCGAACCCCGCGAGTTCATCGGTGAGGGAGGTTAATACCGCGAGACTTCCGCTTTCGGCGGGACGAAACCTGAAGCGATCGAGGACGTTTGCGTAGGCGGAGAGACCGCTCCCACCCATAACGTAGATGCTGCCGGAGCAGGGAAGGAGGGAAGCGGTGATGGTGTATCTGTTTTTTAGTGAGAGGATAATAAACATGCCGGGTGACAGATTCACAGCCTCGGCCCCTGACGATATTTGAAGCTCTCCTCTGCCGCAGGAAATGAGGATAAATTCGCCGCTTTCCGAGGTTCTTATATCAAATGGCCTTCTTGCTTCGTATGGCCCGCCGGCCAAAAGATAGGCTATATCCGTCCCGGAATCAGGCCTTAAGCTGTTTTCATCAGGATACTCATATATATTCTCAAATATATCATCCATAGTGGCTGAACGGCCCGCCATCATGCGGGACCTTATCATGCATGAAAGCTTATCTCTGAAGTTCATAGCGTCGCTCCCTCCAATATCGCAACAAAACGTGATTAGATTAACGATAAGTTAATTAGCTTTATCTATTGTATGAATCCCATTTTACACGCTTTTTGCAAGCTTTTCAATAGAAAATCAAGAATAAATGATAAACAGCAAGAATAAATGATGACATATGGCCGCAAGGATGTATAATGTATATATAAAGTTAATTAACTCAAAGTTAACAATGTAACTAACTTTAATGTATTGGAGGCAGGATATGAATAAATCATTGCAGCACTCAAGGAAGCGGCAGCAGATGAAGGTTATCTTGGCATTTTCGATAATCCCTCTTGTGCTCCTCATCGTGTTCACGTACCTTCCTTTTGGAGCCATGGTAAGGTACAGCTTTTATGACATGACATACACAAGAATCAAGAAGTTCGTGGGACTTAAGAACTATGTGACCATTTTCACGAACAAGAAGTATATAGCGCCGCTTGTAACTTCGCTTTACTATATGGCTGGCGCTGTTGTTCAGGTTTTCTTGGCCCTCTACCTTGCGACTATTCTGTCAAGCGCGGTTAAGGCTAAGAACCTCTGGAGAGGGTTAATTTTCTTCCCTTACCTTATAAGCGGTATCGCGATCGGTTTCATTTTCAAGTTCTACTATACTAAGGGCTTCGTGCTTGATACAGTTCTCTCATGGTTTGGCGTTGCGAATACCCCTTACTGGTTAAAGGATAAGGCAGTAAATAACTGGTCGCTTGTCTATTCGTCGGTATGGCGCTACCTCGGGCAGAACATGGTCCTCTTTATAGGAGCCATAATGTCAGTCGATGACACCCTCTATGAGGCGGCCGAGGTCGACGGCGCTAATAAATGGCAGCAGTTCTGGCATATTATTATGCCGAGCATCAAGACTATAGTTACGCTTAATATTATTCTTTCGATAACCGGTTCACTCTCAGCCTTCGAGGCGCCATTCGTAATCACGAACGGACAGAACGGTACGGGAACCTTCTTCACGACTATGAATACCATAGCCCATACAAACCAGAAGGTCGGACTCGCAAGCGCCATGGCTGTATTCCTACTCGTGGTTATTCTTCTCTGCTCGGGCGCTCAGAAGCTCTTCTTCAAATTCCTCTACAGGAACGCGAATACGGAGGATGAGACCTACGCGGCTATGAAAAAACGCAAAAAAGAAATGAAATCGGCAAAAAAGGAGGCGGTATAAATGACAGGAGCAAGGCGCATAAAGGGTGGTAAGCATCACTACAGCGGCGGATACTATATCTGGACGGTTGTGAAATATTTTTCACTCGTATTTTTCTCCTTCCTATCAATTCTCCCTATAGTCTCCTGCGTAATTACCGCATTTAAAACTGAGGAAGAATATCAGAGCACTAATGTTATGATACCGCCTAAGAGCTGGCTTTATTTCGGGAATTTCACCTCAGCCTTTAATAAGGCCGGTATGGGAAGAGCCTTTATTAATTCGGCGATAGTGGTTGTCTGTGTGCTAATTATTTCAATATTAATCGGCTCGCAGTTAGCTTACGTACTTAACAGATTTAAATTTCACGGGAACGCTTTTATCAGGAACCTTTTTACCGTAGCGGCTTTACTTCCGGGAATCGCTATGCAGGTCGCGACCTATAAAATAATGATGACACTCCATTTTATAAATACTCTTTACGGATATGTCGTCATGATGTGCGGAACCGATGTAATTTCGATTTATATATTTATTCAGTTCTATGAAAATCTGCCTGTATCGCTTGACGAATCAGCGATAATTGACGGAGCGAGCTACTTCAAGGTTTATTGGTCTATCCTCCTTCCGCTTCTTAAGCCTGCGATAACCACGGTCTGCATCCTAAAGGGAGTCGGAGTTTACAATGAATATTATTGCGCCCAGCTCTATTTACAGAAGCCTGAGCTTGCGACCATTTCTAAGTCTCTCTATACATTTACGGGACCGCTCGGGAGCAAATATAACCTTATCTGCGCGGGTGTAATTATTTCACTCTTACCTGCCCTGATACTCTTTATAGCCTGCCAGAAGCAGATATATAATGGAATCGCGGCAGGCGCTGTAAAGGGATGAAATTATTATTTGGAGGGAAATTAATGGACTTAAAAAAGGAAGCCATGAATCATCTTAAAAATGTGGTGATTCCCTTCTGGGAAGCCCTTAAGGATGATGAGTACGGCGGGTTCTACGGATATATGGATTATGACCTTAAATTAGATAAAAAAGCCGAGAAGGGCTGCATACTTAACAGCCGTGAGCTCTGGTTTTTCTCTCAGGCTTATAGAATCTTAGGCGATAAGGAATTAAGAGAGTGCGCTGATCATGCTTATCTCTTCTTAAAAAATAATTTTTATGACAGGGAACATGGCGGTGTAGTATGGTCTCTTACCTATGACGGAAAGTACGCAGATACGACAAAGCACACTTACTGTCAGGCCTTCGCGATATATGGTCTCGCGGCGTATTATGAGATAACGAAGGATCCCGAAGTCCTTAAGCTCGCGCTTGACTTATACCATACAATAGAGGATAAATGTCGCGACGAGGGCGGGTACCTTGAGGCTTTTAATATCGATTTTTCGCCTGTTTCGAACGAAAAGTTATCGGAAAACGGAGTTGAGGCGACCCGCACCATGAATACCCTCCTTCATGTATATGAAGGATACGCGGAATTATTGCGTGTTTCGGGGAGCGAAGAAATAAAGAAAAATATCAGGGAAATAATTGATATTTTTACAGAGAAAATGTTTAATCCGGAAAGACACAGATTAGAGGTTTTCTTCGACCACGATTATAATTCTCTGATAGACTTAATTTCTTACGGCCACGATATAGAATCCGCCTGGCTCCTTGAATGGGGCGCTGAGGTTTTAGGCGATAAGGACTATATCGAGAAAACCCGTAAAATGACCTCAGTCCTTACAAAAAATATTTACGATACCGCCTTTGACGGCCATTCGCTTCCTCAGGAATGCGAAAGAGGCGTCGTAAATACTGACAGAGTCTGGTGGGTTCAGGCAGAGGCTGTAAACGGATTCCTAAATGGCTATGAAAAAGAAAATAACGAGGAATACTTAAAAGCCGCGGGAGCTGAATTTAATTATATTATGGCCTACATGATCGATTCACGTAAAGGCTCCGAGTGGTTCTGGTTACTCGACAAGGATAATAAGCCTTACGAAACAAAGCCTATCGTGGAACCATGGAAATGTCCTTATCATAACGGAAGGATGCTTTTTAGAATTTTGGAGGATAAAAATCTATGAAAATGGGACTTCATCCGAATTATTATATTGAGAAAGAAAAACAGGAGAAACTGATAGAGAGGAATAATAATAAGTCCGATTTTTATAACGGAATCTTTGACCGCTATGAAAATCCTGTCCTTACCCGCGACTTTGTACCGGTAGAGTGGCGCTATGACCTAAATCCTGAAACGAATCCTTATTTTGAGGAGAGGCTTGGAATTAACGCTGTATTTAATCCCGGCGCCATTTACTTAAACGGTAAATTTTACCTTGTGGCGAGAGTTGAGGGAGCGGACAGAAAATCATTTTTCGCTGTGGCTGAGAGTGATACCGGAGTGGACCATTTTCGCTTCTGGGATAAGCCAATCGAGCTTCCCGATACCTGCCCTGATGAGACGAATGTCTACGATATGCGACTCACCAAGCACGAGGACAGATGGATTTACGGGGTATTCTGCTCTGAGAGCAAGGACAAGAAGAACGCTGACCTGTCGGCGGCTGTAGCTGAGGCGGGAATCGTGAGAACCAAGGACCTTAAGAACTGGGAGAGGCTTCCGAACCTTAAGACTCTTCACTCACCTCAGCAGCGTAACTGCTCCCTTCATCCTGAATTTGTAAACGGCAAGTACGCCTTCTATACCCGCCCTATGGATGACTTCATAGATACCGGATCTGGGTCGGGAATAGGCTTTGGCCTTTGCGATGATATAGAGCACGCTGTCATAGATGAAGAGAAAATGACCAGCATCAGGCGCTACCACACGATTACCGAGAGTAAAAACGGTGAGGGTGCCGTGCCTATTAAGACAGATAAGGGTTGGATTCATATAGCCCACGGCGTCAGAAATACGGCGGCCGGCCTTCGCTACGTAATCTATGCCTTCGCGACCGATCTTAAGGATCCGTCAAAGGTCATCGCCGAGCCGGGCGGTCTTCTTATTGGACCTCGCGAGGGAGAGAGAGTCGGAGATGTTTCAAACGTCGTATTTACAAATGGAGCGATTGAAACAGAGGACGGCAGGATATTTATCTACTACGCGTCAAGCGACACGAGGACGCATGTCGCGACGACTACGGTTGAGAGACTCATAGATTATGTATTTAACGCGCCGCGCGACCCATACCGCTCAAATCTTTGCGTAAAGCAGAGAGTAGAACTTATCGAGAAGAACAGGGCCTATCTTGATTCTTTGAAATGAAGTGACGTAACATTTTAACCAAAGGAGCTTAATGCAATGAGTAAAGTAAAAATATTAGCGGATCCTGTAGCGAACATCCCATGGGAGGATAAGCCCGAGGGACTTAAGAACGCGCCTGTATGGAGATATTCGAAAAATCCAATAATAGGCAGAAATCCCATAGAAGGTGTCGCGAGAATATTTAACAGCGCAGTGGTACCATATAAGGGCGAATTTATCGGAGTTTTCCGTGGGGAGCAGACAAACGGAATTCCCTATATTTACCTTGGAAGAAGCCATGACGCTATAAACTGGGAATTTGACAAGGAGAAGATTCCCTTTGAAAATGAGAAGGGCGAGCCATTTATGCCGGTATACGCATACGATCCGAGACTGGTTAAGGTAGAGGACACATACTACATTATCTGGTGCCAGGATTTCTTCGGGGCGGCTATAGGAATAGCGAAGACGACGGATTTTAAGAAATTCGTAAGGCTTGAGAATCCTTTCCTACCATTTAACAGGAACGCGGTCCTTTTCCCGAGGAAAATAAACGGAAACTTCATGATGCTCTCAAGACCATCAGATTCAGGCCACACGCCGTTTGGCGATATATTTATATCTGAAAGCCCTGACATGGTTTATTGGGGCAAGCACAGACACCTCATGAGCCGCGGCAAGGAGTGGTGGGAGTCACTTAAAATAGGCGGTGGCGCAGCTCCGATTGAGACCAGCGAAGGCTGGCTTCTCTTCTACCATGGAGTGTCAGGGACATGCAACGGATATGTATACTCCATCGGTGGCGCCATCCTTGATATAAATGAGCCTTCGAAGGTCCTCTATCGGTGTGAGACCTTCCTTCTCACGCCTGAGGAGGATTACGAAGAGCGGGGTTTCGTGCCGAACGTAACCTTCCCTTGCGCTACTCTTCATGATTCTGAGTCAGGCAGAATCGCCATTTACTACGGGTGCGCTGACAGCTACGTAGGCCTCGCCTTCACGACCGTCGATGAAGTCGTGGACTATATCAAGGCCCACAGCGTAACAAACGAAACAGACAGAGAGCTTGGGATAAGATAAGCTTTAGAATTTTTGCCCCCGGATAGCAATCCGGGGCATTTTGCGTTGAAATAAACTCTGCTTTTGTAAAAAATGAATCGAGATTAGATAAAACATGAACATTAAGAAATATTAAGATTTTACTTGACATTTTATGAACACTTTGTTTATACTGTAACTATAGAGGCTCGGCATGCAATGTTGGATTTAAAGCCGGAGACCTTACGATTAACAAGTTAAAGGTAAGCTCGAAGGATGAGATAGGTAAAATGAGTACGGCGCTCAACGCCATGTACGCAAGCAATAAGCAGATGATTGGAAATATAGCTGATCACGCCGAGAAGATGTCTACGTCGAGCGTAGAACTCGAGCAGGCTTCGGGAGAGCTCAACCAGAAGTTTGAGGACATTATGAAGTATATGTCCGATATAAATGAGGCTACTACGTCCTCATCAGCCGCGACCGAAGAGGTAAACGCTTCTATAGAGGCCGCGAGAGCAGGCGAAGCAGGTAAGGGCTTCGCGGTTGTAGCAAGCGAGATTGGTAAGCTTGCCAACGAAACTTCAACAGCCGTTAAGAATATCCAGGACACGGTAAATGAGGTGCAGACAGCCTTCTCAGATCTGTCCGGGAATTCGAAGGACCTTCTCTCATTTGTTACCGATACCGTAATGCCGGATTATGGAACATTTACAGAGACAGCGAGCCAGTATGGCAAGGATGCTGAATATTTCGCAAGCATATCGGAGAAGGTTGCCGAGATGTCCGGAAATGTCGAGGAAATCATGCGTCAGGTATCCCTTGCTATCCAGAATATAGCTGAGTCTTCTCAGGATACCGCAAACATCAGCTCTAATGTCCTTAACTCCGTTGAGGAGGTTTCGGGTACAGTTAGTCAGGTATCCGATATGTCTCACGAGCAGCAGGTAATCGCTGATGATCTTGATTCCGTTGTAAAGAAATTTAAACTGTAAACTGACAGTTCAATTGAAGAGCCGTGGTAAGTTCACGGCTCTTCGCATAAGTCCTTGATTTAACATGAGAGTCAAAAGTTAAAAGAAGAGGAGGCAGGATATGAACGACAACAAGGTTAAACATATAATATATCAGATTCTGCTTACCGTTATCTGTGTTTTTATAAATGTCGCGGGAGGCCGTCTTTCGGTAGTTTTGGGACTTCCACTCTGGCTTGACTCAGTAGGCACGATTTTAGCCGGCTATACCATGGGACCCGTATGCGCTGCCCTTATTGGCGCCGCAAGCAATGTTCTCACAGGTATCCTCTTTAATTCTCTTGTGGTAGCATACGCGATAGCGAGTGTAGCTATCGGCGCTATAGCAGGGGTCGCTGCCGAGAAGAAGGCCTTCGAGTCATTCTTCAGCTCAATGACTGTTGCTTCTATACTTACCTTTGTGGCTATGGGCATTTCCATCCCGTTAAACATACTTACAAGAGATGGATATACAGGCAACATATGGGGCGATGCCACTATAGATTATCTGGCAGAACGTGGCGTTGGGATTCTTAGATACCCAATAGGTCAGTACTGCCTTGAGTTTCTTGATAAGACAGTCAGCGTGCTTATAGTTTACGCGGTTATTAAGTTTGTGAGAACAATCAGGGGGAGAATGCCTGCGGAACGGGCCAAAAAAGACAGCATTAAGTCAGGCATTGCCCTTATATTGTTTATTACGCTTTTTTCCGTAAATGTAACGACTGCCTTCGCGGCTCCTCCAAATCGCGATAAATTAGCTGATGATTCTGCCGAATACGGCTCATATACCCAGACCATTTACAATGGAACAAACGGCCTCTCATGCGGCGAGGCAAATGATGTCGCGTCTACAAATGATGGCGCCATCTGGGTCGGAACCTATGCCGGACTCTACCGTTACAACGGCCAGCAGTTTGAATATATGAGCTCTTATGACTCCGTAAAAAACGTCAACTGTCTCTATACCGATTCCGAAGGAAGGTTATGGATAGGTACCAATGACAGCGGACTTTCAATATGCATAAATGGTAAAATAACAAACGTAATTAAAACATCGGACGGTCTTCCTTCTGATTCTGTCAGAAGTATAGGAGGCGGTGAAGAAGGATATTATCTTGTGGGCACGACAAATGGCCTTTCTCTTGTTTCCTTGTCCGGAGGTCTCCACCTGGTAAAGGCGTATTCCGATATAAAGAGCGTCATTAAGGTTGACGCGGACAGAGAGGGACATGCGGCAGTACTTACTTCCGACGGAACCGTTTATTTTATGAGCGGTCTTGACATTGTCTCATCATTTTCAAGTAAAAACGGGCAATACTCGAGCCTTGCCTTCTCAGAAGATGGTTCAGTCTATATCGGAACCAATAATGACACAATAGATATATATAAGGTTTCAGATGATACCGCGACTCTTACGAAAACCCTGTCTACAGTTAACTTAGGGCAGATAAATGATATTTATTTCAGAGCGAGACAGGGATATACCTTTGTATGCGGTGATGGTGGAGTCGGATATTTTGATGAAAATAATGAATTTACCACCCTTAATGTAGGCACATTCGGAAATTCTGTTGATAATATGACCATGGATTACCAACAGAATCTCTGGTTCGCTTCATCGAGGATGGGCCTTCTTAAGATGACTCCTTTTTGCGTAACGGATATGTTTGTCGAGGCAGGCGTCGAACCAAGAGTCGTCAATACCGTCGCGGAATGGGGAGATAATGAATATTACTGTGGGGCTGATAACGGGCTCGTAATAATAGACGGCAAAAATTCAGCGGAAATAAAAAATAATCTCACAAGTGAATTTGACGGAATCAGGATAAGATGCATTATTTCGGATGATAACGGGAATCTATATATTTGCACGGACGGAAATGGAATCACAAAGATTTCAGAAGCCGGAAAAGAGACGACATTTACCGATGCGGACGGATTATTCGGAAATAAAGTGAGAACCGCAATTAAGTATTCGGGCGGAATTGCTGCCGGTGGCGCGGGTGGAATTACAATATTTGATAAGTCCGGTAATATAAATACGGTGAAGACCGAAGAAGGAACCGCAAGAGTTCTCTGCCTGGCCGCTGACAGCGATGGAACCATATTCGCGGGTACTGATGGCGATGGTATAGCCGTAGTAAAAGACGGTGAAATTACTGACTGGTACACTACGGAAGACGGACTTTCGTCAAATATTATTTTAAAGCTTCCGACAAATTCGGATGGCGATTTATTTGTGGTTACAAGTAATGGAATATGCCTTATGACCGTGGAGAAGAAATTCACATACATTAATGAATTTCCGTATCCGAATAATTATGATATCAATTTCGCTCAAAACGGCAAGGCCTTTGTTACGGGAAGCGCGGGAATTTATGTTGTTGATACGGAGTCACTCCGTCTCAATGAAGAAGATATGAAGACAGAGCTTCTTGATTCCGAATGGGGCGTGACGACGGGAATTACCGCGAACGCATGTAATTTTGCCGATGATGAGAGTAATTATTATATTTCAACCAACGAGGGCCTTTATAAGCTAAATACGAGAAATTATGACAGCGATTTTGTCACCTGCCGTATGGATATAAAAAATGTAAGGGTTGACGGGGTAGAATATAATATAGAGAGCGGAGTGCCATTTACTATCGGCCGTGACGCGAAGACACTTGCCTTTACTCCTGAGGTTATTAACTATACGGCAAGACAGCCTTATATCAGATATAAGCTTGATGGCTATGACAGCGATTTTACGGAGGTTCCTCTCTCTGAATTGGGCGAAATAACCTATTCGAATCTGAAGTCGGGAGAATATATATTTACTCTTTCGGTTCTTGACAGTAAAAAGCAGAGAGTAACCGAGCAGATAAAAAATGTATTTATAAAAGAAAACGCCCTCTACGATCACGATTATTTCTTCGGATATTTCTTCGGAGTGGTAGCGGGCTCCATAGCCTGGTTTACCTGGCTTATTTTCAGAACCCAGATAAGCAGGACACTGAACGCCGCGAGGGAACAGGTCCGCATGGGAAATGAAACCATTATGACCATAGCGAGGACCCTAGACGCGAGGGATACCAACACCAGCATGCACTCTGAGCGAGTATCTGAATATTCTGTTATGATCGCGAGGAAGATGGGTTTTTCGGAAGCGGAATGCGAGAATTTGCGGAAGGCTGCCCTACTTCATGATATCGGGAAAATAGGTATTCCTGATTCGATATTAAATAAGCCGTTCAGGCTTACCGATGAAGAGTACGCTATCATGAAAACCCATGTCACAAAAGGCGCTGAAATACTTAAGAATATCACCGGCATTGACCACGTGGTCGAGGGCGCCCTATATCACCATGAACGCTACGACGGTAAGGGATACGCTAGCGGCCTTAAGGGAAAGGAAATTCCTCTCTACGGCAGAATTATTTGTGTGGCGGATGCCTTTGACGCCATGACGGCGAACCGTGTATACAGAAAGCAGCTTGATATTGATTATGTCCTTGAAGAGCTCGTAAGATGCAGCGGAACCCAGTTCGACCCTGAGATAGCAGATATTATGATTTCCCTTGTCGTAAATGGCGAGGTCGACGTAGAAGAGCTGTATCATCGCAAGGAACAGGAGCGGAAAGAGAGGGACAAATGAAAGATATATCAAAGTATATCGTAACAATAGTTACTCTTGCCCTGCTTGTTCTCTTAGTCTACGGCCTGAACGGTTCAGCGAATGCCGACACTGACTTAGAGAGTGTCACGGTCGGATTTATATACGACGGTGATGCCGCGACCCCATATACCGCGAACTTCGAGAGGGCTGAAAATGAGCTTAAAGCGGAATATGGCGATAAGGTTACGATAAAATCGATAAATAATGTTCCGACAGAGAACAGCGAGGAGTCTATAGAAAGCCTCGCTAAGGACGGTTGCGATATAATATTTACAAACAGCTTCGGTTTCGGAACTGTCGCGAAAAAGGTTGCTGAGAAGTATCCGAAGATTCAGTTCTGCCAGGCTACGTGCGCTAACGCGAATGAGGCGCCGGTATTAAATAATTACCACACATTTATGGGGGAAATATATGAAGGAAGATATATTTCAGGCGTAGTCGGTGGCATGAAATTAAAGGAGCTCGTTGACGCGGGAACAATTACTGAAGATGAGGCGGTCGTTGGTTATGTCGGAGCATATCCTTACGCCGAGGTAATTTCCGGGTATACTGCATTTTTCCTTGGGGTCCGTTCCGTAATGCCTGACGCGGTAATGAAGGTTAAATACGCTAATACGTGGACTGATTATAATACCGAAAAAAAACTCGCTACGGAATTAATCGATGAGGGCTGTGTACTCATTTCCCAGCACTCGGATACCATCGGTCCTGCGGTCGCCTGCGAAGAAGCAAGCGCAAAGGGGACAACGGTATTTCATGTGGGCTACAATCAGAGCATGATAGGCGTGGCTCCGACCACCTCCTTAGTCAGCTGCAGGATAAACTGGAATCCATATATAGTCGGTGCTGTCGGCGCTGTCATGAATGGTGAAAATATAGAAGAGGCAGTCAAGGGACACGTCCATGGCAATGATATAGGCGCGGGATTCGAAAGTGACTGGGTTCAGCTGCTTGAAGTAAATGACGCTATTACGGGATCGGAGGTCTCAAATAAGGCCGACGATCTTATAAAGCAGTTTAAGACGGGTGGCATCGATGTATTTAAGGGAAATTATTTGGGAGTCGATCCCGATGATCCGTCTGATACAATCGATCTTACAAACGGCTATATGGAAAATGCTGCGACATCCGCTCCACAGTTTCACTATGTACTTAAGGACGTTATTCAAATTGAATAAACCTGAAAATAAGATAAGAAGGAAAATATAATACAATTTACAAATGTTATTTACATTACAACCGGAGGTTTTCTTTCAACCAGCGTTAAAAACGCCCTTGAAAAAGAAAATATTATGGTGTCTGAAATAATGCCCGATATTGATGTATTAAAATCAATGAAGGATGAATCAGACATAATAGTTATGTTCCTTACCGATGAGGAAGCGTACAGCACATCATTTTTTATTTATCTGAAGGATGTATGCTATAATAAAAAGGACCTCTTTGTCTTAGGTTCCCCTGTACAGATAAGGGAACTTGAGAAGTATATTCCTAAGGATGCCATTGCGATGGAATTTGAGAGGCCATTTAATTCAAAGGATGTCGCGCTTGCTATAAATATGTTAAATTCGACCGACAGGGCTGACGGTAAAATGCGAGAAATTCTTATTATTGATGATGACCCTGTTTACCTTAAGGCCATAAAAAAATATATTGTCTGATACATACTCCGTTAAGGCCGCGAACAGTGGTATGGATGGTATCGCGTATATTTCAAAGCACAGGCCTGACTTGGTCCTTCTCGATTATGAGATGCCGGTAGTTAACGGTGATACGGTAATAAAAATGTTTGATGAGAATGAGGACACCAGGGATATCCCTGTTATATTCCTTACGGGAAAAGATGACAGAGACACTGTAATGAAGCTGCTAGAATTAAAACCGGCGGGATATCTGCTTAAAATGCAAAGTGGGGCGGAAATTCATAAGTACGTGGATGAATTCTTTAAAAAGAACTGACCGGTATAGCGGCTAAAGGAGATTAGGCCATGAAGAGAGAGAATGATTATGCCGCCATGGTAATATACTATTGTCTGATGATTGTTTTCGCAATCACCGTGTTATATTTTGCCATAAAATCGGGAAGCGGATACGGTGTCAGCTTTTATAAGGTATATGAATGGAATGATAACTGGATATATACTGACAGTGATGGGGACATGGAGAAAATCGAAATACCTAAGCTGATTAAGGGCCGTGAATCATTTTCTGTAAAAAATGTTATTCCTGAAACAGTAACCGCAAGTGATACTTTATTTGTGCGCTCTGTATGCCAGAATATTCAGGTCTACGTTGGTGATATTTTAATATATCAGTATCTCTTTACCACAAGATCGAAAATAGACGCGGAATTTCCGCCAATTCTGTATCTCGAGATTCCGATGAGCGAATCATACAAGGGAAAAGAGATTAGAATTGAATATGGAAATATTGTAAAAGATAAAGCAGGAGTAGGCCGGATATTTTTGGGTGATAAGGCGGCTATAATATATTCGCTGGTTAAAAAAGACGCTTATACTCTGGTCGCGACAGTAATTGTAATTATGTTTGGTATCCTGTCACTTATCAGATATTTTTCAAACGGAAGAAGTGTTGTAGCTCAGTCAAAATCCTACCTTTATAAAGGTATAGCGATGATTCTCGGCGCACTCTGGCTAGTTAATCAGACTGAGGCTATGGAGTTTTTTGTAAAAAACTCACTTATAGTTACGATTGTCAACTATCTATCGCAGATTATGCTTCCGATTCCATTTGTGCTTGCGGTGGCATATACCGAAGAGAGGAAATATTTTAAGAGCGCCAGAATTTTCTGTTACGCTACCGGAGTTATAGACTGTATTATTTTCGCCCTGATTACGAGTGGTCGGGTAATGATTTATGACGTATTTCCGCTTATAGATATTCCTTTAAATACCTCAGCTGTATACACAGCCGGAACTATTATCCTTATATTATTTTTGGATAAAAGGCTTTTCGATAAAATGAAGTCCACGATTATAGCGCTTATGATTCTTGCTGTCGCGGCTATTATTGAAATTATAGGTCAGAATTTCACCGGATTTACAGGTGTAGCCCTCCCTACCGGTATAATATGCTTCGCTGTAATCAGTGAGGTTGTAAATTCGTCCGATGTGATCAAGACGATGAAAATGGATATCGAATTTAATGCATATAAACGTTCCCAGAAAGCGCTCTTAGCTTCTGTTTCGCATGAAATAAGAACACCTATTAACGCTATTTTAGGTCTTGATGAAATGATAATGCGTGAGACGAAGGAGGAGGATATTAAAAATTACGCTGAAGATATCAAGACATCAGGAAATGTGCTCCTCTCTCTTGTAAATGATATTCTCGATTTCTCAAAGATGGAATCGGGAATGATGGTACTTATTCCTGAGGAATATTCTCTTGCGGAGCTCTTAAATGAGGTCTGCATTATGGCTGAATCAAAGGCCAAGGGCAAAGGCCTTGCCTTTGTTACGGAGATAAATTCGGAGATACCGTCTAAGCTGCATGGCAATGAAGTAAGAATAAGACAGATACTTCTTAATTTATTAAATAACGCTGTTAAATACACAAAGGAAGGGCAGGTAAAATTCAGTGTCGATTACAAGGAAGATGGGGAAGACATTGTTCTTATTTTTCACGTAATAGATACAGGTATTGGCATAAGGACGCAGGATATTCCTAAGATCGGCATGCCTTTTGTAAGGCTCGATGAACAGAAGAATAAATCTATCGAGGGTACCGGTCTCGGAATGAGTATAACAAACAATCTGCTCGGTATGATGGGGAGCAAATTACTCATTACCTCTACCTACGGCAAGGGTTCTGATTTCGGCTGTGAAATAAAACAAAAGGTAGTTGACAGGGCTCCTATAGGTGATTTCAAGGCGGCGGTCAAGAACGACAGAAAGGAGGATAGTGCTAAGATATTAAAGGCGAGGGGCAAGACCTTCCTCGTTGTAGATGATACGCCTATGAACCTTAAGGTATTCAAGGGCCTTCTTAAGACCTCGGAAGCTGATATATTTACAGCCTCAGATGGAAAGGAAGCTCTTGTAAGGTGCGCCGAAAGAAAATACGATATTATTTTTATGGACCAGCGTATGCCGGGTATGGATGGATACGAGACTATGCGCCATATAAAATATGATGAAGCCTGCCTTATAAATAAAGAGACACCGGTTATTCTTCTTACCGCGAACGCTATATCGGGAACGAAGGAGCAGGCTCTGGCTGACGGATTTAGCGGATATATTTCAAAGCCTATTGACCTGCATAGACTCTATGATACAATTATTAATTTCGCAGAGGGAAGCGAGCTCGTAAGCGAGGACGAGGCGGCAGAGGCCGAAAAAACGGCTAAGCTTGCCGATGCGGTAAAACGACTTGATTTTACGGAAATAAGAGGAATTATAGGATAGTGAGTCTACAAAGAGGCGGATATAGGAAAACCTATATCCGCCAAATCAGTCGTGGTCTACTGCGATACGTCAACCCAGCTTATGTAGTTCGAATATTTCTCAAGCTGGGGAATGGTCACGGCTACTGCGCTGTTTGAGCTTCCTGCCGCGGGAAATACTGTATCGTATTTCTTAAGCGATTCATCAAGGTACACCTTGACACCTTTATTTAAGGCAAACGGGCATACACCGCCGGGAGCGAATCCTGTATAGTTTTCTACCTCGTTGAATTTTATCATGCTCGCCTTCTTCCCGAAGACATCCTTATATTTCTTATTACTGGTCCTTGAGAGGCCTGAAAGAACTATTACGATAGGATTTCCATCAATCAGAAATGACAAGGTCTTCGCAATCCTGTCCGCGTCTGTCTTAAGGGCGTGGGCAGCCTCATCGACCGTAGCGCTCGACTCATTAAACTCCATAACCTTGCCTTCAAGTTCCGTTCCTTCAAAATACTTCTTAACTTTTTCTACTGACATGTTATGTCCCTCCTTTTTGCACATTATAACCCATTCCGGATAAAAAAAAAGGCCCTGTTATACAGGGCCTTTAAAGATATCATTCTCCATCATACGGAACTACAGCGCCGTTATATGTCTCTTCAATCCAGCTCTTAACTTCGTCGCTCTTAAGAACATCCACAAGCTTCTTAATCGCTTCGTTGTTTTCATTGCCTCTCTTTACCGCAATGACATTTACATAATTCTTAGCAGCCTCAGAATCGCCTGACTCAACAGCGATAGCATCCTTAGATACAGAAAGTCCCGCCTCCTGAGCGTAATTTCCGTTAAGAATTACAAATGCTGAATCAGGAATAGCTCTTGATACCTGAGCCGCTTCAAGCTCTGTGATCTTAAGGTTGTGAGGATTCTCAGCAATATCGGTTACGGTTGCGGCAAGTCCCGCTCCATCCTTCAGCTTGATTAAGCCCTGGGCCTGAAGGAGAAGAAGGGCACGCGCTTCGTTTGTGGTATCATTTGGAACCGAAATAACATCACCATCTTCTATATCATCAAGTGAGCTCTTCTTGCCCGGATAAATTCCGAATGGCTCATAGTGGATATCGCCGGCATCGACGAGGTCTGTTCCGTTCTGCTCGTTGAAATCATTTAAATAAGTGATATGCTGGAAATAATTTGCGTCAAGCTCTCCACTGTCTACAACAAGGTTTGGCTGTACGTAATCTTCAAATTCAGTAATCTCAAGGTCTACGCCCTGCTCAGCAAGTATAGGCTTTACATGCTCAAGAATCTCAGCGTGAGGCGTAGGTGAAGCTCCGATCTTGAGGGTCACTGTCTCACCTGACGTACTCGAAGCCGTTGTGCTTCCTGAGCTTCCTGAAGCCGTTGAAGTTGCAATACTCGTTACCGTAGACGAGCCGGCGCTCGAAGCAGTCTGTGTGCTTCCTGAATTCGCGCTGCTGCTGTCTCCGCATCCCGCAAGTACGCTGATTGAAAGTGCCGCTGATAAAAATGCCCCTAAAACTTTTCTCTTGTCCATAGATTTACTCCTTTTCCTTTGCTTATGTTAATGGCAATTGCCACAGTTACCTTTATTTTCTTCTGTCGAGCTTCTTTACAATAATATTTCCTATGAGTTGGAAAAGCTGAACCAGTATCACAAGTAATATTACCGTCACAATCATTATTTCATTCTCCCTGCGGTAATAGCCGTAGCGAAGAGCTATATCACCAAGTCCGCCTCCACCGACAATTCCCGCCATAGCAGAGTATCCAAGTACAGTAGCGGTTGAAATGATTGCGCCGGAGATAAGTGAAATCCTCCCTTCAACAAGAAGCACATGGAATACAATCTGAAATGTGCTCGCTCCCATACTCCTCGCCGCTTCGATTACTCCGGAATCAACTTCCTCAAGCGAACTCTGTACCATCCTTGCGATCATTGGTGCCGCCGAAAGAGTGAGTGGAAGAATAGTAGCCTTAGTGCCTATTGTTGTACCAACTACAAATCTCGTAATCGGTAAAATTAAGATTAACAGAATCAAAAATGGTATGCTTCGCATTAAGTTTGACAGTACATCAAGAATTCTGTACAGAACGGTATTTTCAGCTAGTCCGCCCTTCTTCGTAACATAAAGCCCGACACCCCACGGGAGACCGATTACATAACCAAACAGGGTCGAAAGTATAGTCATAAGAAGCGTCTCGCCTATGCCCCTTATAATCATTATTACAATTTCAGGAGAGAACATCATCGCTCACCTCCTCCACTGAAAGATTATGCTCCTCTAAGTAAGAAATGATTTTCCGGTTTATATTTTCATCATCCGAAAGTCCCAAAATCATTTCACCCTTTGCGGTACCTCCGACATTTTTCGTGTCGGCGCGAAGGATATTTACGGGATGGCCTGTGGTTAAAACCATATTCGCGATCACAGGTTCGTAAGATGAATTTTCGGAAAATACAATTCTTATTTTCTTACTCTCGTGAAGAATTGAAACTGTCTTATCTCTCAATGTACTTCTCTCCGAATCGCCGCCTCCGATAATAAGGCGCTTTGCCGCATGCGATTTTGGATGGGCAAATATATCGCTTACGGTTCCGGATTCGGCAAGCTCTCCATTTTCGATAATCGCGACATTATTACAAATCTCACGCACAACCGACATCTGGTGGGTAATAATAATTATCGTGATGCCAAGCTCTTTATTTATTTTCTTCAGCAGGGCTAAAATGGACTGCGTCGTCTGAGGATCGAGAGCGCTTGTCGCCTCGTCACAGAGAAGAATCTTAGGATCACTCGCGAGGGCTCTCGCTATCGCGACTCTCTGACGTTGCCCGCCCGAAAGCTGGGCCGGATAATTTTTTAATTTATCCGATAACTCAACCAGGTTTAAGAGCTCCTCGGCCTTCTTCTTTGCTTCATTTTTTTTGACTCCCTGAAGCATAAGAGGAAAGCAAACATTATCGATTACCGACTTCTGCATGAGGAGGTTGAAGCTCTGGAAAATCATTCCTACGCGCTCACGCTCTTTTCTGATTTCATTATCAGACAGCTTGGCGAGTTCTTTTCCTTCAACCACCACTTTTCCGGCTGTCGGGACCTCAAGATAATTTATACAGCGTACAAGAGTGCTCTTGCCCGCTCCAGACATTCCGATGATTCCGTATATATCGCCCTCTTCCACCGAAAGTGATATATTCTTTAACGCCTGAACCTCGCCCTCATTTGTCGCGAAGGTTTTAGACAGGCCCTGTAACTCAACTATTGCCATATGGTTTCGCCTTTCCTTACATTGACGATATTATAATCCCTACCGTTTCACTAAGTCAACTCGGAAAAAACTAGAGGCGGATATAGGTTTTTCCTATATCCGCATAGCAAATCAAGCCTTGAAAATGATATCAAAAAGTGATATCATTTTCTTATGGGAAGTAAGAATAAAAAAACCTGGGACGCGATTTTTACTGATCCTGTAAAGGCCGACATTGAGTGGCATGACATAGAGTCGCTCTTTGTGACAGCCGGGGCAGAGATTACAGAAGGGAATGAATCACGAGTCAGGGTGAAGCTAAAAGGTATAAGAGCTGTTTTTCATCGGCCACACCCAGAGAAGGTCACAGACAAAGGAGCTGTTCTGTTGAAATCCCACTTAATTTTGGCTATAATGTAATCAGATTACATATTAGCCGAAAGGAGAAAAATTATATCCGCCTTTATTAATCCACTGTCCTGTAAAATCCGGCGACTTCATCAGGAGTGTACTTCATTCGGTTTCCTGCCCACCAACGCACTGTTTCTACTATTTTCATAGCAGCAAGATGGACCTGGTAGTCAAGTGGCACTGAAGAATTGATATTTATAAGCGATTCCTCTGACCTTATTATATCCTTTATCCCATCAGCGAAATAATCTAAAAACAAGTCAGCGCTGTCAGTCTCAAGTATCTCAAGAATTTCTTCCTTCTCATCGCTCAGATGGTATAAAATGTGCTCCACAAGACTCGAAAGAGTCAGTTCTTCATTTGAGAAGTCATGAGTCTTCTCCTTTGAAAGGTGTTCTGAAATTACATGGTCAAATGTCCTGTTTTTGGCGTCAATCGCGCCGAATGGTTCATCCATTAGAAGAATATCCGTATCCATGGCCAGAGCTCTCGCGATAGCTACCCTCTGCTGCATACCACCTGAGAGCTGGGAAGGATATTTGTCCTTGAATTCAGCAAGTCCGACCTTCGCAAGATATTCGTCGGCAAGTTTTAATCTTTCCTCTTTTGATATGTTTTTCTTGACCTGCCGTATACCAAACGCTACATTTTTTCTTGCTGTCATCCATGGAAATAATGAATAGTGCTGGAATACCACTCCCCGGTCGGTGCCTGTACCCTGAACCGGTTTTCCGTCTATCAGAATTTCGCCCTTTGTAGGGTGATTAATGCCCTCCAGAATGCTTAGGAGGGTGCTTTTACCGCACCCACTTGAACCGATTACACTGACAAATTCACCGGCTTCTACTGAAAATGACAAATTATCAAGCGCTGTGTAGCGCTTGTTTTTTTCGGTATAATCTACTGTTAAGTTCTAAATTTCTATTTTGCTCATAAAAACTACCTCACTTTCTTATATTGTTGTATTTATTCATATTGGTCGAAATGGTCCTTTAGCTCCTTGTAAACTGAATCGTCGGGATTCTCCGACAGTATGCTGTCAAGGGCATTTGCATAGATTTCCGTATTATAAAGCTTTTCAATATCGTAATCATCCGTATATCCGAGATCGACAATTGTATCCTTCAAGGCAACTGTACTCTTTTTATCCGGATCCGGTACGGATGAGCCGTAACCGCCATAAACCTCCGTCTTAATATAGCCCTCGTCAATATCGATATATTTTTTTACGTCAGCAATCGTCCCGTCTTCATTTTCCTGGGTAAATTTATATGCCTTAATTAATGCGCGTTCAAATGCGTTATAGGCTGCGGGTGACGCTTCGAGCGCCTTTGTTGAAGCAACCTGGCGGCAGCATGGCTGATTTTTTAACGCTTCCTCTTCTGAGCAGCGGTATACAATCTTATACCCTTGTCCTTCAGCGAGCGAAGCATATGGAGAATATACCGATGCGGCGTCAATGGTATCGTTCTGTAAGGCAGCGTACGCATCCTTCTGACTGTCGAAATAAACGATATTTACCTTGTCATCGCCTTCACCGATTTCGATTCCCGCGTTCTTTAAGAGAATCTGTACAAGTCCACTTCCGGAAGCTTTTGCTTCACCGGAACCTGAACCGGAATTTGAGTTCGAACCTGAGCATGCCGCAAGGGACAGCAGAAGCGTGAAGGCAAGAATGCCTGCGAGAATAGATTTTTTCATGATAAATGCCCCCCTTTTCTTGTGAATGTGTCAACTATTATACACTGTCAATTATACGTTAATTTTCAACAAAATGCTAATATCCTATGGATATAGTAGGTAATAGGAAATGCCTATTATTTCAGCAGATTTTCAGATGGTCTTTTCTTTTCCGGTGGAATAGGGTATAATAGGTTGTGAGACCGGAACGTAATTGGTATTAAATATAAGTTACAGAAATGAGGTAATAATCAATGGGAAAAACAGTTATTCTTTATTATTCTAAGCACCATGGTAATACGAAGAAGTTAGTGGATGCTATAGCTAAATCAGACGACATCGATCTGATTGATGTGACGGAGACGACTAGCGCAGACCTGAGTGGTTACGATAAAATAGGTATCGCTAGCGGTATCTATGCCGGACAATTTCCGAAGCCGATGGTGAAATTCGTGGAAAGTAACCTTCCGGAAGGAAAGCCTGTATTTATTATAATTACAAGCGCCAGCGGAAGTGAAGGATACTTTAATTCCATGATTAAGAAGGTTGAAGGCAAGGGCTGCAAGATTATAGGAAAATATTCCGCCCGCGGTTACTGCACATGGGGACCATTTAAAATCGTCGGAGGAGTATCAAAGGAACGTCCTACTGAGGAAGAGATAAGTGGAGCAGTAGATTTCTATAAAAAGCTGTCTGCTTGATTTGCATATGAAGAGGCACTAAATGAACATCGACAGGGTAAGAATTAAGCGTGTCTTTAGGGAGTATACTGATAGCTATGACAGTGAGGACCCTAAGGTACGTCTTAAGGTAGAGCACACCTACCGTGTGGCTGAGATAGGTGATAGGATAGAACGAAGCGAGAACTCGCGTATAGCGGAAGCTGACCGAGGCTTGGGATGGCTTCTTGGTATGCTCCATGATATAGGGCGGTTCGAGCAGCTGAGACGTTATCACACATTTTTTGATTCTAAGAGTATAGACCATGCTGAGCTTGGAGCGGATATACTTTTTAAAGATGGTCTGATAAGAAAACTTATAGATGACGAAGTAAATGACAATCTGCTTGAGAAGGCAGTAAGATGCCACAATAAATTAGCTCTGCCGGATGGTCTTGAAGGACGTGAAAGTTTTTTCGCTAATCTCCTTCGTGATGCCGATAAGGTTGATATATTAAAAGTAATCTGTGATACGCCGTTTGACGATCTTAATGATTTTACTAAGGAAGAGCTTGCGGAAGCCGCAATAAGTGACGATGTATTTGCGGAGGCTATGTCACATAAAACCGTTAACCGCCGTATATCAAAGACCCCGATGGACCAGTACATAAATAAGATTACGTTCGTATATGGACTTGTTTTTCCGGAAAGCATAAGACTTGTAAAGGAGCAGGGATATCTCTTACAAATGCTAGACTACAGAACTAAAAATCCGGAAACCGAAGAGCGTCTTAAGACAATAAGAAAAGATGTTATGAACTATATGGATTCCAGAGTTAAATATTAAATTGACATCTTAAATTTTAGGGAAAATAAAATATGAAAGAGAAACATTTTGATATTAATGAAGAAGGTCTTTCTATAAGATGTAGAATTATGCAGGAAGGAAATGAGAGGACCTTTAACCGGGTAATAATATGCACTCATGGCTTTGGCGGCAATAAGGAAGCGGCGAATATTACAAAATTCGCTGAGAAGGAAATAGCTAAGCATAGCAAGGACGCCGTAATAGCCTTCGACTGGCCCTGCCACGGAAATGATGGCCGAAAGAAATTCGAAATAAGCGAATGCCTGCAATATTTACGACTGGTTATTAATTACGTGAAAGAAACTCTTAAAGCTGTGGATATCTTTAATTATTCCGTGAGCCTTGGTGGATATCTTTCCCTTTTATATATCCATGAGAACGGCAACCCCTTTAAGAGGATTGCCCTGCGGGCGCCAAGCCTTAGTATGTACGAGGCTATGCTAAATAAATTCTCTGAGGATGAACGTGAGAAGCTGCTCAAGGGAAAGGAAGTGGAGGCAGGCTTCGAGAGAAAAATGAAGGTCAACCGGTCACTTCTTGACGAGCTAAAGGAAAAGGATGTACGAAAATACGAATATCTCGACTTTGCGGATGATATGATCGTAATTCACGGTACTAAGGATGAATTGGTTGATATAAATGACAGCCGCAAATTCTGTGATGATAATGTGATAGAATTAATAGAAGTGGAAGGCGCCGATCACACCTTCCATGATCCGAAGCTTATGGATATAGCGATACATAATATCGTGGAGTTTTTTAATAACTAAAAAGATCAGATAAAGGCGGACGCAGAAATAATATATGTGTCCGCCTTTTTTATTATTCCTTCTTCCTCACGGCAGTATCATAGAAGGCAAAATAATCGGGACGGTGGCGGGACTGGGTGTACTCGAACATACGTCCCTTCTTATCAAAGGTCTGGCCGGTTACGACACTTACAAAGTCGTAATCCTTAAGGTCAAGGAACTTATTATCGGCCTGACTGGCCCGCTCGGCGGTTATTTTCCTTCGCGACATGGTTATGGTGATATCCATGTCATTTTCAAGGTGCTTATATATGGATGACTCCGCTATTTCCTTTGAAATCGGTCCGGTAACCGACTTTAAAAATATATTAGTATCGAGAATTGCCGCGACTCCATCAAGCAGTCGCACACGCTGTATATAAATAAGTTCATCTCCGACATCAAAGCCCGTATGACTTGACATGCGGTCGTCACAGGTAAGCTCGGTCAGGACTATGACCTTCGTTACCGTCTTCAGCTTATTTCTTGCGGCAGTTTCGGCAAAGCTTTCAATCCCGCCGACCGTGAATTCGGCAGGAGAGAGTCTGGTATAGATTATTCTCACTCCCTTACCATGCTGGGGCTGGACGTAGCCTTCGCTTGTAAGTCTCGATATGGCCCGACGGACTGTGTTCCTTGAACATTCAAATTCATCGGTAAGCTGATGCTCTGATGGGAGCATCTGACCTGCCGGGTAGGTCTCATCTTCGATTCGGTCACGTAATTCCTTATATATCGATTCAAATTTTTCCTTTGGCATAACTGCTCTTTCCCTAATAGATAAATTCCTTACAAATGTATAGTCGCTCAGACAAGTATAGCATATCTGAACAAGTGAATCAACCTATGAAAAAATTTGCGCAATTTTGTAATTTACCTCTTGACATGTTTAAACAAGCATGCTATAATAAAACCACAATCAAACATGTTCAAACAAGTACACGGACTGCAGCCGTTGCCTGTTTACTCTCCGAAGCGGAGAAGGAAGGTTACAATGGGAAAATATACAAATGATGCCACAGAGATGCTTAAGCTCATAGGTGGCAAGGAGAACATCAGCGCTGTGGCGCACTGCATGACAAGAATGCGTTTTGTTCTTAATGACCCTGCGAAGGCTGATGTCAAGGCGCTTGAGAAGATGGCGGTTGTAAAGGGGACATTTACCCAGGCAGGCCAGTTCCAGGTAATTATAGGAAATACGGTCGCTGACTTTTATAACGATTTGACAGCATGTACGTATCCCAGGGTGGTCACACCTTAGTTGAGTTAAGCCAGTTCTGGGCAGGAGTAGATAAATTCCTATGGCTCATCGGTGAGGCTGTATTCCAGATAGGAATTCCGGTAGGCATATGCTGGTCGGTAGCGAAGAAAATGGGTACCACCCAGATGCTTGGTATAATTCTTGGGATTACGCTTGTATCACCACAGCTCTTAAACGCTTATTCAGTTGCTTCTACGGCAGCCGCCGATATTCCTAAGTGGGATTTTGGCTTTATACAGGTAAACTTCATCATTTGACAAATGCCATAGACCTACAGCTCAAGGCCGATTTCGGAGGCACCATGCTCTGGCCTATGATAGCTCTTTCAAATATTGCCCAGGGCTCAGCGGTTCTCGCCATGGCATTTTTACAGAAGAAGGACGCTAAGGCTCAGGAAGTAAATGTTCCGTCAGCTATATCATGCTACCTTTTTGGAGAAATATAATGAATAACTTCCGGAATAAAGTAGTTTATCAGATTTATCCGAAATCTTTTTGCGACAGTAACAACGACGGCATTGGTGATCTCAAGGGGATCACCGGCCGCCTCGATTATCTTAGCGATTTAGGGGTAGATTATCTGTGGCTTACACCATTTTTTAAATCACCTCAAAATGACAACGGATATGATGTAGCGGATTATTATTCTGTGGATCCTTTGGAACCGAAGAGGATCTGGATGAATTAATTTCAGAATCCTCTAAAAGAAATATCGGGCTTATGTTTGACATGGTATTTAATCATACATCTACAGAGCATGAGTGTTTTAAAAGGGCTCTGGCGGGTGAAGAAAAATACCAGAATTATTATTTCTTTATAGAGGGAAATCCTGATAATCCGCCGACTAACTGGCAGTCAAAATTCGGAGGGAGCGCATGGAAATATGTACCGTATCTGGGGAAATGGTACCTCCACCTCTTTGATGAAAGCCAGGCTGATTTAAACTGGGAGAATCCGGAAGTTAGAAATGAATTAAAGAAGGTAATATGTTACTGGAAAAATAAAGGCGTAAAGGGCTTTCGTTTTGATGTTGTAAATCTCATTTCGAAGCCGCCGGTTTTCCATGATGACAATGAGGGTGACGGCAGGCGTTTTTATACAGACGGCAGACATGTGCACGATTTTATCCACGAGCTTGTTCATGATACAGGAATCGCTGATATGGTAACCGTTGGTGAAATGAGCTCGACATCACTTGATAACTGTATAAAATATTCGAATCCTGAAAATGAGGAGCTATCGATGACCTTCAGCTTCCATCATTTGAAGGTGGATTATAAAAATGGTGACAAGTGGAGTCTGATGACACCTGACTTTGGCAAATTAAAGGAATTATTCACTACCTGGCAGTGTGGAATGGCAGAAAATGGAGGCTGGAACGCCCTTTTCTGGTGCAATCACGATCAGCCCCGAGTGGTCAGTCGTTTTGGCTCTGATAAGAAATACTGGAAAGAATCAGCGAAGATGCTCGCTACCGCGATACACCTGATGCGGGGAACTCCATATATATATGAAGGCGAAGAGCTTGGCATGACGAACGCTTATTTTGATGATATAAGCGAGTATCGTGACGTGGAAAGTCTGAATTATTATAAAATTCTGACCGACGGTGGGAAAAGTCGCAAGGAGGCGCTTGAAATCTTAGCCGCGAGGAGTCGTGATGACGTGCTTGCCTACAGACGATTTGATTCCGATTCGACGTATGAAATTTATGTATTTTGTAATCTGCGCGACAGGGATATCAGGCTTGAATTAAATAATATCAAAGCAGAAAAATTATCGGGTGTAAGGACAAGCGTCTTCCTTGATAATTACAGGTCGGAAGATTCATATAGTGAGACATTTTACGATGAAATAATATTGAAGCCTTACCAGTGTCTCGCGATAAAAGCATGAATAAAAAGCAGGTACAGTGACTTGACTGTACCTGCTTTTTATAGATAAGCCAAGAATTCAGTTGCTTTTTGAGTAAAAGTGTCCTATAATTAAGTGACAAAAATAAAAGATTAGATGGAAAGTTGCTTATGAAGATATACGCGGCGCCTATGGAGGGGATAACCGGTTATCCCTTCCGTAATTTACAGAAAGAAATGTTTGACGGGATAGATAAATACTTTATCCCGTTTATTTCAGTACACGAAAGAATTGCCCTGAGCACGAGAGAAAAGAAGGAAATCGCTCCGGAAAATAATAGGACCTGCATTATACCCCAGCTCTTAGGTAATAACGCGAATGACACCGTTTCTTATATAAAGTATATAGCCGATATGGGATATAAGGAAATTAATCTCAACTTTGGCTGTCCTTCGGGCACTGTTACGGGAAAGAAGAAAGGAGCGGGAATCTTAGCTGACCCGGATTTTCTTGATGAATTCCTTGAGAAGCTGTTCGATGGCTTAAGAGGCTTTGATATTGATATTTCCATTAAGACCAGGACGGGAATGTATGAAAATGATGACCCGTTTAAATTAATAGAAATATATAACCGCTATCCTATTTCGGAGCTGACTGTTCATCCAAGGTTTGGCAAGCAGAAGTATAAGGGTAGGCCGGATATGGAGGCCTTCGGGGCATTTTACAGGGAATCACATATCCCTCTTATATATAATGGGGATATTTGGACTAAGGATGATGCTGAAAGGATTGCCTTAGAATTTCCCCTTATCAAGGGAATCATGGTCGGTCGGGGACTTGTGGCGAATCCCGCTCTCGCAAGGGAGATCAGAGGCGGTGACGTATTTTCAAATGAGGAAATTAAAGCCTTTCTTGACAGGCTCTATGAAGGGTGGACTTCTGATATCGGAAACAAGAAAATCGCCATGCTCAGGATGAAGGAGATATGGGATTATATGCGCTTTTCGTTTCCTGATAGGGAGAAGGAAATCCATAAATTAAAGAAGGCGAAGGATACCTTCGAGTATGAAATAGCGGTGAGAGAGATTCTTCGAGGTTAGGATGTGGGCTGATTTTTGTGGGAAAACCTATTGACAAAGTAGGCTAAGAATGTTATTCTAAAAAATAATCTTGACTCGAACTATTATTGAAAGGTGACTCTATGAACAATGAGTTGTGGGGGATTTTAGTCGATTCGTTTCCTAAAATTCTCTTGGCGGGAATAAAAGTAAGCATCCCGCTTGCGCTCATAGCATTTGCGATAGGTCTGTTGATCGCGGTGCTAACGGCGCTTATACGGTATGCTAAAATTCCCGTTCTAAAGGAACTTGTGCGGATTTATATATGGCTCATAAGAGGCACCCCGCTTCTGGTGCAGCTTGCCATTATTTTTTACGGCTTACCGGTTTTCGGAATCCATGTCAATGCCTTCTTCGCGGCAGCGGTGGCGCTTTCAATATGCGAAGGCGCGTATATGTCGGAATCATTGCGTGGCGCAATCCTATCGGTGGATCCGGGGCAGATTGAGGCGGGATACTGTCAGGGCCTTTCATTTACCCAGATTATGAATCACATAGTACTTCCACAGGCCTTCCGCACAGCTTTTCCGGCATTATCGAATTCCCTCATTTCTCTTGTGAAGGATACCTCGCTTGCCGCAAATATCACGGTTGTCGATATGTTCATGACAACCCAGAGGATAGCCGGAAGAACCTATCAGTTCATGCCTTTGTATATCGAGGTTGCCCTTGTTTATCTTATTTTCTGCTCATTGCTTACGGTGCTACAGCATTTTATTGAGAGAAAATTAAATCATTACGCGGTTAAGGAGATAAAATGATGGCGGTACTTAAGGCGGAACATATCAAAAAATCCTTTGGCGGGCAGGAAATAATTAAGGATGTTTCTCTTGAGGTAAATAAGGGTGACGTGATTTCTCTGATTGGCCCTTCGGGCTCGGGGAAGACTACATTCTTACGCTGCCTCAACTTCCTTGAGAAGGCAGACGGTGGGAAGCTTACCATTTCCGGAAAGACATACGACCTTGCGAAGTCAACGGATAAAGACGGGGCGGAGGTGAGAAAATTTACCGGATTCGTCTTCCAGAATTATAATCTGTACTCAAACCAGACCGTGCTTCACAATGTAACCTTAGGGTTAACCGTCGCCAGGAAGATGTCAAAGGAGGCGGCTGACCACATAGGAATGAGCATGCTAAAAAAGGTTGGCATGGCTGACAGGGCAGGCGACTATCCGACGGCTCTGTCGGGTGGTGAGAAGCAGCGTGTAGCTATTGCGAGAGCCTTAGCATCTAATCCTGAGATCATATATTTTGATGAGCCTACAAGCGCTCTTGATCCCGAGAGGATAGATGAGGTCCTGCAGGTTATGAAGAATATAGCGGAAGAGGGCAGGACTATGATTGTGGTTACCCACGAGATGGCCTTCGCGAGAGATGTCAGTACGAGGACCATTTTCATGGAAAACGGCCTGATTGTTGAGGAGGGCGAGTCGAAGGAGTTTTTTGCTCACCCGGAGAATGAAAGAACAGCGGAGTTTCTAAGACTTAGAAAGGATGAGTGGCTATGAAAAAATTACTTACATGTTTACTTGCGGGAGCTATGGCACTTTCACTTGTTGGCTGTGGCGGTTCGGGGAGTGATGATTCACTTCAGAGGATAAAGGACGCCGGCGCTATAAATATCGGTCTTGAGGGTGACTGGCAGCCGTTTTCCTATCACAATGAAAATGATGAGCTTGTCGGATATGATGTAGAGGTGGCTAAGGAGATAGCTAAGCGAATCGGTGTTGAGGCTAAGATTACCGAGGCTCCGTGGGATGGCCTTCTTACGGGACTTTCTACAGGTGTCTACGATATAGTCGTAAATGGTGTGGATGTCACGGAGGAGAGACAGAAAACCTTTGATTTTTCAGACCCGTATGCCTATGATCATATAGACCTTGTAGTAAAGAATGATAATTCCGACATCACGACCTTCGATGACCTTAAGGGGAAGAAAACAGCGAATTCGACCGGTTCGACCTATGCCGAGTGGGGAACGAAGCATGGTGCCGAGGTGTCAAATGTACCTACTCTCGCTGAGACGATGGAGCTTGTATTAAATGGCACTGTTGATGCCACCATAAACGCGGATACTTCGGTTCAGGACTATCTTAATACCACAGGAGAGACAGGGCTTAAGATTGTCGCTAAGTCTGATGAGGCTACTGAATACGCTATCCCTATAAAGAAGGGCTCGTATTCTCTGCGTGAGGCTATAAATAAGGCAATTGCGGATATGAGAAGCGATGGGACGCTTGCCGACCTTTCTAAGAAGTACTTTGGAGCTGATTTGACCGAAAAGTAACATATGCCATAAGTTGTAGCTTGAAAATAGTTAGCGTTGCGGGTATTATATTATTTGCAACGTTAACAGGGCAGAAGCCCGAAGAGAACATTATCCACTCTTATTCAGAGTGACGGAGAGTCAAGGCTCGATGAAGTCACGGCAACCCCCATTCCTATGATGGGAAGGTGCCAACCTGAGCGAAGTGCCTAGCATTTCGAACAATAAGAGGATTTCACAATCCACTTGTTATACAGGAATGAATAAGAGAGGCAGCAATGCCTCTTTTTTATTACTATGTAAGGAGATTTATACGATGGAGAAGAGACTTTTCACTTCCGAATCAGTAACCGAAGGACATCCTGACAAAATCTGCGACCAGATAAGCGACGCGATTCTTGATGAGCTCATCAAGCAGGACCCTATGAGCCGTGTAGCCTGCGAGACTACAGTATGCACCGGTCTTATCCACATCATGGGCGAGATCACAACCAAGGCAAATGTTGACTACCAGCAGATTGCCCGCGATACCGTCCGCGAGATTGGATATGATGACAGCCGCAAGGGATTTGATGCTGATACCTGTGGCGTTATCCTTTCTATAGACAAGCAGAGTCCTGATATCGCTCAGGGCGTAGATAAGGCTCTCGAGGCCCGTGAGGGTGAACTCACCGATGCCCAGATTGAGGCTATCGGCGCAGGTGACCAGGGTATGATGTTCGGATACGCTACCAATGAGAACGAAGAGTATATGCCATATCCTATCAGCCTTGCCCACAAGCTTACCAAGAAGCTTACGGAAGTTAGAAAGAATGGTACCCTTCCATACCTTCGTCCGGATGGGAAGAGCCAGGTTACGGTTGAGTATGATGAGAACGGCAAGCCGGTTCATTTAAACGCTGTAGTTCTTTCAACCCAGCACGATGAGAAGGTTACCCAGGAGCAGATTCACGCTGATATCAAGAAATATGTCTTCGACCCTGTTCTTCCAAAGGAGCTTGTAGATGACAAGACTAAGTTCTATATCAATCCTACAGGACGTTTCGTTATCGGCGGACCTGCCGGTGATACCGGTCTTACAGGACGTAAGATTATCGTAGATACCTACGGCGGATATGGTCGTCATGGCGGCGGCGCTTTCTCCGGTAAGGACTGCACCAAGGTTGATCGTTCAGCTTCTTACGCCGCTAGATACGTAGCTAAGAATATCGTAGCCGCAGGTCTTGCTGACAGGGCTGAGATTCAGCTCTCATACGCTATCGGTGTCGCTACGCCTACTTCTATCAATATTGATACTTTCGGCACAGGCAAGGTTTCAGACGAGAAGCTCGTTGATATCATCCGTGAGAACTTCGACCTTCGTCCGGCAGGAATTATTAAGATGCTTGACCTTCGCCGTCCTATCTATAAGCAGACAGCGGCTTACGGCCACTTCGGGAGACTCGATGTAGACCTTCCTTGGGAGCACATTGATAAGGTAGAGGATTTGAAGAAGTACCTCAAGTGAAAATTCATTCCGTGCCAGGCACTGCTTGACGCAAAGCCAGGCACTGGTCAGAGAATATTCCCGAGCAAGCTTTTATGCTTGCTTGGGAATTGTTATTTTATATTGACAAATAAAAAATGAAAATGGTAAAATGGAGGAGTATCTGTTTTTTAAATCGGAGGGGCACTACTGATGTTATCTGATAATTTGCACGAAATCAACGAAGAGTGCGGTGTGTTCGGCATTTGGGAGCCGGAGAGATGCGATGTCGCGCGTCTTTCTTATTATGGGCTCTTCGCCTTACAGCACAGGGGGCAGGAATCAGCCGGAATCTGCGTGAATGACGAAGGCTTGTTCCATTTTCATAAAGGACTGGGATTAGTCCACGATGTATTTGATAAATCGACACTTGAGACCTTAGGCGAAGGCAATATGGCGATCGGCCATGTCCGCTACTCCACGAGCGGAGGCAGCAACGCCGTTAACGCCCAGCCGGTTGTAGTCCGCCATATTAAGGGCTCCATGGCCCTTGCCCATAACGGAAATCTTGTTAATTCATTTGAATTAAGGCAGAAGCTTGAGAATGAAGGGTGTATTTTCCAGACCACTACCGATACCGAAGCTATTTCATATATCATTACGAAGGAGCGTCTTAAGAGCCACTCGATAGAGGAAGCCCTTGAGAAGACTATGGATATCATACAGGGATCATATTCTCTGGTTGTTATGTCCCCATCTAAATTAATAGCGGCCCGCGATCCGCGCGGAATGCGGCCTCTCTGCATAGGTAAAACTCCTACGGGCGGCTTTGTTTTCGCGTCTGAGTCCTGCGCTCTGGATGCTGTCGGAGCCACATTTGTAAGAGACATAATCCCGGGCGAGATTGTTGTTGTTGATATGAACGGCATGAGATCGATAAGGACTCATGTGGGGAAATGCGATCCGGCCCTCTGCGTATTCGAGTATATATATTTCGCAAGAAATGATTCGGTGATTGAGGGAGCGAGCGTCCATGAGGCGAGACTTCGCGCAGGTGAGTTCCTCGCGAAGGAGCATCCTGTTGACGCTGATGTCGTAATAGGAGTTCCTGATTCAGGTCTTGACGCAGCTCTTGGATTTTCAAGGGCTTCGGGTATTCCGTTTGAACTAGGCCTTGTTAAGAACCGCTATATCGGGCGTACCTTTATCGCTCCGGGCCAGGCCCAGCGTGAAAATCTTGTAAGAATCAAGCTGAATCCTATAGAGTCAGCCATCAGAGGCAAGAAGGTCGTGCTAATAGACGATTCCATCGTCCGGGGTACTACCTCTGAAAGGATTGTCAAAACTGTCCGTGACGCCGGTGCCAAAGAAGTTCATATGAGGATTTCCGCCCCACCATTTTTAAATCCATGCTATTACGGCACGGATATCGATTCCAAGGAAAATCTTATTGCCTGCAAGCATACGGTTCCTGAGATCGCTGATATCATAGGCGCTGATACGCTAGGCTATCTCTCGGTTGACGCCGCGAAGGAAATCGCTGTAAGAGTTGCCGGAAACTACGACTATCCACTCAAGTACTGTGCGGCATGCTTCGATGGAAAGTATCCTACCGATGTTCCGGCGGAGGGCAGTAAGGACCGCTTTGAGCAGAAGATACCTAAGGAGTGGAAAGAGAAGCATTTCACGAATGCTAAGGGCAACGCGAAATGAGGCATAGATTATTCAAGGCAATAACCGGGCATTGTCACTCACAAGGCAAGAACGGTTTATGCATAAATATAGAAAACAGGAGGTTTTAGTGTATGATAAAAACTCTCGGCGCATTTATCGGGAAGTATAAGAAATCATCTATACTTACACCGATATTTGCGGCGCTTGAGGTCGTCATGGAAATGTTGATCCCTTATCTTACGGCATTCATCATAGATGACGGCATCAAGTCAGGCAACATGGGAAATGTTGTGAAATACGGCATTGCCATGCTTATTATCGCATGCGCGAGTCTTTATTTCGGTGTACAGTCGGGATTTTTCGCTTCCGATGCGTCAGCCGGCTTTGCCGCAAATTTACGAAAAGGTATGTTTGATAAGATTCAGACATACTCTTTTTCAAATATCGATAAATTTTCTACGGCAGGTCTTGTAACGAGGCTTACGACTGATGTAACGAATATACAGAACGCTTACCAGATGATTATAAGAATCTGTGTGCGCGCCCCGTTTACCCTTATCGCGGCGATGATAATGTCATTTATTCTTTCGCCGGAGCTCGCCAGCATTTTCTTGATTGTAATCATTGTACTCGCTGTCATTCTCTTTATGCTGATCAGGGCAACCATGAAGATATTCGACAGTGTATTTAAGAAGTACGACGCCTTGAACGCGAGCGTTCAGGAAAATGTATCGGCTATCAGGGTTGTCAAGGCCTATGTCCGTGAGGACTATGAAAATGAAAAATTCGGCAAGGCAGCGGGAGCGCTCTATAAGCTTTTCGTTAAGGCAGAGACCCTTATCGCCATCAATAACCCTGTCATGATGGCTTCCATTTACGGCAGCATGCTCCTCATTTCTTACGTGGGAGCTAATCTTATAGTGGCCGGGAACCTCACGACGGGCGAGCTTACAAGCTTCTATACATATATCATGAACATAATGATGTCGCTCATGATGATTTCTATGCTCTTTGTAATGATTACAATGAGTGTGGCGAGCGCGAAGCGTATCTGTGAGGTTTTAAATGAGGTTCCTGATATAGCTGAACCGGAGAATGCTGTAAATGAAGTTAAGGATGGCAGTATTGATTTTGACCATGTAAACTTCGCCTATAAGAAGGGCAGCGGGGAGTATGTCCTTAAGGATATAGACCTTCATATTAAGTCCGGTGAAACAATCGGTATTATCGGCGGTACCGGTTCCGCGAAGTCAAGCCTTGTTAATCTCATAAGCCGACTCTATGATGTGAGCGAGGGCTCGGTTAAGGTTGGCGGCGTAGACGTTAGAGACTATGACTTAAAGCTCCTTCGCGACAGCGTTTCGGTTGTCCTTCAGAAGAATGTCCTATTCACGGGAACCATCTATGACAACCTCCGCTGGGGCAACGAGAACGCCACGGATGAGGAATGTGAAAACGCGGCTAAGCTTGCCTGTGCCGACGAGTTCATAGACCGTTTCCCTGACGGCTATAACACCAAGATTGAGCGAGGCGGCGCAAACGTCTCCGGAGGTCAGAAGCAGAGACTCTGTATCGCAAGAGCCCTTCTTAAGTCTCCTAAGGTTCTTATCATGGATGACTCCACAAGCGCTGTGGATACGGCAACCGACGCTAAGATCAGAAGCGCCATGAAGACAGCGATTCCGGGCACAACCAAGATAATTATCGCCCAGCGTATTTCTTCCGTTAAGGACGCTGACAGGATCATTGTCATGGATAACGGAATGATAAACGGCTTCGATACTCATGAGAATCTCATGAAGAATAACGATATCTACCGCGAAGTAGTTGAAATGCAGAGCGAAGGCGGCGGAGATTTCGATAAGCCGGGGGAAGGAGGTAACGCATAATGCCAGGACCAGGACCAAGAGGACCAAGGGCACGCGGACCCCGTCCTAAGGTAGATAACGCGGGAGCTATTTTTAAGAGAATCTTAGGAATGCTCTTTAAAAATTATCCGATTCAGATAATACTTGTGATAGCCTGTCTTTTTGCGTCGGCGCTTGTGCAGGTTCAGGGAACCATGTTCATAGGAACCCTCATAGATGACTATATAGAGCCTATGATAGGGCAGTCGAATCCTGATTTCGGCCCCCTTCTTACGGCTATAGTGAAGATCTGTGGAATATTCGCAATCGGCCTTGTTGCCGGATTTTTCCAGAACTTTATCATGGCCTACGTAGGTCAGGGCATGATGAAGAAAATAAGGTGCGAGCTCTTCGAGCACATGGAATCGCTCCCTATAAGCTATTTTGATACCCACAGCCATGGCGATATCATGTCTATTTACACGAATGATACCGATACCTTAAGGCAGCTTATAGGTCAGGCTCTTCCGCAGATTATTTCAAGCTTAATAACCCTTATAAGCGTATTTGTAAGCATGCTTGTGCTTTCGATTCCTCTTACGCTTGTGACACTTGTGATGGTGGCGATAATCATGTTCGGGTCCGGAAAGCTTGCGAAGAAGTCCGGAGAATACTTCGTGAAGCAGCAGAATGATCTCGGCGCCGTGAACGGCTTCATAGAGGAAATGATGGACGGCCAGAAGGTTGTCAAGGTATTTAACCATGAGGAAGAAAATAAGGAGGAATTTGCCCGCTTAAATGAGGAACTGCGAAACTCTGCCTATAACGCTAATAAGATCGCGAACATCATGGGGCCGGTAAATAACAACTTAGGTCACGTAAGCTACGTCCTCTGCGCAATAGTCGGAGCTGCTCTCCAGATTTTCGGCGTGACAGGTCTTACCATAGGAAAGCTTGTGTCATTCCTTACATTTAACAGGAATTTCAATATGCCAATAAGCCAGGTATCACAACAGTTCAACTCCATCATTATGGCCCTTGCCGGAGCTGACCGTATCTTTAAGCTCATGGATGAGAAGCCAGAAGTAGATGATGGCTACGTTAAGCTTGTAAACGCTAAGCTTGACGAAAACGGCAATGTAACGGAGACGACAGAACGTACCGAGCAGTGGGCCTGGAAGCATCCTCACCAGGCGGACGGAACTGTTACCTATACTCCGCTTAAGGGCGATGTCGAATTTAACGGTGTAGATTTCGGTTATGTTCCCGAGAAAATGGTCCTCCATGACATAAGGCTTTTTGCTCACGCCGGTGAGAAGATAGCCTTTGTAGGAAGTACCGGCGCCGGGAAGACCACTATTACGAACCTTATTAACAGGTTTTACGATATCCAGGATGGAAAGATCCGCTACGACGGAATCAACGTAAATAAGATAAAGAAGGCTGATTTAAGGCGGTCTCTTGGTATAGTTTTGCAGGATACCCACCTTTTCTCCGGTACCGTAATGGAAAATATCCGCTACGGACGGCTTGACGCGACTGACGATGAATGTAAGGAAGCAGCTAAGCTTGCTAATGCTGATGGCTTCATAAGGCGTCTTCCGGACGGATACAATACCTATATTACCGGTGATGGCGGCTCTCTTTCTCAGGGCCAGAGGCAGCTTCTTGCTATTGCGAGGGCAGCTGTCGCAGACCCTCCTGTACTTATCCTTGACGAGGCTACAAGCTCAATCGATACCCGTACTGAGAAGCTTGTCCAGGCAGGTATGGACAGCCTTATGAAGGGCAGGACGTCATTTGTTATTGCCCACAGGCTTTCAACCGTAAGGAACGCCGACAAGATAATTGTTCTCGAGCAGGGAAGAATTATTGAGGAAGGTTCTCATGATGAGCTTATAGAGAAAAAAGGAAAATATTACCAGCTCTATACAGGTAACTTCGAAGAGAACTAAGGCACATCTGATTGATAGAACAATAAAAAAGCGGAAGGATCAGCTCCTTCCGCTTCTTTTGTTTTGTCCTCGACGTTCTGTCTTAACGAGACGGTCATCGGAATTACCGATGCCGCGCCGTTCAAATGATGTGAATGTTACCCTGAATGTGGTTCCATCCTTTGCGTTACTGGTAACCTTCATTACGGCCTTATGCTGGTCGACTATGTTCTTTGCGATTGAGAGGCCAAGCCCGAAACCACCTGATTTTCCGTTTCTTGACTCATCAACTCTGTAGAAACGTTCAAAGAGGTGGTCTATCTTATCGGGAGGAATCGCTTCACCCGTATTATTTACGGCGATAATTGTCTTGTCCTGGGCCTGATATGCCTTAACGCTAACCATACCGTTGTCTCCGGCATATTTAAGAGCATTATCAATTAATATGGAAAATAATCGTCTTAAGGTAGTTTCATCTCCGCTGATACATAGTTCGTCCTCTATTTCACTTGCAATTGTCACACCGTTTTCAAAGGCGAGCGACTCGAACGGTAGGTAGACCTCATAGAGGAGGTCGGTTAAATCAAGTGGCACTGACTTTGGCGCTTCACGCAGCTGATCGGTTTTTGCGAGATAGAGCATATCCTGAATCAGGTCCTTCATCTTACCGGATTCTTCGTCTATATAGTCTATCCATTTTCCTTCCTCTGCTATGGTTTTATCAGGGTGAGCCTTCAGAATATCTATATTTGCCTTTATTACGGTTAGCGGGGTCTTAAGCTCGTGGGAGGCATCTGCCGTGAACTGCTTTTGTCGTGTCAGGGATTCCTCGAGAGGCTTTGTAACCCAGTTTGCCTCGAAACTAGCTATAGTTCCTATAATAAGAGTTGTGAATATACCGACTAAAATCATTATTATGTTGAAAAACCTGATGTAACTCTTAAGGGCTGACATATCATAAAAGGCGATACGGTAGCCTCCATATGCGAGACCGGTCAATGCGTACTTTATTCGCCCATCTGATACTTTACCACCAGGCAGTCCTTCACTGATACATTTATCCGCCAGGTCTGTAAGGTCTGTTCTTGAGATGGAATAGCTTCCCGTGAATGCCTTGGTTATCTTGCCTTCTTTGTTCGTCTCTACCTCAAAAATGAAATGCTTAATTGAATCTGAGATGTCGGACTCGTTCGACAGCCTGTAGTGGACCGGAGCCCAGTCCTTGTCATCGCTGGAGCCAAGACAGGAAGCCAGGGCATCATCTACTTTACCCATATAGCTTGTCTCTATGGCGATAATGGAGAAAACATAAATGCATACAACAATAGCGACCGCCGAGATTATCTGAACTAAGATGAATCTCTCCTTGAGCGGCCGCAGTGTATCGCTGTTTGTCTTGGAAACGTTATTATTCGACATATCCTAATGTATAACCGATCTTACGGATGGTCTGAATGCAAATGCGGGTTCTTAAGAAAAGCAGCTTCTTTCTTAAAAATGAGATGTAAACCTCTACATTGTTACCGTCAATACCAATTTCACCGCCCCAGACCTTATCTATAAGCTGTTCCTTGGAAATGGTAGCGGTCGGATCCGTAAGGAGGAGTCTCATAATCTCGAATTCCTTCTTACCAAGAGTTACCCTTCTTCCGTTACATGAGAGAACAAATTTCACGAGGTCAAGTGAAAGGTCGCCATAGTGTAAAATGTCGATTGAGAGCGGAGTCTGACGCCTGGTGAGAGCACGCACGCGGGCAAGGAGCTCCTCAGGCTGGAATGGCTTTGTGAGGTAGTCATCAGCGCCGGCGTCAAGTCCCTGAACCTTACTTTCTACGCCGTCACGGGCAGTAAGTATGAGGACAGGAATATTTATATTCTTGCCGCGGACAGTCTTAAGGACTTCAATTCCGTCCATCTTAGGAATCATGAGGTCAAGAATAACAGCGTCATAACCCTTAGGCGCGCCCTCGATTGCCTTAAGCGCAGCCTCGCCGTCGTAGACAGCCTCAGTGTTGTAGCCCTGGTCCTCAAGGAGCTGTGTGAGTGCTTCGGAAAGGTTCTCTTCATCTTCAACAACTAATATTTTCATTGTATATCTCTCGCTTTCTAACATGTTTTTACATTGTTTAAGTTTAGTGTCTGCTGTACTCTATCTTATAATATTTTAAGGTATATGTCAACACCTAAAGCATACTTATTTGGTATAGTATCAGAAAAAAATCTCCGGTTATATTATAGTATGAACTATTAGTATATTTGGTTGTTGGCAAATTCGATTGACTTTTTTTTGTAAAAAAGTTATTCTTTAGAAAAAGGGGTGATGACTATGATAGAGAAAGCTATAACAGCGGTGTCAGGTGGCAGGAATCTTACCTATTCCGAAGCCACTGACGCCATGAAGGAAATTGTCAACGGTACAGCCACACCGGCTCAGATAGGCGCCTACGTCACCGCTCTCCATATGAAGGGTGAGACGATCGATGAGCTTGCCGCCTCAGCCGAGGTAATGCGGAGTGAATCCAAGGCCTTTAACGGCAAGGGAGACATACTTGATATAGTCGGAATCGGCGGTGACGAGATTAATACCTTCAACATTTCAACAGCGGCCATGTTTGTTGTCGCGGCATCCGGCATTACAGTAGCTAAGCATGTCAGCCGAAGCTCCGCCAAGACCACAAATTCAGGCGACGTGCTTGTTAAGCTCGGCATTAACCTGAATGTCCCTGCGGCCGTGAGCGAGGAGCTTCTAGCGAATGACGGTCTCTGCTTCCTCTATGCGAATGAATACCATAAGGCCTTTGAGACAATCAATAAGGTAAAGAATGGTCTTGGCTTCAGAAATATGTTCAACACGCTTGAGGCCCTCTCAAATCCGGCCAGGGCTGATATGCAGCTCCTCGGAGTGACCGACCCTGAGCTTCTCGTGAAGATGGCTAAGGTTCTCTCTAAGCTTGGTGTTGTCCGCGGCCTTGTTGTCTGCGGAAATGATGAGATAGATGAAGTAACTCTGTCAGGCCCTACCTCTGTGTGTGAGATAAGGTACGGTGGCAGATTCGTAACCTACGAGATAAATCCTGAGGACTATGGCTTCAGGTTCTGCGAGCTTAAGGACCTCATGGGTGGCACGGTAGACGATAACGCGAAAATACTGACAGATATTCTTACCGGTAAGGAAAATGGACCTAAGAAGGACGTTGTGGTTTTAAATGCCGGTATGGCTATTTACCTCGGGAAGGATGGTTACGATATGGAACAGTCCTTCGATGAGGCGAGAGATATCATAGATTCTGGCAAGGCGTACGATAAGCTCGTGAAGTACAGGAATGACACAGCCCTGAAATCGTGATAATTATCGGTTAAAATGCACAACGAGAAGGACATATCATGCCTTTTTCATGTGCATTTTACATAAAATTCACATTTTTTTGAAAAATTTGAAAAAAAGGGTTGCATTTTCCTTTTGAAGGGTGTATAATCTTATTCGTTCCTTGAAACAAGCGCTTCGGAAAACATTCCGAAAGGAACAAACAATTTCATATTGAATGCGCTATTAGCTCAGTTGGTAGAGCACCTGACTCTTAATCAGGGTGTCCAGGGTTCGAGCCCCTGATGGCGCATGCAAAGGTCCTTGTTTGACAGGTTAACTGTTGGGTGGGGGCTTTCTTTGTTGTCTGAGAAGAGGCCCCGCTTGCGAAGACGAAGGATGAGCGAAGCGAATCCCGAAGACTTCTCTTAAAAGAAAGGCAGTTTACTGCCTTTCTTCCGAGAAAGGAATTTATGAAAACAATAATTATTACCGGCGCAGGCCGCGGCATAGGCAAGGCAATCGCCCTTAAGTTCGCAAAGGAAGGCTTCAATGTTACAATTAACTGCAATCGGTCAGCTGATGAACTTAAGGTGACCGCCGACGAGATAATGAGACTTAATAAGGAATCGGAAGATAATATTCTAACTCTTCAGGGAGACGTCGGTGACTACAGCTTCGCTGAAGAGCTGGTCGCCAGAACCATAGAGAAATTCGGCAGAGTCGACGCTCTTGTTAATAACGCAGGCATTTCCTATATAGGTCTCCTTACCGATATGACAGGTGAAGATTGGAATCATGTCTTAACCACAAATCTCACAAGCATCTTCAATATGAGTAAATTTGCGGCGAGAGATATGCTACATTACCACGATGGCAGGATACTTAATATCTCGTCCATGTGGGGAAATGTCGGCGCTTCTATGGAAGTAGCCTACAGTGCGTCTAAGGGAGGCGTCAATTCATTTACAAGGGCCTTAGCAAAGGAGCTTGCTCCAAGCGGGATTTCTGTAAATGCTATAGCCTGCGGAGTCATTGACACTAAGATGAATGCCTGCTTCACCGATGAGGAGAGGACGGCCCTCATAGAGGAAATTCCTTACTGCCGGATGGGTGAGCCTTCGGAGGTTGCTGACCTGGCCTATAATATAATAACAGGTCCGGCTTACCTTACGGGGCAGATTATTACAGTGGACGGTGGTATGACCTGAATAGTAACGTTTACTTCCCTTAATGTTTCTTAATTGGCTTGCAAAATATTTATTTATACCTTATACTTGTAGAAGCACTATATAAAACTATAAGGAGAAGCTTTATTCATGAGAAAATCAATGAGATATATCGCCTGTACCATGGCAGCGGCAATGCTCGTAATGTCGGTACAGGCGGTACCTGCTAAGGCTGAGGTTAAGGCAGAAGGTTCACGGATCATTTCCGAAGCGATTAATCTTACTGCCGCTACGGGTATCAGGCTGTCAGTGAAGAAAACTACAATGTGGACGGGTAAAAGCCTGCAGTTAAAGGTCTATGGCACCACAAGGAAGCCTGTATGGAAAACCGGCAACAAGGAAATAGCGACCGTATCTAAGAACGGTAAGGTTACGGCAAAAGGCCCCGGGACAGTCAGCATTTCTGCCACAGTAGGTAACACTACGGTTGTATGCAAAATTAAAGTCAGACAGCCTTCCGTAACCGGACTTAAGTTTAAGAAAAAGATTGTAGTAATAGAGCAGGGGAAAACCTATAAGTCACAGCTGAATGTTACTCCGAAAAATGTTACCAAGCCACTTGTCAGTTGGTCATCGAGTTCTCGCGAGGTGGCTACCGTGGCAGGAGATGGAACTGTTACCGCTATAGCGGAAGGTAAAGCAAAAATCACCGCGAAAAAAGGCGGTATAAGTGATTACTATTATGTGTATGTAAAGCGAGGCGAGCTTGACAGCATATCATTTAAGAACACTACTGTTGCGTTGAAATCGGGCGAAAGCTATTATCAGGATGTTATATCAAAGCCGGTTGGCTACGCGAACGAAGAGTTTTCATGGCAGTCAAGTAATGGTGATGTAGCTACGGTTAAGGAGGATGGTACTGTTATTGCCGGGAATACTGCCGGTACCGCAATGATTATTGCTACTTACACGGACCCTGATACAGATAAGGTACTTGCGTCTTCGTATTATACGGTAAATGTTTCGTTGGGCGAAATACAGGATTTCTCATTTGAAAAATCGAACGTAACGATGTTTCCGGGTGAGTTATTTACACCATCAATAACAACAGCGCCGCTTGGCTACGCCCTGACGGATTTCACCTGGAGAAGTGAGAATACCGGGGTTGCTAAGGTTCTAAGCGATGGCAGAGTGCAGGCTGTAGGAAATGGAACCACAAATATAATAGCGACCAGAGACAATGTCAGCAGATCCTTTACGGTAAATGTCGCTGTGGGAGCTTTGAGCGCCGATAAGACAAGCCTGAACCTTGTTTATGATTCGAATGACAATACAAATTACGGAAGTGGCGGTATAATACATATAACCAACCCAAGCAGATCGTCACTTTATTATACAACTCCAAGCGGCAGCTCAATCGAGTGCTCATGGGCCGACCCGGAGCCAAATAGCAAGGGAGCTTCTAAGGATGGGGCTGAATCCGCCGATCTTATAGTGAGAGCAGGCTCTGCAGGAGTGACCAATATTCTGATCTATGACAATAAAGGTCATGTACTGACTATTCCGGTAAATATTACAAATAAATAAAAACAGCGCCGCTTACGCGGCGCTGTTTTTAGGCGGTTACGAATATCTCAATTCCGATTCCGATGAGAATCAGTCCTCCGAGGATGGTAGCCTTATCGGAAAGCCTCTCGCCAAATTTTCTCCCGAGCAGGATTCCCGCCCGACAGATTATAAATGTTACAAGGGCTATAATGAGCGAACAGACGAAAGCTGACACAGCGTTATAATCCGCGATTGTAAATCCTACAGAGAGGGCATCTATGCTGGTCGCGATTCCCTGGATTATCAGTTCCTTCGCGGTCACGGAGTGGGCCTCTATTTCTGTTTCTTCCTTATTCCTGAAGTCCCGGATTCCCTCTATCAGCATCTTGCCGCCTATATATAGCAAAAGGATAAGAGCTATATATGGGATAAATTTCTGGAATTCCGTAAATGCCTTCGCGGCGCTTGATACACAGACCCAGCCTATCATAGGCATAGCGAACTGGAAGGCGGCAAACGTTCCCGCTATCAGGTTCTTACGCCCCTGCTTTATTTCAGGGTCGGCGAGGCCATTTACAATTGAGACCGAAAAGGCATCCATGGCGAGCCCCACGCCAAGGAGTATACTGTTTATGAAAAATGCGAAGTTCATAGCTCCTCCAAAGGGTATTAGCGTTTATTGTCTTCTTATTCTATCCCTATTGAGAAAATAAGTCAACAGTAACATTATTTATAACTTATAATTATATCAACCATAACGAAATAATAATATCCAAATACTTGCAATTCATGGCGACATGATGTAGAATAATAAAAACTTAAGTTTGTAAATAATACAAAGATACATGTCAAGGGCGGCATAGCAGAAAGCTATGCTGCCCTTGCTTAGTTAAACGCAAATGGGGAAACCCAGGAAAGGGAGTAAAAATGAAAAAGCTTTTATCACGTTCTTTATCGGCACTTCTTGTAGCGTCAATGCTCGTAGGCTGCGGCAGCTTATCAGGAGCGGCCTCAGGATCAGCAGGAGCAGGCAGCTCTTCAGGTACCGCAACTTCAGGCGCAAGCAGCTCAACTTCTGAAGCTTCCGCAGAAAGCGCATCATCAGGCTCCGCAAGTACAGATGCGGGCAGCGCGGCAGGCACAGAGGTTCTCCGGGTAGGAATGGAGTGTAACTATGCCCCATTTAACTGGACCACAACCACCGAGACTGACACAACGAAGCCTATCGAGGGTGGCGACTTCGCGGATGGCTACGACGTTGTAATTGCTACAAAGCTCGCCGAGGCGACAGGCAAGGAAGTTCAGATAGTAAAGCTTGACTGGGACAACCTCATCCTTTCACTTAAGAATAATCAGATAGACGCTATCATCGCCGGCATGACAGATACACCGGAGCGTGAGCAGGAGGTCGCCTTCACCTCTCCTTATTATGAGTCAGAAGAGGTCATGATTGTCAAGAAGGATGGCAAATACGCCGGCGCTACGAGCATACAGGACTTCTCGGGCGCTACCGTTCAGGGCCAGATGAATACGGTATACGATGAAGTCATAGATCAGATAGAGGGTGTAACTCACCAGCCTGCGGCTGAAACCTTCCCTGCAGCTATCCAGGCCCTTCAGGCGGGAGCCGTTGACGGTGTCGTATCAGAGCTTCCTGTCGCGAACGGCGTGGTTGCCGCGAACAGCGACCTTGCTATTGTAAGATTTGATGAGGGCAAGGGCTTCGAAGCTGATACCACGGTTTCTGTTGCCGTGAGAAAAGAAGATACAGAACTTAAGGACGCGCTTGACAAGGCACTTTCAGACATTTCAGTTGACGAGAGAAATAAGCTGATGGAGGAAGCAGTGGAACGCCAGCCTGCTAATGAGTGAGTATGTTTTTTGAAAATTGCGCAGATATTTTAAATAAGTACGGGTCAAGCCTAGCGCTTGGCCTCCGTACCACCCTTCTGGTTTCCCTCCTCGGAACCGCCTTCGGCCTTATTATAGGCCTTATAGTAGGCGGCTTCCGGGCGGCGAAGCTTGACATTTCCGCGGGTCCTGCCGCGGTTTTTTTTAAAAAGCTTTTCGATGTAATCGCTAATATTTACATTGCTGTTTTCCGTGGGACCCCTATGATGGTTCAGGCGGTATTTATTTACTATGCCCTGCTAAATGTAGTCCACTGGACCGGCCTGCAGGCGGCGATTGTCGTAATCAGTATAAATACAGGCGCCTATATGTCTGAAATAATCCGCTCGGGAATTCAGGCTGTCGACCCGGGTCAGATAGAGGCGGCGAGGAGTCTCGGTATGAGCAACTCCCAGACTACATTCGGAGTTGTCCTTCCTCAGGCGATAAAGAACGCCTTTCCCGCAATCGGAAACGAGCTCATAGTAAATATCAAGGATTCATCTGTTCTTATGATTATATCTATCACGGAGCTCATGTTCCAGGCGAAGAGTATAGCGGGCTCGACATTTCATTTCACAGAGACATACTTTATTGAGGCGATGATATATCTTGCGCTTACGACGATCGCTACGATTGCGCTTAATATTATCGAGAAGGAAATGAGGAAGCCAAGGAACACGAAGATTTCGCTGCCCATGAGCGATACGGATTTGAAGAGCATTGAGTTTGCTGAGCTTAAGAAGGGGAAGAATTGATATGGCAGAACCTTTAGTTGAAATAAAAAATATCCACAAAAACTTTGGAAGCCTCGAGGTCTTAAAGGGAGTTGATTTTTCCGTAAACCCGGGAGAGGTGGTCTGCCTTATAGGCCGTTCAGGCTCGGGCAAATCCACCCTCTTGCGTTGCATAAATCTGCTCGAGAAGCCGGATATGGGCGAAATTAAGGTGTTTGGCAAAAATATCATGCAGATAAGAAATGTAAATGAATACCGTTCTGAGGTAGGCATGTGCTTCCAGCAGTTCAACCTCTTCAATAACATGAATGTGCTTAAGAACTGCACCTATCCACAGATGAAGGTGAAGAAGGTGAGCCATGCGGATGCCATCCGCACTGCGGCATTTTATCTGAATAAGGTCGGTATGCGTGAGTTTGCGGGAGCGAATGTAGCCACGATTTCAGGAGGTCAGAAGCAGCGTGTCGCAATAGCCAGGGCTCTCTGTATGCAGCCGAAGCTCATGCTCTTCGATGAGCCTACGAGTGCCCTTGATCCCGAGATGGTAGGTGAGGTCCTTAACGTAATGAAGAATCTCGCGAAGGAAGGCCTCACCATGATAATCGTAACCCACGAGATGGGCTTCGCGAGGGAAGTCGCTGACCGGGTCGTCTTCATGGATCAGGGTAAGATAGAAGAGCAGGGCAGCCCCGACGATCTCTTCAACCACCCAAAGAGCGCAAGAACCGCCGACTTCCTGAAGGCCGCAGTGAATAAAGGGGATTGAGACTATCTGAAAGAGATGATGAGCTTCTTTCCCAAGGCATTGGCTAGAGTCTCGAGAGTGGAGAGCCTTGGAGTAGCGTTGCCGTTTTCAATTCTGCTGCTTTTTTGTAAATCCATTAGGCGATTTATTGTCAAAGTACTCTCTCTGCCACTCAGTGTAATCAAACTGCTCTTTTATTACAAGATATATAAAATATTCCGCATCAACTGTACCCATTTTTTCTCTAAGATAAGTCATTCCTCTGTTAAGTACTTCCTCTGTGCTTTTATTCATAATATTATACTCCATCTATAGTTATAAAATCTACCGGCGACAATAGCACTATATCGTCGCTGTGATATTTTAATAGTCTTTTATCTGGCGATATAAAATAATCACACTTTGCAAATATCGCCGAGGCCACATGGCACGCATCTTTAAATTTTATCCCGGTATTCATTATGTTCGCTGCACATTTCTCAATGTCAATCTTATATTCGTCGGACACAAAAATATCTGTGTTGTTTTCCATAAAATCCATAATGCTATTTTTTCGCATCGTATATGGATTCATAGAACATTCATAGATACTCATATATGAACAAACCAATTCAAACTTTCCTTCTTTTATTTTTTCCTGTATATATAACTTAGCTTGTGACTCCAACGAAATCCTTAACTGCGATTGGTCATCGTAAGGTCTGTTATATGCACAGTTATCAAGATATAACCGTAGTTTATTGTTTTCGCTCATAGAAATGTCTGCACTCCTTGTTAACTTAACTATGATTTATTATACATTACTTCGGCTATTCCGCAACATCTGCTCGCAATTTCCATTAATTACCGAAACCATTAGGCTCCTGTTTACCGGCTGATATGAGAATACTTCAGATACAGAAGGCAGAGTAAAGAGGGACAGTTTTTATGCCGTTCTCAAAGCCGAAGTTCTTCGCCGATAGCTTAATGGCATAGTCAGGCTTGAAGGTATCCATATAGACCTTCAGGCTCTTGGCCTTAGTATTGTCAGCGGATTTCACTTCAATCGGTATCAGTCTGCCTTCACGCTGAATTACAAAGTCAATCTCCGCTCCACGCTCTGACTCCCAATAATAGGTATCGAAACCATTAATCGTAAGCTGTACATTTACATAGTTTTCTGCCATACCACCTTTGAAATCATCAAGCTCGTCTACCATATAGAGCACATCATTCGCGGCTAAGTCCTTTTTGGCGGCAAGCAGGCCCATATCAGAAATATATATCTTAAAGGCATCTATATCACGGTAATTTTCAAGGGGCTTCTTTATCTGCTCAACCTTATATACCTTCGAAACTATGCCTGACAGGCAGAGCCATTCTATAGCGTTCTCAAATTCAGAAGCCCTCCCGCCTTTTTTTATAAGCTTGTATTGAAAGCGAGTGTTCTTTTTTGAAAGCTGAACAGTGATATTGTCGTACACGAGTCTTGTTTTCTTAATTTGGTTGAGATTATTATATTTACTCATGTCATTAAGATAGCTGCTTAAGATGGTATCCTGCGTATGACGCACAAGTATATAATCCTTTGTCTCGGCAAACTGCAGGACGCATTCCGGCATGCCGCCCACCACAAGATACTCACGATAAAGCTTCATGGCAGCATCATGAAGCGCAGCAGGTAAAGGCTTATCAGTCCGGAAACTCTGCTGTATCTGCCCTACCAGAGCTTCCTCGCCTAAAGCCAACATAAACTCCTCCATATCCATAGGATAGAGGGTGATCATATCAACCTTTCCTACAGGAAAAGAGAATTTTTCCCTGTTTACCGCTACCCCAAGCAAGCTTCCAGCAACAATAATATGATAATCCTTGGCTTCTTCGGCAAAGTATTTCAGTGAAGTCAGCGCCCTTTCGGAGAGCTGAACCTCGTCAAATACTATTAGTGTCTTCTCCGTCACTATTGTCTGCCCTGCGATATGAGACAGTATAGGAATCAGGTAATCCGGGCTGATATCCTCCTCAAATGTCTCATTAAGCTTTGGATTGGTCTCAAAATTAAAATAAGCCACATTCTCATAATAGGTTCGCCCGAACTCTAAGATGGTATAGGTCTTGCCAACCTGTCTGGCGCCCTGTATGATCAGTGGCTTACGATATTTACTATCCTTCCACGCTTCTAAATAGCTCATAATCTTTCTATACATAGGCAATCCTCCTGTAAGAGTTTGCCTATAGTATAACATTTATTCGCGTAATTTTCAAGGAATATTTATTATGAATTCACACTAAATTGCACGAATAATTACAGTTCACGTCATGATAGGACACTAATCACAAGAAATATGCTCTTTCGATCCGGAAAAATATTTCAAATCTCCCCCGGCTCGTTCTTACTGATAATTTCCATAAACTGGTACTCCGGCACAGGCTTCGAGAAGTAGTACCCCTGGATATAATCGCATCCTAGGTCCTTGATTCCCCTTGCCATCTCAAGAGTCTCCACACCCTCAGCGAGGAGCTTCGCGTCAGTCGCCTTGGAGGTCGTGACGAGGCTCTTTAATAACTTGTAGGCCCGGTCACGGTCAGGCACATCCATAAATGCCGGTTGGACGACGGACTTGTCAAGCTTTATTATAGAAAACGGCATAGTAATTATTCTCATAAGAGAAGAGTAGCCCGTTCCGAAATCATCGAGGGAAAAATGAATTCCGTGGTCGTTTAATTTCCGCATATTTGCGTCAGCCGTTTCATTGGGACTCTGGGCCGCAGTCTCGGTTATTTCAAGATTAAGCTGCGTCGGGAATATTTTATATTTTCTGAGGCAGTTATTTATTCTCTCATAGAGATTTTCCTGGACGCACTCAACCATAGAGAGATTCACCTCTATATATTCTATCCCGTATTTGGAAATGTGGTTCTCTGCAATCATACGGCACACACTGTCGATTACGAAATCACCAATATTTAATATAAGCGAGCTTCTCTCCGCGATAGGAATAAATATTTCCGGCGAAATAAATTTCCCGTTTTCATCCCGCATACGAAGCAGGGCCTCGGCTGAGGTATATTTTCCCGTATGAATATTGTAAATAGGCTGATAGTAGACCTCGAGACGGCCCTGATCTATGGCGGTCATTACCGTTTCCTCTATATCGAACATATTTACTTCTTTTTTGATGTTTAAATCCTTGATGTGGAGAATGGCATTCGGCTTTTCTTCGATACTCCTCGATTCCATGAGCTTGTCTAAGAGCGAGCGGAGAGGCTTGACGCCATTTATATCCGCGGGGCTCTCGAAGAGGACGCTCGTTGAAATGACCGGAATGACATTATTCTCGCTTGTGCAGAACTTTTCAAGGACTCTCATAAATTTTCTGAAAGCCTCATCAGCGTAATCCTTGTCATACTTTGAGAATACCGCTATATATTTTCCTTCCTCGAGCTTGAAGACCATAATTTCCTTCTCGTAAGGCTTCAGTGTCTCCATGAAGACGGATTCACGCTTAGTTATTTCACCCTTACCGACGGTATTTACAATTAAATCCACGTTATTAAGTACACTTGCGATATAGTATGTCGGCTGCTTTACGTTTATTTTTCTCGTAAATACAGGTAAAAATGCCTGGCGGTTCATGAAAACCGACCCGTTAGAATAGTATTCCGCCGGGTCATTTAGCATAAAATACGTGAGCGCAAGGCATATAGCGATAACGAAGGGTTCAATCGAGTAATTAAAATATACCGCGTTCGCTATACTGCCGAAGAAGCCAACCGCCATAATCATTGAAATGATAAGTATACGGTCATTTGAAAGCGTGTCCGATATCTGTCTTACAATCACGATTACAAGTACCGGGTAATAGATGTAGAGGATGAATAGAAGTGAATCAAGCCATCCCGTCTGATAGTATCCGGCGCTGTCAACGTAAAATAGGGCCTTAGAACTGAAGTTCCATATGAGAACGGAAATCGACACAATGAGCGGTGGAGCGATATAAAGAAAAATTCTCCTTAACTGTATTCTGAAGTCGGTAAGCGTAAGCATGAAAATGGTCCAGCCTATAATCAGGGTGTGGTAGGCTATGACCATGAGGAATCGCAACACGTAAACGAGGGTTGGATTTCGCCCGTCGGCGTGCGCCGTTCCTATACAGATTAGGGATGTTACGATTTCCGAGTACACAAGGAAAATGTATAGGCGGTTCCGGTCATCCTGCCTCTTCTTGCGGAGATAATAGACCGCGATAATTACAAGGCAGAGCATTATGGAAGCGACTGAGTAGTATATTCTTGGTTCATCCATTCATATCACCTCCCTCAAGAAATCCGGTAAGCTCCTCCATAGGTATCGGCTTGCTGTAATAATATCCCTGTAGCAGATCGCAGCCTATATCAAGGGCGTAACGTTCTTCCTCTTCATTTTCTATGTGTTCCGCTTTGACCGTGAATCCCAGCTCCTTTAGATTCTTCACGGAAGTACGAAGCATCCTGTCCGCTGTCGGATTCATTTTCGCCTCCGCGGTTAGATGGCGGTCGATAGTGACTACATCAACGGGGGTGTTAGAGAGGGCCTTCTCATTCGTGTAACCGTTTCCATAGTTTTCCATTACAAATGAGAAGCCCATCTCCTTCATCATGCGGACGCTTTTTGTGACCATATCCTCGTATGAGATTATCATGTCCTTAATTATAACGAAGCGAATCATGGACCTTGGAACATGATAGTAGTCGACAAATTTGGCGAGTCTTTCCGCCTCATCCGCACGTAGGAGTTCGGGAAGCGACATTATGATTTCTATTGTCTTTATTCCGTACCTCGTGAGGTCATTTTCACTCATGAATTTAAGGAGCTTCGCAAGGGACAGCCTGCTTACCAGGCTTGCGGTGCCGTTTGTCTGCGCAATCTGAAGGACCTCCTTGGCAGGCACTAAGCCAAGCTCCGTGACCGAGAGATCGAGCTCGCTCTGAAGGGTGTCTATCTTCCCTGTCGCCGCGTTTTTAACAGGAAGAAAATGGAAAATGATGGAATCGTCTTCCTTGGCAGTCTCAAGCTTAAGGGCGATTAGCTTGGTGCGCTTGATACCGTTGATGTCGAGGTCTTCTATATTGAGAGAGTCTATAGAATCCGACTCTGCCTTGACCTTGACAAGCTGGAGTATATCCTGCATGGTTTCTACGTCCCGCACATCATTTGGCATAGAGAGGAGGCAGGTGCACTGGTTGAATTTTATGGTATAGCTTCCCCACTCAAAGGGGTCCTCGAAGCGGTCGGTTATGGCTTCGGTGGCAAATTTTGAGTACTGCTTAATCTCGTAGTTAAAGCCTGATTGTATTGTGAGGGCATACTCGCCCCGTTCCAGGGCATAGGCAGTGATATTCGGCGAAAGGCCTGTGAGAAATTTTCCGACGAGGACGAGCAGTCTGTCTGTATTCGCGTCGCCGATCTGCTTGTCCCAGGCTTCTAGATTCCTGATGCAGATGACGATAATATTCATCCGTTTTTTCCTCTGGGCCTCGACACGGAACTTTATGAAAAATGAATCGGCGTTCTGAAGACCGGTGATGTTATCCATGAACTCTGAAGGACTCTCAAGCGTTATGTAGAGGGCTAAAATCGCGAGCGAAAGGCAGAAATTGGCAAGCAGGAGTTCGGGTACAAAATACTGAATGATATTTGCGATAAGAGGCAGAAACTGCATGGACAGCAGGGATATATAACGGTCCTTCCTGATTGTTTTTCGGAATTTTATGGTGAAGAAGAATGTGGAGCCGAAGTACATGAAGGCGCAGAAGTAGAGAAGCCATATGAGCGAGCCCCTGTGGTAAGCCCCGTCTTCTGTCATGTAGAACATTTTCTTTGTGAATGGATTGGTAGCGAGCAGAATCAAGGCAAGGACGTAGAAAATGGAGATGGAAAGCCAGGTAGCCTTCAGCGAGGGCCTTGATTCAAGCGTTTCTATAAAGTACATGGTAAAAATGAGAACGCAGGTCAGATGAAAGAAGAAGAAAATATAGTCGGAAACGAGGGCGTGAAATGCGCTGATGCCTAAGGAATTCATCTGATCTCTCGAAAGGGATCCCATGAGGGAAGCGATAGCCGAAAAAAGGCCACAGACAACTATAGCCAGAAAAAGCCTGCTTCTTTTCAGCTGCAGGTTTCTTCTGATTGCGATCGTGTACAGAATGACACCATATACAGGTAAGGCGGCTACATCGAAATAATATATATAATGCATACTTTTACCTCGTTTAAGGTCCGACATACATATATCTGATAACTATTAAAAATCTTTAAGCCCTAAGTATATGATACCATATTTCTGTAATTTTTCAAGTACTAATCGTGATTCCGTGTCTGGCTCACACAGTGAAGCTGTGGGTGCCTGACTCGGAATAGGAGATAGCCAAAGCTAATATTTCCACCATCTCATCCACATTTTTCTTCGATATGGTAAGCGGCGGCACGAACCTTATTATATTCGTCCCCGCATTTATAAGGATAAGCCCCTTATCCATAGCCTTATTTATAATCTCTCCCACAGGCATATTAAACTCAAGCCCCTGCATAAGCCCCATGCCACGGTGGGCTATGATGCAGTCATGCTTGCCCATGAGCTCATCTAACTTCTCCGAGAGGTATGGCGCGACAGTCTTCACATTTTCAAGGATATGAAGCTCTTCGAATATATCAAATACCTTGCTTACAGCGGCGCAGGCAAGGGGATTTCCTCCATAGGTGCTTCCGTGGTCGCCCGCGGAGAGAGAGTGGGCGCCGACCTTCTCAGTCATCGCAAAGGCACCTACAGGCACCCCGCAGCCGAGGGCCTTGGCGCTCGTAACCACGTCAGGCCTTATGCCATACTGCTCGTAGGCGAACATGGTTCCCGTCCGTCCCATCCCGCACTGAATCTCATCAAGAATAAGAAGGATATCCCTCTCATCGCAGATCCTTCTAAGCTCCGTTAAAAATGCCCTGTCCGCAGGATAAATTCCTCCTTCTCCCTGAACCGTCTCAAGGATAATGGCGCAGGTCTTATCCGTAATCTGTTCCTTCACGCTTTCGATATCGTTCATATCAGCGAACCTGATATTTCCAATCATCGGTTCAAAGGCCTCACGGTAGTGGGGATTTCCTGTAACGGAGAGGGCCCCGAAGGTTCTCCCGTGGAAGCTGTGATTCATGGCAATAATTTCGTGATCTGTCTTCCCATCCTTAAGGAAGGCGTACTTTCTCGCTGTCTTAAGGGCCCCTTCTATGGCCTCTGCTCCGGAGTTTGTGAAGAAAATACGGTCCATGCCGGAAGCCTTCTTGAACTTTTTAGCCGCTTCTATAGCAGGCACATTATAGAAATAATTTGATGTATGGATAATTTTGTCAATCTGCGCCTTCAGGGCATCGTTATAGGTCTTATTATTGTAGCCGAAGGCGAATACAGCGATTCCCGCGACGAAGTCGAGGTATTCCTTCCCATCCGTGTCGTAGAGCTTTACCCCGTCGCCGTGATCGAGCACAATCTGGAAACGGTTGTAGGTGTGAAGCAGGGCCTTCTCGGCGTCAGCAATGTAGCTTGTCATATTTTCGCTCATTTTTTCTCCTTCTCCTTCATGAACATGGTTCCGATTCCGTGATCGGTAAAGAACTCAAGCAAGAGTACATGCGGCACCCGGCCGTCGAGGATGTGAACCCGGTTCACCCCGTTTCTTGCGGCATCGACGCAGCCCGCGATCTTAGGAAGCATGCCGCCTCCGATTACCCCCTCATCTATAAGCTTGTCAGCCTCGTCGCAGGTGAGGCGGGAGATGAAGGTGCTCTTGTCATTTATATCCTTATAAACGCCGTCTATATCGGTTAAGAATACGAGCTTCTCTGCCCCGACAGCCTTCGCGATGGCGCAGGCCGCGTCATCTGCGTTAATGTTGTATGTGTCGTAATTTTCATCATACCCGATAGGGCAGACTACAGGCACTATGTCATCATCCATGAGATTTGTAAGGATGGAAGGGTCGACATCGGTAATCTCTCCCACGTAACCGAGGTCTGCGTTCCTCATCTTTTTCTTCTTAACCTTAAGGAGGCCCGCGTCCTTTCCGGAAATGCCGACCGCCCTTACGCCGACTGATTCTATCAGGGCCACAAGTCCCTTATTTACACGGTTAAGGACCATTTCCGCTATTTCCATGGTCTCCTCGTCGGTAACTCTGAGGCCGTTCACAAACTTCGGTTCCCCGCCTGTCTTCTTTATCCAGGTTGAAATGGCCTTCCCGCCGCCGTGGACTATGATAGGCCTGAAGCCTACAAGCTTGAGGAGTGACACGTCCTTTATGACATCCCGCTTAAGCTTTGGCTCCGTCATGGCGGAGCCACCGTATTTTACGACTACGGTCTTGCCCGAAAATTTCTGTATATATGGAAGGGCCTCTATGAGGACCTCCGCCTTCTTCTTGATTTCGTCGAGATTTTCCATACTTCTCCTTCTTTGTTAGGCCTGTTTATCGAACGAGATAAAGGGCTTAGCTCCTGTAATCAGCGTTTATCTTCACGTAATCGTAGGTTAGGTCGCAACCCCAGGCTGTGGCACTCTCAATACCCGAGCCCATGTCAGCGATCGCGGTAACTTCCTTGGCTGAGAGAATCCTGCTAGCCTCCTCTTCACTGTGTTCCTTCTCATTTCCATTCGTGAAAATGAGCTGCTTACCGTAATCGCTTTCTATGTAGAGGTCTACCTTCGCGGGATCAAACTTCACTCCCGAATACCCGAGGGCGCAGAGGATTCTCCCCCAGTTCGCGTCATGGCCGAAAATGGCCGCCTTCGTAAGATTAGAGCAGATAACTGACTTTGCGAGAGTCCTTGCGTTTTCCTTGGTGTCAGCGTTTATGACCTTCACCTCGAAGAGGGCAGTGGCGCCCTCACCGTCACCCGCGAGCATCTTCGCAAGTTTTTCGCAGATATAATTGAGGGCATTTTTAAATACCTCGTAATCATTTCCCTCTTCGGTGATTTCTGCATTTCCGGCCTCGCCGTTCGCAAGAACTATGAGGCTGTCGTTTGTGGACATGTCCCCGTCGACACTTATCATGTTAAATGTATCGACCACGACGGAGCTTAATGCCTTCTGAAGCATGTCGTGACTTATCGCCGCATCAGTGCATACGTAGCAGAGCATGGTGCACATATGCGGGTGAATCATGCCCGAGCCCTTAGCCATGGCGCCCATGTGACAGGTCTTGCCGCCTAGTTCGAATTCGACTGCGACCTCCTTGCTGTGGGTGTCGGTTGTGATTATCGAAGCAGCCGCGTCGCCTGCGCTTTTAGCGTCATTCCCAAGCGCGGGAGCGAGGATGTCTATCCCGTGGCTTAGTATATCAAAATTTATCTGAGGCCCGATAACACCGGTTGAGCCGAGAATTACCGATTCTTCGGGTATGCCTAGGACCTCAGCGGTCTTCTTAGCGGACTTCTTACATATATTAAGGCCCTCAGCCCCTGTACAGGCATTCGCTACGCCTGAATTAACGACTACTGCCTGAATCTTGCTCTTCTTAACAGCTTCCCTGTCGTAGGTGACAGGAGCCGCCTCAACCACGTTCGTGGTGAATACTCCCGCCGCATTCGCCGGAGTACCGGTGAAAACCATCGCCATGTCCTTGCGGTCGCCCTTTCTAAAGCCCGCATGGACTCCCGCTGCCTTAAAACCCTTTGCGGCACACACGCCGCCCGTAACTTCCCTAATTTCCATACATTACCCCTATAATCCCATATTTTCTTTAAACCCAAACATTATGTTCATATTCTGCACCGCCTGCCCTGCGGCCCCTTTGACGAGGTTATCTATAGCCCCCATCATGATGACCCTGCCGGTTCTCTCATCCACCTTGAACCCTATATCAACATAATTAGTATGCTCCACCCACCTCGTCTCAGGATACTTTCCATCCGGCAGCAGCCTGATGAAATATTCATCCTTATAGTATTTCTCATAGGCAAGCTTTATATCCTCACTTGTAGGCAGAGTCCCATGATTTTTCACGAGACTCGCGTACTCTGTAGCGAGAATCCCCCTCATCATGGGAACTAAATGAGGCGTGAAGTTAATGGTAATCGGATGACCGCAGGCGTATCCAAGCTGCTCCTCAATCTCAGGAGTATGCCTGTGACTTGCGACCCCATAAGGCTTCGCCGACTCATTTACCTCAGAGAAGAGATTAGCGACCTTCGCCCCACGCCCCGCTCCCGTGACACCCGAGAGGGCATCCACGATAAGTGAATCCGGGTCTATGAGCCCTTCCTTTACAAGCGGGTAGGCAGTGAGGATAGAACAGGTCGTAAAGCACCCCGGATTCGCTATGAGTCTCGCTGATTTAACCTTATCCCTGTTTATTTCTGAAAGCCCGTATACAGCCTCAGCTATGAACTGCGGCGCCTTGTGGTCTATCTTATACCATTTTTCGTATATTTTTACATCCTTCAGCCTGAAGTCAGCCGAAAGGTCTATGAACTTCGCCTTGGTAAGAAGCTCTTCATTTATCTCGGAAGCGAGATATCCCTGTGGTGTCGCCGTGAAAATGACGTCCGCCACATCAGCTATCTTCGCAAGGTCATCCTCCTTACACTCATCGTCAGCTAAGCCTCTGAGATTCCCGAATATATCAGAAAATTTCTCTCCCGTGTAGCTTCTCGATCCGTACCAGACGACCTCCGCCTCAGGGTGATGGGCTAAGATCTTCGCAATCTCAGCCCCCGCATAGCCCGTAGCGCCAACAATCCCAACCTTAATCATAATCCGCTCCTTCATGCGTGGTGAATATATATACATCAAAGAATAATACAACTCTCTTCAAAAATCAACCCTATTATACAACAGTTATAGCAGATATGCAAGAAAATAATGTATAATTATACATACAATATTCACACCTTGACTTTTATTCGGGCCAAATAGTAAAATAAATGTGGACTTAAACCGAAGGCGAAAGGAGAGTATATGTTAACTTTAGAGGCTAATGAATGGGTATTTCTTAATAACCTGATTTATACAATAAATTCTGAATCTGACGAAATAAAGGTTCGAAAAGCAGTCCTTGAGCGTCTTCGCATGATTATTGATTACGACGCTGCCGATTTTTTTGTTTCAGGAAAAGCATTTTTAATAAGCGATAAGGAATGTCTTGCGGATCCGGTGTATTTTAACTGCGTGAAGAATCTTTCCGCTGAATACGACAGCAAGGATTACAGCCGAGGTGTCATGTACAGCGGGAAAGCCAGCGTATATAGGGAAACTGATATCATTTCCGATGAGGAAAGAAAGCAGACGGATTATTATAAGGCTATATATGTGGCGAACCGCTGGCATTATTCTCTCCAGATGGTTTTCGCCATGAATGGGGTTTTTCTTGGCGCTGCGTCATTTTACAGAAATGTCGGCAAAGCGGATTTTACCTACGAGGATGTATTTATCGCGGACTCACTGAAGGACCATATTTCTCTTCGCCTCTATAATGAAATGCTTAAGCGATCGGATGAGGCGGCAGTAAAGCCTTCTGTAAATGAGGTTGCGGAAAAATACAATCTGACGAAGCATGAGAAAATAATCTTAAGACTCCTTATGGATGGTAAAAGTCATCCTGAAATCTGCGAGGAATTAGTAATAACAAATAATACTCTTAAGAAACATATTCAGAACATATACAGGAAAATCGGTGTTACCGGACGGGTAGATTTGTTTAAGAAAATAAGAGAAAAGGAATAAGAGCTACCTCAGACTCCTTCCGTCACTGCTTCGCAGTGACGGAAGGAGCCTTATATGGGAGTGTTTATTTAGCTCTGCAGTACGAAGTCTTCTTTGCCGTGCTTGCAGATAGGACACTGCCAGTCGGCCGGAAGCTCTTCAAATGGAACGGCTTCCTTCGCGTCGTCGTAGACATATCCGCATATCTTGCAAACCCAGACCTTTCCGGTACTCTCAACCTTCTTTGTCTTTGGCTTAATATTTGCGTGGTAATACGCGTAGGTAGCGCTCCTATTCTGAGAGAGTACCTCACCACCTGTTATATTCGCGATAAATAGGGTGTGGCTGCCAAGCTCGATAATATCACAGACCTCGGCTGAAATATATCCGTTGCAGCCCCTAGTGATGACAGGGAGCCCGTTCGTTACAGCCCGCCAGTCCTCGAAGCCTTCGAACTTGTCAACATCGCGGCCACTCTGGAAGCCAAATCTCTTGAAGAGTTCAAAATCCGCGCTTTCATCAATTATAGATACATTGAATATCTTGTTCTTCTTGATAAGCTCGTTTGTGTAATTAGAATTGTTTACCGTTATTGAGATGGTTGCCGGTTCGCTCGTCTGCTGCATAACAGTGTTGATAATACAGCCGCTTGCGCCATCGTCCTTCTTAGCGGTCAGGACGAAGAGACCGTAGGACAGGTTGAACATAACTTTGTTATCCATAGATTTTACCTCCTGGTAATTTATCCGTGCCAGGTACACAAATACTCCTTCCGTCGCCTTCGGCGACACCTCCCTCAAGAGGGAGGCTTGTAAACCTCGCTTTGCTTGTTTACATAGATTTAAGTGGACCGGGCACTACACTACATTTACCGGATGTCCGGTTAAATATCCCTTGACATTGCCTGCTATTATTCCGACAAGGCGGGTACGGGCTTCCTTTGAGGCCCACGCCATGTGCGGCGTAATGACAGCGTTTTTCGCATTGAGAAGCGGATTATCCGCCTTCATTGGTTCGCCGTCTACCGTATCTGTGCCATAGGCATAAACACGCCCCGAGTTAAGACAGTCCCTAAGCTCAACCTCGTTTGCCAGGCCACCGCGGCTTACATTTATTATGATGACATTTTTCTTCATCTTATCAATATTCCTTGCGTTGATAATTCCGGCGGTTTCATCGGTGAGAGGGCAGTGAAAGCTTACGATATCGCTTTCCCTGTAGAGCGTATCCTCATCAACGAATTTATAGGAAGTGGAAAATGATTCGTATTTTGCGGGATGGGCTGTGTGTACAAGAACGTTCATCCCGAAGGCCTTCGCTATTTCAGCGACACGGCGTCCTATGCTGCCGAAGCCATATACCCCGAAGGTCTTGCCCGAAAGCTCTATTACCGGTGTCTTCCAGTAGCAGAAGGCCTCGGACTTAACCCATTCCCCATTTTTTACACTTTCATCGTGAAGGGCCGGATGTCCAGCTATTTCAAGGAGGAGGGCAAACGTATGCTGGGCAACGGATTCTGTGCTGTAGGCGGGAACATTAGTGACTACAACCCCGTGTCTCTTCGCTGCGTCAAGATCAACTACGTTATAGCCCGTCGCGCACACACCTACATATTTTATCGCAGGACATCTGCTTAAGACCTCCTCATCGATTACTACCTTATTTGTGAAGACGATCTCGGCGTCACCGATATGGTCGTACTTGTCCTCCTCATTGGTATTTTCATAAAATGTGATATCGGGGCATACCGTCAACAGTGGTGACATATCAACATCTCCCTTATCAGCTACGCCTCTTTCAAGATAAACAGCTTTCATAAATTCCTCCTTGTTGTTAAATACGCATCTAACTTTATTGTAAGAGAAACAGAGGTAAAAATCAAGCCAATTTTAAAGAAGATCAATACTTGAATATCTACTTTCATTATGATACACTAAGGTTGACATAAATATAGGAGGGATTAACATTGACCGGGAAAAATAAACAGCTTACGAGTGCGCAGGTTAGCGCGATTTTGACGGGAAAGAGGCAGAGAACTCCGTCCTCTTTCGATATAACAAGGTATATATTCATGATTCCTGTATTCTTTGTGGCGGGAATAGTACCGCTCCTTACGGGGATGGTGCCATATGATTTGGGCCACCTTGGAGAATATCCGTGGCTTGCGGATACAGTCCAGAATGACTTCTTCCTGCTCTATAAGGCCTATGCGGTATGGACTGTTGGTATTATTATGGCTGTCATGTTCGCCTTGAAGCTAACTGACGATGAGTCGCGCGGCCGTATCAAGGCAGGCAGAAGATGGCTTATTCCACTTGCGGTTTTTGGTGTAATAGCAGTGATTTCAACCATCGCGAGTCCATTTCGAAAGACGGGATTAAGTCTATTGGGCGGCTTTGAGCATCATGAGAATTTATTCATTCTCCTCTGCTATCTGATGATAGTGATTTATTCATATATAGCGTTGACGGATGAGCATGGAGTGAATTTTTTGAAAATCGCCTTTTCCGTACTTACCTGTCTGGAGTCGCTTTTAGGCATTTCTCAGGCAACCGGCCATGACTTCTTCAATACTGCTGTCGGTAAAATGATTATGGTGCCTGAAAAATACAAGGAAGTGCGCGATACCCTGAAGTTCAACTTTGCGGGATCGGGAAATCATCAGGTCTACCTCACCATGTTCAACCCTAACTATGTCGGTGTGTATGCTTCCATGATGCTCCCAATCTGCGCGGTTTTGATATTTACGTCAAACAAGCTATGGAAGAAAATCTGGTGGGCCCTTATGTTCATAGGAGTTCTTATCAGCGCTGTAGGCTGTGGTTCGAAGACCTTCATGCTCTCTCTCTTTGTGTCGTTTGTTTTCGGTATCATTCTTATGCGTAAGACATTAAAGAAGGGATGGCCTGTGCTTGTTGGCGTATTCGCTCTTGCGCTTGTTGCCGGAGGAGTTTATTTTAAGAGGATTAACGTTAATCCTGCCCAGTACCTTGTAAATGCCCTTAAGTCTCAGAAAATGGCCCCATGGCTTACGGACGTATCATTTAACAGCGATAATGTAAGGTTTACATATAATGGCAAGGCGGTAACGGTAGTGCTTGAGGATGCCAGCGGGGCTGCAGGTATGACGGTGACCGATGCTGATGGTAATCCACTGACTGTGAGCGTTGTCGACGCAGTTACCGATGAGGCGGGCAACACCACGCCTGCCCATTATGTGGTCGAGGATGAGGCTCTTAGCCAGCTTTCATTCACGCCATCGCAGTACACAAATGATAAAACCGGAGAGACGTTGGAGCTGATGTCGATGAAGCTGCCTACCGGCTATGATATGAAATTTACGAAGACCGACAGCGGGTATTCATATGTTACAAACGCTATGAAGCTAGATACGCCTGTAAATGCCCCGTCGGTAATATGGACTGATTACCCTGAGGCTTATACGGGTCGAGGCTATATCTGGGGAAGAACGATTCCTCTCCTAAAGAAGCATATTGTGTTGGGCGCCGGAGCTGATGCTTTTATGGAAGCTTTTCCTCAGAATGACTATATAGGAGAGCTGAACACATATGAAGGCACCCAGCTCATTTCAAAGCCCCACAATATGTACCTTGAATTGGCTGTAAATGAGGGACTTGTGGCGTTAATTATCGCGATAGCGATACTGATAATTTATATTATAGATTCATTCAGGGCGCTCTGGAAGCTTGATCCTCTTGGTGAATTGGCCGGATTTGGCATTGCCCTGTTTCTTGGTGTGATTGGATTCGCGTTTGCGGCGCTGACAAATGATTCAAGTCTGGTGCACACGCCATTATTTGCGGTAATATTGGGAAGTGGATTTGCTATGAATCATATTTTACGTGATTCAGCAGCTGGCGAACAGTAGTATAAGGAAAATGACAGCAGCGTAAGCGTTGGAGATGAAAATGCAGTCAACGGAACTTATTATTGGAAATTTTTTATTGCTCCTTACGAGCATACTTTACTCTGTGTGGTGGGGAACGAGCTTCAAGCCACCGGGCGGATATCATGGTTCAAGGAAGGGGACCATTCTCCTTTTAGCCATGTTCGGAAGCGGTATAGGAGGCACGATTGTAGCTCTGATTGGAGCTACGAGCGTACCCGAGAGGCATTTTTCTGTCTGGCTTATTTTACTTGTGGGAATTCTTGTTTATTTTATATTACTCATAATAAGCAGGTTCCTCTTTAACAGGAGAATCACGCCGGAGCTGATAGTCCTCATGGGGATATGCTTTCTTATGGTGGTTGAAGGAGACGCCCTGTACTCAAACGGGACATTTTCAATCACGGCTATTTTTATCCTTGCGATTGTGCTGGTGATGGTGTTTGTTCTGAACCTCCTATGCTATATGAATTATTACGTGGTCAGTGAACACGCGGCCTATACCATGGGGCTTGTGCCGCTTATTACCAATACTGTATTTATAGCGGCGATAGATGTTCTGATAATATTGTCGTGGAACGGCGTAATATAGAAATGTTCTGCAAAATATACTTGACTTATGCGACCTGTTAGTATAAAATCAATATTAGGAATCATTATTGTTTTTATGGAACGGAGTTAGAAATGGCGGTCAAGTATTCAAGGCAGCGTGAAGCTATCTGGGACTATATAAAGGGTCGAAAGGACCACCCTACTGCCGATATGGTCTATACCTACGTAAAGAAGGCTTTTCCTAATATAAGCCTTGCTACTGTTTATAGGAACCTCGTTCTCCTAACGGAAATGGGGAAGCTGAGGACTGTTTATGTCGGAGACGGGACGGTTCACTTTGACCCGGACGTGAGCGATCACGACCATTTTATCTGTAAGAAATGCGGTAAGGTTATAGACGTGCCGGATTATTTTGAGAGAGCCAAGGCGGACAATGAGAGCTTCCCAGGCAGAGTGGATGGGAGCTTTACGGTCTTCTATGGCCTGTGCGAGAAGTGCCTCGCTAAGGGAAACGAAAAGCCTTACGAAAGTAATGGAAGTGATACCTGATTACAGGTATTTAACATATTATCTCACCAAAGAAAGGGGTCTCACATGAAGTACAGATGCACAGTATGCGGTCACATTTACGATGAAGAGAAGGAGGGCGTTAAGTTCGCTGACCTTCCTGACGATTGGACATGTCCTACCTGCCACCAGCCTAAGAGCAAGTTTGTTCCTGTTGATGAGTCAAACGACGCCTGGGCAGCAGAGCATGTTATCGGTGTAGCTAAGGATGTTCCTGAGGATATTAAGGCTGACCTTCGCGCTAACTTCGAGGGCGAATGTTCAGAGGTTGGTATGTATCTTGCCATGAGCAGAGCTGCCATGAGAGAGGGATATCCTGAGATCGGTATGTATTACAGACAGGCTGCCTTCGAGGAAGCGGATCACGCTTCAAGATTCGCTGAACTCTTAGGAGAGGTTGTATCACCTAGCACGAAGGAGAACCTTGAGGTTCGTGTAGCTGCTGAGAAGGGTGCTACTGAAGGAAAGACTGACCTTGCTAAGCGCGCTAAGGCTGCTAACCTCGATGCTATCCATGATACGGTTCACGAGATGGCAAGAGACGAGGCAAGACACGGCAAGGCATTCGCCGGATTACTCAAGAGATATTTTGATTGACGTAGAGAGGGCAATGTAACCACATACTGTGGTTACTAGTAAGCGCCCTAAAGGCCGCTTACAACAGTAGGCTACGGCTAAGTAAGCTCCGAAGGAGCTTACAGAATTAATTAAGAGAGGGACCCGCCGCGTAGCGGTGGGTCCCTTTTTTATTCAACACTCTTTAGTGATTCTATCATATCTATTTTCTTTAATGAGAAGTACATGACAAGGTTTACGGCTACAGCGAAGGCAGCGGTAATTATTATGGAATAAATTATGCTGCCAAAGCTCACAGCCGTGCCGAACATCATCTCGTCGGTTTCTACTGTTGACACCACAAAGTGGTGGAGGAAGATTCCGAAGATAACTCCGAAAATAATTCCGAATATGGTGAGAATCACATTTTCACGGTAAACGTAGGCAGCTACCTCGCTGTCATAGAAGCCAAGAACCTTTAGAGTAGCGAGCTCCCTACGGCGTTCCATGATATTTATACTGTTAAGGTTATATAGCACGACGAAGGCTAAGGCCCCTGAGCAGAGAATTAATATTACTATTACCTGATTTAATACGGTCACCATGTCATCAATTGATTTGCTCGTCGAGCTTGTAAATGAAAGCCCCGCGCAGGCATTGTAATTTAACAGACACCTTCCAAGGGCTGTCTCATCTATATCTTCATTTATGTAATTAATTAAATACGAATTATAATTAACTTCTTCACCGAATAAATCCTTATAGTAATCAGGACTCATGAAAATATAGTGTTCAGTATAATTTTCTATTATGTTATTTATTTTTATATTTTTGTTCCCTGTCCCGGTAATATCCAGCTTGAGGAAATCACCGTCCGTGATTTTAAGCAGCTTTCCGGCCTTCTCCGTTAAATAAGCGCCATTTTCAGGGAAATCATAAACTCTCCCGCTTTTTCGGTCAGCAAGAGTAATGAAATCATTTATTTTATCAGTGTCTGAAGGCACAATCAGATATACGTCAAGCTTGTCCGATTCCGATTTTAGGGTAACCTTCTTCATAAATACCTTTTCAAAATCACTTATATCCTTGTCACCCTTAAGGACTTTTTCAAGCTCTGCCTTCTCATCGTCGGAAGCATCTGATTTTTCGGCCGCAATCAGGTCATATTTTAAGATGCTGATATATTGCTTCTCGGCGACAGTAGTAATAGAATCCTTGAGGCCGAAGCCTATAAGGAGAAGGCCCATGCAGCCGCCTATACCTACCACGGTCATGATAAATCTCTTCTTGTAGCGGGTGAGATTCCTTACGGTTGCCTTCCTTGAAAATGAGAGGCGCTTCCAGATAGGAGTGAGACGCTCCATAAATACCCGCTTGCCTGACTTAGGTGGTATGGGACGCATAAGGGCAGCCGGAGAGCTCCTTAGAGCTCTTGCGCTTGCGGCGACAGTGGCGATTCCGGCGCTTGCTGCGGCTGCGATCAGAGCGAGAACCGCCTCGGCCATATCAAAAGGTGTCGCGACTGTAAAGAGGCCTGTATAAACGATCTGATACGATGTGACAACAAGAAGAGGAAGGAATTCTTCACCGATTATTATCCCTATTATACTTCCTGTTACGGTTGCGAGCATGGCGTAGCATATGTATTTCATAGCAATTGCGCCATTTTTATATCCTAGGGCCTTAAGGGTACCCATTTCGGTTCTGCCTTCGTCCACAAGTCTTGTCATTGCCGACAGGCTTACGAGGGCAGCGACGAGGAAGAAAATTACCGGCAGTACATTTCCAAGATTATCTATACGTCCTGCGTTATCACCATAGGTCTTAACGCAGCTAATTTCTTCGCATTTATCTATATAAAATGTCGGATCGGGAATTTCTTCTTCAGCCAATTCAGTAGGAATTCCCATTGCGACTAAATTATTTACTAATTCGGATTTACGCCTACTGTTTAAATCATCGGATATTTTTTTTATATCATCGGCGGTATCGTTAACAAGAGAATTATATTTGTCTGAAAATCTAGAGAGGCCATCGGTATCAGCTACTCTTATATAGCATTCACTATAGGTGTCAGATTTAAAAATATCATCATTAACTACTATAAACGCGTCAAGAGAACCGTCTCCAATTAATGTATTTCCGCGGCCATTGTCCGAAAAATAAGGGAGAGAGCCGGTGCCTGTAACGGTGAATTCATTTTCGCTTATGTTGTCAGAAAAATTCTCGTTATTTTCTTCTTTAAATATTATTTTATCGCCAATATTAATATTTCTTTCGCTTGCGAAATCGGTGTCAAGAAGGCATTCATTATTATTTACCGGAAGCTTTCCGCTAAGAATATAGGGCTTATTTATTTTTTTAGCATCGGAAATTATACGGAAGCTGTAGTCGCCGTCGGAAAAGGAGGCGACGGCGTCATAGGTTTTATTTGGAGTTATAGAATCAACATTTTTTATTGCGGAAATGCTTGCTATATCATCACCTGTAAGGCCTAGCGAGGAATAGGCTTTTATATCCATGAGAGTGGTATCCTTATAGTATTTATCAGCGGATGCGCGCATGGCATTTCCATTCGAACGGAGGCCGGCGAAAAAAGCGGTCCCTATCAATACGATAAAAAATATGGATATAAATTTTCCGAAGTTCTTTTTTATTTCTCGGAAAAAATCGGTCACAAGCATTTTTTTCATATTTACCACTCTATTTCTTCGACATTAACAGGAGCTTCATTTATCTCCGTCGAGGATACTTTGCCGTTTTTGATATGGATGACACGGTCTGCCATCGGAGTAATCGCTGTGTTGTGGGTAATGACTATTACGGTCATTTTGCGATTCTTGCAGGTATCGTGAAGCAATTTAAGAATGGATTTACCGGTGATATAATCGAGGGCTCCTGTGAAAATTATTCATACGATCAGAAAGCCCGACTTCATTTAAAACACTTGCCGCATCCATGGGATTCCTCACGATTTCCGCCGCAAACTCAACATTTTCAAGGGCAGTCAGATTCTGCATGAGATTATAGAACTGAAAAACAAAGCCGACATGGTCACGCCTGTAAGCAGTGAGAGCCTTGTTTGACAGAGAGGAAAGCTCCACGCCGTTAACAACAAGGCTTCCGCCTGTCATCGTGTCCATGCCGCCTAAGATGTTAAGTGCTGTTGTCTTGCCGGCACCGGAAGGGCCTACGATTTCGGCAAACTCACCTTCATTAACCGAAAATGAGATGCCATCGCAGGCATTGATGCTGACATTTCCCATATGATACGTCTTAACGACGTCTTTCGCTTCGATGTAAGCCATATTTCACTTTTTCTTCTTCGCGTTCTTTCTCGCGAGTGCTGCTAACTGAGCTGCCATCTGCTTCTGCTTTGCTTCCTTGTCACTCTTCTTCTTGCCTAACTTGCTCATGCTTTCACCTCCAGTCACATAATAATTCTATTTTATTATACAACAGAAGGGAATATAAGTCAACTAGAAGGCCTGGTGCCTTACGACCTGGTACTCATCCCCATTCCTGTAGAAGGGGCAGGTCTTATATTTCCCTGCGACAACCCTGCCGTAGTCATCCTCATCCATATCCTTGTCGCAGAAATAAGCCTGCTCCTCATCATCATAGGTATAATTCTCGCATGTATCGCATGCCTGACTTTCCATTTTACGCCTCACTGCCTTCTGTCGTAGGAGCCTCACTCGTTGTAAGAGCCTCCTCCTTCGCTTCAAGAATCTTCATAAACTCTTCGCCCGTGATTGTTTCCTTCTCATAGAGGAACTTCGCGATCTCATCAAGCTTAGGCTTATTTTCCTTTAAAATGTCAAGAGCCTTCTGGTGCTGCTTTTCTACAAGCGCTACAACGGCCTCGTCTATCTTTGTCTGAGTATCAGGCGAACATGCAAGGCTCGCGTCGCCGCCAAGGTACTGGTTTGTAACCGTCTCAAGAGCAACCATGCCGAAATCATCACTCATACCGTATCTCGTGATCATTTCACGGGCAAGCTTGGTCGCCTTCTCTATATCGTTAGACGCGCCGGTTGAAATGCTTCCGAACTCAACCTCCTCAGCCGCGCGGCCACCTGTAAGTGTAGCTATCTGATCGAGAAGCTCCTCCCGGCTTACCAGGTAGTGATTTCCTTCCTCTACCTGCATTGTATAACCGAGGGCGCCTGATGTACGAGGAATAATCGTAATCTTCTGTACAGGCTCCGAGTGCTTCTGCTTCGCGGCTACAAGAGCGTGTCCTACCTCGTGGTATGAAACGACAAGCTTTTCCTTATTTGAAAGGATGGCGTTCTTCTTCTGGTAGCCTGCGATAACAACCTCTATACTTTCCTCGAGGTCAGCCTCTGTGGCAAATTTCCTGCCATCACGTACAGCCCTGAGCGCTGCCTCATTTACAATGTTAGCAAGCTCAGCGCCGCTTGCGCCTGCCGCCATTCTAGCGACCTTATTGAAATCTACGTTATCGGCGTATTTTATTTTCTTGGCGTGAACCTTGAGGATATCCTCACGTCCCTTAAGGTCAGGAAGCTCAACAGGTACACGTCTGTCGAAACGTCCCGGACGTGTGAGGGCAGGGTCGAGACTTTCAGGCCTGTTGGTTGCGGCGAGAATTATGACACCGTTATTTCCTTCGAAACCATCCATTTCGGTGAGGAGCTGGTTCAAGGTCTGCTCACGCTCATCATTTGTGGATAAGCCGCCTTCACGCTTCTTACCGATGGCATCTATCTCATCTATAAATACGATACATGGAGCCTTCTCCTTGGCCTGCTTGAAGAGGTCACGGACCTTACTTGCGCCCATGCCGACGAACATTTCCACGAACTCTGAACCTGACATAGAGAAGAATGGAACGTTCGCTTCGCCTGCGACAGCCTTCGCAAGCATTGTCTTACCGGTTCCCGGAGGGCCTACAAGGAGGACACCCTTAGGCATTGAAGCTCCGATTTCGCGATATTTCTCAGGATCGTGCAGGTAATTTACTATTTCAGCGAGGTTTTCCTTCGCTTCCTCCTCACCGGCTACGTCGCTAAACTTTATTCCGTCAGATGATTTTACATATACACGGGCGTTGCTCTTTCCCATGCCGAGTCCACCGAAGCCATCAGCGCCGAACATCATCGAATTCTCGCCGCCGAGGGACTTCATCATCTGTTTTCTCAGGAAATATCCGATGATTGAGAAAATAACAATCGGGAGAATCCAGTAGAGCACAAATGAAAGAAATGGGCTAGTCTGCTCCACGATTTCACTTGAAAATTTGGCTCCCGACTCATGAAGTCTCTCTACAAGGCCCGCGTCCTCCATGAGACCGGTCTGATAGACCTGGTCGCTTCCCTTAAGGGTGTAGCGAATCTTATTTGTCATGATTTCGACTTCGTCGATGTTTTTATTGTCCGTCTCAGTCATGAACGTTCCATAGTCCACATCCTCTATGGTCTGGTGGTTCATAAAGGGAACCAGAATAAAGTTGAGACAGAGTATGATCGCAAGCGCGATCAGGTAAAAAGTAATTAGAGGAGTCTTCGGCTCCTTCTGTTCATCTACCATACTAGCTTCCTCCTTCTAAAGATACATATAGTTTAGCACTCTTATAGGCTGAGGTCTACTAAAATTTGTATTAATAAACATTGGTCTTGACCTTTAATAAATTTAAGAGTAAAATAGACCATATAAAGATGTCGGACTCTTTTGGAGGTTAATATGACAGGTAATTATCTTGAGATAGAAAATGCGTCGGGATTTGACCAGAATGAGGTTAAGCAGTCCCTTAAGTTTAAGACAGGAAATTTTGTATGGCGTATAAGATTTAACACTGCTCTTGACCCTCGTACTATTAACGGGGAAAATATGTATGTGACCGGAGATGACGGCATGCTTAAGACAAATATAAGCTATGATTCGTCAAATAATGAGGTTCAGATAGAGCCGCTTGAGCCATACGCTAAGGATGCGGAATATACGCTTCATATTACCACGAAGGTCGCCTCGCGCGGCAGAAAATACCTTAAACAGCCTATAGAAGTACAGTTTAAACTCTGATAATAATGACAGGACCCGATCAGGACCTGTCTCTTAAGCTGTATATAAGGCAATCTCGCCACATTCCGTTTATTTGCACATAATCCTTTATCATGCCCTCGTTTGCGAAGGAAAGCCTTTCGATGAGGGCTATACTTCTTTTATTCGTTTTTTCAACCATCGCGTAAATGCGGTGAAGCCTTTCTTCTGCTATAATACTTCTTATGGCCGCGTCGCAGGCCTCGTAGGCATAGCCTTTACCCTGATCGAAACGGTCAAGCTTATAACCAATCTCACACTTCTTAAAGGGCCCATGCATGATATTCTGAAATACGACGGTTCCTAAGAGGCGATTGGGCTCATTTTTAAGGGAAAACCAATATCTGATAAATGATCCGTTTCGTGTCTTATCGAACTCGTATTTTAGTATGGCTTCATTAAAATCGTCGAGCATATATTGCGTTGAGAGATTTGGCTCATAATCAGACAGCCAGGAGAGATTTCTCCTGTAAAAATCAGTTACAAGCATGGCGCTGTCTGACTGGATTGACGAGAGCATCAGACGGTCGGTTTCTATATTGAAAAGCATCGCTTTGTTTCCTTTCCCGTTTTTCTGAAAGTATATCACAATTGCAAAATTATAACAACTATGATATAATGATGTCAGGTATGCGATTATGAAAGTAAATGATATGCTAGACAGCCTTAAGGCCCTCGCCGGGAGTGATTATTATCCCTTCCATATGCCGGGGCATAAGAGAAATGATGAGCTTATTAAGAAATACGGTCTCTTCCCGGATGGGATGACTCCGTATGATATAGATATCACCGAGATTGACGGCTTCGATGACCTTCATGATGCCGAAGGGATCATAAGAAGTGCCGAAAATGAGGCGGCAAGCCTTATTGGTGCGGGTAAAACTATATTTTCGGTGAACGGAAGTACCTGCGGCCTGCTTGCTGCTATAGGTGGGACGATAGATAGCGGTGACGCTGTGATTATGACGAGGAACTGCCATAAGGCAGTCTACCACGCCATGGAGCTTTTTGGTATCAGACCCTATTATTTATTGCCTCCCCTGGTGAGTGCTTCAGGGATTTTTGGAAATGTATCGTCGGCCGGTGTAGAAGCAATATTTAACAAACTTAACGAGAAGGGCATAAGGCCCAAGGCAGTAATTATCACATCCCCGACCTATGAGGGGGTGGTTTCGGATATTGCAACTATCGCGAGGATTGCCCACGACCAGGGAGCCCTTCTCATCGTAGATGAGGCTCACGGAGCCCACTTTGGACTGCTTTCTGACAGGTTCCCTGCGAATGCTATTTCTCTCGGAGCTGACATAAGTGTGCAGAGCTTCCATAAGACCCTGCCCTGCTATACGACTACTGCTGTAGTGAATATTAACCGGGATATCTGTGATACGGAGATTCCCGAGAGAATTTCTCATGAGCTTGACATCCTCGAGACCTCAAGCCCTTCATATATCCTGATGGCCGGGATAGAGCAGGCGGTTAAATGTATGCGTGACCATGGCAGGGAGCTTGCGGATAATTATGTCGACATGCTTGATAAATTTTATAAAACAACGGCCGACTTAAATAATATTAGAATCAATAATTTCATCCATAATGAAAATGTATTTGATTTTGATATGGGAAAAATCGTTATCGAGGTCCCTTATAAATGTGGCGCTAAGCTTTATGAGAGGCTTCAGAGTGATTATCATTTAATCCTCGAAATGCGAAGCCGAGATTACGCCCTTGCAATGACGAGTGTATTTGATAAGGCGGAAGGCTTCGAGAGGCTCGCGAATGCCCTGCATGAGCTCGATGATTATTTTATAAATGCTGAGCCATGTAACAGCAGCGGAGCATTTTTAACCGAATTACCTGAGAAAAAATACGATATTAATGAGGCTATTAAATCAGTCAGGAAAAAAGGCAGGAAATTTATTTCTCTTAGAGAAAGCGAAGGAAAAATTTCCGCTGATTACGTATATTTTTACCCGCCGGGAGTTCCGATACTTACGCCGGGTGAAATAATTAACGATAATATTATAGAATATATCGCCTCCGCGAAGGAGGCAGGAGTCCTTATAAAAGGAGGTTCAGACGGCTATGGGACGTATATTTGTAATGATGGGTAAGAGCGCCTGCGGCAAGGATACCCTCTATGAGAAGTTGATAAGGAGAAGTGATTTAAATCTCCGGAAAATCGTGGAATATACGACGAGGCCTGCGAGAGACCATGAGGTTGACGGCGCCGATTATCATTTCGCGACGATTGAGGAGCTTGAGAAATATCGCGACAGCGGGAAGCTCATAGAGGAGCGCTGCTTTGATTCCGTGATGGGTCCGTGGTATTATTTCAACGTGGATGACGGAAGCCTCGAGCTTGATAAATATAATTATCTCGCTATTACGACTCTGCCTGCATTCATGGATTACAGGAAATATTTCGGAGCCGATAAGGTAATTCCGATTTACGTAATTGTGGATGATAAGGAGAGGATTCACAGGGCGCTTGCTCGTGAGGATTGCGAGAAGGATCCGCATTACGCGGAAATGTGCCGGAGGTTCCTCGCGGATACGAAGGATTTTAATGAGATAAATCTTAACCGCGCGGGGATAACTGCGGATGAGTGGTTTGTAAATGACTACCTCGACGACTGCGTCGAGCGGATTGCGGAGTATATTAAGAAGTATTCGGGGTGACAGTGTATGGAAATTAGGGTAAATGAGTCCGCTCCTGTGACCGAGGCCCCGAAGGTAAACGGCCCGGCAACGCCCGGTGACGATTCATTCAAATTTACACTGATGAGCCGTATCAACGATGCCGACCTCGCGGAAAAGCTCACGTCCATGATGATGGATATTACCGATGAAGGTAAGAAAATAAAAAAGCACATGGACATAAGGGAAATGAAGCACTATCGCTCCCTTATCAAGAATTTCCTCGGTGAAGTACTGTCACGGTCGCATGAATTTTCGAGAGAAAATTACCTCGACAGGAGGGGCCGCCACAGGGTTTACGGCATTATAAGAGTCATAGATAAGGATCTAGATGACCTGGCGGCAGCTCTTGTGAGCTCCGAAAAGGACGCGATTTCAATCCTCGAAAAGGTCGATGAAATCCAGGGGCTCCTGCTAGATATTTTTACTTGATACTTAATAAAAATGGTGGTTATAGATGGATAAGAAAATCATAGGGCATGAAAGCGTTGTCCTTCATATGGTGAATGCCATAAAGCTCGATAAGGTGAGCCACGCTTATATTATCTCAGGCGAGAAGGGCATGGGCAAGAAATTCCTTGCCGATTATTTCGCGAAGCTCCTTCTCTGCGAAAATCCCATAGCAGACGAAAAGGCGGCGGATTATTTATCACTGCGTCCGTGTGGCAAATGTAAATCATGCCTTGAAGCGGACACGAAAAATAACCCCGACATTATTTATCTGACCCACGAGAAACCAAAGGTTATCAGGGTAGATGAAGTGAGGGAACAGGTTATTAATAAGGTTGATATTTATCCTTACGCCGGAAAATATAAGATATTTATTATTGATGAGGCTGAAAAATTAAATGAGGAAGCTCAGAACGCCCTCCTTAAGACTATAGAAGAGCCACCTGAATATATAATTATTTTTCTCCTCACAGATAATAAAATGCGCCTCCTTGAGACGGTGCGTTCTCGTTGCGAATCGATAGATATTAAGCCTGTAGATGAAGGCTTAATTAAAGAGCACCTCATGGAAGAATTCAAGGTGCCGGATTATGTCGCGGAAAACGCGGCCAGATTTTCTTCGGGAAATATAGGAAGGGCGGAGCGTTTTGCCGTTAATTCCTCATTTAACGAGATGAAGGACTCCGTATTAAATATTATGCGGAATATCGATAAAAACGGCATGGCGGAAGCGCTTGCGGGCGTCAAGGCATTTACCGAATATAAGGATGAAATAAAAGACGCTATTGATATCGCTATTCTTTATTTCAGAGATATGTTAGTACTTAAGGCTACGGGCGATGCCAACAGAATTATTTTCCGCGATGAATATTCCACCCTTAAGGAGCAGGCGGAATTAAGAAATTACGCGGTAATTGAGCGGGCCATAGATATTATGGAGCGCACCAAGACAAGGCTTGACGCGAATGTAAACTTTGATACTGCTATGGAATTAATGTTTATGCACTTAAAGGATCATTCGTAAATAATTGTGGTAAATAGATCAGAATCAGGAGTGATATACAGATGAAAATAATCGGAGTCAGATTCAGGACAGCGGGCAAGGTATATTATTTTGACCCCGACGGAAATGACGTAAAAGCAAACGGACATGTAATAGTTGAGACGGCGAGAGGCGTGGAATACGGAACAGTGGCCTTCGCCCCAAAGGAAATGGATACCGGAAAATTTCCGATGTCAATAAAGAAAATAATCCGTGTCGCGACGGAAGAGGACGCGAATACATACGCTGCCAATAAGGCAAAAGAAAAGAGCGCATATGATATATGTCTTCAGAAAATTCATGACCACAATCTCGCCATGAAGTTAATCGCGTGCGAATATACATTTGATAATAATAAGGTATTATTTTATTTCACGGCTGACGGTAGAGTAGATTTCCGTGAGCTTGTTAAGGACCTCGCGAGTGTTTTTAGAACGAGAATAGAATTAAGACAGATAGGTGTTCGTGACGAAACGAAAATGGTCGGCGGCATCGGAATTTGCGGCAGGCCGCTTTGTTGCGCAAGCTATATGCCGGAATTTATTCCTGTATCCATTAAGATGGCAAAGGAACAGGGCCTCTCACTTAATCCGGGGAAAATATCAGGCGCCTGCGGAAGGCTTATGTGCTGCCTTAAGTACGAGGAGGCTGCCTATGAGGATCTTAATTCTAAGCTTCCTAATATCGGCGATACGGTTGAGACACCGGAGGGTCTCTCAGCCGAGGTTACGAATATCGCTGTATTAAAGCAGAAAATAAAGGTTCTTGTTACCCTTGATTCGGGCGATAAGGAAGCGAGAGAATATTCTGTCTCCGACCTTAAATTCAAGCCTCGCAAGCATCACGTTGAGGCGAGTGAGGATTCACGCGAGGCTGAAAAGCTAGAGGCCATGGATAAGCGGGAAAAGGGTTCCGACTTAGACGCATGATAAACAAGGCAGAAGATTTTCTAAAGGAAAATGAGCGCCTTGACGATTTACAGTTGTCGGGCCTCTACATAATACAAAATCCCGAAAAATTTATGTTCGGGATGGACGCCGTACTGCTCTCGGGCTTTGCTCATATTAAGCGGGGTGAAAATGTCGCGGATTTCTGCACGGGAACAGGAATACTTCCTCTTCTCCTGTCAGCCAAAACAGAAGCAAGGCATTTTACAGGTCTTGAAATCCAGGAAGAGAGCGCCGATATGGCGGGACGAAGCGTAACAATAAACGATCTCTCAGGGAAAATAGACATTGTCACCGGCGATATAAAAGAGGCTTCTAAAATATTCGGCAGGGGAGTTTTCGATGTAATTACCTGCAATCCGCCCTATGACGCGGACAAGGCGGCGATTAAAAATCCGTCTTTACCTAAGGCAATCGCAAGGCATGAGATTCTCTGTAGTTTCGATGATGTAGCGAGGGAGTCGGCTGCCTGCTTAGTCCCGAACGGGAGACTCTATCTCGTCCACAGGCCGACAAGGCTTCCGGAGCTTTTTGACACACTGAAGAAATATAAATTAGAGCCTAAGCGCCTCAGGGTGGTTTACCCCGATATAAATAAGAAGCCGAATATGGTCTTAATAGAGGCGATAAAGGGAGCGAGGCCAATGCTCTCTATAGAGAAGCCCTTAATTATCTGCGATACCGATGGAAAATACAGCGAAGAAATGCGGGAGGATTACAAATTTTGACAGGTGAATTATTTCTCTGTGCTACCCCGATAGGAAATCTCGAGGATATCACTTATCGGGTTGTCCGAACGCTTTCGGAGGTTGACGTGATAGCGGCTGAGGATACCAGAAATTCCATTAAGCTATTAAATCATTTTAACATAAAGACGCCCTTAACGAGCTATCACGAGTACAATAAGTACGATAAGGCGAAGGTTTTGGTCGGAAGGATGCTCGCGGGTGAAAATGTGGCCTGCATCTCTGACGCGGGGACACCCGGCATATCCGATCCCGGCGAAGTCCTTGTCCGTGAAGCGCTTGACGCGGGAATTAAAGTTACAAGCCTTCCCGGGGCCTGCGCCTGCATTACGGCTTTAACCTTATCGGGGCTTCCGACGAGGAGGTTCGCCTTCGAGGCATTTCTACCTGCCGACAAAAAGGAAAGGGCGGATGTCTTAGAGGAATTAAAGACAGAAACCAGGACCATAATAATATATGAAGCTCCTCACCACCTTGCTAAGACCCTGAAGGAATTAGCGGATGCCCTCGGCGACAGGAAAGTGAGCATAGTCCGTGAGCTTACCAAGGTTCATGAGGAGAATTTTGAAACCACTCTTTCAGAGGCTGTGAATTATTACGGTGAAAATGAGCCTCGCGGTGAATATGTCCTTGTGATAGCGGGGAAGCCTGCCAGTGAGCTAAAGGAGGAACGGGAATTTTCCTTCAGGGAGCTCGATATACCTTCTCATATGAAGATCTATACTGACAAGGGCATAGATGAGAAGGAGGCCATGAAGCTTGTCGCTAAGGACAGGGGAGTGCCTAAGAGAGAAATATATGATGCCCTAAAGAGGTAGATAATAAGAGCCGGTCGTTAGCTGCGACCGGCTTATTTTACTTTACGTCAGCGTTCTCGTCGATAATTCCCGCGAGCTTTGCCATCTCGATGATAGATTTCCTTGAAACGAGCTTTCCACAGTACTCAATGAGGTCTTCGGTTTCACCTGTAAATATGTCGCTTGGCTCATATTTCTTGATAATGACCTTGTCTCTGTCGGCGAAGATCTCGAGCTCATCGCGGTTTTCAGCGCCGAGAGCGCGTCTAAGCTCGATAGGGATGGTTACACGTCCGAGTTCGTCAAGTCTTCTTACGATACCAACACTGCCTTTATTGCTAGCCATTGTTTTCCCTCCTTTGTGGTCTGACAGTTTCCTAACAGCTGTAAAAAGTTTCTAATTGTGATTCTACCATTTATTGCCGGCAATGTAAATAGAGTTCACAATTCTTTTATAAACTTTCATGAGAATCAGAATTGAACCTGTAAAATAACAATAGAGGGACTAAACATTGTTAAAAATTTGTCTATCTTTGATATTGCATTCTCAAATGATATGAGTTATAATCAATTCGTACTAAATTACTAAGGATTGATTTTTATGTTCGGACCCAACAAATAATGAAGCAATACAGCTTGCTGTAATTGCTTTATATATTTGTTGGGTTATGAGGGGCGCCAGCCCCTCGACAGCCTGTTTCATGAGAAATGCGTAGCATTTCGAATAAGCAGGCGCGAACAGAAATTGAATAAATATATAGGAGCATATAAAGCTATGGCAGATTTACTTAAGGTGAAGGACCTTCATGTATCCGTTGAGGATACTGAAATCCTCAAGGGCATTAACATGGAAATCGGCGCGGGCGAGACCCACGTATTACTCGGACCTAATGGGGCAGGCAAGTCGACACTCGGCTTCACCCTCATGGGGAATCCCGCTTATAAGGTAACAAAGGGCGACATCATTTTCGATGGCGAATCCCTATTGAAGAAAAGGGTAGACGAACGCGCGAGAGCGGGCCTCTTCCTTTCATTTCAGAGTCCTTACGAGGTGCCGGGCATTTCACTTGACAGCTTCCTTAGGAACGCTATCCGACAGAGCACCGGAAAGCCGTTAAAGTATCACCAGTATAAGACAGATCTTAAGGAAGCCATGGAAATCCTTCATATGGATGAGTCTTATCTTGAGAGAGACCTGAATGTCGGCTTCTCAGGCGGGGAGAAGAAGAAGACTGAGATTCTTCAGATGCTCATGCTTCGTCCGAAGCTCGCTATCCTTGATGAGACTGATTCGGGCCTCGACGTTGACGCCGTAAGGACTGTGTCAGAGGGCGTTGAAGCCTACCAGAAGAACAGGGACGGAGCCCTTCTTATAATCACGCACAGCACGAGGATTCTCGATTCGCTCACCGTTGACAGGACTCACATCATTGTCAAGGGAGCGATTGTCAAGACCGGCGACGCGAGTCTTGTAGATGAAGTAAATGAGAACGGTTTCGCAAAATACATAGGGAAGTGAGCACATGGCAGCTAAGAAAAATATTGTTGATATAAATACAAGCCTCTATGATTTTAAATATGAAGAGAAGCCTGAGGATTTTATGAAGGTTTCTGAGGGCCTTACGCCTGAGATAGTCTGTCAGATCTCGGAGGAGAAGCATGACCCTGCCTGGATGCGCGAGTTCAGACTTAAGAGCCTTGATATATATAAGAAGCTCCGCACCCCTTCATGGGGACCATCGATAGCGGGTTTAAATATGGACGATATCGTAACGTACGTCCGCTCGAAGTCTAAGATGCAGAACAGCTGGGACGATGTTCCGGATGATATTAAGAATACATTTGAGAGGCTGGGAATCCCTGAGGCTGAGCGCAAGTCTCTCGCCGGAGTAGGCGCCCAGTACGATTCAGAGCTTGTCTACCACAATGTACGCGATGAGGTGGCGAGACAGGGCGTAGTCTATACGGATATGGAGACTGCCCTTAACGGCGAATACGGTGAAATGGTCCATGAGTACTTCATGAAGCTTGTACCTCCTACCGACCATAAGTTCGCCGCCCTCCACGGGGCAGTATGGTCAGGCGGCTCATTTGTATATGTACCTAAGGGAGTAAAGGTTGATATCCCTCTTCAGTCCTACTTCAGACTGAATGCCCAGGGAGCCGGTCAGTTCGAGCACACCCTTATAATAGTAGATGAAGGCGCTGACCTTCATTTCATAGAGGGATGCTCGGCGCCTAAGTACTACGTAGCGAACCTTCACGCGGGCTGCGTTGAGCTCTTTGTAAAGAAGGGCGCGAGACTCCGTTACTCTACGATCGAGAACTGGTCTAAGAACATGTACAACCTCAACACGAAGAGGGCTCTTGTTGAGGAAGACGGTAAAATGGAGTGGGTTTCGGGCTCTTTTGGTTCGCACATCTCCTACCTCTATCCTATGACCATACTCAAGGGTGACAGGTCCCACTGCGAATTCACGGGAATTACCTTCGCGGGGAAGGGCCAGAACCTTGATACAGGCGCTAAGGTTGTTCAGATTGGAAAGGATACCTCCGCTATGATTTCGACCAAGTCCATTTCAAAGGACGGCGGAATCAGTACCTACAGAAGTTCAGTAAACGTGAACAAGGAAGCCAAGGGAGCTAAGGCCTTTGTATCCTGCCAGTCCCTCATGCTTGACTCCATTTCACGCTCGGATACAGTGCCTGCCATGACGGTTAAGACCGATGACGCGGATATAGGACATGAGGCGAAGATCGGAAGAATCAGCGATGATGCGGTATTTTACCTTATGAGTCGCGGAATCAGCGAGGACGAGGCGAGAGCCATGATAGTTTCAGGCTTCGCAAATCCTGTATCTAAGGAGCTTCCGCTTGAGTACGCAGTTGAAATGAATAACCTTATACATCTTGAAATGGAAGGTACGATGTGATGACTTTAGATATAAGTGGAAAAGTAAATTATCTTCCTGCGGCGACCTTCAGCATAATGGACAGTAACGCTGCCATTATAAATGAGAGGGCGGAAATCGTAAAATCGGATAAGCGGGAAGTGAATTTCCCTGCGGGACTTCACTTCTATACGGCCGGGCTTGAGCTTGCGGCTGTTAAGAAGAAGGTCAGTAAGATGATTACCGGTATGGACTCGATGAATATAGATTCCAAGGCCGGTGACAAGGACAGACTCGATAACACGCCGGAGGACACGAAGGCTACTCTTGAAAATTATAAGAAGTACGCCGAAGCGGGCAGCAGCCGTGTCGTAGAATGCGCTCTTAAGGCAGCGGGAGTCAAGGAAGCGGCACTTGTCGCTGATGAGTATACAAGTGTAGAAAAACCAATCCAAATCATTTTCAATCAGAAGGCAAGCACCGCTGAAGACCAGATCATTTACGCGAAGGAAGGCGCGGATATTAAGGTTGTTGAGGTATTTTCCTCTGATGATGATTTTGATGGGCTTTTTGGCGTGAGAACAAGAGTTTACCTTGAGAAGGACGCTAAGGTAAGCCTCTCGGTCGTTCAGGTTCTTGGCGGTAAGACGGCCCATTTTCACGACATAGGATTTTTTGAAAATGATGGAGCAAAGGGAGAGCTGACCCAGCTTGAATTAGGCGGGTCGAAGGTCTACACGGGCGTTCGTACCGACCTTGCCGGAAACCGCAGCGAGTACGAGAATGATGAGGGGTACCTTGTGAGAAATGATGGTCTCCTCGATATGAACTTTGTCACGAACCACAAGGGTAGTAAGACCAGGTGCCGTATGGACACTAAGGGTGTCCTTATGGATAAGGCAAGCAAGGTCTACCGCGGAACGATTGATTTTAAGGAAGGCTCATCGGGCTCGGTCGGAAATGAGACCGAGGCTACACTTCTTATGAGCCCTGACTGTGTCAACAGGACGGTTCCTCTTATCCTCTGCCACGAGGAGGACGTGGAGGGGAATCATGGCGCGACCATCGGAAAAATCGATGAGAAGCTCCTCTTCTATATGGAGAGCCGCGGCATAAGCGAGGCAGTCGCGAGGGAACTCATGACAAGGGCAAGAATTAACACAGTTATAAATAAGCTGCCTGACGACGTTTCAAAGAAGGCCGCTAAGGATTATATCAAGGAGGTATTTGGAGATGAAGCGTAATTTTAGGGAGGATTTTCCTATATTTGCAAAATATCCGGAGATGTCCTACCTTGACAATGCGGCTACGACCCAGCGTCCTCGCCAGGTTCTCGAAGCTGTCAATAAATTTTACAACGAGGCGAACGCTAATCCCTTAAGGGGAGTCTATGAGCTTTCGGTAAAGGCGACGGATGAGTACGAAAACGCGCGAGAGAAGGCCGCCAGACTTATCAACGCCGCTGATTCGTCTGAAATTATATTTACAAGAAATACAACAGAATCCTTGAACCTTATTGCCTATACCTACGGACTTGCTAACCTCCATGAGGGCGATGAGATCGTCATAACGATGATGGAGCACCACAGCAACATCCTGCCTTGGCAGATGGTCTGTAAGCACACAGGCGCGAAGCTTATTTACATGGTTCCCGACAAGGAAGGAAAGATAAGCGACGCTGAGATTGAGAGCAAGATCACGTCAAAGGCAAAAATCGTCTCAATCGGTCATGTATCTAACGTTATGGGCGTTGTAAATCCTGTTGAGAAGGTAATAAAGAAGGCTCACTCTGTCGGCGCTGTCGCAATAGTAGACGGTGCCCAGTCAACTCCTCATATGAAGGTTGACGTGCGGGCTATGGATGTGGATTTCTTCGCCTTTTCGGGCCACAAGATGCTTGCCCCTATGGGAATCGGTGTCCTCTACGGTAAGAAGGCCTTGCTTGAAAATATGCCTCCATTCCTCTCAGGCGGCGAGATGATAGAGTACGTGGAAGAGCAGAGCGCAACATTCGCTGAGGTTCCGCACAAGTTCGAGGCGGGAACTGTCAATGCCGGTGGCGCGGTAGGTCTTGGCGCGGCGATTGACTATTTAAATGAAGTCGGCTTCGATTATATAGAGGAGCGTGAAGCAGCCCTTGTGAAGCGCATGATGGAGGGAATGGCGGAGCTCCCTTATATTCATGTGATCGGCGGACAGAAACCGGAAGAGCATCACGGCATAGTTACATTTATGGTGGATGATGTTCATCCCCACGATGTCGCGACCATCCTTGATTCGCAGAAGGTCTGCATAAGGGCGGGCCACCACTGCGCGCAGCCGCTGTTACATTTCCTTGGCGTAAACGCGACCGACCGGGCGAGCGTATATTTCTACAATACCGAGGATGAAGTGGATAAATTCATCACGGCGCTTAAAAATGTAAGGGGGTATTTAGGCTATGGAGCTTAAGTCAATATATAATGACCTTGTAAATGACCACAATATGCATCCTAACAACAAACATACCATAGAGAATCCTACCCTTACCCTTCGTGGTGTAAATCCTACCTGTGGCGATGATATTACGCTACAGCTAAAGATTGAGGATGGTGTGGTTACAGACGGCGGATTTACCGGAAACGGGTGCGCCATCAGCCAGGCAAGTACGGATATGCTGCTTGATGATATAATCGGCCGCAAGAAGGAAGACGCAGAGCACCTCTGCAAGGTCTTCCTCGGTATGATTAAGGGTGATGAGAAGGATGACGCTGTCCTTTCGGAGCTCGATGACGCCATCGCCCTCCGTGACATCTCCCATATGCCCGCCAGAGTAAAGTGCGCCGTCCTCGCATGGCACACCGCCGATGAGATGCTAGCTGAGACATCACGTCAGTTATGATTGTCATAGAGAGGGACCCGCTCACGAAGTGAGTGGGAGAGTTGGCTATGACTAACGCAGCCCCGGCCCATGCTCGAAGAGCATTCTCATGGCCGGGGTATCCTTAGCTTGGAAAATAATGTCAGCATTCTTTGTCACATTTCCACAAAACCACTCCCTCTTTTTCGGCACCCCAAAAGCCCTAAAAGGGGTTGAAATTTATTCCCTCGTGTAGTATACTTGTCTTCAGATGGTAAACAAACTTTCCGGCCGGGAGGTAGATATCATGGATAAGAATTTTTTCAGTGCAGATGATCTTGCTGAGCTCAATGAGAGCCTCAAGGAGATGGAAGCCTCTGAAGTAAAGGGTGACAAGGACGAGGATCCTGAGGTCGCCGCTTCTGAGCGCCGCTTTAAGGAAATCATTGAGAAGCACAGGGAAGAAGGCTGAGGCGCGGCATAGCTGCGCTTCAGCCCTACAAAGAGAATCTGCCATGAATATTAAGGCAGGTATGGATGCTTTAACGTATTTATTTCTTAATGCGTTTTATCTTATATGTCTTATATCGATTTTTATTGAACAGTGTTCAATATATCATGAGTATTCTTACTCAAATTAAAATTATAATTACGGATAAAGTTAAATGAATAAAGACAGCATGATTGTAGTCTATGACTGTGAGCCGGGCTATGCCTTTGCCCTGTCAGACTATATCAACAGAAAAAATGAGGCTGGATTTGTGTCATGCGGTTATACGGATAATGAAAAATTCTCCGAATTTCTTTATGACAATCCCGGCTCGTATGTCCTTGCGGGAGAGGGCTTTGAGATGTCTTTTCTTCCGGATGGATTTAAAGGAAAAAATATTATAGTACTGGTTGATAATACTAATGATGTGCCTGAGGCCCCATGGATATATAAATATCAGCCGGCGTCGAAAATTATGAAAGAGATTAACTCCATGACAGGAGGACTTTCGGATGATGTCGGAGGCTGTGAGGTATATACGGTATTTTCGGCTGACGGTAACAGAAATTCATCCGCCTACGCAAGACAGCTGGCTGAAGAATACTCGAACAAGGGCCCTGTGCTTTTTATGGACTTATCGCTTCTTCCACCAGTGGATACGGATGTAAACGGAATTTCAATGTCCGATATTCTTTATTTCGCGAAGCAGGGGAAAAATCGACTTCAATGGAAGATAAAGAGCTTCGCCAAGGAAAAGGGCATAACATATATACGTCCTGTGAAGTGTTTTATGGATCTTTATGAGATGGATGAGAAAGACATCGTGCTTATTCTGGATGTGCTTGCTAATTCCGGTCTATTCGCTTCGACTGTAATAAATCTTTCATTATTCGGGGCTCCTGCCCTCTCAATTTTGACACAATCGGGGAAAATATTTTTAATGTCCGACGGAAATGACAACCACTACGAGGAAGAGTTTATTTCCGAGCTTTCGAGGATGAAGCGTTCTGATATTGTTAAGAAAGCGAAGGTAATAAATATTGGATGATAGTCTGAAAAAGTCTCTGGCGGAGCACATCATCAATAAATTTGATTTTTCAAGGGATATATCCGATGATGAAATATTAATGTCAATTGAGGATGCCGTTTTAAATTACGGAAACGAAAATTACATTTCAATTGATGAAAAAAACGAGCTTACGAGTGAAATATTTAATTCCGTAAGACGTCTTGGACCCTTGCAAAAACTAATCGATGATCCTCTTGTAAATGAGATTATGGTAAATGGTCCCGATGATATTTTCTGGGAAAGAGACGGTAAGCTTAGTCGGGCACCGATTTCTCTTGAAAGCGAAGAACAGCTTGAGAATATAATTCAGCAGATAGTGGCTGAGGTTAACCGTTCGGTAAATGAAGCAACCCCTATAGTTGACGCAAGACTTCTTGACGGAAGCCGTGTAAACGTTGTTCTTCCGCCGATAGCCTTAAATGGGGCTGTCGTAACAATTAGAAAATTCCCTAAGGAGCCGATGAGTATTAAGCGCCTGCTTTCGTATGGCACGCTTGACGAAGAAACCTGTGAATTTTTAAAAATTATCATGGAAAGCGGATGCAATATTATAGTCAGCGGTGGTACATCATCGGGTAAAACATCATTTCTAAATGCGCTATCTGAATATATTCCCAAAAAGCAACGTGTTATAGTTATGGAAGATTCCGCAGAGCTCCAGCTAACCGGCATCCCTAATCTGGTCCGCCTTGAGACCAGAAACGCTAACCTTGAGGGTATGGGTGAAATAGGAATAGCTGATTTAATAAAGAGCAGCCTTCGTATGCGACCGGACAGGATTATCGTCGGAGAGGTGCGTGACGGAGCGGCAGTTGTGAATCTCTTGAATGCTTTTAATACAGGACATTACGGCGAATCGACAATTCACAGCAATTCAGCTGAGGATACAATAAGCCGTCTTGAGACTCTGCTCCTTACCGGAGCGGACGGGATGCCCCTTGCCGCTGCCGAAAGACAGATTGCTTCAGCCATTGATTTTATTGTTTATCTGGGAAGATTACCTGATGGAAGGCGTAAGCTCCTCGAAATAAGCGAAATAGAGGGTGTAAAGAACGATGGAATCGAGATGCGTAAGATCTACGAATACAGCGACTGCGAGGAAAGGCTTGTTAAAAGAAATGCGCCAAAGCGCTGCTTACCTAAGGTGGAAAGGGCAGGATTTGATTTAAGTGGACTATTCGATTTACAGAAGGAACAGTAAGGAATGGATGAAATTTCTCGCAATCTGGAGCGTAATCTGTATTTTGTTCGGCTTACTTTTTTATAAAAATATATTTGGAATAATTATTTTGCTCCCTCTTGGATTTATTTATGAAAAAATAGATACAAAAAAGCAGATAAAAACGAGGCGAGAGACTCTTTCAAATCAGTTTACGGAAGCTCTTCATGTAATGAGTGCTTCTTTGGGAGCGGGAACCAGCCTTGAAAAGGCCATACCGATGTGCAGAAAACAGCTGTCTGAGCTGTATAGGCCTGATGACTATATCATGAGAGAGCTAAAGCTAATGGAGAGGCAACTGGCATGTAATGTAAGGGTTGAGCATATTTTCCTTGATCTTGGCAAAAGAAGCGGTGTGCGCGACATAGAGGAATTCGCTGAGGTGTGCGCAGTGAGCAAAAGAGCCGGAGGTAATATAGTCAAGGTTATGGAGCACACTGTAAAATGTATCGATGCCAGAAAAAGCATGGAGCGGGATATTTATACTATAACAAGCGGGAAGAGGCTTGAAGGGCATATCATGGATCTTATGCTTCCGGGAATTCTATTATATCTTAACTTCAGTATGCCTGAGATGATGCAGAATATGTATACCGGAATTGCCGGACGATTAATAATGACTGCCGTTCTTATCCTTTATTTCGCTACATTTCTTATGATGGAAAAAATCACAGATATAAAGGTTTAGTATGAAATTTTTTGAGGAATTTACAAAATCGCAGAAAAGGACGATTTTATTGGCCGCCCTTATGGCAAGCTTGCTTGTCGCATTCACAGCCATAAAAGACAGGGATGTCGTTGATCATAACATAAATAGCTATACAAGGCCAAAATCCTATGAAAGCGATGAGTCTGTAGACTTTAAGGTGAAGATAAAAGACGGAGAAGGTACGGAAAAAATCATAAATTATTCCGGAACTCTCGCAAAGCAGGTACCTACAGCTGAGGCGGCTGAGAAATATATTAATGAAGCTCTGAATTATTGCGAAAAAAATTTATTTAAGGATGGAGAAAACGCCGGGAATGTTAAAACAGGAATTAAAATAATAAAGTCAATACCTGAGAATCCCTGCGATATATCCTATGAAACTGACATTGACGACGCGCTGACTTCTTCGGGAACGATAAATACAAAATTAATAAGATCAAGCCGAAAAGTTGTGCTTACAATTACATCGTCAATAGAAGGCTACGAAAAGAAATCAAAAACCATTGATCTGATATTAAATCCGGACAAGGTAACAAAAGATGCCAATATGGAGAATAATGTCACCGAAGAATTAAATACTATATTAGGTGAAAACACGTCTGCCGCGGCAGTGAAGCTTCCCGAAAATATTGCGGGTTATGAAGTTAAATTCGTAAAAGAGGGAGAAAGAGAACTGCCTAAGGTAATGCTATTTTCGATATTTATCGTTGTAGCAGTCGTGCTTTTATATAAATCAAAAAACGATGAAAAAAAAGATAAGAGAAAGGAGGCGCTTCTTGATTCATACGCTGATTTTACGGGAAGATTTGTCATACTGCTTGGCGCAGGTCTTTCCCTGAAGGCGATATGGAAAAAACTATCCGGTGAGGGTAAATTTTCAAATGAATTAGGGGTCGAAATAGACGCGACCGTGCGACAGATGGAGAACGGTATGGCAGAGTATGAGGCCTATGAGAACTTTGGAAGGAGATGCGGAGTTGAGAATTATATCAGATTCGCGTCTATACTTACCCAGAATTTACGGTTTGGATCCGGGAAAATGCTTGAGAGGCTTACGACCGAATCTGAGTCAGCCATGCAGGAAAGAAAGAACAGGGCATGCTTAAATGGCAATAAAGCGGATGCGAAAATGATGATTCCGATGATTTTACAGTTTGTCCTGGTAATAGTAATAGTAATGGTTCCCGCCATGATGATGGTGGAGTAAAGGAGGAATTTAAGATGTTTACAGAGAAGATTAAGTCAGGATTTACAAAAGCAGCAGACAAGCTTGTTGAGGCAGAATACAGCCTTTATACAAAGGCTGTTATGGAGAAGAACAAGGCAGGCGAGGATGTGAAAAATCACCTGAACGATAACAGAGGTATGGCTGTAGTTGAGATTGTTCTCATAATCGCCGTTACTGTCGGAATAATGTATGTATTTAAAGACAGAATAGGAAAAATTGTCAAGGATATCTTTGATGGCGCCGATAAGAGCACAAAAGAATTTATGAAGAACGCCTGATTATGAAGTTAAAAGGTTCTGTTACATTATTGATGTCATATCTTTCCATATTCTCTATCGCGGTTCTGGGATCATTCGCTGATTCCTCGAGAATAAGCGCCGCGAGGGCTATGATGACAGACGATGGCCTGCTCGCAGCCCAGAATATATTGGCAGAATATGAAAGGGAAATCCTTGACGATTATCACGTTCTTTTTGTGGATTCAAGTGAGCTTGAAGGCGATAAAGGGGCGAAGGAAAAGGCGGATTCGTATTTAAAGAAGATGAATGAACCTCTTACAGCTTTTTCAAATGACTGGATGGGAACACATATGTCATTTTCTGAATTTAATTTCAATAAGGGAATGACGGAAAACAACTGTCAGTACTTTGTGAAGCAGGCTGTTGCCTACGCTAAGTACGAAGGTCTTGTAGATGCCGCTAAGCGCATAACGACCTCAGAAGCCTCTCCGGCGATAACTATAGACGGAAGCAAGGCTTATTTCCTTGCCGAAAACGCGATCTCCGATACAAATTCAAATGAAAATAAAAAAGACCTGTCGGAGTTTAACGATGACGAATTGATCGGCGAGGGAAACGAAGCAACTGATGAGCAGAAAGAGAAATTAAAGGAAATAGATAAATTAAAAGACGATTCAGACACAAGTAAAAATTTATCTCTTTCTCTCCTGCTTCCTGCGGATGCTACCATATCAGGTCATGAAATAGAAGAAGTCGAGTGGAACGTAACCAGCGTGGGCGAAAAGATATCCGGAGAATTCTACGATTCTCTGGCCATGCAGGCCTATATAGACCACTGCTATTCGGATTATATGCATCCCGTTGATGATAAGGAACATGCGCTGATGTATGAAAAGGAATATATCATCTGTGGTAAAAAAAGCGACAAGGCTAACCTAACAGCTGTCGTAGACGCTATATTCGGAGCGAGACTTTTGAAGTGGATAGCGTACAATAAAGAAAAAAGAGGCGCTGAGGCAAGGACAATGGCATTAGCGATAGCGGCAGCCTTCCCGGAAGCCGCGGAACTGGAACCTGCTATTGAGGCGGCCATTATAGCCGCCTGGTCGGCAGTGGACGCAAGAAACGATGTTGTCTCTTTATTTAAGGGCGAAAAGATAGATCTTATGCCTAAGAACTCGGCTGTCGAGGTTGGTTACTCAGAAGTCTTAGATGAAATGATAGCCATTCACAATATTGTTAGCGACAAGACGGCTGAACGTTGTGTAAGACTTATTGAGCAGAATATGCGGGTTCGTTATAAGCCAGATTTCAGGGCTGACAGCTGCTATTCCGCTATAACCGCGGAGGCTGAGGGAAAGGTTGAACCGAGATTCTTTGCGCTTCCTGTTATTACAAGAATGATATCAAAGGCGCCTAAGGATTTCACGTATAAGATACCAATTGAAGCGGAGCTGAACTAATGGGGGCACGAAAGTGCCCTGCAGACCATCCATGTGATAAAATGAAAATGAAAGGAGCAGGTCTTGAAAAATAACCAAATAAATAACGTGTTCTACAATACCGCAAATACCAATGAGAAGCGGGATCAAAAAATATATACAAGAAAAAAACGTATCAAATCATGGATGGCCCGCAGAGCGCTTTCAGCCTCATTTACCCTGGAGGCGGCTGTTGTGGTTCCTATTTACCTCCTTGCCGTATGTCAGATAATTTTCTGGTCGATGTTCTCGCAGGAACAGATGAGGGCTTCCATCAAAATGAATAATCAGCTGCGGAAGGCAGCCCAGTATTTTTATGCCGGGAATGAGCTGACGGAGGACTTATTCGCGGGCTACGACATGCCAACAATTGATGGCGATGTAATAACGTGGGCCGATTCAGGTGAGCTGAACGGAAAGACATTTTTCAGGATATCACAGGCGAGAAAATTCACAGGCAGAAAATTTACGAAGACAGGGGAAAAAGAAGGCGAGATAGTCTTTGTCGCGGAAACCGGCGAAGTATATCACAGAGACAGAAATTGCAGCCATATAAAGCTTTCGGTCGAGGCCGTCTCTAAAAGCGAAGTGAGCAGCAGAAGGAACGTAAGCGGGGGAAAATATTACCCCTGTGAGAAATGCATGGGAGCGGGTGGTATTTCAGATACTGTATATATAACCGATTACGGTGACAAGATGCATTCAAATGAGAGATGCTCAGGGCTAAAGAGAACGATTACAAGCATTACTCTTGAAGAAGCGGAAAAACGCGGCCTCGGACCCTGCTCAAGCTGTGGAGGCAGGTCGTGACGGCAATAACGTTTTTAATTCTTTCGACAATTGACGTGAGAAAGCGGAAAATTAGCCTGTCGATAATTATCGCGGGAGTTACATCGATCTTAATCGATGGCCTTGTTTTGCTTAAGTATCCTGTTTCGGCCCTTGATCTTATTTCGGCAGTGGTATTTATCATAACGGGTGCCGCGAGCCACGGTAAATTCGGCATGGCGGATGCTGTTATTTTAGCGGCCCTATCCGTTTCCTTCGGATCATTTGCCGCAATATTTTCGTATTTCGCGGCAGCCCTGCTTGCGAAAATTGTAATAACCATAAGGAGGAAAAACAGTGTCGCGTTTATCCCATATATATTCGCAGGCTTCGCGTGCTTTGAGGCGCAAGCTTTCGGGAACCTATATCATTGAAGCTTCATTCATTTATCCGATAATATTTTTTATTGTCTTTGCAGTATTCTGTATGAGCGCTTATGTACATGATTGTATCACATTAAATGCCGACATGTACTCATGCGTTATAGAGTCTTCAATGTATGGTGAGGACGGAGATCTCGCGAGAGTAAGATTTGCTAACAGAAATAATGGAGTATTGTTTCTGTCAAAGCATATTGACGATGGGTCATCATGCAGCAAGGAAAAGCTCACACTTTCGACGAAAATGAAATTTTTGAATATGTCACAATATACAACAATGGTTACGGATAAGGACATGGAGGTTGAATACATGAATTACAGGCCTCAGGACCTCGTGAGGGCTGTTCATGTAGGTAAGGGCTTATTTAAGAATGAAAAAACAGGAGATTCAAAAAATGATATCAGCAAGAGAATTATCAAGTGAAAAAGAAATAGATTATGAGATTGAAAATGGCAGGAATTATCTCGTAACTAAAATCCATGGAAGACAGAATTATATCTATAAGATGATTGTCAGAAATGATATAAAGGGAATCATAAGAGCCCAACTGAGAAGCAGGGATAATGAAGAGTATCTGTTTTACCCTGTAAATGAAATGATGGCAATGAGTCAGATGAGTGACATTGTAAAATTCAATGAAGAGAGGGTGAGAAATTTCATCCAGTCTCTTGTCAGCGTAACGAACAGCATGGAGGAATATTTACTGCCATTTGAAGGACTTCTCATAGATCCGTCAATGATATATGAATCCGCGAACGGCGAATTTAAGTGGATTTATGTGCCCTCGATGAAAAAAGAGGAGGCAGATGTTTCTGAAGCAGGCCGGAATTTTGAAAACCTTTTCAGCTTCATGCTTGACAGGGTGGATAAGCTAGACCATCCGGCTGTTCAGATGATGTACACACTTTATCAGTCCTCCCGTGATGCCATAACGCTGGGAAACGGCAGAGAGGTAACGGAGGTTATCCTGCGCGAAGCGAAGAAGCTGTTAGGCGATGATACCGATATGAGAAAAGAAAATATCAGAGAATTCAATAATGAAGAAGCTCGTTTAATCAGAGATGACATACTTACTATCAGTCCGGCGACTCCGACTGTAAGTAATATAAATAATGCTAATGTAAATAAAATTAATAACAAGAGAATTTCACTGAAGACAAGAGATGAGAAGGCAACAGCTGACAACAGCTCTAAAAATCTGCCTGCGAGGGTTGGAGATGATTCCTTCAAGAAAGCCATGAGAAAGGTCTGGGCGCTTCTTACCACTGATGTTTCATTTTCGGGAAAAGAAAAAAAGGAAGAAAGCGAAAAAAATTATGACATAGAAGAGAGTGATTTTTATCCTGAGGTAGAAAATGTTACATTAAACGCTAAGGAAGTAAGTCCGACTGAGACGGTTCCTATGGACATGCCGGGAGCTGTAAATGATGATGTAACCGGTCAGGGGACATTTAATCAGAGCACGTATCAAGGCGAAGACGTTTACTTCCCTGAAGGAAATACCCCTTTTGTAAAAAATTCAAGCGGAAGAAGGGGAGTATTCACGCTGCAGCCTCTTGACAGTGCTGATGAGCCGGTTCTGATTTCCAAGTTTCCGTTTTTTATAGGAAAAAGCAAGGAAAACGTGAACGCTACAATAGAAGACGCAACCGTGAGTCAATATCACGCCAGAATAGACAGAAGCGACAATGGAATTTTTTCACTGACGGATCTGAATTCAACAAACGGAAGCTTCTTAAACGGAATCAGACTTCTGCCATATGAAAAAATGTGCCTTCATGAAGGCGACACGGTAATAATATCTCGCAGACGATATACGTTCGCGGCAATGGCGTAATAATAAGGCATCCTTACAGGAATGTAAGGATGCCATTTTTTATTCGGACTACCTGTTCCGCTTAAAGAGATTTTCGAAGAAATCAGCAACCGGATTTGCGGGTTTTCGCCGACGATTACTGTTAAGATTGGTAATTCGCTTATCGGAAGCGGCAGCTGCTTCTCGGTTGGCAGGAGCGGCAGACTGCTTGCTCATCGCCTGAACCGGGGCGAAATCAGGCATGGTGTAGAATATTTCCTGAGAATTAATCTTTTTATCTCCGCCGGAAACCTTGCTGTAATTTCCGTCTGATCCCAATTTTTTCGCCTGGCAATTGTCGTGAATCATTTTATCAAACATCCACAGTATCTGCTTCTTGAGATCGGAATCGAGCACCGGAGCGCCCACCTCCACACGGCGCAGAGTGTTACGTGTCATAAAATCCGCAGAGGAAATATATACCTTTTTCTCCTCGCCTGCCCCGAAAATATAGATTCTTGAATGCTCAAGGAGCCTTCCGACAATACTTATTACCCGGATATTGTCTGTATAACCGGCGACTCCCGGAATGAGACAGCATATGCCGCGCACAACCATATCTATTTTCACACCGGCCTGAGAAGCCCTGATAAGCTCATCAATTATCTTCTTGTCCGTGAGCGAATTAATTTTAATTCCGATATAGGCATTCTGACCGGCGCTAGCCTTCGTAATCTCATCATCTATCATTGCGATTACCTTGTTCTGCAGGCAGTTCGGCGCAACAAGAAGACTCTTTGTTTCATGGACGGTCTCGTCCATGGCTATCGCCTGAAATACCTGAATAGCATCCTGGGCTATGGCCCGGTTTGAGGTCATAAGACAAAAATCGGTATAAAATCTTGCCGTATTTTCGTTATAATTACCGGTACCAATCTGTGTATAGTATTCAGGCTGGCCGTCAACGATTTTTGTGATGAGGCATAGCTTAGAGTGAACCTTATAACCGGTTACGCCGTAAACAACCGTTACGCCGGCTTCCTCAAGGCGACGGCTCATTGCTATGTTATTTTCCTCATCAAAGCGTGCCTTTAGCTCGCACAGGGCGAAGACATCCTTGCCGTTCTGAGCTGCGTCTATAAGCGCCTCTATAATCTTACTCTGCTTGGCTACGCGATAAAGCGTTATCTTTATGGAAATTACCTGTGGGTCGTTCGCTGCCTCCTCGAGCATTGAAATGAAGGTTTTCATTGAGTCAAAAGGGTAAGCGAGAAGCTTGTCCTTATCCTTAATCTGGGGAAGAATCTTCATTCCCGGCAAAAACTGTTCCGATTTCCTTACCGGCTTTTTGGTATAGAAGAGGTCGGACTTCTGCCTTAGCAGGTCTCTGATTTCACCGAAAAATGATAGGTCAAGAGGCGTGTTATTTCTGAATACGGAATCCTCCTCTATCTGAAATTCGTTACAGAAGGCTCGTATTACCTTCTCATCAAGCTCGCGCGAAAGCTCAAGTCTTATAGGCTGCAGTCTCCTTCTTTTCTTCATAAGGTCAGCCATAAACTCGCGATAGTCAAGATCCTCGTCGTATAATGCGTCCGAATCGATATCGGCGTTTCTGGTTACTCTTATGAGCGATTTACCAAGAACCTTGTAATCGTCGAAGACGGAAGGAAGAAAATGTAAAATAAGCTCCTCCGAAAGTATATAGAGGTGCTCATCGCTCTGACTGTTTGAAACGGGGATCAGCCTTGGAAATACATCGGAGCTGCATGGTATAAGTCCAATCTGGTCCTTGCCCTGACTCTTCTCAAGGACGGCGGCAGCGTAAATCTCCTTATTTTTCATGAATGGAAACGGCTGCCTTGCCCCTACAATCATGGGTGAGAGCAGGGGTGCGATTTCAACATCAAAATACTGCTTTAAGCGTTTTGATTCCTCCTCGTCGATTTTTTTGAAGTCGACAATGCGGACGTGCTGCTCCTTCAATTCATCTAGAACATCCGCGTAAACTGCTTCCTTCTGAGTGTTAAGAATCTGGACCTCCTTGAGGATAGCCCGTATCTGCTCTTCGGCGGTCATATTTGTTTTATTGTCAGTCATGGAAGGGTTCAGTTCCCTCTGATCGGTGAGTGTACCGACCCTTACCATGAAAAATTCATCCAGATTGCTCTGGTAAATAGACAAAAAGTTCATTCGCTCGCAGAGTGGGACATCCGTCCGCTCCGCTTCCTCGAGTACTCTTTTATTGAATTTGAGCCATGAGAGCTCGCGGTTCATAAAAACAGGTGCATCCATTATATTACCTTCCTTGAAATATTAAATATTACTAAAACAGTTTACCACGGCGCAAGTGAAATTTAAAGCTTATGAGCGCAAAGGCTGTGTTAAATCTATGTAAAATTTCTTTACTCCAAAGCAAAAGTTTGACTTTACATTTCACTGATTATAAAGTATATTAGTAGTGAAGGGTAAAATCGTTTGCCATTACTTATTATAATATATAAAGAACTTTTTTACAACCGGAAAACGTTTGACATGGAGGAAGATAAATGGAAACTCACGCACTTATTGATATGGGCTCTAATACGATCAGGCTGTCGGTTTTTGGGAGAAGAGATGACGGAACGGTTCATCAGCTGTTTTCCGAGAAGGAGATGGCAGGACTTGCGAATTATGTGGATGACGGTGTTATGAGCACTCAGGGAGCTAGGAGAGCCATTGACGCTCTCAATAATTTTAAACAGATGCTAACGCTCTTTGGTATAACCAAGGTAAATGTATTTGCGACAGCCTCACTCAGAAATATAAAGAATACCGATGAGATAGTTGATCTTATCAAAGAAGAAACCGGCTATGAGGTAGAGATTATCTCCGGTACTGACGAGGCGAAGCTCGGCTATTATGGCGTACTTTCGTGGATGAACATAGAGTCCGGCACCGTATTTGACATAGGCGGCGGCTCAATGGAGGTTACCGAGATCAAGAGCAGGCAGATTATGTCGGCTCAGTCGGTTGATATAGGCTCACTCGTCCTTTTTAAAAAATATGTCTCCGGAATCTGGCCGGATAAGGATGAGATAGAGGATATAACCGATGCCATAGAGAGGAAGCTTGAGGGCATTGACGGAGTGCGCTCAAACCTTGTGTACGGTATCGGAGGCACCGCCCGCGGTGTCCTTAAGTTAGCTCAGTCTTACTATAAGATGCCTATACAGAATAGGGCAATATATGTGGATCAGCTGGATGAGATTTGTGACTTCCTCACAAGCGAGAGCAAGGAAGCGAGGAACTTCGTGCTTAAGTCATATCCGGACCGTATCCACACCATAATTCCGGGGACCCTTATCATCCAGACCCTCTGCCGCAAGATTCATTGCCAGACCCTTATGATATCTCCGTACGGCGCGCGCGAGGGCTATTTATATAAGATGTTAGGACAGAAGCTCGATGGCTAAGCAAAAAAAGATCGCCGCGATAAATGATTTCACGGGCTACGGCAGGTGCTCACTGACCGTAGCCATTCCGATTATTTCGAAATTAAAGGTCAATTGCTGCCCGATACCGACCTCGATACTGTCAAACCACTCGGGCTTTGACAGCTTTTATTTCAATGATTTCACCGATCATATGAATGAATATATTTCCGAATGGAAAAAGCTTTCACTTTCATTTGATGGCATTTTGACAGGCTTTGTCGGATCGGCAAGACAGTTTGACATCATAGAAGATTTCATTAATTATTTTAAAAATGCCGGGACGAAGGTAATTGTGGATCCCGTTATGGGCGATGACGGGCGGATATACAGCTCCTATAACAGCGATATGTGCTCTCGTATGAAGGAGCTGGTTAGAAGGGCTGACATAATAACTCCGAACCTTACCGAAGCCTGTATATTGACAGGAACCGATTATGACAATGGCGACTTTTCTGAAGAAAGCCTGCGCAAGCTTGTCGATAAGCTTAAGTGCTTTGACTGCGAGAATATAGTCATTACCGGGATTCCCTACGGAAATTATATAGGCAACTTCTGCTATGACGCGGGCAGCAATCTTTGCGAAATGGTCGAACAGGAGCGAGAGGGCAAGACCCGCTGCGGGACGGGAGATGTATTTTCCTCGATAATAGCCGCTGACGCAGTTAATGGAGTTGACTTTAAGAAATCAGTAATGCGGGCATCGACATTTATCAAGAAATGTGTCGAGACCTCCATACAACTTGATATTCCTTTGACTGATGGGGTTGCCTTTGAGGAGATACTCGATGAACTCCCAGTTGAAAATAAGGAGACTTGACACATTTAAAATGTTGTTGTATAATAAGACGGATTTTATCTGACAGGTGACACTAGGTGTCGCCCTTTTTTGGAGAACAAATATGGCAGACAAAGCGGATAAGCCAAACCTTCCCGACATGTCGATATCAGTGACGATGGACGACGGAAGAGAGGTAATGTGTGATGTACTTACGATATTTCCTGTAGAGGGTAAGCAGTATATAGCGCTTGAACCACCGAAGGAAATTTCAGATGATATCTGGTTATATCGGTTTGTGCCGGTCGGCAGCGAGGAATTCAATGTAGAAGGCATCGATGACGATGATGAATTTAACTCAGTCTGTGACGCATTTTCGCAGATGGTTGAAAATTCCGAACTTGATACTATCTTAGACTAAATCAGAATGGAGCTTAATTTAAAATGAGCAAGGTAAGAACTAGATTTGCGCCGAGCCCTACGGGCAGAATGCACGTAGGTAATCTTCGTACGGCCCTTTATGAGTATCTGGTCGCGAAGCATGAGGATGGTGACTTTATTCTCAGAATCGAGGACACCGATCAGGCAAGGTTTGTGCCTGAGGCGCTTGACATTATATACGAGACCATGAAGGAGACCGGTCTCAAGCACGATGAGGGACCTGATATAGGCGGCCCTGTTGGCCCTTACGTTCAGAGCGAGCGCGTGAAGGACGGCCTCTATATGAAGTACGCTAAGCAGCTCATCGAAAAGGGCGAGGCCTACTACTGCTTCTGCACCAAGGAGAGACTTGAGAGCCTCCGCCAGGTTATAGACGGCAAGGAGGTCATGATGTATGACAAGCACTGCCTCCACCTGTCTAAAGAAGAAATAGAGGCGAATCTCGCCGCAGGCAAGCCATTTGTAATAAGACAGAATATCCCTCGCGAGGGAACTACTACCTTCCACGATGAGATTTACGGAGATATTACCGTAGATAATTCCGAGCTTGATGACCAGATTCTCATAAAGAGCGACGGATATCCTACCTATAACTTCGCGAACGTAATCGATGACCACCTTATGGGCATCACCCACGTTATCCGCGGAAATGAGTATCTCTCAAGTACGCCTAAGTATAACAGACTCTATGACGCCTTCGGCTGGGAGATACCTAAGTATATCCACTGTCCTCTTATTACAAATGAGGATCATGAGAAGCTTTCAAAGCGCAGCGGCCACAGCTCCTACGAGGATCTGATAGAGCAGGGCTTTGTGCCTGAGGCTGTCGTTAATTTTGTAGCGCTTTTAGGCTGGAGCTCTGAGGACGGGCGCGAGATATTTACGCTTGACGAGCTTGCCAAGGTATTCGACTATAAGCGTATAAATAAATCCCCTGCAGTCTTCGATATGAAGAAGGCGAAGTGGATGAACGGCGAATATATCAAGGCCATGGACTTCGACAGGTATTATGAGAGAGCACTCCCGTATATCAAGGAGGTGGTGAAGAAGCCTCTTGATTACAAGAAGATAGCTGAGCTTGTTAAGACCCGTATTGAGGTATTCCCTGACATCGAGCCTCTCATCGACTTCTTCGATGAGCTGCCTGATTACGATGTCGCTATGTACACTCACAAGAAGATGAAGACTAACAGTGAGATTTCACTTAAGGTCTTAAAGGATGTGCTTCCTCTTCTTGATGCCAATGATGATTATTCGGTCGAGGGCATCGAGAAGGTTCTTATGGGCTATATTAAGGATGCCGGAATTAAGAACGGTCAGGGTCTGTGGCCTGTTCGTACAGCCGTTTCGGGTAAGCAGATGACTCCGGGCGGCGCTTACGAGATTATGGAAATATTAGGCAAGGATGAATCAATCAGACGAATTAAGGTCGGCATAGAGAAATTATCAAAAAATGTCGCAAATTAAATTTTCACCTTCGCAGGAAAAAGCGGTTACGCACGTTGACGGTCCGATGATGGTGCTCGCGGGTCCCGGCTCCGGGAAGACCGCGGTCATCACGGGCCGCACGCGCTATCTGATAGAAGAAGCCAAGGTCGATCCGGACTCCATACTGGTCATTACATTTACAAAGGCGGCGGCCCTCGAGATGAGGGACCGTTTTGTGAAAATGATGGGCTCGGCCATGGGAGTCAGATTTTCCACATTTCACTCCGTATTTTTTACTATAATAAGACTGTCATATAATATCGATCCCTCACAGATAATTACTGAAAATGTCGCGGGGAATTTTATTCGCGACAAGGCAAGGGCCATGCAGATGGAAGAGGCGAGTGACAAGGATTTTGTGAAAAATATTTTAGGCGAGATAAGTCTTGTTAAGTCGGAAGATATCAATATAAATAATTATTATTCACTGCATTGTCCTACGAATTCATTCAGGGAAATATATAATTCATACAATGAATTTATGAAAAAATCGAGGCTGATTGATTTTGACGATATGATGCTTGTGACGAAGCGCCTCTTTACCGAGAGAAAGGATGTGCTTGAGGCCTGGCAGAATAAATATAAATATATTCTTATCGATGAATTCCAGGATGTGAGTAAGCTTCAGTATGATCTTGTAAGAATGATGGCTGAGCCAAACAACAATATATTTGTGGTAGGTGACGATGACCAGAGCATTTACCGCTTTCGCGGGGCGAGACCTGAAATAATGTTAGGCTTTCCAAAGGATTACAAAAACGCCAAGCAGGTGGTATTAAGTGAAAATTATCGTTCAACCAAAAAGATAGTTAAATTCTGCGGTAAAATAATTACCAAAAATAAAAAGCGTTTCAAAAAGGACATTACAGCTGTTTCAGAGGAAGGGAAAGAACCTGAGGTTAAAAAATTTCCCGACAGAAATAAAGAAGATAATTATATTATAGCGAATATAATGGATGCCCATAAAAGGGGTCTTCCGTATTCGGAAATTGCCGTAATATATCGTACAAATCTTGCGGCGAGACCATTCGCGGAGCGCCTTATGGAATACGATATTCCCTATGTCATGAAGGAATCGGCTCCGAATATATATGACCACTTTATAGCGAAGGATTTCCTTGCTTATCTTGAGATAGCGGAGGGGAACCGTTCCCAGGAAAACCTGCTCCGCATTATGAATAAGCCGGTGAGATATCTGAGTCGCGAATCCCTTGTGAGCGCTACGGTTGATCTCCCTGATAAGCCGAGATTTGTTTCATTTTTAAGATGGAAGGATTTTTATAAGGGACGGTCGTGGATGGCTATAAGAATAGACGATCTGGCGGGTGATATAAGGCAGCTGTCAAAGATGTCTCCATATCCTGCCATTCATTATCTCAGAAATATTATCGGCTACGACAATTATTTAAAGGATTACGCCAAGGAACGTGGCATAGAGTACGAGGAGCTGAGGGATGTGGAGGAAGAGCTCGCCGAGAGCGCTAAGCCCTTTAAAAATCTCGCGGAATGGAAGGCTCATATAGAAGAGGTTACTGAGAAGCTTCGCGAAAAATACAAAATGGATAAAAATTCCGGTGACGCTGTGGCGGTGCTTACCATGCACGGGTCAAAGGGACTTGAGTATAAGACGGTATTCGTGCCTGAATGCGTGGATGGCATGATTCCATATAAGAAGGCGATAAAGGATTCTGACATAGAAGAGGAAAGAAGGCTTTTCTATGTGGCGGCCACAAGAGCCAAGAAGGAATTATATATTACATATCCTGAAAAATTATTCGGAAGGGAGAAGGACCCGTCTCCGTTTTTAAGGGGTCTTTTGTAAAGGAAGTAAATTATGGACGAAAAAGATATTCTCTGCGCTGCGAACGCATATTCCAGAAAATATTATTTGGGTAGCACCTTCAACGGTCTCCCTGAGGCAGTAAAGAAGGAACTTCAGGCAGCTGTTGTTCTCTTTACCGCTGAGGTAGGTGGCATACTTACCCTGTCGTTTGATGACGGTGAGAATTTATATATCCATACTGCAGCGGCTGAAAATGATGCTGCCTATGACGATATCAGCGCAGGCCTTAAGGTAAAGCAGTTTCAGAAGGAAAACAAGGAATTGCTTGAAAATGTACAAAAGTATTATTCGATGATAATTAAAGGAAAAGGTGAAATGTGAGCTTCTATATAGGAAATGTACTGATTCCCGGGCCACTTGTATTAGGACCTATGGCTGGCGTGACTGACCTTCCCTTCCGTACGCTATGTCGTGAATTCGGCTGTGATTATACTTATACCGAGATGGTTTCGGCGAAGGGAATAAAGTACAATAATAAAAATACGGAAGAATTAATTACAATCGGCGAGGATGAACATCCGGTGGCGGTCCAGCTTTTTGGTTCCGATCCCGAAATTATGGCGGCATCTGCCCTGAAAATTTTAGATCACAGGTTCGATATTGTGGATGTAAATATGGGATGCCCGGTTCCGAAGGTCGTAAATAACGGTGAGGGTTCGGCTCTCATGATGCATCCCGATAAAATATATGACATAATAAGTACTATGACGAAACATTTATCCGTACCTGTCACCGTAAAATTAAGATTAGGGTTTGACAAAGAGCATATAAATGTGGTAGAATGTGCTAAAGCGGCAGAAGCGGGTGGCGCTAGTGCCGTTGCGGTACATGGAAGGACAAGGTCAGCTTATTATAGCGGAAACGCTGACTGGCAGCCTATTATCGAAGTTAAAAAATCCCTTCACATACCTGTTATAGGTAACGGAGACGTTAATTCTCCCGAAAAAGCACGTGAAATGATTGAGAGAACGGGAGTGGATGCCGTTATGGTCGCAAGGGCGGCTCGCGGCAATCCGTGGATTTTTAATGAAATAAAAACCTATCTTGCTACGGGAGAGAAAATACCGAGGCCCTCTTATGATGAAATATTCGATCTTATCGAGCGTCATATGAAAATGATGATTGCCTATAAGGGAGAATATACGGGAATAAGAGAGATGAGAAAGCATGTTGGCTGGTATACGGTCGGGATGCCGGATTCGGCGAGCCTCCGAAGAAAAGCAAGCCTGGTTGAAAGTCCGAAAGAAATGTACGATATTTTAGAGAACGCAAGGAAAAATCTAAAGGAATCCAATCGATGATAATTAAATCAGCAGAACTTGAGACGGTTATTGGTGTTACGAGCCAGATACCACAGCATGTAATTCCGGAGTTCGCGTTTGCGGGAAAGAGCAACGTAGGGAAGTCATCCCTTATAAACGCTATGCTTAACCGCCATTCGCTCGCGAGAGTTTCGGGGAAGCCCGGCAAAACGCAGACTATCAATTATTACAATGTAAATAAAGAGTTATATCTTGTTGATCTTCCTGGATACGGATACACGAAGGCCGCGGTTGAAGTCAAGGCTGAATGGGGTAAGATGGTAGAAAAATATCTCCGCATGTCGCATGCGCTACGTCACGTATTTCTTTTAAGTGACAGCCGTCATGCTCCAAGCGAAGATGATCTATTGATGTATAAATGGATCAGCGATAACGGTTTTGAACCTGTAATTATAGCCACCAAAACAGACAAGCTAAATAAGACAGAGTACAAAAAACAAATGGAAGTCCTTAAAAGCGCTTTTAATATAAATGATGAGAACTTCATTCCATTTTCGGCAAAGGACAAAAAGGGAGTGGAAGCCCTCTGGGACGTTATTGAGGCTTTCGCTTCAGGATGATATTTTCCACTAAGTACGTATAAATATCATTGCTCTTATCTTTCCACTCGTTGCATATTTCCATTGCGCGTTTCTCTGAGGGAACGGCGAGCGAAAGCTTTAAAAGCTCAGATCCGTCAAAATCAATCAATTTTAATGTGACGGAATTTTCACCTTTATTGTTTACGCTGTAATCGGAAAGTACCGATACTTCACTTTTAAGCTCGTGTTCATGTCCCGCGAGATATTTTTTAATGTCATCCTTTATAGGTTTTGAGACAATATCAGGGAAGAGCTTTAAGGTATTAATTCCTTCATCCGTTATTGTAAAATAAGAACTGTTACGAACCTGCTTGCACGACACCAGTCCTGCGTCAGTCAGTTCCTTAAATACAGTCTGAAGCGAAAAATAATCGGTATAGTCCTTCGTAAGCATAAAGTCCGAAATACGGGCATTTGTAAGAGGATGGTCCACAAGACTTAACATATAGAGAACCATCATTTTATATAAGGTTAATGTTTCGTTATTCATTTAATCGGCCCCACTTTTACTGATAAAATCAATTACAATAATTATGATACACTAAAACAAAGGAGAAATCAATGGATTATTCAGAAATGAATCTCGCTGACCTTAAGGTACTCGCAAGACAGAAGGGCATGAAAAGCTTTACTGCCCTCAGAAAGGCGGACCTTATTTCTTTGATGGAGGAATTCGACAGGGAACACGGAACTGCCGATAACGCCCATGAGAAGAGGACAGTAGGAAGAACCACGACATATATTTCAAGGAGCAGGAGAGGAGTTGCGCCAAGAACTGAAGCAGCTACGGCTACTACCGGCGAAGAACCTGTAAGAACAAAGAGAAAGTATACAAGACATAAGCTTACCCCTAAGGAAGAGGCGAAGCTTGAAGAGAGAAGAGCTCTTGCGGCCGAAACCTATGAGGAGCTTTCAACAGGAAGAACCGAGGAATCCGAGAGACGTGTCGGCAGACCGGTTCAGAGCGAGCTTATAGATGGTTATGATGAAGAGGTAAGACGCAGCGAATACACTGACGCGTCATCAGAGTACGACAGTGAGTACGATGAAGATGAAGAGGAGATGACAGCTGAGAGCCATCAGGAAGAGGTAGAGACGGTAACGCCTAAGAGACCGGGCAGACCTCGCAAGCCAAGATCAATCGAGGATCTCACACAGGCTGAGATTTCAGCTATGTCACAGAACATCCAGACACCTGACGGCGAAATAAATAAGGCTGACGCTAAGCTTCTTGATTCCGGCGATACAAAGGAAGGAATTTTCGAGAAGATGCCTGAGGGCTTCGGATTTATCCGTTGCGATAATTACCTTCCGGGTGAAAATGATGTATATGTCTCTCCTCAGCAGATCAAGAAATTCGGTCTCAGAAACGGAGATTATATAAACGGCAATACAAGGCTTAAGAGCAGAAATGAGAAGTTCTCAGCCCTCCTTTACATCAACTCTGTAAACGGATTCCCTCTTAAGACCCTTCAGACAAGACCACAGTTTGAGAAGCTTACCCCTGTCTTTCCTAACAGAAGAATCAGACTTGAGACTGATCCGAATGTTTACGCGACCAGAATGGTTGACCTCATTTCCCCTATAGGAAAGGGTCAGCGTGGTATGATCGTTTCCCAGCCTAAGGCAGGCAAGACTACCCTCTTAAAGCAGATAGCGCTTGCGGTTCAGAAGAACAACCCTGAGATGCATATCATTATCCTCCTTATCGACGAACGTCCTGAGGAGGTTACCGATATGAAGGATTCTATCAAGGGTGACAATGTGGAGATTATTTATTCTACATTTGACGAAACACCTGAGAATCATAAGAGGGTTTCCGAGATGGTTCTTGACCGTGCGAAGAGGCTCGTGGAGCATAAGAAGGATGTCATGATTCTCCTTGACTCTATCACAAGACTTTCAAGAGCCTATAACCTTACCGTTACAGCGAGCGGTCGTACTCTTTCAGGCGGTCTTGATCCTGCGGCCCTTACGGCTCCTAAGAAGTTCTTCGGAGCTGCCAGAAATATGCGCGAGGGCGGAAGTCTTACAATCCTTGCCACAGCCCTTGTTGATACCGGTTCACGTCTTGACGATATGGTATTTGAGGAATTCAAGGGTACCGGCAACATGGAGCTTGTCCTTGACAGGAATCTCGCCGAGAGAAGAATATTCCCTGCGATTGACCTCTCGAAGTCAAGCACCAGACGCGATGATTTACTTTTTGATACGGATGAGTCCGAGGCTAACGGTATCATTAAGAGAGCGCTCAAGGCACGTAACGCTGACGAGCAGATGGTAAATATTATTAAGATTGTAAGAGGCACAAGAACCAATAAGGAGGTTATTCATTATCTTAAGGAAAATCCTATAGAGTCAAGCTCATACAGGAGACCTATCCAGAATACTCCTTACCAGAACAATCCTTACCAGAATACACCATACAGGCAGCAGGCTCCAAGAAGAAATAATTATTATTCTTCTTCATCTTCATCAGATGATTACGGAATGTGAAGCTATAAAAAGCCGCGATAACGCCCGCCTTAAGGCAGCGAAAAAGATACGCGATAAGTCATCAGAACGGCGGAAGACAGGCCTTTTCTTTGCCGAGGGCGTAAAAATGACCGATGAGGCGCTTGCGGCAGGCGCTGTAGATACCCTGATTCTGTCAGAGAGCTTCTTTGGTAAATGTACCGCCCCTGACAGGGAGAATGCGGAAGGAAGACTTATAGCGGAGAGCGGAACTAATATAGTAAAAGCCTTATCGGATGAAGGAGCTTTCGATAAGGTAAATACAACTGTTTTATCCGACTCCCTCTTCAATGACCTTGCGGATACCGTGAATCCGCAGGGGGCGGCTGCTCTGGTAAAGAAACCTTCCTGGAGAGTGACGGATGAGGCATTTTTAAATGAGGCCTTCAAGCGTGACGGCTATATTAAGCTTCTTATAACGGACGGAGTGCAGGACCCGGGAAATCTTGGGACTATGGTAAGAACCGCGGAAGCGGCCGGAATGACCGGAATTATCATGAGCCGCGGGACAGCCGATATATTTAACCCGAAGGTTGTAAGGTCGACCATGGGCTCTATTTTAAGAGTTCCATTTTTCTACGTGGACGATCTCGGGGCGGCCATGGAAGGGCTTAAGGCACTTGATATAAAAATTTTTTCGACTCATTTAAAAGGAAAATCCTATATGAATGAGGTCGACTACGGAAATCGGTGCGCCGTAGTTATAGGAAATGAGGCTCGTGGAATCTCGGATCCTGCCGCCGATCTCTGCGATGTCCTCGTGAAGATTCCAATGCACGGCAAGGTTGAGAGCCTGAACGCTTCAATCGCTGCCGCCATAATGATGTACCGACTGTAGTTTTTAACTGAATAATCCAACAAAATAAGCTGATCTGCGAACCTTATGGCTTGCGGGTCAGCTTTTTTGCTAAATGCGAAGCGAAACTTCACAAAGAAAGAAATTTAAAATAATACTTGCCAAATCCTTTACAATGAGATAAAATAGTTTTCAGGTAGATTTATAATTTTTAAGGAGGCGGTTAAACCAGATGCAGGCAGCAGTTAAGTGTTCCACCAATCCTGATATAGCGGCAGCTGTTAAAGAGGCTGTCGGAGGACTTTCAGATCTTACTCTCCTCATGTTTGTCACTTCATACGACAGAGTTGAGAAGACCGCTGAAGAGATCAAGAAGCAGTTCCCGGGAGTACCTTGCGTAGGTACATGCGGCACTGTTTACCATGACAGAACATTTTCAGATACCGGACTCACGGTGAGCGCATTCGGCAAGGGCGCAGAAGTTAAAACCGGGGTAATCAGGGACCTTTCGATCTGTCCTGTGTTTGATGAAGTCATTCTTAAGAAGAATCTTGAGGAGCTGAGACCGGGAAACGGCGATACAGCCTGCCTCGAGTTCTGTACGAACGATGAAGAGAGACTTGTTTCAACCATGAACATATCTCTCGGTGACAAGAAGGTTCCGCTTGTAGGCGGCAGCGTCTTCGGAGTTCCTGAAGGAAAGTCCGGCATAGTAGCGGTCGACGGCGTCGTTTATACCGATGCCTGCGCCTACGCCATTGTAAAGAATCTTACCGGGAAGGTGCGGACATACAGAGAGAATATTTACCACCTTCGCGAGGGTGGCAGACGCCATATAGCTACTAAGGTTAACCTTGCGAAGAAGGAGCTCGTTGAGCTTGATGGCAGACCGGCGGCCAAGGTTTACGGCGATGAACTTGGCATTTCCGAAAATCAGATTGTAAATAATGTACTTAAGAATCCGCTCGGAAGAATAGTCGGAGATGACGTATTTATCTGCAGTCAGTACGCCATAGGAAGCGGCGGTTCTCTCATAAATTACAAGCGCTTCAATCCAAATGATACGGTTGGAATTCTTGAGCTCGGCGATTATAAGAATATAAGGCAGGAAACGAACAGGAAGATAGCAAGTGAGAACAAGCACGTTTCTTACGCCTTCCTGGTGAACTGTATATACAGGCATGTACTTTTCCAGAATGAGCACTACATCGATACATTCCTTACTGACATGAGCAAGTTTGGCCAGTTCATGGGATATGTTGGTGGCGGTGAGCAGTACAAGGAGCAGCACGTAAATCAGACGGCCGCGTGTGCTGTGTTTGAGTGATATTCAATAAAAATCTAGTCACAGTGACTATCAATACGGAGGATTTGTTATGGGACTTTTTGGCAGGAAAGAAGCAGTAGTAGAAGAGACTCCCGAGGTAAAGAGGATTGATATAAGACGTGAGCTTTCTCCTCTTAAGGAAATAAGTCGTTCGGCGAACGCAAGCAAGAAGAAGCTTGAGGACGCTGAGAGCGAGACCATTAGCGGCGTAAATGAAATTAGTTCTTCATTTGCGGATGTCCAGGATAAGTATAATGTCGTAATCGACTCTGTAAACGGCCTTAAGGACCAGGTTGACAGCGTAAAGAGCATAAATGAGTCATTTGATGAAATCATCACAAAACTCATCACAACTGCCGACAATTCCCATGCCGGCATGGAGAAGGTTGACGCAAGCTCCGATTCGGTAAAGAGCACGATTGACGCCGTTCAGGAGGTATTTGACAAGTTCCAGAAGAGCTTCGAGGATATCCAGGAGAAGGTAAACCAGATAAACGGTATCGCCGGTCAGACAAACCTTCTTGCCCTTAACGCTTCCATAGAGGCTGCCCGCGCGGGCGAGGCAGGACGCGGCTTTGCAGTTGTCGCTACCGAGGTAAATGAGCTCTCTCAGGAGATCAAGAAGCTTGTCGGCTCAATCGGTGAGAGTATGACGGAGCTCAATCAGAACAACCAGAGCCTTGTTGACTCGATAGAGCAGACCAGAAAGGCTATTGATGAAAGCCATGAGAATATTTCAAATACTCAGGAAATAATCAGCTCCATCAAGAGCGTAGCGGATGAGGTTGAGACCCAGAGCCACCAGATGGGCTCCGTAATCACTAACTGCTACGATGCCGTAGATCAGGTAAATGACAACCTGTCAGAGTCCTCGAAGTATTTTGAGAAGGTTGCCGACAACATCGAGGAAATCACGACAAAGATTTCAAAGAAGGATACTACCTTCGAGGATATGAGCAATGTCATTGACCAGATAGATCCTCTCGTTGATAAAATTGTAAATGATATGAAATAAAGAAATCCCCCGGGGCTTTAAAGGTCCCGGGGGATTATATGAATTAAACCGCCTCACTCGAGGCGGTTTTTTATTATGATTTATTTTACTTCTTTTCCGTTAATCTTGGTTCCTTCTGTCTTGGCTTCAGTCTTACTGTCGGCCTTAGTCTTGCTATCGGTGGCCTGCGTACTGCTTCCGTCCTTCTTCTCAACCTCGACTATAGCTGTCTTCTTCATAGGAATACGGCAGTTCTTGTTGCTTCCGAACTCTACGACAACTATCTCATCCATGATATCGATTACGACGCCGTAGAAGCCACTTGTCGTAAGAACCGAATCGCCGACCTCAAGAGAATCAAGAAGCTCCTGCATACGCTTCTGCTCCTTCTTCTGAGGACGATAGGTCATAAAATACATCATAATCGCGATGATGACAATCCACATGATCATCATGCCAAGTGCGGCCCCTGAGCTTGTGCCTGTTGCTGTCAAATAAACTGTGTTCATGATTAGTCTCCTTTTTCCCCCTCCGCGAAACCGGCGAGCTTCTGCCTCTTATACTCGAGGAATCTGTCTTCTTCGATCGCGCTTCGGATTTCTTCCATCATTTTATTATAAAATCTAAGATTATGCAATACCAAAAATCTCATGCCGAGCATCTCATTTGCCTTAAGAAGGTGGTGAATATAGGCTCTGCTGTATCGTCTGCAGACAGGACAGTCGCAGGTATCATCGAGCGGTCTGTCGTCTGTGGCGTATTTCGCGTTATGCATATTCATCTTGCCGTGGTTTGTGTAGGCGTGGCCGTGGCGACCATTTCTCGAAGGATATACGCAGTCGAAGAAATCAACACCTCTCTCCACGCACTCGAGGATATTTTCAGGTGTGCCGACACCCATGAGGTAGGTAGGCTTCTCAAGAGGCAGATAAGGCATAACCTTCTCTATGGTCTCATACATCTCAGCGTGAGTCTCACCGACCGCGAGACCGCCGATAGCGTAACCGTCGAGATCAAGGTCTGAGATACGCTTCGCATTTTCAATTCTGATATCAGCGTAGGTACCACCCTGGTTGATACCGAAAAGCATCTGGTTTTTATTGATAGTGTCGGGAAGGCTGTTAAGGCGGTCCATCTCATTCTTACAACGGACAAGCCATCTCTCGGTCCTCGCGACAGATTTTTCCATATAATCGCGCTCACACGGCAGCCCCGGGCACTCATCGAAGGCCATGGCGATGGTTGAGGCTATATTCGACTGGATCTGCATGCTTTCTTCAGGTCCCATGAAGATCTTATGGCCATCTATATGGGAACGGAAGGTTACGCCCTCTTCCCTTATATTACGGAGCTTGGCAAGTGAAAATACCTGGAAGCCGCCCGAATCGGTTAAGACGGGCCGGTTCCAGCTCATGAACCTGTGAATGCCGCCTAACGCCTTGATAGTCTCATCTCCCGGACGGAGGTGGAGGTGGTAGGTATTCGAAAGTTCAACCTGGGTACCGATGGTTTCCAGATCCTCTGTCGAAACGGCGCCCTTAATGGCAGCGGCTGTGCCTACGTTCATGAAAAGTGGAGTCTGCACGGTACCATGGACCGTGACGAATTCACCCCGCTTGGCGCTGCCGTCTTTATGTAATAGTTTGTACAAGTAGTTACTCCTTAAATAATTGCTTCGCAATGAGACAAGAGAGTCACTATAAGCCGGGTTCTGTATCTGATGACCATCTATCTACTGCCTGCGTTGCCACAGGCCTCTATCGATCCACCTGAGAACACATGCGACGGGCCGCCGACTGATTCTCTGCTTGATCTTTCTCCGAGTGGGGTTTACATTCGCCTCCCATATTACTATGAGAGCGGTAGTCTCTTAAGCTGCCTTTTCACCCTTACCTGCCGGAGCAGGCGGTAATTTTCTGCTGCACTTGCCCTGGAGTCGCCTCCGCCGGACGTTATCCGGCACCCTGCCCTATGGAGCCCGGACTTTCCTATTGCCAAAGGCAATCGGCCATCTGTGACTCTCCACACAACCCATAAATTATAGCACGATTTGGCCCAAAAGTAAATCCCTTAGAAAATTAAAAAAGAGAGAAATGAAATGGTAAAATGTTCTGAAAAAGGAAGGCAGATAGATGATGAAATACGGATACGTCAGAACATCAACCAAAGAACAGAACCTAGACCGGCAGATAATAGCAATGAAGGAAGCCGGAATAGAGGAGCAATACATTTTCAAGGAACAAAAGTCAGGCAAAGACTTCGACAGACAAGAGTACAGGAAAATGATGAGACGCATAAAGAAAGGCGACGCCCTCTATATAAAAAGCATCGACCGCCTCGGCCGCAACTACGAAGAAATCATAGACCAGTGGAAGAAAATCACGCGAGATAAGAAGGCAGATATCGTCGTTCTCGACATGCCCATTCTGAATACAAGCATATTAAAAGACTCCCTCAAAACCTTCGTCTCAGAACTCGTCCTCCAGATCATGTCCTACATGGCAGAAGAAGAGAGAAAAATGATCCTCTCCCGCTCCCGCGAAGGCATCGCCGCCGCCAAAGCACGAGGCGTGAAATTCGGCAGACCAAAGAAAGAGAAACCCGAAGACTTCGAAGAAGTATATAATGCCTATAAAAATCAGGAAATCACCGTAAACGAAGCCATCACAAGACTTCGCGTAAGCAAGAGTACCTTTTACAGATGGAAAGAAGAAAAAGAAGGATTCTAAAAAGTCATAGGTTTTCAGACAAAGGGTTAAGTATCCGCTAATTTAGCCGATATAGTCCTTAGATGTTCTAAAAATATCAAGGATTCTGAAAACCTATGACTTTTCAGACTCCGGAGAGTGAGGTTTAATGTGGGACATAGCACAAAGCCGGACATAAGAGAGCTTAGGGTCTGGGATGATGTTATAGACTGCTATAACACAAATTCCGCGGAGAGCAGGGAACGCCTTAAGGCATCCTATAACGACGCTGTGAAGCTGTACCCTGAGCTCCTCGGGAAAATAAATGAGTTATTTCGCCTTGCTGACCCAAAGGCTATTCTTATTATCCTGTCCACACTAAGAGGCATTATGCCTAAAGAAGACCTGTATAGGCAGCTAATAGACCTTATAAAAGGCGGTCGCATGGACTTATATGACACCTTAGGCACCGAGCAGCAGGTCAAGATGGATTCATTTGTTGATAATTACCGTATCAGCTATGAAGACCGCATAAGTATAGATGAATGTGTCGGAAGGAGAGTCGAGGAAGAGTTTGATATTCATCCGAAGTACATACCGGTAAAGGAACGAGTAAAGAACAGGATAGTGCTATGTACCGGACAAATACTTCAGGAACAACATGCACCAAGCGCTATTACGTACGATTTTTATAATGCGCTAACATATGAACTCGGAATGGATACGAGACTGGTTGTGTTTGAGGATGATGAGTATGATAAACTGCCCTATTATGACCTGAGGTTTATGAATTCCTTTCCATCTGAAATAAGTGGCTATGTTTACGATGAACACTTAATTCCGTTTACAAGAAGTAAATTGAGGGTAGGCTCAGATAGCTATAAGACATGTCTTAAGTATATAGAAGATTTGAAGCCGGAGTTCATCCTCGACCTTTCTTGTAATGGTTTCGTGGCATATACCTTGCAGAAAATATCCACAGTTGCCTCCATGCACTTTGGCGCAGGATACCCATACTCGACATCGCCGATACTGTTATCATATACGGATAACGGCAATATTCAAGCACATGAGTATGAAGAAAAACTTAGAAATGAGGGACGGAAGCTTATAAATATTTCATTGAAGCTAGACATGGGTAAAACGCATTCATCGTTTGATAGAGAACAATATAATCTCCCGGATAATGCTTTCTTGATTGTCATTTCAGGCAACAGACTTGATGATGAGATGGATGAACGGTTCCTTGAAATAATGAGTGAGGCAGCAGCAGAATTTCCACAAATATATTATTGCCTTATAGGCAAGGTGAATAAGAAATTTGACATAGGAAATCTAAAAGGCAGAATAATTTATTTAGGATACTGTAATGATTATTACGAGAAGTTTGCAGGGATGGATTTAGCACTAAATCCGGACAGACAGGGTGCGGGGACAATGGGCACAGCCAGCATGCGTTCGGGTATACCGCTGATAACAATATGCAATAACGATGCCGCATCAGCTGCCGCAGAATGTTTTTGGGTAAATTCTTATAATGATTATTTGCCTCTAATAAGGAAGTATTTAACAGATAAAAGTTTTTATAATGAGATGTGTAATAAAGCGAAGGCGTATGTCAGAAAATTGGAGGTCGATGATGAGCAGTTCAGAAGAAGCATAGAATATGCTGTAGCTGAAATTAGCAATGAAGTGAATGCGTTGGGATAGAGCATAAAAAATAAAAGCATCTGCAATGCGTGCAAGTTACTTCGGGTACAGTACGCAGAACTGAGAACACATAGCTTTGTGGTGGACAGGAAACTGTTCATGGCGAAGCTTTGCGAATATGAAGAAAATTTTGAAAAAAGGTAATTTGAGATGATTGAGGAACTTTTAAAAGGAAAACCTGCTCCTTACGGAAATACATTGGTTATTGCCAAATTGAGGAGAAGCCCATTTAAAAACTACATATATGGCGCTGCGAATACCGGTAAATGGATTTGTGAATTTCTTGAGGAAAACGGCATCAAGGTAAGTGGCTTTTTTGTAGATAATAAGTATCTGAAGGAAAAAACTTCATATATATAATTTGATGTGTGATGATGAGTCTAAAATTACATTGCTTGCTTATTTACAGGCTAAAACCGGTGAATTAAATGAAGAACTTCCTTCATTGCAAGAATTATGGAAAATAGATCAATATTTTAATAGCCTGTATTATAAAAATGAAAATGCATCATATGATGAACCGGTTTTAGTTGATTGTGGGGCATACGACGGTGATTCATGTAAGGACTTCTTTAAATTTACGGAGAATAAAGGGCATGCATATGCATTGGAACCGGATGAAGAAAATTATAGGAAATTAGAGTCGTATGCAAAGGAAGAAGGAAAGATACTGCCAATAAGAAAAGGCGTGTGGAATAAAGAGACAACGCTCAGCTTTAATGATAATGGCAGGACGGATGCATGTCTTAGCGAGGGTAACATCGGTTCGGCTGTAGAAGTTACATCTATTGATAATATAAACTTTTTAGATCATGTTCCGACATTTATAAAAATGGATATAGAAGGGAGCGAAGCGGAAGCTTTAAAGGGGGCAAAAAACACTATTTCAGTATATATGCCCTTTTTGGCCATCTGTGCTTATCATAAAATTGATGATTTATTAGTTTTACCAAAATTAATCATGTATCTTTCAAGAGAAAATAGAGAATTTAGATATTCATTCTATTTAAGGATACACAGTGCTTTATCACAAGAGCTTGTATTATATGCAGTACCAACAACAAAATAAAGGATGGAAAATAAAGTGAAAAAGATTGTAAGTACAATGTTATCTGCTGTTTTATGTGTGTCATTACTTTCAGGATGTTCAGGTAAGAGTAGTGTAAGTTCAAACGTTGATACAGATTTAGTTGTGAAAGTTGCTCATGCCTCTTCAGAGGAATCAAGTACTCAGGTGGTGTGCGAAGCTTTTAAAGAAAAATTAGAGGAATTGTCTGATGGCAAGATAACAGTTCAGATATATCCGAATGCAACGCTTGGATCAGAAGCAGAGATGGTGGAGTCTCTACAGATGGGAACACTTGACGCGGGAACTTTTGGAAGACATTCTGCTATTGATAAAAAGCTAGATGTTCTTAATCTTCCGTTCTTATTCGAGAGTGACGAACAGGTGGAAAAAGTACTCAGAGGGGAGGAAGGCAAGACAATACGTGAAAAACTGAATTCCATTATGGCTGATAATGGAATTGTGGCTTTGGGGTGGTATGAGACAGGATTTAGGGAAATAACATCTAATAAAAAAATAGAGTCTTTAGATGATTTGAACGGTCTTTTGATCAGGACTCCCTCAACAGATACGCTAATAAAGTCGTTTCAAGCCTGGGGCGCAGCGCCTACTGCAGTAGATCTTTCTGAGCTTTATACGTCATTAAAAACAGGGGTAGTCGATGCACAGGAGAACCCTTATCAGCTGATTTATAGCAATAAACTATATGAAGTACAAAAATACTTATGTGTTACAAATCATCTGACAATTCCTAATCAACTTGTTTTTTCAGAGAAAGTGTGGAGAGAGTACACGACGGATCAACAGGAAATGATAGAAAAAGCCGGAAAATATGCATGCGATAAAGGAGGAGAATATAACATCGAGAAAAATTCAACTTTAATGGATGAATTAAAGAATAAAATGACAGTCACATACATGGACGAGTCATCTATACAAAAGATGAAAGATATAGCAAAAGAAAACGTTTGGCCTGATTTTATTAATGATGCTGATACAGAAGAGATTGTAAAAGAAATAGAAAAAGTAAAATGAAAGTTATACTATATAGGATAAACAGTATTATATTGAAAGTATTAAAATCCGCATTAATTATTTTATTTGCCAGCCTGATATTGCTTATGGTAGTTAATGTATTTCTTAGATATGTCTTAAGTAAGCCGCTTTTTTGGGTGACAGAGATATGCTCTTACGTTCTATTATACTTAATTATGGGTGGTGCTACTCTTGCACTGTATTATGGAAATCATATTTCGATAAATATTGATCTAAGCAAATTAGGCGCAATAGCTAAGAGAATTATTGATATTATATCAACCATTGCTGCGTATATATTGATAATTGCATTTATAATATATGGTTCAATACTGGTATGCGAAAATATAAGTAGCTATACTGGTACGGTCCCTATATCCATGGGACTTGTCTATCTTGCGGTGCCAGTAAACGCAGTGATAATGCTTTTATTATACTCAGAAAAGGTAATTAAACGGAAATGAGAGAACCAATATGATAATATTATTAATGTTAATAATTTTCTTCGCGCTAATGCTCTTTGGCGTTCCGATTGCGTTCTCGTTAGGAGCTAGTGCTTTATCCGCTGTCCTATTATTGGGATATGATCCAGTAGTATTTGTTCATAAGATGGCAAACAGTTTATCAAGTTTCAGCTTGATTGCAGTTCCATTATATGTATTAGCTGGAAATTTATGTAGTGAGACAGGGATAACTAAAAGGTTAGTCAGAATGTGTGATTCACTAGTAGGACACATACCCGGAGGTACCGGTTTAGTTAATGTACTGGCTAGTTTGTTCTTTGGTGGGATAAGTGGCTCAGCAGTAGCGGACACCTCAGCCATTGGTGGAATGCTTATCCCTATAATGAAAGAGGAGGGATATGACTCAGAGTTTTCCGGCGGTATAACGATGGCATCATCAACTATAGGAATATTGATACCGCCAAGTATTCCTCTGTGCTTATATGGAATTTGCACAGAAACGTCTATAGGTGCTATGTTTATGGCCGGATTTCTGCCAGGCATTTTTGTGGGCTTTTTACAAATGATTATATGCTATTTTATTAGCAAAAAGAGATCTTATCCTTGTAAGAAAAAAGCAACCACTAAAGAGATAATATTTGCAATAAAGGATGCCTTATGGGCATTGGGGATGCCACTAATAATATTTATTGGTTGCGGCACAGGAATAGTTACCGCAACAGAAGCGGGTGTAATAGCTGTTGTATATTCACTGCTTATTGGTTTTTTTGTATATCATGAACTTGATGTCAGGAGGCTACCAAAAGTGCTTCTTGATTCAATTATTACTTCATCTGTTGCACTTTTTATTGTTGGCGTTGCATCAGTCATTTCATGGATAATCAATATTGAAAATATTCCTGCAGTTTTGGTTGACTTCTTATCAACAAAGGTTGCTAGCCCTTTTTTAATAATGTTGATAATAAATGTTATATTATTCATCTGCGGATGTTTTATGGATTTAGTTCCTATAATGCTCTTATTTGCCCCCATATTCTTACCTATAGCGGAGCAGTGTGGAATAAATGCCATTACGTTTGGAATTATTATGACTGTTAATCTGGGAATTGGCTTGGTAACACCGCCAGTTGGCAATTGCTTATTTATTGCCTCTGAAATTTCCAAAACGCCTGCGATAAAGTTGTTTAAAGCATCGCTACCGTTTGTTATGTGTAATGTGTTGTGTTTTGTTCTGATTCACTTAATACCTGGGATTACATTATGGCTTCCACACTTATTTAAATACTGAGGCACGAAAATGAATTTATTAAAGAATAGAGTTGCGATAGTCACCGGCGCAAGTAGGGGGATAGGAAAGGCTGTTGCCGAGAAATTTGCGGCTAATGGCGCCAATCTGGTTTTATGTAGTAGAAACAAAAATTACGAATTTATCAATAGACTTAAAGACTCAGGAACGCAAGCTATCTATGTGGAAGGAGACTTAGCAAATTGTGAAGTTGCGGAAAAAATAGTTAAAATGACTGCCGATAACTTTGGAAGAATAGATATTCTTGCTAATATAGCAGGTATATCTCCAAAGGACGAGAAAGGTATGAAAATTCCTTTTTATGAGATACCTAATGATGTATGGGATAGGGTATTTGCAGTAAATTTGAATTCGATGTTTTACTTGACCAAGGCCGTTTCGAAAATTATGATTAAAAACAAATATGGTAGGATAATAAATATGTCATCTATAGTTGGATTAACCAATAGTGAACATGGACCAGCCTGTGCTGCTTATTCTACATCGAAAAGCGCAGTAATAGGTTATACGAAAGCAATTGCCTACGAATTGGCTGAATTTGGAATAACCGTGAACGCTATTGCAGGTGGCCGTATTGATACAGAAATGTCCAAAGAAAATAATGAATACTATAATGAATTACACAAGAAGCTTATCCCTATGCATAAATTTGGAAATGTAAATGATATAGCTAATGCGTTTCTATATTATGCCATGGAAGAAAGCGGTTACGTGACTGGAGATGTCATGAATATTACAGGAGGGTGGTATATATAATTAATTATGAAAAAATTATTGATTCCCAATGGTAGCAGTTCTGAAATAATGCTTATACAGGCTGCCAAAAGATTAGGTTATTATGTAATAACATCCGGTAATAATCCTGGCCTTATTGGACATCAATATGCGGATGAGTATTGTCCTGCTGATTTTTCTGACAAAGAAGCCATGCTTCGCTTAGCTGAAAGTAAGAAGATTGATGCTATTTGTGGTAATGCCAATGATATTGGGCTCCTTACTTCAATATATATAGCTGAGAAAATGAATTTGCCGGGGGTTCGTGATCAATACGTAGTTTCGAGGATCTTTCATGAAAAGGATCTATTTAAACAGTTTATTGGTAAGCTAGGACTCCCAACACCACAAAGTAGAACTTTCGATAGTGCAAATGAGGCAAATAACTATTTAAAGGAAGTCGATTACCCGGTAATGGTGAAACCTGTAGACCTTTCGGCTGGACGAGGTTGTAGGGAAGCGCATGATTATGATGAGGGCGTGAGTGCGGTAAATTATGCATTTCAAGCATCAAAAGTTAAAAGAATTGTTATCGAAGAGTATTTGCCGGGACGGCAGTACGATTTTCATACCTTAATTATAGACGAAAAGGTAAGGTTCTATTCAGCCAGTAATGAATATTCTTTTAAAAATCCATATCAAGTATCCTGTCTTACTATACCGGGCGACCATTCTTCTACAGTTTCGGATATTTTAATAGATGAAATTAATAAGATGGCTTCTGAACTGCATATAGCAGATGGTCCATTATGGGTGCAGTATAGAATTAAAACTGGAGTGCCTTACATAATTGAATCAGCTAGAAGATGTGGCGGTAATAACATGCTTGATATTTTAAGCAGAGGATATAGCTTTGACTTTGCTGAATGGTATGTAAGAATAGAAACCGGACTTGAGTACGACAAACTAATTAATCCGTTGCAACACAATAAATGCCAGGGATATCTAAGCCTGATGGCACCTAGGAATGGTTGTATTTCAGGCATTCAGGTAAGCGATGAATTGCGTGAACATATCTACAATGAATATTACTGGTATCAAGACGGAGAAGAAGTAGATGATTATTTATATAGCAGGTATGGTATCTTGTTATTTGAATATGATGATGAAGAGCAATTAGCAAATGCTGCTAACCAAATAAATGAGTTAGCATACATTAAGATGAAATAAAGTTGTTAAAAGAGAATTTATTATGGATAATATTTTAGTCACTCGTTCTTCCATGCCTCCCCTGGAGGAGTACATTAATGAAATCAAACCTATGTGGGAGTCGCATTGGCTCACCAATATGGGCGTTAAGCATGAGGAGTTGAAAGTGGGGCTTAAGGAGTATCTTAATGTTGATAATATTGAGCTCCTTGTAAATGGCCATCTTTCGCTTGAGCTTGCCCTGCAGGCTCTTAATCTTCAGGGCGAAGTTATCACGACTCCATTTACTTTTGCATCGACTACTCACGCCATTGTCCGTAATGGGCTTACTCCGGTCTTTTGTGATATCAACCAAAATAATTACACAATTGACGTAGAAAAAATTGAGAGCCTTATTACAGACAGGACGAGCGCTATACTCCCGGTACATGTATACGGCAATGTATGTAATATCGAAGCAATAGAACATATAGCGATAAAATATGGTCTGAAGGTAATATTTGATGCGGCTCATACCTTTGGCGAGACCTATAAGGGAAAGAGTGTTGTTAGCTATGGCGATGTGAGCTGTCTGAGTTTTCATGCCACTAAGGTATTTAATACCATTGAAGGTGGCGCAGTCTGTTTTCATGATGAACATTTCGGTGATGCTATTCGAGATCTTAGGAATTTTGGTATTCACGGTCCTGAATCGGTCGAGGGCGTTGGTGCTAATGCTAAGATGAATGAGTTCTGCGCTGCCATGGGAATATGCAATCTTAGGCATGTGGATGAAGAACTGGATAAGCGAAAGAAGGTCGTAGAGCGTTACAGAGAGAATTTATCAGACATAGAAGGAATTAAGTTAAATCCGGTAAATCCGGATGTTAAACCTAATTTTGCGTACTTCCCAATTGTGATAGATGAGAAAATATTTGGCGCTACAAGGAATGAGGTATTTTCAGCATTAAATAATAATAATATTAACGCAAGAAAATATTTCTATCCACTGACAAATACTTTCGAGTGTTTCCATGGAAAATACGATGTGACTAAGACTCCTGTCGCGCTTCATATAAGCAAGCGTGTTTTGACGCTTCCATTGTATGCGGACCTGCCTCTTTCCGATGTCGACAGAATATGCGATATAATAAAAGACTGTAAAATGAATAAATAATAGCAAACTAAAGTAAAGCTCCGGGTGAAGGCCCGGAGCTTTTTTTATGTCTCTTACTCCTCACCCCCTTTTTGTGGTTTCTATCATGGCCTAAGGTTGGTAGCAGCGTTCGCTTATGGGGTGAGCTCTTCGCATTGTTTTATAAATCTAGAAATTCAGATACACTTATTATTCTTGGATCAATGATAGACGATTGCAAGAAATCCTTGTCACCTGTTAATAAGAAATCAACGTGGGCATAAAGGGCTGCTCGTAATATTGGGCGATCTTTAACATCTCTGATTCTGTATTCCGGTTCAATCTCGTCTTCTGGGGTGTTAACACTTTTTACCGAAGACATCATGTTGTTTTGTACCGGATGCTTTGAGGAATATTCTGATCGCTCCATCTGTTGTCATGCTGCGTAGCAGTATGACTAAATAAAATTTTTCGCAGAAAAATTTTATAGCTACTTCTAATAAAAGCGATTCAACGTGTTGAATCGCTTCATTTATCAGATTAAGATCTTCATCGCATCTGTTCCTAAAGGTATATTTACATAGGTCTTCATCGAATGGATCATCGAGGCAAATAAATACTATATAGCAGTCATTTAATTCGTTGTAATAATGACCTTTACACAGCATACGCATATCATTTAAGTCTGGCAGTAACGAGATCGTCTGCTTTCGTCCGAAGTAACGAAAATCGACCGGCTTCTCTTATAAGAAATTCAGCTTTGCTGAATTTTTAAGCGTAAATACTACCCTGTTTAAGAAGTTTTTTAGCCTTGTAGTAATCGGTAGGTTTGATTCCAACTACTTTGCAAGCCATATCAAGATTGCCATCGTAGAATTTCATAGCTGATTCTACTGAGTTAACAAGCTGTTCGGCCTTGCCGGTTAATATTCCGGTGTTATACTTATCCCTTCCGTAGCTTTCAGTGATTTTATCCTGATCAAATAAAGTCGTCATAATTGTAAGCACCTCGCTTTCTTTATCTGTAAGATACTCGCGGAGAATATCTTTCTGCTTGCATTCGTCAATAAGTTCAAGGACAGCATCGTTATTGCGTCCCATTTCTTTAAAAGTCTTATCAGCCGTTTTGGCGAACTTAACATACTGGTCTATAATGTTCCTGCTATTGTCTCCATAGAGCATATGGACCGTAACTTCGATGTCGCTTTCCATATGCGGGAAATAAACATCACTGAGCCTGATTATAGGTGGCTTATCAGCCCTCTCGCCGGTATATACGACATACATTTCCGGCTTTGGAATAACTATCGGCGTTGTTCTGTATAATTTATCGAGATCTTTCCCAATATAGTCATTCCTGACTGTTTCAATATAATAAAGCAGCAGTCTTAGCGGCATGTTCCAGTTCCAGGTACTCTGACATTCTACCATAACTATGAGCTTATCTTTAGCGATAAATCCCAAGTCGTTATAGATATCATCTGTGAGTACATTGGCAATCGTAACTGTCTTTAACTCATCTACGGTTATATCTTCACCGGGATGAAGCGCCATGTAAAGTTCTCGCTGATATTTCGGGTCAGCGAAAAGATTCGTAAATACCGAATCCTTGATAGTAATCTTAGGTCTTTTATCCAATGTGTCTCTCCTTAAGTATTCTAAGATTATTATACAGGAAAAGGAGGGATTCGTCAAGTAAGGGGAAGCGTTTTAACGTGGTAAAGAGAATGATGGAAAGCTCCGGGCGATGCCCCGGAGCTTTTTTATTTTCCTTGCGCCATTTCCTCTTTTGTGGTATCATGTTCTAAGGTTTGTAGCCTCGTTATTTTGAGACATATCATCTAGAAGGAGTATCGGAATGGAAATTATTAAGAGTCTTGCTAATATAAAGGACCTTCCGACGGGCATTGATGATTTTAATGTCATGAGGCAGGAGAATTATTACTATGTGGACAAGACCCTGCACGTGAGGGAGCTCGGAGTGGGGAAGGTGTCGCTCTTTGAAACCGTCTATATTTATGGCGTTGCCTTTAACAAGAAATTAAGTATGGTGAGAATGGCGACACATACAGAGACAACCGACATTGAATAACGAGAACGTATTTTTAATGAATTGTCAGACAATATCTACTATAGTGGATGCTTTTGGCTATTATGTACAGAAATTCGGAAGAATTTTGGTAGATGTGCACATTGCGAAATGAAAATATGACGTGTATAATTAAGCCGTCCAATTGGAAAAGCAAGTTATATATTTCATAAACGAAAGGAAGGCGGCACTTAGGAAGGCTGCCTTGGTAAGAAAAATGAGTTATTGCAGAAAATGTGGAGCTGAAATTCATGATGGAGAGCTCTGCTGCCCGAATTGCGGAGAACCGACAGGAGAAATGCGCCAGACTACGGTATCACTTGATGCCTCCTCCGAGAAGGTAATGGCTTGTCTCGGATATTTCACATGGATTGGCCTTGTCATTGCGTTACTGATTACTAAGGGGCAGAGGAGATCGGAGTTCTTAAGATTCCATATGAATCAGGCGATTGTACTTGATTTAGTTGCTTTATTAAGTCTTATTCCTGTTATAGGAATTGTTGTTGGCGTTGCGTGCTTCGTAGCGAGGGCTTATTGTATTATCGGCGCTGCCCAGGAAAATATGTGGAAGCTTCCTGTGATTGGAGAAATCACGATAATAAAAGAATAATCATAGCTATAAAAAGGCGGACCGGAAGGGCATTTCGGCCCGCCTTTTTGGTTGCATTAGACCTGCGAATTCGTAATTAAGAAGACCGGGCTAAATCAGGCAGCCTTTAAGAGCCTCACGGTAAATGAAATACCAAAAAACGTAAGAAAATATACGCCTTTGACAGTGATATGAGCTTACAGCTTGAGGCAATAAAAGAATTTATCCGCGGGCATAAGGACGAGCGTATATTTTTATTCGGATTTACATTTATGATATGGCAGTATTTCTATGAAGCGCTTGTGAAAATAAAAGAGGAAAGCGGTCAAACCTTAGACCTTAGTAATGCTGTCATGATTCACGGCGGCGGTTGGAAGAAGCTTGCCTCGCTAAATATTTCAACCGAGAGGTTTAATTCTTCCCTTGAGGAAATATGCAAAATAAAGTCAGTTCATGATTATTACGGAATGGTAGAGCAGACGGGCTGCATTTATATGGCCTGTGAATGCGGACATTTGCACGCGAGCAATTTTTCTGATGTGATTGTAAGAAGACCGTTTGATTTTTCTGTCGCCGATAAGGGTGAGGAGGGAATAATCGAGGTGGTATCTTCTATCCCTGAATCCTACCCGGGACACGTGCTTTTAACCGAGGACAGGGGCGTGATTTTAGGCGAGGATGACTGTCCGTGCGGAAGAAAAGGAAAATATTTCAAGGTGCTTGGCAGAATGAAAAATGCTGAAATAAGGGGTTGCTGTGACACATGGAGCAAATAAAATATATAACCGGCAGTGAAGAAAAATTAATACAGGCGGGCAAAAAAACTTGCGACAGGGCATTTTCAAGCGAAAGAATTAATTATCTTGATACCCTTTCCAAAAACATAAAAATGATAAGCGCTCACGCCTTTATCCCGACCTTCTTACTCTCGCTTTTTTCATGAGAAGGGCAAATATGGAGTTAAACGCTAAGAGGTTTAAGCCTGCGGAAAATATTTATTTGCGTGGACGAGGCGTAGTATTTCATATCGCTCCGTCTAATGTCGCCGTTAATTTTGACTTCATATGGGACGGTTACAACCTTATAGATGAAATGACAAGGCTTGTCGCGATACATTAGACTGATGTTAAAAGAATTTAAGTTGCAAAAATGAAGTCATTAGTGTATAGTTAAAAGTGGGCGCAAGGCCCAGGCAAATTTTAAGAGAAGTGAGGATGACAGATTTTGGCTGATAATGATTTTGGCCGGACGGGCGACAGCCTGAACCGGATAATAGACGACGCTATAAGGTCAGGAAACTATGGGTCGCTTAACAGCGATATCAACAGGGAGGTAAACCGGTTTACCGATGATCTCGTAGGCGGTATATTTGGCACCATATCGAAGACCACTGAAGCATTTACAGGCGGAAGCAGGAATAACGGGGCTTTTGAAGGAGGAAACCGTCCTTCTGACCGTACTTCCTCCTGGGGACGGGCATCGGGAAGCTATATGAAGCCAATCCCGCCCGACAATGTGAACACATATCTCTTCAGGGGTGACGCTTCGGCGGCATCCGGCCAGTACGTGAGGCTTATCTTAGGGTGGCCGAGCACTGTTATATCGGGTATTAGCCTGCTCGCGACTTTTGGCGTGTCCTTAACGGGGACGCTTGGCAGCGCAGAACTTCCGGCTTTACTTGTTATAGGAGTATGGTTTGGCGTTTCGGTCTACGAGGTAGTAAAGGGCAACAGGATAGGCAGGGCCAGAAGGCTTCTTAAGAAGATTAAGTCACTCTATGCCTCGGTACAGGGAAATACTGAAAGCATCGACATTAGGTATCTCGCCGACAGCGCTGCGGGTATCAATAAGGTCCGGGCTGATATCGAATGGATGCTAGATAAGGGCTGGCTTCCGCAGGGCCATTTAGATAAGGATAAGAAGATCCTCATGCTGACTGACAGGGCCTATAAGCTCTATACCGACGCACTTGACGGCTATAATGCCCGCCAGAAGGAGGAAATGAAGGAGCGGGCCGAAGGAAGGCATGTTTCTGAGGAGGATAAGTCTGAGGCCGAGAAGGCGGTTGAGACAGGCAGAAAATATCTCGACGAGATTCAGCATTTAAACGATATTATCCCGGGAGAGCCTATCTCATCTAAGGTAGACACCATAAAGCTTCAGGCCTCGAGAATCCTTGACAGGGTAGAACAGCACCCTGAGCAGGCTTCGCAGATAAAGGAGCTGCTTAAGTATTATCTTCCAATGATGATTAAGCTATTAAACGCTTACGCGGAGCTTGATCGCGGCGCTGATACCGCTAACGCGAGGAAGTCGAAGAGTGAAATCGAAGGAGCCCTTGACAGCTTAAATACAGCCTTCGGGAAGCTCCTTGACAGGCTCTATGAGGACACCACCATGGACGTCAAGAGTGATGTCGATGTATTGAATAATATCTTATCGCGCGAGGGCCTGAATGACGGCGGCCTTAAGGCGGATGAGAACACTAAAAAAGGCAAGACAGTGGACGAATTCTTCGAAAAAAGCGAGGATATTAAGCTCCACGTATAAAGCATAAAAGCGCAATTGCGCAAATTTGTAACATTTTAAGGAGAGAAACAATGGATCAGAATCTGGACGAACTTTTGAAGCAGGCACCTACACTCACGCTTAACCCTGAGGACGAGCTTAAGCCTCAGCCTGAGGCCGCGGCGGAGCCGGCAGCTGCCACAACCGCAACAGCGGCTCCCGCATCGGAGGGTATCACCCTTACTATGGGCAACGCGGTAAATGAACCGGCCGTAGCTCCGGCACCATCAGAGGCTATGAAGCCTGTCGACGACTCTATGCTCTCAGACAGCGAGAAGAAGCAGGTAAATGAATTCGTTAAGCAGATAGATATCACAAATACAAGCGCCGTTATCCAGTATGGTTCGGGCGCCCAGCAGAAGATGGCCCAGTTTTCAGATAAGGCCCTCGCAAGTGTCCGCACCAAGGACTTAGGCGAGACCGGGGAGCTTCTTACGGGAGTTGTCGCTGAGCTTAAGAATTTTAACGCAGACGATGAGAAGGGTGGAATCTTCGGCTTCTTCAAGAAGCAGACAAACAAGCTTGAGGTTCTTAAGACCCGTTATGACAAGGCCGAGGTCAACGTAAATAAGATCTGCGACGCCCTTCAGGACCACCAGGTTACCCTCATGAAGGACTCGGCTATGCTTGACCAGATGTATCAGCTTAACCTTGTATATTTCAAGGAACTTACCATGTACATCATCGCGGGTCAGAAGAAGTTAAATGAAGTCCGCTCCACGACACTTGTAGAGCTTAATAACAAGGCTGCCCGGACCGGCGCTGCTGAGGACCTTCAGGCCGCTAAGGACTGCAAGGAAATGTGCGATCGGTTCGAGAAGAAGATCTACGACCTCGAGCTTACAAGGACTGTCGCTATGCAGACTGCTCCTCAGATAAGGCTTATCCAACAGAATGATGTACTTATGAGCGACAAGATTCAGTCAACGCTTGTAAATACCATCCCTCTCTGGAAGAGCCAGATGACCCTTGCCCTCGGCATAGAGCACGCTAATCAGGCGGCGAAGGCCGAACGCGCCGTTAACGACATGACAAATGAGCTCTTAAAGCAGAACGCTGAGAAGCTTAAGGTCGCAAGTGTTAACGCTGCCAAGGAGAGTGAGCGAGGCATAGTTGATATCGAGACCCTTACCCAGACCAACCAGACCCTCATTTCAACCTTCGATGAGGTTATGCAGATCCAGAAGGATGGCCATGAGAAGAGAGTTCAGGCTGAGGCTGAGATGACAAGGCTTGAGAGCGAGCTTAAGAACAAGCTTCTTGAGGTTTCAAGGGGCTGAGTCTGACCTTTGTGGTGGACAGCATGCGATTTATAAGCAGGACTAATAAATAAAAAGCTTTTTAGAAAATAAATAATAAAAACATTTTTTGTAAAAATCCCGCCATACCGCATAAATTGGGGCATGGTGGGATTTACCTTAAAAAAGATTAACTTGACACGAGCGATAACAGCGTTTATACTCTAAAGGTAATACCACTAACAACGTATTTTAAGAAACGAAAGTGAGGTTACAAAAATGGCTGAAATCGTTGGCGAGGGAATCACATTTGACGATGTGCTCCTCATTCCACAGTATTCAGAGGTAGTCCCTAATCAGATTGACATCTCTACTCATCTGACCCGGAAGATCAAGCTTAACATCCCTATGATGAGTGCCGGCATGGACACTGTCACAGAGAGCCGTATGGCTATCGCTATGGCGCGCCAGGGGGGAATTGGCGTTATCCACAAGAACATGTCCATAGAGAAGCAGGCAGATGAGGTTGACAAGGTAAAGCGTTCAGAGAACGGTGTAATCACCGACCCATTCTATCTTTCACCGGATAATACATTAAAAGACGCCAATGATCTCATGGCGAAGTACCGGATTTCCGGCGTTCCTATTACCGAAGGCAGAAAGCTTGTAGGTATCATAACCAATCGTGACTTAAAATTCGAGACAGATTTCAGTAAACCAATAAGAGAATCCATGACCAGTGAGAACCTTATCACCGCTAAGCAGGGTGTCACCCTTGAAGAGGCTAAGAGGATACTCGGCAAGGCGCGTAAGGAGAAGCTCCCTATAGTTGACGAAGAGGGAAATCTCACCGGTCTTATAACAATAAAGGATATAGAGAAGCAGATTAAGTACCCTAATTCCGCTAAGGACGCGGACGGAAGGCTTGTCTGTGCCGCGGCCATCGGTATTACCGCTAACATCCTCGACAGGGTTGAGGCCCTCGTCAAGGCTAAGGTTGACGCGGTTGTGCTTGACAGCGCCCACGGCGATTCAGCGAACGTAATTCGCTGTATAAAGATGGTTAAGGATGCTTTCCCTGATCTTGATGTTATCGCCGGAAATATAGCGACAGGCGATGCGGCTGAGCACCTTATTAAGGCCGGCGCTGACTGCGTTAAGGTCGGCATCGGACCGGGTTCTATCTGCACCACAAGAATCGTGGCCGGAATCGGCGTTCCTCAGATTTCCGCCATTATGAGTGTATATGAGGTTACTAAGAAATACGGTATTCCGCTTATCGCAGATGGCGGTATCCAGTTCTCCGGAGATATGACCAAGGCTCTCGCGGCCGGTGGCGATGTCTGCATGATGGGCTCCATTTTCGCAGGCTGTGATGAGGCTCCGGGAGATTTCGAGCTCTATCAGGGCAGGAAATATAAGGTTTACCGCGGCATGGGTTCTATCGCCGCTATGCAGAACGGAAGCGCTGACAGATATTTCCAGGAAAATGCAAAGAAGCTTGTCCCTGAGGGTGTAGAAGGCCGTGTCGCTTATAAGGGAAATGTGGAGGACACCATCTTCCAGCTTGTCGGTGGTATCCGTTCCGGTATGGGCTACTGTGGCTCACAGGATCTCGCAGCCCTTCACGAGAAGGCTAAGTTCATTAAGATTACGGGCGCCGGACTTAAGGAGAGCCATCCTCACGATATCCATATCACCAAGGAAGCGCCTAACTATTCTTCAGGAGATTTTTGATGAAAGATATATATACTGAAATCGGAAGCACATCATATCCCGGCAGGGGAATAGTTATAGGACTAACGGATGACGGAAGACGCGCCGCCATAGCCTATTTTATCATGGGCCGCAGCGAGAACAGCCGCAACAGAATATTTGTCGCCGACGGAAGCGGAATAAGGACCGAGGCCTTTGATCCGTCTAAGCTCGTGGATCCGAGCCTCATAATTTATTCGCCGGTCAGGACATTTAATAAGATGACAATTGTCACAAACGGCGACCAGACCGATACCGTATTTGATTTTCTTAAATCCGGGAAATCATTTGAGCAGGCCCTTATGACGAGAAAATTCGAGCCTGACGCGCCGAATTTTACACCTCGTATCTCGGGAATTCTTGAGGTAAGTAACGGGAAATATACCTACGAGCTTTCTATCCTTAAGAGCAACGACGGTGATGAAAATGAGTGCGTGAGGGAGTTCTTCACCTATGACCTTCCGAAGGCGGGCGAGGGGCATTTTATCCATACATACATGGGAGACGGAAGCCCGTTGCCTAGCTTCTCGGGAGAGCCGACAAAGGTGAATATTCCTTCCGACATCGGGGCATTTACGGAAGGAATCTGGAACGCGCTTAACGTCGATAATAAGGTCTCGCTCTTTACGAGATTTATAGACCTTGCGACGGGAAATTATGAGAGCAGGATAGTTAATAAGAATTGTTAAACTACCATTTATGAAAAGGAATTAAAATGAACGAGATAGAATTAAAATACGGCTGTAACCCTAACCAGAAGCCGGCGAGAATTTACATGCAGGACGGAGGCGATCTTCCTGTCACGGTATTAAACGGAAGACCGGGCTACATTAATTTTCTTGACGCGTTAAACGGAATTCAGCTTGTCATGGAAATGAAGGCCGCGACAGGACTTCCAAGCGCTACGAGCTTCAAGCATGTTAGTCCCGCGGGAGCCGCGACAGGGAAAGAGCTTTCCGATATTGAGAGAAAGATCTATCGGGTTGAGGATGACGACGAGCTTACTCCTCTTGCGGCTGCTTACGCGAGAGCCAGAGGCGCTGACAGGATGTCATCATTCGGAGACTTTATTTCTCTTTCCGATATCTGCGACGTGGCTACGGCAAAGCTTATTAAGCGCGAGGTCTCAGACGGAATCATAGCTCCGGGCTATGAGCCTGAAGCACTCGAGATCCTTAAGGCTAAGAAAAAGGGTAATTATAATATTATTCAGATCGACAGTAATTATAAACCGGACCCGATCGAGCATAAGCAGGTTTTCGGCATAACATTCGAGCAGGGTCACAATGACGCTCTGTTCAACGCTGACAGCTTTAAGGATATAGTTACAAAAAATAAAGCATTAACAGCTGACGCAATCAACGATTTAATTATTTCGATGATTACGTTAAAATATACTCAGTCAAATTCAGTCTGCTACGTGAAGAACGGACAGGCAATCGGAATCGGAGCCGGCCAGCAGAGCAGGATTCACTGCACAAGGCTTGCCGGAGATAAGGCTGATAAATGGTGGCTTCGCCATGCGCCACAGGTCTTAGCGCTTCCTTTTAAGGAAAAAATCGGCCGTGCCGACAGGGACAACGCTATAGACCTCTATACAGGCGAGGACCAGAAGGATTTACTTGCGGACGGTACCTGGGAGAATTTCTTCACGAAAAAGCCTGACGTATTTTCTGAGGAAGAGCGTGAAGCCTTTATCGCTAAGAACACGGACGTAGCCCTTGGCTCGGACGCATTCTTCCCGTTCGGCGACAATATCGAGCGCGCGGCTAAGAGTGGCGTGAAATATATCGCCGAGCCGGGCGGTTCCATAAGAGATGATAATGTTATCGAGACCTGCGATAAATACGGCATTGTCATGGCATTTACGGGAGTAAGGCTTTTCCACCATTAATCGGCACAAATATAAAGGTGTCTTATGAACGTTATTTTATTCCTTCAGATGGCTTCTACGGCGTTTGTTTTTGTAAGCCTCGTTTATTCTGTATTTAAGAGGTCAAGCAGGGCGCTAAGCTATATCATATTCGGCGAATTTTTAGGTCTGGTTATGAATATAGCAAGTTACGGACTTATGTCAAGCCTTGACAGGGGACAGGCCAAATTCTGGTATTGTATATTTATCGCTGCGGTGGTTTATTTACTGCCTACAATAACAATAATATGCGCTATAGGTACGAACTCGCCTCTGCCAAGGTCTGTGAGAGTTGTGTATTATTTTTGCGCCGCCTTTATGGCGATATTTATGACCGAATCCATAAGAAACGGAAGCTATGTATATTCATATATAGCCTTCAGACGGGAAAACGGCCTGTCATACCTTCAGAGAACTTATGGAGATTTTCATATAGTTTTCTGGCTTTATATGGCCTTTTTCTGCGCCGCGGCGTCAGCTATATGCCTCTACTGCCTGATAATAAAGAAAAACAAGAATTACCAGTACCTTCATTTATTGGCAATTCCGGTAATGCCTCTTGCGTTTTATTTAATTGACAAGTTCCTTAATCTACGGGTAGAAATAGTCGCTTTTTCCGTACCTGCCATATGCGTACTGGTTGATACAATGCTTTACGATCATTTCTTCAATCTTGAAAGTGTCGCGGTAAGACACGCTTACAAGAAATCGGAGACAGGATATATAATTACTGACGAGTACGGCTATATTATCGAAGCGAATGACGTAGCCAAGAAAATTTTCACGGGAATTTCCGCCGCTGATAACGGTAGGGAGAGATTAAGCGGGCTTTCGTCATTCGCTCCTTATTATGATACGCTCGCAAGGGGTGAGAATTCTCCGTTCGTTCATTTCGAAGGAAGGGATTATCAGATGCGGCGGGAAATGCTCGCGAACAACTTTAATAACGCGCTAGCGGGAGTATTATATACAATTGAAGACAGAACTGACGCGCTAAAGCTAGCGACCCTTGAGGAGGGCTATCAGAATGAGCTTATAGCGGATGCCAAGGAGAAGACGGAAAAGCTACAGAAGGAATACGAAAAAATGGTAAATTCCTTCGCCTTTCTTGCTAAAAACAGGAACATGGAGGAGGAAAAGGGCGTTGGTCTGCCTATGGAAATCGCGTCTATAATTATGGACAGATTAAAGAAGAGTGGCAACGCCGAAATTACCGAATCATTTACAGACACCACAAGGATTGCCTCAGCCCTCTACGATATAGGCATGATTCGTGTGCCTGACAGTATTATAAAAAAGCCGGACCCTCTGACTGAAGAGGAGAGGGCGAAAATGCGGGAGCATACGGTTTACGGAGTGGATATGTTAAAGAATATTTTCTCGGAAAATGATTTTAACTCCTACTATACCGAGTGTGTTAACGCAATAAAATACCATCACGAATGGTGGGACGGAAGCGGTTATCCAAATGGAATTTCAGGGACAGAAATTCCGCTTGCAGCAAGAATTATAGCGGTTGTGGATTCATTTACCGCAATGATAAGTGAGAGACCTTACAGGACTGCGTTAACCTTTTCAGAGGCCGTAGATGAGATAATAAATGAACGTGGCACTCATTTTGACCCTATTGTTGTGGATGCCTTTTCCGCTTCGAGGAGGGATATTAAGGCACTCATTTCCAAGAGTGAAGAAGGAGGTGAGTGATATGAGTCCGCAAATACAATTTGTATCTGACTTTGTAGTACTTGCCTTTGCTATATTCTGGCTCATGATAATAATAGGATCCAAGCCATCATACAGCCAGAAAATGGCGGTTGTGTTCTGCGCCTGTATGTGCATAATATGCCTAGCTGAGATAGGTCTGAAGCTTGCGACATCATATTCTATGGCCATCAGCGCTCAAAAGCTTCTTTATGTGGGAACATGCGGGGAAATCGCGATATCGGTTCCATTTTACGCGAACCTTGTTGGAATACATTTAAAGAGAAGGCAGAAATACCTGATCGGAATTAATTCGACATTTATAATCCTGGTTGCCTCAACTATGGGGAAGAATAAGCTTCTCTATACCAGGGTATACGCAAGTGTAATTGATCATAGGTTTGTACTTCAGAGGGAACATGGAATTGTATGGTACTGGTATTTCGCAAGCGTAATAATAAGCATATTATTAATAATTAAATTGGGTCACGACAGTGTTAAAAAAGGAAGAAGCGTAAGACAGGCGATGCTGTTCTCCTCGATTTATTTTATACCGGTAACGGGATATATTATAAATCATTATTTTGATAAAATACCTGTTAACGTATTTATGATATGCATATTTATATCCTGCATGCTTCTGACACCGATTGTAATTCACAGAAATTATGACGTAAATACAATCGGAATTGAGAATATAATTAATTATTCGGAAAATGGTTTTATTGTCGCCGATAATTACAACACGATATCAATGATAAATGACAGAGCCCGCCTGGTTCTGTCAGATGTCAGAGAATTAAATAAGGGTGATGATTTACCGGAGAGTCTGCTTGATAAAATAAAGGAAATAAAATCGGGCGGAAACTGTCAACCGATAAAATACGGTGAGAAAATATATAAGATTGAGTATGAAGAAATCCGCGAGGGAAAGCAAAAGCCATGCGGCTATATCATAAACCTTAATGATATTACCGAGGAAGAAAGAAGACGTAAATTAAGCCTTGATTACAGCAGATCCCTTGAGGGACAGGTAGAACAGAGAACAAGAGCCCTGCTTTCTGCTCACGATACGGCACTTAGCGGATTTTCTGAAATAGTCGAGAGCAAGGATTCGACGACGGGTGGTCATATCAAGAGGACAAGCACTTATGTATATATGATCGCTGAAAAGATGATAGAAAATAAACTGCTAGCCGGCGCATCCATGGCGGATTTTCCGAGAAAGCTAAGGATGCTTGCGCCACTCCACGATATAGGGAAAATCACCATAGATGACAGCATACTTGATAAACCGGGTAAGCTTACGCCTGAAGAGTTTGAAATAATGAAAACCCATACAGTTAATGGGGCGAAAATTATTGACAGGCTTATGAAGGGAAATTACCCCGATGAGGAATATGAGATAGCGAGAAATATAGCCCTTTATCACCACGAACGTTATGATGGTACCGGGTATCCCGAAGGGAAGAAGCGTGATTTTATACCGCTTGAAGCGAGAATTATGTCAGTTGCAGACGTTTTCGACGCACTTACAAGTGTGAGGCATTATAAAAAAGCGCTATCGCTATCTGAGACATTAAATATTATGGAAAAGGGGCGGGGCAGTCAGTTTGATCCGGAGGTTTACGATTCATTTATTGACTGCCTGCCTTTGATAAAAGAGATATTAGACTCAAGCACACAGGAGGGAAAAGATGGTAGGAATAGTAATGGGCTCTGATTCAGATCTGGGAATCATGAAGGCCGCGATGGAAACTCTTGACAAATTCGGGATTGAGTACGAGGTAACAATTATCAGCGCTCACAGGATGCCGGATGTATTCTATGAATACGCTAAGGGGGCTGAGGCAAAATACGATGTATTAATAGCAGGAGCCGGCGGTGCCGCTCATTTACCGGGCATGGCGGCAGCTATTACGCCTATACCTGTTATAGGAGTTCCTATTTACACGAAGGCGCTCGGCGGAGTTGATTCACTGTACTCCATAGTTCAGATGCCATCGGGAATTCCTGTCGCTACGGTCGCTATTAACGGGGCGAAGAATGCAGCTATCTTAGCCGCTAAGATTATTTCAGTCAAGGACCCTGCCCTTCGTGAGAAGGTAAAGGCTTACGCAGCTGAATTAAAGGATGGCGTTATGGCTAAAAAAGAAAAAATAGAGTCCGAGGGCTATAAAAAATACTACGAAGATATGAATAAGTGAGGTTATCATGGATTATAAAAAAGCCGGAGTCGATATTGAAGCTGGATATGAGTCAGTAAAATTAATGAAAAAGTACGTTGAAGCCACAACAAGACCTGAGGTACTTGGTGGAATCGGCGGATTTTCAGGCGCTTTTTCTCTTGATAAAATAAAGAAAATGAACGACCCTGTTTTACTTTCGGGAACAGATGGTGTCGGCACCAAAATAAAGCTCGCCTTCGTAATGGATAAGCATGATACGGTCGGAATAGACTGCGTAGCCATGTGCGTAAATGATGTGGCCTGCGCAGGTGGTGAGCCCTTATTTTTTCTTGACTATATAGCCTGCGGAAAGAATATTCCGGAAAAAATAGCCGCGATTGTAAAGGGTGTGGCTGAGGGCTGCAAGCAGGCAGGGGCTGCTCTTGTAGGCGGTGAGACCGCTGAGCATCCGGGTCTTATGCCCGAGGATGAATATGACCTTGCCGGATTTGCGGTAGGAGTCGCTGACAGGGCAGAATTAATTGACGGAAATAAATTAAAGAAGGGTGATACCATAATCGGTATCGCTTCAAGCGGAATTCACAGCAACGGATTTTCACTCGTAAGGAAGGTTTTTGATATAAGCGAGGCCGGCCTTTCAAAATACTATGAGTCACTCGGCGATACCTTAGGAAATGTATTAATTAAACCGACAATAATTTACGTAAAGGCGCTTAAGAGTATAAAGGAAGCCGGAGTCACGGTTAAGGCCTGCAGTCATATTACGGGCGGTGGCTTCTATGAAAATATTCCTCGTATGCTTATAGATGGCAAGAGGGCGGTAATTAAGAAGGATTCCTATACGGTTCCGCCGATTTTCGGTATGCTCGCTAAGGACGGCAATATAGATGAGCACATGATGTATAATACCTACAATATGGGAATCGGTATGATGGTCGCGGTTGACAGTGCCGATGCAGATAAGACAATAAAGGCGATTGAGGCGGCCGGTGAGAAGGCTTATATAGTCGGTGAAATAACTGACGGCGAGAAGGGTGTGGACGTAATATGATAAGACTTGTTGTCCTTGTCAGCGGCGGTGGTACGAACCTCCAGCACATCATTGACCGGGTAAATGACGGCACCGTAACAAATACCGAAATTGTCGAGGTTATCAGCAATAATAAGGGAGCCTATGCTCTTACCCGTGCCGAGAACGCAGGGGTACCCGCGAAGGTAATTTCACCTAAGGATTTCGATGAAAGGGAGGCCTTTAATAAGGCATTAATAGCTGAGCTTGATAATGTTAAGCCTGATTTAATTGTGCTTGCCGGATATTTAGTAATTATTCCGCCTGAAATGGTAGAAAAATATCCGAATAAAATAATTAATATCCACCCTTCGCTGATTCCTTCATTTTGCGGAACAGGATATTATGGACTTAAGGTTCACGAGGCGGCTCTTAAGAGGGGCGTGAAAGTTACGGGAGCTACGGTTCATTTCGTGGACGAGGGAACCGATTCGGGCCATATAATACTTCAGAAGGCTGTCGAAATAAAGGACGATGATACCCCTGAAATTTTACAGAAGAGGGTCATGCAGGAAGCCGAATGGAAGCTGCTTCCGAAGGCGATAGACCTGTTCGCTAACGGAAAACTGACAATAAAAGACCACAAAGTTTTCATATCTGAGTGATAGAATAAAAAGGGAATTTATATGAAAATGAATATATTAATTATCGGTGGCGGCGGACGTGAGCATGCCATAGCGGCTAAGGTCGCTGAAAGTCCACTCACAAAGAAATTATACTGCGCGCCGGGGAATGCCGGAATTGCAGAGGTTGCCGAGTGTGTCGATATTCCTGTTATGGATTTTGATGCCCAGGTAAAATTCGCTAAGGACCATAAAATTGATTTTGTAATTGTGGGACCTGACGATCCACTCGCGAAGGGCTGTGTTGATGCCTTCGAGGCTGCGGGAATAAGGACCTTCGGGCCAAGGGCGAACGCGGCGATAATTGAGGCAAGCAAGGCATTTTCAAAGGACCTCATGAAAAAATATAATATTCCGACGGCAAGCTACGAGGTATTTACGAGTGATAAAGAGGCCATAGAATATTTAAAGAAGAACGAAAAATTCCCTATCGTACTTAAGGCTGACGGTCTCGCCCTCGGCAAGGGTGTGCTTATCTGCAATAATTTATCCGAGGCGCTCGATGGCGTTAAGGAAATTATGGAGGATAAGAAATTCGGAACAGCCGGAAATAAGCTTGTCATAGAGGAATTTATGACAGGGCCTGAGGTTTCGGTACTCTGCTTCTGCGACGGTAAGACAATTAAGCCTATGACGAGCGCTATGGACCACAAGCGAGCGAAGGATAATGATGAGGGCTTGAATACGGGCGGTATGGGAAATATTTCTCCGAGTCCCTTCTATACGGACGATATCGCCGACTATTGCATGGACCATATTTATAAGCCGACTATGGCGGCTATGGCTTCTGAAGGAAGGCCTTTTAAGGGAGTTCTTTTCGTAGGATTAATGCTTACGAAGGATGGCCCTAAGGTACTCGAGTACAATGCCCGTTTCGGAGACCCTGAGGCTCAGGTAGTACTGCCACGTATGAAGAGCGATATAGTCGAAATAATGGAGCACTGTGTCGACGGAACTCTTGACGAGATTGAGCTTAAGTTCGCTAAGAACGCCGCTGTCTGCGTTGTGCTTGCTTCTGACGGGTATCCGGTTAAGTATGAGAAGGAAGTGCCTGTTGAGATAGGTGGGCATTTCGGAAAGAATGGATATTATTTATTCCATGCGGGCAGTAAAATTAAGGATGGAAAATTAGTGACAAACGGTGGCCGTGTATTTGACGTAGTCGCTACGGGAAAGGATCTTCCTGAGGCCCAGAAGAGGGCCTATGAAGCGACAAAGTGGGTTAATTTCGCCAATAAATACATGCGTCACGATATAGGAAATAAGGCGGTCGCGGCTTTTAAAGCTTCACGACACTGAAGCCACAACAAAAGAAAAGGGGTATAATGGATATTCGCGGAACAAAGAAAGTTATGGCCTTGTTGTCCCTGACAGCGTGTGTAAGCCTGACAGGGGGTGTTAATCCTTGCCTTTTTACGGATAATAATATTGCGTATGCGGCGGATTCCGCGGGAGATTATACTGTATACGAACCTATAAAAATAAAAGCGACAGTTACTGCTGACGCGTTAAAAGTGAGAAAGGGTGCCGGGACTACCTATGCCCAAAAGGTAGTTGCCGGCACACCGGTGACTTTAAAGGAAAATACAAAGGTATATGTCACCGGAAATAAAAACGATAAAGACGGAAATAAATGGTACACTATTAAATATAAAATAAATAACAAATGGTATACAGGGTACGCAATATCGTCTTATATTAAATTATCGGCAAGTAAAACAAATAAAGTAAAAGCTGAAATCACTGCTAAAAAAGGTGTATACGCAAGGACAAAGGCCGTATCGAGCGGAAGTATTTTAAAATATAAAAAACAAAGGGTGGCGCTTACTTACGGACAGAAATGTCAGATAATAGGCGAGACCGGTGAAGAGGAAAAATATTTTTTAATTGCATTTTATTACAACAAAAAATTAATGACAGGCTACGTAAAAAGTGATAAGCTGCAATTAGGAAAAACAATAGATGAGGCGGCGACAGAGGCCGCAAGACAGGCGGCTGAAGCCGGTAAGGATAATACAAAAGAAAATACCGGAAGTGAAACTAATGAAAATAATACTTCTTCCGGTGATAAAAATGTGAACAAGGGAAGCGGCACAAGTGAAAATAATACAGGTAACAATACAGGGACAGCAAGTGGTTCTGCAGTTGCTCCCGAACCTGTAATTACAACATCACCCGCTGTTACGCCGGCAACGCCTACTACAGCCCTTTCTGACAGCGAATTTGAAGCCGCCATGACTGCTGCGGGCTTCCCTGAGAGCTATAAGCCGTACCTAAGAGAGCTTCACAGTAAGCACCCTTACTGGACCTTCGAAGCAAATCTCCTTCCTATGACCTGGGATGAAGCTGTCGCAAATGAAAGCAAGGTTGGCGTAAACCTCATCCCTAACAGTAAGAACGCAGCATGGAAGTCGACAGCGGAGGGAGCTTATGACCCGCTTACGGACAAGTATATTCCATATGACGGTAGTACCTGGGTTACGGCGTCTGAGCAGGCGGTAAAATATTATATGGACCCGAGAAACTGGCTCACCGAGGACTACGTATATCAGTTCGAGCTTCTTTCTTATAAGGCCGGGCTTCAGACTATTTCCGGGGTTCAGGCAATTCTCGCGGGAACGGCCATGGACGGCACAAGCTATTCTTATACTGATGACATGGGAACTACCGTGACGAGAACCTATGCCGATACATTTATGGACGCAGCGGCATATTCGGGCGTAAGCCCTTACCACCTCGCTACCCGTTCTAAGCAGGAGGTCTTAGGCGGAAGCGGATTTACGTCTAGTGTAAGCGGGACCGTATCCGGATATGAGGGACTTTATAATTTTTATAACATAGGTGCTTACGGAAGCACAACAGCCGGTGGAGCGGTTGCTCACGGACTTACCTACGCAAGTGTTGGCAATGTAAATAAGGTCTATTATGACGGCACTCCGCTTAACCGGAGAATATTAATTCCATGGACTAACCAGTATAGGGCCATCCTTGGCGGTGCCGCCTATATCGGTTATGAGTATATAGACAGGGGCCAGAATACGGTCTACCTTCAGAAATTCAATATGACCGCTAAATTAACCTATGGTCATCAGTACATGACTAATATCGAAGTAGGTCGAGGTGAGTCAGTTAAGACAAAAACAGCTTATAGTTCCTTGGGTGAGCAGCCGCTTGTATTTTCCATTCCTGTCTATAAGGACATGCCGACGACAGCGGCCGCGATGCCCGGAACCGGCGGCGCTAGCGAGACAAAGGACTTCAATAATTATCTCTCGTCACTCACCGTGTCAAACTACACGCTCACGCCTACATTTTCACCTGAGGTCACTGAATATACGGTTGTTCCCGCTGAAAATGATGTGTCAGTCACAGTATCGGCGACAGCGGTATCAGGTAAATCAGTTGTGGAAGGCACGGGCGAGCATGTGCTCGTAAGAGGCGTGAACACTATTCAGGTGATTGTTACCGCTGAAAATGGGTCGCAACGAGTCTATACCGTGACCCTTCAGAAATAAAACTATGAAGAATATTTTGAAAAATGTATTGGTGTTGCTTACTGTAATTTCAATCGCTATCGGTACATTTACGAGCTTAAGCGTTACGGCCATGGCTGACACCGGCACGGTTACGCTTGGCAGCGAATCAAGCGCGGTTACGGTAGGCGAGAAATTCAAGGTCACGCTCACCATAAAAAGCGATGTGCCGGTGAGCGGCCTTGAGACCTATATAACTTATCCCGCGAAGCTGGCGAAATTCATATCGGCTGACCAGGGTATAACCGGAGGTAATGGTATTCTTAAGGTTAACCTTCTTGATGCCGATGAGGGTGAGACCTGGAACTCATTTGATATCCGCTTTAAGGCGAGGAACACGGGCGAATTCAAGGTAAAATTCGCAGACGCCGTTCACCTCTACTCCTATGCGAGCGGCGAGGAGCTGTCCATTTCAACCAGTCCGGTTACTATTAATATCAAGGCGGACACAGGCGCAAGCGATGACGCCACCCTACAGGCCCTAAGGATAGGCGGTGAAGCTCTGACTCCGGCCTTTGATAAGGACACGAGGAATTATTACGTCTCGGTTGAAAATGATGTGAAGAGCCTTGTGATAAGCGCTATTCCGAATGATTCTTCGTCTACGGTCACGGTTTCCGGAAATAAGGGCTTTAAGGTTGGATCAAACAATATTATAAAGATTACAGTTACAGCTGAAAGTGGCAACACAAGCGAATATACGATCCAGGTGACGAGGAAGAGTAAGTCTGGCGACACGAAGGACGGTACAGATAGCGAAGCGGGCGGAAACGCTAGCGGAAGCGGCTTAACGGGAGAAAATGGGACCGCAGCAAGCGGAAGCGGTATCACATCAGATCCTCTCATGGAGGAGCTTAACCCCGGCCTTGCTTCAGGGAGCGCTGTCGAATCCGCTAGCGGAGAAGCCGTAACCGAGGGAGAAAACGGCAGCTACACCACAGGGAGCGAAGCCATAACATCAGGCGGTGAAGCTATAACAAATGGGAATACCGGCGAAAATACTGTAAACAATCCATTTCCAAGTATTAAAATTGATGAAAGTGGTGCAAAAATCATCAGAAGTGTTATAATAGTATTGGCGGTAGTTGTAGTACTGCTGGTAATATTTTCCATAATATACCTATTTACGAAAAAAAAGGAATGACAGGACATGCAGAACAATTTTACCAGGAACGCTAAGGAGGCTATGGACCAGGCGGTCGAGGCTAGCAAGATGCTTAACCACGGCTACACAGGGACGGCCCACGTTATTATCGGACTCCTTTCCGTGGACGGCGTTGCGAGGCAGGTGCTTGAGGAGAACGGCATAACGGCCGAGAGAATGATAGGAATCACGAGACAGCTCGTGGATCCGGGCATTCTCGTTCTAAGGAGTACCATTCCGATTACGCCGAGGGTTAAGGCGGCCCTTCAGAACGCGGGCGCTATAGCTGAGCACCTTCAGGCTGAAGCGATAGGAACAGAGCACATTTTACTGGCCCTTATAGAAGACAGGGAGTCGGTAGGAACTAAGCTTCTTAACTCCCTCGGAGCGAATATTCAGAAGATTTACCTCGATATCTACGCGGCCCTTGGAATAAACGCAAATGACGCAAGAAATGATTTCAGAGCCCGCCACGGCGGCCAGGGCAGCAGCAGGGGAAGGACTCCTTTCCTTGATAAATTCGCGAGAGACCTCACTGAGGCCGCTTCCCAGGGGAAGCTTGACCCGGTTGTGGGCCGTGAGAAGGAAATCACGAGGGTAGTAGAGATACTTTCAAGAAGGACTAAGAACAACCCTTGTCTCACAGGTGAGCCGGGGGTCGGCAAAACTGCCATAGCGGAAGGTCTCGCTGAGCTTATCGTGAAGGGCAGGGTCCCATCCACGGTTCAGGGAAAGCGGGTCATGATGCTTGATATGTCAGGCATCGTAGCCGGTACCAAGTACCGAGGTGAGTTCGAGGAACGTATCAAGGGTGTTATAAATGAGGCATCGGCGAACAAGGATGTCCTACTCTTTATAGATGAGCTCCATACTATAATCGGCGCCGGTGGCGCTGAGGGAAGCCTTGACGCTTCAAATATCCTGAAGCCTGTCCTTGCCCGCGGTGAGATTCAGATCATCGGAGCCACAACGAGTGAAGAGTACAGGAAATATGTAGAGAAGGATGCTGCCCTTGAGAGAAGGTTCCAGCCGGTATTAATCGAGGAACCTACGGAGGAGCAGTCAGTAGAGATATTAAGAGGCCTTCGCGATAAATACGAAGCCCACCATAAGGTCCATATAACCGACGAAGCTCTTGAGGCGGCTGTTAAGCTTTCGGCCCGTTATATTTCAGACAGATTTCTGCCTGATAAGGCTATAGATGTAATGGATGAGGCCTGCGCCCACGTAAGACTTTCTGAATATAAGGGAACCCCTGAGGTCGCTAAGCTTGAAAGTGAGGTCACGAAGCTTGAGGAGGAAAAGCTTCAGGCTATCAAAAATGAGGACTTCGAAGAGGCAGGCGAGGCTAAGAAGAAGCAGGCTGAGGTGAACGCGAAACTGGAAAAGCTTAAGGTATCGGAGGCGGATAAGGCTGAATCCTCTGGGCTTACGGTAGATGAGAACGCAGTGGCCGATGTGGTCGCCAACTGGACTAAGATTCCGGTAACTAAGATAGTACAGGGCGAAAGCGAACGTTTAAGGAATCTCGAGTCGGAGCTCCATGAGCGTGTAATCGGTCAGGATGAGGCGGTTACGGCGGTAGCTAAGGCTATAAGAAGAAGCAGAGTTGGTCTTAATGACCCTTCAAAGCCAATCGGATCATTTTTATTCCTTGGCCCTACAGGTGTAGGCAAGACGGAGCTGTCGAAGGCCCTTGCCGAATCCATGTTTGGAAGCGAGGATGCCATGATCAGAGTTGATATGTCTGAGTACATGGAGAAGGAAAGCGTCTCGAAGATGATAGGCTCACCTCCGGGATACATTGGCTATGACGAGGGCGGCCAGCTCTCAGAGAAGGTAAGGAAGCACCCTTATTCGGTAATCCTCTTCGATGAGATAGAGAAGGCCCATCCGGATGTATTTAACATACTTCTTCAGGTCCTTGATGACGGGAGAATTACCGATTCCCAGGGCCGTACCGTGAACTTCAAGAATACGGTAATCATCATGACGAGTAATGCCGGCGCGCGTGAAATCATTTCACCTAAGAAGTTAGGCTTTGCGACAAGCGATGATAAGGATGCCGACTATAAGCGGATGAAGGATAACGTCATGGGCGAGGTAAAGAGGATATTTAAGCCTGAATTCCTTAACCGAATAGACGAGGTCCTTGTCTTCCACCAGCTTACAGAGGAAGATCTCGCGAAGATTGTAAGAATTCTTACCGATAAGGTCGCTAAGCGTGTAAATGATGAGATGGAAATTAAGCTTACGTTTACAGACGAGGCTATAGCCCACCTCGCAAAGGCCGGGAAAGACACCAACTACGGCGCGAGACCGCTTAAGAGAAAGATTCAGGAGGAGGTAGAAGACCTGCTTGCTGACAAGGTTCTCGGCGGTGAGGTTGTAAATGGCAGCGAGGTTACCGTAGGGGTAGATGAAGACAAGATCGTAATTAAGGCAGTATGATTAAGAACTTATGGTTAAGGTAAGTATTGGGCATTTACCTTAACCTTACAACATAAACTTAGTGAGGTAAAAAACGATGGCAGTGGTACATGAACTTATCTGCAGAGAAGGCGACACAGCTCTTGGATTCGGTGATTACACCCTTGATGAGAAAGGCAAGCTCTCCGACTGGAAATTCGACGGAGACCTCTATAAGATCAAGACCTTCAAGGAAATCACCAAGCTTGAGAAAAATGGGATGTTTGCCTACGAGTCAGTTCCGGGAACAGCTGTACATGATTATATCGCGGCTCCGGGCAAGGTAAGTTTCACGGTAGAAGGACCTGAGGACGCGGACATCACGCTGCAGGTCGAAGAAGAAAAGGAATACGCCGTATTTATTAACGGGAACGAAGCCGGAAGTCAGAAGAGCAACCTGGGAGGCAAGGTAACCCTTTCGGTTGAACTCGGAACCGGAAAAGAAGTAAAGGTAGAAGTTAAGGAAATCTGATGGCAAAGAGTAAAACAGTATTTTTCTGCAAGGAATGTGGCTATGAGTCATCCAAATGGATGGGTCAGTGCCCTTCCTGCAAGGCTTGGAATTCTTTTGTTGAGGCGCCGGTAGCTGCTAAGAAGCCCGGTGCCTCGTCTGTTAAGGTGGGACTCACTGAGATAAAGTCGGTTAAATTAAGAGACGTCTCACTTATAAATGATGAGCGCATCAAGACTGATATAGGTGAATTCGACCGTGTGCTTGGCGGTGGCATAGTAAAGGGATCTCTTGTTCTTGTAGGCGGTGATCCCGGTATAGGAAAATCTACCCTCCTCCTTCAGATGTGCGCCAAATTGTCAGCTAAGGATGTTAATGTGCTTTATGTATCCGGAGAGGAAAGCCCCAAGCAGATAAAAATGAGGGCGGAACGCTTAGGGGATTCTACGGATGATATTTCGCTGTTTTGCGAAACAGATTTAGGCAAAATTGAAAATGTTATTGAGGCTGATAAACCTGACGTGGTTGTAATAGACTCAATTCAGACTATATATCGCGATGAGGTTGATGCGGCTCCGGGCTCTATTTCTCAGGTCCGTGAAGCCACCTCCTCCCTCTTAAGGGTCTCAAAGGACCTCGGGGTATCCATTTTCATAGTCGGCCATGTTACGAAGGAGGGAACGGTAGCGGGCCCCAGAACCCTCGAGCACATGGTCGACACTGTTCTCTATTTTGAGGGCGAGAATGTCGCGTCCTATAGAATTCTTCGCGCCGCTAAGAACAGGTTCGGTAGTACGAATGAAGTCGGCGTATTTGATATGAGCTCCGAAGGCCTGACCGAGGTAACGAATCCTTCCGAATACATGCTCGCCGGAATGCCTGAAAACGCGCCAGGCTCCGTAATTGCATGTACCATAGAGGGCAGCAGGCCCATTCTTGTTGAGGTCCAGGCTCTTGTAAGCCCCACAAATTTTAATTTCCCTAAGAGGACAGCGAACGGAGCAGATTTTAACCGCGTAAACATGATAATAGCTGTCCTTGAAAAGCGCCTTGGCTTAAACCTTGGCACCTGTGATATTTATATAAATATAGCAGGCGGTCTCCGTGTAAATGAACCGGCTCTCGACCTTGCTATCGCCGCAGCTATTATTTCAAGCTACAGGAACAAAGAAAGCGCCAGGAAAATAGTAGCGTTTGGTGAAATAGGCCTTACCGGCGAAGTCCGCGGGATCCGTGAGGCTGACGCAAGACTATCGGAAGCGATAAAATCAGGAGTTCCGCTTGCGATAATTCCAAAGGTAAATGTCAAGGTATCCAAAAAGGAAAGCTCCGTGATGCAGGTAAATGGCGTAAGAAATATAAGAGAGTTAATGGAGTTTATTTAAAATGAAAGAGAAAACTATAGGACAGTTATTGCAGTTTGTGAGAAACAACAAGAACATGCGGATGAAGGATGTCTGCGAGGGAATTTGTGATTCTACAACATACAGTCGCTACGAAACCGGTGAGTATATACCGGATATGTTTACGGCAGGATTTCTTCTTGAACGTATGGAAGTCGATTCATCAGGCATACAATATGTATCATCATATGAGGAGGCTGAAGCCTTAGTAATAAGAAAGACTCTTCAAAATGCGCTTCATAGTGGGGAACTGCTTGATAATGAATCGTTAATTGATTATTATAAGAAAAACTATAGCAGAAAAAAGGCACATAGGCAGTACATCACCTTCTATGAAGGCAAGTTACAGGAACTAAAAGGATTAACAGAGGATGCTGAAAGGCTGTATCTGGAAGGCTATCTTATTACACACAAAGATAAGAAAAATCTGACTCAGCCATATTTCAGCAAACAGGAACTAGGCCTGTTGATATCATATTTAAGAATAACAAAAAGCAAAGAATACTGGCAAGAACTTTATCAATATCTTCTAGGCAAGGATAAGTATAATGTCTTAAAAATGGTTTTTACAGCTGATGTTGCCATCGGATTCTGTGAATCCGAAGCCGCAGATGGAGAAGAACCTGTAATGATAAATGCATCATTACAATATCTGAAGGAAATAAATGCCTTAATAGGAACGTGGCAGCTTCTAAAATATAAGCAAAACAACCCATCGAAGACCGGGAGACTCACTCAGGATGAGAAAAACCTGTATGATGCCATAACTGAATTGGAACTACAAATACCAAATGACGGAAAAGAGTTCAGAAGGTGGACAAAGGGTGATCTGCTCCATTCTCTCAGAAAGGAACTTGGACTCACTCAGGAAGAGCTGTCGGATGGAATATGCGATGTTACTGTATTAGCGAGATATGAAAGTGGTAAACTTGATCCAGGCAAAGAGAAGCTTGAACTTCTGCTAAATAGGATGCATCGATCAGGTGTGAATTACAAGTTCTCATATAATTCCGGAACAATGTACAATATTGAGAATTATATGGAAATGGAAAAGAGTGTAGAAAGGCATGATGTGAAAGATGGCATAAATAAGTTCTATTCTAATGCAGTCCTTATGAATTCTTTTATGGATGACATGGAAAAAACTCAAATGAATGAAGAGGTTGCGATAGTAAGAAAATATTCTGAAGGAAATATAGATCAAAAGACATACATTGCTGAATTGGAAAAGCTTATTAAAAGGTCTATACCGGAATTTAAGGATGGCAAGTTTTCGTATAATCGGATAATGAATGAAACTGAAATTAGCATATTGAACATTATTGGAGTAGCATATAGAAACAATGATGAGACCGCTAAAAGTATGGCGTTATATGATAATGTTGAAAAGTATGTATATGAACATAACATGCCATTTAACAAAGCCATTGTAAAGGCGTTAAATAATTATTCTGATTTCTTGATGCTAGATGGCGATTACGACAAAAGTTCAGAACTTAGTAAGAAAGTTATGACTTCAATACTTGAATACGATAGCCGGAATATGTTATTTATTACTGTGTATCACATGGCATGTTCACTTTACGCCCAAAATGCATGGAACAGTAGACAAACGATAAGGTGTCTGGAATTAAGCCATGCGCTTGCAGTATACTTCAATGAGTCGAATGTTGCAATAGATGTAATAGAGAAGTACCTTGATATTGAGTTTCATATAAAACTGAAATAAGTGGTGAGGCAAGAAACCTCATATGTAAAGTCAGGTTTCTTGCCTTTGCCTCATAACACTATGGGTGGTATCCCAATAGGAAGTTCGATAATGATATTATTAGCTTCACAAATAAGTGGGCTAAGTAACATCATCAATAGTACTGCTTGAATAAGTATCTTGTAGATATGTTTCATGATTTTTCCTCCTTAACCAATGTCTCTACATATTATAATATGGTGAACGAATGTATAACATGGCGTATTCAGCAGTTAAAAATGCTGAATACGCCATGTTTTTTCTGTAAGGTGTGTGGTAATATAAGATTATCATCTAGATGAAGATGATAGCGTTTACAAGTACTACTATAATTATATGGAAAGGAAATCTAATTTCTGCATAGAGAGTCACTTATCACTAACTCTGAAGAAGCGATGACAGTGCTAGCTTTGTTTAAAGAGAATATGACAAATTATGGAATATATACAATAATGCCTACTGAAGCCTGTAATTTCAGATGCTCGTATTGCTATGAAAATCATCCGAATCGAGAGATGAGCTATGACACTTTAAATACTATAAAGAAGTATATTGTTAATGAGGCACCGAGGCTTAAAGCTGCTTCTGTGAATTGGTTTGGTGGAGAACCTACATTATGCAGGGATGAAGTACTTGAGTGCTCGGAAGATATGTATTCATACTATAATGGAATTGGAAAAAAGATATCTATCACTATGACAACTAATGGCTATCTCTTATCTGAAGAGGATTTTTGCAGATACTATAAGGCAGGAATAAAATCTTTCCAGATAACCATGGATGGATACGAACATGATAGTATGAGAAAATTAGCTAATGGAGATGGGACATTGTCAAGGATTACAGATAACCTTGATTTGATAAAAAGCTTATCTCCTGATATGTACCAATTTGAAATTATAATTCGCAGAAAAATTGGGCTGAATGATAGTGATTTAGAATGGTATGATTATATGAACAGTAAATACGGTAATGACCCAAGGTTTAAGTTCGTCATTCACAAGATATTTGATTGTAAACATATAAGCAACAATGAGCTTGCGCAAAGGGAGAATTTGAATTACGATTCTCATAAAAGATATATTGAAAAATTGGGATTAAACATGTATAATAAAGACGTACCATTTGGCGACATTTGTTACGCAAGCTATCCTAACAGCTGTGTGTTCAGGGCTGATGGCTATATAGAAAAATGTACAGTCTGTCTGGGTGACGAGCGTAATATTATAGGAAGAGTGCATGATGGGAGGGTTAATATAGATGATAAAGAGCTGAATGACAAGTGGTGTACCAACAACTTGCCGGAAAAATGTTTGACCTGCAAAAAGGTACTGTCTTGTCTTAATCTTAGATGTAGAAGATACACATTAATTGACAAACCGGGTACACTATCGTGTGCCTGAAAGGGGGACTTATGAAATACTACATAATGAAGCACTTTAAAATCAACCTGTTTGCTGTCATTGTCCAGGTATTAATGAGCGGTATCCAGGTTGGTCTGAATCTCGTATTGATTTGGAGTATGCAAGCTCTTATAGACAGGGATGCAAAGACCTGCCTTACCTGGCTTGCGATAGATGTTATTGGATGGATGGTTGTCCTTTTACTTGACGCCTTTAAGGGATTTCTTGCGAACAACGCAATCAGGCGTATGAATAATGATGTAAGAGCTGATATGACAAACAGCCTTTTAGCTAAATCCTATAATGAGTATCATGAGCAGGATAGCGGTGAGTATATATCACATTTCACAAATGATATTAAGCAGATTGAAGAGAGCGCATGGAATCCTTTCTTTTCATGTATTGATTCTGTGGCTCAGATATTATTCAGTATTGTGGCGCTCTTTACCATGCATTGGTCTTTGCTGGTCGCTTCATTAATTGCTGCCGCGATTATCATTTTCGCGCCGGGCTTACTTGGAAATAAAATGCAGGCCTTAGGAGCGAAGTCAATGGAGGAACAGGCTAAAGCGACCGATAGTCTCAAAAATATTTTTATGGGTTATGATGTGTTTCGTTCATTTGGGAAAGAGCTTCTTCTTAAGAAAAAGAGTTCCGAGCAGAGCGCGCGTATTGAGAACGCTAAGTTTAATCTTAACTTTAAGCAGAACCTGTACGGTGACGCAATAGCCTTTTTTAGTGTTATATGTCAGTGCAGTGTCAGCATATTAATTATGATTCTTTCTATCAAGGGAATAATCATACAGTCAGCTATTATGGGCGGTGGAAATATTTGCGCCTCTATCTATAATAACTTAGGACAGCTTGGTGGATATAAGATGAGGTTTGAGGCAGCTAAACCAATCTTTAAAGCTATCAAGCATGGAGATGAGCTTGCTGTTGATTCTAACGAGGCAAAGCAGTTGCCGGAGCTTTCATCTAAGATCGAGTTCAAGGATGTAAACTTTGCCTATGGCGATAAGCCTGTGCTCAGTAATTTGAATCTTACATTCGAGGCCGGAAAGAAGTACGCCATAGTCGGGGCCTCAGGAAGCGGAAAGTCTACGACCTTAAAGCTTCTTCTTGGATGGCTGACTGATTACACCGGCGAGATTCTTTATGACGGTGTCAATGTAAAGGACTACTCTCCTGAACAGCTTCAGAAGCGAATGAGCTATATAGAGCAGAACGTATTTCTCTTTAATACAACAATTAAGGAAAATATAACTCTCGAGGATAATTTTACTGAGGCAGAGCTTGACAAGGCCTGCGATAACAGTGCCTTATCAGGTGATTTGGGAAAGCTTGATGATGGTATTAATACAGAGGTAGGCGATCAGGGAAGCAATATTTCCGGTGGTCAGAAGCAGAGAGTCGCGATAGCCAGAGCTCTTATCCACAACCGCAATATCCTCCTTGTTGATGAAGGAACCAGCGCCCTTGATAAGACTAACGCTGAGATAGTAGAAAATAATCTCCTTAAGAATAAAGACCTCACCCTCATACTTATCAGTCACCACCTAAGTGATGAAAGAATGAAGCTCTTCGACAAGGTCTATACGATCTGAACAGTAACCAATCTAATTGACGTAATCCCGTCTTTATGGTAGAATTTATCATAAAGATGGGACTTTTGTTTTATAAAGGAGCACTACTATGAAGAATTTGCCGACAGGATGGGATGACTTTGAAAGGGTCATTAAGGACGGTTATTACTATGTTGATAAGACTAAGCTTATCAGCAATTTAATAGGAACAGGGAGCGCTGTAACTCTCTTTACGCGCCCAAGACGGTTTGGGAAGACTCTTAATATGAGCATGCTAAAGAACTTTTTTGAAATAGGGAGCGATCCTTCGCTCTTTGACGGCCTTGCTATAGCCGATAACAAGGAGTTATGTGAGAAGCACCAGGGAAAGTATCCGGTGATATCCATATCGCTAAAACGGGTTGATGGAAATACGTTTGACGAAGCTTATGGAAAGCTTTGTGATGTTGTAGGTGGGGAAGCTGAGAGATTTGCTTTCCTGCTTGACAGTACGAAGCTTTCCGAAGGTGATAAAGAGGATTACAGAAAATTAATCAAACGTGAGTCTGACTCAGCAACATATTATTCTATACCTACCAACATCCTGACAGGCAGTTTACAGAAGCTCTCGCTGTTGCTGAGTAAACATTATGGAGTGAACACAGTAATCTTGATAGACGAATATGATGTACCTCTTGATAAAGCTCATGTTCATGGCTATTATGATGAAATGGTTGGCATAATCAGAAGTATGTTCCATGACGCCTTAAAAACAAATAGCAATCTGGCTTTTGCTGTTTTAACCGGATGTCTTCGTGTCTCTAAGGAGAGCATATTTACAGGCCTCAATAACCTGAGAATTGACTCTATTTCTATGCCTAGAAGCGGAGAAACGTTTGGTTTCAGTGATGAAGAAGTTGAAAATATATTGAGAGACTATGGCATATATGACAAGAAGAATGAAATTAAAGCCTGGTATGACGGATTCAGATTTGGTAATGATGAAGTATACTGTCCATGGGATGTAATAAACTATGTCAATGATAATATTTTTGAGGGAAGCAAAGGCGCTATAAATTACTGGGCGAATTCGAGCAGTAACGAGCTTGTAAGGGAGTTTGTTGATATATCAACCAGAGAAACAACTGAGGAACTTGAGAAGCTTGTGGCAGGCGATAAGGTAGAAAAACGCATAAATGAGAATTTAACATACAGAGATCTTGACGGAAGCATAGATAACATTTGGGGTATTCTTTACGCCACGGGGTATCTTACGGGAACTCGCGGCGCTGATAATATATATACGCTTTGGATTCCGAATAAGGAAGTTTGCCAAATTTACGAAGAGGATATTTTAAAGTGGTTTGATAACCGGGTCAGAAGAGATACTGAGTCCGCCACGAAGTTTTATAATGCCTGCTTAAACGGCGAATCTGCTGAGATGAACAAGGTTCTGAATAAGTTATTGAGGAAGTCGGTTAGCGTAAGGGATACATTCGCGAGAAAAGATCTGAAAGAAAACTTTTACCATGGTTTTATATTAGGACTCCTGTCGCAGTTTAGTGATATTCAGAGCAACAGGGAAGGCGGAAACGGCTTCTCTGATATTACGATTGTAAATGACAAACTGAACAAAGCAGCCATCCTTGAGCTTAAATACTCAGAAACTGAGGGCTTGCAGACCATGGAAAAGGTCTGCGATGAAGCGCTTAAGCAAATAGAATATAAGAACTATGCCGAAGACCTGGTACTGTCAGGGTATGAGCCAATATATAAGTATGGTCTCGCCTTTAACAAGAAAAGAAGCTATGTGAAGATGGAGCAACAAAATGTATAATAAGACTATAGGCGATTTGCTATATTATTATAGAAATCAGAAGAAAATAAGTGAAGAAGAATTATGCTCGGGTATATGCAGCGTAAGTACATATTCGAGATATGAAAGTGATGAAACAACGACCGACAAATTTACATATGGCTATTTTTTCGAAAGGATGGGAGTTGACTTCGATACAATAAACTATCTATCTTCCCCATCGGAAGGCAAGATTGAAAATGAGAGAAATAAAATATATTGTTGTCTCAAAGAGAAAAATTATGAAGGAACTAAAGCTCTTCTTGAGGAATATGTTAAGAAACATGGAAAAAAGAAAATACATAAACAATACGCAATGCTGGTAAAAGGATGGCTGAGTGAATTAAAAGGAGATAAGGAAAAAGCACAAGTTAGCTATGCTGCCGGTATAGCTTGTACCAACATTGATATACACAATATTAATAAATTATATTCAAGTATAGAATGCGAACTACTTCTTTGCTATATAAGATGTACTCATAATACAGATTATTTGTCGAAATTATTGACATTTTTACAAGGTAAAGATGAATATGACTGTATAAGAGCCCACTTTCAAACAAAGGCGTCGCTTCAGTACATTAAAGGCCTTGAGAATATTGATAAGAAGATTAAAATAATAAATGAAACAGAAGATTATCTTAAAAATATCAAACGAATAACAGGATTAAATCGACTGTTAAAGGAAAAGAAAGCATTAGCGGATATGGCAAAACTGGATGACGATGAGCAGGTGATACTTGATAATATAGATTTATTATTCCAAATAAGGGATATAGAACCTAATAACAAAGCGACTTATACCGAATCTGATTTGATAAGAAATCTTAGAAAAGAAACAAATCTGACCCAGATTCAGTTATCGAATGATATCTGTGATACAACCTTGTTAGCTAGATATGAAGAAGGGAAGGTTGATCCCGGAAAAGGAAAATATAGACAATTAATGAACAAAATGGGAAGAGATGGGCAAAATTATAAGTTGACATATGCGACAGGAAAATTTCAGGATATCAAGCAGTATTATAAGATAGAAAAGATGTTTGAAAACAATGAGAATGACAGAGCGTTACAGGAAATGTTTTATAATGACATAGAATCAAACTTTGTTACGAATGATTTAGAGAAAAGTCAGATGATATCAAGAATAAAGCTTTTAAAAGAAAAGTATGCGAAGAAACTGTCTGTAAATCAATATATTGGTAAACTGGAGAAATTGTTAAGCAGGTCAATACAAGAATATCAAAAAGGGGAGTTCTCAATTTTGTTATTTATTTCTTGTGTGATGACAATTAGATTGAAAGGGAGTTATAGTATGCTGCATTATTTTGAAAAAGATGGTGAGAATGTTCTGATTAGCGGAAAGTATCTTACGGTTAATCATATAGACAAGAAAACAGGAGAGTACATCAATAATCTGTCGTATGAGGAAAACCAGAAGTTAGAGGATCAGATCGCTAAAAATAAAAGGTATAATACGCCCAAGAGAGCGCTTAGGAGTAAAAGAAACTGTGAAAAGTTGTCACTTGTTGTTACAGACAAATGTAATATGACTTGTAAATATTGCTATGAAAAGGAATTTGATTCCTATAACCATGGGTTTATGTCGGAAGAAACCATGAAGAACGCAGTTGATTTCTTCTATAAGCGATATCCAGAGGGAATAAGTATTATACATTTCTTTGGTGGGGAACCATTGATGAATTTTGAACTGGTCGAGAATTCTGTAATTTACATTCATAATAAATCCCAAAATGAAGGCTACTGTGCACCAAAGTTTGTAATGTCAACTAATGGCACCTTGCTAAATGATGAGAATATTGACTTCTTGGAAGGGTATTTTGAATCAATAACTATAAGCCTCGATGGCGTGAAAAATGTTAATGACAGCAACAGGAGATTCAAAGGTAATGAAGAAGTTAGTGTATATGACAGAGTAATAGATAGGATAAAATATATTAATGAACGTAAGGATAAGCTGAAAATAGGCCTTGAGACAACATTCACAAGGCAGAATTATTTATATCTCAAAGAGAATAACATATCAGCCCGTAAATATGTAGATTTTCTATATTCGCTCGGAACTGATATGGTGGCTATAAAACCGGTGATATCTTTCGACGGAGGCGAGGAATATTCACTCGAAAATGAAAATGAGTCAAAGTTGTTTGAGTTTATAGATGAGATGCACTCTGAGATTCTCAGAAGAAATAATAATCTTTATAGTTCTAATATAATAAATAATATTCTTAATCAGAAATATAAAGATTATTATTGCAGCGCAGGTACAAATTCCTTTTCAGTTTCTACAAGTGGAGATATTTACCCATGCTTTATGTTTGACGGGAAAAGGCAGTTCAAAATGGGGAACGTTAACGAGAAGACGGATGATAATAAATTTACAGCTACAAAAGATAAAATTCAAAGTCTATCGAAGACAACCAATGGAAATTGTAAAGATTGTTGGGCTAATAAACTGTGCGATTCAACTTGCGCAGGGTGTATAGGCTCTTTTGAACTGTATAATCAAGATATAAAGAAGCCTATAGACTTTAATTGTAAAGTTGGCAAGACTATGATAGAGAGAAGTGTTGTAGAAATGATTGAAACAATAAAAAACTTTCAGTCTGCAAGTTGTGAGGCATAAAGATGGATACCAAAAAGAATTACAAGGGCTTCTTAACGATAATGATAGGTCAGTTTGCGTCTATCTTAGGTTCGTCACTTTCTGACTTTGGTCTTTCGGTATGGATACTTACGGTTACAGGGATAGCGACACCTTTTGCCCTGTCATTTTTGGTATCCATGTTGCCAAGGCTAATTTTTGCGCCATTTGCGGGGACATTTGCTGACAGGAAGAACAGAAAGCACATAATGATAATCACAGATTCGCTCGACGCCTTGCTTAAGATGATCTTAATTATCTTTATTGCTACAAGTGGATTGAAGCTGTGGATGGTTTACCCAGCTATGTTTATCTCGTCAAGTCTTGGAACATTTCAGTCACCTGCGGCCAACGCCTCGGTGCCCATGCTTGTGCCTGATGACAAATTATCTCACGCAAATGGTCTTTTACAACTTCGTGACAGCGCACAAAGCACAATAGCACCGGTACTTGCCGGAGCGCTATATCCAATCATTGGCCTGAAAGGACTTTTTATTATAGACTTTATAACATTTTTTGTGGGCATTATCAGCGTAATAATAGTTGATATACCTCAGGAAAAGACTCATGATGAAGTGAAACAAATCACTATGGGAGTATTTTTTAGTGATTTCAAGGATTCAATTAAGGTATTAGGCAGTAAAAAGAGATTCCGCGATGCCATTATATCTATTATGATTATGAACTTCATTATAAATATATCAATGACTCTGTTAGGCCCACTGATTATGACTTACTATTCAAGCGCTGCTTATGGCACAATAAGAGCGATTAATTCTGTTTCAATGCTATTGGGGAGCTTTGTAGCGAGCACTGTTCCCGAGGCAAAAAATAAGTATAAGGCGATGTATATTCCTGTAATATTGTGCGGGACAGGAATTGTGATTTCAGGAACATCTGAAAAATTTATTGTTATTTCAACCGGTATGTTTATATTATTTTTATTAATGCCTTATGTAAATACTCAGCTTGAAATAATAATTCAGCGCTCATTTGATTCAAATACTTTGGGAAGGATAGGAGCCACAATGTCTGCAATGGTTCAGACCATAACACCAATATCATACCTCATAGCAGGGCCACTAGCTGATAAAGTGTTTGAGCCATTGATGAAAGAAAATGGCGCGCTTGGAAAGTCATTTATAGGGAGAATTATCGGCACAGGCGCAGGAAGGGGAATAGGACTCATATTTATACTGAGTGGCCTTTTACTGATGATTTACTCATGTATAATGTTAGGAAAGGTAATAATGTCAGGAGCTGTATTTGAAGCTGAACAGTGACGTTACATTCCTTCTAATAACTACAATATTGACTCAATCCCGTCTTTATGGTAGAATTTATCGTAAAGATGGGATTTTTGGGCTATAAAGGAGACAAGCTATGAAGAATTTGCCGACAGGATGGGATGATTTTGAAAGGGTCATTAAGGATGGCTATTATTATGTTGATAAGACTAAGCTTATCAGCAATTTAATAGGAACAGGAAGCGCAGTGACACTCTTTACGCGCCCAAGGCGCTTTGGCAAGACTCTGAACATGAGCATGCTAAAAAACTTCTTTGAAATAGGAAGTGACCCGTCGCTTTTTGATGGGCTCGCTATAGCCGATAACAAGGAGTTATGTGAGAAGCACCAGGGAAAGTATCCGGTGATTTCTATTTCACTTAAAGGCGTCAGCGGGTTGACATATAGTGAGGCTGTGGAAAGGATGCGTGATGTCATTGGACAAGAGGCTGACAGGTTTCATTTTCTGCTTGAGAGCGATAAGTTGACCGGGAATGAGAAAATTGACTATGCTAAGATAGTAAAGCGCAATGAAGAGGGAGACACCAATTATAACATGAGCGAGGATATAATGATCTCAAGCTTGTATAAACTTTCCTATCTTCTATATAAGCACTATGGTGAGCGTACGGTTATTCTTATCGATGAGTATGATGTACCTCTTGATAAGGCTCATATCCACGGTTATTATGATAAGATGGTCGAGTTGATAAGAGGCATGTTTCATGCTGCCTTGAAAACTAACGACAATCTGGCTTTTGCTGTCCTTACCGGTTGCCTTCGCGTCTCTAAGGAAAGTATATTTACAGGTCTGAATAACCTTGATGTATATAGTATCAGCGACCCTGAATGCGATGACCTGTTTGGTTTTAATGAAGCAGAAGTAAACAAGATTCTGGAGGATTATGACCTCTCAGAGAAGAAAGATGAGGTAAAGGTCTGGTATGATGGTTATAAATTTGGTAAAAAAGATATTTATTGCCCTTGGGATGTTCTGAAATATGTTGAGAAGCATTTAAGCGACAGAGACCTTGAACCGCTGAATTACTGGGCAAATTCCAGCGGCAACGACCTGGTTCGGGAGTTTGTTGACATTTCAACAAAAGAGACAACAGAAGAACTTGAGAAGCTTGTGGCAGGTAAGAAGGTCGAAAAGCGGATAAATGAGAACCTTACATACAGAGATTTAGATGGAAGCATAGATAACCTCTGGGGTATTCTTTACGCTACAGGTTATCTTACCGGAACCCGTGGCGCTGATAATATATATACCCTTTGGATTCCGAACAAGGAAGTTCGCCAAATTTACGAGGATGATATATTAAAGTGGTTCAACAACAGAGTCAAGGAAGATACGAGTTCAAAGGAGACATTTTATAAGGCGATAATTACCGGAAATTCCGAAGAGATGGAAGAGGTTTTAAATTCTCTTTTATTTGATTCGATTAGCATAAGAGATACATTTACAAGAAAATACATGAGAGAGAATTTTTATCATGGTTTTGTTCTTGGACTTTTGAGCGGCTTTAAGACAGTGAGAAGCAACTCTGAGTCGGGAGATGGATATTCCGATATCATGGTTCTTGACAGGCAGAGCAAAACAGCCGCAATACTTGAATTAAAATACGCTGATTCAGATGATGTCGAAGTCATGGAAAAGGCATGTGCGTCAGCATTAGCCCAGATAGAGGAAAAGAAATATGATGCCCCGATAATTCGCGCAGGATTGGCGAAAACAATATGGAAGTATGGAATTTCATTCAATAAAAAGCTTGCCTGCGTGAGAAAGAATCAGTAGGATGGCAGGTGAAGTTACTGCGATTGAAAAGTCAGCTCAGATAGTGTATAATATAGCGGTATGAAAACATTAATTATTACAGAGAAGCCATCCGTAGCACAGGAGTACGCGAATATACTTCATGTGACCGCCAGACGGAACGGTTTTATAGAAAATAACAAATACGTAATTACCTGGTGCGTGGGACATCTCGTGGAGATGTGCTATCCGGAAAAATACGATGAGAAATACAAAAAATGGCGTATGGAAGACCTGCCATTCCTTCCAGAAAAATATAAATACGATGTCATAAAGAACGTAAAGAAGCAATATGACATCGTTCACGGCTTTATGAACAGCGATGATATAGAAACCATCCTTTATGCCGGCGACTCTGGGCGAGAGGGTGAAGTTATTATCGAACTCATACGTAAATATGGCGGTGTAAGAAAAGGGATAAATGAGCGTCGCGTGTGGATAGATTCATGTACTGAGGAAGAGATTACCAGGGGTATCCGCGAGGCGAAGCCGATAGAAGCCTACGACAATCTCGCGAGAGCCGGAATCATGCGTGGCATAGAGGATTATGCCATGGGGATAAATTTTTCCCGCGCGCTCTCTATAAAATATGGCGGCATGCTAAACCGCGAAGCCGGTACTAAAAAATATGCCGCCATCGCGGTAGGCAGGGTTATGACTTGTGTCCTCGGAATGGTAGTTGACAGAGAAAGAGAAATAAGAAACTTTGTTATCACACCATTTTACAGGGTTGTCGGAACATTTTCGATACCGGATGTGAAAGAAAAGGTATCCTATGAAGGCGAGTGGAAGGCTGTCAAGGGGAGCCGCTATGACGGCACTCCGTTTTTATATAGCGAAAAGGGCTTTAATAAAAAAGAAGACGCAAAGAAAATGATAGACGCTCTTGACGGAGCTAAGGCGAAGGTCCTTAAGCGGGCTCACTCCACAGAGCAGAAAAAGGCGCCATTATTATTTAACCTCGCCGAATTACAGGCGGAGTGCACGAAGCGCTTTCACATCAGTCCTGATGAGACCTTAAATATTGCCCAGACTCTGTACGAGGGCAAATTAACGACGTATCCGAGAACTGATGCCCGTGTGCTTACAACCGCCATGGCGGGTGAGGTTACTAAGAATTTATCGGGCCTCTATCGTTACACGCCAACAAGTGAGTACGTCCTAAAAATAAGGGATGACGGATTATATAAGGGACTCGCGAAGACCCAGTACGTGGATGACAGTAAGGTTACCGACCACTACGCGATAATTCCTACCGGAAATGTTTCTGAATTAAATAAGCAGAGCGAATTAAATAAGAAGGTGTACGATTTAATTGTAAGGAGGTTTTTATCGATATTTTACCCGCCTGCCATTTATGAGAAGGAAAATATAACAACGGAAATTCCGTACAAGGATGGCAATGGGACGGAGCAGTTTTTTACGGCACTGAAGGTTTTAAAGGATCCGGGATATCTTGAGATAGCGGGCATCCCTGATAAGAGCGGTAATGACGCAGGTATGATAAATGCTCTCTCAACATTAAAAAAGGGAAGTAACGTAAACACCGATAAACTTGAAATAAAGGAAGGAAAAACAACCCCTCCTAAGCGCTATACATCAGGCTCAATGATTCTCGCCATGGAAAACGCGGGCCAGTTAATAGAAGACGAGGATCTCAGAGCCCAGATAAAGGGAGCCGGAATCGGTACGAGCGCTACCCGCGCGGGAATTATCGAGAAATTGGTTAAGATAGGGTATCTGGGGTTAAATAAGAAGACCCAGGTCCTCACACCGAAATTATTTGGTGAAATGGTCTACGAGGCCGTGAGACTTTCGATACCGTCCATGCTTAAGCCGAATATGACGGCAAGCTGGGAAATGGGTTTATCTATGGTTGAGAAGGGTGAGTTAACCGATTCTGATTACGAAAAGAAATTATATGATTATGTCAGAAAATATACCGAATTCGTAAAGGAAAAGGATATTTCCGGACCTCTTCGCCATAATATTGAAATAGTAAAAAAGGTAAATAAATAGGAGCTGCTATAATGGATGGTTTAAAAATAAATGACTTATATGATCTTACAAAATCGCTTGCGGGTGATTATTTAAAGGACTTCACTTATCCCTGGGAAGCTATTGCGGGAATAGGTGATTTAATTATTAAATTAGGAGAATCACTACCTGCTGATAAATATGAGAAGCGTGGCGAACATGTATGGGTCGCGAAATCGGCGAAGGTCGCGCCGACAGCCTTTTTAGGTGATGTATGCATTATCGGTGAGAATACCGAAGTGAGACATTGCGCATTTATCAGAGGTAAGGCGCTTGTCGGTAATGACTGCGTTATAGGGAATTCTGTTGAATTAAAAAATGTAATTATTTTTGATCACTGCGAGGTGCCACACTTTAATTATGTCGGTGATTCTATTTTAGGATTTAAGGCTCACATGGGAGCGGGAAGCATTACAAGTAATATTAAGAGTGACAGAAGCCCTGTAACCATAGCTACACCTGAAGGGAAAATTGATACCGGATTAATTAAGGCCGGAGCTTTTCTCGGCGACCATGTTGAGGTTGGCTGTAATTCTGTTCTTAATCCGGGAACCGTGGTGGGAAGAAATACAAATATTTATCCTCTTTCTATGGTAAGAGGATTTGTTCCGGCGGACCATATTTATAAAAATAAGGGTGAGGTCGTAAATAAAAGCTTATAATTATGAGAGGAGTGCATTTTGGAACAGAGGGATTTAGAGGAATTTACTGAAGAGCTTGCGGCTAAGACGTCAACGCCCGGCGGCGGTGGCGCGGCGGCGCTTACGGGAGCGCTCGCGGCGGCTCTTGCCTCTATGGCAGCTAATTTTACCGAGGGTAAAAAGAAATATATAGAATACGAAGACGATATGCTTCGTATAATTAAAAGGACTAATGAAATAAGACTTCTCCTTCTTGATAATATAGATGAGGACGCGAAGGCTTTTTTGCCCTTGTCAAAGGCATACGCAATTAAGGCTGTTACGGATACGGAAATAGAAAATAAAAGGAAGAAACTTGAGAAGGCTTTAATTTCCGCAACAGTCCCTCCAATGGAAATAATTAAGCTGATTTCAGAGCTTTCGGACATTTTTAAGGAGTTGTCTGTTAAGGGTACAAGGCTTTTACTTTCTGACGTTGGCGCCGGGGCAGTACTTGCGAGGTCAGCCGCCGAAGCCGCTCTGCTTGCTGTATACGCAAATACTAAAATGATGACGGATACTAATACGGCAAAGGAGCTTGAAGGCAGGGCTGAGGGAGAAATAGACAGAATAGCAAAGGTGACAGAGGAAGCGTATAATTCGGTTATCGAATCATTTTAAATTTAGACTGAAGGGGGCAATATTATGGAATTAATTTATGGAAAGGATGTAGCGAAAATAATTACCGATTCTGTAATTGGTAAGTCGGAAGAATTAGAGAGGCAAGGAGAGAGAGAAGCTAAGCTTGCTATAATAAGAGTAGGCGATAACGCAGGCAATATTTCATACGAGCGAGGCGCCGGAAAACGTATGGAAAAGTGTGGTATACTACATGAAGAATACGATTTTCCGGATAATGTCTCTAAGGTTGAATTTGATAAGGCATTTAATAAAATAAATGCTGATGAGACTGTTGACGGAATTTTATTATTAAGACCATTACCGTCGCAGCTAGATGAAAAAAATGTGGTCACAAGGATAAATCCTGACAAGGATGTAGATTGCGCGAATCCACTTAATCTTGGAAAATTATTAACCGGGGCAAAGGATGGTTTCAGCCCGTGCACCTGCCTTGCGGTTGAGAGAGTCTTAAAGTTCATATTAGAGGCAAGAGGGGATTCTCTCAGAGGTAAGAATGTGACAATCGTCGGCAGGAGCGCTGTTGTTGGAAGGCCCCTTGCTCTTCTTCTTATAAATGATGACGCGACCGTTACCGTGTGCCACACTAAGACCGAGAATCTTGCCGGCTGCTGTAAGAAGGCTGATATAATAGTAGCGGCTGCGGGACACGCGGGGCTTATAACCGCAGACCACGTAAAGCCAGGAGCCATAATTGCCGATGTTGGTGTGAATATGGGAGTAGATGGAAAATTAGTCGGTGATGTTGACATAGAATCAGTAAATGATATTGCAAGTGTTTGTACCCCTGTTCCCGGTGGCATCGGCGCAGTCACTACATCAATACTTGCCATGCAGGTGATGAAGGCGAGGATAAAGAGATAAAAAATGGAGGTGGAAATTACCACCTCTTAATTATTAATCTCTTGAATTCCTTAGGATAGTCAGGAGCTCATAAGGCACCTTCAGGTTCCCTCTACCTGAGCCTATACTGATGCTTGGCTTTGGAGTGCCGTGGAAGTCTGAGCCGCCGGTCATGAGAAGGCCTTTTTCTTTCGCTATAGCTCTTATTGCGGCTTCTTCATCAAGCGTGTTGCTTGAATATATGGTCTCGATTCCTCTGAGACCGTAGGATATTAATTTATCTATCAGGTTATTTAATTCTGAAGGCTCTAAGTGATATATAATCGGATGCGCAAGTACAGGAACACCGCCTGCGGCAAGGATGCATTTTATGGCGGTCTCCGGACTCGTGAACTTCCTCGCTACGTAATAAGGCGTCTTATCTCCCAAATAATAAGTAAAGGCGTCGGCATAGGAATGCACCATGTGGTTCTCGACCATGTATTTGGCAAAATGGGCTCTGGTGATAATAGAGTCGGGCGACTTCTCCCGGATGGCTTTGATTGAAATGTCAAGACCTGCGTTCCGCAGATTCTCAGCCATCTTTTCGTTACGTCTGTCGCGTTCAGCTTTTGCGTCACCCATCATTTTAACAAGGGTGTCATTGTGAGGATCTACAAGCAGACCTAGGATGTGGATATCTCCGGTCTTGTAGGCGGCAGAGATTTCAACGCCCGGTATGACTTCTATTTTCCTGTCTCCCGATACGCCCCTGTTATACTCGTCGGCGGCCGCCTTGAGCTCGTCGAAGCCTTCGGTAGTATCGTGGTCGGTGAGGGCGAAGGCAGCTAGATTTGCCTGCAAAGCGAGTTTCAGCAGCTCAGTCGGTGTAAATGATCCATCCGAATATGTTGAATGCACGTGTAGGTCTATGTATCGCATAATACCATGCTCCTTTAAAACTTTTTGTTGATTCTATTATAGTAGTTAATTGGTGAGATATCAAGTGTTTACTGTTCACGCTCAACAAATTATTTTACAAAAGGGCTTTAAATTCGGGCGGAGATATGTTATAATGAACAGGATGTAGTCGTGTGACTACTTGTTTGTCAACTGAAAATTTAATACGGAGGTACCATTATGAAGCATATCAAGAGCTTAAAGACAAGAAATCTCAAGGAGTCTATGAAGAAGGGCGGATGCGGCGAGTGCAAGACATCATGCCAGTCAGCCTGCAAGACTTCCTGCACAGTAGGTAATCAGAGCTGCGAGAAGGCCTGAGGATTACTTGTGCGTTTAGAGCAGCGGCTTCGCCGCTGCTCTTTATTGTGTGCAATGAGACAAGCTTAGAAAGGTAATTCATTTTGATTCATCAGTTTAAACAGAATGGCTACGACATAGTGCTTGACGTGAACAGCGGCTCTGTACATGTTGTGGATGATATAGCGTATGACGCAATTGCGCTTTACAATGATAAGATTATAGAGCACCACATTTCCGAGGAGGAAGCCCTTCCTTCCATAAAATCAGAGATCAGGTCCCGCTACAGTGATGTGAGCGATGATGACTTTGATGAGCTTATCGGTGAAATTAAGGAGCTCCGCAATGACGGACAGCTCTTTACTGAAGATATATATGAGAAGTTCGTTCGCGACTTCAAGAACAGGATAACCGTAACCAAGGCGCTCTGCCTTAATGTTGCCCACGACTGCAATCTTGCCTGTCGTTACTGCTTCGCGGGACAGGGTGAGTACCAGGGCGACAGGGCTCTTATGAGCTATGAGACCGGTAAGGCGGCCCTTGATTTCCTTATTGAGCATTCGGGCAAGAGACGGAACCTCGAGGTTGACTTCTTCGGCGGCGAACCTCTTATGAACTGGGAAGTCGTTAAGAAGCTGGTTGCTTACGGACGCTCACAGGAGAAGGAAAAGAATAAGAATTTCCGCTTCACTATTACAACGAACGGGCTTCTCTTAAATGATGAGATTATTGATTTCTGCAATAAGGAGATGACAAATGTCGTCCTCTCGATAGACGGACGTCGCGAAGTAAATGACAGGATGCGTCCTACAAGGAACGGGAACGGCAGCAGCTATGACATCATTCTTCCTAAATATAAGGATTTCGCCAAGAAGCGCGGTGACAGGGAGTATTATTTAAGAGGCACATTTACCCACTATAACCTTGATTTTGCTGAGGACGTCCTTCATTTAGCGGATATGGGCTTTAAGGAGCTGTCCATGGAGCCTGTTGTGGCCCTTCCTTCAGACCCTTACGCAATTAAGGAAGAGGACGTGCCTGTTCTTATAGAGCAGTATGACAAGCTCGCAAAGGAATATGTCAAGAGACGTAAGGATGGCAGGGGATTTACCTTCTTCCACTTTATGATAGATCTTTCCGGAGGACCATGTGTGGCGAAGCGTCTCGCCGGCTGCGGTTCGGGGACAGAGTATCTTGCCGTTACGCCTTGGGGTGACTTATATCCTTGCCACCAGTTCGTCGGCGAGGAGAAGTTCGTCCTGGGAAATGTATGGGATGGTATCACGAACACTGAAGTCCAGGAAGGATTCAAGCATCAGAACGTATATGAGAAGCCAAAATGTCGCGACTGCTTCGCAAGATATTACTGCTCGGGCGGCTGCGCGGCCAATTCATATAAGTTCCACGGTACGATAGATGATGCGTACGATATAGGCTGTGAGCTTCAGAGGAAGCGTATAGAGTGCGCGATCATGATAAAGGCTGCGTTAGATGAAGATGCTGACGAAGCCGAAGAGGCTGAACAGGCCTAAAAGGCCGGCTACGCCTAACTAGTAACTTGGAGGTCAAACAAGATGAAAAACAGGAAACGGGGGATAGGCAAGGTTATTGGCTACATAGTTGTAGCTGCCCTTCTTCTCTGCATTGCTGCCGGTGTGTTCGGTAACACGATTGGTTCGGCGAATGGCATCAGAAAGGGTCTCGACCTTGCGGGCGGTGTAAGTATCGCTTACGAAGCCACGAAGAAGAATCCTACCGCACAGGAAATGGCGGATACCGTTGAGAAAATGAGACTCCGCGCGGAGCTCTATTCTACTGAATCCCAGGTATATCAGGAAGGCACGAAGCGTGTCGTAGTTGATATCCCTGATGTAACCGACGCTGACGCGGTCCTTGAACAGCTCGGAAAAGCCGGTTCTATCCAGTTTATACCGGTAACCGACTCAGCTATCAAGATGCAGGCTGACGGTACCTACAAGCTTCAGGACACTATCGAGAACCTTAAGGAAAAGGGGCTTGTCCTTGTAGACGGTTCCGATATTTCAACAGCTTCAGCGAATACTGTCCAGAATGAAAACGGCATCGGTAATTCTTACATCGTTGAGCTTGAGCTTAATTCAGCCGGTGCCAAGAAGTTCGCTGACGCGACAGAAGAGTACCTCTACCAGCAGATAGCTATCGTATACGACGAAGAGGTAATTTCGGCTCCTGTCGTTCAGGCGCATATCACTGACGGTAAGGCACAGATTTCAGGTCAGAAGACCCTTGAAGAGGCTCAAAAGCTCGCTTCTATCATAAGAATCGGAGCCCTTCCTATCGAGCTTAAGGAAGTACGTTCTAATACCGTTGGAGCAAAGCTCGGTGATAATGCCCTTCAGACCTCACTTCTTGCGGGTCTTATAGGTCTTATTATCGTATTTGTATTAATGATCGCGGTTTATAAGGTTCCGGGAATCGCTGCGAGTCTTGCCCTTTTAGCTTATATCTCAATCGAGTTAATTTTACTTAACTTACTGCAGATTACGCTGACACTTCCGGGTATCGCGGGTATCATACTTTCGATAGGTATGGCGGTCGACGCGAACGTCATCATTTTCACTCGTATCAAGGAAGAGCTCGGTCTCGGTAAGACCGTAAGAACCGCTATCGCGAATGGCTTCAATAAGGCTTTCTCAGCTATTTTTGATGGTAATATCACAACCATCATAGCCGCTATCGTACTTGGAATCTTCGGTACCGGTACTATCAAGGGCTTCGCTTACACGCTTGCTCTCGGTATCATCATTTCCATGTTCAGCGCGATTGTTATAACAAGATTCCTTCTTAACGCCTTCTATGACATCGGCGCTGATGATGAGAAGTACTTCGGAACCAAGGTTGATAAGGAGCCAAAGCCATTTGTAAAATGGGCGCCTAAGTTCTTCATCCTATCCGGTATAATTATCGCTGTCGGCATCATTACTATGAGCGTTAACGCCGCTAGAGGCAAGGGAGCGTTTAACTATGCCCTTGAGTTCTCAGGCGGTACTTCTACCGAGGTAGTTTTTGAAAATGCTACGCTTCCGGCAAATGATGAGATGAAGGACTTTGTAGCGAAGACTATAGGTGACAGCCAGGTTGACGTTACTCCTATCACGAACGATAACGCCCTTCTTATAAGGACTAAGACTCTTACGCTTGATGAGAGAACAAAGCTCCATGACGCGCTTGAGGAAACCTATAAGGTTACTGAGTCTAACATCACGAACGAGAACATTTCTGCCGCTGTTTCGGGTGAAATGAAGCGCTCGGCTTTGATGTCAGTTATTGCCGCTACAATCTGCATGCTTATCTATATAGTATTCAGATTCAAGAACCTCGCTTTCGGTACCGCTGCGGTTACGGCTCTCGTGCATGACGTTATGGTTCTTGTGACATTCTACGCACTCGCGAGAATGAGCGTTGGTAATACCTTCATAGCCTGCGTTCTTACGATAGTAGGTTACTCAATTAACGCGACCATCATCATTTTCGACCGTATTCGTGAAAATATGAAGAATATGGGAAGGAAGGATGATCTTGAGAGGGTAGTGAATAACTCTATCACCCAGACATTTTCACGTTCAGTGAATACAACGCTTACTACACTTGTTATGGTTGCTGTACTCTTCATCATGGGTGTCGAGAGTGTACGTGAGTTCTCACTTCCGCTTATCATAGGTCTTATCTGCGGATGCTATTCATCTGTATGCATTACCGGACCACTTTGGTATTTCATGCACACAGCGGGAAAGAAGAAAGAAAAATAATTATTTTTAGGACTGGAGAGAAAAATGGATCCAACAGGAGCAGTAATTTTAATTGTCGTAGCGATAATTGTGCTTTGCATAATTTTCGCTAATATCAGAATCGTACCACAGGCGGACGCCTATGTTATCGAGCGTCTTGGTAAGTATAAGACCACCTGGGACGCAGGCCTTCGCCTTAAGATACCGTTTATCGAGCGTATCGCTAAGAAGGTAAGCCTTAAGGAGCAGGTACTTGACTTCCCGCCACAGCCTGTAATCACTAAGGATAACGTAACCATGCAGATCGACTCGGTCGTATTCTGTAAGGTATTCGATCCGAAGCTTTTTACCTATGGTGTGGAGTCGCCTGTCGCAGGTCTTCAGAATCTTGCGGCAACCACTCTTCGTAACATCATCGGTGAGATGGAGCTCGACCAGACTCTTACCGGAAGAGACGAGATTAACGGTAAGATGCAGAGTGTCCTTGATGCTGCTACAGATCCATGGGGAATCAAGGTTACCCGTGTCGAGATCAAGAACATAGCCCCTCCTCACGATATAGAGGAGATCATGACCAAGCAGATGAGGGCTGAGCGTGAGCGTCGTCAGACAGTTCTTGAGGCTCAGGCTCACCAGGAAGCGGTTGTAAGTCGTGCCGAAGGTGATAAGAAGGCTAAGATCCTTGCCGCCGAAGCCCAGCGAGACGCCGATATAGCTCTTGCAGAAGGTAAGGCTAAGGCTATCCAGCTAGTATACGAGGCTGAGGCCCAGGGAGTTAAGATGCTCAACGAGTCTAATATCTCAGATGGTGTCCTTAAGTTAAAGGGTATCGAAGCTCTTAAGGATGTAGCTGACGGTCGCGCTACGAAGATTTTCATGCCATCGGATATTACCAATATTGTATCCGCTCTTGGCGTGGCAGGTGAAGCGCTTGGCGTGGGTGACGCTACGGCAATCGATAAGAGCCCTAAGCCAAAGGCTGCTCCGAAGGATGACCCTTGCATAGACAGCGAGACGGGAAAGGGTGGCCGTGACGCTGCGGCTGCTACCGCTACTATGGAGCGTGAGATGTCAGACAGATCTTCGATAAATGATTGAGAAGATAAAAAGTATACCATATTTTAAATAATGTGTATTGACTGTTTCAAACCGATGTGATATGATGTGAATCACGTTGCGTTTTGAAACAGTCTTTTTTATGGTTGAAAGTACGGTGGTAATGTATGGAAACAGATATGACGAAGGGAAATATTTTCCCGATAATACTTAAATTTACGCTTCCGCTCTTTATCGGAAATATTTGTCAGATGCTCTATAATATGGCGGATACTATAATAGTCGGAAGATTTGTTGGTCAGAAGCCGCTTGCGGCTGTAGGCGCTACAGGTACAATTATGTTCCTTGTGCTTGGCCTTGCGAATGGTCTCGCGAGCGGATTTACGGTCCTCTCAAGCCAGTGTTACGGGTCCGGTGATATGAAGCGTCTGAAGCATTCGGTTTCAAACGGAATCATGCTTTCCGCGATAGTGGTTGTCGTGATGACTCTTGCTTCTATGCTCCCGATGAAGGGTATACTTGAGCTTATGAATACTCCGGAGGACATTTTCGATTATTCATATACCTATATTATGATAATTTGCGCGGGGACTGTCGCCAGCGTATACAATAACCTTTTTGCATCATATTTAAGGGCGGTTGGCAACAGTAAAATGCCCTTAGTCTTCCTTGTTGTGTCGGCGGTATTAAATGTGGCGCTTGATTTGATTCTTATAATATGCTTTAATATGGGAGTGGCGGGAGCGGCTCTCGCGACGGTTATTTCACAGGCGGTGTCGGCGCTTCTGTCTCTGTTGTATATATATAAAAAGGAGAAAATTCTGGTACCCGAGAAGGGTGACTGGCATTTTACTGAAGCGGATACAAAGCACCAGCTCAGAATCGGTATCCCGATGGCACTTCAGTTTGGCATAACCGCATCGGGAACCATGATAATGCAGGCTGCCATAAATAAATTCGGCTCGGTCGCGATTTCCGGTTTTACCGCTGCATCGAAGGTAAATAATCTTGTCACCCAGGGACAGCCTGCCATGGGTACGGCAATAGCGACCTTTGGAGGTCAGAATTACGGCGGAGGCGGCTATAAGAGAATCGAGAAGGGTGTCCGTACGATAAATATTATGAATATCGTCTATTCAATTATAGGCGGAATTATAGCCGTAACCTGCATGCGGCCTGTCATGCCCCTTTTCTTCAAGGCGGGAACTGATATAGAAGCGATGATTCCGTGGGCAAAGCCATATATAATAATGAGCGCGATATGCTATATACCGCTCGGCATGATTTTTATATTCAGAAATGTGATGCAGGGCTGCGGATATGGTTTACTTCCTATGCTAGGTGGTGTCGTTGAACTTTTTGCAAGGCTCGCCATGGCTTTCGTGTCATTCGCAACGGGAAAGTATGTCTTCGCCGCTGCCTGCGATCCGTTCGCATGGCTGACAGCGGGGATTTTCACCGCTGTCGCCTACCTCTTCGTGATGAGGGATATAAGGAAGCATATACCGGCGTAGTTATAATGAACGCCTTATTGCGCCAAACAATTCATCATAAGTCTCTAAAGCGGGTACATCAGGGTTATCCGCTTTTATTTTGTCGGTACTCCTGAAGAGGAAGCCGGCCTTGCTCGCGCGAATCATACCTAAGTCGTTATAAGAATCGCCAGAAGCGATGGTATCAAAACCGATGGATTGCAGAGCCTTTACTGTGGTCAGCTTGCTATCCTTTACTCTCATCTCAAAGCCCGTTATGGTTCCATCGCCTGCGACCTTAAGAGTGTTGCAGAATATTGTAGGCATACCGAGCTTCTCCATAAGAGGCTTAGCGAACTGCTCAAATGTATCGCTGATTATTATGACCTGGGTCATATCGCGGAGCCTGTCAAGGAATTCCTTCGCTCCATCCATAGGCTCTATTTTCCTTATTACATCCTGAATTTCATTCAGTCCCAGGTTGTGGTCCTTTAAAATACCCAGTCGCCAGTTCATGAGCTTATTATAATCAGGCTCGTCCCTTGTCGTTCTCTTTAATTCGGGAATCCCCGAAACTTTAGAGAATTCAATCCATATTTCCGGTACCAGAACACCTTCAAGATCAAGACATACTAAATTCATTGCTTTTCTCTCCTTTGATTGTTAATTGTTCGCATAAAGGCGCGGACCATTTCTAAAAGAAAACTATAACAGACCTTGGCCCTTAAATCAAGTAGAAATGTAAAGCTTGACTAAAGGGGAGAAATTGTGTAAAATGATAAGGTTGCGAGAAGTATCGCGACATATTTGGTAGAAAACTTTTTTAGGAGACATAAATGGCAACATATGACGGAAGTCAGATAGTAGTTTTGGAGGGCCTTGAGGCAGTCAGAAAGCGCCCCGGCATGTACATAGGAAGCACCGGCAGCAGGGGGCTTCACCACCTTATATGGGAGATCCTCGATAACGCGATTGATGAGCACCTGGCGGGATTCTGCAGCGAGGTTGACATCACGATGCTTAATGACGGTGGAATCCGTGTTAAGGATTACGGACGCGGAGTTCCTGTCGATATTCATCCCCAGAAGCACATCCCTACGGAGAGAGTTGTGTATACCGTTCTTCACGCAGGCGGTAAATTTTCAAATAACGTCTATAAGGTTTCGGGCGGTCTTCACGGCGTCGGAGCGTCGGTAGTTAACGCCTTATCGACAAAAATGACGGTCGACATCAGGCGTGACGGCTTTATTTATCATGACGAGTACCGTGACGGCGGCAAGCCTGTAACTGACCTTGTCGACGGATACCTTCCTCATATTGGAAAATGCAGGAAGAGCGACACAGGAACGGAGGTCACATTTTATCCTGACCCGTCTATATTTGAGACGGTCGAGTTCAAGCCTGATGTGATCAAGAAGAAGCTGAAGGAGACAGCATTTCTAAACAAAGGCCTTAAGCTTAATTTTAAAAATGAGAAAATCGGCGAAGAGATTATCTTCGAGGAAAAGGAAGGAATCAAGAGCTACGTAAAATATATAAACCGCGATGAGACACCCCTCCATGAGGACGTGGTTTACGTGGAGGGTGAATCGGGCGATATAGAGGTCGAGGTAGCTTTTCAGTACATCGACTCATTTTCAGAGCAGATAAATGCCTACTGCAACCGTATAAATGTCGTGGACGGCGGTACACTCGTGACAGGCTTCAAGACTGCCCTCACCCGTGTAATCAACCAGTACGCAAGGGAATTAGGCTACCTCAAGGATAAGGACGCGAATTACGATGGCAAGGACATAAGAAACGGTCTTGTCGCAATCATTTCAATAAAGCATCCCGATCCTCAGTTCGAGGGCCAGACGAAGACAAAGCTTGGAAATACTGACGCAAAGACAGCGGTTGACGATGTATTTTCCAAGGAAGTCACGAGGTACTTTGATAAAAATATAGAGACCCTCAAGGTCATCCTTGATATGACCCAGAAGGCCTATCACGCGAGAACCGCGAGCGATAAGGCGAGGAACGCCGTCCTTAAGAGTCTTAACGACGTGGACAGCAGAAATAAGCTTGCGGCATGCTCATCTAAGGACCCTTCGGAGTGCGAAATCTATATAGTCGAGGGTGATTCCGCGGGCGGTACGGTTAAGACCGCGAGGAACAGGAAGACCCAGGCGGTCCTTCCGCTCAGAGGCAAGATTTTAAATGTCGAGAAGGCGCCGCTTGAGAGGATCTTAGCTAACAACGAGATCAAGAGCATGATAGCGAGCTTCGGCTGTGGCATAGGCGATGAATTTGATATAAATAAGCTTCGTTATGACAAGATTATTATCTTAACCGATGCCGATGTCGACGGAGCCCACATAAGCACACTTCTTCTCACATTTTTCTACAGATTCATGCCTGAGCTTTTAATGCAGGGAAAGGTCTACAGGGGCCTCCCACCGCTCTATAAGGTCGATTACGAGGATCTTGCTAGCAAGGCTAAGAAAAAGACTAAAAAATCCGAGTATGTGTTCGATGACTATGAGCTCGCTAAGTTCAGGAAAAATAAGGACAATAAGATCCTGGCGGTTCAGCGTTACAAGGGTCTCGGTGAAATGGACGCGAGCCAGCTCTGGGAGACGACTCTTGACCCTAAGCAGAGGAAGCTCGCGAGAATTGATATAAGCGACACGGTTGAGGCTGACGAGGTTACGAGCCTTCTTATGGGAACGCTTGTTCCGCCGAGAAGAGAATTTATCATGACCGAGGCTGAGAACGCTAACGTAGATATTTAAGGAAACAGGATTTAATATAGATGGAAATTACACAGGATTTTGCGGAGGAAATGAAATCCTCCTACAGAGATTATTCGGTGAGCGTCATCATTGACAGGGCGCTCCCTGATGTGAGGGACGGACTTAAGCCTGTTCAGAGGCGTATTCTCTATGCCATGAGCGAGCTTGGCCTTGACCCTGATAAGCCGCACAGAAAGAGCGCCCGTATCGTCGGGGATACGATGGGTAAATATCACCCGCACGGTGATTCGTCTATCTACGATGCCCTCGTGCATATGTCTGAGCCATGGTCGCTTTCAATTCCGCTTGTAGACGGCCATGGGAATTTCGGTTCTATAGATGGCGACGGCGCAGCTGCCATGAGGTATACGGAGGCGAGACTTTCCAAGGGAGCTAAGCTCCTGCTTGACGGCCTCGACCATGATCTCGTTGACTTCGGCCCGAACTTTGATGAGAGTGAGAAGGAGCCGCTGATACTGCCGGCTCGTCTGCCATTTTTGCTGATAAATGGTACAACAGGTATCGCGGTCGGTATGGCTACGAATATCCCGCCTCATAACGCGGGAGAGGTAATAAACGGAACGATAGCCCTCCTTGACAATCCCGATATCGACACCGGCGGACTTATGAAATATATTCCGGGACCTGATTTCCCGACAGGCGGAATTATTATGAACGCCGACGATATTAAAAATATCTATGAGACAGGTGAGGGAAAACTCCGCGTTCGCGCCAAGTATGAGGTAGAAAACGGCGATGGCGGCCGTAAAAATATAGTAATTACGGAAATTCCATATACCGCGTCCGGAAATAAGGCGAAATTATTCGAGAGCATAGTCGCCCTGATGAAGGACAGGGTATTTGATGAAATCGCCGATGTAAGGGATGAGTCGAGTGCCGATGTACGAATCGTAATTGAAGTAAAAAAAGGCCGCGACGTCGATAATTTAATTAACGGATTATTTAAAAAGACAGGCCTTGAGGATACTTATTCCGTAAATATGCTTGCCGTAAAGGATAAGCAGCCTGTGCTCTTCTCACTTAAGAGCATGCTCACGGAATTTGTTAATTTCGAAGAGGAATTATACAGAAGAGATTACACCCATTCTCTTGAAAAGGCAAAGAAACGTCAGGAAATAGTCAAAGGACTTATTGATGCCGTTGACGTAATTGATTTAATTATAGAGGTATTAAGAGGCTCTGAAAATGTCCGTCAGGCTAAGGATTGTCTTATAAACGGTAAGACGGAAAATATTAAATTTAAGACAAGAACTAGTGAAAAGGAAGCCGCGAAATTTAATTTCACGGAAGCCCAGGCTGACGCGATCTTAGCTATGCCTCTGCAGCGCCTCATCGGCCTTGAATTAATGAAATTAAAGGACGAGGACGCTACATTAAGCGCAAACATAGCTGAGTATGAAAAGGTTCTCGGCAATAAGTCTGAATTACATAAGGTAATTAAAAAGGAATTAAAGAACGCCGCTAAGACATTTAATTCCGAGAGAAAAACGGAATTAAAAAATGTAGTTGCTGAGGATTACGTTGAGGAAATTAAGGAAGAGGATTTATACGTATTAATTGACCGCTTCGGTTACGCCAAGGCAGTCGATCAGGCGGCTTACGGGAAATTCTCACCTGAAAATCTCGCGGAATATCCTCATAAGATTTTCATGAAGAATACCGACAGGCTCTGCATGTTCACGGCGGAAGGAAATATGTACCAGATAAAGTGCATGGATATCCCTAAGGGCAGGGCTAAGGATAAGGGAACCCTTGTCCATAACCTTTCGAAGGTCGGAAAAGAGGATATTATTCTCTTTGCTTCCGCTTCGGAAATATTTGAATCTATGCTTTTATTCGTTACTAAGGGCGGTTATGTAAAACTCGTTTCGGGTGTCGAATTCGATACGTCAAGAAGCATGGTGAGCGCTACGAAGCTTGATGAAAATGACGAGGTTATAGCTGTAGAGAAGCTTTCGGCGGCTCAGATGCTAAGTCATACACTGAAGGTGATTATTGTCACAAAGCACAAGCACGGTATAGCGTTTTCTATTGATGAGGTCTCAGAGATGAAGAAGACCGGACGAGGCGTGCGAGGTGTAACGCTTATAGATGAAGACGAGGTTAAATACGCCGGAGTCGCGAATAATGAGGACACGGAAATTATTTTTGACGGAGATAAATATAATTTAGCGAACCTGCCGATAAGACGACGCGGCGCCAAGGCAAATATTGTGAAGGGATGGAAATAATTATGGCAAAGGACGTAAAGGAAAGATTTCTTGATTATGTATCATATGATACTCAGTCAGAGGAAGGGACAGACCAGGTCCCCAGTACCGCTAAGCAGCTTAAGCTCGCGGAGCATCTGGTGGAAGAATTAAAGGGCATGGGAATAGAGGACGTAAAGCTCCTTGACCATGGCTATGTATTCGCGACGGTTCCAGCTACAAGCGATAAGGACCTGCCGGTATTAGGCTTTATTTCTCATATGGATACGAGTGACGCTATATCGGGCGCTGACATCAAGCCTCGCGAAATAAAGAATTATGACGGAAATGATATCGTATTAAACGAGGCACTTAATATAGTCCTTAAGACGAGCGAATTTCCTGAAATTAAGGACTTTACCGGCGAGGATTTAATTGTGACTGATGGCACAACCCTCCTCGGAGCCGATGATAAGGCGGGACTTTCTGAGATAATTTCCATGGCGGAATATTTTATGGAGCATCCTGAAATTAAGCACGGAAAAATAAGGCTCGGTTTTACTCCTGATGAGGAAGTAGGCCATGGCACGAAATATTTTGACGTGGATGAATTCGGGGCTGATTACGCTTACACGGTTGACGGTGGAAGACTCGGTTCTCTTGAGTATGAGAACTTTAACGCGGCTGAGGCGATGATAACCATTAGCGGCAGCAGTACCCATCCGGGCAGCGCAAAGTGGAAGATGAAGGACGCCGTAAGAATCGCGAGGGAATTTGCCGATCTGATGCCTGTCTATGAGAATCCTTACTGCACAGAGGGCCGCGAGGGATTTATTTTCTTAATTAAAATAGAAGGCACTGCTGAGAGCGCTAAGCTGCAGTATATTATCCGCGACCATGACAGCGCGAAGTTCGAAGAGAAAAAGGCCTTCATTCAGGCAGCTGCGGCATTTATAAATGTTAAATACGGAGCGGGTACCGTGAAGTGCGACCTTCACGACCAGTATTATAACATGAAGGAAATGATAGAGCCGAATATGCACTTAATCGAGAACGCTAAGAGGGCTATGGAGGACCTTGGCATAAAGCCTCTGATAGAGCCTGTCCGCGGTGGCACTGACGGCGCTATGCTATCATTTAACGGACTTCCATGCCCTAACCTTAATACCGGTGGCATGAATTATCATGGAAAATATGAATATGTCAGTGTCACAGCTATGAGAAAAATAGTAGAATTACTTGAGAAAATAGTTCTTATCTACAGTGAATAATATGAATAATTTTGAAAAATATAATGAGCTTCGGGAGAAATTCCCGGAGTTCATATTTAAAGGCTTTGATTACGAGGATACGGGCGAAGAATTACACATTACATATAATTTTTCCGTTCCGGGATTGTCAGATTTCGCGCCTGACTGGCGTATACCTAAGAGCCGCGAGATGGGATATATTGAGGATGAAATAGATGAAAATATCACATTTCAAAATATGATATTTAATCTCGGAATGATTGAGCTCGTAAGCTATTATAAAATAGCCTGCCCGAAAAATGTAATTATTGATGTCCCGGGAGCATTGGCCTATATAGATGAGGATGCCCTTTTTTGGTGGAAGGAGCAGTATTTTTACGGCCTTGGGGAATTTTTCTATACAAATGAAATTCCGCTTGATAAAGAGGGATTTATGAATATTTCCTTCGGCGAAAGAGCTTCCATGGGCGCGGATAAATTAAAGGGACATAGCAGGTACGCGGATGTCTATGATTATAATGAAATTAAGCGTGACAGCAAACGCTTTATGATTCCTGTCGGCGGCGGCAAGGATTCCGCTGTAACACTTGAGCTTTTAAAGGAATATAAAAAAGACAGCTACTGCTATATGATAAATGGGCGCGGCGCCACATTCGCGACAGCGGCGGCTGCTGACTTTGACGGTGAGCACGTAATTGTGGCGAAGAGGTCGCTTGATAAACGTATGCTTGATTTAAATAAGGCAGGTTATTTAAATGGGCATACACCATTTTCAGCCATGACGGCATTTTCATGTATTTTAGTGGGATACATGTACGGACTCCCTTATGTTGCCCTTTCGAATGAATCAAGCGCTAACGAGAGTACGGTCGAGGGCTCTACAGTGAACCACCAGTATTCGAAGAGCTTTGAATTCGAGCATGATTTTGTGACCTATGAGGAGAAATATATTAAGAGTGGAGTGAAGTATTTTTCGCTATTGAGACCTTGGAGCGAGTATCAGATAGCGAGAGAATTCGCTAAGCACGAGCAATATTTTTGCATATTTAGGAGCTGTAATGTGGGGAGTAAGGAGGATAAGTGGTGCGGCCATTGCGCTAAGTGCCTCTTTGTCTATTATATACTTTCGCCGTTTATAGACGCGGATGAGATGGTGAAAATATTCGGTAAGAACCTGCTAGGCGATGAGTCTCTCTGGGAGCTTACAAGGGAGCTCACGGGAATGGTTTCTCAGAAGCCCTTCGAGTGTGTGGGGAGCAGGAGCGAAGTGAATATCGCTATAAGTGAGACCATAGCGAAGTTTGAAAGAGAGGGACGGCCACTTCCGGTATTGCTTGCCAAGTATAAGGATACTCCGCTCTACAAGCCATATAGGGAAGAAGAGAATCCGTACATTAATTACTTTGAGACCCGGAATAACGTGCCGGAATTTTTGATTGGACTATTAAAGTGAGGTGATATTATGAAGTTTATTTCCTGGAATATTGATTCGCTCAACGCGGCGCTCACGGGAACGAGTGAGCGGGCGGAGCTGACGAGAAAGGTACTTACGAAGATAGTGGAAGAGGATGCCGATATTATCGCGATAGAGGAGACTAAGCTTCCGGAGAACGGCATGAACGGAAAACAGAAGGAGGCTCTTGAGGACTTCTTTAAGGACTATGATTATTCATATATAAGCTCACGGAAGATCGCAAGAAAGGGCTATGCCGGAACCATGGCCCTCTATAAGAAGGGACTAACTGTAAATGTGGAGTATCCCGAGATTGGTGCTCCGGGGACAATGGACCTCGAGGGAAGGATGATAACACTCGAGCTTCCGGACTTCTATTTTAACCTGGTCTATACTCCGAATTCAGGTGGCGAGCTTGCGAGACTTTCTGACCGTCAGATGTGGGACAGCAAGTACGCTGATTACCTCGCAGAGCTTGACAGCAGGAAGCCTGTCATAGCCTGTGGCGATTATAACGTGGCACATGAGGAAATAGACCTAGCGAATCCCGACAGCAACCACCACTCAGCAGGCTTCACTGATGAAGAAAGGGATGGTTTCACGAGGCTTCTCTCCCGTGGCTTTATCGATACCTTCAGGCTCCTTCATGGTGATGAGACGGGAGCTTACTCGTGGTGGGCCCAGAGAATTAAGACGAGCAAGATAAATAACTCGGGCTGGAGAATCGATTATTTCTTAGTGAGTGACAGAATAAAGGACAGGGTCCTGCGGTCGGAAATGATTGATTCCGGTGACCGCCAGGACCATGCCCCTATCTTACTTGAGATTAATTAAATCGCTATTTTCTTAGAAGCACTGTTTCGTACGGTCCTATCATTCCACCAAACTCGCTATCTGACAGAAGCTCGCGATAGCCTGCGTACTCCTTCACGGGCGCTTCATTTTCATTCGTATGGAAAATGAGAATCTCACCGGACATAAGGTGGAGCTCTAGGAGATCCCTCCTGTCATCGGGGAGAATCGACCGGTAGTTTCCCGCAGGTATGTCATTTACCATGTGCCTGAAATAAGTGAGCTTCTGATACCATGCGTAAAGCTCCTTATCCTGCTTACTTTCATCCCAGAGCATGCCGCGACGGTTGTCGGGGTCCTCGCCGCCCGTGAGGCCGACCTCATCGCCATAGTAGATAAAAGGTGTTCCCGGAAGGAGCATCTGGAGGGCAGCAGCAAGACGAAGCCGCCTCTTATCCCCATTTACACGGTAGAGAAAGCGTGATGTATCGTGGCTGTCAAAGAGGTTCCAGAGGACCGGAATTACGGCGCTGTTATAATTTCCCTGCAAAAATGCCCGCTCTGATACGAACTCCGAAGGCTTGATGGAGTGCTCGCAGAGGAGTGAAGACACGGCCTTGTAAAATGCGTAGTTCATGACGGAATCCCACTCGTCGCCCTGTAAGAAATCAGGCGCGAAGTGCCATATTTCACCTACAATTAAGGCATCGGTATTTTCCGATTTTATTTCCTTCCTGAATCGCTTCCAGAAGTCGTGGCCTATCTCGTCGCCGACATCAAGCCTGATTCCGTCTATGCGAAATTCCTTAATATAATATTTCGCTACATTTATAATGTAATCTGCCGTCTCAGGGTTAGCGAGGTTTAACTTCGGCATGCCGCCGAAGTAGGCGAAGCTCTGGAATGACGGCTTCTTGTCGTGGTGGCCCATATCTATCGGGAACCTGTCGATATTGTACCAGTTTATGTATTTCGAATCCCTGCCATTTTCGAGGATATCCTTAAAGGCAAAGAAATCGGGACTCGTATGGTTAAATACGCCGTCAATCATCACACGGAGACCGAGAGCATGAGCCTTGTCAATAAGCTCGTGCAGATCGTCTGAGGTTCCGAGAGATGGGTCAACCTCGTAGTAGTCGACGGTGTCATACTTGTGGCTGGTATTCGACTTGAAAATAGGTGTCATGTAAATGACATCGGCGCCGAGGCTCTTGATGTAGTCAAGGTGGGCGGTAATGCCCGCGAGGTTTCCGCGAAGGTCATCGTCGAAGCTTATCGGAGCCTTATACCATTTCTCATCGGGAACTTCCTCGGTAGTCGCGAAGCGTGTTGGAAATATCTGGTAGACAACAGCGTTCTTCGCCCAGTCGGGGATTTCAAATAACTGTTCCTTGCGGGACATGAGCGGGCAGTCGAACATGGCCTCTATATCGCCGGGTTCGCCGCCGAAAAATCTCGAGTCTCCGTACCAGATCCTCGCGCCTGCATTGTCTATTAATTCAAAGAAATAGCGAAGGCAGAGGGTATCCGGGTGGGCAGAGAGATTCTCGTCGTGGTCGGTATATTTTATATGAAGGTCTGCCCTGAAATAATCGTGACAAAAATCGGAAGCGTACTTTGTCATTTCAACGCAATCCCTGGTATCGAGTATATCGAGGCCTATATACTTGTCACGAGTGTGAAGATAAATGGCGTCGATATCGTTCTTTGACGTCTGTATCCGCACGCGGAGCGTGTCCTCACTAGTGAAAAAGCAGTCCCTAGTGTCTGCAAAATGTGAAATTCCGGCGTAGTTCATTACATTTCCTCCTGATTGTTCTATATCTATTTAGCCACAAAAGGGCCGGTTTGTCAATCATTTAGGTGATTTCCGGAAAAGATAATACTTGTAATATTCACCAATGTGTGTTAAACTTTAGACAAAGCTTTGTAAAAAAGCTATAAACTCGGTGCCGTTGGCACTGCCTGGAGGGTAAAATATGAGCATTTTGGGTGGCGTAATCAGCATAAAGGGTGTCACATTTTTCGTGCTGAGCATTTTCGCTATTATTGTTGTGGGTTACCTTATCGGTAAGATTTCGATCAAGGGTGTCAGTCTCGGCACGGCGGGAGTTTTCATCGCCTCGATTCTCTATGGAATTCTGAGGTTTGATACCCTGTCGGAGACACTTAAGATAGGCGACATTACATTTTCAAACGACGCGCTTAAGATTATAGAGACGTGCGGACTCGTGCTGTTTGTCTGTTCGGTTGGCCTTATAGCGGGTCCGAGCTTCTTCTCTAATTTAAAGAAGAATTTTAAGTCCTATATTTTTCTGGGAGTCGTAATTATAGTAAGCGGCGGCCTCACCTGTACCCTCTGCTACTTTATTGGAAGGGGCTCGGAGCCTGATTCTAAGCAGTTTGTGGCTTTACTTACAGGACTTCTCTCCGGAGCTCTTACCTCGACACCTGCCTTCTCGGCGGCTAAGGGAACGGTTGATCCGGCCTATGAGAGCGCTGTAACCGTAGGCTACGGTATTTCTTATATTTTCGGTGTTATCGGAGTTGTACTTTTCGTACAGCTTATGCCAAAGCTCCTTCACGCGAATATTCCCGAGGAGGTTAAGAAGATTACCGACGTCTCAGCGGGCGAAAGGAAGAAGGACGACAGAAAATATATTGCTATAGACCCATTTGGAATAGGTGCCTTCGCCTTTGTAATCATCTGCGGTATTTTCCTCGGAGCTATCAAGATTCCTCTTTCAAATAAGGGCTTAAGCGGCACTACATTTTCACTTACAACGACAGGCGGTGTTCTGATAGCGGGTCTTATAGCCGGTCACTTTGGCCATATAGGGCATATTTCTCTTAAGGTGCAGCATGATGTGCTTAAGACCTTCCAGGAGTTCGGACTTATCCTCTTCCTTATAGGAGCGGGTGTTTCGGGTGGTTCGGAATTCTTACAGTACTTCAAGCCGGTTTACTTCCTCTATGGAGTACTGATGACGTTGATTCCTATGATTATAGGCTTTATTGTTGCTATGAAGGTAGTTAAGCTCAACCTTATGAACGCTCTCGGCTGTATCACGGGTGGTATGACGAGTACTCCGGCGCTCGGAACTCTCATTAAGACGGCAGGCAGCGAGGCGGTCGCGTCAGCTTACGCGGCTACTTATCCTATAGCGCTTATCGCGGTTGTTATAACCTGTCAGGTGCTGATTCTGACATTGGGGTGAGAATAGTTACATTAATTTGCAAAACAGGCAGGGATTCCTGCCTGTTTTTTGCTGCTATGAAAAACAATAGCTACTTTAATAAGAAAAGGTATATTGAAATTAGTGTGTTCTTGTGCTAGACTAAAAACAACTCTACAGAAAAGGGGTAAGAAAATGGCTGAGGAAAAACAGGATTTTACTGAGCATTTAAATGAATTCAGCTCCGTTAAGCACGTTATCGCCGTTATGAGCGGTAAGGGCGGAGTTGGCAAATCCTTTGTAACATCAAGGCTTGCGGCGCTTTTTCAGAAAAAGGGCTATCGCACTGCTGTGCTTGACGCTGATATCACAGGTCCTTCGATACCGAGGTGCTTCGGACTTACGGGACGCGTGGAAGCGGGAGAGAAGGGCCTTGAGCCTGCTGTAACCGACACGGGCATTCAGGTAATGTCGCTTAATCTCCTTCTTGATGATGAAGAGGCACCTGTAATCTGGCGCGGGCCGATTATCGCGGGAACAGTCAAGCAGTTTTATACGGATGTTTATTGGAATGATGTAGACTACATGTTTGTGGATATGCCACCGGGAACAGGTGATGTGCCTCTTACCGTATTCCAGTCTCTGCCGGTCGACGGTATTGTAATAGTTACAAGTCCTCAGGACCTCGTTTCCATGATAGTCGGTAAGGCTGTCAATATGGCGAATGCCATGGGTCTTCCGGTTCTTGGAATAGTTGAAAATTACAGCTTTATAAAATGTCCTGACTGCGGGAAGGTTATCTATCCTTTCGGCGAGGGCAAAACCGAAGACGTAGCGAAGCATTTCAACCTTCCTGTCCTTGCTAAGCTCCCTATAGATCCGAGTGTAAGCGAAGCTATGGATTCGGGCATGGTTGAGCATTTGTCAGAGGACTGCCTTACCGCCGCGGTTCCTGCCATAGAGAAGGCTATGGAGGAAAATGAGAAGGCAAAGGCTGCCGCAGCTGATGCGCCTGCTTCTGATGAAGAGGTGCATACGGTCGCTGTTCCTGTCGGAGACGATGGAAAAGTTTGGCAGCATTTTGGAAAGACAACCGAATTCGTCGTCTATAAGACAAAGGGAAAGGATGTTCTGAATCGTGACGCCGTTAACTGTGATGGATACGCTCACGAATCTCTCGCTGATTTGCTTGCCAAGGAAGGCGTTGACGTGCTTATCTGCGGCGGAATCGGACCGGGTGGCCGTGACGCGGTTATATCTAAGGGCATAAAGATAGTTCCGGGAATCATGGGTATGGCTGAGGACGCTGTTCAGAGATTTATTAATGGTGAGCTTTCTTATTCAAATGATTCGACCTGCGCGGGTCACGGTGATTCGCATAGCGAGTCATGATCGCGCTAAGGCCTGTAAGAGCGGTGGATATTCTGCCGCTCCTTTGTATAAAGGACAGGGCTTTTGCTGATAAGCGGTGGAGGTACAGGGACTGCGAGATTAATCCCGATGATGAAAAATTTTCATCCTTTGTGAAGGCGGTCTTTGATACTGAGTCCGATTATTATTGCATATATGTGAAGACCGGTAGAAAGCACAGCCTTGCGGGCGCCATTCAGATTTGCCCCGATGGGGAAAATACCTGCTCAATCGCTCCGCTTTTTATAGCGCCGGAATATCAGGGCTATGGCATAGGAAGTAAGGTGCTTCAGTACATTTATAAGACATATCCCGATAAAAATATTATCCTTACGGCGACAATGGAAGACAAGGGTGTCATTTCCTTCTATGAGAAAAATGGATTCAGGTTTTCGGGCAAGAGTGTCAGACTAGGCACGCATGCTACATTAGGTTTATATGAACTTAAGAGAAAATAGCGTTGCTAAAATTTTTACTTTGTGCTATTATAGAAAAAGAACTGGGAAGCGGTATATTTTATATGAACCGTTTCTAATAACTTAAGCGCTATCGCGCGGAATGGAGAAAAATTATGTATCTGGTATCAGCAAGAGACATGCTCCGTAAGGCTAAGGCCGGACATTACGCTGTAGGTCATTTCAACATCAACAATCTTGAGTGGACAAAGGCTATCCTTGAGACAGCTGAGGAGAATCAGAGCCCTGTAATCCTTGGTGTATCTGAGGGCGCAGGAAAGTACATGGGTGGTTTTGACGTAGTAGTTGGTATGGTAAATGGTCTCCTTAAGGACCTTGATGTTACTGTTCCTGTAGCTCTTCACCTTGACCATGGTACTTATGACGGATGCTACAAGTGCCTCAGAGCAGGATTTTCATCAATCATGTTCGATGGTTCTTCTCTTCCTATAGATGAGAACGTAGCTAAGACAACAGAGCTTATTAAGGAAGCTCACAGACATGGTGTTTCTATCGAAGCTGAGGTTGGCGCTATCGGTGGTGAAGAAGACGGTGTAGTAGGTATGGGCGAATGCGCTGATCCTGATGAATGCAAGAAGATCGCCGATCTTGGTGTAGATTTCCTTGCCGCAGGTATCGGTAATATTCACGGTGTATATCCTGCAAACTGGAAGGGACTTTCATTTGAGACTCTTGAAGCTGTTAAGGCTAAGGTTGGCGATATGCCACTTGTACTTCACGGCGGTTCAGGAATCCCTGCTGAGATGGTTAAGAAGGCTATAACTCTTGGCGTTTCCAAGGTTAACGTTAATACAGAATGCCAGATAGTATTTACGGAAGCTACACGTAAGTACATCGAAGAGGATAAGGATAAGCAGCCTAAGGGCTTCGATCCTCGTAAGGTTCTTAAGCCTGGTTACCTTGCAATCAAGGACATGGTTAAGGGCAAGATGGAGCTCTTCGGTTCAGTAGGACATGCCTACGATTGATGCTTGAAGTGCTCATCGAAGATGAGTGCTTCCTGACACACGGCCTTGCGCGTATTTATCGTACTCTCTTCGAGAGTACGATGCCTGTCTGACGAAGACCGCAATTTTCATGGCCGTGGACTCCTCTTTCTTAGAGAGGAATCCGCTGGCATAAGCCGGTGAGAGAGTTGGCTAAGACTAAGTAAGCTCCGAAGGAGCTTACAGCTATTAATGGCATTATAGGGCGCCTCCGTTGTGGGGCGCTTTTTCTGTGCTTTACATTCGTTCAAATTTGTGATATCATTATTAGCGTTGCTAAATCATTACTATTATTTTTTTCAGGAGTTGCAATGCTTACAGCATCTAATTTTAAAGATTATGAGATTATAGATTGCTCTTCAGGCGAGAAGCTTGAACGATGGGGCGACTATTATCTCATTCGGCCGGATCCTCAGGTTATATGGGATACGCCAAAGTCGGACCCTCACTGGAAGAAACCGAACGCTCACTACCATCGCTCAGAGAAGGGCGGCGGTGAGTGGGAATTCTTTGATCTTCCCGAACAGTGGACCATTTCATACGGAGATCTTACATTTAATCTGAAGCCTTTTTCTTTTAAGCATACAGGGCTTTTTCCTGAGCAGTCTGCTAACTGGGACTGGTTTAACGGCCTGATTAAAAGCGCGGGGAGACCGATTAATGTCCTGAACCTCTTTGCCTATACCGGAGGGGCGACGCTTGCGGCAGCTGAGGCGGGTGCGAGTGTGGTGCATGTTGACGCATCGAAGGGCATGGTTAACTGGGCTAAGGAAAATGCTGCTTCCTCGGGGCTAGGTGAAGCGCATGTTAAATATTATGTGGATGACTGCACGAAGTTAGTCGAGCGTGAGATTCGCAGGGGGCATAAGTACGAGGGAATTATTATGGATCCGCCATCATACGGAAGAGGTCCTAAAGGGGAAATCTGGAAAATAGAGGATAGCATTTATCATTTTATTAAGGAAGCAGTGAAGCTTCTGAGCGACAGACCTTTATTTTTCCTTGTAAATTCGTACACGACCGGACTGCAGCCCGCGGTGCTTACGTATATGTTAAAGAGCGCCATTCCGGATAAGCTTCATCCGAATGTTGTTTCTGACGAGATAGGCTTACCGGTAAAGAACAGTGGACTGGTGCTTCCTTGCGGGGCGGCAGGAAGAGTAACTTTTGATTGACAGGATTTAAAAATGAGTGAAGAAGAATTAAAAACAGAGACTTCTGAAGAAGTCGAAGAGAAGAAGCCTAAGGATAAAAAGAGCATATTAAAGGAAGTAAGGGACTATGTTCTGCTTCTCGTTCTCGCTTTTGCGATTGCGTTTGCGTTTAACCGCTTTGTGATTGCGAACGCTGAAGTGCCGTCAGGGTCTATGGAGAATGCGGTAATGCCGGGAGACAGGCTTCTTGTAAATCGTCTGGCTTATGTGTTCGGTGACCCTAAGCGTGGCGATATCGTCATGTTCAAGTTCCCTGACGATGAGACCCAGGACTATCTTAAGAGGATTATAGGGCTGCCGGGTGAGACGGTAACAATTAAGAACGGACTGGTCTATATAAATGACAGTGACACACCGCTCTCCGAACCTTATATAAAGGATCCTCCCGAAGGAGATTATGGCCCTTTTGAAGTTCCCGAAGACTGCTACTTTATGCTCGGTGACAATAGGAACATTTCTCAGGACGCGAGATTCTGGGAGAACAAGTTTGTTAAGAGAAATAAGCTTGTGGGCAAGGCGTTTTTCAGATATTTTCCATCATTCGGGACACTTAAGAGCGCCACTTATTGAGCAGTCATGTTTATATGTGCAAAGTGCACAAAAATAATGCAGAAATAGCGTGAAATATTTTACGTCTCAAATCGAAAAAATACTTGCAATAAAGCGGAATACCTGTTATAATAGCGATTGTTGTGACATTGATAGCAAAGAAGCGAAGGTTGCCTTCATATAGTTGTTTGGAAGGGTTTTTCGTGGAGCGAATGTCAAGAGGACTCGATGAGTCCGGTAAACCTGACGACAAGTCACTGTACAAATCAACATTTTAATATGAACGGGTAGTTCCGCGTTTCGTTGCAACTCGGAAAAGAAACACCCGGATGTGTGTACAGTCACCGCTTGTCGTGCTGAAATACGTGATTTATCACGAAGTACGAATAAGGAGGCGGCTTTTTTTATGGCTAATCAAGTAATGAGGATCACTCTTAAGGCATATGATCATGAGCTTATCGATCAGAGTGCCGCTAAGATTGTTGAGACAGTTAAGAAGACAGGTACCAAGGTCAGCGGACCGGTTCCACTTCCTACTAAGAAGGAAGTAGTTACCATCCTTCGCGCTGTTCACAAGTACAAGGACTCCAGAGAGCAGTTCGAGCAGAGAACACATAAGAGACTTATCGATGTTATCGCTCCATCTCAGAAGACCATCGAGCTTCTTACAAGACTTGAAATGCCTGCAGGCGTTGATATTTCTATCAAGAACGTAAAGTAATAACGCCTTGTAAGCACTAATTAATGTAAATCCTTTAGGGTTAGATAGATTTTGCTGTAAGGCAATATCTTCGCCATCTAGGATGACCGGGCTCTGATTACGCATTTTACCTTTTTGAAAGGCGTCGAGTTATCCCCGGTCCGCTGTAGATAACAGGAGGTATTATCAATGAAAAAAGCAATTCTTGCTACAAAAGTCGGTATGACCCAGATTTTTGCAGAAGACGGCGCACTTATCCCTGTTACTGTTCTTGAGGCCGGTCCACTTACCGTGACCCAGGTCAAGACAGAAGAGAATGATGGATACAGTGCAGTTCAGGTAGGCTTTGGCGAGGTTAAGGAAAGCCACGTTAATAAGCCTGTTAAGGGACATTTCGCTAAGGCGGGAGTTCCTGTTAAGAAGTATCTCAGAGAATTCAGACTTGAAGATGCTGAGAACCATAAGGTTGGCGAGGAAATCAAGGCCGATGTTTTCGCAGCCGGAGACAAGGTTGACGCAATCGCTACTTCAAAGGGTAAAGGATTCCAGGGTGCCATCCACAGACATGGTCTTCAGAGAGGACCTATGGGACATGGCTCCAAGTATCATAGACACGCAGGATCAAATGGTGCCTGCTCTGACCCGAGCAAGGTATTCAAGGGCAAGAAGATGGCCGGACATATGGGACATGTCAGAGTCACTGTTCAGAACCTTGAAGTGGTAAGAGTTGACGCAGATAAGAACCTCATCCTTGTTAAGGGTGCTGTTCCGGGAGCTAAGAAGGCTCTTGTAATGCTCAAGGATACCACAAGAACTGATATTTAATACCTGACGGGAAGGAGGAATCAAAATGGCTAACATTTCTGTAGTTAATATGGAAGGTAAAGAAGTCGGCACACTTGAACTTAATGATGCTGTCTTCGGAGTAGAAGTAAAAGATCATCTTATGCACAAGGCTGTTGTATTACAGCTCGCTAACAACCGTCAGGGCACACAGAGCGCTCTTGGACGTACAGAAGTACGCGGAGGCGGTAGAAAGCCTTGGAGACAGAAGGGTACCGGTCACGCAAGACAGGGTTCAATCCGTGCTCCACAGTGGAAAGGCGGCGGTGTTGTATTCGCGCCAAAGCCGAGAGATTATTCTTTCAAGATGAACAGAAAAGAGAAGCAGGCAGCTATCTGCTCAGCTCTCACTACAAAGCTCAATGAAAACAAGCTCATCGTTGTTGATGACATTAAGCTTGATGAGATAAAGACAAAGTCAATGGTTAAGGTTCTTGACGCCATTAAGGCTTCCAAGGCACTTGTTGTTCTTGGCGAGAAGAATGATAACGTTTATCTTTCAACAAGACACATTGACAAGACAAAGGCTGCTCTCACAAATGAGATCAACGTTTATGACATCTTAGGACATGATTCACTTGTTCTTACAAAGGATGCCGTAGCGAAGCTCGAGGAGGTTTACGCATAATGGCTGATATTAAGTATTACGACGTTATCCTTAAGCCAATCATTACTGAGAAGGCTATGAATAACCAGGCAGAGAAAAAATATACATTCTCAGTGCATCCTGAAGCTAACAAGACTATGATCAAGGAAGCTGTTGAGAAGATGTTTGACGGCGTAAAGGTTGCCAAGGTCAACACTCTTAACGAGGATGGCAAGACAAAGAGAAGAGGCGCGGTAGTTGGCAAGACTGCTAAGACAAAGAAGGCAATCGTTAAGCTTACTGAGGACAGCGCTGATATCGAGATCTTTAAGGGTCTTTGATTATCTCTCTGAGTAAAATATAGATTTATGGAAATCGCGTCCGATAACCGCGAAAGGAGATTAACATGGGAATCAAGAAATACGGCCCATATACACCTTCAAGACGTAACATGACAAGCCTTGACAAGAGTGAGATCACAAAAGACACTCCTGAGAAGAGCCTTGTTGTATCGTTAAAGAAGAACGCCGGCCGCAACAATCAGGGAAAGATCACTGTAAGACATCATGGTGGCGGTTCCCGCAGAAAGTACAGAATCATCGACTTCAAGAGAAGAAAAGATGGCATTCAGGCTACTGTAACTGCTATTGAGTACGATCCAAACCGTACAGCTAATATTGCGCTCATCACTTATGCTGATGGCGTTAAGTCATATATTATCGCGCCTGTAGGACTTGAAGTAGGAGCTAAGATCATGAATGGTCCTGACGCTGAAGTTCGCGTCGGTAACTGCCTCCCACTCTCAATGATTCCTGTAGGTTCAAACATCCACAACATTGAGCTTTACCCTGGCAAGGGCGGACAGCTTGTTCGCGCAGCCGGAAACGCTGCTCAGCTTATGGCTAAGGAGAATGGCTTCGCTACAATCCGTATGCCATCCGGAGAAATGAGAATGGTTCCTATCGAGTGCCGCGCAACAATCGGTCAGGTAGGCAACATCGATCATGACCTTGTAAATGTCGGTAAAGCCGGACGTACAAGAAATAAGGGTATCAGACCTACAGTCCGTGGTTCAGTCATGAACCCTAACGACCATCCACACGGTGGTGGTGAGGGTAAGGCACCTATCGGTCGTCCGGGCCCTGTAACTCCTTGGGGCAAGCCTGCTCTTGGTCTTAAGACACGTAAGTCAGGTAAGCGTTCGGATAAGCTTATCGTAAGAAGAAGAAACGGCAGAGCCATCAAATAATTAAGGAGGAAAAGTCATGGCAAGATCACTTAAAAAAGGACCATTCGCTGACGCAAGCCTTTTAAAGAAGGTTGATGCGCTCAACGCTTCAGGCGAGAAGAGTGTGATAAAGACATGGTCACGCCGCTCGACTATCTTCCCTTCATTTGTAGGACATACAATTGCCGTACATGATGGAAGAAAGCATGTTCCTGTATATATCACTGAGGATATGGTTGGCCATAAGCTTGGTGAGTTCGTAGCAACAAGAACATACAGAGGTCACTCAGGCGGAGACGAGAAGAAGGCCTGAAAATGATAATAAGAGTCGCGCCGGAGATTACGGCGCGGCAGTATATAAACAGTAAGTCTGAATGTTGAAAGGAGGTACATCCATGGCAAAGGGACATAGAACCCAGGTCAAGTCTCAGAGAAACAGAGACAACAGGGAAATGAGACCATACGCAAAGCTTTCATACGCACGTGTTTCAACCCAGAAGGCTTGTTTCGTACTTGACGCTATCAGAGGCAAGGATGTAGACACAGCACTCGCAATATTAGCATATAACCCAAGATATGCTTCAGAAGTTATAGAAAAGTTAGTAAAGTCCGCAGTCGCTAACGCAGAGGTTAAGGGATATGATCCTAGCAATCTTTATATCGAAGAATGCTTCGCAGGCGACGGCCCTATCATGAAGAGAATACAGCCTAGAGCACGTGGTACCGCTTATCGTATCTTTAAGAGAATGAGCAACATCACAGTTATTCTCAACGAGAAGAATTGAAAGGAGTCAGGACCAAATGGGACAGAAAGTTAATCCTCATGGCTTAAGAGTCGGCGTTATTGATGATTGGGATTCAAAATGGTATGCCGGCAAGGATTTCGCTGATGATCTTATTGAAGATCACGCAATAAGAGAATTCCTTAAGAAGAAGCTCTATGATTCAGGAGTTTCCAAGATTGAGATAGAGCGCGCAGGCGACAGAGTTACCGTAACAGTTAATACAAGCAAGCCTGGTATGGTAATCGGCAAGGGCGGCGCAGAGATAGATAAGGTTAAGGCAGAGGCTCAGAAGCTCACAAAGAAGAAGCTTGATCTCAAGGTTAACGAAATCAAGAGACCTGAGATGAACGCACAGCTCACAGCTGAGAACATCGCTAAGCAGCTTGAGGAGCGTGTAAGCTTCAGACGTGCTATGAAGTCATGCATGCAGAAGACAATGAGAACCGGAGTTAAGGGTATCAAGACTCAGGTATCAGGACGTCTTGGTGGCGCTGATATGGCCCGTAAGGAATCATACAGCGACGGCACAATCCCACTTCAGACACTTCGTGCCAATATCGATTATGGCTTTGCTGAAGCAAATACCACATACGGTAAGGTAGGCGTTAAGTGCTGGATTTATCTTGGCGAGGTTCTTCCTACCAAGAACAACAAGAAAAAGGAAGGGAGCGCAAAATAAATGTTAATGCCAAACAGGGTAAAGCATCGTAAGCAGTTCCGCGGTACCATGAAGGGAACAGCTCACAGAGGCAATACCATTACAAACGGAGAATACGGTATAGTTGCTCTTGAACCTGCATGGGTTAAGTCAAACCAGATCGAGGCTGCCCGTGTTGCCATGACTCGTTATATCAAGCGTGGTGGTAAGGTTTGGATAAAGATATTCCCTGACAAGCCTGTTACAGCACAGCCTGCTGAAACACGAATGGGTTCAGGAAAAGGCTCCCTTGATTATTGGGTAGCAGTTGTTAAGCCTGGCCGCGTTCTTTTCGAGATCGCCGGTGTATCAGGTGATGAAGCTAAAGAGGCACTTCGTCTTGCTATGCATAAGCTTCCTCTTAAGTGCAAGATCGTATCAAAGGCCGACCTGGAGGGAGGTATCGGAAGTGAAGAGAACTGATTATGTAAATGACCTCAAGGGCAGGAAGAATGTTTCCGAGCTCGCTGAAGAGCTTACCGCTGCTAAGAAGGAACTCTTCAATCTCAGATTACAGAATGCTACGAATCAGCTTGATAACACAAGCCGTATCAAAGATGTAAGAAAGAATATAGCAAGAATCCAGACTGTTATGACACAGCTTGATTCTAAGAATAACTGATTGTTATTTTGAGATCCATTGAAAGGAGATCTACTCGTGGAAGAGAGAAATCTTAGAAAAGTCCGTACCGGTAAGGTAGTCAGCGACAAGATGGATAAGACCATTGTAGTTGCTGTTGTAGATAACGTTAAGCATCCACTCTATGGCAAGATCATCAAGAGAACACACAAGCTTTACGCTGAAGATGCTAACAATGAGTGCCATATCGGTGACAGAGTAAAGGTTATGGAGACAAGACCATTATCAAAGACTAAGAGATGGAGACTTGTCGAGATAGTTGAGAAGGCAAAGTAATTCATTTACACGGACTATTTGAAAGGAGTACTGAAGAATGGTACAGCAGGAGACCAGACTTGCAGTCGCTGATAATACAGGAGCGAAGGAGCTTCTTTGCATCCGTGTTATGGGTGGCTCAACAAGAAGATACGCAAATATCGGTGATATCATAGTTGCCAGCGTTAAAGATGCAACACCAGGTGGCGTTGTAAAAAAAGGTGACGTTGTTAAGGCAGTAGTTGTTCGTACAAAGCATGGCTGCCGCAGAAAAGACGGCTCATATATTAAATTCGATGAGAATGCGGCTGTCATCATAAAGGATGACAACACCCCTACAGGAACCCGTATTTTTGGACCAGTTGCAAGAGAGCTTCGTGAGAAGCAGTTTATGAAGATCGTATCTCTTGCTCCTGAAGTATTATAAGGAGGCACTTTATGGCAACAAGTAAGATCAAAAAGGGTGACCTCGTAAGAGTCATTACAGGTAAGGACAAGGGCCATGAAGGCAAGGTTCTTTCCGTAAAGGACGGCAAGGTTGTTGTCGAGGGTGCCCATATGGTACAGAAGCATACAAAGGCAAGCCAGAGCAATCCTAACGGTGGTATAGTTACCGAGGAAGCTCCTATGGATATTTCCAATGTCATGTATGTAGTAGACGGTAAGGTTACAAGAATCGGATTTACCGGAGAAGGCAAAGACAAGAAGCGCGTAGCCAAGATAACCGGAGAAACTGTAGATTAATCATTAGGAGGTAATCATTGTGAACAGGTTAAAGGAAGCCTATACAAAGGAAGTAGCTCCTGAACTGCAGAAGAAGTTTGGCTACAAGAACGTAATGCAGATACCGAAGCTTGACAAGATCGTTATCAACATGGGCGTTGGCGAAGCAAAGGAGAACAACAAGGTTCTTGAGACAGCTGCTAACGACCTTCAGATTATCACAGGCCAGAAGCCTGTATATACCAAGGCTAAGAAGTCAGTCGCTAACTTTAAGATTCGTGAGGGTATGCCTATCGGATGTAAGGTTACGCTTCGCGGCGACAAGATGTATGACTTCGCTGATCGTCTTTTTAACCTTGCGCTTCCACGTGTGCGTGACTTCCGCGGTGTTAACCCGGATGCGTTCGATGGACGCGGCGACTATGCTCTTGGACTTAAGGAGCAGCTTATCTTCCCTGAAATCGAATATGATAAGGTTGATAAGGTCAGAGGTATGGACGTAATTTTCGTAACAACAGCTGAGACAGATGAAGAGGCACGTGAGCTCTTAAGACTTTTAGGTATGCCTTTTTCAAAGCAGTAATAAAAGCGCATGATAAGCCGCAAAGCGGCATTTAAAGGAGGAACAAATGGCAAAGCTGTCATTAAGGCTTAAGCAGTCACGCCCTGCTAAGTACTCAACAAGAGCTTATACACGTTGCAGAATCTGCGGACGTCCTCATTCTGTACTTAAGAAGTACGGCATCTGCAGAGTTTGCTTCCGTGAGTTAGCTTACAAGGGCGAGATCCCTGGCGTAAAGAAAGCAAGCTGGTAATTATAAGGAAGGAGGATATTAACTATGACAGATCCAATCGCTGATATGCTTACAAGAATTCGTAACGCAAACACAGCAAAACATGATGAGGTTGATGTACCTGCTTCCAAGATGAAGGAAAGCATTGCTGATATTCTTTACAAGGAAGGCTACATCAAGAAGTACGAGATAACAGATGTTGATGGATTTAAGAACATCCACATCGTTTTAAAATATGGCAAAGACAAGAACGAAAAGGTCATCAATGGCCTTAAGAGAATTTCTAAGCCAGGTTTAAGAATTTACGCTAACTGTGAAGATCTTCCAAGAGTTCTTGGTGGTCTCGGTATAGCAATTGTTTCTACAAACAAGGGTGTTATCACAGATAAGGAAGCGAGAAAGCTTAACGTAGGCGGCGAAGTTCTTGCGTATGTTTGGTAATTTCGTAAGGCGGATAACCACAACGAATAATATGGAGGTGCGGGCATGTCACGTATAGGAAAAATGCCTATCGCAGTACCGGCGGGAGTTACCGTCACTATTGCAGAAAATAATAAAGTGACTGTTAAAGGACCTAAGGGACAGCTTGAGAGAGTTCTCCCTAAGGAAATGAACATTAAGCTTGAGAATAACGAGATCATCGTTACAAGGCCAAATGACCTTAAGCAGATGAAGTCTCTTCACGGACTTACAAGAACCCTTATCAACAACATGGTTGTTGGTGTTACAGAAGGTTACGCTAAAGTCCTTGAGATCAACGGTGTTGGTTACAGAGCAAGCAAGAAGGGTAAGGAACTTACACTTCACCTTGGATATTCACATCCTGTAATCATGAATGACCCTGATGGAGTTGAGTCAGTAGTTGATGATAAGGCATCACCGGCAACAATTACAGTTAAGGGTATAGATAAAGAAAAGGTTGGACAGTATGCGGCTGAGATAAGAAGCAAGAGAGCTCCTGAGCCATATAAGGGCAAGGGTCTCAAGTACAGCTATGAAGTAATCAGACGTAAAGAAGGAAAGACCGGTAAAAAATAATTAAAGGAGTGAAGAACAATGGTCAGTAAAGTATCAAGAAGCGCCGTACGCGAGAAGAAACATTTAAGAGTACGCGCTCATTTAGCTGGTACGGCTGAGAGACCTCGTCTTGCCGTATTCAGAAGCAATAACCATATGTATGCGCAGATCATCGATGACCAGGCAGGAAAGACTCTTGTATCCGCTTCTACTCTTGATAAGGATGTTAAAGAAGGTCTTTCACATACAAATGATGTAGCCGCTGCTGAAGCTGTTGGAACAGCTATCGGTAAGAAGGCTCTTGAAAAAGGTATCAAGGAAGTCGTATTCGACAGAGGCGGCTTTATATATCAGGGTAAGATCCAGGCACTCGCTGACGCTGCAAGAAAAGCAGGCCTTGAATTCTAATAAAGGAGGAATTTGGCATGAATCGTTCAAAAGATAACAATGCAGAAAACAGCGAGTTCGATGATAAGGTCGTTACTATAAAGCGTGTTGTTAAGGTCGTTAAGGGTGGCCGTAACATGAGATTTTCTGCCCTTGTAGTAGTAGGAGACAGAAAGGGTCGCGTAGGCGCCGGTCTTGGAAAGGCAGCCGAAATCCCTGAAGCTATCCGTAAGGGCAAGGAAGACGCTATGAAGAACATGATTACCGTTCCTTTCGATGAGAAGGGATCTATACCTCATGATTTCGTAGGAAAGTTCGGCAGCGCCGAGGTTCTTCTTATGAAAGCTCCTGAAGGTACCGGTATCATCGCAGGTGGTCCTGCCCGTAACGTACTTGACCTCGCAGGTTTCAAGAACATCAAGACAAAGTCACTTGGCTCTAACAACAAGCAGAACGTTGTACTCGCTACAATCAATGGCTTAGCTCATATTAAGACTCCTGAAGAGGTTGCTAAGCTTCGCGGTATTTCCGTAGATAAGCTTTGATAACTTGTTGAGAGTATATTAATCAGGAGGAATAAAATGGCTGATAAATTAAAAGTCACTTTGGCTAAGTCCACTATCGGATGTATACCAAAGCACAGAAGAACTGTCAGAGCTCTTGGTCTTACAAAGACTAATAGAAGTGTTGAGCTTCCTGACAATCCTGCTACACGTGGAATGATTAAGCAGGTAAATTACCTGCTTAAGGTAGAGGAAATCTGATAAAGGGGAGGTGTAAACATGAATTTATCTGAGTTAAAGCCGGTTGAGGGCTCTACACACAGCAATAACTTCCGCAGGGGTCGTGGCCATGCTTCAGGAAACGGCAAGCAGGCAGGTAAGGGCCACAAGGGTCAGAAGGCTCGTTCAGGAGCACCAAGGCCTGGATTCGAAGGCGGCCAGATGCCACTCTTCAGAAGACTTCCTAAGAGAGGCTTCACAAACAGAAATACAAAGGATATCGTTACAGTTAACGTATCTTCTCTTAATGTATTTGAAGATGGGGCTACTGTAACAGCTCAGGATCTTATCGATAATCGTATCATCAGCTCAGTTGGTGATGGTGTTAAGATTCTTGGCAACGGTGAGCTTACAAAGAAACTCAATGTAAAGGTTAACGCATATAGCGCTACAGCATCAGAAAAGATAAAGGCACTTGGCGGGAATGCTGAGGTGATCTGATGTTTAAGACTCTCCGTAATGCTTTTAAGGTAAAGGACATTAGGAAGAGATTGCTTTTCACACTCCTTTGTCTTGTAGTTGTCAGGATAGGCTCACAGATGCCTGTTCCTGGCATTGACAGGGATCAGATAAATGCTTTCCTGGCAAACCTTACGCAGCTTGATTTCCTGAACGCAATTACAGGTGGTTCCTTTGAATCGCTCTCTATATTTGCGCTCAGTATTACACCGTATATCACTTCTTCTATTATTATACAGCTCCTTACTATCGCTATTCCTAGCCTTGAGGAGATGCAGAAGGAAGGCGAAGACGGTCGTAAAAAGATTGCTGCATATACAAGATATGTCACAATCATTCTTGCGATAATTGAAAGTACGGCTATGGCTATCGGCTTTGGTCGTGCCGGTTATATGGAAGATTATAATTTCCTTAACACACTTGTAGTTGTAATTTCTCTTACAGCCGGTGCTTCATTCCTTATGTGGCTCGGTGAGAAGATTACGGACTACGGCATAGGAAATGGTATCTCCATTATCCTTCTCTTCAATATAGTTTCAAGAATGCCTAGTGACATAATAAATCTGTTCAAGACGCACGTAGTTGGTGCTTCAAGTGTAATGAACGGGGTAATTGCCACAATTCTTATTGTAGGTATTATTGTCGGACTTACAGTTTACATTGTTGTATTGAATGATGCTGTAAGAAAGATACCTGTTCAGTATGCTCAGAAGATACAGGGACGCAGGCTTGTTGGCGGCAGTGGATCAAATATTCCGCTTAAAGTGAACACCGGCGGTGTAATGCCTGTCATCTTCGCAAGCTCTATTCTTCAGACTCCTATCGTCATCTGCAGCTTCCTTGGCATTCAGCCTGCGAGCGGTGAAGGCGCCAGTGTAGGTCAGAAGATACTTAAAGTTCTCAATCAGGGCGCATGGTGCAATTTCAGCTCATGGGGCGAAGCTAAATACACATTAGGTCTTGTATTATATATACTCCTTCTTGTGTTCTTCGCTTATTTCTACACTTCGATAACCTTTAATCCTATCGAGGTAGCGAATAACCTGAAAAAGGCAGGCGGATTTATACCGGGAATAAGACCGGGCCGTCCTACAAGTGATTATCTCAATAAGGTTCTTAACAGCATCATATTTATTGGCGCTATTGGCCTTATCATTGCCGCAATTATCCCTATTATTTGCGCGGGAGTATTTAACGCCAATGTATCCTTCGGTGGTACAAGTCTTATTATCGTAGTTGGCGTAGTACTTGAGACAATCAACCAGTTAGAATCAATGATGCTTGAGAGGCATTATACAGGCTTCCTTAACGATTGACAGTATTATTTTGAGACTCTGTGAAGGCTAAGGAATAAGCCGGAGCGGGGTACCTTGAGTATCTGCTCCGGCTCTTTTAATGAAAGGCGTAGAAAAAATGAAGGTTATAATGTTAGGGGCTCCGGGAGCAGGTAAGGGTACACAGGCTATAAAGATTGCGGATAAGTACGGTATTCCGCATATTTCAACCGGAGATATTTTCAGATACAATATTAAAAATAATACCGAGCTTGGTAAAAAGGCCAAGACCTATATGGATCAGGGTAAGCTGGTTCCGGATGAACTTACGTGTGATCTGCTTCTTGACAGAGTAGCTAAGGATGACTGCAAGAACGGCTATATACTTGACGGATATCCGAGAACTATTCCTCAGGCTGAAGTCCTTGAGAAGGCCCTTAATGAAAAGGGTGATTCGATTGATTTCGCTATAAATGTAAATGTACCTGATGATAACATTGTAAACAGGATGTCGGGAAGAAGAACCTGTCCTCAGTGTGGTGAGACTTATCATATTGTCTACAACGCTCCTAAGAAAGAGGACGTATGTGACAAGTGTGGAAGCGCGCTTATTCAGCGTGATGATGATAAGCCTGAGACTGTACAGAAGAGACTTGCTGTATATCATGAGCAGACAGAACCGCTTGTAGAATATTATAAGAATAAGGGAAAATATAAGGAAGTTGATGGTACAAAATCAATGGATGATGTATTTTCTGATATCTGCGCAATTTTAGGGTAAAGGCGTGGGCGTATTTAGTGAAAGAGACGGGTCTGCAAATAAAATGAGGGAGAGTGGGGAAGCTCTCTCTCATATTATGGAAGAGACTCGTAAAATTATTGTACCCGGAATATCCACGGACAAACTTGATAAGAAAATTGAAGAGCTTATCATAAAAAATGGATGCGTTCCTGTTTTAAAGGGTTATGAAGGCTTTCCCGGGTCTGCCTGTATATCTGTGAATGACCAGGTTGCCCATGGCCTGCCTGCGTCTGACCATTTTCTTGACGAAGGCGATATAGTAAAGGTCGACATCAGCATTTCAAAGGACGGATATTTCTCAGACATGGCAAGAACTTTTCCTGTCGGCGAAGTGGTACCGGAGCTACATTCGCTCATTAAGGGAGCCGCGGAGGTTTTTTATGCCGGACTTGAGGTTGCGAGACCCGGCACACCGGTTAATATTATCGGCAAAGCGCTCGATGAGAAAGCAGGGTCTTTAGGCTATAGCACGGTAAGAGATCTTTATGGCCATGGCATAGGAAAGGTACTCCATGAACTGCCTGAAATTCCGGCATTTTACGATGAAGAGCATAACCATATCCTTAGGGAAGGCGAAACAATCGCGATAGAACCTATGATAAATATGGGCGGAGCTGATGTAATCTGGGAAGATGGAGACGATTTCACTGTTTATACAGAAGACTACTCATTCTCAGCTCATTTTGAAAACACGGTTCTTATAACGGAAAATGGGCCGGAGTGTCTGACATTTTTGGAAGAGGAGGTGCCGTAAGTGGCAGAACTTAAAATTGGCAGTGTAGTTAGGTCGAAGGCGGGGAACGATAAAGACAAGCTTTATGTTGTAATAAAGTTTGATGACAAGTTCGCCTATATTTCTGACGGTGTAAAGTATACTGTCGCAAAACCTTCTAAGAAAAATGTAAAGCACCTGGCTGTATTGAATGGTGATTACAGGGATAATGTGCCGTTTTATTATGAAGGCATTTATGATAGATTGACAGATGAAGATATAAGACGCGCTCTGAAGTATAGGAGCGGAAAGGAGAAAAATGTCTAAGTCGGATGTACTTGAGATTGAAGGTACGGTAGTTGAAAAGCTTCCAAATGCTATGTTTCAGGTTGAGCTTGAGAATGGTCACAAGGTTCTCGCTCACATAAGCGGCAAGCTTCGCATGAATTTCATCAGAATTCTTCCGGGTGACAAGGTAACGCTTGAAATGAGCCCATACGATCTCACCAAAGGACGCATAATTTGGCGTGATAAGTGAAAATGACTGTTGCTTTCTCATGATCGCTGCGCTACAAATCGAAAGCAACAAGTCATTTTCTGCATACAAATAGATAGAAGTTCTCTCATGATCGCTTCGCTTTAAATCGAGAACTTCTAATCAGATGTCCGCATTGAAAAAAAGTGAAATTCCCCCTTGCAAAATAGGGGGATTTGTGTTATGATAGAAAACGGACTTTATTGGAAAGGAGCAAATTCTCTATGAAAGTTAGGTCATCTGTAAAACCTATGTGCGAGAAGTGCAAGGTAATCAAGAGAAAGGGTTCTATAAGGATCATCTGCGAGAATCCTAAGCACAAGCAGAGACAGGGCTGATTTCTTTAATGAGAATTAGGCGCTAAGCCAGGTAGTCCGGAGAATTGAACTATTCCTCCGATTACTGTATTCGATTTATAAGAGTCTTGCTTTCTGCGTTACACCGTAACTTAGTTGTGATCTGTTCGGTGTGATACTGCTTCCCATTAACAGAGATGTGCTCTCTGCGCTTTGGTTTATCTAAAGTAAGAAGTGGTTTAAAGCGGCTGGATTGCCAAGTCATCAGGCAATCAATTCACTATTTTTGTAACAAGTATTTCATGTAATTATGGAGGAAAAACGCTAATGGCTCGTATCAGTGGTGTTGATTTACCAAGAGAGAAGCGCGTTGAGATCGGCCTTACCTATATCTATGGTATAGGAAGAGCTACATCTAACCAGATATTAAGCAAAGCAGGAGTTAATCCTGACACACGCTGCAAGGATCTTACCGATGATGATGTCGCAAAGATCCGTGACGCAATCGAATCATCCGTTATTGTAGAAGGTGATCTTCGTCGTGAAGTTGCTATGAACATCAAGAGACTTCAGGAGATCGGATGCTACAGAGGTGTTCGCCATAGAAAGGGACTTCCTGTTCGTGGCCAGAATACAAAGAACAACGCGAGAACAAGAAAAGGTCCTCGTAAGACTATCGCTAATAAGAAGAAGTAATTAAGGAGGATTCGAACGCAATGCCTACTAATGTAAAAGGTGCAGCTAACGCAAAGAAGGCAGCCAAGAAGCGCGTAAGGAAGAACGTAGAGCGTGGACAGGCACATATCCAGTCTTCTTTTAACAATACAATTGTAACTTTAACAGATGCTGAAGGAAATGCCCTTTCATGGGCAAGTGCCGGCGGACTTGGTTTCCGTGGCTCAAGAAAGTCTACCCCATATGCTGCTCAGATGGCAGCTGAGACCGCTGCTAAGGCAGCAATCTTACACGGTCTTAAGTCAGTTGACGTTATGGTTAAGGGACCTGGCTCAGGACGTGAAGCAGCTATCCGTGCTCTTCAGGCATGTGGTATCAATGTTATTTCCATTAAGGACGTAACACCTGTACCTCATAACGGATGCAGACCACCAAAGCGCAGAAGAGTATAATAGGGCAGATAAGGAGGAATTTCGTAATGGCAAGAGATATGACCCCTGTATTAAAGAGATGCAGAGTTCTTGGATTAGAGCCTGGATTTATGGGTATTGACAAGAAGTCAAACCGTAGCGCAGGCAATGGCAGAAGAAAGATAAGCGAGTACGGTGAGCAGCTCCGCGAGAAGCAGAAGGCTAAGTTCATCTACGGCGTTACCGAGAAGCCTTTCCGTAACTATTATGTAAAGGCTCAGAAGCTTAAGTATGGTACAACAGGTGAGAACCTCATGATTCTTCTTGAGGAGAGACTTGATAACATCATCTTCCGTCTTGGCTTTGCTCGTACCAGAAAAGAAGCTCGTCAGATCGTAGACCATAAGATGGTTCTTGTAAATGGCAAGAGAGTTAACATCCCATCTTACTGCGTATCTGTTGGCGATAAGATTGAAATTGCTGAAAAGAAAAAGAATATCCAGAGAATGAAGGATGTCCTTGAGGCTACTAACGGCAGATTAGTTCCATCATGGCTTGATGTAGACCGCGACAACCTTACAGGAACAGTTAAGGAAGTACCTACCAGAGATCAGATTGATGTTCCGGTTAATGAGGTGCAGATCGTCGAGCTGTATTCCAAATAATGACTATTGTTTTTCATTTTGGTATGATATTCGACAATTTATACATCTCATAGGAGGAGCCTGTCATGTTTGAGTTTGAAAAACCAAAGATTGATATTGCGGAAATTTCTGATGATAAAAAGTACGGGCGCTTCGTAGTTGAACCGCTTGAGAGAGGCTATGGCACCACTTTGGGTAATTCTCTTAGGAGAATCATGCTCTCTACTCTCCCTGGCGCGGCAGTAAGCTCTGTCAAGATTGATGGCGTTAAGCATGAGTTCTCTTCAATCCCGGGAATAAAGGAAGACGTATCCGAGATCATCTTAAATATCAAGAGTCTTGCGATTAGGGACTCAAGTGATAATGATGAGCCTAAGACTGCTTACCTTGATTTTGAAGGCGAGGGAGTTGTAACAGCAGCTGACATCCAGACAGATCCTGACGTAGAGATCGTTAATAAGGATCAGGTTATCGCTACACTTAACGGTGGACCTAATTGCAAGCTCAATATAGAGTTTACCATAACCAGAGGCCACGGATATGTAGTAGCTGATAAGAATAAATCTGAAGACCTTCCTATAGACGCTATTGCTGTCGATTCTATCTATACACCTGTAGGCAGGGTAAATATCAATATTGAGAATACCCGTGTCGGTCAGATGACAGATTATGATAAGCTTACCATAGAAGTTTATACTAATGGTACTATGGGCCCTGACGAGGCAATCAGCCTTGCGGCAAGGGTACTCAGCGAGCATCTCAATGCTTTCATTGATCTCTCTGAGGATGCCAAGAATATAGATGTTATGGCTCCAAAGCAGGAGGGCGATAAGAGCAGGGCTCTTGAGATGAATATCGATGAGCTTGAGCTTTCGGTTCGTTCATATAACTGCCTTAAGAGAGCAGGCATCAATACTGTTCAGGAATTAACGAACAAGACATTAGACGACATGATGAAAGTCCGTAATATGGGCCGTAAATCTCTTGATGAGGTTAACGCTAAGCTCAAGGAACTCGGTCTTTCACTTAAGAGCGGCGAGGATTGACATTAATGTCATATCGCTAATGAATTTTAGGAGGAATTAAGATGGCTGGCTACAGAAAGCTTGGAAGGACATCAAGCCAGAGGAAGGCTCTCTTAAGAAGCCAGGTAACAGGCCTTATCAATAACGGTAAGATTGTTACTACAGAGGCTCGCGCTAAGGAGCTTCGCAGAATGGCAGAGAAGCTTATCACACTTGCTGTCAAGGAAAAGGATAATTACGAGACCATAACCGTTAAGTCAAAGGTTGCCCGCAAGGATGCTGATGGCAAGAGGGTTAAGGAAGTTGTAGATGGTAAGAAGGTTCCTGTAATCGACGAAGTCGAGAAGCAGGTTAAGAAGGATAATGTTACACGTCATAACGCAAGAATGCAGATGCGTAAGGTTCTTTATGATGTAACAGAGAATCCGGACGGTAAGAGAAAGAACATCAAGAAGGTCGACCTTACAGACAAGCTTTTTGATGAGATCGCTCCTAAGTATGCTGACCGTAAGGGTGGCTATACAAGAATCGTTAAGATAGGACCTCGTAGAGGCGATGCCGCTATGGAAGTACTTATCGAGTTAGTATAATTATCATATAGCTTGATTTTTTGAGCGCTATCCGTTATTATATTATGGATAGCGCTCTTTTCATAACTGTTGAATATGAAAATGGAGTGGAAGAACAGATACTATAGCATATGATTTGAGTCAGGAAGTCTGGGTTTATAATGAATAATATAATAGATGTCAAAAACCTCTCTTTTGACTATATAAGGCGTGATGAAGAGGGAAATGTTGAGGCTGTAGAGAGGGCGATAGATGATGTAAGTCTTGATATAAAGTCCGGTGACTTTATTGCAGTGTTAGGTCACAATGGCTCCGGAAAGTCCACATTCGCAAGGCACCTGAACGCTCTACTTCTGCCTACAGAGGGGACCGTTATTGTAAATGGACTGAACACAAATGATGAAAATAATACAATTAAAGTCAGACAGAATGCCGGAATGGTTTTCCAGAATCCGGATAATCAGATAATCGCTTCAGTAGTTGAGGAAGACGTAGGCTTCGGACCTGAGAATATTGGTGTACCGACTGACGAAATATGGCAGAGAGTTGAAGAAAGCCTGAAGGCAGTCGGAATGCTGGAATACAGAAAAGCTTCTCCCGACAGGCTCTCCGGAGGTCAGAAGCAGCGGGTCGCTATAGCGGGAATTCTTGCGATGAAGCCAAAGTGCATCATCTTAGATGAACCTACGGCTATGCTAGACCCCATGGGGCGCAAAGAAGTTCTTAAAACCGCGAAGGAGCTAAATAAAAAAGAAGGCATAACAGTTATTCTCATTACCCACTATATGGCCGAGGTTGTAGACGCTGATGAAATATTCGTCATGGATCATGGAAAGCTTGTTATGCAAGGAACGCCGCGAGAGGTATTTTCACATGTAGAGGAGCTGGCCCAATATAAGCTTGATGTCCCCCAGGTAACAAAAATCGCCTACGACCTAAGAAAAAAGGGATTTCCGATACATGATACCATACTTACGGTTGATGAATTTAGAGACGCAATAAAAAAGGTATTCGCAGAAAAATGTCAATAATCGCAGATCATATAACATATTTGTACAGTCCGGACACGGCCTACGAACATAAGGCTCTCGACGATGTGAGCCTTGAGATAAAGGATGGTGAATTCGTAGCCATTATCGGACATACCGGTTCAGGGAAATCGACTCTGATACAGCATTTTAACGGACTTCTTACGGCAACAAGCGGCCGTATTTATTATAACGGACAGGACATCTATGACCCCGATTACGTATTAAAGGATCTCAGAAGCCATGTTGGCCTCGTCTTCCAGTACCCTGAGCACCAGCTTTTTGAGGCCACGGTTCTTGAAGATGTAAAATTCGGCCCGAATAATCTGGGACTTCCGAAACTCGAAGTAGATATGCGCGCCTTTGAGGCCATAAAGCAGGTTGGACTTCCCGATACAATCTATGACGCATCACCATTTGAGCTTTCCGGTGGACAGAAGAGGCGAGTCGCTATAGCAGGCGTTCTCGCCATGAAGCCTGATGTTCTGATACTTGATGAGCCTACAGCCGGTCTCGACCCATATGGCAGAGATGAAATTCTTGATGAAATATATAAGCTCCACGAAAATGGACTCACCGTAGTTTTAGTGTCCCATAGCATGGAGGACGTCGCGAAATACGCAGACAGGCTAATAGTAATGGATGAGGGTAAGGTAGCCTATAACGGCAGCCCGAGAGAAGTTTTCGCTAATTTCAGAGAGCTTGAAAAAATAGGCCTTGCTGTTCCCCAGGTAACATACGCCATGCATGCGCTTAATGAAGCCGGAGTACCGGTTGATACAGATTCGATAACAGTCGAAGAAGCGGAAGAGGAGATATTATCCGCTTATAAGGAGATGTGATATGTTCAGAAATATGACTATCGGGCAGTATTACCCCGCCGATTCGCTGATACATAAGCTGGATCCAAGGGTTAAGCTTGCCTGCACGCTCCTTTTTATTATTTCGCTTTTCCTTTTTTCAAGCTTTGCCGGATATGTGGTTGCGGCGATTTATCTTGGAACGGTAGTTACACTTTCTAAGGTGCCGATTAAATACATCCTGCGCGGATTAAAGGGGATAGTAATTCTTCTCCTGTTTACCGTTTTTTTTAATCTGGTACTTACACCCGGCACTGTAGTCGTAGAGCTTCCGGGACCATTTCAGATTACCATAGAAGGTATAAGGACAGCATCCTTCATGGCGATAAGGCTCATGTTTCTCATAATCGGTTCCTCGCTAATGACATTTACAACAACACCGAATGAACTGACGGACGGCATGGAAAAAGGGCTCTCACCACTTAAGAAAATCGGAGTGCCGGTACATGAAATCGCTATGATGATGAGTATAGCCCTGCGTTTTATACCGATTCTTATAGAAGAGACTGACAAAATTATGAAAGCTCAGGCGGCCCGAGGCGCCGATTTTGAGTCAGGAAACTTCATGAAAAGGGCCAAGGCCATGATTCCTATCCTGGTGCCACTCTTTGTGTCAGCCTTCAGAAGAGCAAATGATCTCGCTCTCGCAATGGAAGCGAGATGCTACAACGGCGGAGAAGGGCGAACCACTATGAAGCCGCTAAAATATAATAGCAGAGACATAAGGGCTTATATAATAACCTTCATTTATATGGCTTTGCTTATTATTGTAAATAAAATTGCTAAAAGATATCTGCCATTTTAGAAAAAGGAGGCAGACAAAAAACGCCTGTCTTTTGGTGAATTTATGAAAATAATGATAATTACCGCTTATGACGGGACAAATTACTGCGGATCGCAGATTCAGCCTGATAAGCCGACTATAGAAGGGAAGCTAAATGAGGCTTTAAGCGAATTGACAAAGGCAGAGGTAAAAGTCACCGGCGCTAGTCGCACCGATGCCGGCGTTCATTCATATGGAAATGTTTATACCTTCGATACATTTTCACATATTCCGGTGGAGAAATTTCCTCTAGCCTTGAATACTATGGTTCCGCCCGATATAAGGGTGATGAGCGCGAAAGAAGTAAGGGATGATTTTCATCCACGTCATGGAGTAATCGATAAGACCTACGAATACCACCTTGATGACGGATTTATAGAAATTCCGACCAAAAGGCTATATTCTTATCATGTCCGTCACCGGCTTGATATAGATAAAATGAACGAAGCCGCAAAATATCTCATCGGAGAGCACGACTTCACATCATTTTGCAGCGCGAAGACCGAGAAGGAGAGTAAGGTAAGGACTATATTTGACTTAAATGTTAAGACTGCGGGAGAGCAAATATATGACAATCGTGATGTCATTATTACAGTAAGAGGAAACGGATTCTTATATAACATGGTCCGGATAATCGCAGGAACCTTGATGAATATAGGCACAGGCAAGACTGATCCGAATGAAATTATAGCTATACTTGAGAAAAAAGACAGGGCAGCGGCAGGCCCAACACTTCCGCCAAACGGGCTGTTTCTGATGGAAATAAGGTACGATATTTAAACTATCATATTCATATAGTTTCCCCTACCTACCTACAGAAAATCCTCGGGAGGCTCGTGAAGGCCGGAATCGTGAACTCCACCGCCAGCAAGGAAGGAGGTTATACCATTGCTAAACGGGCAGACGAAATCACAATAGCGGATATCATGGACGCTGTCGATGAGACGAAATTCGAGTCCGTCTCCGGTGAGCTAGCGGCTAACCTCTTTGGAAATGATCCGCATGTGGGCAAGGCAGAGAAAATGGTGGAGGACGCGTTTCACAGAAGCCTTGCCGCTATGCGGTCGGAACTGGCGAAAATTACAGTTGAGGATTTACTTGAACATGACCGTGAAATAAATGGCTCAATTGACTGGGAAGAGAGGCTCAAAAAAATTTAAAAAAAGTTGGATGTAACTATTCAGCAAGGGAGAAAGTATTATTTCATACGTCACCTGCGCCGGCCTCACCGGATACTTTAAATACTGAAAGAAGATCTGTAAGCTTTCCGGCAATTTCATTTAAGCTAGATGAATACTTCTCTATGTTTACTACCGTATCATTCACCTGGGTCATAGAAGCTGAAGTTTCTTCTGAAGAAGCGGCATTTTCCTCGGAAATTGCTGACAGGGAGCTCATTGTGTCGTTCAGATCACCGCAACGATCTCTCGTTTGTACGCAGGAATCCTTAGCTTTCGCGAAAATATCCCTAACCTGACCAATAATTTCCACAACTTCATGAGCTGCCTGACGGGTCGCGTCGGAAATATTCTGCTGCTCATCCACAGAGGCCTTGAGATCCTCAACGGTAGAAACAGTGACATCAGAATTCTTAGAAAGGACATCCATTATATCACCAATCTGCTTTGCTGAATTGGCTGATTGTACTGAAAGTTCCTGTATCTCGGTTGCGACAACCGCGAATCCCCTGCCGGCCTCACCGGCTCTCGCTGCTTCGATAGAAGCATTTAATGATAGGAGATTAGTCTGGGCAGAAATAGCGTTTATGGAAGTTACAGCCTGTACAACTTCGGAGACGGAATCTCCCATCATTTGTACCTTCGATGATACATCATCAAGAGATTCTTTTGTTTTATTCATAGCTTCAGATAGCTTGTTGAAATTAGTCCTCATCTCCTCTGACTGGCCGGCCATCTTTTCAGCGCTTTCATCAGCTGTATCTACAGCGTTAGTCAGACTGTTGACATTTTCAAGAATACTTGATATAGCCTCAGCGCCTTCCTGAACTGAGTCTGCCTGACTGCTGGCACCCTTAGCGATATCCTCTATTGCGCTCGTTATACCTTGGCTGGTAGTCTTTGTATCGGCAGCTGACTCAGACAGCCGGGAAGCGGAAGCGCCAACCTCACTTGCCGTACTTTGTGCCATTCCAAGCATTTTCTCTACGCTCTCCCGCATCTGCTCTGTCGAACGCATCAGGTGGCCAAAATCATCTTTCCTTTCTTTATATTCCGGAAGCATGCGTATGGAGAAATCCCCTTCCTTCATCTTTCCAAGCCAGTCGTCAATAATAGACAGAGGTGTCAGGATACTCTTCTCGAAGGAAATTACGTAGATAAGAATAAAGGCGGTCATACCACAAAGCATAACCAACAGTAGAATAAATACGCCTCTAACGATATTTGTCATTGCTGCTTCCTTAGCAGCTACATCGTCATCAATATAATCTATATAATTTCCGGTTCCTATTACCCAGTTAAATGGCTCGAAAACCTTAGTGTATGCCCTTTTAGGAGAAGGCTCTGTTTCTCCCTCCTTTGGAAAATAGTATTCGTTGAAATAGCCTTCATCAGGATTTTTCTTTGCTCCCTCTATGAAGTCGTTGACCATAGCGAATCCGTTTACATCCTTAGTGGAGAGACGATTCTTTCCCTCCATATCACCACCCAGCAGGACTACGTTGACACCGTCATATGTGTCTACCCAGAAATAGCCTGTATCACTGTAGCGAAGGTCTCGAATTTCGCCTGCGGCAAGCGTTTTCGCGGTATCCTCATCAAGCTTGCCATCTTCAATTTGCTTTTCGTAATACTTACAGATACTGATTGCCGTATTTACCTCTTGCTTGATTCCGGCATCGTATTCTGTCTGAATCGACGTCTTCAGCATGTCTACAGACTTGTTCTTGAGATTTGAGATAATCAACACCGAAGACACTCCCATAGCAATCATGATAATTCCGGTAATGATTATTAGGATCATAAATTTCTTTTTGACCTTAAGATTTTTCATCTGATTTCCTCCGCTTCTATATTCCCTTAAGTTAGCCCTATACGATTCAATGGTTACAAGATGCAAAATCTAATATCCATCAAATGATTTCACGACAGCATCACCTCTTGTATTAAAATTTCTTAAGACACATTCTATGCCAACTACGAGTAAAAGTCAATATATTTATTCATTTCCGTAATTGTTTTGTGTAAGAGCGTTGCATAAACGAAAAAAATTATCAAAAAAGCTAGATGTAACTATTGACATTACAATCAAACCGTGATATAATGTACTTGTAATCAAAAAGATTACAACAAACGAGCACAATAAACCATAGAGATGAAGCCCGAAGGAAGCACTTCATTTCAACCACAAAAAGGAGACATATATCATGAAAATCGCAGTAGTTGCAGCAAACGGACGTGTAGGTAAGCTGGTAGTTAAAGAAGCTCTTGAGAGAGGAAATGATGTCACCGCATTTGTAAGAGGTGAGAATCAGGTAGTAGCTGATGGTCCTGATTTCCCTGACGAGTTCAAGCCACTCGCTAACGCTCAGGCAAATGAATTAAAGGAGCTCCGTAAGAGAGATGACGTTAAGTGGACATTCTTAAGTCCTGCCGGAGACTTCCAGGCCGAGGGAGAGCGTACAGGAAAATATATCCTAGCCGGTGAAGAGCTCACCATTAACAGCAAGGGAGAAAGTATTATTTCATACGCTGATTACGCTATCGCAATGGTAGATGAGATTGAGAAGGGTAATCATATTAAAGAAAGAATCTCTGTAGTAAGAGAGTAATAATTACAAGTTAAATCCTGCCACGCCTGTGGCGGGATTTTCAGATAGTTACGACGGGAGAAAATTATGACTTCGGAGGAAATATTAAATCTGGTACAAAATAAAATTCACAGTGTGATTGTCGCTACACTTGATGAAGAAGGATTACCTGTTACCTGTGTGATTGACATGATGCTTGTGGATGAAGGAGGACTCTATTTCCTGACGGCAAGAGGCAAAGAATTCTACAAGAGATTAATGGCAAAACCGGTCATAGCATTAACCGGGCTTAAGGGAGAGACGACAATGACTTCAGTCTCAGTTAACCTGCGCGGTGAAGTAAGAAATATCGGAAAGGAAAGGCTTGCGGAAATATTTGAGAAGAATCCCTATATGACTGAAATCTATCCAACAGAAACATCCCGTGATGCGCTGGAGTTTTTTCAGATTTATAAGGGAAGCGGAGAGTATTTTGACCTGTCCGCTAAGCCGATATTCAGACAGAGATTTTCCTTTGGCGGAGAAGAAGCTTTAGAGCATGGATATTTTATTGATATAAGCAAATGCATAGAGTGTGGAAAATGTAACGCAGTCTGCCCACAGGGCTGTATTACAGATAGCGGCAAACGTAAGATATTATCCGAGCATTGCCTGCATTGCGGCAGGTGCATGGAAGCATGTCCTGCAGGAGCTGTTTTCACAACCTAACAGAAACAGATATGGGCGTAAATTTAAAGTTGAACTTGAAAATTACGCCCATATCTGTTACACTGAATATTATTTAGAATGCAATGGAGAAAAACTTTGATAAAAAGTAATAGTAGAGAGACAGTATTATAGCTACTGTTCACAAGCCAGTGATAATATAATATTAAGGGCTTGCAATTTTAGGGAAATAGGAGTAGACTAATCGTAAATCACTTGTATGAAAGGAGCGCATAGTGTTTTACGGAAGAGATAAAGATCTTAAATTTTTGGAAGACAGATGGGCCGGTGAACGTTTTGAGTTTGGCTGCATATACGGAACAAGACGAATTGGAAAGACCACGCTAATCAATAAATTTTTAGAGAATAAGGAAGCCATTTATTTTCAGGCAAAGGAGGCTTCGGAACTTGAAAACAGAAGGGGCTTGTCAAGAATAATTGACAAAGCGATGGGATATCCGGTGGATTATGTTTTCCCGACATGGGATGAACTACTGGATACATTGCTAAATGTATCGGCCGGAAGGAGATTTGCGTTTGTAATTGACGAATATCCCTACCTCTCTAAATCTACCAAGAAGGGGATATCATCATATATCCAGGATTTTATAGATAACAAGGCAAAGGACAGTAGACTATTTATCATTCTTATGGGATCAAATGTTTCGTTTATGGAGAAAGAACTGGGAAATAAAAAATCCCCATTATACCGCAGGCGCACTTTTTCCTATAAATTGGGTCAGTTGCCATATTCAGAAGCACTTCTTTTTCTGAATAAATTTGCTGATTCGGAGAAGCTTGATTACCTCTCGTTTTTCGGCTTTTCACCCTATTACCTGTCTCTTTTGGATGCAAATAAGGACTTTAAGGGCAATGTAAAATCGCTGTTGTTTCAAACCGGAGCAACACTGCTCGACGCTCCTGATATTATTTTATCTAATGGTACGAGGGAGAGAGGCATATATAATACGGTGCTCTCGTCGATTGCCCGCGGCAAGAAGACACCTTCTATGATTGCCGGGGATATTGAATTTGGAGCAAATGAGGTATCGAAATATTTGAAGACACTCACAGAAGAAGAAATTGTCGAAAGAAAAACCATGTATGGGTCAAAAAGAAAAATAATCTACAGGATAAAGGATCCCGTGCTTGAGTTTTTCTATAACCAGCTTTTTGATGACGTGGAGAGAATTCGTATAGGTTTTGGTGAGGTTGTATTTGCCGAGAAAGAAGAGTTCATTCATCAGTTCATCAGCCACAAATTCGAAGATGTATGTATCAGGTACTTAGAAGAGCAAAGCCTTACCGGCAAACTTGCCAAGCCATATTATCCTATTGAAGGACTCCAGATAGATAACTCGGAGCTTGGGAGGTCTATTGAGCTTGACGGTGTAAGCAGATATAGAGATTCATTATTAGTTGTTGAGTGCAAGTACACAGAGAAAAAAAGAATCCCTAAGGATTATTTTGATATGAAGGAGGACGTGTCAATCAAAATGTTTGAGGAGGTGAAAGACTTTCAGTTCTACTTATTTGCGAAAAATGGATTTGAGAAGTCATTCGATAAAAATAGCGATCAAAATCTTCATCTGATAGATGCCGCGACCATGTTAAGGGTAAGTGAAATAAAGTAATCGGAGGTTTATGGAGAGCTGACATGGAAAATAAAGGAACAAAAATATTAGAATCCGGGCGATTGATATTAAGACCATTTGTGATTGAAGATGCCGAGGCTATGTACAAAAACTGGGCCTCTGATCCTGAAGTGACGAAGTTTCTGACGTGGAAACCTCATGAAAATGTAAATACCACTATTGAATCCATAAGCAGATGGATAAATGGGTATAAAGATGCTTCATTCTATCAATGGGCGATTACTGTGAAGACAGAAGGTACAGAACCAATTGGAAGTATAAGTGTTGTAAATGAAATTGATGAAATAATAGAGGATGCGGAAATAGGATATTGCATAGGCAGGAAATGGTGGCACAGAGGAATAACAACTGAAGCCTTGGAATGTGTAGAAGCATTTTTGTTCGATGAGGTTGGTGTGAAAAGAATTTCCGCAAGACATGACGCAAATAATCCACACTCGGGTGATGTGATGAAAAAGTGTGGTATGGCCTATGAAGGAAGACTCAGACAGGCCGGAAAGAACAATCAAGGAGTGTGCGATGAGTGTGTATACGGACTTTTGAAATCAGAATGGCAAAAAGATATAAAAAACGCCGAATATCTTACAAAGCTTGACAGGTCGTTTAGACAGCTTGACTCCGGGTATGGTCAAGCACATGAGCTGACAGAGGAATCATGAGACAATGGACATGAATGAAAACTGCTGCAAAAATGAAGTATTTGAATATATAAAATCAGTATATAATGCAAAGGTGGAGAATCCTTGGGCAGAATATCCTGATTTCACTACATTTAAGGATAAACTGAGTGATAAATGGTTTGCCTTAATTATGAGAATTACCGGTGATAAGTTGGGACTAAAAAATAATGTTCCTGTATATGTAATTAATGTTAAGGTCGATACTTTACTTATCCCGGAATTAATTAAAAGGGAAGGATATTTTCCTGCCTACCATATGAATAAGCAGCATTGGGTTACAATATTGCTCGACGAAACCGTGCCGGTAGATGATATAAAGGATGCCATCGACAAGAGTTTTACACTTGTTACTGATTCGCCGACCAGGAGAATCTATGAGGCAACCATGAAAATACCTAGAGGGAAGGTTGCGACATACGGAGATATAGCAAGACTTGCCGGTAATCCCAAGATGCAGCGGGCAGTCGGGAATGCCCTTCACAAAAATCCATTTCCCGACAAGGTTCCATGCTACAGGGTCGTGAACGGAAAGGGAGAGCTCTCCGGCGCCTTTGCCTTTGGTGGACCGCATGAACAGGCAAACAGGCTCCGTGCCGACGGGATTGAAGTGGTTGATAATAAGGTAGATTTATCAAAATACAGGTGGATGAGTTGATCAAAACGCTACAAATGGGCGTAATTTTAAAGTTGAACTTGAAAATTACGCCCATATCTGTTATAATGTATACAATAGGTTGATAACTAAGAGGTGTTGCGATATGATACAACGCAAAATAGAAAACGAGCTAAAGGAACTAATAAATGAAGTTCCTGTCCTCACAATTACCGGGCCTAGGCAGGCGGGGAAAACCACACTGGCGCGGGCCTTATTCCCGGAATATACTTATGTTAATCTCGAGGATCAGAAGACCAGAGAGTTGGCCATTAATGACTATGAGGGTTTCTTTGCGAAATACAAGGAACCGATGATTATTGATGAGGTGCAGCGTGTGCCGGAACTACTCTCAGCTATTCAGATCAGAGTAGACGAAAACAGGGATATCAATGGGCGTTTCGTTCTTACAGGCAGCCACCAGCCAAAGCTGAGAGAAGGAATAGCGCAGTCACTTGCGGGAAGAACAAGCATAGTAACCCTGTTGCCGTTAAGCATAGAAGAAATATCTGACAGCGATACAACTATACCGGATATTAATCATCTCATACTATACGGTTTTATGCCTGAAATGTACAAGGAAGGCCAAAAGAGAAGACCTTATATTTACTATAAGGATTATCTCGAGACATATATAGAGAAGGATTTGCGCCAAATGAAAAATATCAAGGACCTCGATAAATTTATCAGGTTCCTGACACTGCTCGCCGGCCGAGTAGGCCAGGTCGTAAATCTGTCATCTATGTCAGGTGAAATAGGAGTATCTTCCGCAACCTTGTCGGAATGGTTGTCTCTTTTAATTGCATCAAATGTAGTCTTTGAACTTAAACCATATTTTTCGAATATCAGTAAGAGAATAGTGAAGAATTCAAAACTCTACTTTACGGAGATTGGCCTTGCCAGCTACTTACTGGGACTTGAAGAAGAAGATCAGGTAGACAGAGATCCGTTAAGAGGTCAGCTTTTTGAAAATCTCGTTGTGGTGGAAGCACTTAAAGCGAGACTTAATAGAAACAAAAAACCTAATCTCTATTATGTTCGTACCGAGAAAGGCGTCGAAGTAGATCTTATCTTTAAATCGGTTCGAAATCTTATACCTTTTGAGATCAAGTCAGCTATGACGCCAACTGTTGGTTTTTCGAAGAATTTGGATGCGTTCTGTGACGCGGAACCGACAGCCGAGGATAAAAGTGTTATTTATACAGGTGAGGAATATCCATCCTACAAAGGAACCAGATATATAAACTACAGCAATATCAGTAAATTTGTTTAGAATGCAATAACTGATGTAAGAAAAATTGGTAGGAGAGACAGTATATGGTTGATGTTTTATTTGCTGAGAGCGAGGCTGCATCCATGAAATTCGCAGGAAATAAGAAGGTAGTCTGCCTAGGCTTTATGCTTGACGTAGGGGATATAAAAGAGCAATTGGACAGTCAGTACAGGAAAAATTTGATATATTCTGTTTACAGACAAGACGAGCCTCATAAAAATTCGACTTTACAAAAAGAAATAGACGATGAATACAAAAAGAAAGGTGACCATTTTATCGAGCAGGGCAAAATCAATGTTGTAGAGGACTCAGAGATTAAGTATGCCAGGACAATAGCGAGACACAATGTTTAACCTATATTTATGTAACAAATTAATTATTTCCTGTTTACAAGCGAATTTTTATTGTGTATAATATTTCGGGCTTTAAACAAAATTCTATTAGTGAAAGGACATTCTATGAAGGAAATTTTCAAGAAAATCGTAGTTATGGTGGTCGCCATAGCTATGATCGCAACTATCTTCCCAACTGTACAGGCAAAGGCAGCTGAGAATCTGACCATGTATGTTGGGGAGGCCATCAAATATAGCATATATTAACGGAATTAAAACTGTAAAGAACTCTAACAGCTCTGTCGCGACTGCTAAGAAAAAGGATAGCTATGACATTGTACTTAAGGCAAAGAAGCAGGGAACTACCAAGGTTACCTATAAAACAAAATATGGAACCGGTACCCTCAATGTAAAGGTTATCAAGCCGAAGTTTGATATTAAGCTTTCCGAATCCGTGAATGGGGATTTGCTCATTACTGTCAAGAACAACAATAAAGATGTTTTTAACTATGTTAAGTTTACAATCACATATAAGAATTAAGCGGGTGAGAAATTAGACACTTACGATCTTGCGGTATATAGCCTTATTCCGGGTAAGACCAGCTGTGATAAGAGATCTGCTATAAGCTTACCTGAAGGCACTGACATTTCTAAGTGTACGGTAAAAGCTAACATGGCAGATACACAACAACCATAAAATTAAAGGCTAAGACGAAGAACCCTGATATGAATATATCCGGTTCCCATTATGTGTGTTTTTATGATGAAAATGGTAAGCTGATTGATGTATTTGTAGCTTCATTCGCGTGCAATAAGCAATGCGATTACAAGTGGGAAAGTAAAGCCTACTCATATATTGACGAACGCTTGTGTGACCATATGAAGGTCAAAACAAACGCATTCTATTATAATTATTAATTTTTAGCCCAAAGGACAGATTAAATCTGTCCTTTTTTATTGCATATGTTCATGAAATACGTTATACTGTATTAAGCAATAGAATAATGCAATAAACCGATAATGACGGTTAAAGCAATATGGGGCATATACCATGGAAAAACAGGAATTAATAGACTTACTTACAAGTGTCAGCAATCACACGACAAGTGTAGAAGAGGCTGAATTAAAGCTAAAGGAGGAGCCATTCCTTGATCTCGGCTTCGCTAAAATAGACACTCACAGGGGCATAAGACAAGGAGCCCATGAGGTCATATACGGAGCAGGGAAGACACCGGAGCGAATTGCGGAAATCGTAAGGAAGATGAAGGCAGCAGGCGAAGAGAGAATCCTCATCACAAAGACCGACGAAGAAAAAGCGAATCAAGTGGCCCATTTACTTGATATGCGAATATCGGATAAGGATAGCGATTTTTACTATAACCTAGACGCAAAAATAATTATCGTCGGAGGCTTGCCAAAAAGGCGTACAAAGGGTAAAATAGTGGTAGCGACAGGCGGCACGAGCGACATACCGGTAGCGGAGGAAGCAGCCCTTACGGCGGAGTTCCTCGGAAATACAGTGACGAGACTGTATGATGTGGGGGTGTCGGGTCTTCACAGACTCCTTTCGCATACGGATGAAATAATGACAGCGAATGTGATTATCGCCATAGCGGGTATGGAAGGCGCCTTGGCTAGTGTCATAGGCGGTCTCGCGGACTGCCCGGTGATAGCGGTTCCTACAAGCGTAGGATATGGGGCGAATATTGGTGGGCTTTCAGCCCTGCTCTCCATGCTTAATTCGTGCGCCAGCGGTGTGAGTGTCGTAAATATTGATAATGGATTTGGAGCGGGATATCAGGCGAGCATGATTAATCATCTTGCCGAGAAATAATATATGGGAAAAATATTATATTTGGACTTAAGTATGGGCGCCGCGGGTGATATGCTTGCGGCGGCCCTGATTTCATTATTTGATGAAGATAAGCAAAGAGAAATAATTGACAAATTAAACGCCATTGCGCCTGAAGGAGTAACTGTAGCCCTCGAAAGTACCACAAGGCAGGGACTTGCGGCTAATTATTTCTCCGTAAAAATAAATGGCGAAGAAGAATTAGATGTAGGAAATGAGAGCCATGGCCATGAATTTAATACGCATCATGATCCACATAAGCATCATCATACTTCCATGGCGGAAATTACTGATATGATAGATGCTATGGATATACCTGAGAATGTGAAGGAAGACGCGAAGCTTATTTACGCGAGACTTGCTGAGGCTGAAAGCGCTGCCCATGGTGTTCCCGTTAGCGAGGTGCATTTTCATGAGGTGGGCATGAAGGACGCTGTCATGGATATAGTCAGTGTCTGCTTCCTTATGGATTTAATAAGGCCTGACGAGGTATACGGAAGCCCTGTCTGTACGGGCTTTGGCAGTGTAAAATGCGCCCACGGATATGTAAGCGTTCCCGCGCCTGCCACAAAATATTTACTTATGAATCTACCTGCCTATGCCGGAAATATAGAAGGTGAAATGACAACTCCGACCGGAGCCGCGTTAGTATCATATTTTGCGTTTGATTTTCGCGAAATGCCTCTTATGGCGACTAAAGCAGTCGGTAGCGGAGCAGGCAAGAAGGATTTTCCTAAGGCAAATATATTAAATGTTTCGCTTGGAGATTCGGTTGCGGAGAATTCTCTGATAAGAAGCGAAAGCGATGAAACTGAGTTCCAATTTAATGTGGATGATATGACGGGTGAGGAAATAGGCTTCGCGATGGATCGCCTCTTTGCCGCCGGTGCCTTAGAGGTTTATACTACCCCGATAGGTATGAAGAAGTCCCGCCCCGGAACATTGTTTACGATAATCGTATCTAAAGAAAAACGCGAGGCTGTAATAAAGGCTATATTTAAATATACGACGACAATAGGTACCAGAGAAATAGCCATCGACAGGGTGACGATGCGGCGGGAAATAGAAAAAATAAATACAGACTTCGGCCCTGTGAGAATTAAGACAAGTGAGGGCTATGGCACCAAGCGTTCAAAATTAGAATATGATGACCTGTCACGCATTGCGATAGAAAATAATATTTCACTTCGCGATGCGACGAAATTAATTAACGGAGAAATAAAAGGTGACGAGTGAGACAAGAGAAAAATACGAGCATTTTAAGGATTACATAAAAGGTCTTGGTTCTCTCGGCGTTGCCTTTTCAGCGGGTGTTGACTCTACATTTTTATTAAAGGTCGGACACGATGTGTTAGGGCCTAAGTGCGTGGCTTTTTCGGGAATTTCTCCTTCCTTTCCGAAGAAGGAACAGGAGGAAGCGGGATATTTTGATTTTTACTTGCTTCACGCTCTTGGGGAGGATAACCTTGCGAATTATGAGAAATATGGTCTCTGGGATTATGTAAAGGAGTTAAAGAGCGAAGGAAAAATAAAGCATTATGGCATTTCATTTCACGATACCGCGGCTCTTCTTGACGAGATTTTAACCGATCATCCTGATATCGAATTCGTGCAGCTTCAGATAAATTACGCTGACTGGGAGGATAAGAGCATCCAGTCGAAGAAGTGCTACGATGTCGCGACAAAGCACGGAAAACCGGTTATTGTTATGGAACCGGTTAAGGGCGGGACCCTTGCTAACCCTCCGGAACCGGTTTTGAAGGTTTTAAGGGATGCTGACCCTGCGGCTTCGCCTGCTTCGTGGGCTATAAGGTTTGTAGCGTCTCTTCCGAATGTTATGATGGTTTTATCAGGAATGTCTAATGTTGAGCAGATGGATGACAACCTTTCATTTATGAAGGATTTTGAGCCGCTTACGGCTGACGAAGAGAAGGTAATAGATGACGCTCGTACAGCCCTTAACAGCTTTGATACAATAAAATGTACCGCCTGTCATTATTGCACTCCTGGATGTCCTGTTGAGATGCACATACCTGAGATCTTTGCCGTAATGAATGACTATAAAATATATGGAGATCTCGCAAGCGCAAAGGATCAGTACGGATGGCGTCCGGGCGGCCCTAAGGCGAGCGCTTGCATAGAGTGCGGCCAGTGCGAGAACGCCTGTCCTCAGAAGCTCCCGATTATTAACCTCCTTAAAGAGGTAGCGGCTACCTTCGAGTGATTTTAGGCTCCCTCCGTGAGGGAGCTGGCAGCGCCTTTGGCGCTGACTGAAGGAGTATTAGCCGCCAAAGTCGTCCTCACTTAAAGTCACAAGCGCATTACCTGCGTAATTGTGGTTGAGGACGACATCGGCGACAAGCTTCATCCCCCTCCTGTCGGCATTATTAATCACACGATTTATTTTATCGGCGATTAATTTATTCACATCATCAAGTGAAATTGTGGCAGCGAGGGGATCATTTATTATTTCACCGATTAATCCCTTTATTTTACCGACAACGTCAGGCGTTATAATATAACCATTGTCGTTAATTAATTTAACCGCGAAATCAAAATGAGGCTTCATGGTCTCACTGATATCTGACTCGGAAATATTATTATCTTCAAATGAAGGATTAATTTTCTTATCACCATCTATTAATTCATAGGCCCTCGCAAGCTTTTTTTGGGCGGAAATTAACTCGTCATTATTTTTAAATACAGGAATTCCGTCAGAGTCTTCCGAAGAATTTTCTGTATTTTTACTCTTATCTGCAAATGAATAAGCAGTATTTTTATCAGAACCTTTTACAGCAAGGTCTCCTGCGGAAATTCCCGCAAGCTCGCCCGCCTTTTTAATATATTCGGCCTCGGTCCCCATTGAAACTAACTCGTTACAGATATAATCCAGCTTTTCTCTATCTCCGGATTTATCATATAATACGGCGAGCTCGTAGACGTATTTATCCTCGTAAGCGTTATCCTTTATTTTAATCAGGTCTTTTATTAATATGGCATCGGCCTTATTTTCAAGTTTATCAAGGCGATAATTAAATATAAAGGCATCGCTGTCTTTTCCGTATTTCACCATGAATTCGCCGAGATAAGCTTCGGCGTTTTTGGTATCCCTTGTTTTTATCGAGAGGTCAATAAGTCTTGCGAGGACGCGCTTCACCTTGTGCTTCTCGTAATATTTTTCGAGGTACTTTTTAGCGTCCTCTGCTTTTCCCTCCGATTCTAGGAGACGCGCCCTACTGAGCGCGTCCCTGACTGAATTACCTGACATTTTCTCTCCTTCAGTTAATATTTCTTTAAATGTACCGCGAACCCGCCTATTTCTCTGTCAAAATACACGAAGGTGAGCTTCCCGTTCTCATCTCTCTGCTCAGTCTCCTTGATAGTTCCCATACCTCTGCCTTTAAAATATTCTACAGCCTTCTCTACATCTGTAGTGCCTATTCCGATGTGTCCCTTCTCACCGCGACCATTCTCATACATAATCTCCACGAGATCGGACGCGAAAACGGAAATAGGAGTAGTGCGCGGCATGAAGCCCATGAGGGTCTCGAAATCCTTAGCTATACGCATGGCGTCATCCTTCCCCTTTGCGTTGATGCCTACATGAAGTACCTTAAGTCCCAGTTCCTTAACCGGATCAAAATCTGCCATAATCTTTATCTCCTTTCAATGGCGCTGTCTGCGCCTTTTCTATGTAAAGTTTACCATAAGAAATTCGATTTGTACACTCATTTCTGTAAAAAATTTATCTTGACTATTGACGAAATTGTGGTATTATAAAAGGGTTGCGAGTGCCTGGTCCAATAAAATTTGTATGAACGAGCTAGCGAAGTTCATACAAATTTTATTGTACCTATTGTCACTGGCGGGTCCCACGTAGTGGGTGGCAGTGACCCAGGATTGTCCTGCGGACAATCCAGAGGCAAACTAAGACCCGATAATTTTCATGAGGTATATTATGTCAGTCATTAAACGAGAAGATGTTCGTAACGTAGCTATCATTGCCCATGTCGATCACGGCAAGACTACCCTTGTAGACTGCCTCCTTCGCCAGTCCGGTGTATTCCGCGCGAACCAGGAAGTTGAGGACCGTGTCATGGATAGTAACGCCATTGAGCGTGAGCGTGGTATTACAATTCTTTCAAAGAATACCGCTATTAACTATAACGGCGTTAAGATTAATATCGTAGATACACCGGGACACGCTGATTTCGGTGGAGAGGTTGAGCGAGTACTTAAGATGGTCGACGGCGTTATCCTTGTTGTCGATGCCTTCGAGGGTCCTATGCCTCAGACAAGATTCGTTCTTTCTAAGGCTCTTTCACTTGACCTTCCTGTTGTCTGCTGTATCAATAAGGTAGACCGTCCGGGCGCGAGACCTGCGGAGGTTGTGGATGAGGTCCTTGAGCTCTTCATGGATCTTGACGCGAATGATGAGCAGCTCGACTGTCCGTTCGTTTACGCTTCGGCCCGTGAGGGTGTAGCGAGCAATGACCCTGACGTTCCGGGTACCGATATGAAGCCTCTCTTCGATGCTATCATAAAGTATATCCCGGCTCCTGAGGGTGATCCTGACGCTCCTCTCCAGACCCTCATTTCAACCATAGATTACAATGAATACGTAGGTCGTATTGGTATCGGTAAGGTCAGCAACGGAAGCATTCATGTAAATGAAGACGTTATTATAGTAAACCACCACGACAAGGAGAAGAATCTCCGTGTCAAGGTTACCAAGCTCTACGAGTTTGACGGCCTTAACAAGGTAGAAGTTGATTCAGCGACCGTAGGCTCTATAGTAGCTGTCTCTGGTATAACCGGAATTCATATCGGAGATACACTCTGCGATATCGACCATCCTGAGGCTATTCCTTTCCAGAAGATTTCAGAGCCTACACTTGCGATGAACTTCGTCGTAAACGACAGCCCATTCGCAGGCACCGAAGGCAAGTTTGTCACATCCCGTCACCTTCGCGACAGGCTCTATAAGGAGCTTAATACAGACGTTTCCCTCCGTGTGGAGGATACAGACAGCGCTGAGGCCTTCAAGGTTTCAGGTCGTGGCGAGCTCCATCTTTCAGTCCTTATCGAGACCATGCGCCGTGAGGGCTACGAGTTCGCTGTATCTAAGCCTGAGGTTCTTTATAAGGAGGACGATAAGGGCCATACGCTTGAGCCTATGGAAATAGCCCAGGTCGATGTTCCCGACGAGTTTTCGGGAGCTGTCATCAGCAAACTTTCAAGCCGTAAGGGTGAGCTCCGTAACATGACAAACGGCAAGGGCGGCATGACAAGACTTGAGTTCTCCATCCCTTCCCGCGGTCTTATAGGCTACAGAGGCGAGTTTCTTACCGATACCAAGGGACTTGGCGTATTAAATACAACATTTGACGGCTACGCTCCATATAAGGGTGATATCGCCTACAGATCTCAGGGCTCCATCATAGCCTTCGAGACAGGTGTTGCCGTAACCTACGGACTTTTCAATGCTCAGGAGCGCGGTACCCTCTTCATCGGACCGGGCGAGAAGGTTTATTCCGGTATGGTAATCGGCCAGAGCGGTAAGAGTGAGGATGTGGAGGTAAATGTCTGCAAGACAAAGCACCTTACAAATACACGTACATCATCTAGCGATGACGCTCTTAAGCTTGTTCCGCCTAAGATTCTTTCACTTGAGCAGGCTATAGACTTTATCGAGACAGACGAGTACCTTGAGGTAACTCCGAAGTCCTTAAGAATCAGAAAGAAGATTCTTGATCCTCTTATGCGTAAGAGAGCCAACAGAAGGAACTGATAGTTCATGATAGACTCGATAATTCTTGACGTAGACGGTACATTGTGGGATTCTACCCCTATTGTCGCTAAGGCCTGGCAGGGAGCCGCAAGGGAATGCGGCTTTTGCGATGTAATAATTACGCCGGATACCCTTAAGGGCCTCTTTGGTAAAACAATGGAGAAGATAGCCGAGGCTATCCTTCCAAACGAAAGCAAGGAAGCGCAGGCCTCGTTTATGAAGGCCTGCACTGAGGCAGAGCAGGAGGCGCTTGATAACGATCCCTGTCGTATAGAGTATCCGGGCGTAATCGAGACTATCAAGGAACTGAGTAAGGAAGTTCCGGTAACGATAGTCAGCAACTGCCAGTCCGGTTATATAGAGTTATTTATTGAGAAATCGGGGCTTGGTGCCTATATCACCGACAAGGAGTGCTACGGCGATGCAGGCTTTGGTAAGGCCCATAATGAAAAGTTAGTTATCGACCGCAACCATTTTAAATTCCCGGTCTACGTCGGAGATACCGAGGGAGACAGGGAGGCAAGCGAGGAAGCGGGTGTGAGATTTATATATGCTTCATACGGTTTCGGCAGCCCGAAGTCGTTTTATAAGAGAATAGATAAGTTTAATGACATTATTACAATAGTAAAGGAAGAGAATTCTTGACAAACGTAGGATTAACAGTTAAAATATCCTTTGAGTTGTAAGTGTCAGAGAAGACGATAAAGAACGTCCCTGCCCCTTTCGGCAGGGACTTTTTTATACGGATTACAAATATATTTATAAGGGAGAGTACACACATGAGTGAGGACCTTAATTCAGTCATTGATGACGCGATGAAGGAGATCGAAGAGGCCGGGGACGCGGAGAAGCTTGACCAGGCCAGAGTAAATTTCCTTGGTAAGAAGGGCAGACTTACCGGTATTTTAAAGGGCATGAAGGATATCGCCCCTGAAGAAAGACCTAAGGTAGGTGAACGTGTTAACGCCGCCAGAGCGAAGATAGAAGAATCCTTAGCTAAGAAGAAGCAGGAATTTGATGAGAAGATGCTTGCCGGCAAGCTCGCGGCTGAGAAGATAGACGTTACGCTTCCCGCAAGGAAGAGCGAGCAGGGCCATTTACACCCGAACACCGTTGCCCTTAATGAGGTAAAGAAGTTCTTCGTAGGCATGGGCTATCAGGTTGTAGATGGACCTGAAATAGAGTACGATTACTATAATTTCGAGGCACTAAATATCCCGGCTAACCACCCGGCAAAGGACGAGCAGGACACATTTTATATAAATGACAAGCTCCTCCTCCGTACCCAGACGAGCTCTGTTCAGGCGCACGTTATGGAGGACCGGAAGCCTCCTATCAAGATTATTGCTCCGGGCAGGGTTTTCAGAGCCGATGAGGTTGACGCTACCCATTCGCCTTCATTCCACCAGATTGAGGGACTTGTAATCGATAAGAATGTCACCTTCGCTGACCTTAAGGGTACCCTCGCGGAGTTCGCTAAGAGGATGTTCGGTGAGGACACGAGAGTAAAGTTCAGGCCGCATCATTTTCCATTCACTGAGCCTTCGGCCGAGATGGATATAAGCTGCTTCAAGTGCGGTGGCAAGGGCTGCCGTTTCTGTAAGGGTGAAGGCTGGATTGAAATCCTTGGCTGCGGCATGGTTCATCCGCATGTTCTTGAGATGCGCGGCATAGACCCGAATGAGTACCAGGGCTTCGCCTTCGGTATAGGCCTTGAAAGAATAGCGCTTCTTAAGTATGAGGTAGATGACATGAGGCTGCTCTATGAAAATGATATCAGGTTCTTAAAGCAGTTCTGATAGCGGATGGACAAATATTTTTAACTTAGGAGAGAAATATAATGAATACACCACTTTCGTGGATAAAGGCCCTTGTTCCGGGACTTGATGTTAACAGTAAGGAATACGCTGACGCTATGACCCTCTCAGGTACCAAGGTTGAGACCGTAACCGATTTCGACCGTGACCTCGATAAGATTATTGTCGGCCGTGTAAATAAAATAGATAAGCACCCTGACGCTGACCACCTTGTAATATGCCAGGTTCAGGTTGATGAAGACGGGAATGAAATCCAGATTGTTACCGGCGCTCCGAATGTATTTGAAGGCGCTGTGGTTCCTGTTGTTCTTGATGGCGGCAGAGTAGCGGGCGGTCACGATGGCACGAGGACTGAAGGCGGCATTAAGATAAAGAAGGGCAAGCTTCGCGGAGTAGAATCAAACGGTATGATGTGCTCTATAGAGGAGCTTGGCAGCAGCAGGGAATTTTACCCTGAAGCCCCTGAGAACGGGCTCTACATTTTCAATAACAACCCGGGCTATGAGAATCTAAAGATTGGTTCCGATGCGATTGAAGCTCTTGGACTTCACGATTCCATAATAGAGTACGAGGTTACCAGCAACAGGGTTGACTGCTTCGGAGTTATCGGAATAGCCCGTGAGGCGGCCGCCACATTTAACAGGAAGCTTGTAATCCCTGAGATAAAGAAGACAGGCAACAGCGAGAAGGCGAGCGATTATATTTCAGTTGAGGTGAAGGCAAATGACCTCTGCAGCCGCTATATCGCGAGAGTCGTAAAGAATATAAAAATCGGACCAAGTCCTGTATGGATGCAGAGAAGACTTGGCGCCATGGGAATCCGCCCTATAAATAATATCGTTGATATCACGAATTACGTCATGGAAGAGTTCGGCCAGCCTATGCACGCTTACGACCTCGACAAGCTCGAGGGCAGGAAAATTATCGTTGACAGGGCATCTAAGGGCGAGAAGTTCATGACCCTTGATGGCGCCCTGCACGAGCTTGATGACTCAATCCTTATGATAAATGACGCGGTAAAGCCTGTCGGAATCGCCGGCATCATGGGCGGTGAGAATTCTAAGATTGAAAATAACGTAAAGACCATGCTCTTCGAGGCAGCCTGCTTTGACGGCACCAATATCAGACTTTCAGGCAAGAAGCTCGGTATGCGTACAGAGGCGGCAGGAAAATTCGAGAAGGGTCTTGACCCTAATACTACAGCTGTGGCAATGGACAGGGCCTGCCAGCTTATAGAGGAGCTTGGCGCAGGCGAGGTAGTAGGTGGCGCTGTCGACATATATCCTGTAGTTAAGGAACCGGAAGAGGTTGCCTGGGACCTTGATGCGTGCAATAAGCTCCTTGGAACCTCTATAACCATGGAAGAGGCAGAGGATTATCTAGGCCGTCTTGACCTTCCTCTTTCAGCTGACAAGAAGAAGCTAATCGTGCCTACCTGGAGACAGGATATCCACAGAAACTGTGATGTCGCTGAGGAGCTTGTCCGTTTCGCGGGCTATGACAAGATTCCTGCTACACTTCCGTCTATAGGCTCAGGCGCGGGCGGTCAGGAAGCTCATATGGACGTGGCTGACGCTGCTAGAACCATCGCTGTCTCTTACGGCTTCTCTGAGGAGCAGACCTACAGCTTCGAGAGCCCTAAGGTATTTGACAAGCTTCGTCTTGATGAAAATGATCCTGCGAGGACCTGCATTAAGATAATGAATCCGCTCGGCGAAGACTTCTCCATCATGAGAACGAGCATTTTAAATGGCCTTCTTACGAGTCTCGCCACGAACTTTAAGAGAAAGAATAAGGGAGTAAAGCTCTTCGAGGTGTCAAATATTTACATTCCAAAGGTTCTTCCACTTACGGAATATCCTGACGAGAGACCTCAGTTCACCCTTGGCATGTACGAGAGTGGCGATTTCTTCGATATGAAGGGAATTATCGAGAGCTTCTTCGCTAAGCTTGGTATGAAGGAGAAGCCATCATATGACGGCGAGGCCAAGAGAAATTTCTTACACCCGGGCCGCCAGGCTGAGATTATTTATAAGGGAAATGTAGTAGGATACTTAGGTGAGGTACACCCTCTTGTCACTGACGCTTATGGCATTTCAACGAGAGTAATTGTCGGAAATATTGACCTTAAGGCTGTCTACGAATTTGTGGACTTCTCTGTAAAATACACCGGTATAGCTAATTTCCCGGCAGTTTCCCGTGATATTTCACTTATCATGGATAAGACTCTCAGCGCCGCTGATATTGAGGCTGTCATAGTCAAGAAGGGCGGCAAGGACCTTGAAAATGTTGAGCTCTTCGATGTATATGAGGGTGAGAGAATAGAGAAGGACAAGAAGTCCATGGCCTATTCGCTCACATTCAGGAATAAGGAGAAGACCCTTTCTGACGCTGAGGTAAACAGCGATATGGATAAAATAATAAAGGGCCTTTCAGACATCGGCGCAAGCCTTAGAAGTTAATCTGTCTCATGAAAAAAAGACATAAAATATTTGTCGTATTTCTGTTCGTAATTTATATTGTCGCTCTTGTATATGTACTTTTTCTCGCTGAATCGTTCGGAAGAACGTGGAGCGAGAGAGAGTACAGTTATAATTTCACACCATTTGAAACCATAAGGCTTTTCTGGCGGAGCAGGCATATCCTTCCATTTAAAGATGTATTTTTAAATCTTGCCGGAAATGTTATCGCCTTCATGCCCTTCGGATTATTTTTCCCAATGCTGATGAAGGGAAAGAAAAAGAATTTCTTTTTTGTTTTGCTGTGCGGCTTCCTTCTGACCTGCTCGGTTGAAGTAATTCAGTTAATAACGAGAACGGGATGCTGCGATGTGGATGATGTGATATTAAATACAGCCGGAGTTATTATCGGGTATATAATATACGCGGTAATTAAGGTAAGGCGACACACTTAATATGAGGGGAAAAGCATGAATTTAGAAAATCGCGCTAAGATAACCGACGCTCATGAAGAGAGCTTTGACCGTTTTCACGTTGTAGTGGAAAATGTGGAGCTTGATGGGGAGACCCATCCATTTTCATATATCAAGCTGCAGGAGGGAGTCTGCATACTGCCGTTTTTGGGAGATAAGATTCTTATCGCCTGCGAATACAGATATCCGATAAATTCCTGGCAGTGGGAGCTTCCCGGAGGCGGCATAGAAAAATTCGACACGGATTTATTCGCCGCGGCCAAGCGTGAGCTCCATGAGGAGACGGGATATATGTGCGACCGCTTCGAAAATTTAGGCTATTTCTATCCTTCATTTGGCTCAACTGATGAGAAAATAAACCTTATCGCGGCATTTATTGACGATGGCACGGAACGTAAGCCTGACTTTGATATTACGGAGCAGATAGAGCACAAATTAATTACAAAAGACGAATTTCGTAAAATGGTTGGAAGCGAAGAATTCTGTCACGCGGCCGGCATAGCCGCGTGGCTTAGATATTGCGCAAAACACGGAGAGAAGGCTCTATGAACGAGCATACGGTTAACAGACACAGATTTATCTGGATGCTTGTAATCTGTATCGCAGTTGCAGCCCTGATTTTTGAGATTTCAGCCGAAAATGAATTCGCCCCCTCGATTACGAGTGATTTTCAGACGGGAATATGTCCGTCAAAGGGCAATATAAATATGCCGATATTTGTGGTCGATTTTCCTGATACGAAATTTGACACCGATACTGTTACGGCATCGGCCTTACAGAATCGCATCTTTTCAGAAGATGAGGATGATTCCTTTGCTTCATTTATGAAGAGGGCAAGCTACGGGAGACTTACGGTTTCGGGCGATGTATATTACTATACAGCGAAGAAAAATATCGGGGACTACGAGGGCGAGGATATTGGCTTTGAAGATCTCGCGATGGAGGTCCTAAGTGCCTTTGACGATGAGGTTGATTTTTCAAAATATGACAGCGACAAGGACGGCTATATCGATACATTTACACTTAACGTAGCCGGGAACACCGATTATTTTTACGGCTGTCAGGCAATCTGGTGGATAAATCCCGATTTTACAGTGGATGGCAAGAAGCCTGCCCTCTATATTATTAATGACGCCGGCCCTTATAAATGGAACCTTGATTACTATATGCAGGAAATGGCCCACGAATTCGGTCACTGCATGGGACTTCCTGATTTATACAGGTATGAGCAGAAGGACGAAAATGGAAACTCTACCGAAAAAGAAGGGTTCGACTATAATGCCATGACCGGGGACGCAGGCACTGAAGTCATGGACGATATGGAAGGTGATTATTCAGCCTTCAGCAAATTAGCTCTCGGATGGTACAAAAAGAATGATGTTCATGTCGTAAATACAAGCGATTCCGCCATTCAGACATTTACTATTAATTCAAATGAAACCGATGGCGGCTGTGTGATAATTCCGCGAGATCCTGATAAGGAGTTCGAGGATATCATTAAGGGCGAATATTTCGCTATAGAATACGATACAAAAGAGGGCAATATGGCCCATACTGCCGGAATTCCCGCTGAAGGCGGGATCAGAGTCCTCCACGCTGAAAGCGAGGTCTATAAGGATGAGTATGGCGGCAAATCATTCAAGTACAACGGCTACAGTAAATACTATGACACGAGCCACGAGGGCATAGAAATCCTTCACCTTGTGAATAACGGAAATGGTTATTATAAGGCGGGAGATGAGATAGGTGCTGATACAGCCGGCTTTAAGTGGTACGATGCCGACGGGAAGGAGACGGTCGACACGGGGTTGACCATAAAAATCGAAAGCACTGATGGTGAGACGGCGACTGTATCGGTCAGCAGGGATAAATGAAATTCATATCAGCTATGAATAATTTAATCACGGCGAAGTATTTCTTGAAGAGTGGCTTCCGTGGTGTTATACTTAAAAACTAAGTGCAAGGAAGGAGAAAGATTATGGCAACACACGTATTTCAACCTTTTGACGCAGACGTATTACAGGTAAATCCATTTGCCTTAAGCAAGGTTCCGGCTATCCTTGTATCCGGCCATAAGGGCGGCAAGGTAAACGCCATGACCATAGGCTGGGGCGGCACAGGATATATCTGGGAGAAGAACGTAGGATTTCTTTTCGTGAGAGGTTCACGCTATACGAAGGAGCTCCTTGACGCTTACGATACATTTTCGGTTGTATTCTTTGCTGAAAATAAGACAAACAGCATGTGGTTCAAGTATTTCGGAACCGCCTCGGGCAGAAATGAGGATAAGCTTAAGGCAGCCCACATGGAGGTCGATTTCGAGGGTGACACCCCTTATATAGACGAGGGCAGGACCATTGCCATAATGAAGAAGCTCTCCGTGACCGAAATTAAAAAAGAAGATTTTATAGACAAATCTCTTATAGATAAATATTACACCGGCGGTGAAAATGAAAATAATTTCCACTATATGTACGTCGGTGAAATTACAAAATTAATGACAAGATAAAGGAATGTTTTTTTAGAAATGGGAAAAATAATACTTACCGGCGACAGACCTACAGGAAGACTTCACCTGGGACATTATGTGGGCTCACTTAAGCGCCGCGTGGAACTGCAGAATTCAGGCGAATTTGAGAAAATATTTATTATGATTGCGGATGCCCAGGCCCTTACCGACAACTGGGATAATCCTGACAAGGTTCGTGAGAATATTATCGAGGTAGCTCTTGATTACCTTTCGGTCGGAATAGACCCTGAGAAGACCACTATCCTTATCCAGAGCCAGATTCCGGAGCTTACGGAGTTAACATTTTATTACGCCGACCTTGTTACGGTCGCGAGACTTCAGAGAAATCCTACCGTTAAGACCGAGATAGGCATGAGAGGCTTCGGTACGTCTATTCCCGTCGGCTTTTTCACCTATCCTATAAGCCAGGCTGCGGACATAACCGCATTTAAGGCTACAACGGTTCCTGCCGGTGAGGACCAGGAGCCTATGATAGAGCAGACAAGGGAAATAGTCAGGAAATTTAATTCAACCTACGCCCCGGTACTTGTAGAGCCTGAGATCAGTATTCCTGAAAATACAGTCTGCAGAAGGCTTCCGGGTACAGATGGCAAGGAGAAGATGAGTAAATCTCTTGGGAACGCCATTTACCTTAGCGATACTCCGGCTGAGGTCAAGACCAAGGTCATGAGCATGTACACCGATCCTGACCACATTAAGGTAACCGATCCGGGTAAGATAGAAGGCAACGCGGTATTTACCTATCTTGACGCCTTTGTAAAGCCTGACAGCTTCGAGAAATATTTACCCGATTATAAGAATCTCGATGAGCTTAAGGACCACTATAAGCGTGGCGGCTTAGGAGATGTGAAGGTAAAGAAATTCCTTATAAATATCTTAGAGGAAGAGCTCGTCCCGATAAGGGCAAAGAGGGATGAGTACGAAAAGGACATTCCTCGTGTCTACGACATATTAAAGAAGGGTACGGAAGAGGCCGAGAAGGTTGCGGCCGCGACTCTTCATGAGGTTAAGGACGCGATGAGGATAAATTACTTCGATGACGTAGAGCTTATTAAGAGGCAGTCGGAGAAGTTCGCGAACAAGTGAACAAACATCCTAAAACAGGGGGAACAAAAGTATGAGCGAGAAACTTAGAGTCGGTATCTTAGGTGCTACAGGAATGGTAGGACAGCGTTTCGCGACGCTCCTAGCCGACCATCCGTGGTTTGATGTTGTGCTTCTTGCGGCAAGCCCAAGGAGCGCAGGAAAGACCTATGAAGAGGCAGCGGGCAGCAGGTGGAAGATGAAGACACCTATGCCCGAGAAATTCAAGGACATGGTCATCCTTGACATGAACGATGTCGATAAAATCGCCTCCCAGGTTGATTTTGTATTCTGCGCTGTAAATATGCCTAAGGACGAAATCAGAGCCATAGAGGAAAAATACGCCAAGGCGGAGACACCTGTAGTATCAAACAACAGCGCTCACCGTTGGACAAGCGATGTACCTATGGTCGTGCCTGAATTAAACCCTGAGCACCTGGATGTAATCGAATATCAGAGGAAGCGTCTCGGCACTAAGAGCGGCTTTATAGCTGTAAAGCCAAACTGCTCAATCCAGTCATACACGCCGGCCCTTCACGCCCTTCGCGAATTTAAGCCGACTAAGGTTGTCGCTACTACTTACCAGGCTATCTCAGGCGCCGGGAAGACCTTCCGCGAGTGGCCTGAGATGGAAGGAAATATTATTCCGTTTATTTCGGGAGAGGAAGAGAAGAGTGAGAAGGAGCCTCTTAAGATCTGGGGCCATATTGAAAATGGCGTGATTGTTCCGGCCAAGGCTCCGTTAATAACAACTCAGTGCGTCCGCGTGCCTATCCTTGACGGTCATACGGCGGCTGTATTTGTTGATTTCGAGGAAAAGCCTACCAAAGAAGAAATGATTGAGAAATTAAGAAATTTCAGCGGTCTTCCTCAGAAGCTTAAGCTTCCTAGCGCGCCTGAACATTTCATCCAGTACCGTGATGAGGATGACAGACCTCAGGTAAGACTCGATGTCGACTACGAGCACGGCATGGGCGTATCTGTCGGCCGTCTTCGTCCTGATACTGTCTTCGACTGGAAATTCATCGGCCTCGCCCATAATACCCTTCGCGGGGCAGCAGGTGGCGCGGTACTGATAGCAGAACTCCTTGTAAAAGAAGGGTGGATTACAAGAAAGTAACAAGCAGCTCTTGAATATGAAGCAAGAGTAGATAATAAAATTTCAGTTGCCTTTTTTCTCCAAGTGTGGTATAACACTTGATCATATCATAACAGGTTCGGGCTCAAGCACCATGATAGATCTCGTAGGCGAAATCTTTCTCAACATAGGCGATGAAGTCGTCTACTGTACGCCGACCTATGAGGCATTTCCGGATATGATTAGCGACAACGGCGCTGTACGTGTACCTGTGCCATTAACCGCTGACTATAAATTCGACCTTGATGCTATGCGGGCAGCAATTACAGACAAGACGAAGCTCGCGATTATTGTAAATCCCAACAACCCAACAGGCACATGCGTTTCGGGCGCTCAGATCGAGGCATTTATAAGAGGCCTCCCTGACCACGTCATACCGGTCGTTGACGAGGCTTATATAGAATTTACTAACAGTGACGAGACCTACAGCATGCTTAAGTTAATAAATGAGGGCTACGACCGTCCGCTTATAGTGCTCAGAACATTTTCAAAGATATACGGCCTGGCGGGTCTCCGTGTGGGCTACTGCATCGCTCCGCCTGAGATCATCGACGAGATGAATAAGATAGACCAGGCCTGGAACATGTCTAAGCTCTCCCAGGCAGCTGCCGTAGAGGCGATGAAGGACCAGGACTATATAAAAATGGTGAAGGAGAAGACTATACTTAACAGAAAGTATCTTGTCGACGGCCTCCGCGACTTAGGGTGCGAGGTGGCAGATTCTGTCACTAACTTTATTTACTTCAGGTCCCCTATAGAGCCTAAGGAGCTTGTTAAGATTATGAATGAGAGATATGACATCCTCATGAGCGCCTTCGATGACAGGAGTCGTGTAACCTGTGGCCTGCCCGAAGAAAATAAGGCCTTCCTTTCCGCCATGAGGGGGATAATTAGTGAAACCACCGCAGAAATAATAAGCGCATAAAACCTCGCATGCGGGGGAGTGAACAGTAACCATGTAATCGTGTCAACAATAAAAATTTCAAATTTAGGGGTTGACAAATGAATGCCAAGCTGTTATAATAGGGTCTGTCGCTGTGAGGCAGAGCCTTGCGGAGATATGGCGAAGTAGCTCAGTTGGCTAGAGCACACGGTTCATACCCGTGGTGTCGAGGGTTCAAATCCCCCCTTCGCTATAAAGAGCCTTTGCAGGTGACCGGCCTGCGAAGGCTTTTCTTGTATGTATGGCAGAAAGGAGCAATATGGAACGTCGCGATAAGATAAATTATTACCTGGATCTCGCTGAGGTTGTGAGCCAGCGCAGTACCTGTCTCCGTCGCCACTATGGAGCCGTGATTGTAAATCATGACGAGGTTATAGCGACAGGCTATACCGGGGCTCCGAGAGGACGTAAGAACTGTTCGGACCTAGGCTACTGTATGCGCGAGAAGTTAAATATTCCAAGAGGAGAGCGCTACGAGCTTTGTCGCTCCGTGCATGCCGAGCAGAACGCCATTATTTCAGCTCCCCGTGAGCAGATGATCGGCGCGAGCCTTTATCTCGTTGGCATTGAGGCAAAGGATGGCGGATACGTCAAGAACGCGAGCAGCTGTTCCATGTGCAAGCGTGTCATAATAAACGCAGGAATCGAGAAGGTATTTATTCGCGATGACAAGGACCATTTCAGGGTCGTGGACGTCACAGAATGGGTGTTGAACGATGAATCACTTTCGGAAAATTTTGGATATTAAGGATATAAAATATGAGAATAGGTACAGGATACGATGTACATAAGCTCGTCCCGGAGAGAAAACTAATCCTCGGCGGAGTCACGATTCCGTATGAACTGGGGCTCCTTGGTCACTCTGACGCGGACGTGCTTGTCCACGCGATAATGGATTCGCTCCTTGGGGCAGCGGCGCTAGGCGATATAGGTAAGCTCTTCCCCGATAATGATGAGAGATTTCTTAACGCTGACAGCATTAAGCTTCTCCATGAAGTCGGGAACCTTTTAAATGAGAATCTCTTTGTGATAAATAACATAGATTCTACGGTAATCGCCCAGAAGCCAAAGCTTTCACCATATATCGATGAAATGAGGAAGAACATAGCTGAGGCCTTAGGACTCCCCCTTGACAGGGTGAGCGTGAAGGCCACAACCGAGGAGGGGCTTGGCTTTACGGGCGAAGGAAAGGGAATCGCCGCTCAGGCTGTCTGCACCATAGATGAAATGATGGACGAGTCACGCTTCATGATGGAAGACGAAGCAGTGAGAGGGTGTGCCGGCTGTCACGGTTGTTATTAGTGCCTGATCCCGTAAAATTTTTCTAAACTGCGTAGCAGTTTTGAAAAATTTTATGGTACCTATTGTCGTAGAGAGGGACCCGCGGCGAAGCCGTGGGAGAGTGGGCTACGACTAAGTGGCACGGGAAGGAAACTAGAATTGAAAATCTACAACACATTAACCAATAAGGAAGAGGACTTCATTCCTCTTAAGGAAGGCGAGGTCAGCATGTACGTATGCGGCCCTACCGTCTACGACTTCATGCATATCGGAAACGCAAGACCTATGATCATTTTCGATACGCTAAGGAGGTACTTCGAGTACAAGGGCTATAAGGTAAAATATGTCAGCAACTTCACCGATGTTGACGACAAGATTATCAAAAGAGCAAATGAAGCCGGCATTGAGGCCTCTGAGGTTGCCGAACGCTATATAGCCGAAGCCAAAACCGATATGAAGGCTATGAACATGAAGCCTGCCTATAAGAATCCTCGCGCGACCGAAGAGATAAGCGGCATGATCGAGATGATAGAAAAGCTCATCGAGACAGGCCACGCCTACGCTAAGAACGGCAGCGTCTACTTCAGAACCAGAAGTGATAAGGAATACGGCAAGCTTTCAAATAAAAATATAGACGATCTCGAGGCAGGGGCAAGAGTTGAGGTAAATACCGAAAAGGAAGACCCTCTCGACTTCGTCCTCTGGAAGCCTAAGAAGCCCGGCGAGCCGTCATGGTCGTCGCCATGGGGAGAGGGACGTCCGGGCTGGCATATAGAGTGCTCGGTTATGGCTAAGAAATATTTAGGCGACACGATTGACATTCACGCCGGCGGCGAGGACCTCATTTTCCCTCACCATGAAAATGAAATAGCCCAGAGCGAGTGCGCGAACGGAGTTCCATTCGCGAGATACTGGATGCACAACGGCTACCTTAAGATAAATAACGAGAAAATGAGCAAGAGCCTCGGAAACTTTATCACGATAAGGAAGATAAACGAGACTACGAAGCCACAGGTATTACGTTTCTTCATGCTTGGCGCCCATTACAGGGGACCGATTAATTTTAATGATGAGGCACTTAAGGCAGCAGAGGCGGGACTGGGTCGCATCACTACATGCGTAGAAAACCTCGCCTTCTTAGCCGAGAAGGCCTCTGACAGGGCGGAAAATGATGATGAGAAAGCTCTTCTAACTGATGTTGATAAATGCAGGGCTGACTTTGAAGCGGCAATGGATGATGACCTTAACACAACCGACGCCATCACAGCCATTTTCAATATGGTTAAGCTTGCTAACAGCAAGGCGACTAGTGATACCGCGAAGTCAGTGATAAATGCTGTCCGCGATGAGATTATTAAGCTTTCCGATGTCCTTGGAATCGAGGCGGCGCCACAAAAGGATGACCTTGCCGAAGAGGTTGAGAAGCTCATAGAAGAAAGACAGGCCGCGAGAAAGGCTAAGAACTTCGCAAGGGCAGATGAGATAAGAGATGAGCTTTTGAGCAAGGGCATTATTCTCGAGGATACAAGAGAGGGCGTAAAGTGGAAGAGAGCGTAAGCTTACGTGATACGGCACGTGGAATAGAAGATTTCTTCCATATAACGCCAAAGGACATCAGAACATTTTCACCGCTTACGCTCGCCTATATCGGCGATGACGTGTATGACCTGGTGGTTCGTACTATAGTTGTAGAGAATGGCAATGCCCCTGTAAACAAAATAGACAGACGCTGCAGCAAGATTGTAAGAGCAACTGCCCAGTGCAAGTCTATGCGGGCCATAGAACCCCTTCTCACCGAGGAAGAGGCAGGCGTTTACAGACGAGGCAGGAACGCCCATTCCTACACTAAGGCAAAGAACGCCTCAGTAGAGGAATACCGTGTGGCGACCGGCTTTGAGGCCCTATTAGGTTACCTCTACCTCACCGGGCAGACAGAGCGGATGTTCACACTAATAAGTGAAGGAATAGACGCATTAGATAAGTGACAGGTACTGTTAACAGACTGTGAACGTCAGTTCACAAAGTGTTAACAGTACCTGTCACTGGAAAGCAAAGGGAACATATGGTAAATTTCGGAGATAAATCCGGCGATGATGAAAGCGCCGGCAATATCATAGAAGGCAGAAATGCCGTTCTTGAAGCCTTTCGTTCGGGCAAAACCGTCGACAGACTTTATATAGAAAAAGGCCTTATGGATGGCCCTATCCAGTCCATAATCCGCGCGGCAAAGAAGACCGATACGGTTATAACATTTGTTACCCGCGACAGGCTTACTGAGATAGCGGGAACAGACAAGCACCAGGGAGCGGTAGCGAGGATTGCGGCATATGACTACTCGACTGTTGATGAAATGTTAGATGAAGCTAAGGAGAAGGGGGAACCGCCATTTTTGATTCTCCTTGACGATATTACCGATCCTCACAATCTTGGCGCTATCATAAGAACCGCAAACCAGGCGGGAGCCCATGGCGTTATCATTACTAAGCGCCATGCGGTCGGCCTTACTGATGTAGTTGCTAAGACCAGCGCAGGCGCGCTTAATTACACCAAGGTCGCAAAGGTAACAAACCTTGCCCAGACCATAGATGAATTAAAGGAAAAGGGCATGTGGTTTGCCTGCGCCGATATGGACGGGCAGCTGATGTACGATACAGATCTCACCGGCCCTATCGGTCTTGTTATAGGTTCAGAGGGAGAAGGCGTGAGCCGCCTTGTACGGGAGAAGTGCGATTTCGTAGTGAAAATACCTATGTTCGGGCAGATAGACTCACTGAACGCTTCTGTAGCGGCAGGAGTTCTTTCTTACGAAATTGTACGACAGAGAATTAATAAAGAGAAAGCTGGAAAATAATAATGGATTCGGTTGATTTTATACCTGTGCTTCTTGGCACCGACGCAAACGCCTATGGCATGGCGAGATCATTTTATGAGGAATACGGAATTACCAGTCTTGCTATAGGTAAGGGAGCCCTTGTCGCTACCGCTAACAGCAAGATTGTTAAGGTCGTAAAGCAGGAGCCAAGGCTTGAAGAGGACGACATATTTGTTGAGACACTGAAGGCATTTGCAAGTACCCACACAGGAAAAAAACTCCTCCTCGTTCCTTGCGGGGATAATTATATTAAACTGCTCGTTAGAAATCAGGATAAATTAAAAGATATTTATGAGTTTAAATGCATAGATGAAGACCTTTTAATGAACCTGTCACTCAAGGAGAATTTTTATAAGGTTTGCGACAAATACGGATTTTTATATCCGAAGACAGACGAGTGTACATTTGAAAATTATAAGGAGCATAAGCCGCCGTTTGGCTTCCCAATGATAATAAAGCCTTCGAATTCCGTGGCTTACTGGAACTGCCATTTTCCTTATAAAAAGAAGGTCTTTGTTGCCGAAAATGAAACCGAGTACAGGAAAATCCTTGATGCGATTTATGGTTCAAGCTACAAGGACACCCTCATTTTACAGGAGTATATTCCGGGCGATGACAGCCATATGCGCGTTCTGAACGCTTACTGCGGCAGCGATAAGAAGGTGAAATTAATTTCTCTCGGACGTGTTCTTCTTGAGGAACAGACCCCTGAAGGAATAGGAAGCTACGCCGCCATAATTAACGGTTATGACGAGGAGCTTTCCATGAAAATGAAGAGCTTCCTCGAGGATATCGGCTACATCGGCTTCGCGAATTTCGATATGAAATACGATGAGCGCGATGGAAAATATAAGCTCTTCGAAATGAACCTCCGCCAGGGAAGAAGCAGCTATTTCGTAACCGCAGGAGGTTATAACCTCGCGAAATATCTTGTGGACGATATTATTTACCATAAGGATGACGGCTTCACAATCGCGAATAATAAGGTTCTCTGGAGCATAATTCCTAAGAAGGTCATTTATAAATATGTCAGCGATGAAAGTCTTATAAATGAAGCGAAGGAGTTAATTAATCAGGGAAAATATGTCCAGTCAATGTTTTTCGGTGGTGACGCTGGACTTAAGAGAAGAATATATTTTTACATCAACCAGTGCCATTATGTAAAAAAATATAAAGAGTGCTTTGGAAATAAGGGGCTTAGATGATATTTAAGAAAATCCCTGATATGGATCTTAAGCAGATAGCCGACAGCGGGCAGGTATTCAGGATGGTGCCCGCGAATGACAGTGAAACGGCTATGTTTAAAAATGAGGAGCATTTTCATGGAAATGCCCCCTGCTATAAGGCTTTCACAGGGGTATACTCGGTAGTGATAACGCAGAATGGAAGTGACTTCGCCTTTAACTGCGATGAAGATGAATTCGATCGGGTATGGTATAAATATTTTGACCTTGATACCGACTACGGAGAAATTAAGGCGAAATGCGACCGGGCTGACGCGTATTTATCTGAGTCGATTAAAAAAGGTTTTGGTATAAGAATTTTAAATCAGGATTTATGGGAAGTGATTATATCATTTATCATTTCTCAGAACAACAATATTAAAAGAATTCGGGGAAGCATTGAGAGGCTATGCGAAATGACCGGAAATGGGGCATTTCCGGACCCTGAATTTTTATCTGAAATTCCTGTAAATGTACTGCATTCCCTGGGACTTGGCTATCGGGATGAGTACGTTCATAAGATGGCCGTCGCTGTTATGGAAGGTACCTTTGAACCGGGAAGGCTTCGCGGCATGAGCTATGAGGAAGCCAGGGCAGAGCTTATGAAGCAGTACGGAATAGGCAAAAAGGTCGCAGACTGTATATGTATTTTCGGACTTCACAAGCTCGAGGCATTTCCGATAGACACGCATGTGAAGCAGATATTGGCTGAACATTATCCCGACGGATTTCCTTTTGATAAATACGAGGGCTGCGCCGGTGTGATGCAACAGTATATGTTCTATAACGAATTAAATAAATAAGAGAGGGTTTTGTTATGGCTAAGGAAGACTATATAATAGTAACTGACGCGTGTTCGGATATTATTCCTGAGTATGCGGAGAAGGAGGATGTGCGTGTAATTCCGATGAGGGTTACAATGACGGATGGCACGGTATTTGACGCTACCTACAATAATTCAAATATGAGCCTCGCTGAATTCTACCAGAGGATCGAGCTAGGCTTATTCGCAAGTACCGCGGCAATTAATCCGCAGGAATATATTGATTTTTTTGAACCATTGCTTGCCTCGGGACATGACGTATTATATAACTGTTTTACCTCGGGGATGTCAAGCACTTATGGTAACGCTCTTATCGCTGCAGACGAGCTGAGAGAGAATTATCCGGACAGGAAATTAGTGGTTGTAGATAGCTTAGGCGCGACAGGCGGACAGGGGTATCACACTTATTTCGCGGCCCTTAACCGTGACAAGGGAATGAGCATAGAGGATAACGCTAAATGGCTTGAAAATACAAGACTTCATATCGCCTATACCTGGACTGTAAGCGACCTCATGCACCTTAACCGGGGCGGCAGACTCTCAAAGGCAGCAGCTGTTTTCGGAACAGCCCTCCAGGTGAAGCCTGTAGGGGACATCGATGATGAAGGGCATCTAGTCAGCATAGGCAAGGCCCACGGCAGGAAGCCTTCCGTGAAGAAGCTCTGCGATATGTACCTTAAGAGCCTCGATGAAAATGCTGACGCTCCGGTTCTTATCTGCCACTGTGACTGCCCTGATGACGCCGAAGACTTAAAGGAAATGGTTCTTGCGACCGGGAAGACCCGCGAGGTTATCATCGGAAGAGTAGGGCCGGTTGTAGGAACCCACCTCGGCCCGACAGGACTAACGGTGTTCTATTTCTGCAAGGAAAGGCTAACGGAAATATGAGAAAATTATCTATTATGCTCTTTTAAATAATGAGCATATCACATAATATAAGTATAAATATGTTTTCGTGAGGTTGAATATGACTTTAAAAAATGAATTAAATAAAGAATTACATAGCTTTTATTCTAAATGGAATGAAGAAAGAAAAATTGGATTTAGGATGTTTTATAAGAAACATTTTTGTGGAACACTACTTATAATGTGCGGAATAATGTGCGGAATGGTAGTTGGAGATGTGATAGCTAAGAAGTCACTTAACGTAGATTCTTTTTTGTCACTTTAATAGTATGTTTGCTTTTTCCTGTTATTGCGTGGCTTGGTAATGAGGTAAGATACAAAATATATATGAAGAAAGACCATGCGAGAAAATAGCAATATACTATTAAAGTGCAATGAGTGGTTAATGAAAATCATTTATTAGTTTTCTAGGTTGGTTTACTAAGGTAAATTTCAAATGATTAAATATTATTGTATTAAACAGCATGACATCGCTGACTGTGGCGCCGCTTGCCTTGCGACTATCTGCAAGCAGAATGATTACAAGACAAGTATCGCTAGAATCAGGGAAGCCGCGGGAACTGACAGGCAGGGAACGAACGTCTATGGTCTTATTAAGGCGGCTGAGAAGCTTGGCTTCTCAGCTAAAGGCGTGAAGGGTAACAAAGAAGCCTTCTTTTCTAAGTTTACGCTTCCATGTATAAAGACGGTGAGAGAGCTAACCTTAAGAACGGTATGGCAATGCAGGCAAAAATAATTACCGGGAAAATTGTGGATAATGGCTTTTATGAGGTATATGTAAACGCTAAGGCTAGAGATGGCTCGGATGTTTCGGAACTGATGGGAGTATTTACGGACGATAGTAGTTATAGCTCTAAGTTTCCGATAACATCGGAGACCAAGAAACATTATAAAAGCGACGAAGGAGGTATAGAGGCCATGTGTGATATCATGCAGCAATTAATAGATGAATCCAATGAGGAAGTTAGAACTGAGGGTGAGATATTTGGTACTGTTAAGACCATGCGTAAGTATAATTTCACGGAGGAACAGATAATCGACAGTATAGAGTCGGATTATAACCTCACGCCTGAGCAAGCGAGGACGTATCTTGCTGAGAATACGGACAAGTACAAGGCCAAAATGCTGAATAGTTACAAATAAATAAAAAAAGTACTTGACATCTGAGTTGTGCTGTAGTATAATGATATTTGTTGTCCGTCGCATTGCTTCGCAAAGCGAATGAAGAAAATCAGTAAACTGATTTTCTGTTATTGAAAGTACGATAACTTCAATCCTTCGGTTGAAGTTATCTGGAC
>OMWY01000001.1:482920-541021 GCA_900314885.1 uncultured Eubacteriales bacterium
CAAAGCGAATGAAGAAAATCAGTAAACTGATTTTCTGTTATTGAAAGTACGATAACTTCAATCCTTCGGTTGAAGTTATCTGGACCTCACGCAAGCGTGAGGTCATATGCTGGCATGGCTCAGGTGGTAGAGCGTCGCATTGGTAGTGCGGAGGTCCCGGGTCCGACTCCCGGTGCCAGCTGTTGTGCAAGGAGGGGACCCGCCATCGAAGATGGCGGGGAGGTTTCCTTGCGCTAAGTATGAAAGCGAAGCTTTCATACAGAACATACAGAAGGAAATCACCAAAGAATCTTTTGAACAAGAAGGTGGGGAGGTTTCCTAACGCACAGTATGAAAGCGAAGCTTTCATACAGAACTTACATAACAATCAAATATACTGTCCGAAGACAGTGGGTACTGCTTTTCAGTGTAAGTCCTATCGCCCACCGAGGAATATTTTATAGAAAATATATCCGTAGTCTTCGACTGCGGCTTTTTTATTGCTCGTGACAGTGGCGGGAGGGCGCAAGCCCCAAAGAATCGAAACGTCTGCCGGACCCGCTAATTTCCGGAACGAATCAGAATGGAGGAACATATATGCCTAAGGTAGAAATCAAACAGCCTATCGTTGACGAGATCAAGAAGAACGCTGAGAAGGCAAGCTCCGTTGTTGTAGCTAATTATTGCGGACTTACCGTTGAGGAGGATACAAAACTCCGTAAGGAACTCAGAGAAGCAGGCGTTGTATACAAGGTATACAAGAACACCCTTCTTAAGAGAGCTTTCGAAGGAACAGACTTCGCTCAGGTAGATGATAGCCTTGAGGGACCTACTGCAGTAGCATTTTCTTATGAGGACGCTACAGCTGCAGCGAGAATACTCAGCAAGTTCGCTAAGGACGCTAAGGCACTTGAGATTAAGTGCGGTGTCGTAAGCGGTACTTACTATGACGCAAAGGGTATGGCAGTTATCGCTTCTATCCCTTCAAGAGACGAACTTCTTGGAAGACTTCTCGGAAGCATGCAGAGCCCTATTACAAACTTTGCCCGTGTACTCAAGCAGATTGCGGACAAGCAGCCTGAAGCTCCTGCTGCGGAGTAATCGGCAAACACAGATGACCGCCACTCATTGAAAGGCGGCAGTACATTTATAACATATAACAGATTAAAATCTAAATGGAGGAATTTAAAATGACAACACAGGAATTTATCGATGCCATCAAGGGTATGACTGTACTTGAACTTAATGATCTTGTAAAGGCTTGCGAGGAAGAGTTCGGCGTTTCAGCTGCTGCAGGTGTAGTAGTAGCAGGTGGTGCAGCTGCAGGTGCTGCTGAAGAGAAGACCGAGTTCGATGTAGAGCTTACAGAGATTGGTGATAAGAAGATCAACGTAATCAAGGTTGTTCGTGAGGCTCTTGGCCTTGGACTTAAGGAAGCTAAGGAAGCTGTTGAGGCTGCTCCTAAGGTTCTTAAGGAAGCTGCTCCTAAGGCAGAGGCTGAGGAACTTAAGAAGAAGCTTGAAGAAGCAGGCGCTAAGGTTACTCTTAAGTAATTGTTGTCTTAGAGAGGGACCCAGCCGTTAGGCTGGGAGAGTAGGCTAAGACTAAGTAAGCCCCGGAGGGGCTTACAGCATAAGTTGTCTTAGAGAGGGACAGACTAAGTAAGCCCCGGAGGGGCTTACAGCATAAGTTGTCTTAGAGAGGGACCCGCAAGGGTTCCTTTTTTGTTGCATTTATTTCTACATCGTGTTAAGATATAGAGAGAACTTTATTAGAGGTTAAGGTAATGAAAATAGGTGAATTTGCGAAAAAGCACGATGTAACCGTAGATACGGTCAGGTACTATATAGATGAGGGCCTCCTCACACCCTTCCGGGAGAACACCCAGTACTGCTTTACCGAAATCGATGATGACGTGATGGATTCGATACTGGCGCTTAAGAGTATGAACTTCAAGATAGACGAGATGAAGGCCTATCTTCTCTTCCAGACCCTGTACACAAACTCTACCTTCAACTATATAGGTGACTTTAGGCAGAGGTTTATGAATAAACTGAAGGAGAACAAGCAGGAAATAAAGAGGCTTGAGAAGATAAACAACATAATCGAGAAAAGGCTAGGCGGGGAGAAGGACGTACTCTCTGTATCACGCGGAATTCCAATCAATTTTATAGGAAGACTGCGCTGCCCTGACTGTAAGGAGAGTCTTGAACTTTCTAATCCGATACTTGAACACAATGAAGTTATCGAAGGGGAACTTCATTGTCCTAAGTGTGGTAAAAAATATTTTATAAGCTATGGCATTCTTTCAGATGAACCGTTAACCGATCTCGAAGTGCGCACTGATGGCTTATCTGATCTTTTCGATAAATATTTAAAGACCAACGATAAGGAATATATTGTTAATATCAGAGTTTTCTGCGAAAAAATATCTGATATAGTAAGGGAACATAGCGGGCCGGCCGGTACGGTATTGTTTGATGGAGATTTTGGCGACTTTCTTGATGGCGCTATTCTAAGATCATTGCCACAGAATGCGACAACAATCATCCATCGCAGAGACAATGTTACGTCAAAATTCTTTTTAGGTGATATTCTGCCGAAAAATACGATTTTTTACGCAGGAAATATGGAAAAATTTCCATTGGAGGTCGATGCTGATTACTGTTTTTGGAAAGATTATGATATAACAGATACTTCATGTGGCAATATACATCTCTATAAGGGAGTGACGAAGAATACCAGACTCGATTGCTTTAAGACCATTTTTTATGACAAGTCGATTCCGTTCCCTGATGAAGATGATTTCCTGCGGGATATGGAAAAAATAGGATGGATACAGGAATCGGTCTATAGAACCGGCAGACTGGTAATGAAGCAATCCTCATCAGATTGGAATACTTTAGATAGGAAAAAAGACATTGAAATGGAGTATTGCCTTTATTCGTTCAAGGCTGATACTAATGCGTAAGAAGAAAACCTTGGGTTAACCCAAGGTTTTTTTGATTTTGAAGTCAAAATTTGAAAAAATAACCTATTGACATGGTCTTTACTCCACGGCTTATACTGGTGTCAGAAAGAAAGGAAAAAGCCTGGAGGTGAAATTGATGGAATATAAGACCTTGGGAATAATGATGCACAACCGCTGTACCGCGAACTGCGATATATGCAGTGTGGAATGCTCTCCTCATTGTAATGAGGAACTTTCCTGTGATGATATGGAGAAGTTCATAGATAGTTGTGTTGAAACAAGCATTAAAACAGTATCCATGACGGGCGGTGAGCCATTTATTAGATATGAAGTCCTGAAAGAGCTCATAAGCCACTGCAAGGATAAAGGCTTTACTCCCACTACAGTTACAAATGGCTTTTGGGCTACATCCTACGAAGTGACATACGCAAAGCTAAAGGAATTGCAGAATTTAGGCCTGGCGAGGCTAAATGTAAGCTACGACCATTATCATGCGAAATATGTTGATATTGATAACATTCGTCGCATTGTAAAGGCCTGTAACAGCCTTAATCTCCCATACGAGATTGCCATAATAAAATGCAAGGGAGAAAAGATAGGAGATATCGTAGATTCTTTCGAAAGTGACCCTGGAGTTGTAAATTTTCTGACAGCTCCATGTGAACCGGTTGGAAACGCAAAAAGGAGGCTTAACGATGATTTATTTGAAAGAAATATCAAACCGGAACATTTGCGTTGCCGGTATAATGGAATTATCACGGTATATTTTGACGGAAGCATATATCCGTGCTGCTCTCACTACATTTTCGGAAGCAAGCTAAAAATCGGTGATATTAGGAAGATTGGCATGCCGGAAGTATTATACAAGATAAGAAATAATGGTCTTCTTTATATACTGAGAAATTACGGTTTTGATTCATTTTTACATATGAGCCGTGCGATGGGGATGGTGCTGCCTGACAGAGTTTCAAATCCTTGCGAGGTTTGTAAACTGCTCTTTTCTGAAAGTGTATCGGAATATGGCAACGATGTAAAGAAGTTTATATCAGATATTAATGTAAAGGCGGTGCAAAATGGATAATATTATTAGAATCCCGAATTATATGCGTTATTCTAATGACGATATGGATGTATTTGAGGCAGAAGAAGGTAATTACTGCTACCTTCACGTAAAGAAAAATGATAAATATTATTATAAAAGGGGAAGAGCAAAGGAATGCCTTGGAAGTTATTACGCAAGTCTTGAAAATAGTGGAATTAAAGCTCCTGGGGTTCAGTGGCTTGATATAGTGGGATACACGATGATTTTAATATCGCCGGTATTTTTAGTCAGACTGTTTGTGGCAGCGTTCATGGACTTTAAAAACATTAGTCTTGGGAGCATGGCTCTCGGTGTCGCGTTTATGATTGTAAATATCATTTTACATGAAATGGCCCACTCCATTACACTTAAGGCGTATGGCGGAAGGAGCTGCCTTCCAAAAATAAAGTTTGAGAAGGGAGTTATGAAGGCAACTGTAAATACATCTACATCATATTTGTTGCCACCTTATAAGAGAATTATCGTCTATATGGCTGGACTGTTAGCTAATATCCTGACCTGCTTCGTAGCTGATACAGTTGGAATGCCGGCAAATTGTATGATTTTTACTCTTGCTCTTATTGTAATAAATCTTATACCGTCTAAGATACATAAAAATGATATGACGCAGACGATTGGAGCAATTAGGGAGTGCGTAAACAGATTTAAGGACATGGAAGGGGGCGAAAACCATGGATGATGAAGTAGAAATGGATGAACTGCTTATGGATCTTTCTGAGTTTGAGGAAGTTCCTACCGTTGAGAGCTCTGTTTGCTTAGTAGTGGGGAGTGGTTACGTAATTGTTTGCAAGTAGAATAGTCTACAAGGATATATTAAAGGTGAGATTATGAAAAAAGATAATATAAAATGGATCTTTGACAAGACCAAAGGAAACAGGTTTTTACTGGCGCTATTATCGGTTTTAGTTATCATCAGCGCTTTCTGCGCCTTGATGATTGCCTATGTACTTAAGCTCTTTGTCGATATCGCAACAGGCGATTCAGATTATACAATAGGCAGAGTCGTTATAATGGCCGTAGCTACAGTTGTTATGGCAGGCCTTATAGGTGTTATCAGTTCAGTACTTAGCGCGAAAATTGAGGCTTCAACCGAGAAGAAGGTGAAGACATTAGTTCTTGATAAATTTTTCCATGGCAAGCTCGACCAGGTAGAGAAATTTCATTCCGGAGAAGTTCTTACAAAGCTTACTGAAGATATAGGGGATGTCTCTTCACTTTTCCCGAATCTTGCGACGAAGCTGCTAGGCAATGCCAGTGTTGCCATTTTCGCGATTATTTCCTTGTTTTTGCTGAACGTGAAAATAGCTGTAGCTATATTAATTGCTATCCCCGTTCTTATTGCTATAGTGAGCCTCTTTAATTTCCCTATCGCAAAGACCGACAAGAAGAGGAAGGAAGCAGAGGAGAGCAATAGAATCCTCATGCAGGAATACATAGAGAAGGTTAAAACTATAAAGGTCTTCAGGGTTCAGGACAGATTTTTAGGTCTGTTTGGCAAGAATTTCAATACCCTTGCCGGAGAGAAAATAAAGTTCGGAGCATGGGAAGGCTTTGCTTCGTTTTGCAATTCACTGATAGGCTACGCTATGGTTCTGATTACACTCGGCTTTGGCTCCTTCCTTGTAATGAAGAATGAAACTACACTCGGTAATCTTATAGCGATAGTGCAACTTCTGAACTATATCATCAATCCATTTTCTCAGGTTTCGCAGCAGATCAGTGAAATCGCGAAGGCAAGCGTATCTGTTGACAGGATAAAGGAAATAATAAATGTAGATTCAGATGTTTGCGTAGCGTCGGATGACAATAATGATGATTTTGACGAGCTTGTGGTTGACGATATTTCATATGCGTATGGTGACAGAGAGGTTGTTGAGGAAATGACCGCGACCTTTGAGCGCAATCATGTCTACTGCGTAAAAGGTGATAACGGTATAGGTAAATCTACGCTGCTTAAGCTGATAGCGGGCCTTTATGACCCTGCCGAGGGTAAGGTATATTTTAAAGACAAAAACGGGGAAGAGCTTCCGGCGACCAGCAATCCAAGAATATCACTGCTCTCGGCTGATGAAACCTTGTTCTCCGGTTCGATAAGAGATAATATAACTTTATTCGCTCCGGAAGCGAACGCCGATCTACTTCATAAACTTGAAAATGAAACCAATATCGCCGCTGTTCTTGCGGGAGTTGATAATGGCTATGAGACGGAGGTAAAGGAGGGTGGCAAATCGCTTTCAAGCGGGCAGGCCCAGCAGATAGAGCTTTGCAGGGCACTTTACTATGACGCGAGAGTGATTTTACTCGATGAGCCGACCAGCAACCTCGACAGAGAGTCGGTCGCCTTATTTAAGAAAATGCTTGGCTCTTTAAAAAAGGACAGGATAGTAATAATCGTATCGCATGATGACAGTATAACGGACGCATGCGACAGTATTTACACCATGCAGGAAGGAAAACTCGCCGCGGCTTAAATTTTTATAAAGTTTAGTATTGACTTTTCGCTCATTTAAAGGGATAATATTCATATATACACTTTAAGGAAGCTGTCGCGTGAGACAGCGGAGGGAGCGTTAATATGAAGATGGTTGCCACAAATGACCTTATGCCGGGAATGATAATGGCGAAGGATACGTATTCGGAAGCAGGTCTCCTTATAATCAATGCCGGTGAGCCGGTTACCGAAGAGGCTGTTGAGAAGCTTAATTCTCATAAGGTTGACTTTGTCTACATTAAGGACTTTAAGGAAGTAAAGGAAGACGCGCCAAAAGAACCTGAGACTGCCGTAAAGGGTGAAAAGGAATCCTATAACGATAAGGTTAAGAAGAGTCCGGCCTTTAGGGCATTTAAGGAGAAATTCAAGGAAGAGGCCTTTGAACTGAGGAAGCTCTATGGCAACCTTATCAGCGGAACATTAACTGAGAGCATAGAGGAGTCATCAAGACGCATTGTAAATGGCCTGTCGTCCGCAACGGGAGATACTCCGGTTGTTGACCTTGTTAATAACATGCGTGATTCTGACGAGGTGACCTTTGCCCACGCCATAAGCGCAAGCCTTATGGCCTGCGAGCTCGCGAAGTGGCTTAAGTTCTCCAAGGAACATGTGGAGCTCGCCGGTATGTGCGGTCTTCTCTATGATGTAGGTAAGGTTACTATCCCATCGTCGATACTTAACAGCCCTCATAAGCTGACTGATGAGCAGTATAATATAGTTAAGACCCATCCGCAGAGAGGATATGATATCCTTTCAAAGCATACCGATAATGTGCACATATTAAACAGTGCCCTCCAGCATCATGAGAAATGTGATGGCTCAGGCTATCCTAAGGGCCTCAAGGAAAATGAGATAGATCCGTACGCGAAGCTTATAGCGATAGTTGATACCTTTGACGCAATCACAAGCCAGCGTCTTTACCGTGATAACGTGAGTCCCTTCAAGGTTGTTGAGATTTATGAATATGAAGGCATTCAGAAGTATGACCCGGGATATATTATGACCTTCCTCGAGCATATAACGAGAAATTATATCGGAAACTGGTGCGAGCTTTCCGATGGCCGTGTCGGCAAGATTATTATGGTAAATAAAAATGCCCTTGCCCGCCCTGTTGTGTCGGTGGGAGATGAGTTCGTAGACCTTTCAAAGGAAAAAGATTTAACGGTGGCTAAGCTACTGTAAGGAAAAGCCGGAGCGGAAGCTCCGGCTTATTGTTTGCGAAAAAAAACATTGACATTAGAAAGTTATAATGGTATCATATAGGTTGCGCTATTGTGATTTCGTTTGCCTATTTTTATATTATACTACATTTTCAAGCGAAATGCAAAGCATTTTCATAGAAACCATTAATCAGCAGTTCAAGGGGTGAAACGTCAATGAACAAGAACACTATACGCCCAATCAAGTCCGGTACCGGAATCAGGATGAGCTACGCTAAGCAGGAAGAAGTCCTTGAGATTCCTAATCTCATCGAAGTGCAGAAAGACTCATACAACTGGTTCCTTACAGACGGACTCAGGGAAGTATTTGACGACATTTCGCCTATCGAGGACTTCAGCGGCCACCTTTCACTTGATTTCGTTGATTACGAGCTCATGAAGGATGACTACAAGTATTCGATAGATGAATGCAAGGAGCGTGACGCGACGTTCGCGGCGCCTCTGAAGGTCAAGGTCAGACTCCGTAATAAGGAGAATGGCGAGATCAGCGAGCATGACATTTTCATGGGTGATCTTCCGCTCATGACAGAGACAGGCACGTTCGTTATTAACGGAGCTGAACGTGTTATCGTCAGCCAGCTTGTACGTTCCCCTGGCATTTATTTTACCATAGATCATGATAAATTAGGCAAGAGACTCTTCTCTTCCCAGGTCATCCCTAACCGTGGCGCCTGGCTTGAGTACGAGACTGACTCTAACGATGTATTCTACGTAAGAGTTGACCGTAACAGGAAGGTACCTATTACCGTTCTGTTAAGGGCGCTCGGAGTAGGAACCAATCAGGAAATCATCGATATGTTCGGTGATGAGCCTAAGATAGAGGCAAGCTTTGGCAAGGATACCTGCGAGTCTTATCAGGATGGTCTTCTTGAGCTCTATAAGAAGCTTCGTCCGGGTGAGCCTCTTGCGGTAGACAGCGCCAGAAGCCTTCTTGAGGGCATGTTCTTCGATCCTAAGAGATATGACCTCGCTAAGGTTGGCCGTTATAAGTTTAATAAGAAGCTTAAGCTTCACAACAGAATCGCCGGATTCACGCTTGCTGAGGATGTTACCAATCCTGAGACAGGCGAGGTAATCGCTGAGGAAGGTACGGTTGTATCGAGCGAACTGGCTGATACAATTCAGGACGCGGCAGTTAAGTACGTACTCGTTCAGACCCAGGAGAGAAATGTTAAGGTTCTTTCCAACATGATGGTTGACTTCGCGAAGTTCTATCCTGAGATAGATAAGAAGTCAGTAAGGGTTACCGAGGAAGTTTATTATCCTGCCCTTAAGGAAATCATGGATGAGTTCCCGGGAGATACCGGAAGCGACGAGCTCAAGGCTGCCATTAAGAGCCACATCCATGACCTCATTCCTAAGCATATCACGAAGGAAGACATTTTCGCTTCCATCAACTACTGTATGCATCTGGAGTATGGTATTGGAAATGATGATGATATCGATCACCTCGGCAACAGACGTATCAGGTCTGTTGGCGAGCTCCTTCAGAACCAGTATCGTATCGGACTATCCCGTATGGAGAGAGTTGTCCGTGAAAGAATGACAACCCAGGACGCGGCTACCGTTTCACCGCAGTCCCTTATAAATATTAAGCCTGTAACCGCGGCGGTTAAGGAATTCTTCGGAAGCTCCCAGCTGTCACAGTTCATGGATCAGAACAACCCTCTTGGCGAGCTTACCCACAAGAGACGTCTGTCAGCCCTTGGTCCCGGCGGTCTTTCAAGAGATCGTGCCGGATTCGAGGTCCGCGATGTCCACTATACTCACTACGGCAGGATGTGTCCTGTTGAGACCCCTGAGGGACCTAACATTGGTCTTATCAACTCCCTTGCATGCTACGCAAGGATTAACCAGTATGGCTTCGTAGAGGCTCCATACAGAAAGGTTGACAAGACAGATAAGAACAATCCTGTAGTAACCAAGGATGTTGTTTACCTTACCGCCGATGAAGAGGATAAGTTCATTGTCGCTCAGGCAAATGAGCCTCTTGACGCAGAAGGGCATTTTATAAATGAGTCTGTTTCCGGTCGTTTCAGGGAAGAGACATCCACTTACGATAAGAAGAGAATCGACCTCATGGACGTATCTCCTAGAATGGTATTTTCACCTGCTACGTCTATGATTCCTTTCCTTCAGAACGACGATGCCCACCGTGCCCTCATGGGTTCGAACATGCAGCGTCAGGCCGTTCCTCTTCTCTTTACCGAAGCGCCTGTTGTTTCGACGGGACTCGAGGAGAAGGTTGCCAAGGACTCGGGTGTCTGCGTAATCGCTGAGGCTGACTGCACTGTAGAGGAGTCATGCAGCGATCACATCACTGTTAAGTTTGACGAAGACAAGAAAAAGAAGACATATAAGTTACAGAAGTTTGCGAGAAGTAACCAGGGTACATGCATTAACCAGCGCCCTATCGTATTTAAGGGCGACCACATCAAGGCAGGCCAGGTTATAGCAGACGGCCCTTCAACAGCCGGTGGCGAGCTTGGACTCGGTAAGAACCCTCTCATCGGATTTATCGAGTGGGAAGGCTATAACTACGAGGATGCCGTCCTCATTTCCGAGAGACTTGTAAGAGATGATACATTTACAAGTGTACATATAGAGGAATTCGAGTGCGAATCACGTGATACTAAGCTCGGACCTGAGGAAATCACAAGGGATGTGCCGGGTGTCGGTGATGACGCTCTTAAGGATCTCGATGAGCGCGGTATAATCAGAATCGGCGCTGAGGTTCGCGCAGGCGATATTCTCGTAGGTAAGGTAACACCTAAGGGTGAGACCGAGCTTACTGCCGAGGAGAGACTTCTTCGCGCTATTTTCGGCGAGAAGGCCAGAGAAGTAAGAGATACTTCACTCCGTGTTCCTCACGGTGAATATGGTATTATCGTTGATGCCAAGGTATTTACAAGGGAGAACGGCGATGAGCTTCCTCCGGGAGTAAATGAGAGTGTCCGCGTCTATATAGCTCAGAAGAGAAAGATTCAGGTCGGAGATAAGATGGCCGGCCGTCACGGTAACAAGGGTGTCGTTTCAAGGGTGCTTCCTGTAGAAGATATGCCATTCCTTCCTAACGGCCGTCCGCTTGATATCGTGCTTAACCCGCTGGGCGTACCTTCTCGAATGAACGTCGGACAGGTACTTGAGATTCATCTTTCACTTGCGGCTACCGTGCTTGGATTTAAGGTAACTTCACCTATTTTCAACGGCGCAAGCGAGGAAGACATCGAGGATACCATGAGAATGGCTAATGACTATGTCAACATGGATCTCGATGAATTCAAGGAAAAATATAAGGATCAGGTCAGTGAAGAGGTTATGGATTACCTCATGACTCATACAGAGTCAAGGGAAGAGTGGAAGGGCGTACCTATTTCCGCCGATGGTAAGATCCAGCTTCGCGACGGCAGAAGCGGTGAGTTCTTCGGAGGCCCTACCACAGTAGGCTTCATGAATTACCTCAAGCTCCACCACCTCGTTGATGATAAGATCCATGCTCGTTCTACAGGCCCATATTCTCTCGTTACCCAGCAGCCACTCGGTGGTAAAGCCCAGTTCGGTGGCCAGCGTTTCGGAGAAATGGAGGTTTGGGCTCTTGAGGCATACGGCGCAGCCTATACGCTTCAGGAAATCCTTACCGTTAAGTCTGATGATGTTGTCGGACGTGTTAAGACATACGAAGCTATCATTAAGGGTGAGAATATCAGCGAGCCCGGTATTCCTGAGTCCTTCAAGGTTCTTCTTAAGGAGCTTCAGTCCCTTGCTCTTGACATCACTGTTCTTGATGAGAACGGAAATGAGGTCAAGATGACCGAGGATGTCGACTATGGCAACAATGAAGATTTCAGGCCTCTTATCGAGAGCGACGACACATTTACATTTGACAGTGAGCCTTCGGGCGCTGACGGATTCTCAACCGGTACCGCTGAGGAGCTTGAGGATGATTCAAGACTTTCGGGCGGGTCTGGCAGCAATGATGACTATACAGATGACGACAGCGATTCCGATATGGACTTTGATGATATGAACATGGATGCTCCTTCACTTAATGACGGTGATATGGGAACATTCGATGATGATGACAATTTCTGATAACGGACCTTTTGTGAAGGGAGAACAATAATGCCGGATTTAGGCACAGAGAATATTCAGCCGATCACTTATGACGCAATTAAGATCGGACTTGCTTCACCTGAGAAGATAAAGGAGTGGTCACATGGCGAAGTTAAGAAGCCTGAGACCATAAACTACAGGACATTGAAGCCGGAGAAGGACGGTCTTTTCTGCGAGAAAATATTCGGACCTACAAAGGACTGGGAATGCCACTGCGGTAAGTATAAGAAGATTCGCTATAAGGGCGTAATCTGTGACCGCTGCGGTGTTGAGGTAACTAAGGCCACGGTTCGCCGTGAGCGTATGGGCCACATAGAGCTTGCCGCTCCTGTTTCCCATATCTGGTACTTCAAGGGAATTCCAAGCCGTATGGGTCTCATTCTCGACCTCTCCCCGAGGGTACTCGAGAAGGTCCTCTATTTCGCGTCATATATAGTACTTGACAAGGGTGAAACAGACCTTTCATTTAAGCAGATCCTCTCCGAGAAGGAGTTCAGGGAAGCTTATGATAAATGGGGCAACAGCTTCCGTGCCGGAATGGGCGCGGAGGCTATCCTCGAGCTTCTTAAGGGTATAGATCTTGAGAAGGAGTCCACAGAGCTTAAGAATGAATTAAAGGGCGCTTCAGGACAGAAGAAGGCGAGAATCATCAAGAGACTCGATGTTATCGAAGCCTTCAGAGAGTCAGGCAACAAGCCTGAATGGATGGTTCTTACTGTTGTTCCGGTACTTCCGCCTGATCTTCGTCCTATGGTTCAGCTTGACGGCGGACGTTTCGCTACATCTGATATGAATGACCTCTATCGTCGTATTATCAACAGAAACAACCGTCTCAAGAGACTTCTTGAACTCGGCGCGCCGGAAATAATTGTAAGAAATGAAAAGAGAATGCTTCAGGAGGCAGTTGACGCCCTTATAGATAACGGTCGTCGCGGTCGTCCTGTAACAGGCCCCGGTAATAGGGCTCTCAAGTCTCTTTCAGATATGTTAAAGGGTAAGCAGGGACGTTTCAGACAGAACCTCCTCGGTAAGCGTGTTGACTATTCAGGACGTTCGGTTATCGTAGTCGGCCCTGATCTTAAGATATATCAGTGCGGTGTTCCTAAGGAAATGGCTATTGAGCTTTTCAAGCCTTTCGTAATGAAGGAACTCGTTTCAAGAAATATAGCTCATAACGTCAAGTCAGCAAAGAAGATGGTTGAGCGTCAGGAGATACAGGTATGGGATGTTCTTGAGGATGTTATCAAGGATCACCCTGTAATGTTAAACCGCGCCCCGACGCTTCACAGACTTGGTATTCAGGCATTTGAACCTGTACTTGTAGAAGGTAAGGCCATCAGACTTCATCCTCTCGCATGTACGCCTTTCAACGCCGACTTCGATGGTGACCAGATGGCTATCCACCTTCCTCTTTCTGTAGAGGCTCAGGCAGAGTGCCGTTTCCTTCTGCTTTCACCTAACAACTTACTTAAGCCGTCAGACGGTGGTGTTGTTACCGTTCCTACCCAGGATATGGTTCTCGGTGTATACTATATTACACTTGAGAAACCGGGTGACAAGGGTGAGGGTATGAGCTTCTCAAGCATGAATGAAGCGATACTCGCTTATGTCAATGGTTACATCACCCTTCAGGCGAAGATTAAGATTCGTCGTACGGGAATCGATAAGGATGGACATAAAGCCTCAAGAATGATAGAGTCTACACTTGGACGTTTCATTTTCAATGAGGCCATATCACAGGATTTAGGATTTGTTGACAGGTCTGATCCTGAGAATTTCCTTAAGCTTGAGGTCGATTTTCTCGTAAGGAAGAAGGAATTGAAGAAGATCCTTGAGAGGTGCATGGTTAATCTTGGCGCTACCAAGACTGCTGAAATCATGGACCGCGTCAAGGCTCTCGGATATAAGTACTCAACACTGTCAGGAATTACCATTTCTATTTCCGATATGACTGTTCCTCCTGAAAAGCAGGACTACCTTAATGAGGCCGAGCAGACAATAGAGAAGATAGCGAAGAACTTCCGTCGTGGTCTTCTTACCGAGGAAGAGCGTTATAAGGCAGTAATTGAGGTTTGGAACAACTGCGATAACAAGATCAGGGACGCTCTTATGGAGCACCTCGATCACTACAACAATATATACATGATGGCTCATTCCGGAGCCCGTGGTTCCGACCAGCAGATTAAGCAGCTCGCGGGTATGCGTGGTCTTATGGCGGATACGCAGGGCCGTACCATCGAGCTTCCTATCAAGTCGAACTTCCGTGAAGGCATGGACGTTCTGGAGTACTTCATTTCCGCTCACGGCGCTCGTAAGGGACTTTCAGATACAGCGCTTCGTACAGCGAACTCAGGTTACCTTACAAGACGTCTTGTCGATGTATCTCAGGAGCTTATTATTAAGGAAACCGATTGCGCGGTAGGCAGGAAAGAAATTCCGGGAATCTATGTTTCGGCCTTCTACGAAGGAAATGAGCTTATTGAGAGCCTTGAGGAACGTATAACAGGCAGATATTCCTGCGAGGACATCTACGATGACAATGGCGACCTTATAGTTAAGGCAAACCATATGATCACCGCTAAGAGAGCCGCAAGAGTCGTTGCCACCAAGGCAATCCAGGATGCCGGACGTAAGGCTAAGGTTAAGATTCGTACAGTGCTTTCATGCCGCTCACATATGGGCGTGTGCGCTAAGTGCTACGGTGCTAACATGGCAACAAGACAGCCTGTACAGGTTGGTGAGGCTGTCGGTGTCATCGCCGCTCAGTCTATCGGTGAACCGGGTACCCAGCTTACGATGAGAACCTTCCATGCGGGCGGACTTGCCGGTGGTGATATCACCCAGGGTCTTCCTCGTGTAGAGGAGCTTTTTGAGGCACGTAAGCCTAAGGGACTTGCTATTATCACGGATATTCCGGGTAAGGTTACGATAGAAGAGTCTAAGAAGAAGAAGGAAGTCGTCGTTACTAACGATGAGACCGGTGAGAGCAAGACTTATCTCATTCCTTACGGTTCAAGACTTAAGCCGAACATTTCGGACGGCGAGGAACTTGAAGCCGGTGATCCTATCACAGAAGGTAGTATTAACCCTCATGATATCCTTAAGATTCAGGGTGTCGCAGCGGCTCAGAACTATATCCTTCGAGAGGTTCAGCGTGTTTACCGTCTGCAGGGTGTTGAAATCGCCGATAAGCATATCGAGATGATCATTCACCAGATGATGAAGAAGGTCAGAATCGAGAAGCAGGGCGATACAGACTACTTACCTGGCACGCTTGTTGATAAGATCGAGTTCGAGGATCTTAACGAATCACTTCTTGATGAAGGCTTTGAGGCGGCTGAAGGAAAACAGATTATGCTTGGTATTACCAAGGCAAGTCTTGCTACTGATTCCTTCCTTGCTGCGGCTTCATTCCAGGAGACTACAAGAGTTCTTACCGATGCCGCTATCAAGGGCAAGATTGACCACCTGAACGGTATCAAGGAAAACGTTATCATTGGTAAGCTCATTCCTGCCGGAACCGGTATGAAGTATTATCGTTCAGTAAAGCTTGATACTGATGAGAAGATCGCGGCAGCTAAGGCAGCCGCAGAGGCAGCCAAGGAGAGCGAAGAGCTTAATCTTGATGATGATGAGGGACTTTTCCCACCATATCAGGCTGATGATGACGATGATGATGAAGGATTTCTCATGGATGATGATGACAGCGCTGAGAATGATGGTGTTGACGTCATTGATGATGATGATGAGAAGTAAAGTTGGTTAGTGCCAGCTAGTGCCTGGTCCACTAAAATTTATGTAGACGAGCGAAGCGAAGTTTACAGAAATTTTTGTGTACCTGGCACGGAAATACTTGCGAAGTTTATAAAAATTTTTTGGTACCTGGCACGGATTTACTTGACAACCAACAGAATAAGTATTATAATATATAGCTGTGTGTCTGTAGTATAATTTAGACACGCAGCTTTTATTAATTTTATGAATGGAGGTGAAATTAATGCCAACTTTTAATCAGCTCGTAAGAAAGGGCAGACAGACTAGCTCTAAGAAGTCTAAGTCTCCGGCTCTTCTTGTAGGCGTAAACTCACTCAGAAAGTCTGAAATCGAGACATTCTCTCCTCAGAAGAGAGGCGTCTGCACCGCTGTCAGAACTGCTACCCCTAAGAAGCCTAACTCAGCGCTTAGAAAGATCGCCAGAGTTCGTCTTTCAAACGGTATCGAAGTAACAAGCTACATCCCTGGAGAAGGCCACAACCTTCAGGAGCATAGTGTTGTTCTTATCCGTGGAGGCAGAGTTAAGGACCTTCCTGGTACAAGATATCACATCGTTCGTGGTACACTTGATACTGCAGGTGTCGCTAAGAGACGTCAGGCCCGCAGCAAATATGGCGCTAAGAAGCCAAAGGAAAGCAAGTAATTTTTACCACAGACGATCAGAGACTTAAGGATTAAAAGTGCCGGATTGATTTCACATGATTTTCAATTTAGGACACGGGCACTGCCTGTCCGAGTTTAACGACGGCGGGGCAGTGAGTACCTTAGAATCTGACGTATATCAGTATTCTTACTAGGAGGGAAGAAACGTGCCACGTAAAGGACATATAGCTAAAAGAGATGTTCTCGCGGACCCAGTCTATAACAGCAAGATCGTTACAAAGCTTATCAATAACGTAATGCTTGACGGTAAGAAGGGTGTTGCGCAGAAGATCGTTTACGGAGCATTCGCAAGAGTAGAAGAGAAGAGCGGCAAGAAGGCCGTTGACGCTTTTGAGGAAGCTCTTAACAACATCATGCCTGTACTTGAGGTAAAGGCAAGACGTATCGGCGGTGCTACATATCAGGTACCTGTCGAGATCAGACCAGAAAGAAGACAGACACTCGCGCTTCGCTGGCTCACACAGTACTCTCGTCAGAGAGGCGAGAAGACCCAGGAAGAGAGACTTGCCAATGAGATCCTCGACGCTATCAACAATACAGGATCAGCAGTCAAGAGGAAAGAGGATATGCACAAGATGGCCGAGGCCAACAAGGCATTTGCTCACTATCGTTGGTAATAGGAGGACACATTTTTGGGTACTAGAGAATATCCACTGGAGAGAACCAGGAACATCGGTATCATGGCGCACATCGATGCCGGTAAGACAACTCTTACCGAGCGTATTCTGTACTATACCGGTGTTAACTATAAGATAGGTGATACTCACGAAGGAACGGCCACCATGGACTGGATGGACGAGGAAAAGGAAAGAGGTATCACCATCACGTCTGCCGCTACTACCTGCCACTGGACTGAAGAGAAGGAAGGCAAGCCAATGCCGGGAGCTCTTGAGCATCGTATCAACATTATTGATACCCCGGGGCATGTAGACTTCACAGTAGAGGTTGAGCGTTCACTCAGAGTACTTGACGGCGCTGTCGGCGTCTTCGATGCTAAGGGCGGTGTTGAGCCTCAGTCTGAGAACGTATGGCGCCAGGCTGATAAGTATAACGTACCACGTATCGCATTCATCAATAAGATGGATATCATCGGAGCTGATTTCCTTGGATCTACAGAGCAGATCAAGACAAAGCTCGGTAAGAACCCTATAATACTTCAATTACCTATCGGTAAAGAGGATTGGTTCGAAGGCATTGTCGATCTCTTTGAGATGCAGGCATATTACTTCGAAGGTGATAAGGGTCAGAATGTCGTTGTCAAGGAAATTCCTGACGACATGAAGGACCAGTGCGATGAGTACCATACAAAGCTTGTTGAGTCTATCTGCGAGCTTGATGATGAACTTATGATGGCTTACCTTGATGGAACAGAGCCATCAGTTGAAGATATGAAGAAGGCACTTCGCGCGGCTACAATCGCCGGTACAGCTATTCCAGTACTCTGCGGTTCAGCATATCGCGATAAGGGTGTTCAGAAGCTTCTTGACGCCGTTATCGAATATATGCCGGCTCCTACCGATGTACCTGATATCAAGGGTACCGATCTTGACGGAAATGAGATTACAAGAAAGTCATCAGATGATGAGCCTTTCTCAGCTCTCGCTTTCAAGATCATGACAGACCCATTCGTAGGAAAGCTTTCATTTATCCGTGTATATTCCGGTACATGTAAAGCAGGTTCTTACGTACTTAACTCTACGAAGGATAAGAAAGAGCGTATCGGACGTATCCTTCAGATGCACGCTAATAAGAGAACTGAAATCGAGGAAGTATTCTCAGGAGATATCGCTGCTGCTGTTGGTCTTAAGACTACTACAACAGGTGATACACTCTGCGATGAGCAGCATCCTGTAATCCTTGAGTCTATGGAGTTCCCGGATCCTGTTATTGAGCTCGCTATCGAGCCTAAGACAAAGGCAGGCCAGGGTAAGCTTGTAGACGCTCTCGCAAAGCTTGCTGAAGAGGACCCTACTTTCCGTGCTCATACAGATCAGGAAACAGGCCAGACAATTATCGCCGGAATGGGCGAGCTTCATCTTGAGATTATCGTAGACCGTCTTCTCCGTGAATTTAACGTAGAAGCTAACGTCGGAGCTCCTCAGGTTGCTTATCGTGAAGCCATTACTCAGCCTTGTGATGTTGAAGCTAAGTTCGTTCGTCAGTCAGGTGGTCGTGGTCAGTATGGACATTGTAAGGTTAAGTTCTCACCACTTGATTTCAATGGCGAAGAGACAGTTACTTGCGAATCAACCGTTGTTGGCGGTAATATTCCTAAGGAATTTATCCAGCCTATCTTCGACGGTATCGAAGAAGCAAGCCACGCAGGTGTACTTGGCGGATATCCTGTAATCGGTGTTCACGCTAACGTATACGATGGTTCTTACCATGAAGTCGATTCTTCAGAAATGGCCTTCCATATTGCCGGTTCTATGGCTATGAAGGACGCTATGGTTAAGGGTAAGTCAACACTTATCGAACCTATCATGAAGGTCGAGATAACAATGCCTGAGGAATACATGGGCGATGTTATCGGTGATGTAAACAGCCGTCGTGGCCGTGTTGAAGGAATGGAAGATGTTGGTAACGGTAAGCTTGTCAAGGCATTTGTTCCACTTGCTGAGATGTTTGGTTACGCAACAGATCTTCGTTCTAAGACACAGGGACGTGGTAACTACTCCATGTTCTTCGATCACTATGAAGCAGTTCCTAAGAACGTACAGGATAAGGTTCTTGCGGCAAGAGCAGATGAGCTTGCTAAGAATAAGAAATAATATCTTGCAATATTTCATAGTTTGATATAAAATATAGACATATGGTCCTATGTAAAAAAGGACAATTTTTCAGGAGGAAATAAACACATGGCAAAGCAGAAGTTCGAAAGAACAAAACCACATGTTAATATCGGTACCATTGGTCACGTAGATCATGGTAAGACTACTCTTACAGCAGCCATCACAAAGGTTCTCTCAGAGAGACTTGGTATTGATGACGCAGTTGCCTTCGATCAGATCGATAAGGCTCCGGAGGAAAGAGCACGTGGTATAACCATTTCAACCGCTCACGTTGAGTATGAGACTGAGAAGAGACATTACGCACACGTTGACTGCCCGGGACACGCAGATTACGTTAAGAACATGATCACCGGAGCTGCTCAGATGGATGGTGCCATCCTTGTTGTTGCAGCTACTGATGGTGTTATGGCTCAGACAAAGGAGCATATCCTTCTTGCCCGTCAGGTAGGTGTTCCTTATATCGTAGTATTCCTTAACAAGTGCGATATGGTTGATGATCCTGAACTTCTTGACCTTGTAGAGATGGAAGTTACAGAGCAGCTAGAAGAGTATGGCTTCGAAGGATGCCCAATCGTTCGTGGTTCTGCATTTCAGGCTCTTCAGGACGCTTCACAGCCAGCTAAGATGGCTTCAGGAGATCCTGTTGACGCTGAGAACCCAGACGCTAATTGGGGCGATTGCATCATGAAGCTCATGGATACTGTTGATGAGTATATCAAGGAACCTGTTCGTGATAACGATAAGCCATTCCTTATGCCTGTAGAGGATATCTTCACCATTACCGGTCGTGGTACCGTTGCTACCGGACGTGTAGAGCGTGGTACACTTCATCTTAACGATGAACTTGAGATCGTTGGTGGACGTAAGGAGAACAGAAAGACTACCGCTACCGGTATCGAGATGTTCCGTAAGATGCTTGACTTCGCTGAAGCCGGTGATAACATCGGATGCCTTCTTCGTGGTGTAAACCGTGATGAGGTAGAGCGTGGTGAGGTTCTTTGCAAGCCTGGTACAGTAGAGTGCCATTCTAAGTTCACAGCTCAGGTTTACGTACTTACCAAGGATGAGGGTGGTCGTCATACACCTTTCTTCAACAACTATCGTCCACAGTTCTATTTCAGAACATCAGACGTTACCGGTATTGTAAAGCTTCCTGATGGAACAGAGATGTGCATGCCTGGCGATAACATCGAGATGACTATCGAGCTCATCCACCCAATCGCTATGGAGCAGGGACTTTCATTCGCTATTCGTGAAGGTGGCCGTACTGTAGGTTCAGGTAAGGTTGTTTCTATCATCGAGTAATAAGGAACGGCGACACACTGAAGTGTGTCCCGCAATTATAAAAAGGAGACGCGTAAGCGTCTCCTTTTTATTATATCTCCTTCCATAATGGAAGGAGATTAAATTAAAGTGTCAGTACAATTTCATTTGTATCAGCGAGCTCATCCGCAGGTATATAGCTGCTATCAAACTTCTTTCCATTGACTGTCATAGAAGAGAATCCGGACTCCTTATGGTCAGGATTAAGAACGGTAATATGTAACTTCTTACCTCTAAAATCCTTATCGATAGTCATCTTATCCCATGCAGATGGAATAGAAGGCGCAATTTTGATACCATTGATATCCGGTCTCATGCCGAGAATACCTTCAACTGAGCCAACCATAATTGTTGAAGCGGTACCGGTGAGCCAGTGAACATGTGAACGGCCATGATACGGGCTTGCGTTTCCTTCGGTAAACTGACCGTAGATATAAGGCTCGATGCATCTTATTTCGGCCTTATCGTTCTGCATCGCAGGGCAGTTTTCAGAATAATATTCAAAAGCCCTGTTTCCGTGGCCCATAAGGGATTCAGCAAGAATTATCCATCCCTGAGGCTGTGAGAAAATACCTCCATTTTCCTTAACAGTCGGGTTAAAGCATACAGCGCCCGTCTCAGGAAGCGCATGATCCTTTAGATAAGGAGCCAAAAGCATTACACCCCAGTCGGTATTTAACAGCTTATGTACATTTTCAAGGGCAGGCCCTATCTTATCATCATCATAAGCACCGGAGATAACTGCCCAACTCTGAGGATTCAGCCACATACTTCCTTCCTCGTTTTCACGGCTTCCGATTACACGACCACTCTCAGAAAGTCCTCTTACATACCTGTCGCCATCATAGCAGATATCATTTAATTTTGCCTTGAAATCAGCCATCTTATCGACTAACTCGGAGGAATAAGCCTTGTCTCCCTTGACCTCAGCGAATTCATTAAGGAGACGCATAGCGTAATAGAACTGGAAAGCAACAAATACAGACTCGCCCTGCTTTCCAAGGTTGAGACAGTCATTCCAGTCAGCTGTGAGACCTGCCGGAAGACCATGCTTTCCACTATGAGTCTCAGAGAAATGAATAGCCCTCTTTAAATGCTCATAAACTGTTCCCTCATCCTTATTTGCAAATGGAATGACTTCATCGAGAAATGCTATGTCTCCCGACTCGGCTATATATTTATAGACAGTAGGGAAGAGCCATAAGGCATCATCAGCCCTGTAATCAGCGCCATACTCTTTATCCTCAGGAGTAAGCTCATGACCCGGATTATGGGTATACTTAACCAGAGGAAGCGCGCCACCATTATCAACCTGACCGGAGAGCATGAGCTCTATCTGCTTCTTCGCAGCAGCCGGGGCGAGGTGAATAACACCCTGGATGTCCTGAACTGTATCACGGTAGCCATAGCCATTTCTCATGCCACAGTATATAAATGAAGCCGCTCTCGACCAGGTAAATGTGATGAAACAGTTAAAAGCGTTCCAGGTATTTATCATGGTGTTGAACTCCTTGTTAGGAGTTTCGATATGGAAATGAGCCAGCTTCCCGTGCCAGTAGTCGATAAGCTCCTTTAGCTCAGCATCAATAACTGACCGATCCTTATAGTGATCAACTATCTGACGGGCTTCCTTATCCCCCTTAAGACCGAGAGTATAAGAAAATTCAGTTTCCTCACCGGGAGCCAATTCTATTACTGTAGAAAGAGCGCCACAGCTGTTCATGCAGAAATTGAGAACGTTCCCTAAATCTCCCTTCTCAACTCCAATTGGTCTGTCATATTTTCTATAGGCTCCAAGGAAGGCGGCCTTGTCACCGCAATAAGAGCTTACAGGGGCTCCTGAGAGACCGAAGAAACGCTCTAAGCAGGAATTGTTAACCTTCTCGTTTGAGCCCTCATGGTAAAGGTTACCGTTACAGGTCTGGCGGATATAATCCCCACGGAATTTCGTCTCGGTGACATAGAGCGAATACTGCATATTTACAAGATCCTGCTCATAATTGTTGTGATTTGTAAATTCGCAATAGCCTGTAACTGTGAGCTTTCTAGGTCTGTCACTAGTATTCTTTATCTTAGTATGCCACACCTCGTAGGTCTTATTCAAAGGCACATAATAAGTGGCCTCGGAATGAATTCCCTCATAGTCAGCCTCAATAATCGTATAATCGGTGCCGTGACGGCAGACAGACTTATACTTGTCGAGCGGCTTGCCTACAGGCTGCCATGAAGCGGACCAGTAGTCACCCGACTCGTTATCCCTAATGTAAATGTATCTGCCGGGTTCATCGAAGTAGTTAAAAATATACCTGATGATTCTCCCGTCAGCGCCGCTCTTAACAAAGCTGTATCCACCGGCGTTGTTGGAAATGAGGGCGCCGTATTCAGGTGAACCTAAGTAGTTCGCCCACGCCGTAGGTGTATCAGGGCGTGTGATAACATACTCCTGTTTTTCATCATCAAAATGACCGTATTGCATAATTGCCTCCTGTGTGTTTAATGTATCAAGCTTACTATAGCATAACTGTCCGTTATGAAATACGAGAAAAAGATAACATATTTTCCGACATGAAAAATGGTATTGCATAATTAGCGGTTTTGTGATATAGTAGATGTAGTAATAAAAACTACGTGTTGCGTCTTCGATAACAGAAAGGAGCAATTTATGAATACAAAGGAGCTCGGAACATTTTTAAAGGAACACCTCGTACCGGCGAAGCTTTATTCACTCAATGGGGCTCACAACAACAGGATCTGCCTTGAGCACTCAAATGACGGCTGGAACGTCTTCTTCGCTGACAGGAAGGACAGGGTTGGACTTTCTCACTATAATTCTGAGACAGAAGCCTGCCTCGGCATGAAGAATGAGATTCGCAAATTTATGGAAACCGCCTACGGCTTAACTTTCGTAAGGCAATGACTTTGGAGTCCTATCGCTTCCATGGGGACATACTCAGATAAAAATTATGTAAACGTAGTTTGCAGAATTTTTATCTGGTGTGTCCCCTTACCTTGTGCTACACTCGCCCGTGTTTGTAACTTGAAAAACTCTCTAAAAAATTCTAAAATACTTAATATAGTAAAACTATAAACGGGATAAGTTTATCCGTTGAAACTATAGCAATAATTCTGAGAGGTAAGGTAGGTAACAGACATGGGAGTTGTAACTTCACTTGAACAGTTAGGCTTAAGCAAAACCTTCGACTACATCTACAAGGATCCTGACAAGAACATGGTCAAGATCATGGACTGGGTCGACAGATTTGCGGGAGACAATTTTGTAGGACAGAGAAAGGCCATAAGAGCGGCCATTGAGGACAGTTCTCACCCATATTATCCGTTTGTCCGCCATGTGATTAACGATGTGGATCCTCACGTTATGAAGACATTCAGCAACAACTTCTTCTTTAACGTAAACTTAAAAGGATGGAAGACCCAGGACAAGCTTAGGGAGAAATATAACTGCAATATTCCATGGGCTATTCTTCTTGACCCTACTAGCGCATGCAACCTTCACTGCACAGGCTGCTGGGCAGCTGAGTATGGCAATAAGTTAAATCTCTCCTTCGATGAGATTGATTCTATTATCCAGCAGGGCAAGGAACTCGGCATTTATATGTACATCTATACAGGTGGCGAGCCACTTGTAAGAAAAGATGACCTTATTAAGCTCTGTGAAAAGCACAATGATTGTGTGTTCTTAAGCTTCACAAACGCGACACTTATAGACGAGAAGTTTGCTGATGAGATGTTAAGAGTAGGCAATTTCTACCCTTCAATCTCACTCGAGGGCTTCGGCGACGCTACAGATAACCGCCGCGGCAAGGGCGTATATGAGAAGGTAATGAAGGCCATAGAGCTCCTTCAGAGAAAGAAGCTTATCTATGGTATTTCATGCTGCTATACAAGCGCAAACTATGACGCAATCACATCCAAGGACTTCCTTGACAAGATGAAGGAATTAGGCGTTTACTTTATGTGGTATTTCCACTATATGCCTGTTGGAAATGACGCTACGCCTGAGCTTCTCCCTACACCTGATCAGAGAATGGTCGTATATAACAGGATAAAGGATTACCGAAGCAATAATCCTATGTTCCTAATGGATTTCCAGAATGATGGAAGGTATGTAGGCGGATGTATAGCAGGAGGCAAGAGATATCTTCATATAAATGCCAATGGCGATGTGGATCCCTGTGTATTTATCCATTATTCAAACGCTAACATCAGGAAGCAGACACTTCTTGAGGCCTTACAGTCTCCATTGTTTATGGCTTATCATAACAATATGCCGTTTAACGAAAATATGTATCGCCCATGTCCTATGCTTGAGAACCCTGATGTTCTCCCTAAACTTGTAAAGGAGTCAGGAGCTCATTCGACTGACCTTGAAAGCGCCGAGAGTGCTGAGCATCTTGTTTCCAAGACCCAGAAGTACGCTGAGGAATGGAGACCATTCGCTGAGAAGCTCTGGGAAGAGATGCAGAAGGAAAATGGTGTAGGTACACCGGGGCTATAAGAAAATGATGGCCGAGAAAGACGCAGCAGAAGCTGCTGCCAAAGAAACAGCTTAACAAAGAAAAGGGACAAGCTTCAGCTTGCCCCTTTTTTACCCTAGCCAGTGCCTGGTCCCATAAAATTGTGCAAAGCACAATTTTGGCCGTAGCCAACTCTCCCACGGCTTCGCCGTGGGTCCCTCTCTACGACAACACCTGGCACGGAAAAATAATGCAGTCATGAATAAAGTAAACTACGACACCCTCCTTGAGGATACGATATCAAAAATCAAGGCGGCAAATACCCGCCCTTCCCTCCTCCTTCACGCCTGTTGCGCCCCATGCAGCAGCGCTGTTCTTGAGCGGATAGCAAAGTATTTTAAAATAGATATATTCTATTACAACCCGAACATTACACCAAAGCGAGAAGTAGATAAGAGAATAGAAGAAGTAGAGAAGCTGTTGAAGCTCGAACCCGGAACAGAAGGGATAAGACTCATTCCCGGTAAATACGATCCGGAAAGCTTTGAAGCAATAGCAAAGGGCCGCGAGATGATTCCCGAGGGTGGTGAACGATGCTATGACTGCTATGAACTCCGACTCCGCGAAACAGCCGTATACGCTAAGGAACACAACTATGACTATTTCTCTACCACACTCTCAATAAGCCCATATAAGCGGTCACAGTGGCTAAATGAGATAGGCGGGAAGCTGGCCGAAGAATTTGACGTACCCTACCTGTATTCAGACTTTAAGAAGAAGAACGGGTATCGCCGGTCCATAGAACTATCCGAAGAATATGGACTTTACAGGCAAAATTACTGCGGCTGCAAATATTCCCTCGCGGAGAGGGAAAGAAAAATCAAAGAAAAGGGTGATGGAAACTGACGAATCCATCACCCTTGTTTTTCAATACTTACCGTATAAAAGTTTATCCTTGATATCGTTCCTTATTACAAAGTAGCTTATGTATCTGATACCCACAGTAACAATCAGGCATATAAAAGGCACGAAGCCAAGGAAAATATTGATGTTCGAAATCCCAAAGCTATTCAGAAATAAATATCCGAACATAAACATAAATAACAAGCCAACCAAAAGCGAGAGCTGACCGGCAAGCATCTCCGAGTAGTTGAAATTATAGTGAAAACGCAGGCTCGATAAGAGGAACTTCTGCTCCCTGTAGCGCTGGAAGAGCGATACTAAGAAAGCGTGGATTCCGTTGTACACGATAATAGCGAAAATGCCTGACGGATTCCTGTGGGCTATTATAGCGATAAGGGCTATAAGTGCCAGGCTTACATTACAGGCAATCCTGCCGTAGCGGAGAGCTGTGAACAGACTAACATTTTCGACCTCAGTCTTGATTTCCTGCTTCATATTCGTCTTAAGTTCTTCTTCAAGAACGCTTTTGATCTCAGTTTCAGCCATACATTGCCTCCGACCTTCAAAGTTAAATAATTATAACATCAACAATATTATTATACATAATCTAAACGATTTATACAAGAGAAAAGTGAACATTTCGTAAATTCCATTTATTTCCACTTTATTTTTGCTTCATTATAGGGTATAATATAAATTGTATGTTTACGCATTCCTTACGGATGAAGACAAACCACCTTGTCAGGGATTGATGAGGCGTTAGGGCGAAGCGGTCCATATATAAGAATTACAGAAGCACTTGAAAGGAGCCATAATGTTAGGCAGTGATATAGGTATAGATCTTGGCACGGCAAGCGTGCTTGTATACGTTAAGGGGAAGGGAGTTGTGCTGAAGGAGCCATCAGTAGTCGCTATTGACAGCGCGTCTCAGAAGGTAAAGGCTATCGGCGAGGAAGCGAGGCTTATGCTTGGACGTACGCCTTCGAGTATAATCGCAATCAGACCTCTACGCCAGGGCGTTATTTCTGATTATGATGTCACAGAGAAGATGCTGCGCTATTTCATTAAGAAGGCTACCGGCGGTCACCATTTCAGAAAGCCAAGGATAAGCATATGCATCCCGAGCGGCGCTACCGAGGTAGAGAAGAGGGCTGTTGAAGAGGCTACATATAACGCGGGCGCGAGAGAGGTCGCTATCATAGAAGAGCCTATTGCGGCAGCCATCGGAGCGGGGATAGACATTACAAAGCCAAGCGGTACCATGATTGTCGATATCGGCGGCGGTACGAGTGATATTGCCGTTATCTCACTTGGCGGAGCAGTAGTAAGTACATCAGTCAAGGTTGCCGGTGACGATTTTGATATGGCTATAGCAAAATATGTTAAAAATAAGCATAACCTGATAATCGGTGACGTTACGGCTGAGACGGTGAAGATGTCAATCGGATGCGCCTTCCAGCTTCCGGAGCAGCTCACCTATGATGTGACAGGTATGTATTTCCCTGACGGAAAACCTAAGACTATCACCCTTACCTCTGACGAAGCGCTTGAAGCCCTTAAGGACCCATGTGAGGCGATAGTTGACGCAGTTCATTCCGTCCTCGAGAAGACACCGCCTGAGCTTGCGGCCGATATAGCCGGGAAGGGCATAGTGCTTACCGGTGGCGGTTCACTTCTTAAGGGCCTTGATCAGCTCATAGAAGAGAATACGGGCATCAATTCTATAGTTGCTGAGGATCCTATGTCCTGCGTTGCCATAGGAACAGGTAAATTTGTTGAGTTCCTCGGAAATGCCGCGAAGACCATGGCAGATGACTGATAATATCCGTTTTTGTGCTGCCTAATGATGTTAATTATTTATGTACTTTTGCCGATAAAGCATATAAAGAGCCTTAATAAAAATGCATAGGAGGAAGTCGTATGCTTAGAAGTCTCTATACGTCATGTACAGGTATGATGAATGAGCAGAACAGGCTTGACATCATGTCAAACAATCTTGCGAATGTCACGACAGCCGGCTATAAGATGGAAAGCACGGCCAGTCAGTCCTTTGACAGGGTTCTTGCGATAAAGATAAGAGACGCGTCGGAAGCCTTTAACGATCATTTTATCGGTACCATGAGCCTGGGTGTTAAGCTGGGCGAGGTGTATACCGATTACGACCAAGGCGCGGTCAGGAAGACGAGTGAAACGTATGATCTGGCACTCTCCGGTAAGGGCTTTTTTGCGATACGCTTTGTCGATGCGAACGGAAATGAGTCCGAGAAATATACCAGAGATGGTAATTTCCGCATTACTCAGGATGGGTATGTGGAGGATTCGTTTGGAAATAAGCTGAAAACCGAAAGCGGCGTGCTGCAGGTTCCTACTGACGCGGCCAACATTTCCATACAGCGTGATGGAAGCGTTTATGCTGATGGCAATTTGGTTGACAAAATCAAGATTGTTGATTTTGAAGACTATGATTATATAGAAAAGTATGGCGATAATCTCTATCAGGTTGTGAACGGTGCAACGGAAACCGAGCCTACAGCTGAGGTTTTGCAAGGCTATATCGAACAAAGCAATGTTAACCCTGTGCGTGAGATGGTTGACATGATTGCGATTCAGAGGGCGTATCAGGCAAGCTCGAAGGGCATTACAACCGCCGAGAATATGATGGATAAGGCTATTAACAGTGTTGGAGTAGTAAGCTGATTTTATAAAGGAGATGGCTTATGGTTAGATCACTTTGGAGCGCGGCATCAGGTATGTACGCCCAGCAGATTAGTCTTGATAATATTTCGAATAATATCAGTAATATCAATACTGTCGGATTTAAAACCCAGACTGTCGAATTTAAGAGTCTCCTCTACCAGGAGCTGAAGCATAAATCAACAGACAGTGAGGGCAACCCTAAGCCGATAGGAATACAGGTTGGTTCCGGCGTGAGGGATGCGTCCATAACCGGTATATTTACAGAAGGGAATGCCCAGAATACGGAGCAGAAGTTTGACTTTATGCTCGAAGGAAAGGGCTTCTTCGCTGTCAGCAAATTCGGTAACACAGCATATACGAGAAATGGTCATTTCGGCTTATCAGCTGCGCCGGGCGGGGGTTGGATACTCACCAACTCGGATGGCTATCCTGTTCTTGATACAAACGGAAATTCGATAGCCATAGATGAGACCTGGGATACGGACGATATTTCAGTTGATCAGGTTGGAAATATTAAGCATAATGTTGAAAATGCCGACGGCTCCATTTCAACGAATCAGGTAGCGCGGATTGCGGTCTACCAGTTTAACAATCCTGCGGGGCTTGACAGGGAAGGGGACAGCCTTTTTACGGAGACTGACGCTTCGGGTACCCCTAGACTTGAGGCTACTGACGCCGGTCTTGAGAAGAGCAAGGTAGTACAGGGGTATCTTGAATCTTCAAATGTTCAGGCAGCTGATGAGATGGTTAATATGATTGTAACCCAAAGAGCTTATCAGTTGAATTCAAAGGCAATTCAGACCAGTGACGAGATGCTTCAGATAGCTAATGAGCTTAAGAGGTGATGATTTATGGATATCAGTTCACTTGAAAGCCTCTACGGAGGCTATAGTTCTATTACAAGCCAGTATTTGCAGGATTCACTATCGACATCTTTGACCAATAAGGTCAATAGCGCAAATGAGACAAATGATGATGCCGAATTAATGCAGGCATGTAAGTCGTTTGAAGCATACTTTTTAGAGCAAATACTCGAGGAAGCTGAAAAAACCGCGACCCTGCCGGGTGTAGAGGACGAAGACAGTGAGGGCGAATATGTGAACATGTTCAAGGACACCTTCCGCTCAAATATGGCCGGTATAATTTCGGGAAATACTGATTTAGGACTTGCGAAGATGCTATATGAGTCCATGAAAAACCAGGTAAGCACAGTCGAGTCCATGAACGACATTAATAACTAAAGTGACATAGAGCTATGTCTTAACTAAAGAGAAAGTTTTATCGGAGGACGGAATTACGGATACAGTAAAGGGATACGTTGAAAAAATTGTATTTAGAAATAAAGAAAATTCCTATACAGTATTAAATATAACCGACGAAGATACCGATGAGGTCTGCGTCGGTTATTTTAGTGATATTTCTGTAGGAGAATATATAGAAGCCGAAGGAAATTATATAGAGCATAAGACCTACGGTACCCAGTTCCAGGTGACAAGTTACGCCATAAAAGAGCCCGAAAATGCCGGAGCCATGGAGAAATATCTGGCGTCAGGTATTATAAAGGGTATCGGCAAAGCCATGGCAAAAAGGATTGTCGCGGAATTCGGTGATAAAACCTTTGAAATAATAGAAAGTAATCCTGAAAAATTAGCCTCGCTAAAGGGCATCAGCCTGAAGAAAGCAAAGGAAATAGCAGACCAGTTCGAAGAAAAAAGAGAATTCCGCGACGCTATGGTATTTCTCTCGCAATACGGCGTGACCAATAATCTTGCCATGAAAATATATAACCGCTACGGCTCTGAAATGATGAACGTAGTAAAACAGAACCCTTATAAATTAGCGGAGGATATAGACGGAATAGGCTTTAAGAAGGCGGATGAATTAGCGGAGAAAATGGGCTACCCAATGGATTCCCACGAACGCTTCAAGGCAGGAATAATGTATGCTCTTGATGTTTCTGCCTCGAACGGAAATACCTATTTGCCAAAGGGAGAATTATTTGTTGCCGTCGGCAATTTATTTTCTATTTCAAAAGAAGAATTCGAAAATGATATTACTGAATTAATTATGGACAGGAGAATTAAGTCTGTAATAAAAAACGACGAGACAAGAATATACCATATATCCTTTTATTATATGGAGCTTGAAAGCGCGAGAATGCTTCTTGATTTAAATACGAGATCCCGCGCGAATCACGCCATAATGGAGAAAAAAGTCTCAGAAATAGAAATTCGAAACGGCATCGAATTGGAGGATTTACAGAGAAAGGCCGTATATGAGGCTGTGGAATCCGGATTATTAATATTGACAGGCGGACCGGGAACGGGAAAAACAACCACAATAAATACCATAATAGAATTATTTAAAGAAGAAAATATGGAAATTCTCTTAGCGGCGCCGACAGGACGGGCTGCCAGAAGAATGAAGGAAACCACAGGCCACGAAGCCCTTACCATCCACCGCCTTCTTGAGGTTAACGGAGATCCCGAAAATGACAGCAGGCAGAAATTCGAAAGAAATGAGGATAATCCCCTCGAGGCGGATGCCATAATAATAGATGAGATGTCTATGGTCGACATATTTATTTTTTATTCGCTGCTTAAGGCAATACCTGCGGGAACAAGAGTAATTCTTGTGGGAGATGTAAATCAGCTTCCGAGTGTCGGCCCCGGAAATGTATTAAAGGACATTATTAATTCAGGTTGCTTTGACGTAGTAAGGCTCACAAGAATTTTCCGTCAGGCTGAGACAAGCGATATAATTAAAAACGCCCATAAAATAAACGCGGGCGAGCAGATAAGCCTCGATAATAAAAGTAAGGATTTCTTCATGCTTGAGCGTCATGAGGTAATGGATATAGAGTCTGTTATGCTAAGTCTCGTAATGGATAAAATGCCAAAATACGTTGACGCGGACAGCTACGATATCCAGGTGCTTACTCCTATGCGAAAGGGTGAGCTCGGAGTGGAAAATTTAAACCGCGTTTTACAGCAGTATTTAAATCCACCGGCAGACGACAAGCAGGAGAAAAAATGGGGCGATATTAATTTCCGCGAGGGCGATAAGGTAATGCAGATAAAAAATAATTACCAGCTCGAGTGGACTGTTTACAGCAGGTTCGGAACGGAAATAGAAACCGGCAAGGGAATATTTAACGGCGATACCGGGGTAATTAAAACGATAAATAATTACGCGGGAACAATTACCGTAGAATTCGAAGAAGGAAGAACCGTTGATTACGAACAGGGCGATTTTGATGAATTAACACTCGCCTACGCCGTAACAATTCATAAGTCACAGGGAAGTGAATATCCGGCCGTCGTCCTGCCGCTGCTTACGGGACCGAGGATGCTCCTTAACAGAAATTTATTATATACCGCCGTAACCAGAGCCAGAAAATGTGTCACAATTGTAGGAAGCAGCGATACCGTGAGGACCATGATAAAAAACATCGATGAAGCAAAAAGATATTCGGGACTCTGCGATGTTATAAAAGAAATGAGCGAGGAAAAATAATATGTATTCATATAATACAAGAATAGGCTACAGCGACTGCGGAGCTGACAATAAATTAAAATTAAACGCCCTTGTAAATTTATTTCAGAACTGCTCCACCTTCGAGGGCGAGGCGACAGGAGTCGGTGTAAAGGAATTAATGTCTAAAGGCCGCGGCTGGCTTCTTGCGAGCTGGCAGATAATGATAGAAAGACTCCCCAATCAGAGTGAAAATGTAGAGGTTACTACCGAGGCTTATGAATTTAAGGGCTTCTATGGTAAGCGTAATTTTTATATGAAGGATGAAAATAAGAATGTGCTTGCCTATGCCGACAGTATATGGTTTTATTATGACATTAAAAATCATCATCCGGTAAAATACGAATATAAGGAGAGTGAAGGTTTCCAGCTAAGCGCCGGTTATCCGATGAAAAAGGCAGGAAGAAAAATAATTCTTCCGACTGATTTTAACGATGAATGCATTAAGGGTGAGCGCTTCAGAATAAAAAAATCAGCCCTTGATACGAACGGTCATACCAATAACAGCGAATATATTAAATTCGCGGCCGACTACCTTCCGGATATTCCCGTAAGAGAATTTCCCGAAGTGAAAATGATCCGCGTCGAGTACAAGCAGGCGGCCCATTTGGGAGATACGGTAGTGCCGAAATATTATTTTACAAAGGATAATCACAAAATATATGTTTCACTGGATGACGAAGAAGATAAATGTTACGCAATAGTGGAATTTTGTGATAAGGATGGCTTGGAGGAATTAGAAAAATGAGACTTGGCGAAGAACAAATAATGAAGGTCGCGAGAAGGACCGACTTCGGAGTATACCTGCGTGACATAAATGATTTTCATAAAAATGATGAGGACGCGGCCGAGGTATTGCTTCCCAGAAATCAGATTAAGGAAGTTTTACGGGAAGGCGACGAAATTTCCGTATTTATTTATAAGGATTCTGAGGACAGATTAATCGCGACCAGAATTACACCTCTTATTAAATTAGGTGAGATAGGAAGATTGACAGTCAACCAGGTGACAAACGTGGGAGCGTTTTTAAACTGGGGTCTTCCTAAGGACCTCTTACTTCCATTTGCGGAGCAGGTAGTCCGAGTAAAGGAAGGCGATGAGATTCTCGTTGCCATGTATATAGATAACAGCGACAGGCTCTGTGCCACCATGAAAATATATGACTATCTCTCTACTGATTCGCCTTATAAAAAGGACGATGAGGTAAGCGGAACCGTATATGAAATTATTGACTCGTTCGGGGCCTATGTGGCGGTAGATGATAAATATTCCGCCATGGTTCCTAAGAAGGAGCTTGTGAAGAAGCTAAAGGTTGGCGACAAGGTAACAGCCCGCGTAACCGAAATAAAGGAAGACGGAAAAATAGACCTCTCGCTCAGAAAGAAGTCCTACGAGCAGATGGATGATGACGCGACAGTTATTATGAAGAAGCTAAATGAAAATAATGGCGAGCTGCCATTTTCCGACAAGAGTGACGCCGAAGCGATTAAGGAGAACTTCGGTATGAGCAAGGCAGCCTTCAAGAGGGCCATCGGGAGACTATATAAAGAGCATAAGATAATCATTGAACCTGATAATATAAAAAGCGTCGGCTGAAACCGACGCTTTTTATACTAGTCCGACGCCATTACCGGGGCCGACAAAGAACTACTCGTTCGCGCGATCGAGGAATCTCATCCTTTCCTTCTCGCGTTCCTTCTTCTTTGGCATCTCGACAGGCTTTGGCTTATCAAGAGCGCTGCCAAGCTGGTTCTGCATTTTCTGCTTGCACTCGGCGCAGAATCTGCCTGTACGTATCATCTTGCCGCACATCTCACACTCAAGGCCGATAGGAGAGGCCTCTGTAAATGAAAGGCGCTCCTCACGAACCCACCTCTTAATCTGAGGAATGGAAACCTTGCACTCCTCGGATATCTGATTTATATTTGCGGCAGGGTTTTCCCTGATATATTTCTTAGTCTCCTGGAACTTCTCTTCAAGCTTCTTCTGGCAGTTAGGACAGAGCCTCGGACCGCTGCCCGTATAGTTGAAAAGACTGCCGCAAGCCTTGCAATTCGTAACTTCCATGATGCTATCCTTTCTGAATCAGTATATTATCCACTGTGAATTCACATTCAGTTTATCGTCCTCAGAAACTATCATATCACAATGATAAAAGATTTTCAAGATTATAATTCAACAATCAGCTTCAACGCCCGCTATACAGATGAAGTATACCTTACCGACACCTACGGCCTTAAGAACCTCAGCGCAAACATCGCCCGTGCTGCCTGTGGTGTATATATCATCTATGATAAGGGCTGAGTTTATATATTGCCGGTACCAATCTGAGTCCTTATTTACAGCGAAGGCACCGGCGAGATTCTTTCTTCTTGCGTCAGGACCCAGGAGCTTCTGCGCTTCGGTGTGCTTCACGCGGAGGAGAAAGTCATTTGCGGCAGGAATCCCAGTTAATTTGCTTAATCTGTCCGCCACAAGCTCTGCCTGGTTATAGCCTCTGACCCTGAGCCTGTCCTTGTAGACAGGAACCGGGATGATGACGTCAGGGCCTATCATATTAATAAAGACCTCAAAATGCTCATAAATCGACCGGGCGAAGAAGGCAGCGTATTCCCTACGCCCATGATATTTGAAGGCGGAGAGTGACCTTTTAAGAATCTGGTTGTAGGGGTAGAGGACGCGGGCCATATCATATTCGTGAGGAATGCGCTTACAGTTGTCGCAGAGGCGGGAATTTACATCTCTGACGGGACGTCCGCATTTACTGCATATATTTCCTCGGACAGGGACAAGGATCTTCTCGCATGCTTCGCAAATGTCCCGCCCGGCGGGATTCACAGCCTCGCCGCATACAGGGCACCGCTTCGGGTAAATGGCGTCGAGGACCATTTCACTTAAATTACCTAACTCCAAAGTTCCTTCTTATACACTCCTTCGTCGGTTAATCTCTGAAAGGCCGCCCGCACTACGGGCTTGTCTTCCTTATAGGTGACTCCGTACCAACGCTCATCGTTAGGGAGGACCTTCATGTCGGCCTGACCCGCCTTTATCATGTTGCTCACTACGACAGGGAGCATGAACTCGGCCTTGCTTGCGCTCTCTGTGCTCAGCCCGTTTGTGAAGTTTTTAAATTCCAACTGCAGTTCCTTGAAAATGGCGGGAGTGAAGCCCATCATGTTCATCGAAGTGATTGCGTCGCCCACAAGCGTAACATTTTCACCTGAAAGCTTCTCCCCGGAAATCACGCCATCCTTTTTCGCGATTTTAAATGTTTCTTCTATAGAAGTGAGGAAATCTTCACTGTCGGTCGAGCAGATTCCGCGGGAGACGGACCCGTTGTCCGAAAGTGTATTATTTAGCCTGTAGCCCGCCATACAGAAATGTTCCTTGCCATTGTCTTCGTGGGCGGTTGTCAGGTAGTTAAAAAGGTGCTCGTACGGAGCCCTGCCGTAGAAGTCGTCGGAATTTATGACGACAAAGGGTTCATTTATAAATGGGGCAGCGGAGAGGACAGCCTGACCGGTTCCCCATGGCTTGGTTCTTCCGTTAGGAACCTTCGCACCATCCGGAAGGTCGTTTATATCCTGGTAGGTGAATTTTACGGGAACAGGACATTTTGAAATGAGCCTGTTGCCATAAACCCACATGAATTCATCTTCGATGTCGCGCCTGATGACGATGACGATCTTGGTAAAGCCGGACTTCACGGCGTCGAAAATGGAGTAGTCCATAATGATTTCGCCGTCAGGCCCGAATGAGTCGAGCTGTTTTATACCGCCGTAGCGGCTTCCCATGCCTGCCGCCATGACGAGCAGCGCGGCATTTTTCTTAGTATCCATATTGAATTTCTCCTGAAATTGGTGTAGACTGTATCATTGTACCACAACATTATATAAGTGTCAAAGGAGATTTGTATGTCAGCTAAAATTCGCGCCACGAACAGGGTATTTCTTCTGACTGTTCTTTTTGCTTGTACATGTGCAAATCTTTTACATATTATGCAATTAACAAAGGATCCGGTCATTTCCAATATTCTGCTTCAACTTTGTCTTGCATTTGTTCCTATAATTTACCTTGCATTTAACAGGGAAGATTTTTTGAAAATATACCGGAAACCGATGAAACCGGCAGTACTCTTATTATCTATACCATATCTGCTTCTCTTATTTCCGGGGACAACCTTCATAAATAACCTGTCTCTTTTTGTAGCTAAGAATTATGCTAACATGTCAGAAATGAAGCTCAATAATTATCCGTTTTTGGCAGTGGTTTTCGCAACATGTGTAATGCCGGCGGTTCTTGAGGAGACGATCTATAGGGGAATTTTCTTTAATAATTATAAGAAGGCGGGCATAGTCAGGGCAGCCATTCTTTCCGGCTTACTTTTTGGCCTGATGCATAGAAATCTGAACCAGTTCTGCTACGCAACTTATATTGGAATAATGCTTGCTCTTATTTGTGAGAGTACCGGCACAATCTATACTACAATGATAGTACACTTTTTAAATAATTTTTATTCTACAACCGTAGGATACAAAATTAGCAATAAAATGCCACTTCTCTTCAAGCCAATAAAAAATCCATCCACGAAAAGTGAATTTATTATCTGGGGTTTAGCAAGCGTGATATGCACGATCTTAGCTTTGCTCTTAAATCGGCTTGCAAGGCGGATTACAGGTTCCGTAAATCAGGAAGAGAACAATGAGTCACAATCCGGTCACTTAATCACCCCTTCACTTATTGTGGGTATGGGAATTCTTGCCTTTTACATAGCCTATGAGTATATAAGATGATGTTACGAAAATTTTTCAAAAATCAAAAGAAAAGTGTTGACTTTTCATAATAAGTGTGGTAGTATTGAGTTCGTACTTAATAAGTTTGTAACAACTTTGACAAAGGTCAGACAGAAAATAGATTTGTAAGAAACACATATTGGAGGCTTACAAAGAATAATGAATAATAAGAACTTTTTTGAGAAATTCGGGTACGGACTTTGCATAGCGACTGCTGCGGCAGCGTTATTTTCAGAGACTGCCCCTACGGGAGTTAAGGCTTCATCATTTACGAAGAGCAGCGGTCTCGCAGGTATCTCTCTTGCCATGGACAGCTTCTATGGCGACAGCGAGACTGATACGAACGTTGTAACAGCTGAGCTTGATTCAGTTGTTCCTGTTGATGAGGTTCTTTCATCATCAGTTGTATCTGACAGCGCTATTGATTCAGCGCTTGGCTTAACCGCTTCTGATGATGCCACTGTAAGTGAAGCAGCAGTAGCGGCAGGAAGCCCATTACTCACCACTGACGGAACCGTTTCTGATGAGACTGCTTCAGATATAGTTACACCTGATGATTCAGCCTCTTCCTCAGCCGTAACGACCGACAGCGCGTCCTCAGACGGTGACGACGAGGATACATCTAACGCTAAGGATGCTGTACCTGATGAGGATGAGAATGAAGTAGTATCCAAGTATCAGAATATCGGTATTTCCATAGCTGATCCTTATGTAAATATCAGACAGAAGCCATCTACGGAAGCTAAGATTGTAGCTAAGCTCTATAAGGGCAGCAAGTGCGATATCTTAAGCACCAAGAACGGCTGGGTTAAGATTAAGTCAGGTAACGCTAGGGGTTATATCAAGGAAGAGTATCTCGCGAGAGGCTTTGACGCTGAGGATCTTATTGATACCTATGGTACTAAGTACGCTGTAGTTCAGACCGAGACCCTTAATGTACGTTTTGAACCAAATACAGACTCAAGAATCGCTACCCAGGTTCCTGAAGGAGAGAAGCTTCTCGTTACCAAGGCCAAGAAGGGCTGGTATGAGATTTCTATCGATAACGGAGCTATTACAGGCTGGGTAAGTAAGGATTACGTTAAGATTAAGATTGCATGGAAGCACGCTATTACTATAGCCGAGGAAAAGGCTGAGGCAGAGCGTAAGGCAGCAGCAGAGGCAGCTCTTGCCGCACAGCAGAGCGCTTATAACGCAGCTGTATCCCAGAGCTCATACTCCCAGAGTTCATCAAGCAGCAACAGCAACTCAGGAAGTAGCTCGAAGTCAACTTCGACTGTTGTGGCTGACAGTGGATCTTATTCGGGATCAGGCTCAAGCATAGCTAATTTCGCCTGCAAGTTTGTAGGCAACCCATACGTTTGGGGCGGTACAAGCCTTACGAACGGTGCCGACTGCTCAGGCTTTGTTAAGAGTGTATACGCTAACTTCGGATATTCACTTCCTCACCATTCAGGATCTCAGGCAGGATGTGGTACAAGTGTAAGCCTCTCATCACTTCAGCCGGGTGACCTTGTATTCTACGCAGCCAACGGCTATAGTATTTCTCATGTAGCTATTTATATCGGTGGCGGCAAGGTTGTACACGCTAGTACCCCACAGACCGGTATCACGATATCTTCAGTGAACCATATGACACCATACTGCGCAAGAAGAATTGTAAAATAAATGATTATAAAAGAGAACGTGGTTTGCCACGTTCTCTTTTTTGGTGCATGACTCGGGATAACTCTGCCTGGAATACTAAATTGTCAGACAATAATCAATAGATTGTATCAAAGTTCCAATTTTCTGAACCTCCACATTGTCAAAATTAACATCTTATTTACATTTTTAGCCTGGCAATTCATAACTTCGTGTACTTGTTCGCCAAATATGCTTTTTTGTGTATCATTGTGTTCCGGTTAATCACAATCAATCCACAATAACGGTGGATAACAAGGCCCGAAAATGGCACTTATACACAGAGTTATCCACTTTATCCACAATTTTTCCCTCTTCCTATACCCTGTCAAGGGGAAATATTTGCGACAAACCTAAACAATAGTTAAATTTATTTGAAAACACACTTATTTATGGATGTTTTCAGAAAATTCTAACTATAATACGAATTCAGTTATGATTTACAAAAATTTTTCATTTTCCTCTTGAAATGAGATTCCAATAAAAGTATAATGTATTTATAAAACAGGTGGAACAAATCCACCGGAAAAGAGGCAGCCTATGAACATTATTATCAGAGGTAAGGGTACCAAGGTTACTGAAGGTCTTAAGAGCGCAGTGGAGGAGAAAATAGGAAAGCTCGACCATTATTTCACACCGGACCAGATTGTGAATGTCACGCTTCATGTAGAAGGTGACAGGCAGAAGATCGAAGTCACAATCCCTGTTAAGGGCAAGATTATCAGAGCAGAGCAGGAAAGTGAGGATATGTATGTGAGCATCGACCTCGTTGAGGACATCATCGAGCGTCAGATGAGACGGTATAAGACGAAGATTATCGACAGCAAGCAGAGTGCAGGCAGCTTTGCTAAGGAGTATGTTGAGGAAGAAGACGATGACGAAGAGATCAAGATAACGAGAACCAAGAAGTTCGCCATCAAGCCTATGGATCCTGAGGACGCGTGCGTTCAGATGGAGCTACTTAATCACAGCTTCTATGTATTCCGCAACGCTGATACCGACGAGGTAAATGTAGTTTATAAGAAGAAAGATGGAACCTACGGTTTAATTGAACCTGACGAGTCAGATGATTAATAAGAAGACCCCGCTTTTGCGGGGTCTTTCTTTGACAAGTGCCTGGTCCCGTAAAATTGCACAAGTGCAATTTTAGTCGTAGCCAACTACCCCCACTACGTGGGGCCCCTTCTACGACAACACCTGGCACGGGTATAGACACGGGAATATGAACATTCCGTTAACATCCTCATAAAACAGTTGCATTTCCCTTCAAAAAATGGTAGAATATAAAGTCGTTGACGTGTTACTGCTCAGACCCAACAAATTATGAAGCAATACAGCTTGCTGTAATTGCTTTATATATTTGTTGGGTTATGAGGGGCGATAGCCCCTTGAGCCTACTACATGAGAAATGCGAAGATTGAAGTGCCGCGCTAGCGGTGCTTCGTAGATTGTCGCTTTGCGAAGCGCGCAATTCTAATGGCGTGGGTATCATTGAAGCATTTCGAATGAGTAGGCCTGAACAGTAATGGTAAGACAATAAGCATGAGAAGGTTGTAACAAATGAGCTTTTTAGAGAAAATTATCGGAACTCACAGTGATCACGAACTTAAGAGGATCAACCCCATCGTGGATGCCATCATGGCTCTCGAGCCTGAGATGGAGAAGCTCTCCGATGAAGAATTAAAGGGTAAGACAGCAGAGTTTAAAGAGAGAATCGCGGGCGGAGAGACCGTAGACGATCTCCTCATAGAAGCATATGCAGTAGTCAGAGAAGCCGCATGGCGCGTTCTTGGCATGAAACCGTTCAGAGTCCAGGTTATCGGCGCGGTAATCCTCCACCAGGGTCGTATCGCCGAGATGAAGACAGGTGAAGGTAAGACTCTTGTCGCAACCATGCCTTCATATCTTAACGCGCTTGACGGTAAGGGCGTTCACGTAGTTACGGTTAATGACTACCTTGCGAAGCGTGACGCAGACTGGATGGGCCAGGTTCACCGCTTCTTAGGTCTCACGGTCGGTTGTATCCTTAATGACATGGAGCCTGAAGAGAGACGCGAAGCCTATAACTGCGATATCACTTACGGAACCAATAACGAATTCGGTTTCGATTATCTCCGCGATAACATGGTCATTTACAAGGAGCAGCTTGTTCAGCGCGGACTCCATTACGCTATCATCGATGAGGTCGATTCGGTGCTTATCGATGAAGCCCGTACACCTCTCATCATTTCCGGACAGAGCGGCAAGTCAACCCGTCTCTATGAGGCCTGTGATATACTTGCCGGCCAGCTCGAGAAGGGCGAGAGCAGTGGCGAGCTCACCAAGATGGATGCCATCATGGGCGAGGATGTCAAGGAGACAGGTGATTTTATTGTAAATGAGAAAGATAAGAACGTTACCCTTACAGAGCAGGGTGTTCATAAGGTAGAGAAGTTCTTCAAGATCAAGAACCTCGCGGACGCCGAGAACCTTGAGATTCAGCACAATATCATTCTTGCCCTCCGTGCCCATAACCTCATGTTCCGTGATAAGGACTATATCGTTAAGGATAACGAGGTCCTCATCGTCGATGAGTTCACGGGACGTGTAATGCCGGGACGCCGCTATTCGGATGGTCTTCATCAGGCTATCGAGGCCAAGGAGCACGTAAAGGTTAAGCGTGAGAGCAAGACCCTCGCTACCATCACGTTTCAGAACTTCTTTAATAAATACGATAAGAAGTGCGGTATGACCGGTACAGCCCTTACCGAAGAGAAGGAATTCCGTGAGATTTACGGTATGGACGTTATCGTCATCCCTACGAATAAGCCGGTACAGCGTATCGACCACGAGGATGCCGTTTATAAGACAAGAAAAGAGAAATTAAACGCCATCGTTGAGGACGTTGTTGAGAGCCATAAGAAGGGACAACCTGTCCTCGTCGGTACCATTTCCATAGAGAAGTCAGAGGAGCTCTCATCCATGCTTCATAAGAGAGGCATCCCTCATAAGGTCTTAAATGCTAAGTTCCACGAGCTCGAGGCTGAGATAGTCGCAGGCGCGGGCCAGAAGGGCGTAGTTACGATCGCTACCAATATGGCAGGTCGTGGTACCGATATCAAGCTTGGCGACGGTGTTAAGGAGCTCGGCGGCCTTAAGATTATCGGAACGGAGCGCCATGAGAGCAGACGTATCGACAACCAGCTACGTGGTCGTGCCGGTCGTCAGGGAGATCCGGGTGAGTCCATTTTCTATCTCTCACTTGAAGATGATCTTATGAGACTCTTTGGTTCAGAGAAGCTCATGGGAGTATTCGAATCCATGGGACTTCCTGAGGGAGAGCAGATTCACCATAAGATGCTCACAAGCGCCATCGAGAAGGCCCAGAAGCGTATAGAGAACAACAACTTCGGTATCCGTAAGCAGCTCCTTGATTACGATGAGGTAAATAACGAGCAGCGTGAGATTATTTACAAGGAACGTCGCAAGGTTCTTGACGGTGATTCCATGCGTGACGTTGTATATAAGATGATTCAGGATACGGTTGAGCGTATCGTGAACAACGTTATCGCTGAGGACGCTGACGCTGAGGACTGGAGCATGACTGAATTAAATGAGACCCTTCAGTCCGTAATTCCTCTTCCTGACATCGAGCTCACCGATGAAGAGAAGAAGCACATGCGCAAGAATGAGCTTGTTCAGAAGGTTAAGGAAGAGGCTGTCAAGCTCTATGAAGAGAAGGAAGCCGAATTCCCTGAGGTTGAGCAGCTTCGTGAGATTGAGCGTGTCGTACTCCTTAAGGTTATAGATACAAAGTGGATGGCTCATATCGATGATATGGACCTTCTCCGTCAGGGTATCGGTCTCCAGGCTTATGGCCAGCGTGATCCTAATGTAGAGTATAAAATCCAGGGCTATAACATGTTTGAGGAAATGACCCAGGCTATCAGCGAGGATGCCGTAAGAGTCCTCACTCACATCACGGTTGACGAGAAGGTAGAACGTGAAGAGGTAGCGAAGGTTACCGGTACCAACAAGGAAGACGATTCAGTCAAGAAGAATCCTAAGACAAGAAAGCACAGGAAGATAGGCCCTAACGAGCCTTGCCCTTGCGGTTCGGGACTTAAGTATAAGTATTGTCACGGGAAGCCCGGCGCTGAGCCTCTTGACTGGGACAAGATAGAAATGTAATATGCATCTGCGGATGCAGGATATTTATATAAGCCTGCGCGCGAAAACCATGCGCGCAGAGAACAGATTAAAGGTGGTGATCAGATGGTTGAAATGGAACAGTACAAAGCCGAACTCGGTTCCTATTCCGAGCCTATGATTGAAGTGGGGGATTCACTTTGACCTCGCTAATAAGAAGTTAAGGCTTGATGAATTAAACAGGGTAATATCAGAACCGGGATTCTGGGATGACCCTGACAAGGCAAATAAAACGATGGCTGAGATCGGTACTCTCAAGAATACCATCGAAGGCTATGACAAATTAAAGAAGCAGTTCGACGATCTCGGAGCCCTCATCGAAATGGTCGATGAGGACGGCGATACATCCATGATTGATGAAGTATCCGCTGAGCTTGAGGACTTTAAGGAGAACTTCGATACATTAAGAATCAGTACTCTCTTAAATGGCCCTTATGACCATGATAACGCGATTTTGACCCTCCATGCGGGCGCAGGCGGCACCGAGTCTTGTGACTGGTGCAGTATGCTTATGCGTATGTACACCCGTTGGGCTGAGAGCAAGGGCTTCAAGGTTGAGACTCTTGATATTCTTGACGGCGATGAGGCGGGCGTCAAGTCGGTTACGCTTCAGATAGACGGAGAGAACGCTTACGGACTCCTTCGCAGTGAACACGGTATTCACAGACTTGTAAGAATATCTCCTTTTAACGCTGCGGGTAAGAGACAGACTTCATTCGTATCATGTGATGTTATGCCTGATATAGAGGAAGATCTCGATATAGAGGTTGACCCTAAGGATATCCGCATAGATACCTACCGTTCAAGCGGCGCCGGTGGTCAGCATATCAATAAGACAAGCTCCGCCATCAGAATTACGCATTTTCCTACGGGAATCGTCGTAACCTGTCAGAACGAGCGTTCCCAGTTCCAGAACAAGGATAAGGCTATGCAGATGCTGAAGGCAAAGCTCTATCTCTTAAAGGAGCAGGAAAACGCTGCCAAGGAGGGCGAGATCCGCGGCGAGCAGAAGGATATCGCCTGGGGAAGCCAGATAAGGTCTTACGTCCTCCAGCCATACACTATGGTCAAGGATCACCGTACGAACGAGGAATCGGGCAATACCGATGCCGTTCTCGATGGTGATATAGACCGCTTTATTAACGCTTATTTAAAGTGGAAGTCCGTTAAACCGGAGAATCCGGAGTAACCAACGTTTGACACCGCCATTTATGGCGGTGTTTTTACTTGCACAATTCTTCAAATGGTGGTATAGTAAGAGAAAAGTAAGTTTTTGTTATTTCACAGGGAGTATACATGAAACGAAAACGCGGACCCTTACTGATTATCATTGGAACATTGTTGATTGCTTGCGCTTTATGTTTAACTCTGTATAATTACTATAGAGAGAACAGGGCTTATGCGGGAGCCGATGAAGCGGAAAGCGAGATGGCAGGTCTTATACCGGACAGAGTCAATCCCGTAGTGACGTTTGATGTGGGAACTATTGAGGCCACATCAGGCTCGGCCGTGACTATAGATGAATCCACGGTATTGATAAACGGTATAAAATATCTGGGCATTATTGAGCTTCCTACGGCAAATATCAAGCTCCCGGTGTGCGCTGACTTCTCATATGAAAATATGGCAGTGAGTCCTTGCCGCTGGCAGGGGACTGTTGCCGAAAATGATATAGTTATATGCGGTCATAATTACAGGCGGCATTTTGGAAGACTTGATAATCTCGGGATTGGTGATACCGCCACATTTACCGATGCCGATGGTTATAAATATAATTATAAGGTAGTCGGGTATGAGATAATAAATGGTACTGACGTAGAGGGCATGCTCTCAGGGGATTGGGATATGACCCTGTTTACCTGTACCATGGATGGACGTTCCAGAATCACTATAAGGCTTGACAGAACAAACTGATTCGTTGTACACTAATTGTGACAATAAGATTTTCGCCAAGGAGGCGTAGCATGGAGAAAAGAAAGTACAAGAGAATTCCTGTTAAAATAGAACTTGAGATATCATCACTTTTTAAGCAGGACAATGAGAAGATATCAAACGTAGACGCGCCTATAGATGTAACCAATATCTCGAGAGGTGGCGTCGGCTTCATATCGAAGAGCGTCCTGCCTGAGGGATTCTACTTCAACGCTAAGTTTCAGCTGACTCCGGACGAGAAATCGGTTTTTTACAGCGTAATCAAGATTATAAGAAGAAGGCCGCTTGATGACGGCAATACTGAGTATGGCTGTGAGATGGTAGGTTTCCCTAGTGTCTTAAACTACGTATTTGAAGACTTCGAGAAGAGGAGCGAATAACGACTTTTATATCTGTAAGCTCCTGCGGAGCTTACTTAGTCATAGCCACCCACTTCGTGGGACCCGCCTATGACAACGCCTGGTCCAATAAAATTTCTGTAAACGACCGAAGGGAAGTTTACAGAAATTTTTTTGTACCTGGCACGGGAATTCCTTGAAAAAGTAAAGTCAGTTGATTATAATTATTTATAACTACGATTATACAGAGGAGGCTTTACATGTTACTTGATCTTCTTAATGGCACAGATGTCCGCGGCGTCGCGGCAGAAGGGGTTCCGGGTGAGAATATTACCCTTACACCGGATATTGCAAACCGCATCGCCCAGGGCTTTGTTACCTGGCTTTCAGATAAGACGGGAAGAAATCCCGACGAGTTAACGATTGGAGTTGGCCATGATTCGAGAATTACGGCTGATTTACTTAAGGAAGCGATATTAGCCGGTCTCATGGCTAAGGATGTAAAGGTAGTCGACTGTGGCCTCGCGAGCACCCCGGCCATGTTCATGTCAACCGTCATGGATGCGACGAAGCTTGATGCCGCCGTTATGATTACAGCGAGCCACCTTCCATTTAACAGGAACGGCATGAAATTCTTCACTAATGAAGGCGGCATGGGCCATGAGGAGATGACCGAAATCCTCAAGATAGCCGAGCCGTATGATGTCGCTAACTATCCATATCATGATTATATAGAAGAGCATGATGTAAAGAAATGTGACCTGTTAAATATTTACAGCAGACACTTGTCTGAGAAAATTAAGTCAGAATTGAAGGATATAGCAAATGACTCTGAGAAGCCGCTCGCAGGCCTTCATATAGTTGTCGACGCAGGCAACGGGGCAGGCGGATTTTATGTGAATGATGTGCTTATTCCTCTCGGAGCTGATACGGAAGGTAGTCAGTTCCTTGAGCCTGACGGTAGGTTTCCAAACCATATTCCTAACCCGGAAAACAAGGTCGCCATGGATGCCATTAAGAACGCCGTGCTCAAGAGTCACGCCGATCTAGGCATCATTTTCGATACGGATGTGGACCGCATGTCAGCTGTTCTCCATGACGGAAGAGAAGTTAACAGAGACGCCATAATCGCTATGATGTCAGCCATTCTCGCGCCGGCTTATCCGGGAAGCACCATAGTTACCGATTCGGTCACATCGGACAGACTCGCGAAGTTCCTCTCAGACCTTGGCTTAAAGCAGCACAGATTTAAGAGAGGCTACAAGAACGTTATAGATGAGTGCCGCCGTCTTAATGAGAGCGGCGTTGTTTCACCTCTTGCCATGGAGACCTCGGGACATGGAGCCCTGAAGGAAAATTACTACCTCGATGACGGAGCCTTTCTTGCGGTAAAGCTAATTATAGCTCTTGCCAGGATGAAGAAAGAGGGGAAAGACCTCGCAAGCCTCATAGAGGCCCTTCCTCCGGCTGTTGAGGAGGATGAGATAAGGCTTAGGATAACAAAGGAGGATTTCAGAAGCGTAGGTCCTGTCGTGCTTGAGCATTTTAAGAAGAAGGCCGAGGAGAGAAAATATATACTTCCGGAATCCCACGAGGGTGTCAGGATTTCATTCAGAGGCGACCCTGCCGGATGGATGCTCATAAGGGCATCGCTTCATGACCCTCAGATTGTAATAAATTATGAAGGGGAACATGAGGGAGATATCCTTAAAATGCGCGAAATCACGAGGGATATGCTTCGCGGTGAGGAAGATATAGAGTTTGGCAAATTGTAAGAAGATAATTGCATGGTTTTGAAGGGAGTGATCACCTATGCCTGATAATGAAACTAGATGCCTGAGAGAAGAAAGAGAGAAGCTTGAGCACATCATGCTGCGCCCATGCGCCACATTTGCGGACCGCTCCAAGGGACGTGACTTTCCTGAAGAAGAATGTGATATCAGGACCTGCTTCCAGCGTGACCGTGACAGGATACTTCATTCAAAACCATTCAGGCGGCTGAAGCATAAGACCCAGGTCTTTCTTGACCCTGAAGGAGACCATTACAGGACAAGACTCACTCACACCCTTGAGGTCGCCCAGATATCGAGGACCATAGCAAGGGCCTTAAGGCTAAATGAGGATCTCACCGAAGCCATTGCCCTAGGTCATGACCTCGGTCACACCCCGTTTGGCCATGCGGGCGAGAGGGCCCTAAATGAGGTAAGCCCATACGGCTTTTTCCACAACCATCAGAGCGTTCGCGTGGTGGAGGTTCTGGCTAAGGATGGCAAGGGGCTTAACCTCACGAAGGAAGTACGGGATGGCATACAAAACCACAGAAGCAGAACTATGCCTTATACCCTTGAGGGCAAGATTGTGAGGATTTCCGATAAGATAGCCTATGTTAATCATGATATAGATGATGCCCTGAGGGCCGGAATAATAAAGGAAGCCGATATTCCTTCAGAATATACCGAGGTTCTCGGAAATACGGTCTCCGACAGGATTGATACCATGGTTACAGATGTTATTTTCGCAAGCATGGATATAGAAGATATAAAAATGTCAGAAAGAGTTGAGAAGGCTATGCTCGGTATGAGGTCATTCCTCTATGACGCGGTATACAGCAATCCGAAGGCAAAGAGCCAGGAGAAGCAGGCAGAGAACCTGGTGAAATTTCTCTACGAGTATTATAACGACCATATAAACGAGATGCCCGAGGAGTACGTAAATATAATAAAACAGGGAGAATTTCAGGAAATCGTTGTCTGCGATTATATTGCGGGCATGAGTGATGATTATGCCGTTGAGAAAATAAAGGAATTATTTATCCCTGCGAGGTGGGATGTATATTAATGTACTATTCTGATGAAATTATTGAAGAAGTAAGGCAGAAGAGCGATATTGTTAACGTGATTGGCAGGTACGTTAAATTAAAACGTGTCGGGCAGAATTATGTTGGACTCTGTCCTTTCCATAATGAAAAAACAGGCTCCTTTAACGTAACTCCGTCGAGGCAGATGTATTACTGCTTTGGCTGCCATGCGTCGGGAGACGTGTTCACATTTTTGATGAATTACGATAACGTTACATTTCCGGAAGCCGTTAAGGAATTGGCCGAGCAGGCGAATATCGCCCTGCCCGAAAATGATACAGGTAATCCGGAGGCAAAAAGACAGGCCGACAAAAGATCTAAGCTGCTTGCGATAAACAAGGAGGCGGCCACATATTATTATTACATGCTGAAGAGCGACAGAGGCGCTGCAGGAAGAGCCTATTTTGCGAAAAGGAAACTCTTGGATACGACAATTAAGGCCTTTGCCCTAGGCTTTGCCCCGGAGAACAGTTCGCTTTACGCATATCTCAAGAGTAAAAATTATTCCGATGAGCTTCTACGCGCCTCAGGACTCTTTGTATATGAAAATGGACGTGTTCGCGAGAAATTTTTCAACCGGGTAATATATCCTATAATGGATATAAATAATAAGGTTATCGGTTTTGGCGGCAGAGTTATGGGAGACGCTAAGCCTAAATATTTAAATTCGCCTGAGACGGATGTATTTAATAAAAGGAAAAATCTGTACGGCCTTAATGTCGCAAGGCATACACGGGAAAAATACATGATTCTCTGTGAGGGATATATGGATGTGATAGCTCTCCACCAGGCGGGCTTTACCAATTCCGTGGCGAGTCTGGGTACCGCCCTGACGGATGACCAGTGCCATATTATTTCCCGGTACGTGAAGGAGGTATATTTAACCTATGATTCCGACGGCGCCGGAGTAAACGCGACGAAGCGCGCTATTCCCATGATGAAGGACCATGGAATCAATGTCAAAATAATTCGTATGGAGCCTTACAAGGATCCGGACGAATTTATTAAAAACTTAGGGAAGGAAGAATTTCAAAAAAGGATAGACAGCGCTCAGAGCTCCTTTGAATTTCAGATGAGTGACCTTGAAAAGCAGTTTGACTTAAACGACCCTGAGGGTAAGAGCGATTTCCTTGATTCGGTAAGCAAGATGTTAGTAGGAATATCGGATGAGCTCTACAGGGATACATACGAGAAGGCTGTCGCCGCGAAATATAATGTACCCGAACAGATGCTAATAAAAAGGGTAAATAAAATTGGCGCCAAGGTGAGACTGGAGGAAGAAGGAAAGGAAGCCTATGAGGAGGCTAAGAAATTAGACAAGAAGCAGGACGTGAATGAAGGAAATATGCAGACAGAGCGCCTGTTTCTGTCATGGCTTGCCGATAAACCTGAGCTTTATCAAAGGATAAGAGGGAAAATTTCGCCTTCAGACTTTTCTGTTGATATATACAGAGAAGCCGCTGAAGTATTATTTGCCCAGATTGAAAATGAGAAGCAGGCAAATCCTCCAAAAATCCTGAACCGCTTTGATACTGTTGAAGAGAAGGACACTGTCGCGAAGATATTTACCGAAAATCCGGGAATAGATATTAACAGCGGAGATTTTATCAAATCATTTTCGCAGACAGCTACGAAGATAATGAGCGCAAGTCTCCTAAGGCAGCTTGATAAGGCGAGCGAAACAGGCGACATGAACGCCATGAACGAAATAATAAAAAGGCAGAGAGAAATAAAAAACGGTAGTCTTTTTTCCTGAAGGAGGGGTCTTTAATGGAAAAAGCAGTTCTGAATGAGAAGCTTCAGGGCCTTCTTAAACTAGCTAAGGCCAAGAAAAATACATTGCAGATGTCGGAGATAAATGATTACTTCGCAAGTGATAATCTCACGGATGACGAGCTCGATGAGGTAATGAATTTTCTCGACAAAAATAACGTGGATGTAATGTATGTATCCGAAGAAGAGGACATGGAAAACCTCGACGACGACCTTGATCTTCCGCCGGTGCTTGATGACGATGAGCTCCTTGAGGAAGAAGAGGAGGACCTCGAGAATATAGACCTGTCTGTTCCGGAAGGGGTAAGCACCGATGACCCCGTGAGGATGTATCTTAAGGAGATAGGCTCAATCCCACTTCTTTCGGGTGAGGAAGAGATAGAGCTCGCGAAGCGTATAGAACAGGGAGATGAGGACGCTAAGCAGAAACTGGCTGAAAGCAACCTTAGGCTTGTCGTAAGTATAGCCAAGCGTTATGTCGGACGAGGCATGTCATTCCTTGACCTTATACAGGAAGGGAACTTAGGTCTTATCAAGGCCGCCGAGAAATTCGATTACAGGAAGGGCTATAAATTTTCGACCTACGCGACCTGGTGGATAAGACAGGCGATAACGAGAGCCATAGCGGACCAGGCGAGAACCATAAGAATTCCCGTTCATATGGTTGAGACTATCAATAAAATAATCCGCGCCCAGAGGGCTCTCACCCAGAAATTAGGCCGTGAACCTAGCCCTCAGGAAATCGCGAAGGAAGTAAATATGCCTGCCGATAAGGTTCGCGAGGTCCTTAAAATTTCTCAGGAGCCGGTCAGCCTCGAGACCCCTATAGGCGAGGAGGAGGACAGTCACTTAGGCGATTTTATTCCTGATGACAATGAGCCTGTTCCGGCCGAGGCGGCAGAGTACGCTGTTCTTAAGGAGCAGTTAAATGAGGTACTCGACACACTCACCGACAGGGAGCAGAAGGTCTTAAGGCTTCGCTTCGGACTTGATGACGGCAGGGCAAGGACTCTTGAGGAGGTCGGGAAGGAATTTAACGTGACCCGCGAGCGAATTAGGCAGATAGAGGCGAAAGCCTTGAGGAAATTAAGGCACCCGAGCCGCAGTAAGAAATTAAAGGATTATCTTGACTGATGAGAGAAAAGAAATTATCTGAGAGGTTAGCAGCTGTGGCGGAAGTAATTCCCGCATGCGAATGCCTCTCAGATATAGGCTGTGACCACGCTTATTTATCCATATGGGCTGTCGAAAATGCTGTCGCGAAATCAGCGATAGCAAGCGACGTAAGGCCGGGCCCTCTTGCCCACGCAAGGAAGAATGTGGAGCGGGTCGGCTTAGGAGATAAAATCGCCATAAAGCAATTTCCGGGAGCCGAGGGACTGACTCCCGGAGAAGCCGACTGCATCCTTATTTCCGGTATGGGAGGCCACCTCACAAGCGATATTATTTCCGAATCGGAGGAAGTATTCAAGAAGGCGAAGACCCTCGTGCTTGAACCTCAGAGCGATATGTATCTTGTGCGTGAGAAATTACGGGAATTAAGCTTTGTAATTACCGGGGAAAATTATGTCGAAGAGCGTGGTAAGTCTTACCAGGTAATTAAGGCGGAAAATAATGCCTTTTCCGAAAATATACCGGAGATAAGAAGGGCTCTGACTGCGGTTGATGACGCTTATACTAAGGCTTCCGAAAAGGAATTTACAAGAGAAGAAGCGGAAGGAGCCTTTGATTATTTTGGGGCATTTAACCTCATAAATAAGAATAAATTAATGGGAGTATTTTTACTCGAGAAGCTAAAGCAGTACGAGGATATAATGAAGGCGCTTCTTAAGAAAAAGGACGAAAAGAAATACGAAGAAATAAAGAAGGTACATGGCTTTGTGGCCTGCGCTCTGTCCTTTTATGAGGACTGAATGCGCGTATATAATTAATGGGTAATGCGTATGATAAATGTGAAGGTTAACGGAAAAAATTATTCCTATGAGAAGGCCGTAAAATATGATAAAATCGCGGCTGATGCCTTCGGAGCTGATAACGAGATGCTCCTTGCGAAGGTGGACGGCAAGCTGTATGAACTATGGAAGACGGTCAAGGAAGACTGCGAGATAGAATTTCTTGACATAGGGACAAAGGACGGCAGGATGACCTATGAGAGGGGACTTATTTTCCTCTTTATTAAGTCTGTTCATGATGAATATAACCATGACGAGGTTAACCGTGTCTATTGCGATTTCTCCATAGGAAATGGCCTGTATTGCGAGATATCGGGAAACGCCGAGGTTAACGCTGAATTTGTCGATAAAATTAAGTCCCGCATGGATGAATTAATCAGTAAAAATATCTTATTTGAGAAGCATACAATTACGACAAAGGACGCCATAGAAAGATTTAAAGAAAACGGTCTCTCGGATAAGGAGCATTTATTTAAATACAGACGTGTCTCTGAGACAAATATCTATGAATTAGGAAATTATACGGATTATTATTACGGATATATGCCTCCTCGCACGGGAATAATTAAGTCATATGATCTAATTCCTTACGAGGGTGGAATCATGCTTGTTCTCCCTGAGAAGGGGAAAGGGCTTAGCATAAGTAAACCTTCCTGGACTCCATCAGAAAAATTATTTAAGACCATGCTCCTTTCAAATGAATGGGGCAGGCAGATGGAAGTCGATAACGTAGGCGAATTAAATGATATGATAAGTCGCGGAAATACAGGCGATTTGATTCTTGTCGCCGAAGCCCTCCAGGAGAGACGAATCGGCGCTATAGCCGAGATGATAGCCGCGAAGCCCGATGTAAAATTTGTTATGATAGCGGGCCCAAGCTCCTCCGGAAAGACTACATTTTCCCACCGCCTGTCTATAGAATTAATGGTAAACGGGCTTAGGCCTCATCCTATTTCCTGCGATGATTATTTCTTACCTCGCGAGCTGACGCCGAAGGATGAAAACGGCGACTATGATTTTGAGTGCCTCGAAGCCCTTGACGTAGAGCAGTTTAATAAGGATATGACAGACCTCCTTAACGGCAAGGAGGTTCCTATGCCTACCTATAATTTTAAGACGGGCAAGAGGGAATATAGGGGAAATACCCTTAAATTAGGCAAAAATGATATCCTTGTTATAGAAGGAATTCACGGCTTAAATGACAGATTTTCCTATTCACTTGCGAAGGAAAATAAATTCAGAATTTATATAAGCGCCTTGACCCAGTTAAATATAGATGACCACAACAGAATTCATACGACAGACGGCCGTCTCCTAAGGCGCATGGTCCGTGACGCAAGGACCAGAGGCAACAGCGCCGATGATACCCTTTCAAGGTGGGCATCGGTAAGGAGGGGCGAAGAAAAAAATATTTTCACCTTCCAGGAGTCGGCCGATGTTATGTTTAATTCAGCCCTGATTTATGAATTGTCTGTCTTAAAGCCTTATGCGGAGCCGCTTCTTTTCGGCATAGAGAAGGGGTCCCCGAATTACGCTGAGGCTAACAGGCTGCTAAAGTTTTTGGATTATTTTCTTACTATACCTGCCGATAATATTCCTAAAAATTCACTCGTGAGGGAATTTATCGGCGGAGGATGTTTTGGACTTTAAGGGAGATTTATTATGACATTACGGGAACTCGTACCCGGTGAATCGGCAACGATAACTACTGTAGGCGGGAGCGGTTCACTGAGGCAGCATTTCCTCGATATGGGAGTTATACCGGGAGCCGAGGTGACCCTCATGAAGTACGCCCCGCTCGGCGATCCAATGGAGCTCGTAATCCACGGCTACGCTCTCACCCTTCGCCTCTCTGAGGCTGATGAGATAGAAATCGTAAATGTGCATGACGAAGCAAGAGAGCAGGCGGAAAAAGAAGGGCAAAAAGAAACTGACGATACAGTTAAGAAGGGAAAAGCTTCTACTTCTTTAGCTTCAGATTCAACCTCTCACCCGGGCCTCGGTGAGGGCGGCAAGTATCACGATAAGAAGCATGAGAATCCGCTGCCTGAGGGTACTACGCTCACATTTGCCCTTGCCGGAAATCAGAACTGCGGCAAGACGACATTGTTTAACGCCCTTACGGGAAGTAACCAGCACGTAGGCAATTTCCCGGGAGTTACGGTCGATCGGAAGAGCGGCGTTATCAAGGGGCAGGCAAATACCCTTGTGACCGACCTTCCGGGAATATATTCCCTGTCGCCATACAGCGATGAGGAAATCGTTTCAAGGGAATTTATATTAAATGAGCATCCGACAGCCATAATAAATATAGTAGATGCCACGAATATCGAGAGAAATCTATACCTCTCCATGCAGCTTATGGAGCTCGACCGTCCTATGGTTTTAGCCCTCAACATGATGGACGAGATGCGAGGAAACGGAGGCTCGGTTCGTATAAATGTCATGGAGTCCATGCTTGGAATCCCCGTTGTCCCTATTTCGGCTGCTAAGGGGGAAGGCATAGAGGAGCTCGTAAGACATGCCGTACACGTGGCAAAATATCAGGAGAAACCGGCTGTCCAGGACTTCTGCTCTCCTGACGAGGACGGTGGCGCTGTCCACAGGTGCCTTCATGGAGTCATGAGCCTCATAGAGGATCACGCGAAACGGGCCGATATTCCGGTCAGATTCGCGGCGACCAAGGTTATAGAAGGCGATGAGCGTATTATTAAGGCCCTTGCCCTCGATGAAAATGAGCTTGAGACTGCTGAGCATATCATAAAGCAGATGGAAGAGGAGCGAGGGCTCGACAGGGCTGCCGCCATCGCTGATATGCGCTTTGATTTTATCCATAAATTAGCTGATGCCTCTGTCGTTAAGCCTCATGAAAGTAAGGAAGCAATCAGAAGCCAGCGCATAGATAGGTTCCTTACCGGCAAATATACCGGAATTCCGGCCTTTATAGGAATTATGGCGCTTGTGTTTTTCCTCACCTTTAACGTGATCGGAAAATGGCTCCAGGACCTGATCGCTTCAGGCATTTCCGCCCTGTCAGACCTTGTAAACGCAGGGATGACGAGCGTCGGTGTGAATCCTGTTATGAGGTCCCTTGTTGTGGATGGAATATTCGGTGGTGTCGGTTCCGTAATTTCCTTCCTGCCACTTATTGTCATATTATTTTTCTTCCTCTCACTACTTGAGGATACCGGATATATGGCGAGGGTCGCCTTTGTTATGGATAAACCGCTTAGAAAAATAGGCCTTTCGGGACGAAGCATAGTGCCTATGCTTGTAGGCTTCGGCTGCAGCGTGCCGTCGGTTATGTCAAGCAGGACTCTTCCGTCAGAACGAGACAGGGTTATGACAATCCTCTTAACGCCTTATTTTTCATGCTCCGCGAAGCTTCCTATATATGGCTTCTTCACGGCGGCCTTCTTCCCGAATCAGGCGGGACTTATTATGGTCTGTCTCTACGCGCTCGGTATTCTTCTTGGAATTCTTCACGCCTATATCATGAAGAAGACCTATTTTAAGGGCGAAGCGGTTCCATTTGTAATGGAGCTGCCAAACTACAGGATGCCTAGCGCCAAGAACGTAGGTCAGCTCCTCTGGGAGAAGGCTAAGGACTTCCTTCAGAGGGCCTTTACCATCATTTTCATGGCGACCGTAATTATATGGTTCCTTCAGACCTTCACTGTAACCTTTAACGTAGCCGTAGATCAGAAGGATTCCATGCTTGCCATGCTTTCAAGCCTGATTGCTCCTTTATTTAAGCCGGTGGGCTTCGGTGACTGGCGTGTAGCCACATCACTTATAGCGGGCTTTATGGCGAAGGAATCGGTCGTCGCGACAACTTCCATGCTCTTTGGAAACACTTCCGCCCTTGTAAATGCCATCACTCCTGCGGGAGCGGCGGCTCTCCTTGTCTTCTGCCTCCTCTACACGCCTTGTGTAGCGGCGGTTACGACAGTTGGTAAGGAATTAGGCCATAAATACGCGGCCCTTGTTGTGGTATGGCAGTGCGTGCTTGCCTGGTTCGTGGCATTAATTGTGCATGCTTTGGCGGTTCTTATATAGATTTTATTAAAAACTCAGGAGGGATACATTTATGACAGACATTATTATGCACGGCTGCAACGGCCGTATGGGGCAGGTTATTGTTTCACTCGTAGCAGAGGATCCGGACGTAAGGATTGTCGCGGGTGTCGATATTTCGGGCGAGAAGAAAAATGATTTTCCTGTCTACACTAAGCTTTCGGACGTAAAGGAAAAGGGTGTAATAATTGATTTCTCAAATGCCTCGGCGGCTGACGGCCTTATGGACTATGTCGAGGAGACGAGGACACCTGTGGTTCTCTGCTCGACGGGCCTTTCCGAGGCTCAGATAAAGCGCCTTGACAGGGTAAGCACTGTAGCTCCCGTTCTTCGCTCCGCGAATATGTCACTCGGAGTAAATACAGTGATGAAGCTTATAAAGACAGCCGCTGAAATCCTCGCTCCTAAGGGCTTTGATATTGAGATAGTTGAGAAGCACCACAACCAGAAATTAGACGCCCCTTCGGGTACGGCCTTAGCCCTTGCGGACGTAATGAACGAGGCTCTCGATAAGAAATATGACTATGTATATGACAGGTCCAAGAGGCGTGAGAAGAGACCTGAAAATGAGATAGGAATCTCAGCGGTTCGAGGGGGAACTATAGTCGGTGAGCATGATATAATTTTTGCAGGAACCGACGAGGTAATTGAGATAAGGCATGAAGCATTTTCAAGGAAAATATTCGCTAAGGGTGCTATAGCGGCTGCGAAGTTCCTCGATGGTAAAGCTCCCGGCATGTACGGAATGCCTGATGTGATAGGGTAAAGGTCGCATTGCCTCATTAAGCAACAGATGAAAAAACAAAAAATAATTATTATTGTAAGCTTGCTAATTTTATTTTTCCTTGCGCTGACGTCCTTCCTCTTTAACAGCCCGATAAAGTCATCGATGACTGTTGAAGCCGGAACGACCCTCAGCGTGAGGGATTTTTATAAGCTTGATTTTCTAAAAAATGTCCACCTGATTAACGTGCGGGACATGAATGATCTTGAAAATTATAGGACGGATACCCCGGGAACCGTGCCACTTCAATTTCTTGTAAATGGTAAGGCAAGTGTCTGCGCTCTTACTGTTATTGACACTGTGGCTCCGACAGGAGATGTCCATGATGCCGTTATTATTGCCGGAGATAAGTGTACTAAAAAGGATTTAGTCGGGGATATTAATGACGCAACTTCAGTAAAAATATCGGTGACCGGGCCACGGGCTTACAATACGAGCCTTGCGGCGGGCCTATATCCTGTTAAAATTACTCTGACAGATGCCGGTAATAATAAATCCGAATACAATAATTATATTTATGCCCTGCCCGTAAAGAAGAACACAAAAATAGAACTTGGATCTGATACGATAAAGGCTTCACAGTTCCTTAAGAAGGGCGGCGGGGCTGATTTTGATATACAATTTTCAGACGAATTTAATCCTGATGATTATGTAAATAATATTGGGAAATATACGGCGAAATTATTGCTTACCTATAAAAAGGATAATAAATATAAGGCTACAATCACGCTTCCATTTACGGTTGCTGATACGAAGAAACCGAAGATAATAGGGGCAGAGGATATAGAGATATATAAGGGCCAGACCGTAAGCTACAGGAAAAATGTATTTGTCCGTGACAACCAGCAAGGCGAAGTGAGGCTTCAGGTAGACGCTGATGATGTAAATATAAACAAGGCAGGAAAATATACGGTAGTCTATAAGGCAGTTGATGATGCCGGAAATAAGGCTTCTAAGAAGATAACGCTGACTGTTCTTTCCGCGAGTGAAAATCATACCGATGCCGTTAAGAAATACGCGAAGGAAACTCTAGCTAAGATTATAAATGACGATATGTCGGATATAGAGAAATTAAGGGCAATATTTGATTATTGCCATGACACGATTTCCTATACAGGGGAGTCGGATAAGGGCAATAAGATAAACGCTGCCTACAATGGCTTCAAGACCCACACCGGCGACTGCTTCACCTATTACGCCATAGCGGATGAGCTCCTTACGGCAGCAGGCTTTGACGATATGATGGTTGAGCGTGACAAGACAGGCACCCGCCACTTCTGGAACCTCGTAAAATACCAAGGAGAGTGGTACCACTTCGACTCCTGTCCCCTGCTGAAGGGCGAAAGCTTTGTACCATTTATGGTAAACGACGCCGACCTCCTCGCCTTTTCAGAGGATTACGGTAAGCGCTATCCCGATGAAAGCCACCGGAACTACTACTCCTTTAATCCCGACAAGTATCCCGACAGAGCTAAGGAATCGTTAAGGTGACAGGTAACAGGGGTCAAATTGAACACCGTAAGAGTAAATGCCATTAAAATTGAATAAGCTTGCCATAAATCTGCCATTATTGTGGTTTATAATCCTAAACAGACAGCAGAAAGCATGAGAAATTTGCTACTCATGACATAAGCCGCTGCTTGATACCACCTGACAGAGGTCTGAATCCTGTCGAACCGATCCTGCT
>OMWY01000012.1 GCA_900314885.1 uncultured Eubacteriales bacterium
AGACCCCTCAGAGAGTATGAGGTTGATAGGTTTGTGGTGTAAGCGGAGCAATCCGTGTGCCGAAGAATACTAATAGGTCGAGGACTTACTCCAAAATTGTAATGTATGAATTTAGATTTTTCAGTAATAGTAATTTAGATGTGCAGTTTATTCCTCAATAGCTCAATGGTAGAGCGCGCGGCTGTTAACCGCGATGTTGTAGGTTCGAGCCCTACTTGGGGAGAAATATCTTAGAGAGGGGCCCAAAGCGAAGCTTTGGGAAAGTTGGCTAAGATCCATGAGCTCTCTAGGTTAAGGTTGTTCTGGATTGCTTCGCAATCCTTAGCACTCTCGCTATGCGAGAGCACAACTGGCGACATAGCCAAGAGGTAAGGCGTGGGTCTGCAACACCCTGATCAGCGGTTCGAATCCGCTTGTCGCCTTCTTTATAAGAATCCGTTTTTTTCGGGTTCTTTTTTTGTTACCGTTTTTTCGCCTTTTAAGTTAAAAAGTTCTGTTGTATTCTCCCATAAATAAGATTAGAATATAAGAATAAACGATTGTGTATTATATAGCAACGTTTTAACCTGCTTAACATTTACATAAGGAGAAAATATGAAATACGGACATTTTGACGATGACAGACGGGAGTATGTCATTACTACACCTAAGACCCCGCTACCGTGGATTAATTATCTTGGAAGTGAGAGCTTCTTCTCGCTACGCTCAAATACCGGTGGCGGTTACAGTTTTTATAAGGACGCAAAACTCTTAAGGCTTACCCGCTACCGCTACAATAACTATCCGACGGATACCGACGGCCATTATTTTTACATAAAAGATGGGAATACCGTCTGGAATCCCGGATGGCAGCCATGTAAGACCGAGCTTGATTTCTATGAATGCCGTCATGGTATGGGATATACTGTTATTACCGGTGAGAAGGACGGCGTCATAGCAAGGGAAGAGATGCTTGTGCCGGTCCATGACAATGCGGAAATCACCCGCCTTACCGTCAAGAACGATACCGATGCGGTCAAGAACCTTGATATTTACAGCTATGTTGAATTCTGCCTGTGGAACGCCATGGATGATATGAGTAATTTCCAACGTAATTTCTCCACAGGTGAAATCGAGTATGAGGATGGAATAATTTACCATAAGACTGAATATCGCGAGAGAAGGAATCATTATGCGGTATTCGCGGTGAACAGCAAGATTGACGGCTTTGATACGAGCAGGGATGTATTCTGCGGAGCTTACCATGGAAGCGCGGATCCGGAAATGGTACTTAAGGGTGAAAGCGGTAATTCCATCGCTCATGGCTGGGCCCCGGTCGGCAGCCATCATATTAAGGTTACCCTCAAGCCGGGAGAACAGAGGAAATATATATTTGTATTGGGCTATTGTGAGAATCCTAAGGATAAAAAATTCATTCCTAATACAAATTTCAAGACAAAAGAGGAAGCCTACGAGGCCTACAAGTCAAACCGCGGGAATGCCATATTCACTGCTGATGAGCTCTATGGAAAGACCTATGTCAGTACATTGGCTGATTTATATATGGGCGGAGTCATCAACAAGGAGCCTGCGAAGGCATTGATCCGGAAGTACAGCACGGATGAGCAGTTTGAGAAAGCCATGCGGGAGCTTAACGATTACTGGGACGAGCTTTTATCGAAATTCCATGTTGAGTCGGGTGATCCTAAGCTTGACCGCATGGTAAATATCTGGAATCAGTACCAGTGTATGGTTACCTTTAACATGAGCCGGTCGGCATCATATTATGAGAGTGGCCTCGGAAGAGGGATGGGCTTTCGAGATTCCTGCCAGGATCTATTAGGCTTTGTGCATCTCATTCCCGACAGGGCAAGAGAGAGAATCATAGATATAGCGAGCACCCAGTTAAATGATGGAAGCGCTTACCACCAGTATCAGCCACTCACGAAGCGGGGCAATGCCGAGATAGGCGGAGGCTTTCACGATGATCCATTATGGCTTATAGCCGCGGTTTCAGCCTATATCAAGGAGACCGGAGATTATTCGATTCTTGATGTGGAATGCCCATTTAACAACAATGAAAATGATAAGGCGCCGTTAATGGAGCATCTTAGGAGAAGCTTTAACTATATCAGGAACGAAAAAGGCCCACACGGACTTCCGCTTATCGGAAGAGCTGACTGGAACGATTGTCTCAATCTTAACTGCTTCTCTGATACACCGGGAGAGAGCTTCCAGACAACAGGTCCGGACGAGGGGCCTGTTGCTGAAAGTGTTTTCATAGCGGGAATGTATGTAAAATACGGACACGAATACGCTGATATCTGTGATAAGTTGGGGCTGTCGGATGAGGCGGCCAATGTAAGAAGTGAAGCTGACAAGATGACGGAGGCAGTACTTTCGAGCGGTTATGACGGTGAGTGGTTCATCAGAGCCTTTGACGCTAACGGAAATCCTGTCGGAAGCAGTAAATGCGATGAAGGCAAGATTTTCATCGAGTCCCAGGGCATGTGCGTAATGGCCGGAATTGGCGTAGAGCCGGGAAATGAAGAGAGTCCGGCAGCAAAAGCCCTTAAGAGCGTTGAGAAATATCTCGATTCCCCTCGCGGCGTAATGCTTCACCAGCCGGCCTATACATCTTATAAGCTTGAGCTGGGCGAAATAGGCTCATATCCACCGGGATATAAAGAAAACGCGGGTATTTTCTGCCACAACAATCCGTGGATTTCGATAGCGGAAACTAAGCTTGGCCATGGCAACAGGGCATTTGATATATATAAGAAGACCTGCCCTGCCTATTGCGAGGAAATAAGTGAGATTCACAGAACAGAGCCATACGTGTACTGCCAGATGGTAGCCGGCATGGATGCCGCGAAACCGGGCGAAGGCAAGAACAGCTGGCTCACCGGTACTGCGGCGTGGACATTTTTCAATGTCAGCCAGTACATTTTAGGAGTACGGCCTACCCTTGACGGCCTGTCACTTGACCCTTGTCTAAGAAGCGATATGCTCCGCGTTCATTGTGTAAGAATATATCGAAATATTATATATGATATAACAATTGATAATGGCGAGGGCCATGAGTCGGGAGTTAAGGAGATGCTTGTCGACGGAGATTCAGTGATCGGCAATGTAATACCTTACAATAAGAGCGATGAGGGCAAGACAATAAAGGTTATTGTCAGAATTTAAACTGCTTCGGTGTAGAAATGACAGACACATACCTTAAAGAAATTTATGACAAAAATGTGACAAAATGTATTGACATTCAGAAAGTGTTAAGGTAATATAAATATTGTCTAAAGAAGGACATGTGAACTTATCTTTATGAAAGTTTGCATGTCCTTATCTTTTAATCTAAATTAAGGGGGTTCTAAGAATGAGAAGGAATCTGAAGTACGCAAGCGTTTTGCTTGCAATGTTCCTTACTATCGGTTCCATGCCGGTCAGTACTCACGCTGCGACAGATGACGTTGAGGAAATTACTGATGGGTTTGTGACCAACCTTGACGGCAAGCAGAAGGCAGTCAAGGACGTAAAGCTGTCGGGGCTTGCCGGTGATGATCTTGCTGAGGTTATCAAGACTCACAGTGATGATGACATTGTAACAGTCATCGTTGACGTAAAAGAAGAGAGCGCTGTTGAGCAGTTCGCCGAGGAAATCAAGGATGCCGAAGCTGATGGGAAAACCGACCCTGATGGAACAAACGGCGCGGCTAAGGTCCTCATGGACAATGCAACTGACGTCAACCATATTGATGACAAGGTAGAGGATATCAGTGAAAAAGCAGAGGAGGCAGTAGAGAAGGACGGCGAAACTGCCGAAACAATCCAGACCTACAATACTGTATTTTCGGGATTCTCTATGAATATTCCGTTTGGAGAGATTAACACCATCGCTAAGCTAAAGGGTGTCAAGGGGGTTTATCTTGCTCAGGAATATACTATCCAGTCTGAGGATGAAGGCGCAAGTGACGAGGTAAATATGGTCACCAGCCGCGAAATGATAAATACAAGCCTTGCGAACGAGAGCGGATACACAGGCCTAGGTCAGGTTGTAGCTGTCCTCGATACCGGTATTGACTATCACCACGAGGCATTTAACGCAGACAAGGTCGACACAGCTTATACGAAGGTAAGCTTTTCTGCTATCCGGAGGAAGCTTGATGTTCTCGACCTTGATGCTGAGAAGCTTTACAAGGATAAGACGGGTAAGAAGCTTACCTCTGAAAAGAGCGGAGTAGAAAATGATACAAATATTTATCATTCAGACAAGGTTCCTTACGGCTTCGATTATACGGATATTGATGTAAACCCTATCCCTGTACACTCTGAAAATCATGGGACTCACGTAGCCGGAACCATTGCCGGAAACAGCGATAAAATCCAGGGCGTAGCTCCGGATGCCCAGCTCTATTCCATGAAGGTCTTCGATGACAAAGGAAAGACAAGCGACGCTACCCTTCTCGCGGCTCTTGATGATGCTGTTCTTCTCGGAGCTGACGTTATCAACATGAGCCTTGGTTCAAGCGCGGGTATATCTTCAGAGGATAATCCTGTTCTTAACACAGCCTATGACAACGTAAGAATCGCCGGCATTAACCTTGACGTATCAGCCGGAAATTCAGGCACAGCCGCTGACAGAAACAATTACGGCGGATATTTCAAGACAAGCGACCCTGAATACGGAATTGTTGGTTCACCTTCAACACTTCCTGCTTCGCTTTCGGTAGCGAGCGTTGAGAACGATCACATGAATTATGTGAACTATATCACGGCTATTCGCTCGAAGGCGGCTGTTTCGACAGGTGAAAATACAGATACCGACAATGACGATGAAGGAAGCGAAGCTTCAGAAGGCATAAATATTTCTTATATCGATACCCTTAGTGGAGATCTTGCCTTCAGCGCTCTTCCTGTAAGAACATATGCTGCTGTCAACGTAGGCAAGGGAACATTAGAAGAGACCCTCGCTAAGGCTGATGAGCTTAAGGGTGGCATAGCTCTTATTGAAAGAGGCGGCCTTACCTTCAGCGAGAAGGTTAAAAACGCCACAGCCTGCGGAGCGGTTGCCTGCGTTATTTACAACAACCAGCCGGGCACAATAAGCATGAGCCTTTCAGAGGTAACCATTCCTACCGTTTCCATAACGGAGGAGGATGGCGAGAAGATTCTTGCTGAGGCTAATGAGAAGGGAATCGCTGTTCTTAAGGTAAACGGTAAGGCTGAGACAAGCTTCGTAAGCCCTACGGGATTCGAAATCAGTGATTTCTCATCATGGGGTCCTACTCCTGAGCTTAAAATTAAGCCTGAGATTGCGATGCCGGGTGGAAATATTTATTCAGCGTATTATGTTGAGAATGGCGAGAGTGTCTATGGTCTTATGAGCGGTACTTCAATGGCAGCTCCTCATATGGCAGGCGCCTCAGCGGTTATCCGTCAGGCACTCCTTGAGAAGAAGAAGGGCCTCACAGGAATAGAGCTTGAGGCACTTGTAAATGAACTTGCCATGAGTACTGCCGATCCTCTCGTACAGAAGGGCAGTGATGAGACTGACGTATTCTATCCTGTAAGACAGCAGGGTGCCGGCCTTGTAGACCTTAATGAGGCTGTTAAGTCTCCGGTTTATCTTACAGTAGAAGGCTCTGAGCGTCCTAAGGCTGAGCTTGGCGACAGCGCTGACGGAACATTTTCGTTCACCGTTACATTTAACAATATGAGCTCCGTTAAGAAGGTTTATCCGCTTGAGACCGTAGTTGAGGCTGAGGGCTACGCAAATCGCGCGGGCATGACTGTTTCATCTAAGAGCGATATTGATATTACGAAGGGAACTACTGTTACCTACAGCGGTGAGACCGTAAACGGAAATAAGGTAACTGTTCCGGGAAATGGCACCGCGACCGTAACTGTAAACATTTCACTTGACTACTCTGATTCCGTAATCGCTGACCTTGCTTCGAAGTATACAAACGGCTTCTTCGTAGAGGGATATTTCTTCGCGAACAGGGGACATGAGCTCGACTATTCAGTTCCGTTCTTAGGCTTTGCGGGTGACTGGTCAGCAGCTCCTATATTTGACGCAAGCTACTATGATTACAAAGCATATGGCACTATTCCTTATTTCGATGACGGAAGCATAGTATATAACGACGTTAAGGGAAAATCTAACTACCTTGGCTGCAATCTCTTCGACCGTCTTATCAAGGGAAACAAGAATACAGCATACGATATCAACAATATTGCGATTTCAAGATCCTCACTTGGCAAGGTAAGCTCCGTTCTCGCTACCCAGTCATATTCAATCAGAGGCTCCAAGAACTTCGAAATGAAGATTACCGGACCTGACGGAAGCGTGGTCGCTGACAAGAAGGTTGATTACATGAATCGCGCTTACTACTATTCAAGCGCGCAGATATTTATCTACAACGAAGCCCTCTACTATATGCCTGAGTTCGACGGATACGACGAAAATGGCAAGAAGCTTCCTGACGGTAAGTATACATTTACAATGTCAGCTACGACATTTGGCAGCAACCCAAGGACAGAGACCAAGAGCTTCACATTTACGCTTGATAATGAGAAGCCTGTAATTGACAGTGATTCAGAGTTCTTTGAAGAGGATGGATATCTCAAATATAGGATGGCTGTTAAGGATAATGATTATCTTTCCGGTGCTGAGATTGACATGCTCAACAAGAAAACAGGAAAATATGACGCTGTAGCGTCTGTCGTATTCCCTCGTAAGAAGGCAGGTCAGGCTTTCAATCTAAGAGGTAAGTTAGCAAGCCTTGACAAGCTTGAAGCGGCGGGCTACGATACGAGCAAGGTAAATGTTGCCGTACTTGACTACGCATTTAACTACAATGAAGCTGAAATCGATGTAACCACAGAGATGAGCTTTGATGTAGATGATGACCTTATCGGCGGAGGCTCAAAGGGCTCAAGCGCGCCATCCACACCATCAAATCCGTCTGAGACCCCATCAGACCCATCAGATACACCTTCAGATCCTGCTGAGACCCCATCAGACCCATCTGAGACACCATCGGATCCTTCAGAGACACCTGCAGAACCGGAAACTCCTGAGAATCCAAAGGATTCCTCTAAGACCGAGACTCCTGCAGAGCCTGCAACTCCGGGAACGAGTGAGGGTTCAGGCAGCTCAGATGCAGGAACAGGTTCTAAAGGCTCAGGCTCCGCAAGCGGCAGCGGCTCAACTGCAGGCTCAGGCTCTATAGGAGGAGGCAGTGCTACCGTAATAAGCCCATCTGTACCAAATCCTAGGACAACACCTACTATACCTGTAGTACCATCATTGCCTAATAAGACAAAGTCTACCACTACAGGAGCAGGCACAAGCACTGCGGCAGCTGCCGGCTCAGGCAAGACAACGGCTTCAACCACGGGAACAGGCAAGACAGTTACGGTAGGCGAGGATAAGACTCCTGCCGGAACCGCGAATACAGCGGCTGCGACAGAGGATAAGACTCTTTACCTTGTAGGAGGCACTACCGTCAATCCTATAATTACCGGAATCAAGACAACGGAAAGCGCAGGCTTTACATTCTCTACTGAGGGTCTGCAGAAGAATACCAAGTATAAGCTTGTTTCCGCGACACAGTATAAGAAGCTTCTTAAGAAGGCTCTTGCGAATATTAAGCCTGCGAAGACCGGGTATACTCTCAAAAAGTACGGAAAGGCCACAATTACTCTTAAGAAGACTGCTTCGACCGCAAGTATTAAGAAGATTACCTATAAGTCACTTAATACTAAGGTAGCTAAGGTTAACTCAAAGGGCATAGTTACCGCAACAGGCAAGGGAACTGCTAAGGTAAGACTTATAGTAACCCTTAACAACGGTTCAAGAAAGGTAATGTACTCTACAGTAACCGTAAAGTGATAAAATAAGCTCTGCAATCAAAGAAGGACTGCCACATGGCGGTCCTTCTTTTGTTTCCGGCGACAGGATGACGCAAAAGGTGCAAAAGTACTTGCAAAATTTCGAAAAAGTGAGTATTATATATAAGGCATACTTTTTATTCGTGTGCCTTGGTAACGTGAATGATCGTAACTAGTTAACATATAAGGATGGGTAAATGTATGCCTAGAATTCTTGTAAGAGACCTTGTACCTGATATGGTACTGCAGGAGGATGTTTACAGCGCTGATGATACTCTGATTCTGCCTAAGGGCACTAAGCTTACGGATAAGCAGATCACAGCCCTTTCATTTTATACTGTCCAGTCGGTTAAGGTTACGGAGGAAACCTCCGAGATTAAACCGCCTTCACAGGAGGAGATAGAGGACACCTATTCCGAGCGTATTCGTAACAGCGTAGAGTTCAAGGTATTTGAGAAGAAGTTTGAGCAGTCGATTGGAAGTCTGCGCAAATCTCTCTCTGACCTTGTCGCTAAGAGAGCGGTGAATATCAACAGTCTTTATGTAGAGCCGGCTAGGCTTGTCGCGAGCAATCCATCCGGTATTCATATGTTTGATATGCTCCACAATATGCGCCTTTTCGATGACCCGACTTATGTCCACAGCTTGAATGTATCCCTTATCTGTAACGTTTTCGGCAGGTGGCTCGGTCTCCCCTACCAGGATGTGAAAACGCTTACATTGTGTGGACTCATGCATGACGTGGGCAAGATGAAGGTGCCTGACCAGATTATCGGTAAGCCGGCAAGACTTACGGAAGAGGAGTTTGCCATTATCAAGCGCCATGCCCTCGAGGGCTACTATATGCTAAAGGACATGGATATCGATAACCATATTAAGATGACTGCCCTTATGCACCATGAGAGGTGCGATGGGACGGGATATCCGTCTAGGCTTACGACCGAGCAGATTGACCCATTTGCGAGGATAGTGGCTATAGCGGATGTATACGACGCTATGACAAGCGCCAGGGTTTACAGGGGACCGATATGCCCGTTTAAGGTTATTGAGATATTTGAAGAGGAAGGCCTCTCTAAGTATGACCCTAAGTATATTTTGACCTTCTTACACTATATAACCGATACTTACATGAATAACAGTGTCGAGCTTTCAAACGGCAAGGTGGGGAAAATTGTCATGATAAATAAGCTTGACCTCGCGAGGCCACTCGTTAAGACGTCCGAAGGCTATGTCGACCTCTACGAGGAGAGAGACATTTCAATTGAAAAGATAATATAAGGTAAAATGGAAGAAAAGAAATACGAAACGAAGGACAGAAACAGGCTGCTCATATCGTTTCTAAAGGGCAGCCTGCATTATTTTGTAATAAGCGTTATCTGCATAATTCTTGTTACACTTTTAGACTTGGTTACTCCAAGGGTTATAAGCTTCACAGTCGATTCCGTAATCGGGGATAAGGTTACGGATATTTCACGAAGCGTTACGAGGTTTCTTGCCCCCTTTTTGGGGACAGAGGCTTCCAATGTTCCACAGGTAATGAGGGCTGATTTGCGCCTTGTCGCGCTGCTTGTGATTATCATTGCACTCTTCTCCGTTACGTTCAGATATTTATTTAACGTATTTAACTCTAAGGGAGCGGAGAAGCTTGTGAAGACTATCCGTGACAGCCTCTACAGGCACATAGAGATGCTGCCTCTCTCCTGGCATACCGAAAATAAGACCGGAGACATAATCCAGCGTTGCACCTCTGACGTAGAGACAGTCAAGCAGTTTGTGGCGGAGCAGCTTACAAGCCTCTTTAAGATTATCCTATTAATCGTGCTCTCCATCACCTTCATGGCGAATATAAATCCCATGCTGACGGTTTTTGCGTCACTCTTCTTCCCGGTTCTGATTTTAATATCGCTCCTCTTCAGGAAGAAGTTTGACGTGATGTTCAAGGAGGTGGACGAGGAGGAAGGCTTACTTCAAGCGATTACCCAGGAAAACCTCACCGGAGTCCGTGTAGTAAGGGCCTTTGGTCGTGAGGAGTATGAGAGGGATCGCTTCGAGAAGCAGAACATGAAGTTTAAGAGCTGCTGGGATAACCTGAGCGTTCTTATGGCTTCCTTCTGGACCGTAGGCGATCTGCTCGCTATCCTTCAGGGCCTCACGGTTGTAGCGATTGGTTCATATTTAGGGGTAAAGGGTGAGCTCACAGCCGGCGAATTCATCGCCTTTAATACCTATAATAACATGATAATCTGGCCTGTCAGACAGCTCGGCCGTGTTATAAGCCAGTTGAGTCGCGCAAATATTGCGCTTGACAGAATTAACTATATCATGAGCGCTGAGCCGGAGAAGGATATTGAAAATGCGGCGAAACCGGACATGAACAAGGATATAGTCTTTGACCACGTAACATTTTCATATCCGGGCAGCAGCGAGAAGGTACTCGATGATGTATCGTTTACAATAAAGGCGGGCAGTACGGTCGGAATCTTAGGTTCTACCGGCTCAGGCAAGAGTACCCTTATGTTCCTCCTTTTAAGGCTCTATGAGCTCCCGGACGGAAATGGATCGATAACGATAGGCGGTGTCGATATCAGGGATATTGACAGATTTTACCTCCGTGAAAATGTCGGCCTTGTCCTTCAGGAGCCATATCTGTTCTCTAAGACTATAGGGGAAAATATCGGAATCGGTGTAGAAAACGCGACAGACGACAGGATTCGTAAGGCGGCTGAGACATCGAGCCTCCTTGACACCATAAAGGAATTCAAGAAGGGCTTCAATACCGCTGTCGGTGAGCGAGGCGTTACGCTTTCAGGCGGCCAGAAGCAGAGAACAGCGATTGCGCAGATAGTAATCCGTAATACTCCGGTTCAGATTTTTGATGATTCTCTTTCGGCTGTCGATACCGAGACTGACGCGAAGATTCGTGATGCTCTGAGTAAGGAATCCGCGGATACGACAAGACTCATTATTGCGCACAGACTTACCACACTTATGAGCGCCGATAATATTATCGTCTTTGAAAACGGCAAAGTCTGTGAAGAGGGTACCCACAGGGAACTTCTCGATAAGGGAGGCATTTATAAGAAGATATTTGACATTCAGACAGAGGGGAGGGAAGACTGATGGATGAAGAATTAGATGAGGAATTAAAAGACGAAGGAAAAAAAGTTTCACTTCCATTCTTTGGAATTCCGAAGCTCATGCCCTTTCTTAAGCCTTATGTGAAGCCGTTTATCCTGTGCGTTATATGCGGTATAATCGGAAGTGCAATTGATGTTATATACCCGCTTTTTAACAGGTACGCCATTGATAATTTTATAGGAAGGGGCGACCTGACCGGACTTCCTGCATTTATAATACTCTACCTCCTAGTAATGGTTATTCAGCTTATCACTGATTACTTCGCCGTTACAAAAGAAATCGCGAGCAACATAAATGTGAGCACTGACCTTAGACGCGCGAGCTTTAACCATTTACAGACCCTGTCATTTTCATACTTTAACCAGAATAATGTAGGCTATATCCAGGCCCGTGTCACGAGCGATACGGCGAGAATCGGAGATATAGTCTTCGATGGCGCCATGCAGCTAGTATGGAACGGAACCTATATGATAGGCGTCTTTGCGGTAATGTTTTCGATAAACGCGAAGCTTGCCGCCATGATACTGATTCTAATCCCGATTGGCGTTCTCGTGACCATTTTCTTTGAGAAAAAACTCACATTTCTTAACAGGAAGGTCCGTGAGAAGAATTCGCAGATAACAGGCGATTACAATGAGGGAATTACGGGCGCAAGGGCGCTTAAAACTCTCGTCGTTGAAGATAAGCTCTATGATGAGTTTAAGGGCGATACCGAGAAAATGCGTCGTCTGAGCGTAAGAACCACGAAATATTCCGCCTTCTTCTGGTCATTTATGGGCTTCGTGTCTTCACTCACCTTGGCTCTCGTCCTTTGGCAGGGCGGTATTCTCACCCGCGACAACTTCATGATGATAGGTACGCTTTCTGTATTCATGAGCTACGCTTCGGGTATTCTGGACCCGGTGCAGACCATAGTGAACACCATTTCCAATCTTATCCAGGCAGAGGTAAATATTGAGCGTCTCACTAACCTTATAAATACCGAGTCTGACGTCGCAGATTCGCCTGAGGTAATTGAGAAATACGGCGATATGTTCCATCCTAAGAAGGAGAACTGGGAGCCGCTTATCGGTGATATAGAGTTTAAGGACGTTTCATTTAAATATCCCGACGGGGATGAAATGGTCCTTGAGCATTTTAACCTTAAGGTTCCGCAGGGAACGAACGTCGCGATAGTCGGTGAGACCGGCGCCGGGAAGTCAACCCTTGTAAATCTTGTCTGCCGTTTCTTCGAGCCTACAAGCGGTCAGGTACTTATAGACGGCCGTGACGCCAGGGAGAGGAGCCAGGGGTGGCTTCACGGAAACTTAGGCTACGTACTTCAGACACCTCACCTTTTCTCAGGCACGGTTCGTGAGAATCTCCGCTATGGCAAGCCTGACGCGACAGACGAAGAGATAATGGAAGCGGTAAGGACAGTCGATGCTGAATCAGTCATTGAGAAAATGGGCAATGGTCTTGATTCTGAGGTCGGCGAGGGAGGCGACCTGCTTTCTACGGGCGAGAAGCAGCTTCTGTCATTCGCGAGGGCGATTCTTGCCGATCCGAGAATACTTGTACTTGATGAAGCGACATCCTCTATTGACACAGTGACCGAAAAACGTATACAATCAGCTATAGGGAAGGTTATAAAGGGGCGTACATCATTTATGATCGCCCATAGACTTTCTACCGTAGTTGACGCTGATGTTATACTTGTAGTTAAGGATGGAAAGATTATCGAACGCGGAACCCATAAGGAGCTGATGGCCGAGAAGGGCTATTACTATGAGCTTTTTAGTAGGCAGTTTGATACTGTTCAGACCCAACAAATCATTTAGCAATACAGCTTGCTGTAATTGCTAAATGGTTGTTGGGTTGTGAGGGGCGTTAGCCCCTTGAGCCCACTTCATGAGAGATGCGAAGCATCTCGAACGAGTGGGCGGTGAACAAAAAAGGATTAGCAAGATGGAAAAAGATGATGCTGTGATTATGACGGCTGCGGGGATTTCCGGAGCCGTGGCCCTCTACCTCTTTATGTCCATGCCGAGAATAAAGAAGCGGAAGGACATGGAGTTCTTTTCAGAATGGGATTTTGCGCATAGGGGACTGTTTAAAAATGGAACCGAAGCCCCCGAGAATTCTATTCCGGCCTTTAGAAAGGCCATAGAGGCGGGCTTCGCGATAGAGCTTGATGTTCAGCTGACCCGTGACAATGTTCCTGTCGTCATTCACGATTTTGATTTAAATCGCGCCTGTGGCGCTGACGTAAAGGTGAAATCGCTTACATTTGATGAGCTTCGGACAAATTACAGACTTTTCGGAAGCCGCGAGAAGGTCCCGTCATTTGCGGAGGTACTTGAATTAATAGATGGTAAGGTGCCGATTTTGGTTGAAATAAAGAGCGTTGACACCGATATGACCGTCTGCCGTAAGGCCTGGGAGCTTTTACGTGAATACGACGGCGAATGGTGCATGGAGTCATTTAACCCGCTCTGCCTTCTCTGGTTCAGGATGAAGCACCCTGATGTTATAAGGGGGCAATTGGCTGACAATTTCATAAAAGATGGCACCAAGGGAAATAAAGGGCTTCTATGGCTTCTTCAGAACTTAACCGGCAATTTCGCTACAAAGCCTGATTTCATAGCATTTAACCATAAATACGCTGATACGCTTGCCTTTCAGATTAACAGGAAGCTCTTCCATATCCCGGCCTTCGCTTGGACTGTGAAGAGTGAAAAGGACAGGAAGCGGGCCTTGAAGGACTTTGATGTTATGATATTTGACAGCTTCATTCCAACAAGGCATAGGAAGCACAGAAAGTGAGATGTCATGCAGCATTGCTGCAATTTTCATAAATAAGGGAGATTTTATATCATGGAAAAATTAACGACAGTAAGAGGGATATTTAAGGACAAGGAGAGCTTCGCCGACAAGGAAGTAAAGGTGGGCGGCTGGGTAAAGAGCATCAGAGATTCCAAGGATTTCGGCTTTATCGTGCTCTCAGACGGAACTTATTTTGAGCCAATTCAGGTTGTATACCACAGCGAGCTTCCTAATTTCGAGAAAATTGAGAAGCTTAACATCAGCGCATGCATCATTGTAACAGGTAAGCTTATTCTTACACCTGACGCGAAGCAGCCATTCGAGATTCAGGCGACGGATATCGCTATCGAGGGCGAGTCGACTCCTGACTATCCTCTTCAGAAGAAGCGCCATACGATGGAGTATCTGAGGACCATTTCACACTTAAGGCCAAGAACCAATACCTTCCAGGCGGTCTTCAGGGTAAGAAGCCTCGCGGCTTACGCTATACACAAATTTTTCCAGGAGAGAGATTTTGTCTATGTTCACACTCCTCTCATTACCGGAAGCGACGCTGAAGGCGCAGGTGAAATGTTCCGCGTGACGACTCTTGATATGGACAATCTTCCGCTCACTCCTGACGGAAAGGTTGACAACACAAAGGATTTCTTTGGCAAGGCTACTAACCTTACCGTAAGCGGTCAGTTGAACGCAGAGACATTTGCGACCGCATTCAGAAATGTATATACCTTCGGACCTACCTTCCGCGCGGAGAATTCAAATACAACCCGCCATGCGGCTGAGTTCTGGATGATAGAGCCTGAGATGGCATTCGCCGATCTGTCTGATGATTGCGACCTCGCCGAGGCTATGCTTAAGTATGTAATTAATTATGTTCTTGAGAACGCAAAGCCGGAGCTTGAATTCTTCAACAAGTTCGTAGATACCGGCCTTCTTGAGAGATTAAACCATGTAGCGACATCTGATTTTGGCAGGGTAACCTATACTGATGCCGTTAAGATGCTTTCTGAGCACAACGATGAGTTCTCATACAAGGTTTACTGGGGCTGCGACCTCCAGACCGAGCATGAGAGATATCTGACTGAGAAGATATTTAAGAAGCCTGTATTTGTTACTGATTATCCTAAGGAAATCAAGGCTTTCTATATGAAGTTAAATCCGGACGGAAAGACCGTAGCGGCAGCAGACTGCCTGGTACCGGGAATCGGAGAGATTATCGGCGGCAGCCAGCGTGAAGAGGATTACGACAAGCTTAAGAGCCGTATGGAAGAGCTTGGCATGACTATGGATGAGTACGATTTCTATCTCGATTTAAGAAAATACGGTACTGTCCGCCACTCAGGCTTCGGACTCGGCTTTGAGCGCTGTGTCATGTACCTCACCGGAATCGGCAACATCAGAGACGTCATCCCATTCCCGAGAACAGTTGGTACCTGCGAATTGTAAGCACGACGTTTTACGTCGTGCTTGCCAAGTATGGGCATGCTTGCATGCCCATACAGAATATCATGATGAGCGAAGCGAATCCAGAATATGCGGCGCAATTAATGGGAGATATCTATAAAGAGAGAAAACGCAAATTTGTCATAATTATCGATGAGTGGGATTGTATTTTCCGCGAGTATAAGACTGACTATGATGCCCAGAAGAAATACCTCGACTTCCTCCGCGATTGGATGAAGGATAAGGCCTATATAGGCCTTGCTTATATGACCGGAATATTGCCTATCAAAAAATATGGGACACATTCAGCTTTAAATATGTTTGCTGAGTATTCCATGACGAACGCTGTTCCTCTTGACCCTTATATGGGTTTTACGACTGATGAGGTGAGTGTACTTTGCGAAAAAAACGGAATAGCTTTTGATGAAGTGAAAAACTGGTATGATGGATATTCTCTTAAAAATATAGGAGATATATACAGTCCAAGGTCTGTTGTCCAGGTAATGAAAACCGGAATTTTCGATGACTACTGGAATCAGACCGAGACATTTGACGCTGCTATTAATGTCAGCGATGAGTCGATAGTTAACGCAAAAGAAGGAGATCCACTGGCACTACACAGGTTTATAGAAGCCATAATCGGCAAGCTTGATGTTAAGGATAAAATCAGAATCCTTCAAGATGAATACGGCATCAGAATGACGTCAGGAATGGAAGGGAGGTTAATGAATATGTGTAATCTTAGTTCATCATTGGTTGAAAAAGGTCTTGAGCGAGGTATCGAACAGGGCATAGAACAGGGCATCGAGCAGGGAATACAGAAAACTCAACGAGAGACGGTACTGAGAATGAACGACAGAGGATATGATATATCAACTATATCTGATCTTACAGGACTGCCACTTACTGATGTTAAAAGAATAATTGAAGAGAACCAATAAAGAAAAAAGCTAGTTTTTGAAAGGGATAAATATGAGATATGTAGTTTCTTATAAACATCCTCTTTGGAGGGATGAGGCTGAAAGGATGATGAGGACTAATCCAAGGTTGCTGGAGCATATCGTTGAACATGCTCCCAAACTGGAAGATGGCAGTTTCTTAATAACTACGTATGATGCGCCTGAGTGGGATATAGATTCACCGGACGAAGCATTAAATGCCGTTAAGGCAGCATTGAAAAATGTAGAGGGTGGACTAGAGGATTGTACTGATTTCGAAGTAATGACATATGAAGAATATGAAAAACTCAAAGCTATATAAGACTCTATACGCCGACACAGCCATGAAGCAGATAGAAGAGAAGAACTATCCCGAAGCACTGAAGGATTATAAGGACAATCTTCTTATAGTCGGCATCAATTACGACAAGAAGACCAGAAAACACGAGTGCAGGATCAAAGCAGTGCCTGGTCCCGTTAAATTTATCTAAACCGCGAAGCGGTTTAGATAAATTTAATGGTACCTGGCACGGGGGTGATAAACTGGGGGCAACCACTGTATGGAGAGAGAAGGTAAGCCTATATGGAGCAGCGTGATAAACAAGAAATCGTTAAAGAAGACAATGTCATCAGAATAGAATTTGAGCCGGAGAAGAGAGCCGTAGCTTACGATGAAGATAAAGAGATAGGCGAGTGCGAATTTACTGTCAATGAGGGCGTGTGGACCATCACTCACACAGGCGTAGACAGTTCATATGGCGGACGAGGCATCGCGGAAAAGCTCCTCGACCGAGTGGTCGATGAAGCAAAAGCTGCAGGAGTAAGGATTAATCCTGTATGCTCCTATGCTGCCAAGAAATTCAGCGAGAATAAAGAATACCGGAAAATTCAGGCATGATTAAGCTTTATGCCAAATGAAGGAAAAATGTGGAAATATTTTCTAATAGGCTTTTATATAAGAGCCGGCAGACATCATGTCTGCCGGTTTTTTTTTTACTTATCTCGTCAAATCCCTTAACCACTTATATTTCTTAAAATGCACCATCACCCATGGAATCTTGCCTACTTCATCGAGGCATGTACAGGCGTAGACGGCGAGGACAGGCCAGTGGAAGACGAAGGCTTCCAGAAGCGCCGTCGGTACAGCCACAAGCCACATCATAACAACCAGGGAATATACATCGAACATGGTATCGCCGCCGCAGTCAAATACGCCATTAATTGTGACGGTATTTACGCACCTTCCGATCATATAGAAGGCCTGGATTATCATCATGCCGGTAAGGTATGACTTAGCTGTATCTGTGAGAATCATAAAATTCACGATGAGAGGTGTTAGGGCAAGCATTATTCCGGTAGAAATGAACCCTATGACGAAGGACATATTTCTAAGCCTGATTCCATAGTCCTTTGCAGTATCCTTGTGGCCGGCGCCAAGCTCATTTCCAAGTATGATGCCGCCCGCAGTCGCTATACCGTTGCAGAGACAGCATATGAGGTCACGCACAACAGCTGCGATAGAATTCGCCGCCGCAGCGTCCGCGTTTATATGGGCAACAATCGCGGTGTAGCTTGTAAATCCAACGCCCCATATGAGAGAGGCACCGAGGATTGGAAGGGAGATTTTGCTGAAATCCTTCACAAGGAGACCATTTCTCTTAAAGAAGTGCTTGAAATGAGGGTGAATATAATCCCTTTTATAAGAAATAATCACGCACCAGAGTATTTCAACGATTCTTGATAATACGGTAGAGATGGCTGCGCCTTCTGCCCCAAGCTTAGGAAAGGGCCCTATTCCGAAAATGAGAAGATAGTTAAATACTATATTGAGGAGGACAGCGACAACGGATACAGACATACTCATGGTCGCATGCCCCGATATCTTCATTATGGTATGGTAGACCTGTGAGAATCCGACAAGCAGGTATGAAAATCCCGCTATTACAAGATACTCGCAACCGATACGCTTCAGTTCATCAATATTTGTGAGAATTGACATCAGAGGCATCGGGGTGAAGGTGCAGAGAATAAAAAAGAGTATGTCAATAACGGCCATGAATTTTAACATGAGGTTAAAAATATCATCAACCGTTTCCATATCTCTCTTACCCCAGTACTGGGAGCCGAGTATGGAACCGGCGCTTGTCACGGCACCTATGAACATGGTCATTATGAACTGAATCTGGGAGGCCAGCGACACGGCCGCCATGGAATTCTGGTCGAGGCGGCCGAGCATAAAGGCGTCGGCCGCGGAGACCGACGCAAGTAAGAGACTCTGGAGCGCTATGGGGATGGCGAGCTTAATTAATTTTTCGATAAATTCGTTTTTCTTCATTTACTCTTCTTCTTGCTTGTTTTTCTTGTCTCGCATTTTGTGGACGAGGTCGGTGAACATCTTAACTGCTTCATTGTCAGAGGTGTCGCGAAGATAGGAAAAACCTATCTCGCGCTTCCTTACAGGATTCTTAAGCTTAATCTCGGTAAGGGTCTTATCCTTCAATTCTTCTTCCACAAACTGCTTTATAACACATGCGATACCGAGGCTTACCTTGGAGAATTCTATGAGAAGGTCCATGCTTGAAACCTCAAGGATTCTTCCGCTCATGAGCTGGCCCGTGAAGAGCTCATTTTCACGCATGTACTCATCTATATGGTGGCGGGAAATATTTTCCTGGTCAAGCAGCATGATATTGGCGTACTCAAAAGGATTACTCTTCGCTTCAGGGTGGCGCTTGTAGAGATTCTCCATATATTCAGGTGTCGCCACGAAAATGTCCTCAATGGCGCCGAGCGAGTCAAACTCATAGGACTCAAGCCTTGAAGGCTGGCCAATGAGACCTATATCGACCTTCTTAGCTGAAAGGAGGGCAAGGGTCTGATAGGTTGACTGGCAGCTTATGGAAATCCTTATATGAGGATAATGCTTTGTGAATTCCTTTAAATAAGGTAAAAGGACGTATCTCGCGAGCGTGGTGGATACGCCAATCCTCAGGTGGCCGATACCGAGCTCATTGTTATGACGGAGGGTATCCTCGGCCTTCTTTATGTGCCTGAAGGCAGCGCTCGTCTGGTCGTAGAGGGTACGGCCTTCGTCAGTGAGGGTAACTCCGCGGCTGCTTCGCTCGAAGAGCTTCGTATCAAGGTTCTCCTCAAGCCTTGTTATAGCCTTGCTTATGGCAGGCTGGCTTATATAGAGGTCCTTCGCGGCGTGGGAAATATTCCCGGTCTCCGCAACTGCGTTGAAAATATGATAAAGTGGCAGATTCTGTTCAACTAATTCGCTCATAATAACTCCTTGTAATGGCTAACATATTTATTATGTATTTTTATTATAATCGAAACTGTGCTATAATTCAATCCTAAAGTGTAAAAAATAGAAACTGTTCAGGCCTGCCAATTCGAAATGCTTCGCATTTCTCATGTGGCGGGCTCAAGGGGCTATCGCCCCTCATAACCCAACAAATACATAAAGCAATTACAGCAAGCTGTATTGCTTTATTATTTGTTGGGTCTGAACAGTTACAAATTATTTTATAATAGGGGTGATTTTTGTATGGGGATGACTATGACCCAGAAGATTCTCGCTGCCCACGCCGGAGTGGCGGAGGTTCACGCGGGAGATCTGATTGAAGCTAATCTTGACCTTGTTCTTGGAAATGATGTGACCGCTCCGGTCGCGATAAAGGAGCTATCTAAGTTTAAGAAGAATTCAGTATTCGATAAGGACAAAATTGCGCTTGTTCCGGACCATTTTACACCGAATAAGGATATCAAGAGCGCCGAAAACTGCAAATATATGCGGGAATTCGCTAAGACAAATGATATCACTAACTACTTCGAGGTTGGTGAAATGGGCATCGAGCACGCCCTACTCCCTGAAAAGGGCTTAGTTACGGCAGGAGACGCTGTAATTGGAGCGGATTCGCATACCTGTACCTATGGCGCCATCGGAGCATTTTCCACAGGAGTAGGAAGCACCGATATGGCAGCAGGCATGGTTACGGGCAAGGCCTGGTTCAAGGTGCCATCCGCGATAAGATTTGTCCTTCATGGAAAATTAAATAAATGGGTCAGCGGCAAGGATCTGATTCTGCACATCATCGGAATGACAGGCGTCGACGGCTGCCTCTATAAGTCAATGGAATTCACGGGAGAGGGTGTTGAGAGTCTTTCTATGGACGACCGCTTTACCGTGTCAAATATGGCAATAGAAGCAGGCGCCAAGAATGGCATTTTCCCTGTGGATGACAAGACACTCGAATATCTGGGTACCCACAGTCATAAGCAGTATCATATATACGAGGCGGACGCTGACGCGGACTATGATAAGACGATAGATATAGATTTAGGCGAAATAAAGCCGACAGTAGCATTTCCTCATCTTCCTGAAAATACGAGGACAGTCGATGAGGCCGGCACTGTCAAGATAGACCAGGTCGTAATCGGATCATGTACAAATGGCCGAATCAGCGACATGGCGACTGCCGCTAAGGTTATGGAAGGCCGTCACATAGCGAAGGGACTCAGAGTGATAGTGATTCCGGCCACCCAGGCTGTTTATATGGAATCTCTTGAGAAGGGCTATATCACTACGTTCATGAAGGCCGGCTGCATCGTGAGCACGCCTACCTGCGGTCCATGTCTCGGTGGCCACATGGGAATCCTCGCTGGCGGCGAGCGTGCCGTATCGACCACAAACAGGAACTTTGTGGGTCGTATGGGCGCTATCGACAGTGAGGTTTATCTCGCGAGCCCCGCGGTTGCGGCGGCGAGCGCGATTACCGGAAAAATAAGTGAGCCTAAGGAGCTTGGTTTATAAGGGGGTTACGATGATAGTAAGCGGAACAGTACATAAATACGGTGATGACGTGGATACGGACGTTATTATTCCGGCGAGGTACTTAAATACCTCTGACCCTGCCGAGCTCGCAAGCCACTGCATGATCGATATTGACAAGGATTTTGTTAAAAATGTGAAGCAGGGCGACATAATGGTCGCAGGTGAGAACTTCGGATGCGGTTCGTCCCGCGAGCACGCACCTATAGCGATAAAGGCGAGCGGAATCAGCTGTGTGGTGGCGAAGACCTTCGCGAGGATTTTTTACAGGAATTCCATAAATATAGGACTTCCGATTATTGAGTGTCCGGAGGCCTGTGACGCTATAGCTGCCGGAGACAAGGTTTCTATAGATTTTGATTCCGGCGTTATAAATGATGAGACGACGGGGAAGAGCTTCAAGGGGCAGTCCTTCCCGCCATTTATCCAGAAAATCATATCGGATGGCGGGCTGATTAATTACGTTAACGAAAGATAACTTTGCAGGGTGACGAATTTTTATACTCGCCACCCTTTTTTTTCTTGGAGAAGTGTGCTATAATACTTTAGGATTTTCTATTTTACAAAGGAGCGGAACTATGAGATTAGGCGGACTTGAGGCCGGTGGTACCAAGATGGTACTCTCAGTCGGCGATGAGAACGGAGAGATATTTGCGACTACAAGCATTCCTACCGGGAGACCGGAGGATACGGTTCCACAGATGGTGAAGTGGTTCGCTGTGAGGAATATAGAGGCGCTTGGCATAGGCACATTCGGACCTGTTGATGTCAATCCCGACTCGCAGACCTATGGAAGCCTTCTTGAGACTCCGAAGCCGGGCTGGGCTCATTTTAACCTCCTCAGTGCCTTTAAAAATGGCATAGAAGACAAGGAAACCGGCGAGTATATCAAGGGCCTCAAGGTTCCTATGAAAATAGATACCGATGTAAACGGCTCATGTCTCGGCGAGATGACCTTCGGCACAGCTAAGGGACTTAGTTCTGTGCTTTATCTTACGGTCGGAACAGGTATAGGAGCAGGCTTCTCAGTCGATGGTAAGCTTGCGCACGGCATGCTTCACCCTGAGGCAGGCCATATCAGGATGCTGAGGCATCCTAAGGATAAGGGAGAGAGCGTCTGCCCATTTCACCCTGACTGCTTCGAGGGACTTGCGTCGGGACCTTCCATAGAGAAGCGTTGGGGCAAGAAGGCCGTTATGCTTTCAGATAATGATGAGGTCTGGGAGATAGAGAGCTACTATATAGCCCAGGCGCTCACTGATTATATATATATAGTTTCACCGCAGAAGATAATTCTCGGTGGCGGTGTTATGCACCAGATGAAGCTGTTTCCGCTTATCAGGGAACAGGTGACGAGGATGCTTAACGGGTATCTTAAGACACCGGAGCTCGCGGATATGGACAGCTATATAGTACCTAACAGTCTTGATGATAATCAGGGCATCCTCGGCGCCATGCAGCTGGGGTATGAAGCAGCTAGAAAGAAGGAGAGTAATTAACCATGGTTAGAGCAATAGTCGGAGCAAACTGGGGAGATGAAGGGAAGGGCAAGATTACGGATATGCTTGCCGCTGATTCCGATATCGTTGTAAGATTTCAGGGAGGCAGCAATGCAGGCCACACCATAGTAAACCACTATGGCAAGTTCGCGCTTCACCTTCTTCCTTCGGGAGTTTTCTACGACCACACAACAAGCATTTTAGGAAACGGTGTAGCCCTTAATATTCCTTTCTTCATTAAGGAACTTAATTCAATAACCGAAAAGGGCGTTCCGAAGCCTCATATTCTTGTATCAGACAGGGCTCAGGTTCTCATGCCTTATCATGTACTTCTTGACCAGTACGAGGAAGAGAGACTCGGTAAGAACTCATTCGGAAGCACCCAGTCAGGTATAGCGCCATTTTTCTCAGATAAATACGCGAAGATTGGTATCCAGGTATCGGAGCTCTTTGATGACGAAGTTCTTATGGACAAGGTTGACAGAGTCGTAGTTGAGAAGAATGTCCTCTTCAGAGAACTCTATCATAAGCCTGAGCTTGATAAGGACGAGGTTCTTAACACACTTCGCGAATACCGCGATATGATAGCCCCATATGTCGCTGACACAGCGAAATTTATCCAGGACGGACTTAAGGAAGGCAAGACTGTTCTTCTCGAAGGACAGCTCGGAACCCTTAAGGACCCTGATTTCGGTATATATCCTATGGTTACGTCCTCTTCACCGCTTGCGGCCTACGGAGCAATCGGAGCGGGTATTCCACCATATGAAATCAAGGACATTATTACCGTGGTTAAGGCATATTCAAGCGCTGTCGGAGCCGGTGAATTCGTAAGTGAACTTCATGGCGATGAGGCTGATGAGCTAAGACGCAGAGGCGGAGACGGCGGCGAGTATGGCGCTACGACCGGCAGACCTAGACGCGTAGGCTGGCTTGATACTGTAGCGACCAGATACGGAGTAAGGATGCAGGGCGCAACCGAGGTAGCCTTCACGGTTCTTGATGTCTTAGGCTATCTCGATGAGATTCCTGTCTGCACAGCTTACGAGATAGACGGCAAGGAGACAGAGGATTTTCCTGTAACGGTTAAGCTTAAGAAGGCGAGACCTGTATTTACTACACTTCCGGGTTGGAAATGTGATATCCGCGGCATAAAGAAGTACGAGGATCTTCCTGAGAACTGCCGCAATTATATAGAGTTTGTAGAAAAAAGGATCGGTGTGCCTATCACCATGATAAGCAACGGTCCCGCAAGAGAAGATATTATTTACAGAAAAAAGTAAAATCAGAGGATGGGTAGGAGTCAATGGAGCAGAAGATAGCCGGATACGCACGAGAAGTCATGAACTATAAGCGGCCGGGTCTTTCTGCGTCTCCTGCCGGACTTAACATAACAGTACAGGCCGGTAACAAGATTACCGGCTCTTTTTTGTTATTTTCATCAGACAAGGAAGACGCATCCGATATCAGGGCGTATCTTACCGTCGATGACTGTTATCTTACTCTTGATACTGTTTCCTTTGCGGAAAGGGCGAAGAGAATCCACTTCACCTATGATGCCTCCTTCCTGCCGGCAGGCCTAAAGTACGGCGGTATGATCAACGTGGTGTCAGACCATGGCGGCATTTATGTTCCTTACAATGTAGATGTAACGGAAAAGAAAATTATGTCATCGGCCGGAGAGATAAAAAATCTCTTCCAATTTGCCTCATTCGCGAAGGACCATTTCGCGGAAGCGGCGAAGATACTTAGAAACCCCGATTTCTTAATGCTTATACCGGAGAAGAGAGAGGAAGACAGGGTCTTTGTAAATGCTATCGCCAGAGATACAGACAGCCTTCATGCTCTTGACCTCTTCCTTGTCAGGGACAGGAAGAAGTCTCCTGTAAGGATAAGTACAGAAAAAACAAGGTTTGAATATCATCTCACAGACAGGACTCTCGATGACAAAATTATTATAAAGAAGAATACCTGGGGATGGATTAGAGCTAAAATCAAGGTCACAGGTGACTTCATCATCTGTGATAAGACGGAGCTTACCATGGATGATTTTGACGGTGATACCGCGACGCTTGTATTTACGGTAGACCCGACAAGATCGAGAAAGCTACGCCAGAGCGGGAAAATAGTTATTGAGAACGCGAATGATAGGCTCGTCTTTGATATTTCTTTGGTCGGATTTTCAGCTAAGACAAGTATTACCGCCGAAAAAAATTCATTTGAAAACGCGGTGAAAACCTTTTACACCCTGGCTGATAACCGCATGGGAAGGCTCGCTTTAAATGAGGCAGTTACCAGAGCCCGTTCCTATATGTACACAGTAGGAATCGACGGATATGAGACAGTAAGCGGTCTTACGGACGTTTATCTCAATATAATCAGTGGGAATACCTCAAGCGCCGTCTATGATTTTGCGAAAATAAAGAAGACTCCCGAAAATGAGAAGATTTTCTTCTATCTGAATTTCCTCGCCTCGAGTGATGCGGCGGAAAAGAAGCGCGAGGCAGCAGGGATGAGAGAGTTAGCAGGGAAGACGGGGGATGAGTTCGCCTTTTTCCTCTATACCCTTATGGATGAACGCTATATTAATGATAAGAGTAAGAGACTGGGAGCCTTTTCGCGTCTCTATGACGAAGGCATGAGAAGTCCGGCCTTATACTTAGAGGCATTTCTCATTTATAAGGACAGGCCGGAGCTCTTAAACCGTCTCGGAAGATTTGAGATAGCAGTATTCACCTTTGCGGCAAGGCACGGGTACCTTACTGACGAGGAGCTTTCCGACAGGTATGTATTTCTTGCCGGAGATATAAGGAAGTACGAGCCTCTGCTTTTGCTGACCCTTGAGAAAATTTATGAAAATAAACCTGATGATGAATGTCTCGCTGTCATTTGCTCGCAGATTCTCCTCTCGCAGTCATTTACAAGGTCGAGCCACAGCTATATATCTGAGGGAGTGAAGCGGGGACTTAGGCTTTCGGGCATTTATGAGGTTTATATCGAGACTCTTACCGATAAAAATGAGCGGATAGATAAGAGCGCCTTTGAATATTTCAAATTCGGCAACCCTCTTAATAACGACAGAAAGGCCGCGATTTACGCCTTTCTTGTGAAGCACAGAAATGAGAGGGAATATTCTGACTACTTCGCGACCTATAAGGATGAGATTATCCGGTTTGCCGAGGATATGGTTGATTCCGGAACGCTTTCGGATGACATCAGCGTGATAGTGAGGACTGCCCTGTCTGACAAAAACTATGAGAGCAAGTTTGGCGAGAGCCTCGTAAATGTCATGTTCAAGGCCAAAATAAGCTCTGACAGGTTTAAGGATGCGGAGGTCGATACATTTTACAAGGAATATGAGGAACCGTCTGTAACAAGAATGACTATTGATGGCGCTTATACAGATATATTCGGCAGCGCTTCCATATCCTTCCTTAAGGACGGTGACGGCCTGCTCTATCCTGTGTCTGATTATGGCAAGGCTGAGAAGCAGTTCACGGCAGTTCCATACCTTGAGACCTGCTATGAGGCCGGATGTCGCGATGTGAAACTTCTCACCGAAATATACTCCCAGAATGAGAAATATCACAGAACGGTCGGCGACATATCGGAAATATGTGAGATCCTAAGTCACGCGGACTGCCTCACCGAGGACTGCAGGCGTGCGGCTCTTGTGAAGTTAATAGAATATTATTACGGCAATTATGACGGAGCTAAGCTTGACGCGCTTATAAATGAGTGCGATTTTAAAATCGCCGACCGCGAGAAGGGAGAATATGTCGCGAGCCTTGTGCTTTCAAGGAATATGTATCCTCTTGGAATCGAGGCACTTAAATATCTGGGGCCGAAGAGGTCGCAGGTGAAGTTTCAGGCGAGAATCGCGGGCAAGCTCCTCTATGATGAGGAAATTCATGACGATGCCTTTCTCGATTATACGGCCATGGCACTCATGCGCCACAAGAAGGCGGACGATGATCTCCTTATATGGCTTCGCGACCACCATGAGGGCGGCATCGCCGAGATGATGGAAATATATGAGGTCCTCGAGGAGAAGGAATTACTCACCTCGGAATACGCAGGCAAGGTCCTTGAACAGGCTCTCTTCACCGAGGACATTCCATTTTCAATCGGAAATATATATGAAATCTATATGGCCGATCATGATGAAAATGACCTGCTCGCGAAGGCGGTCATCAACTATATGTGTTACCGCTACCTTACGGGAGACAGGAAGATAGATGCGGAATTTCTTCCTGTGATCAAGAAGAACGCCATAGCGGGCGACGATATGATGTTCATCCTGACCTATCTCAAGATTCTGGCGAACCGAGATGAGCTCGATGAGACAGAACATGATTACGCCGTAATGATGATGAAGAGACTGTCCGAAGGTGGAATTGTCATGCCGTACTTTAAGAAATTCATTGGAAAATGCACAGTTCCGGCTGAGATAATTAACAAGACCTATGTAAGCTTCTTCGCGGAGCCGACTGATACGGTTACGATTCATTACAGGACATTCATAGAGGATGGAACCGATACGCCTTATACGACTGAAAGCATAAAGAGCGTATTTAAAGGAATATTTGTAAAGGAATTCCTCCTCTTCGCTGATGAATCGGTCCAGTATTATATTACGACCTCGAGCGCCGGCAACAGCGAGGAAAGGGTTATGAAGTCCGAAGCCCTTCGTACCATGAATGAGGCCGAGAATTCCGGAGAAGACGGAGGCAGTCTTTTCACCGATTTAAATGAGTGCTTTATCGCGAAATATCTCGGAGATGAGCTCTCGTTTAAAGAATTTTTAAAGCGATATACCTTAAATGAATTAATTATAGACGATATATTTAAGCTTGATAATCAGACAGATGACGTTAGATAGTATAAGGGAAAGGAGGGTGATTGCTGATGGATGAGAGGCTTTTGGCCGGAGTGGATTTATGCGCCGACTATACCCAGATAGCGTATTATTCCATGAGAAAGGCAGGACCTATCGCCCTGTCCCGTGACGCTGATGACGGTGAACGCCTGATTCCGACCCGACTTGCGCTAAGAAAAGCAAAGCACGAATGGATAATAGGCGATGACATCCTGTCGGCAATCGAAGAGGATGAGAGCGATGTCGAGGAGGTTCCTGATTTCCTAAAGGCCATCGTCGCAAATGAAGAAATTACGGTTGATGGCGAGAAATATGAGAGCAGTCACCTGCTTCAGATATATCTAAGACGGCTCTTAAATGTTTTACGGACATTTGACAAGTATGTGGAGATAGGCTATATAGTTTTTACATCCGATATAGCCGGAGAAACATTTTCGACGATACTAAGAGACGCCCTTCACAGAATTAAAATAGAAAAAGACCGATATTCGTTTGTGAGCCATGAGGAAGCCTTCATTTCATATGTAATTCATGAAAAGAGGGACATCTGGCAGAATGATGTAATAAAATTTGAATTAGATGATAAGGCCTTGCACTCAGAAAGACTTACGATAATAAATAATCTTACACCTATGGCAGCGGCTATAGAAAGGCGGGATTTTTCCGATATCACGGTCGAAATGATAGAAGCTGACCGCGAAAAGGCGGCGGGAAGTTTTCTTACGTTAGCCTCGCTCTGTATAGACAAGCATGACATTTCAACCATATTCGCTGTTGGTAGAGGCTTCCTTACAGATTTCGCCGACAGGAAACTGGCTGACCTCTCTACGGGAAGACACGTGTTCCGAGGCCAGAACCTGTATGTAAGCGGAGCCTGCGAGCTCGCCCTTCTAAGGTCAAGAAATGAGGATGAGAAATATATATATTTTGATGAGGACAGGGTGAGGTCGGGAATATCAATTCTGACCTACGTTGACGGAAAGGAACGCGAGGCAGTCCTGATACATCCCGCAACCCTGTGGTATGAGGCCTCGTCTGAGCTTGATTTAATTGTAAGCGATGTCGAGGAGCTGACCATACAGATAAAGGATTTTATTACGAAGAAGACTGAACGGCGGTTCATTTCACTGACCGGCCTTGAAAATGATGAAGGCAACTTCGTAAGGCTAAGAGTTGAGGCGAGCTTTAAGGACCGCAATACCTGTGAAATTACCGTTAAGGATATGGGATTCGGTACATTTGTACCTACCACCAACAGAATTTACGAGTTGACATTATGCAAAAAATAATCAGATGTACCGGGCGCCTCGCTGAAAATCCGTACAAGGTTCCCGGAACTGCCCGCAGACTCTACTCGATAGAGGAAATCTGCTACTACGTTTATAACAATATTTACAGTATAGATATTGGCTTCTTCTCTCCGGACCTGCTCGCTTTTATTGAGAATGACCTTGACCTTCCGGAAACCGCGAAGGCGATGAGGGACCTTCTTGCAAATGGTCATGGGGTCAGGGACATGGTAGCGGCCCTTATGCTATCCTGCGATCTCTATGGCAGGAAAGAGACAGAGGAGCTCCTGAAGCTGATGGTGAGGCTTTCGGGATATTCCGGATGGGAGAGAAGGGCTCATATAGGCTATAAATACCTTCGCGACGGTTCATATGTTCAGGCACTGAAGCATTTCAGAGGAATTCTTAAAGAGGAAAATCTTTCTGAAAATGACTACGGGCAGGTGCTGCTTGCGACAGGGATAGCCTTGGTTCACACCGCAGGCTACAGGGAAGCGGCCGACTGCTTCTATAAGTCATACCGGGCCTGCCATGAGAAAAAAGCGCTTATATACACCATCCTCTGCTTCAAGCTGGGTGGGCTTGGCAAGGAATTCGAAGAGAAAATCGGTGAGATGCCTAAGGATGATCCGACTGTTATGGAAGCGGAGAAGCTGTGGGATGAGGCTAGGGAAAAGGCGCTTAATTCCAAGACATATACAGGCCTTTTAGAAATATTGGAAGGACTTTCAGGTGTAAATGCCACAGAGGCTCGTTTGAAATTAAACACGATTTTAGGCGATCTTAAGGACCAGTACAGGAAGGGCGTGGAAAATGGGCTTGTTTCATAGAAAAAAGAAGGAAGATTCCGACAGCGAAAAGACTAATATTTTCGGAAAAAATAAAAAAGCCGACGAGAAATCTTCCGAAAATGTGGCTGATGATTTTGACCCGGATAATATTACAAAAAACGGACCACTTATCGGCGACCTTTCAAAAATTGAATTCGATGTTCCTGAGGATCATGAGGGATATATAAGAAAGAGCTGCGATAACATAAGTCAGGCGAAGGCCGCTATAGAATCAGCAAAAAATGAGTATTCCGAGGTAAATAGTTATCTCCTTGACGTGCAGACCATAGAGGAAATGCCATCTGAGGATAAGGAGGATCTCACGGAGTGCGCAGAGCATTTGCTCGAATTGAAATCAGATCTCGATACGCTTGAGAAAAAGAAGAGCGATATAACAGGGCTTCAATTCAGGCTTATTGAAAAAAACGAAGCCTCTGTAAGCAGGGACCTGAAGCAGCTAAAGAGCGAAGAAAAATATCTTAATACAATTAAAAATGATTTGCGTCTCCTAAAGGGCGAGCATGATAAATTAATAAGAGAAGAAAAGGATGAGAGAGAACGAAGACGGTTCCTTAGAAATATGTCTCTTATCGGCGGATTAATAATTATTATATTATTTATTCTGTATTTTGTACTTTACTTTATGTATGAGGCGGAGGTAATGACACCCTTTATTCTTACCGCGGGTGGCGCTCTCTTAATAGCTGTATATTTACTTATTGAGTCAGACCGGAATAAGAAAAATATAAAGCTTGTCGCGGCGAAAATAAATAAAACAATAGGTATTTCAAATACAGTAAAAATAAAATATGTCAACGAGACAAACTCGGTTGATTTTATTCGTGACAGATATGGCGTAAATAATTCGGGTGAACTTGAATACAGACTTACGCAATATAATGACATGAAGGAAAATGAAGATCGCAGAAAAAAGACATCAATCACATATGACAATAATTCCGCGAGACTTTCAGCAATTCTTGGAGCGGCGGGACTTCACGATCCTGATATATGGATTTACCAGGCGAATGCCATAGTAGACCATAAGGATATGGTAGAGATACGTCACCGTCTTAATACGAGAAGAGCCCGTATTCGAACCGGAATAGAAAATAATGAGAAGACGATAGAGCTTGAGACAGAGAAAATTCATCGTTTTCGTGATCATTTCCCTGATGAGAAGGGAATGGTTGCCGACATCATGGACGATTACCACATAGTAGTATAACTCGACGGAAGGAGTAGTATGCCAGGATCTAATTTCGGAACCCTGTTCCACATCTCAACCTTCGGTGAGTCCCACGGCCCGGCCCTCGGTGTCGTTATAGACGGCTGTCCGGCAGGTCTTGCCCTTACAGAAGAAGATATAATTCCATATATGAATCGCCGACGCCCGGGCCAGAGTCAGTACACCACGGCCAGAAGCGAGAGCGATACCCCCGAAATTCTCTCGGGAACCTTTAACGGTGTCACTACCGGAGCCCCGATAGCCATTTTAATTAGAAATACAGACCAGCGGTCCAAGGATTATTCGGAAATTGCGGATATTTTCCGTCCCGGCCATGCGGATTTTACCTTTTTTGAAAAATACGGAATCCGCGATTATCGAGGCGGCGGCCGGTCGAGCGCGAGAGAAACCGCAGCCAGGGTTGCGGCAGGCGCCGTAGCCGCGAAGCTCCTTAGGGAATTTAATATCGAAGCGATTGCCTTTACAAAATCGATATCAGATATTACGGTCGACGATAAATTCTTAGACCCGATGGAGAATAGGGTGCGCCGTGACGACGTACTTAAAAGCCCCGTATTCATGCCCGACAGCGCTGCCGGCGAAAGGGCATGCGCCTTCCTTGACAAGAAGCGGGAAGAACTCGATTCAACGGGAGGAGTCGTAAGAATCCATGTTACTGGCCTTCCGGCGGGACTGGGAGATACGGTGTTTGAAAAGCTTGACGCAAGACTTGCCGGGGCGCTAATGTCAATCGGCGCTGTCAAGGGTGTCACGATAGGGGATGGCTTTAGTGTGTCCCTTTCGACCGGGTCTCTCGATAATGACAGCTTCTACGCTGATGACGATTTAAATATTCACACTACGTCAAATCACGGTGGCGGAATATTAGGCGGTATGAGTACCGGAGGTATGATTATAGCCGAAGCTGCATTTAAGCCTACTCCATCTATAGCAAAGGAGCAGGAGACGGTTGACAAAGCGGGAATTTCGCGTAAAATAAGTATAAAAGGACGGCATGACCCTACGGTTGTGCCACGGGCGGTTGTTGTATGTGAGTGCATGGTAAACCTTGTCATAGCTGATGCCCTCCTCACAAACGCCACCGCAAGGCTCGACAATTTGCATAAAATATATAGGAGATAGTGCCTATTGTCGTAGAGAGGGACCCATAGCTAAGCTATGGGAGAGTTGGCTACGACTAAAGGCACGGAAATTAAGAACCATGTCAGATATAATAACTCGTTTACAGCAATTACGTAAGAACATGAAATCGGCAGGCGTAGACATCTATATGATACCTACAGCCGACTTCCACGACTCAGAATACGCCGGCACCCACTTCGCCGAGCGTGAATTCATGTCAGGCTTCACAGGTTCAGCCGGAACCCTGGTAGTCACAATGAATGAAGCCGCCCTCTGGACCGACGGCAGATACTTCCTTCAGGCAGCAAAGCAGCTTGAGGGAACAGGCATCGACCTCATGAAAATGGGTCAGTCCGATACACCGGAAATCGCCGACTACATTTATGATAAGCTCCCTAAGAAGGGCGTACTCGGCTTCGATGGCAGGACTGTCAGCGCAAATGAAGGAATTGACCTTGCTGATAAGCTTGCCGCAAAGAAGGGAACTGTCAAGTATGACGAGGATCTTGTTGACAGTATCTGGAAGGACCGCCCACCTATTTCAACGGAGCCTGCCTTCTTCCTTCCCGAGAAATACACAGGCAGAAGCATAGGAGACAAGCTCTCCTTCGTCAGAAATTTCATGAAAGAGAAGGACTGCGACGCCTATGTGCTCACAAGCCTCGATGATATAGCCTGGCTCTACAATATACGCGGGAATGACATACCTTGCAATCCTGTTGTGATGGCTTACTCGGTTATCCTTCAAAATAAGGCCATACTCTTCCTCGACGAGAGGGTTTTAAACGACGAATTAAGACAGGAATTCGCTAAAAATAAGATTAAGGTAAAGCCTTATAACGACATTTACAGGTACGTCAAGAAATTCGATAAGGGTGAGAAGGTACTCGCCGACCTTTCAAGGGTGAACTACGCCATATTTGGAAATATTCCGGGTGGTGTGAATATTATAGACGAGTACAACCCTACAACCCTTGAGAAGTCTAAGAAGAACGATACTGAAATCGCGAATATCAAGAACGCCCACGTTAAAGACGCCGTCGCCATGGTAAAGTTCATTTACTGGCTCAAGACCCATATCGGTAAGGAGAAGATTACGGAGCTTTCGGCTTCCGATTACCTTGAAGGTCTCAGAGCCGAGCAGGAAGGCTTTATAGAGATATCCTTCACGACTATAGCGGCCTACAATGAGAACGCTGCTATGCTTCACTATGAGCCGACAAAGGAAAGCGATACGGAGCTTGCGCCTCGCGGCTTCCTTCTTGTTGATTCGGGCGGCCAGTACTATGAGGGAACCACCGACATCACGAGAACCATAGTCTTAGGCGATATTCCGGCTGAGTGGAAACGCGATTACACGCTTACATTAAAGGGAAACATGAACCTTGCGAACGCCCATTTCCTCGCGGGCTGCACCGGAGTCAATCTCGATATTCTCTGCCGCGCGCCACTCTGGAACATGGGACTAGACTACCGTTGCGGTACGGGTCATGGAGTCGGCTATCTCTTAAATGTTCACGAGGCTCCTAACTCCTTCCGTTGGAAGGTTCGCGAGGGCGATAACGCTGTATTCGAGCCCGGCATGATAACTACTGACGAGCCTGGGGTCTACACCACAAACAGTCACGGTATCCGCATAGAAAATGAGATGCTCTGCGTGAAGGATGTGGAAAATGAATATGGTCAGTTCCTTAAATTTGAGCCTGTGACCTATGTTCCAATCGATAAAGAGGCGATTGACATTAAGTATCTCAATGATGAAGACATAAAGCAGATCAACGATTACCATAAAATGGTATTTGAGAAGATCGCTTCTCATTTTTCAGGCGATGAGCTTGAATGGTTAAAGCAGGCATGCGCGCCGCTTTCGAGGTTCTGATATGGGTACGGTTAGTGAAAGAGTACTTTTGGAAAATAAAAGCGAAGAGGAGCTCTTCAATGAATTCCTTGATACTGACGATCTGAGCCTTAAAAGGGAAATAATCCGCGCGGGCGGTGAGAAGTTCACCCGCAGGATGATAAATACCATGGCTATAAGCTGTGATCTTGCGATAAAGGGCGACTCCGCCGAAGAAGACTTAGAGAGAATAGCTGAATATCTTTCCGCAAGAATCAGGTACGAAGGAAGACGCTAATAAAGGCAGTTGATTTTTTTTAGCCGATAGGGTATATTTATTCTGTGGTTTTATACTTGTATTGAGGTAAATGAATATGCTTGCATCACTGATACCGGTTTTCGACAGCAACATGATGGTCAGGGCTTACGCGGTAGAGACTCAGCGTGAGAATGAATTGCGCAATATCTCACTTAAGGGTACCGGGGAGCTTGACGCGGCATCGAATATTTTGGGAATCGAGCTTGTAAATATCCTGGGAAGCGAGGCTTTCAAGTCTTCCCAGAAGGTATTTATAAAAATCAACAATGTCTCTGTGTTTACGGAGATTGAGAAAATCTGCAAATTCCCGGCCCAGAAGATGGTCCTCGTCATTGATCCGGCGATAAAGCCCGAGAGCAGATATATAGAGCGTATCGAGGAACTGGGAAATCTTGGATACAGGTTCGCCGCATCCGGATTTTCAAAGCACGACCTTGACGTATACGCGGATATTATTTCGCTCATGGACTATATTATTATTGACAGCACGGAGAAGGGGACAGGCTCATTCTCTGGTGTGCTTGATAAGAAATACCCTAATCTTCGTGTCCTTGTCGCGGGAATAAAGGACAGGGAGACCTTTGATCGGTATTCGAGGACTGAGATATGTGACTTTTTTATGGGGCCATTCTTCACCGTTCCAATAGAGAAGGGTAAAAAGAAGATTGAGCCTGTTAAGATTACCTATCTTGAGCTGATAAATTATGTAAATAAGCCTGACTTCGATATTCAGGGCGCCGCTGACGTCATAAGCCACGATCCGGCCCTTGTGATATCTCTTCTTAAGGCCGCGAACGTGCGGGCGAGGAATTCGCAGATAACATCCGTAAGAAATGCCGCCGCCATGCTCGGCCAGAAGGATCTGCGTGCATGGGTGAGGACGACGGTAACGAAGGAGCTATGCTCCGACAGGCCTTCGGAGCTTGCGAGAATCAGCCTCCTTCGCGCGAAGTTTGCGGAAAACATTGCTCCGCTCTTTGAGCTTGGTGCCCTTAAGGACGAGCTTTTCCTCATGGGACTTTTCTCTGTGATGGATATAATCTTAGAGATTCCTATGAAGGAAGTGTTTGAGAAGCTGAAGGTTTCTGATGATATCAAGGACGTTCTGTTAAACCACAGCGGAAAGCTCTTAGAGATATATGATTTTATGATTGCCTATGAGAAGGCGGATTTCCCATTTGTGGATAAGGAGCTTCTCGTAAGAGACATAGAGGATGACACCATTTACGAGGCTTTTCTTGACGCTCTTAGGTGGTTCGCCTCGGTATATGAATGAAAGGAATTACATGGATATGGAAGGAACCGAAAAGGCTTATACAACAATGAGCTTCGCAGGCGTAGCCAACATTGTGCTTGGGATAATTGTAATAGCCGTTGGCGTATTTGCCGGTACATTTACGATAGTTACCGGCGCAAGTCTTATGCGCGATAAGAAGACACTTACCTTCTGATAAGCGGAGATTGTCATAAGCATTATTATATTTAAGGAAGAATTATTATATGTGCGGAATAATGGGATATACCGGCTCTAAGGAAGCCAAGTACATTATTATCAAGGGACTTTCTGCCCTCGAATACAGAGGCTACGACAGCGCCGGTATAGGCATTTACAATTCTGATGAGGATAAAGTAAATATTTGTAAATGCATCGGCAAGGTCAAGAACCTTAAGGAAAAGGCTGAGAAGCTAAACCTCACCGGGACGTGCGGTATCGGCCATACCAGATGGGCTACCCACGGCGGGGTGACGGACGAGAATGCCCACCCTCATAAATTCGGGCGGGTGACGATAACCCATAACGGAATCATAGAAAATTATGAGGAGCTCGCGAGCGAGTTTGGAATAGAGGATGAGCTTAAGTCACAGACAGATACAGAGGTTGCCTGTGCTGTTTTTGCGCATTATTATGATAAATACACCGACCCTATGAAGGCCATCTACAAGGCTGTGAAGTGCTTCAGGGGAACCTTTGCCTTTACTATAATTTTTGACGATATTCCGGGGAAGATTTACGCGGTCAGAAACGTAAGTCCTATAGTGGCGGCTAAGACCGAGCACGGAACCATGCTTGCGAGCGACCTGACCGCCATCTCTCTCTATGCCCGCGAATACCTTGTTTTGGGCGAGTATCAGATACTGGTGCTTTCGCCTGACGATATAGAGCTTTTTGATATTAAGGGCAATCCTCTTGTGACAGAATATCAGAAAATTGACTGGGATACCGAAGCCGCTACCAAGAAGGGATTTCCTTTCTTTATGGAGAAGGAAATCAGTGAACAGCCTGAAGCTCTTAAGAATACACTTGAGCCTAGGATTAAGGACGGCCTTCCTGACTTCACGTATGATGAAATTCCGGATGAGTTCTTTAAGAGCTTTGATAAGATTTTCATCACGGCCTGCGGTACCGCCATGCATTCGGGCCAGGTAGGCAAGGGCCTTATCGAGAAGCTTGCTAAGGTTCCGGTTGAGACTGAGATAGCAAGCGAATTTATATATGACGAACCAATCATAGACAGCCGCACTCTAGTAGTCAGTGTCTCCCAGTCGGGAGAGACTATAGATACGCTTACGGCTGTGAAGAAGGCGTCAGAGCTTGGGGCTAAGACGCTCGGTATAGTAAATGTTCACGGGACCAGCATAGCGAGAGCCTCAGACCATGTGGTATACACTAACGCCGGCCCTGAGATAGCTGTGGCGAGTACCAAGGCCTACACCGTTCAGGTCGCTGTCTTCTACCTTCTTGCTGCTAAGCTTGCCCTTGTGAGGGGACTTATGAGCGAGGAAGAGTGCCGTGAATTCATTAAGACTCTTCAGTCTATGCCTTCAGCCATCCGGAAGGTAATAAATGATAAGGACGAGGTTCATCGCATTTCAACGAAGATAGTAGAGGCCAAAAATGTCTTCATGCTTGGCCGCGGCCTTGATTATTATGCCATCCTCGAGGGCTCTCTTAAACTGAAGGAGGTTTCATATATCCACAGTGAGGCCCTTCCGGCCGGTGAAATAAAGCACGGCACGATCGCCCTCATTTCAGACGAAACTCCGGTTATCCTTTCGATTACCCAGGAGAAGCTTGCGGCTAAGGAGATTTCGAACGCGAAGGAGGTAAAGTCGCGAGGCGCCATTGTCCTGATACTTATGAAGGACGGCATTGAGCTTGAAAATGAATCCCAGTGGGACAAGGTTTACAGACTTCCCGCCGCCCCTGATGAATTTATGATATTTACCGTGACGGTAGCGCTTCAGTTTATAGCCTACTTCACGGCGCTTGACTTAGGTCTTGATGTGGATAAGCCTAGGAATCTCGCTAAGGTTGTAACTGTAGAATAATGAAGAAATATATTAATGCCCTTCTCTACGGAGATAAAAGCACAAAATGGTTCCTTTGGCGGGTTCTTCTCTTCGGACTCGGTACGATTGCCCTGGTCATAGGCGGACTCGTGACCGGGTCCTTCCCGGTTGTGTTTGCGGGGCTTTTCGCGGCGCTCGGTGATTTCATGTACTCTCAGAGCAGAACCCTTACCGATGAGGACTTCAAGCCGGAGCGTGAGAAGAAGGAGAAGAAGGCAAAGACCGGGAAAAAAGAGCCCCCGAAAGAAAAGGCATCTGAGAAAAGCAAACCCACGGCTCCTAAGGAAGAATCGCCTGCTTCCGATACAAAGGAAGAAGCTAGAGCCGGACAAAAGGGTGACTCTGAAGAGGAAGACGCTGACTCAGAGAATTCCAAAAAGAAGCCAAAGGAAAAGACCGACAATAATTTCTCCATTTACACGGAGGATGAGCTTCAGAAAATCCTTAAGAAGAACAGGGTAGCGAGCGGACATAAGGAGGTCATGATAGACTCCTGTCCGTCACTCCAACTTAAGGAAGCCCCGGCCTATATGTGGCATGACAAGCGTCACTACTATCTTCTCGTGGTTGGTCTTAACGGCGGCCCGATGCGGTTAAAGTATGACCTTAAGGATAACATGAAGCTCAAGTTCATAAGGGCCAAGCAATGCGATCCACAGTCTGAGTATCAGGATTATAAGATCCCATCGCTCATAACCGCAGCCTTCGGCCTCTATGTGCCTGACTACTACCAGAAGAAGGGAATAGGCGGCACGACCTGGAATAAGAACCTCTATCTTTTGGGGGATGATATGTACTTCACAAATCATTCGGCGAAGAATGTTTTTGACGTAACAGGCGCGTCATTTTTCCTTGAGGACCAGAATACTATGGAATCAAGGCACGGAGGAGATTTCGTCGAGGCCTATAAGTTAAATGTGCTCTGGAAGGACGGGGTTCTATCGAGCAAGGAGTACCAGTCGAAGATAAACGGGCTCCTCTCTGAGATAGCGAGGAGTGACAGCTCCTTTGAGTCCTATATGAAGACCCTGAAGCAGATGCTTGAATACAATTTCATAACGGATGAGTACGTCGAGTATTACGAGAATTACAGGCGTACCTATCGCGCCCAGCACCCGGTTGGAAAATAAAGCCCAATCGGGTGCTTGACTTTTATTGTATTATTGTATACAATAATTAAAACAGTGCCTGGTCCAGTATAATTTATGTAAACGTTAGTTTACAGAAATTTTTTTGTACCTGGCACGGAAAAAAGGCACGGGTAGATAGCCAGGGGGTATTTCATTATGAACGAACGCAAAGTATACATGAATCCGCAGAACAACCTTCTCCAGCTCGAGGAGCATATGTATCCTCTTGTTGACGTGAAGGATCCAAACTGCTTCCACAACCTCTTCCCATACGAAGAGATACCAAAGATAGCATTTAACGACAGAATCGTTCCGCACTGCATGCCGGACGATATCTGGATCACCGACACCACCTTCCGCGACGGGCAGCAGTCCCGCGCCCCATACACGGCCGAGCAGATTCTCCATATTTACGACCTCTTGCATAAGCTGGGCGGCCCTAACGGAATTATCCGGTCTTGCGAATTCTTCCTCTATGATGAGAAGGACCGTGACGCCGTGAAAATGTGCCTCGAGCGGGGCTACGAGTACCCTAAGGTTACAGCCTGGATCAGAGCGAGGGAAGAGGACTTTGATCTCGTTAAGCAGATGGGGCTCTCAGAGACCGGCGTCCTCGTTTCCTGCAGCGATTATCATATTTTCTATAAGATGAAAATGACCCGCCGCCAGGCGCTCGACCACTACCTCAAGATGGTTCGAAAAATTCTCGAGAAGGGCATAGTTCCCCGCTGCCACCTCGAGGATGTTACGAGGGCCGATATTTACGGCTTCGTAATCCCATTCTGCCTTGAGCTTATGAAGCTTAAGGATGAGTACGGCATCCCTGTAAAGATAAGGGTTTGTGATACCATGGGCTACGGCGTTAATTTCTCGGGTGCCGTTATTCCGAGAAGTGTCCAGGGCATAATCTACGGCCTCCGTGTTCATGCGGGAGTTCCTTCGGAGCTTCTTGAGTGGCACGGCCACAATGATTTCTATAAGGCTGTCACTAACTCCACGACGGCCTGGCTCTATGGCGCTTCAGGAGTAAACTGTTCTCTCTTTGGCATAGGTGAGCGTACCGGAAATACGCCTCTTGAAGCTATGGTATTTGAGTACGCCCAGCTCAAGGGGGCGCTTGACGGCATGGATACCAGAGTTATTACAGAGCTTGCGGAATATTTTGAAAATGAGATAGGTGAACCGATACCTGAACGCACGCCATTTGTCGGCAAGAACTTTAACGTGACGAGGGCGGGTGTGCACGCTGACGGACTCCTTAAGAACGAGGAGATTTACAACATTTTCAATACCGGAAAGTTCTTGAATCGTCCGCCTCGCGTAGCTATCTCGAATACATCAGGCACAGCGGGAATCGCCCACTGGATAAATTCCTACTTCCATGTGCCGGAGGAGGAACAGATCGACAAGAAGGCAGCTATTGTCACAAATATCAAGAAATGGGTCGATGACCAGTATGAGCACGGCCGCGTGACGGTCATTTCAGACGCCGAGCTTGACAAGCTTGTAAGGGCTGAAGCTAAAAAAGAAAAATTAAATATAGGAACGTTAAAGAGCGAATAATTTATGGAATTACACGAAGAAGACATAAAAGAGGAGAATCCGGACAGATTTTCGCTTCGAGGCCGTGTATTTACGGAAATCCGCGAGGCTATATTGTCGGGGAAATATGAAGAGGGAGAGGAGCTTAGGGAAGTAAATATTGGAAAAGACCTGGGCGTCTCGCGTACTCCGGTGCGTGAGGCACTGAGGCAGCTTGAGCTCGAGGGCCTTGTGAGGGTTATACCGAATAAGGGTGCCTACGTGACCGGGATAACAAGTAAGGATATACAGGATATATTTGTGATAAGGTCATACCTCGAGGGGCTTGCCGCGGCCTGGGCCTGTGAGCATATCAGTGAGGAGCAGCTTGCCGAGCTTGAGGAAAATGTGTATCTCTCGGAGTTCCATGTGGAAAAAGGGAATTTTTCGCAGGTCGTGGAGCTCGATTCGAGATTTCATATTATTCTCTATGATTCATGCGGCAGCAGGATGCTCGCAAAGCTCCTAAAGAATTACCACCACTACGCTGAGCGCGCGAGGTCGGTTAATCTTTCCGACAAGGAAAGAGCCAGGCACTCTATGGGCGAGCACAAGAGGATAGTGGAGGCGATAAAGGCGGGCGACCCGGCTAAGGCCGAGCAGTACGCCCACGAGCATATCGTCCACTCCATCGAACGCCTCAATTCATAATCCGAAGTGTTTAAGCGCCTTGTATATCCCGTCATCGAGCAGATCGGCGGTGACATATGAGGCGACTTTTTTTATCTCCTCATTTCCATTACCCATGCATATGGAATTAGGGATTTCCGTAAGCATCTCCCTGTCATTTTCGGAATCACCAAACGTGTAGGCATCAGTAAGCGGAAAATCAAGGATTTTGGCAAGCCCCTTAATCCCTTCAGCCTTCGTGCATCCATTAGGAAGAAACTCAACAAACCCATCACCCGAGTCATCCCCCTCGTGAGGCGGCTCATTTACCATGGTTTTCATATAACTCTCATGCTGATCCGCGTTTGGATAATTGTGGATAATGAGGTGCATGAAGTCCTTGATATCCTCGGCCATCTCCATGGTGTAATCCCATAGCTCGGGAACAATCATCCCCGAGAACTTCGCGGCCTCAACCTCCTCGGGATGGTCGGGCTCGTATATTTTCTTCGGAGCCGAGAGAAGTTCTAGGAACATCTGCAGCCGTTCCGGATTCCCGTAGTGGCTGAGAGGCAGGGTGAAAATGTACTCGTCGCCCTCAAAGAAGCAGGCAACGGGCTTAGCGAGAAACCATTTATTAATGCGGCGCAGCTCGTCCTCCGAGAGTCGGTGCTGCTTTATTATTTTATCTCCGTATGAGATATAGGTGCCGCCACCGCAGACTATGCCGTCAAAGCCTATGTCAAGCACCTTCTTAGGTAACATAGCCCTGCTTCTTCCCGAGCAGATGAATATTTTATTACCCTTCTTGCGGGTATTCCTTAACGCCGCAATCGCCGATTCCGGTATGTAGCTCCCCTGATGGAGTAGAGTACCGTCGATATCAAAAAATAAATATTTTGTCATATAATTTTATCCTTTCGCTCGATTTATTCTACACTAAAATCCCCGCACTTGCAAGTATGAAACTTTTATAGTATAATAAACAGAGACCTGTCGGCTTGTATCATATGCGAGGTGACAAAATGACGACTTCAACAAAGAGAAATTATTTGGCTATAGCGGTTTTATTTACAACCTTGGTATTTAGCTTTATGCTATATAACCACAGCGAGGCATTCGCGTCCTCATCCTCAGGCCCACTCAGCATAGTCGCGTCATACAACGGACCCGATATTCCCGCCGGCGAACGTACTGACAAGGTTAAGCAGACCGTGGATAAATATACCTCGGTATCCGCTATATACACAAGCGGCCCCGTTGACATATCGTCGAAGGTTACAATCACGCCCTACACCATTTCGACCATAGGCGCCAACAATCTGACGGTAAAATATACGGAAAGCGGTAAAACCTACTCGACCACCCTGACAGTGCCGGGACGCGAGCCAACCATTAAGTCGATTACGGCTTCGTATCCTAACAGCAACAAGAAGGTGCTTCAGAATAAGGCGATTGACAAGAATGACATTTCCGTGACCGCCTACGATGAGGTTGGTCAGAGCAAGAAGCTCACGGCAAGCGATGAGTACACCTTAACACCGACTATCGCTACCACACCCGGATATACGGATGTAACCGTTACCTATAAGGGAGCCACAACCACCATCAAGGTTCCAACCGAGCCCCTTGCTGTCACAAAGCTGACCGCGATTTACGCAGGCCCCGTGCTCGAGGTCGGGAAGACCATTTCAAAGGATAACATAGTTGTGACCGCTACCTATAACGACGGTTCAGCCAAAAATGTTTCCGATTACGTCCTCTCCGAGACGGTAATCAAGAGCGTAGGGTGGAATGAATTTACCGTTGTCTATACATATAACGGCAAGGCCTACAACGCGAAATTCAAGGTAAAGGGCGTGGAGCCGCTCGTGACCGGAACCGAGACATTTATTAGGACCATGACGGACGGAAGTAAGATCAGCACGCTGACTATCTACACGAAAAATGAGATAGTCAGAAGGAATTTCAAGCCTGTCCTCACTGATATCCCTACTAGCGACAAATCTAAGGTCCGCGCGGCCGTGAGACGTGTCAACAAGACGACGAAATACCTGGCCTTTAATATAGATTTCACGGGCTATGATTTTGATAAAAATAACTATGTGACGGTGGATTTCACGATTCCTTCAGGCTTCAACCCGGCGAACACCGCCCTGTATTTTACGCCTGATTTAAATAAGAAGATGGCTGAGGTTCCGGGAGGACTGATAAATTTATACACGAAACGTGGATATATATACAGGTCAGGCACCTACGTCATTATGGAGAAAAAATACGGAACCGCCAAATACAACAAGCTTCGCGAGGATACGACTCCGAGCCCGATATTTGTGGTCTATAATGCCCCATCGATAATGACCGTAAAGGAAATTGTTCATATTAAGCCAACACTGCTTTACAGCACGACTGTTCCGGCGTATAATTATGAGACGTCGGATACAAGCATTCTTACGATAGACGCAAAAGGAAAGCTTAAGGCGATAAAGAAAGGAAAAGCCGATGTAATAGTAAGGTCAACAGATGGAAAATATTCCTACCGCTACACCGTGACGGTACAAAAAGCGACGGTGAAAAAGAAAACAACTACGGAAGGTACTAAGTAATTTTATGTCAGATCTTAAAAATGAAATAGAACGGAGAAGAACATTTGCCATAATTTCCCATCCTGATGCCGGTAAGACTACCCTTACCGAGAAGCTCCTTCTCTACGGAGGAGCCATAAATCTCGCCGGTTCCGTCAAGGCGAGGAAGGCCAGCAAGCACGCCGTGTCCGACTGGATGGAGATAGAGAAGGAAAGAGGCATATCCGTTACTTCCTCTGTTATGCAGTTTAATTATGAGGGGTATTGCATAAATATCCTCGATACCCCGGGCCACCAGGACTTCTCGGAGGATACCTACAGGACCCTTATGGCGGCGGATTCAGCTGTCATGGTTATTGACGCGAGCAAGGGAGTAGAGCCCCAGACCATAAAGCTCTTCAAGGTCTGCGTACTCCGTCATATCCCGATATTTACATTTATTAACAAGCTGGACCGTGAGGCTCTCGATACATTCGAGCTCATGGACCAGATAGAGAAAATCCTTGGAATCGCGACCTGCCCTATAAACTGGCCTATCGGCTGCGGCAAGAACTTCAAGGGAGTCTATGACAGGAACACTAAGCAGGTCATGGAGTTTAAGGCTGAGCATGCGGGAGCTAAGGAAGTAGAGACATCTTATTTTGATATAAATGATCCGGACGCGAAGGCGACTCTTGGTGAGGACAACTATGACAAGCTTATGGAGGAGCTCGAGCTTCTTGACGGAGCGGCTGTTCCGTTTGACCAGGAAGCAGTCACAAACGGTAAGCTTTCACCGGTCTTCTTCGGGTCGGCCCTTACAAATTTTGGCGTTGAGACCTTCCTTGAGCATTTCCTCAGGATGACCTATACCCCAAAGGCCCGCGAATCATCAGAGGGCGAAATATCACCGCTTGACGACAGATTTTCAGCCTTTGTATTTAAGATACAGGCGAACATGAACAAGATGCACCGCGACAGGGTAGCCTTCATGCGTATCTGTTCCGGGAAGTTTACGGCCGGGATGGAAGTAAATCATGTGCAGGAGGGAAAGGTAATCCGCCTCTCCCAGCCCCAGCAGCTTATGGCGGATGAGAGAAAGATGGTCGAGGAGGCTTATGCAGGCGATATTATCGGTGTATTCGACCCGGGCATTTTCTCTATCGGCGATACCGTCTGCGCCAAGGGCAGCAGCTTCAAATACGCGGGAATCCCGACCTTCGCGCCGGAGCATTTCGCCCGTGTCCGCCAGGCAGACACCATGAAGCGGAAGCAGTTCGTGAAGGGTATCAGACAGATTGCCCAGGAGGGCGCTATTCAGATCTTCCAGGAATTTAATACGGGTCTTGAGGAGATTATAGTCGGAGCTGTCGGTGTACTCCAGTTCGAGGTGCTCCAGTTCCGCCTTAAGAATGAATATAACGTCGAAATCGCCCTCGAAACCCTTCCATACGAGTATATCCGCTGGATTGAGAATGATGATATAGACGTCGATTCCCTCTCTCTCACGATGGATACGAAGAAGATCAAGGACATGCATGACCGCCCGCTTCTCCTCTTCACCCACCCGTGGAGCATCCAGACCGTTTTGGACCGCAACAAGGACCTCAAGCTCTCCGAGTTCGGAAACGTTACATGGGGATAAAATTTCCTCTTGACATTCCCCCGAACCCGTAGTATAATAGAGAAGCTGTGTTGAGCAGCTATACATTTAAGTGAAGTATCCACTTCCACCCCGGCGCATTGGCGACCCAGGTTACAAGAAAATCAGAGAAGCACTGTCTTCTTTTATTTGGGACGTGGATATTTATCCGCGTCTTTTGTTATTTAAAAGGAGGTGTTTTTCTATCAGCGATTTACAGATCAATGAGCAGGTCAGAGACCACGAAGTGAGACTGATCGGCGAGCATGGAGAGCAGTTAGGCATTATGTCCGCTAAGGACGCCATGAAGCTTGCGAGGGACGCAGACCTTGACCTTGTTAAGATTGCCCCTACGGCTAAGCCGCCTGTTTGCAAAATCATCGATTACAGTAAGTACCGCTATGAACAGGCGAAGAAGGCTAAGGAACAGAAGAAGAAGCAGAAGGTTTCCGAGCTTAAGGAGATCAGACTTTCGCCGAATATTGATGAGAACGACATGAACACCAAGGCCAACCAGGCAAGGAAGTTCCTCACTAAGGGTGATAAGGTTAAGGTATCACTTCGTTTCAGAGGACGTGAGATGGCCCATGTCGCGAATGGCAAGCAGAATCTTGACGCATTCATGGAGAAGCTTTCCGATATCGCTGTTATAGAAAAGCAGCCGAAACTTGAAGGCAGAAGCATGTATATGGTCATAGTTGCTAAGAAATAATAGATTATGATACTTATTTTCAGGAGGTAAGAAGTTATGCCAAAGATGAAGACTAAGAGAGCAGCCGCAAAGCGCTTTAAGATGACAGGTACAGGTAAGCTCATGAGAATGAAGGCTTATAAGAGCCATATCCTTACAAAGAAGTCTACAAAGAGAAAGAGAAATCTCCGTAAGGCTACAGAGCTTGATCAGACAAACGTTAAGAGCATGAAGAGGATTCTTCCTTACAACTTATAATTATTGTCGCATCGCTTTAGCGATGCGACGTAGGCCCTGCCTCGCACGAAGTGCGACGCTCATGGCAGGGCTCACCGTTGTTGTAGTGCTTTAGCAAACAAGTATTATTTTATTGATGTAGATTTCCAGGAGGTTTTATAAAATGGCAAGAGTTAAAGGTGGCCTTGGAGCCAAGAAGAGACATAACAGAACATTAAAGTTAGCTAAGGGATATCGCGGAGCAAGAAGCAAGCAGTACAGAGTAGCTAAGCAGTCAGTCATGAGAGCACTCGCTTCTTCATTCGGCGGACGCAGGAAGAAGAAGGGTGACTTCAGAAAGCTTTGGATCGTAAGAATCAACGCTGCAGCCAGAATGAACGGCCTTTCATACAGCAAGCTCATGCACGGCCTTAAGCTTGCTAACGTAGATATGAACCGTAAGATGCTCGCTGACCTCGCTGTTAACGACGCAGAAGGGTTCAAGACCCTCGCAGATACAGCCAAGAAGGCATTAGCCGCATAAGGAAATTTTGAGTCTGGCTGATGCCAGACTCAAAATAAAAAAATTAAAAAAGGTGTTGACAAACGCCGGCAACTGTGATATACTATTATTCGTTCGGTTGAGCATTATGAATTGAACAAAACTTAAAAGGAAGTAATTCCTTTGCGGAAGTGTCGGAATTGGTAGACGAGCAAGACTAAGGATCTTGTGACTATTGCAGCCGTGTGGGTTCAAGTCCCATCTTCCGCACTGGGTTTGAAGGCTCAGAAGCTTTGAGAAATCAAGGTTTCTGAGTTTTCTTTTTGCGGAAAATAGACCAGATTTTGGGGTTCCCCAGGGGTCCCCGACGTCCGGGGGACGTCGGCATGGGACCGACCGGAGCGAAGCGTAGACCCCTCAGGGTGTTCGTACTGCGAATCCAGTAAAACTCTTACATTCTCGAGATAATCCTTCTGTGCAAAGCTGTAAAACATCAGGTTGGTCTGGATCGAATGACCAAGCATCGCAGCTCTGTCAGCAACAGATACTCCCATTGGAAGCAATACGTTAGAATTCAGGGACATCCGTAAGGCGTGGTTGTTGGTGACCTGAAAGCCTTTGGAGAGGCATAAGCGCCTCAGGAACGTCTCATAGGCATCGGTCTTGATCCATTCCCCATCCTCATGACAAAAGATATACTCCGAATCAATATGGAGCTCTTTCTGAAGATCTTTGATCTCAGCAAGCAGCTCCGCTATCTTCTTCGTAAGAGGAAATTCTCTTCCGTCCTGTGATATTCCCTTTTCGTTTTTGGTGCATGTGTCGTAGTAGTAAACTTTCTTTCCGGCTTCTTTTCTTGTGAGCTGCTGGGCGTGGATGTGGATCGACTTCTCACGGATGTCCTCCCACCTGATCGCACACAGTTCGCCTGCCCTGACACCTGTTTCGATGGCAAAAAGCATTGCATAGCCGTTGATGTAGTACCTTCCGTACTTCTTCAGAGTCATTCGATGTCTTACTTCCTTTTTCAGGATATCGATCTCTTCGGGGGAAAGTATCTTTTCTTCCGGCTTTGGCTTCCTGGTGTCACAGGACTTCATATAAGGCTTGTTTTTCATAAGGACCACCGGATTAACTGAAATGATCCTATGGGTGAATGCATAGCCAAATACGAGGTTTAAAACACCTTTGTAGCCAAAGAAGGCTTTCTGCTTTGGATGTTCTCTGTTTACCCATTCCTGGATATATTTCTTTAAGTCAATTTCCGAGATGCCACGGATATCTTTTATCGCCAACTCCTTAGAAATAAAGCGTGCGAAATCAGCCTGATAATGTGTTATCGTGTGCTGGTTTGGATTCTCCGTGACCTCCTTCTCCTGCAAAGCAGCTTTAAATACCGATTCCAGAGAATAGTCCCTTAAGCCGTTGGTATAAAAGGAAAAAAGCTTATCAACCAGTCCTTCATAGGTTGTGGCTTTCATCTTCTTACCGTCCGGCAGCTTGGTGATGTAGTAATCCTTAGGATTACCGGGCGAGGCTTCGTGATGACTGATGGATCTTGGTACGCCTTCAGCAGTAACGTGATTCATCATAACGAATCGCTCACGTATTGCCTTTTCTTTCTGAGATATCATTTCAAGTTCATCTCTGACACCGTCCGCATCAATGATACCCGATTTCTCCTGTACCTTCAAGTATTCACGCTGGGTTTCAAGGCTTCCGAGGAGGCGCACGGCCTCCTCGGGTGTAAGGACTTTTTCGTCCTGATTTACTATATTTACTTCTTTCTTCAATAGGGGCTCCTTTCAAAAATGGCCCGTCAAGGCACGAATAATCTGCCCTGAAGGCAAAAAAATAGCCCATGTAACCTGGAATTAGGCACATAGGCACGTGATTGTGAGTTGATATGTATTTTTTCTTTATATAAAAGCAGGGATTAAGTCAGAACATCCCGCCTACCCGCCTTAGCGATACGGGAACGGGCAGCCTTTCAAGGGGTGCAGGGCATACACGCCTTTGTAACCACGTGCCATCTTGTCGTTCGTAGGCACGTTCTTCAGGTAGGTGATGCCAAACTTCCTTGAGAGTTCCTTTACTTCCTTTGAAAAAGAAGTCTCGGAGCGGATTTTGGCAAGGTTGTCTTCGCACCAGAGCTTATAGGCATCATAAAAATCCTTAGAGGTACACATAGCCTCCGGGGCATAGGCGATATAGCCTTCGGACTCGAGGAAATCAAGAATGCTGTCCTCGTCCCTGCGAAGCTCGTCCTGATTTCTTTTCGTGCGGTCGCTGATGGTGAAGTTGAAACCGTTAGCCGCAAGGCGTATAAGGCCTTCCAGGCACCAAAGAGCGATCCCTTCGGTTTCTTTTGCAAGTTTCTCGGAAAGATTGCGGTCATCCACTCGGCCTTCCGGCTTATCCTTTACCCTGATAACGATCTGCCTGCGGTAAAAACCGTCCGACTTGTCATAAAGAGCACTCAACGCTCCGTTACCGAAAGCCATGATGCGTACGTAAAGATACCCTTGATAGCTCTGCTGGCCTTTGCGCTCCAGATCCATCTTGTCTTCCATGGTGACGATGGATTTAAGGACCCCGGTATCCGGAAGTGCCTCCATCCTCATGTCATCGTCAATCATGAGGAGTTTTCCTTCCTGATCTGCCGGGCAGAACCTGTCGGATGAAAGTTTCTTAAGGGAGCAGACATTCATGTTGTCGCTAAGGAGATTCCTGCATACAAACCCCACACGGGATTTTCCTTCTCCGCCGCTTCCGATCAGCATGAACATTACCTGGGCTTTCGTAGTGGGGATGAACATGTAGCCCATGAACTCCTGAAGAGTCACGATATCTTCCGGATAAAGAAGTTCCTCAATGAAGTTAAGCCAGGTTTCCGGCTTCGGAGCATCCGGGTTATAGTTCACCCGTAGCCTGTTGGAACAGAATTCCTTTTCCGGAACGAACCTGCCGTTCAAAAAGAAAGTGCCGTTCATGAAATGCACTCTGTCCGTGTGCTTGGGCAGATCATCGCAGAGAGCTTCATACTTTAACATTTCTATCAGCCGATTAGTTTTGAGGACAAGGCCTGACCTCACATAGGGTTTCAGATCGTCAATGAGCTCTTTTGCAAGCTTTTCGTTGTTGACCAGACCATCAATGTCATAGAACTGTCCGCCAACGGATTTGATGGGATGTTTTGCCATAAACCAACGGCAGAACTCCACTTCATCTACTTTGTGGTTTTTGGGATCGAACCAGCTCGGTTCGTCACCGGCATTCATGGGAACGGATCCCATAAGAGTTGCAACCTTCAGCACTTCGAGCAGTGCCTGAGGATCCAAATTCGTTAATTCTTCGTTCAATTTCAATTACCTTCCTTCCATAATCTGTGACAACAAAAGCCCTGTCAGAAACATCACCATAGAGGAGTAAATCAAGGAGATACTCGATATGGTCAAGCTCGTTCAGGGCTTCGTAAAAGTAAGGATGCCATTCTTCGGATGGATCCTTGGGAGCATATTCAGTTTTCCATGTTTGTAAGAGATGCAGATAATCGCAGAGGACGTTAAAACACTTTGTTTCAGCCTCTTTGAATATCTGCTCAGGGCTTTTCTTTGGCCGTGCTCTGACCGGAGGAATATAAGATCCAATCTCATAAGGAAGCCCAAAGTCTTTGCAGATCTTTATGGCAGCATCTTTCAGAGAGAGGCCAAAGGACCGGGACACAAAATCTACCACATCCCCATCGGCTCCGCAGCCGAAACAGTGAAAGCGGCTGTCAACCTTCATACTTGGATGTTTATCGTTGTGAAAGGGACAGCATGTCATTCCATGACGGCTCACCTTTAGACCGTAGAACTCTGCAGCCTGTCTGGCGGTCACATACCTCTTAACCGATTCGAAAGGAGTCATCAGCGTTCCTCCTTTCTGACACGTCGTTCGTTGCCGGAAGCAGGATGTTTCAGGACTTCTTCTTTCGCCTTAGCCAGCTTGGCCAGAACAGAACCGCGAGCTTTTTCTTTGATCTGGGACACATTTCGATCTTTGATTTCCGGATCAGAAAGGGTACGCTTGATTGAAGCCAGCATCTTTTCCCTTGCTCTTCCGAAAAGATCTCTTATGCCGGTAAAGATCTGTTTGGCGATGTTCTTAACTGCAGGTGTATTATCAGAACCAAAGATACGTTTTTCGTAATCATCTATCAGCTTTGCATCCTCTTTCTGTGTTTCGTCCCTTACAGCTTCCGTTATGACATCACAGGCCTTTTCATAAGCATCATTTGAAACATCATCAAGCAGTTTCTCTACATCGGAGATCTTTAAGACCAGTTCACTCTTTTCGGCTCTAAGGTCCGCATTCTCCTGTTCGAGTCTTTCATTTTCATCACGAAGCTTCTGCACGATGTAGTCTTCTTTTTCCAGATAGCTCCTGCCTCCGTAGACCGGTTCCATGTCAATCTCAAGGCCATGCTTTTGGCAGATGTCGAGAAACATCCGGCGGCACTCCGCGTCGAAAGTCATCTTCCTGTTGTTGTATTTGCCCTTTTCCTTTGTGGGGTCCGGAAGTTCGAAGCCAAGTTCTTCAAGTGCCTTGTCCTGCATCGGGCAGAGTTCACCGTATTCGTTCCGGGCATCAAATACATGACGTTCATGAATGTGTGGAGTTGTCTCGTCAAGGTGAAGTGCCCAGTCAAGGATGTGAACATGTGAGCCAAATCGTTCCTCGAACTTTTCGAAGTATTCAGCAGAAATCTGAGCCAACACTTCAGGCCTTACTGTGCCGTCTATGTTACCAAGCTGAAGAAGTGTTTCCTCCGGGCAGGTCTTTTTGTTTTTGAGGACATCATCGATCTCCCGGTTTCTTTCTTTGTGTCTTGCTGCTTCATTCCTGAGATTTTGAGCAAATACATGATCCCCGTAGTGCTCGAGGTAATAGCTTTTCTCAACCTCAGAAAATGTAAATCGCCGTTCTTCATCTGTTCCCGGAAGACGATATCCCTGGTAACAATCCCAGTAGACATTTTTCAAAGAACGTTCCTCGTCGATATGATCGGCATTCTCAGAATCGAAATCCCGGTCATTGTGTTTCACATCGTAAGCCCCGTGGGAACCGGATCTTCCGTTGTGTCTTGTTGCTTTCATTCCCATGATAGTTATGAGATTGACAGGATTCAGAAACAACTTGCGGCATCGGTTCGGGACATTAAGAAGAAGTTGGTATCGGAAGTTTCTGCCGAATATGAAAATCCGAAGAAACTGGAATATGAAGTAATGGAGAAAGTGAAGGAAGAAGCATTTGCTGCTCCAAGCCTGAAGGATCTGACAGATGAAGAAAAAGTATCTGTCATCAAGAACACCATCATGCAGGGGATCCTTGTTTATGCAGACTTGAACGAGGATAAGTTGGCATTGATCGATCCGCTGGTAGAGCAGATTGCTCTTCTGTTGATAGAATTATGGAAAGAAAGTTAACAAAAGCGGAACGCAAAGATCGCCACAATCGGGAACTTTGCATTCTTGCAAAACAAAATGATCTGCGAGCCCAAACGGAACTGCTTCTTGAGAATGAAGGTCTCATCATGCAGCTTGCAAAGAGCCTTGAGATCATGCACGATCTTGATGTGAATCATTACGCCGGTATAGAACTTGACGACATTATGCAGGAAGGGCGTTTCGCTTTGCTGGAGGCCGCAAAGAGTTATGATGTCACTTCGGCTACAAAGTTTTCCACCTTTGCATCCGTTGTCATGCGAAATGCAATGAGCGACCTGTGCCGTAAAGGCGACTCTTCTTTTGAAAGGCAGCTTGCCGATCATGGCATCGTCCAGGTATTTCTGAATGACAATCCCGTGGATGAAGATGGTATCCCGGAAATAGAAAAAGTCGACACCAACAGAATACAAGACCCTGTGGGGGATGAGGCAGTACTACGCGTCATGATACAAAAGATGCGGAACCGTCTCGTCATGCTCCCGGCACGCGAGCAACGGCTTCTCATGTACCGTTATGGTCTTGCATCCCTTGAGTTTAAGACCATAGCTGAAACAGCAGCCTTCTTCCATCTGACAGAAAAGCATATGCGTCTGATCGAAGAACGATCCCTCGCCAAGCTACGCGCCGGCATGAATGATGGGAAGATATTATAGGCAAAACATTGCATTTAACACAGATTTGCCATGAATCGTAACGAGTGTTGTGGTATAATCTGATGGATGTAGTGTACAGGAAAAAGGATGGTGAATTAAATGTCCAATGATCAACTCATGATAAACGAGGCAAACCTAACTGTTAATCAAAAGACATATGATGCTGTACGTGGTTATGTTGTTGCAGCACAGAGACAAGTAAATACTGCCGTTAATTCTGCAATGGTAATGGCATATTGGAATATAGGTAAACAGATTTATGAAGCTTGTGGAGAAAGCGAACGCGCTGAGTACGGAAAGCAGCTCTTACAATATTTGGCAGATAAGCTAACAAAAGAATTTGGAAAAGGCTTCACTATCAGAAATCTACAAATGATGCGCCAATTCTATTTAACATTTCCAAAAGCGAACGCACTGCGTTCGGAATTGAGTTGGACACATTACCGTAGTCTAATGAGAGTTGAAGACGAAACAGCACGCCAATTTTATCTTGAAGAAGCAGCCAAATGCGGTTGGAGTTCCAGACAACTTGACCGCCAGATCAATTCGTTCTTTTACCAGAGAATTCTAGCCAGCAAGGATAAAGATAGTGTTGCTTCGGAGATCGATACTTTAGAGCCCAAACCGGAGTATGAAAAGATCATAAAGGATCCGTATGTTTTAGAGTTTCTTGATCTTCCGGCGAATGAGCATTTTTATGAATCCGACTTGGAACAGGCGTTAATAGACCATCTGCAGAAGTTTTTGTTGGAACTCGGGAGGGGTTACTCTTTTGTTGCCAGGCAGAAGCATTTTAACGTAGATGGACGACACTTCTATATTGACTTGGTTTTCTATAACTACATTCTGAAATGTTTTGTTCTGATAGATCTTAAAATAGGTGATCTTACACATCAGGATATAGGACAGATGCAGATGTACGTGAACTATTATACCAGGCAGCTCATGAATGAAGGCGACAATCCTCCTATTGGGATTGTGCTTTGTGCCGATAAGAGTGATACATTGGTGGAATATACATTGCCGGAAGATAACAATCAGATATTTGCTGCTAAATATTTGCCGTATATGCCCACTAAGGAGGAACTCAGACGAGAACTGAAACTAGATGATTTTGAAAAGAAAATTGATTAGAAATGGAACTGATGCCAGACATCTCAGGCAAAGAAAAAGCATGGGATCATAGAGCGTGAGAATTATAATAAGCCCCAAACTCTGGACAACCGCCAGCCGGGATGTCCCCAGGAGAAGATAGAGGCAATCGAAGATGCTATGAGGCATTTTCAGATGATCGTTGATTAGTGGATAGAGAGAAGCAGAAATGAAAATTGCTATATGTGATGACAATCCGGTGGATATTGATCACTTAACCGGACTTCTTGAAAAATGGGGAAGTAAATCAGATAGACCCTTTACGATCAGGACGTTCCCTTCAGCGGAAGCATTTCTGTTTCAATATGCAGATGAAAAAGACTATGATCTGCTTTTACTGGATATTGAAATGGAAAAGATGGACGGTGTGACCATGGCCAGACAGGTCCGGAAGGAAAATGAGACCGTCCAGATTGTGTTTATTACCGGTTATTCGGATTATATTGCGGAGGGGTACGATGTAGCCGCACTGCACTATTTGATGAAACCGGTAAAAGAGGAAAAACTGTACGAGGTCTTAAACAGAGCGGTGGAAAAGCTGATGGACAATGACGCTTGTCTGACGATAGACTTTGCAGGGGAGCTGGTACGGATCCCACTTATGGAAATCAGATACATCGATGTGGATAAAAACTATGTGACCATTCATGGAAAACAGGATTATCGGATCAAGGCTACGCTTGGAGACATGGAACAAAAACTGGATGCACGATTTTTCCGTTTCGGCAGAAGCACGATCGTTAATTTACATTATATCCGCAGAGTGACAAAAACGGATGTGATCCTGAAGGATGATACTTCACTGCAGTTGCCAAGGGGCAGTTATGATAAACTGAACCGCGCCATCATAGAAAGAATCTGATATATATATGAATATCTTTGGAAAAAAAGTCGACAAACAGATAGAAACTTATCAGCGAGAGCTGATCGATACCCACTACAAAGAGGTGGATAATATGTATCGTCAGATCAGAGGCTGGCGACACGATTATCGAAATCACATACAGGTATTGATGGCATTGGCGGACAAGGGAGATTTGGATGCAATCAAAAAATACCTGGACGAATTGAATTTGGATCTGAATACGGTAGATACCGTGATCAAAACGGGCAATGCAATGGCGGATGCAATCCTGAACAGTAAGATCTCGTTGGCCAAATCCAAGGAGATTGAAGTTGATGCTGAGGCGCACATCCCGGTGAAACTGAAAATGTCGGAACTGGATCTGTGCTGTATTCTCGGTAATCTTTTCGACAACGCCATTGAGGCAAGTCTAGCGCTTCCGCCTGAGGAGAGAAAGATCCGTGTGTATATGGATATGAAGAACACACAGTTGTACATATCATTTACGAACATGACCGCTGGGGGAAAACTGAAAAAGGTTGGCGGCCGTTTTAGGACCACCAAGGGAGATGGACATGGTTTTGGCCTGGTCAGGGTTGATAGTATCGTGGAGAGAGCCGATGGTTATATCAGTCGTAATTCAGAAGCAGGGGCCTTTACAACGGAAATATTGATACCGCAAGTATAGGAATCCGACGTTTCGCCCCCAAAAACATACAATTCATCCCCGAATCATCTTCGGGGATGATTTTTATGTTATGGTAAGCTCGTCCTTCAGAGGGGATAGAACGACATATTATATGGTGGCTGTTCATGTCGCCATCGGAAAGAGGAAGAAATGGAAAACGAAAACAGGCAATCACAGAAGAAAGAAAAGCCCAGATACAATCTGCTGCAAAATGTGACCTGGATGATCCGGATGTCAAAAAGGGCCGATAGTCCGGAAGTGGGATTCTTTGTGGTGCTTATGGGAGCTGTTTCGGCTGGAGTAAATATCGCAGGGCTTCTTGTCACGCCAATGATATTAAAGCAGGTGGAAGATAAGGCTCCGTTGTCAAAGCTGCTTTTGGTGATAGCGGGTTATACACTTTGTTTATTTGTATTAAATGGAGCAAAGAGCTACTTCGACACAAGCCTGGCATGGACCAGAATCCATGTCAGAAGCACGATCGGCGTTCTGATTCATGAGAAGTTTTGCAAAACTTCTTACCCAAATACAGAGAATCCGGATGTCTTAAAAAGATTTCATAAAGCATGCATGACAACATGGAGTAATAATGCTGCCACAGAAGCAGTCTGGCATCACATGGAACTATTCCTGGAATATGTCATCTGCTTTGTTGTTTATCTGTATTTTCTCTCACATACAAACTATTTTTTGCTGGGGATCATTACTGTCACAACGGTGGCTGAGTTCTTTGTATCCAAGAAAGTTGATGATTGGAGATATCAGCACAGAGATGAGAGCAGTGCTGCCAGCAAGAGAATAGAGTATATCACTCGCAAGGGAGAGTCGAGGACAATCGGAAAGGATATCCGGATCTTTGGAATGAAAGATTGGATGGAGGATATCTATCATGCATCCATGCAAATGGCCTTGGACCTTGAGAATAAGCTGAACAGAAGACGCATTCTGGTTGATCTTCTGGACGTGGTACTTACGGTACTTAGAAACGGACTGGCATATTATTATCTTTTAAACCTGACAATAAATGAGAATCTACCGGTATCATCATTCCTGCTGTATTTTGGTGCGGTAGGCGGATTTGCAAAATGGATCAACAGCATTTTGAAGGAGCTTGCGAAGCTGAACACGGAGAGCACAGAACTTTCTGTATTACGAGAGATGCTGGAAATGGCAGAAAGTTTCCGCATGGAGGGTGGGAAGCCTCTTCCGAAATCTGAAGACGGAAAATACGAACTAAAGCTTGAAAATGTGTCATTCCGATATCCCGGGGCAGACAGTGACACCATTACCGACATGAACCTGACGATAAAGCCGGGTGAAAAGGTGGCCGTGGTTGGCCTGAATGGAGCGGGAAAAACTACTCTTGTGAAGCTTCTCTGCGGGTTTTACGACCCCACTCTGGGACGGGTTCTGCTGAACGGAACTGACATCAGAGAGTTCAACCGGCCGGAATACTATGATCTGTTCACGGCTGTATTTCAAAACTATTCTGTGGTCCAGGTATCAGCAGCCGAAAATATCTCGGGAGAAGTCAGGGATTTTGATGAAGCGAAGATTTGGGGAGTTATAAAAGAGGCTGACCTGGAAGAGAAATTCAGATCATTACCACAGGGGATTTATACGCATCTTGGTAAACAGTATTTCGAAGATGGCATTGAGCTTTCGGGAGGTGAGACACAGCGTCTTGTCCTTGCCAGAGCTTTATACAAGAATGCTCCTGTTCTTCTCCTGGATGAGCCGACAGCAGCGCTTGATCCTATTGCGGAGGATCGAATCTATCAAAAATACAGCGAGATGACAAAGGGTCGTACTTCTCTTTTTATTTCTCACAGACTTGCATCCACAAGATTTTGCGACAGGATCCTGTTTATGGAAAATGGAAAAATTGCCGAAGAGGGTTCCCATGACGCTCTGATGCGTGCAGGCGGGAAATACAAAGAATTATTTGATGTACAGAGCAAATATTATCGGGAGGGGCCGGTAGATGCAGAGTGAAAAAATGAGTTTTAAAGAGGCGTACAAGCTACATTCAAGAGCTATCAAAATGATAAAGACCGAGTCACCGTGCCTGATCCTTATGAATCGCGTTTGGGGGTTTTTAAAGGCTGCTCTTCCATACGGAGATGTTTATCTTTCGGCAAGAATCGTAAGCGAACTGGCGGGGGACCGTAATCCCAGACAGCTTATGTTATTGGTTGTGATCGCGCTTATTTGGAACCTGGTTTTATCATCTGCCTGCTCGGTGATCGAAAGCAAAGATGTCTCTTTTGGTTATTTGCTTTGGTTTGTTCAGGATAAATTTTTATCCGATAAGATGATGGATATGGACTATTGTCATCTGGACAGGCAATCCACACATGACAGGGTGGCGCAGATCAAACAGAACGCCAATTGGGCTGCATGGGGTATCTACCGAGCATATGAATCGGAGAAAGAACTTGCATCCTCTGTTTTCGGTATTTTAGGTGTCATTGTACTGACTGTGACATTGTTTATCAAAAAAATTCCTGGCGATGCAGGACGGCTCACGATTCTTAACGCTCCTTACATGACTTTGGCGATCGTTGCCGTGTATCTCGTTACGGTCTGGCTTGCTTCGCACTGCAGAAATCTTGTCTCTGCGGGAAGTGCGGCATTATCGGCAGGTGCAAGAGAAGGGAATCGGTTTTGGAGGCTCTTTAGTTTTTACGCTTTCGATTCCACGAATCAGAAAGCTGCTGATATCAGAATGTACGATCAGTTTAATATCTGCCAGGCGTACAGGGTTAAAGATACAGCCTTCGGAAAAAACGGAACTTTTTCAAAGTTTTATCATGGAAAAGGCGGGATGCTTATAATTGCACAGCAAGCGCTTCTTGCAGTTTTTACAGGTATGGTTTATCTGTATGTTTGTCTTAAGGCTTATGGTGGAGCATTTGATATTGGCTATATAGCACAGTATGCGGGCGCGCTCACAGCCTTTTCGGGACAGATGATCCTATTGCTGGAAGGTGTATCCGATACTCGTCTAAATGGCAGTTTTCTTCAAACCTTATATGACCATATGGACCTTCCCGATGAAATGTATCAGGGATCGCTTACAACAGAGAAGCGAAATGACTGCAAGTACGAGATCGAGTTTCGAGACGTTTCGTTCAAGTATCCTGATTCGGATATCTGGGCATTAAGACACCTCAATGTGAGGTTTAAAGTGGGTCAGAAGCTTGCTGTGGTAGGCCAGAACGGATCCGGGAAGACAACATTTATCAAGCTTCTTTGTAGGCTGTATGATCCGACGGAAGGACAGATATTGTTAAACGGAATCGATATCAGGAAATACTCTTACAAAGAGTATATGGATATCTTCTCGGTTGTATTTCAGGACTTTGAACTCCTTGCAGCTCCTCTTGGTGAAAATGTAGCGGTATCAAAAAAATACGACAGAGAAAGAGTCAAGGAAGCCCTTGTACAGGCGGGATTTGGGGAACGTCTTGAGACTATGGATAAGGGACTTGATACCTGTCTCTATAAAGACTTTGAAGAGGACGGAGTGGAAGTGTCCGGCGGGGAAGCGCAAAAGATTGCTATCGCAAGAGCGCTGTACAAGGATGCGGCATTTATCATCCTGGATGAGCCTACAGCAGCTTTGGATCCGCTGGCTGAGGCAGAGGTTTATGAGAAGTTCAACGAGATGGTAGGAAACAGAACAGCTGTCTATATCAGTCACAGGCTTTCTTCCTGCAAATTCTGTGATGATATCCTGGTCTTTGACAAGGGAGCAGTTGTTCAGCATGGATCCCATGAAGCATTGTTGGACGATTCGGATGGTAAGTACTATGCTTTGTGGAATGCACAGGCAAAGTATTACCAATAGGGGGTCCAAACTATTTTCTGTAACGATAATTTCCAGCCAGGCTGATGCAGATTGCAGCACTGCATATCTTGATTGGATAAGTGTATTAAAGAGCAAACGGCATGGGAAGATAGCCCAGAAGATGCTCATGGCGTTGCAGGATGTACTTAAAGAAAAGGGAATTCATTTACTCATAGCCCTTATGGCCGGGAATGATGAAGCGCAGCGATTTTATAGAAATATCGAAAACGCCGCTATTCATGATGAAGGCGTATGGATGATATTTTAGGAAAGAAAGGTATTTATTTATGTTAGTGGAAGAAAAATACAGCAAAGAACACTTATCAGCCTTATTTGACAAATATATCAAGAAGCTTCGGATTACACCGGACTGGGATATAAAGCTTGAATTTGTTGAAGATAAAACCTGGCGAAAGACCGGTGATTTTAAGATTGACTGTAACGATAAGAAGGCAATTTTGCTTTTAAACATAGGAAATCCCAAGGCGGAAAATCTTGAAGAAGTGATTGTGCATGAGTTAATGCATATTAAAATGTATCCATTGGATCAGGTGACAGAGTCCTTAATTACAAGCCACTTTGAAGAAGGTACTCCGGCATGGAACTTTGCTTATAATCAGTTTTTCAACGCATTGGAACAGACTGTTGAAGAACTGGCGAAGTGCTTTTTGCTTGAGTTTGGTGATGACAAAGATTTATCTTATGGCAGATGCAGCAAAATGAAATCCTTCAACGAACTTTATGACGGGCTGAACAATATTGAATGATAAATACTCAGGTTTAACGTTACCACTTTTACACTTTTGACAATTTCGGTAACGTTAACAGCTGTTTAATGCATAGTGGACTATTACAAGAAACAGATTGACTTTCTTCGAACGGATTTCAAAGGGGGTTCCCTAGGGGGTTCCCTTGCGGGAGGACGGTGCCAGAACCTCCTTTCTTACTGGGATTTTGAATTTTTTCTAGACTTCAAGTCCCATCTTCCGCACAAACCTAAACCCGTGCCTGTAAGGCACGGGTTTTTTACGTGCTGTATACTTGATTCTATATTGGCTATGTGTTAAAATATTATAAGCTATGCTTAAGCATTCATAAACAGCTACGAGCCATGCAAGATACTTCGGGTACAGTATGGCGGATAGCGATCACATAGTCTCTGCTATGGTGGAATCCGTCAGATCCCGCTACGGCGAAGCTATGCATAGCCGGGAGAATTTAATAATTGAAAGAAAACTACTCAGTACTAATGTCCGTTTATTACAGAGAGAAACCGGAATATTTACGGGAAAGCATGGAAAGCATGCTTAACCAGTCAGTAAAACCGGACGACCTTGTACTTGTCTGTGACGGCCCCCTGAATGAACCGTTAGACGAAGTAATTGCTTCATTTACTGAAGCCTATAAGGAATTGACTGTTGTAAGGCTTCCGGAAAATAAAGGTTTAGGAAATGCCCTGAATGAAGGCATGAAATATACTAGGAACGAGCTTATCGCGAGAATGGATTCCGATGATATATCACGTCCAGATCGGTGCGAGAAGGAGCTTACGATATTTCAAAATAATCCCGATATAGACATAGTAAGTGGAACGATAGAGGAATTTGACGAAGATATAAGTAAGATAAACAGCAGAAGGGAGCTTCCGGAAACCAATGCAGAGATACTAGAGTTTGCAAAAAAACGTAACCCCTTCAATCATCCTGCGGTGATGTTTCGCAAAAGCGCAGTTGAAGCAGTCGGTGGCTACGAGGATTTCTACCTTCTTGAAGATTATTTCCTCTGGATCAGGATGCTCTTAAACGGCAGCAGGGGATATAATATTAAGGATCCACTCTTATATATGCGAGCCGGAAGTGACATGTACAAGAGGCGTAGCGGAAAGCGGTACGCTAAATCCCAGAAGAGGCTTTTTAGCTATATGCTGACAAAGGGATTTATTAATAAAAATGAATACATAGCGGCAGCATTGACAAGAACAATTGCTTCACTGGTGCCCAATAATATACGAGAGAAATTATATAAAAGGATGCTGAGAGCTTGATAGAAAATGAATATATCCTTACCGTAGTTGTCCCTGCCTACAATTCCGAGGCCTATATAGAGCGGAATATTAGGTCCTTCCTTAAAACAAAGTCGGCAGGTGATAACATCTTCGAACTCTTGATAATCGATGACGGCTCAGTCGACGATACACCGCAGATTCTTGACTCCTATGCGGATAAATATCCTCAGCTTATCCACGTTATCCATAAGGAAAATGGCGGTCACGGCTCAGGCATAAATGCGGGTATTAAGTACGCACAGGGAAAGTACTTTAAGGTAGTCGATTCCGATGACTGGGTGAGGCCCGAGGCATTTGATAAACTCGTGCAAACACTTCAGAATTCCGATGAAGATATAGTGGCCTCAAACTACCTCTGGACCAGGGAAGAAGATGGCGAATTATCATATAAGCGAGAATTCAAAGAACCCTTCAAGGGCGTAATTTATGGCAGGCAGTACGATTTTAAAGATATCCCCCCCACAACCTATATTAAGATGCACGCCATGACCATCAAGACCTCAATCCTCCGTGACAACAATATCCATATCGACGAGCACTGTTTTTACGTAGACTGCGAGTACATCCTTTATCCTATACCATTCGTAAGGACAGTGAAATTCATAGACGAGGATGTATATTGCTATCTTTTAGGCAGAGCCGGTCAGAGTATGGATCTTAGTAAAATGAACCGGAACGAGGCCCAATATTGTCGAGTATTACAATCCCTCCTGCGCTTCTATGATAACCTGGACCCGGTAAAGAACGCCGGTTGCATACCTTACATTACCACAGCCATAGGAAGAATTTACGCAGGCTATATCAAGATAATGCTATCATTTCCGGCAAGCCCTGAGAATAAGCAAAGGCTGATTGCTACCGAGCACGAACTAAAAAACAGGTACAACGCTATCTATAAAGCCAATATAAATAAGCCAATTAAAGCCCTGAGACTTAGTGGATATTTATTATATAATATGGCGGCAAAGAAAGTAAGCCATCCCAAGAGAGCCGGATACGGGAAAGCAAGAAAGGAATCAAATGAAGAGACTTCCGACCGGAATTGAGAATTTCGAAGAAATCAGAAGTGAAAATTTTTATTATGTAGATAAAACTATGCTTATTAGGTCACTTTTTCTGGAAGAGGGAAAGGTCACCCTGTTCACTCGTCCAAGAAGATTTGGCAAGACTCTAAATATGAGCATGCTAAAGTATTTCTTTGAAATCGGTCGTGACGGAAATTTGTTTGATGGCCTTAAGATAAGCGAAGACAAAGAGTTTACTGATAACTACATGAACAGATATCCGGTTATCTCCATCTCCCTTAAGGAAGTGGATGGCCTTAATTTCACTCAGGCCTTTTATGGCTTCTGTAATATTATTTACTACGAAGCGGAACGATTTTACTTTCTGAAGGACAGCGATAAGCTCACTGATATAGATAAGGAAAAATATAATGCAATATTGGAGCTTGGAAGGCCGAGCGTAAAATTAAATGATGAAACACTGCGCATACTGACCGACAGCTTATTTAACCTGACCTTACTCCTTAGAAAACACTATAGCCGTAAAGTAATTATACTTATTGACGAATATGACGTTCCGCTTGACAGAGCCCATACAAATCATTTCTATGACGAGACAGTTAACCTTATAAGAAAAATGTTCCACGCTGCCCTGAAGACAAATGACAATCTTGCCTTTGGAGTTTTGACCGGCTGCCTTCGCGTGTCTAAGGAAAGCATTTTTACCGGCATGAACAATCTCACTGTGAATTCCATAACGAATGACGGTATAAATGAGTATTTTGGTTTTACAGATGGCGAAGTCGATGAAATGCTCGAATACTATGGATTAGGTGGAAAAAAATCCGAAATAAAAGAATGGTACGATGGTTATAAATTCGGTGAATCCGAGATTTATTGCCCCTGGGATGTAATTAATTACTGTAAGGATATTAAGAGTGGAGCTAGAACTAAGGCTGTAAGCTATTGGGCGAATTCAAGCAGTAATTCTCTGGTGAGAGACTTTGTGAAAATCGCCGCCGGGCAGACAAAAGAGACCCTCGAAAGACTTATTTCGGGAGAGCATATAAATAAAAAAATCAGAGAAGAATTAACTTATAGGGATATTAATGAGGATATTGATAATCTCTGGAGCGTTCTCTATATGACCGGATATTTAACCGGAAAAGGGGAAGGGGGGAATTTCAACCTTTGGATTCCGAATAAAGAGGTTGGACAGATTTTTGAGGATAATATTATTGGCTGGTTTTCTGATTACGTTAAACAGGAAAAGAAACTTTCCGAGAAATTTTATTATGGAGCCTTTCATGAAAAAGCCGATGAAATGGCTGATGCCTTAAATGAAATCCTCTATGAATCCGTCAGTCTCAGAGATATACAGTCAAGAAAATATCTTCGCGAGAACTTCTACCATGCTCTGATATTAGGACTTCTTGCCAATTACAGAGGGATAGACAGTAATTCTGAATCAGGTGACGGCTATTCCGATATAACCATGACCGATACAGGTAAGAAGACGGCCGTAATACTTGAGCTTAAGTATTCGGAAGCTGACGATGATAAGGCCTTAGATAAGGCATGCCTTGAAGCGCTTAACCAGATAGAAGAAAAAGATTATGAACGCAAATTCAAGGCAGCCGGTCTATTTAATAAAGTAATAAAATACGGCCTCGCATTCAATAAAAAACGCGCGATGGTAATGATTAAAAATGAAAGCACCATCAATTAAAAAGAACTTTATGATGAACGCTATACTTAGTGTTTCATCAATTATATTTCCGCTTATTACCTATCCGTATGTGACACGGATTCTCGGTCCCGATGGAATTGGGAAGGTCGGCATGGCTCAGTCAGTGATAAATTATTTTACCCTGGCCGCCCAACTCGGAGTCCCAATCTACGGAATAAGAGAATGCGCTAAAAGGCGAGATGATAAAGAAGCCCTCTCAAGGTTAGCCTATGAGCTGTTAATATTAAGCCTTATTACAACAGTTATCTCATATGCTGTGTATTATCTCTGTATTACATGCGTGCCTAAATTAGCCGGTGAGAAGAACCTGTATATGCTGATGGGAGTATCAATATTGTGTTCCATCATCAGTATGGAATGGCTATACAAAGGACTCGAGCAATACACGTATATAACCGTCAGAAGTCTTATTTTTAATACAACAGCTCTAATATTAATTTTTCTCCTTGTAAATAAAACGGACGACTATGTAATTTATGGCGGATTAATCGTCCTTGCTCCGTGCGCGTCTGGTCTTGTTAATTTCATACATTCAAGAAAATTACTGACAAGACCAAGGTCAGGACTTAGGCCTTTTAGTCACATTAAGCCTGTTCTCGTTTTCTTCGCCATGTCATGCGCTACTACGATATATACAAATCTCGATACCGTAATGCTTGGTGCCATGCGGGATGATGCAGAGGTAGGCTATTATCGGACGGCAGTCTACGTGAAAATAGCCCTGGTGAGTGTTATTACTTCTCTTGGCGCAGTTATGCTACCGAGAGCGAGCTACTATATAGAGCACAACGAAAAAGAAAAATTTAAAGAGGCAACCGGCAAGGCTATAAATTTTGTGTTGACTGTCGCCATACCGCTGATGGTTTATTTTATTATTTTCGCAAAGGAAACCATATCGATTATTTCAGGAGCGAAATTCACTGCCTCGATAGCACCGATGCAGCTTATCATGCCAACCTTACTTTTTATAGGGCTCAGTAATATTATCGGCTTTCAGATACTAGTGCCGCTCGGTAAAGAAAAGTACGTCCTTATATCAGAAATAGCAGGGGCTGTGACCGACTTTATCATTAACCTGGCCCTGATACCAAGGTACGGAGCCGCCGGAGCCGCCATAGGAACAACCATAGCGGAGCTCGTGGTAACAACAGTACAGATGATAGCCGCAAAAGGACAGTTAGTAAGTATCATAAAGATGAAGAACTTGATAAGGCCGATGCTGGGGACTGTTGCGGGTTACATCGCGACAATTATGATAAGAAGATTGACATTGACAGATGCTATAACAATGCTTATCTCAGCGGTTGCATTCTTTGGTATATATATGAGTTTTAACTATAGTAAGATAATAATGTGGAGCGATAAAAGGCAAAAATGAATTTACAAGATAAAATCAGGAAATACATTAATGTAAGACGATTTGTTATTATTTATGCTATATCTGTATTACTGTTTATTGTATTCATTACCAATGAACTTACAAATACTTTTGATGGTATGTGGCATGGAAGCTTTAATTATGCGGGCACGTGGGAAATCCGGTGTGGCCGATTCGTATGGCCATTTGTAACAATAGCAAGACTTGGTTTTTGCCCGGAACCTTTTACAACACTATGTGCATTAGCAATTTTCCTTATCTCAGCTGAGTTAATATTGTATACTCTAGAGGTTAAAGACGGATTCAAAGCGTATCTGATAGAAATATATATCATCTGTAATACGACGATATTAAATATGTTGTCATATAGATTCATGTCGATTACATTTGCGTTTGCTTTTCTTTGCAGTGTTATATCAGTGATAACAATTAAGAAAAAGGGCTTAAATAGTATAATTGCAACAGGCTTTTTTATGGTGCTTACTTTAGGCTTATATCAGGCGCAGATAGGCTGTACACTGTTAATAATAGCGGCAATTATTATAAAAATGCTTTCCGGAAAATGTAAGTGCAAAGAAATTATACAACTTATACTGAAAACTATAGTTACATTTATTCTGTCAGGTTTTGTATATAAATTGCTATGGTTTCTCGCAATGAATATATTAAAATTGGAAAGCACATCTTATAATGGAGCTTCTGATGTTTCGCTTATCGGTATAATAAAAAGATTACCGGAAAGAATTTTGTATACCTATAAAGTTACAAATATTTACTTTTTCGACAATGCATATAAGTTCAATATCTTCCAACGTTTTCATGGTGTGGTAGGTGCTATTATTATAGTAATATGCATATATGCTTTTTACAATATCATAAGTGATATATTGAGATCGAATAGCGAAAATAGTATTAAAATTGTTCTGACTCGTTCATTCTTATCGGTGGTGCTATTAGCTTTGATGCCTATACTTACAAACATTGCATGTATTTTGGCTCCTGAGAGTGGTACAATGATACAGCAACTTTTGGGAGTAAGTTTGATACCGGCAATACTTATGACATTTATTTCTAATGATGACGCTCATAACAAATGTCTTTTTTGTGATAAATTTGATAAGATAGTGATTTTTATATTTGCTTTTGTGCTATATGGTAACATTGTTATGATTTCTGTTGATCAGCACACTATGCTCCAGGGAAGAAGAACTACGATTAATCTTTTTAACAGAATAGAGTTTGCCTTAGAGAATGACGGTTATGATCTGAATAAGAAAGTAATTATAGCAGGTATACCATCAGATAACCCGACGTTTGCTAAAGATAAAGTTTGGAACTACTCAAATGATTATGCTAGATATGGACAGCTGTGGACCGGCGGAGACTCGGCTTACCACTCTTTTACAGGGGTTTTTAGGGACACAGGTACAAACCTTACCTATGAGACCGATGACAATTATTATAATAAGTTACTTGAATCAGACGACGTGAAAAATATGCCGGTATATCCTGCGAAAGATTCTATTAGAGAAATAGACGGCCATATAGTGGTTAAAGTATCAAACCAGTGACAGGTGATGTTAACAAATTATTAACCCGAGATTCCACAAAGCATGATTAAGAAACTTTATAATAAATACCGTGACCTTATCCCATATGCCGTCTTCGGTGTCCTATCCACCCTTGTGAACATAGGCTCCTATTGGCTGTTCGCGCATCTGATTCATATGGGCGTTATGCCATCGACAATATTGGCGTGGCTTGTGGCGATAATATTCGTTTACATAACTAACCGGAAGTGGGTCTTCCACAGTGAAGCGGTAGGACCAAAGGCAATAAGTAAGGAAATCGCTTCTTTCTTAACCTGTCGCCTGCTCACAGGATTCGTAGACTGGGGAAGCATGTTTATATTTACGGATGTTCTACATTTTAATGATGTGGCAGTAAAGACTTTGGCGAATATAGTTGTAATTATCTTAAACTACATCGCCAGTAAGCTTGTCATTTTTAAGAGAAAGTAACTATGATAAAACCAATCCTATATATAGTCATTCCCTGCTATAATGAGGAGGAAGTTCTTCCTATTACAGGAGAACAATTTATTCAGGAATTAACTGACTTGATATCTAAAGAGAAGATTTCTGATAAAAGTAAGGTTCTGTTTGTAAATGATGGAAGCACTGACAATACATGGAAAATAATCTGCGATTACGCTAATGAGGATTGCCATTTCAAGGGCATATCTCAGAGCCGTAATCGTGGCCATCAAAGTTCACTACTCGCAGGCCTGATGGAGGCGAAAGATAAGTGCGATATAACAATATCAATCGACTGTGACGGCCAGGATGATATTGCCGCTATGGAAAAGATGGTTGATGAGTATCTGAACGGAGCGGAAGTTGTATATGGAGTAAGGTCTGACAGGAAATCCGATTCATTTTTTAAGAGAAATACCGCGCAAACATATTATAGGCTATTAAAATCTATGGGCGTAGATATTGTGTATAACCATGCCGATTATAGACTGGTAAGCTCTAAGGTTCTAAACGCTTTCGCTGACTATAAGGAAGTTAACCTGTTCTTAAGAGGTATGTTCCCTTTAATAGGGTTTGAGAGCACATGCGTCACTTATGTGAGGCACGAACGACTTGCGGGTAAGAGTCATTACCCGTTAAGAAAAATGCTTGTCCTCGCTTTTGATGGCATCACAAGCCTCTCGATAAAACCTATAACGATTATAGCGATAACCGGAGTAATTGTAAGTCTTGTAGGGTTTGCCGGAATTATCTGGGCCATAATCGATGCCGCATTGGGTAAAACGGTAGCAGGTTGGGCTTCTATCATATGCGTAGTATGCTTCTTAGGTGGTATACAGCTTCTAAGTCTGGGAGTAATAGGCGAGTACGTGGGAAAAACCTATATGGAGACAAAGCATCGGCCCCGCTACATCATAAGTGAGCGCACAGACGATATAGTAGAGCCTGACAACCGAAATTGAAGACTTTGAGGAAATAAAAAGAGATAACTTTTTAGAGGGGAGGAATTTATTGTGTTTTCTAAAATTAACGCTATCTGCGATAGGCATCGAAGAGCTCTGGATATGCTTTTTTATATCGGCTTCACACTAAATATATTCTATTTTTTTCTTAGGCGGACGATGTTCTACGTTTTTATGGATGCCTTGCCATGGATGGGGTTGCTAGGTATTTCACTTCTTATGTTATTGATAAGTGCCCTTAATGAAATATTTAGAAGTGAAAGCAAGATGGAAGTGATATTCGACCTGGCGCTACTCATAAGCGGCGCATTGCAATACGTCATAGGCGGACATTACCCGATACAGTTTTTTATGGTGATTGTAATGATAGCGGCGAGAAGAAAAGATGCTAAGAAATGTCTCATGGCATTTGTCGCTTCAGGTACTTTTATTCTTATATTTGTCTGGATTCTTTCACTGAATGGAATTATCTACTATCAGACAGAGCCGAATTTGGCTTTAGGAACATCGAACTCCACTGATTGCATGGCGGACTGGTTTTTCGTAATTAGCGCCTATTTGGTCTTTAGGAGAAATAAAGTAAAGTGGTTCGAATATCCAATTCTCTATCTTTGGACTACTTATATATTCTACCTCACTAAAGGGCGTACCGCTGCAATTTGCTTATATGCTGTCCTCACTTACAGCCTGATAATCAACATTAAAACCATAACAAAGACCTCATCAAAGTCTACAACAAAGCCGTATAGGGCGTTGGCTTTCTTTGACTTTAGCTATGTATATGCCTTTATTTTCTCTTTTATTGCCGGAATTTTCTTCTCTGAGTTGTTCGCGGATAAACTTACAGGCAGTTTGAATACTATCCAGTCCAGACTGATATTGACTCACAAGGCACTTATTTCCCGGCCGTTTTCTTTATTCGGAAGTCATGTCAATGAGGCAGGCTTTGGCGGAAATCATGATATAGGAGAATACTTTTTTATAGATAACTCCTATGTCAGGATATACGTAATGCTTGGCGCTGTTATGGCATTCCTCCTTTTTTATGCTATAACCGGACTTGCAATCGAGGCCAGAAAAGGACAGATGTGGATACTCTACGGTATACTTGTGATAATATCCGTGGATTGTATTATGGAACACCATTTCGCAGAATACTGGTGTAATATTATCATTTCCCTTGCCTTAGCTGACTGGGGTTTTCTGAAGCTTGAGCCTGACACGGAATGCCACCAATGATAGAAACAGAACAATATATAAATCATGAAACGACGAAAACTTGAACTTAGTATTACAATATTTATCTATCTCGCGACCGCCGCGCTAAGCGGTCTCATTTCCATTGAACTTCTAAAGGGGCATAATAAACTGGTTCCTGAATTTTTTCAGGAGAACCTGTTTGTATCCGCTATACTTCCACTCCTCATCTCGGAAGTCATAGTTATGGTTCTCACCCTCTATGATGGCCGCTACTTCTTCAGGCAGCCGACAGCGTGGTTCTGCATTAAGAGGAGCTTCAGGACAACCGTATTTTTCGCAGGCGTATTCGCTGCGATACTCCTTATTCAGAAAAATGGAGTTACCGATTCACGTTATTACTTTGTATTAACCCTGGTTATCCATTTTATCCTGTTAGCCCTTCTTCTATATATTGTCCAGCGATACACAGTAGAACATTTCTACCGGACAAGCGCCGCAAGCCGCGTGATGCTTGCCACGACAAGCGCAAGGGCTGCGAGATATTCCGACCTTATAAAGCACGACTGGTCGAGAAAATTAGCCGCTATTACACTTCTTGATTACGACGAGGTTCCGACAGATATAAAAGAAATAGATCACGTGCCCGTAAAAACCGGGCGTAAAGCATTTATAGAATACGTCCAGCAGCATGCCATAGACGAAGTATTTCTTATTGTGGACGATAATGAGGCAAATTACGTAACTGACGCTGTCAGAAATTTTATCCAGATGGGAATACAGGTTCACTTAAATCTCCCATCTATTGAGCGCCTTGACGAAAAGGTGACTTCCGGAAATGAAAAATACGTCCCGAGAATATTAAGAAGTCTCAGCTATTTCTTTAACGATACCCCGATAATCACAATGGGAACTCCTGAGCCGAAAATGCGTTATATGGCCCTGAAACGCGTGTTCGATATTATCGGCGGCATAATCGGTTGTTTAATAACTTTTATTTTATTTATTATATTCGGTTTGACTATAAAAATAGATTCTCCCGGCCCCGTTTTCTTTAAGCAGGTTCGTATAGGTAAAAATGGCCGTCATTTTAAAATGTATAAATTCCGTTCCATGTATGCTGATGCTGAAAAAAGTAAAAAAGAACTCATGCAGCAAAATGAAATGGAAGGGCTTATGTTTAAAATGGAGGACGACCCAAGAATTACCCGCGTGGGAAAATTCATCCGCAGAACCAGCATAGACGAATTCCCCCAATTTTTTAACGTTCTCAAAGGAGACATGTCCCTTGTAGGCACCCGCCCGCCTACGGTAGACGAGTTCAGAAATTATAGCAATTATCATAAACGTCGTCTCTCGATGAAACCCGGCATCACCGGCATGTGGCAGGTAAGCGGCCGCTCGCGGATAACTGATTTTGAGGAAATTGTAAGGCTTGATTGCGAATATATCGATAACTGGTCTATCTGGCTTGATGTGAAAATATTATTCAAGACAATAGGAGCGGTTATAAGCAGAAAAGGATCGGAGTAAGTAAAGTTATGCCACAGCATGTATATATAATTGGCGCAAAAGGCTTAGGAAATTATGGTGGTTATGAGACCTTTGTGGATAAATTAACGGAATATCATGAAAATAATCCGCATATAAGGTATCATATAGCCTGCAAGGCTAATGGAACCGGCGCTATGGATGAAGAAAAGCTTCATGGAGTCAAAACTCTGGACTCGGAGGATTTTATTTATCATAACGCATACTGCCATAAGGTTGAAATTCCTGCCCATATAGGCCCTGCTCAGGCTGTTATTTATGACTGCAAGGCATTTGAATGGGCAATAAGCGATATTAAAAAAAATAATATAGAGCATCCGATTGTATATATTTTAGCATGCCGTATAGGATTGTTTATTAATAAATACGTAAAGGAATTGCATGCGCTTGGTGGCAGATGCTATATTAATCCTGACGGCCATGAATGGATGAGAAGTAAATGGTCTAAACCTATAAAGGCATATTGGAAATATTCCGAAGGAAGGATGGTAAGATATGCTGACTTAATTATTTGCGACAGCAAAGCCATAGAGAAATACATTCGAGAAGAATATATTAAATATAAACCGAAAACTACATTTATTGCTTACGGCGCTGAGGTTGTACAGGAAACCGTTAAGGACGAACCACTTACGGATATTTACAAGAAATGGGCTGATAAAAATAAGGTTAATCCTGACCAATATTATCTCATGGTCGGTCGGTTTGTACCTGAAAATAATTATGAGACCGTATTAAGGGAGTTATTGGCATCAGAAACCAATAAGGACCTAATAATCATAACAACTCCTAACGAGAAATTTGCTAAAGCCCTCGATGATAAGCTTCACTGGAGTAGAGACAGTCGAATTAAGTTTGTCGGTACTGTATATGATGAGGCCTTGCTTAAGGAGATAAGGCTTCATGCCTTCGCTTACATCCATGGTCACAGCGTCGGCGGCACGAATCCAAGCCTCCTTGAAGCACTTGGAGCTACTGAGATTAACCTTCTCTATGACTGTGATTTTAACAGAGAAGTAGCTGAAGCTAGCGCCTTATACTGGACGAAAGAGACAGGAAATCTGACAGCTATTATTAACAAGGTAGACACCATGCTTCCCGAAGCAGGAAAAAAATTAGGACAATTAGCGAAGGATAGAATCAGGACATCATACTCTTGGGGAAAAATTTGCGACGCGTATGAGGATGTTTTCAGGTCATGACAGCTTGACATTAAGCGGATGATTGAGTATACTATAAATAAATATGTATCACACAAGCATCTTATAAAGCATGCAAGTTACTTCGGGTACAGTATGTGGTTAAGAGAACATATCGCTTATTATCAGGGCTTCAGAACTTGTTACCCTGGTGAACGAGGCGGCAGCCTCGTTTTCTTTTGTATAATACATTATGCGACCCAGGTGGGTCACTGAAGGGTGGTAAGAGATTACGTTTAAGGAAGCCAGGACCCTCACCTAAATAAGGAACTTCGCTCGATAGAAAGGAAAGTCCAATGGACAATAACATTCTGGAATTAAATGGGCTTTCTCTTGAAAAGCTTCAGAAATTGTCATTTAGAAGCAAATTAGGAATATCGCTGAAAAATACACTCCATCATTTTGATAAAGTTGAGTTGTTAAATGAACTTTTTGAAATGGTCAGCTGGTTGAACGAGCTTGATTTATTTGATGAAATTGATCTTGATTATAGAATCAAATCTATCGAATCAATAGAAGGAAAGTATCAACGCTATATAGACAGCAATCGTCAGACAAGGCAGATTTTTAATGATATTCTTGGCTTCAGAGGCTTCTGTGATGATTATGAAGAAGTAAGACAGTTTGACAAAGCCCTTTTTCATATTGCGGATATGACGGAAGGAAAGGCAAACGATGATGGATATCGTGGAATACATGTTTACTATGAAGTAGATAATTTTACATATCCGATAGAAATTCAATTTAACACACTCTATGACCGACAGCTGAATAATTGGCTGCATGACTATCTATATAAAAAGGACTACCCGAATGAGATAGGGAAGCTCATGAGGAAGGAATATGAAAGCGGGCACATAACGGATGTGTCAGAATTTGAGGAGGTGCTGAAAAATGTGTTATCTGGTAGCTAAAGATGTAAATAAACATGGCAGCATTGCCTTCAGGACAAAACATGGTAAGCATCTTGCAGAACTATCTAATTCTCTTGGAATGGAAGTTAAAGATAAAGGAATACAGATTGTGACAATCAGTAGACCTGCGGCATATGGCGAATACTCACCGTACAGATTTGCAAAAACGGAAGAGGACTTCGTCAAGGAAGTGCATGCGATGGTTTAACGGGTGGAATATGAATGTGTTTCTCGAAGATATATACATGCGCTCTACGGGGGTGGGTCACTGAAGCCACTTTCAAAAACCGATTTTACGAGGGAGAGGGCTTCTTCAAATAAAGAGCCAGGGTCCATAAAAGGCCTCTTTATTGCTGGAAACGGGTCCTTGTTAAATACATGAATAACTACCGTACCCTCACATAAACACTCTGCTGGACGCTACAGTGGACATAATAAGAAGCTCTTCTCGTTACACTCAGAACCGTTTATAGAACCCTCGGCTCATATATGGATTTCTCTTTACAATCCATATGCGACCCAATCCTCGTATAAACAGAAAGACGGGAGACAGCATCAGCGAACCATGTGAGTGCTATTCATGTAAGAAAAAAAGCTTGAACAATCCGAATTATACCGTTAAGTAAAAGATGATATATATTAGTTTCCAATGCACAGGGAAGGAGGCTTAGCTTATGTCAGCAGAAGCAAAAGAAAAATTAATAAGTACTCTTGATGGCGTGTCAGATGATAATATTTATTTTTTAATACAAATTGTTAATAGGTACATGAAAGGATCGTCATCTGCTGCTGCAAAAGAGGAAAGGCCGATAGGAATGTACAAAGATGCAAATTTCTATGACCATAATTGGGATATTGACGAAGATAATGAGAAAATTGCTATGATGTTCGGAGAAATTGGATGAAATATTTACTGGATACACACATCTTACTTTGGACGACGGATGATAATCCTCTTATTCCCGAGAAAATCAGGCAGCTGATTCGAAATGCTTCTAATGAAGTTTACTACAGCAGTGCTTCAATATGGGAGGTAGAAATAAAGCATCTGGCTAAACCTGCCAAAATGCAAGTCGATGGCAAGACGCTTTCACTTGCTTGCTTTAATATGAAATTCGAGATGCTTCCGATAGAAGACCGCCATGTATTTTATCTTGAAACTTTACACAGAGAAGAAGGAGCGCCTGAACACCACGATCCTTTTGATCGCATAATGTTAGCACAAGCAAAGTGTGAGGGAATGAAATTTATCACACATGATAGTCTCATACCATATTATAACGAAGAGTGTGTTATCAAAGTGTAAGTTGATATTAATAAAACTGGAGTCTTACATGCGCTCTACGGGGGTGGGTCACTGAAGCCACTTTCAAAAACTGTTTTTGCGAGGGAGAGGGCTTCTTCAAATAAAGAGCCTGGGCTCATAAAAGGCACTTTTAGTGTTATAAAGGGCTCCTATTTAAATACATGAACAAAGAGCCTACTCTCATATAAACACTCTGCTGGACGCTGCAGTGGACATAACAAGAAGCCCCGTTCGTTAGAGCTGAGATCATTTATACTACTCGGCTTTCGCTTATGGATTTTTCGTTATAAGGCATCAATTAGCCTATCCTCGTATAAACAGAAAGACGGGAGGCAGCATCAGCGACCCTATATTTTATAAACACTTCTGTCCCCTTTATGAACTCCGGCTCCTGTATATTATCAGCTATCCATAGCTCATAAAGGAACAATAAATAATGAAGGGCGTGGTCAGTCTGAGAAGTGCGGCAAGGGAAGATCATGGTTTCACTCTCCTCGAGTTACTCATTACCGTAGCTATCATCGGAATATTAACTGCAATTGTTGTACCCATTTTCACCAATGCACTGGAGAAGAGCAGAAAAGCTGTGGATATGAGTAATGCTGCAAGCATTCGCACAGTACTAAGTGCAGCGGTGATGGACGCACGGTAATGATCAGTTCCCCTGATGTAGGCATAGCAGTTCTTGTGGATGATAAGAGACCGAAAGTATAATTAATTTAACATAATAGCTACAAAAAACAATTATATGGAAAGGAGCACATCATGACAATAAGACAAGAAGCAAATCAGATGATAGATACGATGCCGGAAGATTCCGTCCGCATTCTTGTGGAGTTGATGCAGAGAATGATCCCTGAGAACGGTGCTCCAATGCATACTGGTAATATTTCTCAGTATTATGGTTCAATGCATATTAAGCATGATGGATTAGAACTACAGAGGGCTATGAGAGATGAATGGGACTGATATTCTTGCGGATACCAACGCAATCATCTACTTCGTCAACGGAAATGATTGTATGAAGCCATATCGAAACAATTGCTTTAATGTGTCAATTATCAGTGAAATGGAACTGCTTTCGTTTCCGGCAATCACAGAAAGTGAGACGAACCGAATCAAGGCTGTTATTAATAAGTGTATTGAAATAAATATTGATACAGCTATTAAGGAAAAGACGATTGAATTAAGAAAGAAGTATTCCACCAAACTTCCGGATTCAATTATAGCTGCGACTGCAATTTGTCGCGGTCTCAAACTGGTTACTGCAGATAAGGGCTTCTCAAAAATTGAGGAGTTAAATCTCCAACTCATTGAGCCAGTGATGTGAAGAGAATATCAGATATGAATTCTAAAAGTATGTGATCAATGTTTTGAACTGTTCAAAACATGCCGGATTTATACGTGCGCTCTACGGGGGTGGGTCACTGAAGCCACTTTCAAAAACCGTTTTTGCGAGGGAGAGGGCTTCTTCAAATAAAGAGCCAGGGTCCATAAAAGGCGGCTTTATTGCTGGAAACGGGTCCTTGGTAAATACATGAATAAAGAGCCTACCTTTTCATAAATACTCCGCTGAGAGCTTCAGTGGACATAACAAGAAGCCCTTCTCATTATCTCCCAATTCATTTATAGAACCCTTGGCTCATATATGGATTTCTCTTTACAATCCATATGCGACCCAATCCTCGTATAAATGGAAACCCTCGACTCTGCTTCAGCGAGCCTATACTTTATTAACACTTCTGTCCCCTTTATGCCCTTTGGCTCCTGTATATTATCAGCTACACATAGCTCATAAAGGAACAATGAATAATAAGAGGTGTGGGTAGAATGCATGTAGCTATCCACTGCCAGTGAAGGGATGAGGCGAAGGTTTGCCGCGTGAGAGTCAGCCCAGAGAATGGCGTGTGAAGATATACACGCCACCCAATGCTCGTTAGAGAAGCATGATAAGTAAGAGCAAGAAAAGAGGTAATTCAAGGTAATTCCCGCAAAAACGATAAATAGAAGAACTACCGCGTCACCCGTTTCAATCATACCATCAGCAGAGATGAACACACGCCGTGAGAAATTACTTACCCACAAATCATCATATTATTGACATAACTTTGACATAGAGAATAGTTAGCATGGACCATGTAAAACCTATAAATTTTTTAAGGAGGATTTGGTCTATGGAGGCTATTAAAAAAGGCTCTACCAAAAAAGGATCGGCAGCGGGCCAATACCGCACCGGTCTTTTTTAGTGGGAGCAGTTTTATCATAAAAGGGTCAGACCCCAATAGACGGCTTATCGAGGAAGGACAATAAGACCTTAATTTGTCCGGATTGCAGCTATGATGAGGCTCTATCAGCAATAGGAATTGAGACAGAAGAGAGAATAAAAATCCTAGACATCATTCTACAGGAAGGAAATATCACGTGAAAATGATCGCATGCTTCGCATAGCTGAACCTATGCTCACCATCATACTTGCACTCGTCGTAGGGTTCGTTGTGGTAGCAATCTATAAGGCCGTAATAGCGACCTATAATATCTGAATACGAAAGCAAGGCTTTCGGGAAAGGAACTGCGTATTAAAATATTTCACGATTCAAAAGGCTACTCACTCCTTGAACTTCTTGTGGTTATCGCAATAATAGCAATCCTTGCCGGTATCTCCATACCGGTATTCCAGGGACAGGTAGAGAAGACCAAAGAGACCGCTGATATTTCTAATCTCAGAACAGCCTACGAGCTTGCAATAACCGGCCATCTTGTCATCTCAACCATTCATACAGAGCGAGCCCTCGACGTAATTGAACGCCTCCGAGATCTCGGCATAGCCGATTACCTCATCAAATCCGCCCTTCGCGGCGTCATCAGCCAACGCCTCCTCCGAAGAAGCAGGCAGAGTACTTGACAGCAATATCTTAAAAGTTTATAATATAAATAGAAAATCCGGCTTGACATAGGGCGCATTAATGACTATACTAGTAGTATCGTGTGCTTACAAGCATCTTATAAAGCATGCAAGTTACTTCGGGTACAGTATGTGGTTAAGAGAACATATCGCTTATTATCAGGGCTTCAGAACTTGTTACCCTGGTGCGACCCAGGTGGGTCACTGAAGGGTGGTAAGAGATTACGTTTAAGGAAGCCTATTGTCTCACCTAAATAAGGAACCAGGGTCCATAAAAGGGGGCTTTATTGCTGGAAACGGGTCCTTGGTAAATACATGAACAAAGAGCCTACCCTCACATAAACACTCTGCTGGACGCTACAGTGGACATAATAAGAAGCTCTTCTCGTTACACTCAGAACCGTTTATGGAACCCTTGGATCATATATGGTTTTTTGGTTTAAGGCATCAGTTACCCTACGCTCCCTGAAATGCACCAGCCCACGGTCACTTAAGCGACCCATACCAATATCCGTAGTCGTGGATAAAAGAGGAGCTAAAGTAAAGGTTGTTGTAAAGAAGCACTGCTATTACATATTTTTTACTTTTTTTTTATGCGAGCCCTGTGAGTGCTATGCATGTAAACAAGAAAATAAAATACCTTGCATAAAAAACATATATAGAAGGTTGGTGAAGCGGATGGCAGATATCGATGCCAAAACAAATGAATATATGAGTGAAAGTGAACACTTTGCCGACTTGTTCAATTACTATGTGTACAATGGCCGGCAGGTGATAGACCCGGATAAACTTCAGGAGATGGATCGTACATCACTTTCAATAATCTATGGTGATGATACAAAGTCTTCGGTAACAGATGAGGATTACAGGGATGTAATAAAATTGCTTACTATAAAGGCAGATGATAATGCAACATATATGCTTCTGGGTCTGGAAGATCAGACGCATGTGCATTATGCCATGCCGGTGCGGGATATGTTGTATGATGCCAGATCCTATGCTAAACAGGTGAAGAACATATCAAGGAGACATCGCCTAGATGGTGACAATGGCACTACAAGCGATGAATTTCTAAGTGGTTTTCATAAGGATGATAAGATTCATCCTGTAATTACACTTGTGCTGTATTGGTCTGGTGGTGAATGGGATGGACCGACAAGTATCTATGAAATGCTGGATACGGATGATAATGAATTGCTGAGGCTTATCCCAAATTACAGAATAAATTTGATTTCACCTTCATCTATCAGAGAAAGTGATTTTGCTAAGTTTAAAACAACACTTGCCGAGGTACTGCAATATATCAAGCATTCCAGGAATAAAAACGAGCTGGATAAGGCACTAAATGAAAATGAACAATTCAGGCACCTCGACAGAGAGTCAGCTGATTTATTAAATACAGTGACGCATTCCAATCTTAAATTTGAGGAAGGAAAGGAGGAGGTTGATGTGTGTTTAGCCGTTAAAGAAATGAGAGAGGAAAGTGAAGCAAAGGTAATTGTAAGAACGATTGATCACATGGTTAAGGAAAAAGGGATGACAGTTTCTGAAGCATGTGATTTGGCTGGATACGCTGAGGAAGAATATTATTCCGCAAGAAAACTCATTCAGAGCAGTGCAGTCACAAAATAAGCCGGATATATACATGCGCTCTACGGGGGTGGGTCACTGAAGCCACTTTCAAAAACCGTTTTTACGAGGGAGAGGGCTTCTTCAAATAAAGAGCCTGGGCTCATAAAAGGCGTCTTTATTGCTGAAAAAGGCTCCTATTTATAATCTGGCATAAACATATGAGTGAAAAACAGAAAGTGCTTAGAGTATATCTTGATAATTGTGCATATAATCGTCCATATGACGACCAGACACAAATGAGAATCAATCTTGAAACGCAAGCGAAGTTGCATATTCAGGAATTGATAAGGGATGGCCAAATTGAACTTGTAACGTCATATGTCCTCGATTATGAAAATGGCCAAAACAGATTTGAGATGCAACGTACAGCAATAAAGCAGTTTATGAATGAAAATTCTTCGATTCATGTGACAGCTGAGAACAATGCGGATGTAAAATCGAAGGCGTTAGAGATTATGAAAACTGGAGTGAAGGAAAAGGACGCACTTCATGTAGCATGTGCGAAAAAAGCTGATTGCGATTACTTTATATCAACTGATGACAGATTATTGAAATATCAGGACGACAATATGCAGTTAGTTACGCCGGAAGAATTTATAAGGAGAATGGAGGCAGATTAATATGGCAAATACAGTAGAATTATACGACCAAGGATTAACCGTTCTTCTCGAGAAGCTTGGCGTGGTTAAGACGGAACAGTTCATAGCTATTGTAAAAAGAGAAAATTTTGATTATACAAAGTGGCAGAGAGAATATTTTGATCGTATGCCGGAAGGCGCCTTTACAAAAGCTTCCGAAGAGTATGAAAAACTACATCCATACACAGGCCGTGGACAGATAATCTGATTTATACATGCGCTCTACAGGGGTGGGTCACTGAAGCCTGATACGTAAACCGTTTTTGCGAGGGAGAGGGCTTCTTCATATAAAGAGCCTGGGCTCATAAAAGACCTCTTTATTGCTGGAAACGGGTCCCACTTAAATACATGAATAAAGAGCCTATCCTAGCATAAATGAATCGCTGTGAGCTTCAGTGGAACTAATAAGGAGCTCCCTTCATTAACACTGGTAAGAATGGAGCACAGCTCAAGGAGAATTTAAGAACGCGCAACTAATTCAGTAAATCATACGATAAGCCATACCAGGACATACAATATAGAAGAAAGGAGGAGTCAGAATGGCAAGCATATCAGTAGATATTTCGCCTAATGTTATCGCCTGGGTAATTAGACAGAGTGAAAATAATAATGTTCCCATGAAGACACTGGAGATGCTGAACTCATGGTATTCAGGAGAGAAGAAACCTACATTCAGCCAGGTTGAAGACGTAAGTCAAAAGACCCGTATACCATTTGGCTTCTTCTTTATGAGTACTCCTCCGGAAGAATTCCCGTTGGCTGAGTTCAGAACTGTTGGAAGTAAGAAGTTTGACCAGCCAAGCAGAGACTATATTGATACAGTTCATTCCATGGAAGATGTCCAAGAGTGGATGGAAGATTATCGGAAAAGAGAAGATTGTGATCCGCTCTCTTATGTCGGTATTTGCAGAGAAGCATCAGATGGGTTAGAAGTCGCAAGGAAAATTCGAAATATACTTCAGCTTGATCTGGACTGGTATAAGATATCGAAAAGCGCAGCTGATTCTTTTTCTTTATTGCGTCAAAGGATGTCGGACAATGGCGTGATTGTCATGATGAATGGCGTGGTTGGAAGCAATACCAGAAGGAAGCTCAATATTAATGAGTTCAGAGCATTCACTCTTATCAATGCCTATGCACCACTTATATTTATAAATGCCTGTGATACTCATAATGCCAGGCTATTCTCACTGCTGCATGAGTTTGCCCATGTGCTTCTTGGAAAAGATAATCTCTATAATGATTCATATCGCCAGAATTCCTTGGTGAGTCGTGCCGAAGCAATTTGTAATGCAGCAGCGGCTGAAATATTGATTCCGAAGGAACATCTGATAGAATCATGGTCAGCAATTGAAAGTGATAATTCACTAGAAAAAGTAAGAGGTATCGCAAAAGAGTATAAATGCAGCGCATTTGTTGCAGCACGTAGATTACGCGATTTATCGTTGGTCAGTTATGATGGCTATGCAGCTATTCTTAAATGCTTGAACGAAGAATTCATTAACAGCGATGAAAAGAAATCCGGAGGAGGCGGGGATTACTACAGAACCTTGCAGTCCAGATGGGATAAAGGATTTATACGTTCTCTAAATGAAAGTGCCAGAGCCGGAGATACTTCATATACGGAGGTGTTCCGGCTGACTGGAACGAATGAGAAGACTTTTGATAAATTAGTATCAACGATAGGAGAGACTGCTGTATGACATATCTGTTTGACACGAACTCTCTCATTGAATCCAAGAAGAAGTTTTATGCCTTTGATATCGCGCCTGGTTTCTGGAAACAGCTGGAATCAATCATGGCTTCACGGGATGTCAGAATTCCTGAAATCGTCGTAGAGGAAATCTCAAGACAGTCTGATGATCTTAAGGATTGGATTGAAGGAATTCAGTACGTTAAAGAGGCCACAAAGAATCCTGAGCACATTCAGAATTACTCAAAGGTCATGAACTATATCAGTTCCTGTGGATACTACAATGAAAGAGCTGTCAGCAGCTGGGCTCAGCGTGAACTCGCAGATCCATGGCTGGTTGCCGAAGCGATGAGCCTCGGGGCTACAATCGTATCCTTTGAAAGGCCGAACCATGATTTAGGAAAAGGCAGTAAGCAGGGGAAAGTTCATATTCCTGATGTTGCAATACATTTCGGAGTGCAAATCTGCAGCCTGTATGATTTCATGAGGGAGTTTGGGATCAAGCTGTAATGATTATGAATTCTATAGTTGAGATTAGAGACAATATAGATTTTACAAGAGCTATGAAAAATCCTTTTGCTAAGATCGCGAAGGCTGCCAGGAAATGTAATGGGAAATTACCAAATGAAACAAGTGAAAAGATGATGAAAGAAGCAATAGAAGAAATCAGAAAAACAGCTGCCGGGCAAGTTTAATAATACATGCGCTCTACGGGGGTGGGTCACTGAAGCCACTTTCAAAAACCGTTTTTGCGAGGGAGAGGGCTTCTTCAAATAAAGAGCCTGGGCTCATAAAAGGCCTCTTTATTGTTGGAAACGGGTCCTTGTTAAATACATGAATAACTACCATACCCTCGCATAAATACTCCGCTGGACGCTGCAGTGGACATAACAAGGAGCTCCTCTCATTAATACTGAAACAGTTTATGCTACCCAACCTTCACATATGGATTTTTCGTTTTAAGGCATCAATTAGCCTGTGCTCGTATAAACAGAAAGACGGGAGGCAGCATCAGCGAGCCTATACTTTATTAACACTTCTGTCCCCTTTATGCCCTTTGGCTCCTGTATATTATCAGCTACACATAGCTCATAAAGGGACAATGAATAAAAAGGGGTGTGGGTAGAATGCATGTAGTCCGGACCATGCAGGGCTGAGGCAAGAACTCACCGGATCGCCGTGTGAAGATATGCACGCCATCCGCTGCCGGCAGTGCCGCATGAGAAGAACCGGATTGCCGTGTGGGAAGTAATCCACCCCTGCTCCTAAGAGCAAGAAAAGGAAAAGAGGTAATACCCGCAATAACAGAAAATAGAACCACCACAAACAATACCCACAGAACCGCAACCACACCAACGGCGTGGAAAGGAAATAAGAATAATAAGAGACTGGGTGAAGAGGGCTTCACCCTCCTCGAGCTACTCATAGTTCTCGCCATCATCTCCGTTCTCGTTGCCGTTTCCGTTCCTGTGTTTATGAGTGCTTTGGAGCGCTCCTGGCGCGCCGTGGATATAAGTAACGCGAGGAGTTTAAGGGCTGTGCTGAGCGGGAAAATAATAGAAGGCACAGTAACAATAAAAGACGAGAACTACGGGATATGCACTGTGGTTGATGAGAATGGTGCTAAGGTCGGAATATGTAATAAGAAAAGCGCGGGCGTTAACTGGAAAGGGAATATGAATAAAGTAGCTCTGCCGGGAGAAATGAAACCGCAAGGGTTGATAGAAGGAAGCGGACTGGAAGAGATAAGGATTAAAAGTAGAAGAATGGATTGGTATGCCGTGGCGGTGTATGGGGATGGGAAAAGTGAGTATTACGAGGGTAATGGGGCGGTGAGGCTGAAGGATGAGAATAGAAGGGAATGGGGAGAAATAGATAAATAAGGGAAAACTGATATGGAAGAAAAAGACGCAAATATAAAAATAGCTCCTAAGCATTATCAATCTATGAATTACCTGCGTGCATTAGCGGTTATTTTAATTCTCTGGTGCCATCTTGTAGGAATGAGGACAGATACCTGGATTGGCAAGAAGGCAATCAGTTTTGTATTTACAGAGCCATTGCATATTATTCAGAACTTCGGCGCACTGGGCGTATCGATTTTCTTTATTATCAGTGGCTTCCTCATGGGAATGTCAATTGACTCGGAATGCAGTAAGAGAGCGGCTTCCGGCGGCATGAGGGGGGGGGTACCGGAAAATGGTATTCCTGCGCCGCGCACTCAGGATTTACATTTCTTCTTTTGTAGCAATAGCTATTTTTGGAGTAGCTCAGTATGTGTATGAGGAAGTAATCGGACCTACTTATTGGAGCCAATATGGTTTCAATGAATGGCTTCAAGGGGCTACACTTTTTGGCTATTTCACAGGGGTGGGTGACAAGATTAACGGAACGACCTGGTTTCTGCTACCACTGTTTTACTTCTATATATTGTCACAGATAATGCTGTGGATAAGAAGCAAGAAAGGCTGGAGCTTTACATTAAACGTTCTGCAGGCTTTCGGAATCATTGCGCCAATACTTATAAAAGTGCTGTATTGGCATGAGATATTCAGAACCAGCTATTATTTTGAATTTGTCTATATTCCGATATCGGGTCTCATTGCATATGCGCTCCTTATGGAGAAGGAGGGGCACTTCTGGTCAGGAGCAGCAAGGCTTATTGTGAACTACATCAATATGGTCTTAGCATTCTATTTCTTAAACAATAACTACTATTCGAATGAGCCATATATTGCTTCGGTAATTTATGCGTTTTCAATGTTTCTGTTCTTCTACTACAACGAGAAGAACTTTAAGGATAACAAAGTCGTATCTTTTATTGTAAGTATAAGCTTTCCTGTTTATTTACTTCAGCAGACGTGGGGCAGCTGGATTATGAGTATGACAGGGGAATCACAGCACTTTACATTATCGTTAGTTATAGGATTGGCTGTGGTCATCGTTTTATCTGTGCTTCATAACGATCTAATCGATAAGGTATTAAAGAAGATATTACGAGCGTAAGCATGAGATATTAGCCAGAGATGCCGTAAAAGATGTAGCAATAAAAGCTAGAACAATAAAATTTTTAAAGAAGGGTATAGGGGAGACAGTTGATTCTTTTAATTATGGCAGCGGGAATTGGTTCTCGCTTTGGTAAGGGTATTAAACAGCTTGATCCGGTTGGTCCAAATGGAGAGATCATCATGGACTATTCAATCCATGACGCGATTGAAGCCGGATTCGACAAGGTAGTAATTGTTATCAGACACGATATAGAGAAAGAGTTCAGAGAAGTAATCGGTGAGCGGCTTGAGAGAAGTTGCAAGGAGTTGGGCGTTGAGCTACACTACGCTTTTCAGGAGCTTAAGGATATACCGGTAGGATATGAGGTGCCGGATAATCGTACCAAGCCGTGGGGAACTGGTCAGGCAGTATTAGCGGCTAAGGAATACTTAACAGAGCCTTTCTGTGTGATCAATGCTGATGATTACTATGGAAAGAAAGCGTTTGTTGCTATCCATAATGAGCTGGAGAAGTATAAGGGAAATGCTGATGGTTTTAAGCTCTCATTAGCAGGATTCATATTAAAGAACACATTATCTGACAATGGCACGGTTACAAGAGGCTTATGTCAGGTTAATGAAAGTAACATGCTTCAGTCCATCGTAGAGACAAAAGAGATCAGAAAGACTGCTACTGGTGCCGCAGTTGGGGACAGAGCTCTTGATCCTGAGACACACGTTTCAATGAACATGTGGGGATTGACACCAGAGTTTGTTCAGAGATTAGATGATGGGTTCAAAGAGTTCTTTGAAAAGGATGTTCCATCAAATCCTGGGAAGGCAGAATATCTGTTGCCGATATTCATCGGAGAGTTGCTTGAAGAAGGAAGTGTTTCGGTTCATGTACTGCCCACCACGGATCATTGGTTCGGCATGACATATCAGGAAGATGTTCCAGTGGTACAGGAAGAGTTCAGAAATCTCCTGAATGCCGGTGTGTATAAGAACGATTTGATGAGTGATTTGAAGTGATAGCAGGAGAAGCTTGATGTACGATTATTTGATAGTAGGTGCTGGCCTATATGGAGCAACATGTGCTCGTCAGCTGACAGATGCTGGAAAGAAAGTTCTTGTCATTGACAAGAGAGATCATATCGCTGGCAACATCTATACAGAGAAGGTAGAGGACATTAATGTTCACAAGTATGGTGCTCATATCTTCCATACAAACGATAAGGGAGTATGGGAATATGTTCAGCGTTTCGCAGAGTTTAATAGATTCACCAATTCTCCTGTGGCTAATTACAAAGGTGAACTTTATTCCATGCCTTTCAATATGTACACATTCAATAAGATGTGGGACGTGGTTACTCCTGAAGAGGCAGCAGCAAAGATTGATGAGCAGAGGAAAGAGATTAAAGGAACTCCGCAAAACCTTGAAGAGCAGGCGATAAGTCTGGTCGGCAGGGACATCTATGAAAAGCTCATCAAAGGCTACACAGAGAAGCAGTGGGGCAGAGATTGCAAAGATCTCCCTGCCTTCATCATAAAACGTCTTCCGGTTCGTCTGACATTCGATAATAACTACTTCAATGCTCTTTACCAGGGCATCCCGATTGGTGGATATACGAAGATGGTCGAGCACATGCTGGAAGGGATTGAGGTAAGACTCGGAGTTGATTACCTTGAATATAAAGATACATTGGACAAGGAAGCAGAGAAGATCATCTACACAGGACCGATCGATGCCTACTTCAACTTCAAGCTCGGCAATCTCGAGTACAGATCAGTGCGTTTTGAGACAGAAGTATTGAATCAGCCGAACTTCCAGGGTAACGCAGCGGTTAACTACACTGATAGAGAAACTCCTTGGACGAGAATCATTGAGCACAAATGGTTTGAGTTCGGCAAGGATGAAGATGGCAATGATTTGCCAAAGACTGTAATCAGCCGTGAGTATAGTTCCGAGTGGAAGCCTGGAGATGAGCCGTACTATCCGGTCAATGACGAGAAAAATTCCTCCCTCTACTTAAAATACAAAGCCTTAGCAGATAAGGAAAGCAATGTTGTTTTCGGTGGCCGTCTTGGCGAGTACAAGTATTATGACATGGACAAGGTAATCCGTGTAGCGCTCGATAAGGCTGAAGAACTTAAATAAATCCTGGAGATTTGGAGGTAAAGTCTAATGAAAATCCTTCATTATTCTCTGGGCTTTCCTCCGTATCGATCTGGTGGGATGACAAAGTTCTGTGTAGATTTGATGCAGGAACAGAGGAAAGAAGGATATGAAGTAGCACTTCTTTGGCCAGGGCAGATCAATCACCTGGGTGGACGAGTAAGGATAAAACAGCATAAGGCGGTGAATGGAATCGGAAGTCTGGAAATTATCAATCCACTTCCGATTTCTTATGATGAGGGAATAACAGATATTGAGGCATTCACTAAAAGTGTGGATGCAAAGCCTTTTGAAGAGCTGCTTAAAGAATACAAGCCTGATATTATCCACCTCCACACTTTGATGGGCCTACATCGTGAGTTCATAGCAGCTGCTAAGAAATTAGGCATCAGAACAGTTTATACAACCCATGATTTCTTTGCGTTCTGTCCGAAGGTGACAATGTTCCGTAATGGAGCATTTTGTGCCGAGGCAGCGTCATGCAGCTATTGCTCACAATGTAATTCGACAGCGATGCCGATGAACATGATTGTTCTGATGCAGTCTGGGTTATATAGGGTACTTAAGAATAACTCGATTGTGAGGAGACTCCGGAAACAGCACAGGGATGATTTCCTAGGGAAAAAAGGGAATACTACAAAAACGGCTGAACATCAGGAAACAGATGATGGAGCAGAGAAGTACAAAGCTCTCCGTAACTATTATGTAGAGATGTTGAAGAGCATAGATGTAATCCACTTCAACAGCACTATCACTAAGAGCATCTATGAACAGTTCATGGATGTAAAGAAGTCAGTAGTGATTCCCATCACACATGCTGATATTAAAGATCGGAGAAGAATTAAGAGTTATAACGATTCCACACTCCGCTTTACATATATGGGAGCACAAAGTCAGGCAAAGGGATACTTCTTACTGACAGAGGCACTTGATCAGTTATGGATGAAACGTTGGGATTTTTGCCTGAACGTTTTTTTTGTGCCCACAGATGAAAAGCCTTACATAAGTGCTCACGAGAGATACTCCTATGATCAGCTCCCTTTCATCATGGATAACACAGATGTGCTAATTGTTCCAAGCATATGCCCGGAGACATTCGGGTACACAGTTCTTGAAGCACTGTCATGCGGTGTTACGGTGATTATTAGTGACATGGTTGGAGCCAAAGAAATATTAGCTGAAGGTTGCGGCATTGTAATTAGTGACATCACAGCAGAGAAGTTGAGCGATACTATCAATGCTCTGACACCTGAGAAGCTGAGCAATATGAATCACGCAATCGTAGATCATCAGGAGATTCAAACTATAGAAGCGATGGCAGAGGATATTAATAATAAGTGTTATATGAAATGAAGCAAGAACACTATAATGAACCAATAGATATTGTTCTGCCGTGGGTTGATGGTTCTGATCCTGTATGGCTTGAAGAGAAAAGAAATTATGCTATCGCCGCAGGCAAGGTTGATGTTAGCTCAAATATAGCATCTCGCTGGAGAGATTGGGATAATCTACAGTATATTTTCCGCGGAATTGAGAAGTTCATGCCATGGGTTAGAACTGTTCATTTTGTTACAGTAGGACATTTACCTGCATGGCTGAACACAGAAGCAGAACACTTACATATCGTTAGGCACACAGATTTCATCCCAGAGTCTTATCTGCCAACATTCAACTCAAATACGATAGAACTTAACATTCATAGAATTCCTGGATTAGCTGAGCACTTCATCAATTTTAACGATGATATGTTCGTGATAGGGGTGACTCAGCCTGAGGATTTCTTCAGTCCATCAGGACTACCTCGGGATATGGCTGTATTATCGCCGGCTCCGGTGTTCAGAGAAGTAATGTGCAATGTTGAAGTTAATAACCTTGGGATAATCAATGAGTACTTCAGCATCGAAGATGTGAAGAAGAACCGTAGTAAATGGTGCTCAACACTTTATGGGAAGATGGTTCTGAGGACTATGATCTTCTCACACTTTCATACAATCTTAGGCATCTTTGAGCAGCACATACCTTTTTCATATAACAAGTCTACATTCGAGGAAGTTTGGAAGAAGGAAGGACCATTTCTGGATACTATCTGTCGTAATAAATTCAGAACCCGTGATGACGTGAACGAATGGCTTATGCGTCAGTGGCAGATCATGTCAGGAAGTTTTGAACCGAGACGAAAAAATTTTGGGCAGCTTTTTGATCTAAGCGATGACAACACTGAGGCTCTGAAAGATCTTCAGAATCCAGGCAAGTTGAGACTTGTGTGTCTTAATGATACGCCTGCGGTTACGGATTTCGAGAGAGTGAAAGAAGAGATTAATACAGCATTAGATAAACTTCTCCCTGAGAAGTCGAGTTTTGAATTATGAGTGAACCAAAGAGAGTTCTGATCGGAGGATTTACTGAAAACGTAGGCGGACTTGAGACCTACGTGATGAACATATATCGGAACATTGATAGAAATAAGCTACAGTTCGATTTCCTGAAGATGAGTTCCACCATGGCTTTTGAAGATGAAATAGAGGGTATGGATGGAAAAGTGTTATATGTTCCAGGTCGTAGCAAAGGAATTAGGGCTCACTACGATGCATTGAAGAAGATATTCTCGAGTACCCACTATGCAGCTCTTTGCTATCAATGCAATAGGAGACTTGATAGTCTTGACACCTTTCGGTACGCAAAGAAGTATGGCGTGAATAAGCGAATTATTCACTCTCACAACACCAAAGATGCGCCTGAGACGACGGTCAGAAGAATTAAGCAGTGGATGGTGAGTGGAAGGATAGATAAATACTTGACGCACCGATTTGCCTGCTCACATGATGCCGGTAAGTGGATGTTCGGAGATCATCAGTTCACAGTCATTCCGAATAGCGTTGATACAGAGTTGTTCAAATATAATGCTCAGATCAGAGAGAAGAAGCGGAATGAGCTGGGGATAGCAGACAACACTTTTGTAATTGGTAATGTGGCACGGCTAAGCGAGCAGAAGAACCCCATGCTCATGCTGGATGTCTTTGAAGCAGTTCATGAGCAACATCCTGACAGTATTCTGCTTCAGATCGGCAATGGTGAGATGAAGGAGCAGTTTTTTGAAGCTGTTAAAGATAAGCACTTAGAGGAAAGTGTGAGAATCCTCGGCATAAGATCAGATGTGAACGAGCTCTTATCTGCAATGGATGTGTTTCTTCTCCCTTCTAATTACGAGGGCTTCCCTATAGTACTTGTTGAAGCTCAGTGCAATGGCCTCCCATGTATAGTTTCAGATGTAATCACTAGAGATTGCAATCTAACCGGACTTGTGAAGTATCTAAGCCTGAGTCAAGAGACGGATGCATGGGCTGATGAGGTACTGAAGGCGACTGTGGATAACCGCACTAATTATTACAAGAAGATAGAGCAAGCAGGATATAGCAATAAGGCTGTAGCCGCGCGAATGGAGAAGTTCTTCACTGAGTGAAGGACAGGATATAGAGACTAATGGATAGGAGAACAGCGCAGTGATTGATGAGAAGGTCTTAACCATATCGATTGCTGCATATAATGTTGAAAAAACTTTAGATCAGCTCATGCAGAGTATTGTGAATACCGATTGCATGGATGATCTGGAAGTCTTGATTATCAATGACGGATCTAAGGATAATACTGAGGAGATAGGAAAGAAGTATCAATCTCAATACCCTGATTCTATTCAACTAATCACCAAGTCAAATGGCGGCCATGGTTCTACAATCAACAAAGGAATAGAACTTGCCACAGGCAGATATTTTAAGGCTATTGATGGTGATGACTGGTTTAATCCGAAAAGCCTTAAGGTGGTAGTGGACAGACTGAAAGGAACACATGTAGATCTGGTAGTCACAGACTTTGAAGATCACTATGCGGATGGCAATGTAAAGCTGCGAGATGATTACAAGGTCTTAGAGTCGGGTAAGGTTTCTTCATTTGATAATGTCTGTGATAACCTGCCGCGTCTCCTCTATCATGAAGTGATCTTCAGGACAGAACTTCTCAAAGAGCACCATATTCTTTTGGATGAACATTGCTTTTATGTGGATTCAGAATACGTCTTCTATCCGCTGCCTTTCATAATCACAATCGTTTATATGGCTTCACCCCTTTACTGCTACAGATTAGGTGATGCATCACAAAGCATGAGTCCTGAATCCATGCAGAAGAATATCAGACAGCATGAGAAGGTAAATCTCAATGTAGCGAAATATTATGAGGAGCACAAAGAAGAGCTTTGTACATCAAGACGGAATTACTTACTTATGTATGTAAGCCGGTTGAACGCAAGGACTTATGAGATTCTCTTCAGCTTTCCCTGCAAGAAAGAGTATAGAGATGCGGTGGATGAATATGAAGAAGCATTAAAAAGTATAAGCCCTGAATCATATGCAGCTACAACTTCGAGAGCGATTAACATCTATCGTAAGAATAGTGCTTTTTATCCTTTAGTATGGCTGTGGCTGAGAATTAAGAGGAAAACTAAGAATCTTGGTATCTAAAATCAAGAGCGAGCAGAAGTTGAGTATGAACTGCGCAGGAACTGAGGATAAACAAAGCAGAAATAGTAAAGAACCAGTATAGAACCAGTGCAGGAACAGATCATATATAAAAAACATTACAGCATTATATCGGAGGAACATTTTTCATACATGGAACAGCAGAGTACAGGTCGGGCAAACACAAGAATCGGCAGATTTATTCAATATCGACCTTTGATTCATGAACTTGTAACAAGAGATTTAAAGGTTAAATACAGGAGGAGCTTCTTAGGATATCTGTGGAGCCTGTTAAATCCGCTCCTTATGATGGCTATACAGGCATTTGTATTCAGCCATGTTTTTAAGTCAGATATTGAGAACTTCCCTATGTACCTGATATGTGGTAATACATTATTTAATTTCTTCAACGAAGCTACCACAGCCGGAATGGACAGTATCCTTTCAAATGGGGCACTGATTAAGAAGGTATATATACCGAAGTATATATTCCCGATATCCAGAGTGGCGTCAAGCTTTGTAACCATGCTGTTCAGTATGGGCGCTATCATCATTGTTATGATTGCTACGAGGTCCCCTATACATTTAACCGCAATAATGTGCTGGTTCCCGCTTCTCTGTCTTTTTGTTTTCTGCTGCGGAGTAGCGCTGTTTCTCTCGGCACTGGCGGTTTATTTTCGGGACGTGAAGCATTTATATGGAGTCGTCACAATGGGCTTGATGTATGGCACTCCTTTGTTCTATCCCATCTCTATTATTCCAGAAAATATGCAGTGGCTTATTAAGATCAACCCGCTGTATCACTATATCAATTTGTTCAGACACACCCTTGTATATGGCGATTATGCCGGATTTAATACATGGTTTGCCTGCGTTGCGAGTGCTCTTGTAATGCTTGTTTTAGGCTGGGCAGTATTCCACAAAGCCCAAAGGAACTTCATCCTTTACATCTAAACCAGTTATCAGCATTTCTTATGGTAGTTAATTAAGCACCGCAGTGTGAAAAGAATGTTTTGTGAGAGTATAGGGACGAATGAAAGAAACGAACGATACTATAAATACTAAAAAAGATAATGCGAAAAATAATAAAGCCGCAGTAAAGGAAAGCATACAGACCAGCAATCTTAAAAAGGTAATATCGTCGAAGGAAGTGTCATCCGAGATCATGATTGATGTGAAGAACATCAGCATGCGCTTCAACCTGGCTACCGAGAAGCATGACACGATAAAAGAATATATCCTGAAGATGATAAAGCGGCAGCTGTTCTTCAATGAATTCTATGCCTTACGGGATTGCAGCTTCACAGTACATAAAGGTGAGTCAATAGCGCTTATTGGCAGAAACGGTTCCGGTAAGAGCACAATGTTGAAGTGTATTGCCGGTGTAATGCAGCCGACTTCGGGCGGCATTGATGTGCATGGTTCTATAGCTCCTATGATTGAGCTCGGTGCCGGCTTTGATTATGACCTTACCGCCAGAGAGAATATATATCTGAATGGTGCCGTGATGGGTCATAACCGTGAATACATGGATGAGCACTTTGAGAACATCATCAATTTTTCTGAGCTGCACGAGTTTGTAAATGTCCCGGTTAAGAACTTCAGTTCAGGAATGATCGCTCGGCTTGGCTTTTCAATAGCAACGGATGTGAGCGCGGATATTCTGATCTGTGATGAGGTGCTCTCCGTAGGCGACTTCATGTTCCAGGAGAAGTGTAAGGAGAGAATGGCAGAAATGCTTGAGGGCGGCACAACGCTCCTCTTCGTGAGTCACGATATCAAGACTGTGAAGAACCTCTGTAAGAGAGCTATATGGATAGATCATGGCGTTATCAAGGCTGATGGGCCATCTGCTGAAGTGTGTGATGAATATGAAGATGCGATGATCGCTGAGGAAAAAGAGAAAACTGAGTAGCACTTAGAAATACTTGCTAACACTGATAAACATTGAGAAACACAGGCTATCAGAGCAACGGGATTTAGGCATCAACGGATAGAGATTTATAAAGAATATTTCAAAGAGGAGCGGGGATAGAAATTATGAATGCGACACAGGAACGACAGGGGCAAAATACTACATCTGCTAAACCGGATATAAAACTTTTCGTTGTATGCCACAAGCCCTGCTATGTGCCGGATTTACCATTTCTCCATCCCATTCAGGTAAATGCTGCAGCCAATGGTCACATGGATTTCGAATACCATGATGACGATGGTGAAGACAATATCAGCTCTAAAAACAGATCATTCTGTGAACTTACTGCTCAATACTGGGTCTGGAAGCATGTTGAAGCTGACTATTACGGATTCTTCCATTATCGCAGATATTTTTCATTCTTTCCTGAGAAGCTGAAGGATGTAGATGAATGGGGCAATCTGAACTTTGACCATTTCGATGAATTCTATAATAACGAAACAGGTCTTAATGAAGAGCAGGTCAGGAAGGCAGTTGAAGGAAAAGACATCATTGTTGTCGGGTCACGTAAACTCAGCAAAGATGGAAAGACCACAGTAGGAAACGAGTATGGCAAAGCCTCTTTTCAGCACGAAGAGGACTTTAAGACAACAATCCGTGTACTTCTTCAGAAGTATCCTGAGTATAAGAATGCTGTAGATCAATACCTGAACAGCACCACTGCTCATGAATGCAATATGTTCATCATGAAGCGTGACCTGTTCAAGGAATATGGCAAATGGCTGTTTGATATCCTTTTTGAAGTTGAAAAGCTGACGGATGTAACATTCTACAACCAGGAAGAACTACGTATCTTCGGCTACCTTGCTGAACGCCTGTGCGGTATCTTCTTTACCCAGCATGAGTTGTTAGGAAAGAACTGCGGAGAACTTCCAAAGACTTATATCTGGAACACGGAGCCAAGAGAAGAATATGTTAAGCCGGTATTTGAAGACGGGATACCGATTATTCTAAGCGCTAACGGTAAGTTCTCACCATATCTTGATGTAGCAATCCGGTCTATGGTTGAGAACAGCAGTCCGGATCGCAGATATGATTTCATCGTACTTTTCAACGATATAAGCGCTGAGGATCAGAAGACGATCAGGTCTGCTGCGAAGGGCAGAGATAACATCAGTATTCGCTTCATCAAGGTAAGCCAGTATTTTGACCAGTCAAAGTTTTATCTCGACCAGCATCTATCTATAGAGACCTACTACAGATTAGTGATACCGGACATCATGCCGGATTATAAGAAGGTCATCTATATTGACTGTGATCTGGTGGTGGAGAGAGATTTGGCAGAGCTCTATGATACCGACCTGCATGATCACGCGATTGGAGCTACTCACGACCTTGATGTTGCCGGGCAGGTGAAGCTCGGCATGAACGAGTGGCCTCTTTACATGCATCACATCTTAAAGATTGATAATCCTTATTCCTATTTCCAGGCAGGTGTACTGATTCTGAACCTTGAGAAGATCAGACAGACCACAACTGTAAAAGATATGATGGCGTGCGCACAGAAAGTTAACTGGAAGTGCCATGACCAGGATGTACTGAACCATATGTTCAATGGTGATATAGAGTATCTGCCGCTTAAATGGAATGTATACATGGATTGGCGTGAGAATGATGGAAGGAGCCGAGGTAAGATCATGAAGGAAGCGCCATTCACCATGTATAACGAATACCAGCAGGCTCGTAAGAACCCTTATGTGATTCACTATGCCGGTTATCAGAAACCCTGGGATGTTGTTGACTGCGACTTTGCCAATAATTTCTGGAAGTATGCTGCTAAGTCACCTTATTACACGAGGCTGCTGTTCTCAATTAAACGGAGCCTTGTAAATGATTTCTACAGAGAGAAAGAGAAGCGGGAGAGAAGTCAGGGTCAGGGAAGTGCTGAGCAGCCCCAGTCGCAGGAGAACTTATCTGTTAAAAAAAAACTGATTAACGCTGTATTTCCATATAACACGAAGAGGCGTGCTGTTGCGAAAAGTATTAAGAGCAAGCTGAAGCATGAGAGCTTCAGGTGACAGAATGTTGCAGTAAGCAGGTTATAAAAGTATGTTAAAGAATCTTATCGGATTAAATAAATGCACTGGATGCGCCGCTTGTAAGCAGGTGTGTCCGAATGGTGCCATAAAGCTTGAGGTATCGGAGAATGAGTACTGCGGATTGGTGTCGTTCTATGATACTGAGAAGTGCGTAGGCTGTAATAAGTGCAGAGAGGTCTGCCCGGTATGTAATAAGCCTGAGAGTAATAACACGAAAGAGCCGGACTGCTATGCAGTTATTGCATCTGATAAGATCAGAAGCAACAGCACTTCCGGTGGCGCGTTTACGCTCCTTGCCAAAGAAATCTTCTCTATGGGCGGCGCTGTCTGTGGTGTGAGCTTCGATAAGGACCTGCATGCGCACCACATAATTATCAGAAAAGAAGAAGACCTGGATCTGCTTAGGCATTCGAAATATGTTCAGGCGGATTGCCAGGAGATTTATCAGGATATAGAGAAAGCGGCAGCAGAAGGACCGATTCTCATAGTGGGGACGCCATGTCAGATTGCAGGCATGAAAAAGTACTTTTCTATGCCTATGCACAATATGAATAGTGATAGCTTAATTTTTGCTGATTTGTATTGCGATCACGCCCCTGGAGCACTTACGTTCGTTAATTACCTAAAAGATAGTTTTAATATAATAGATATAAAAAGGTACACCTTCAGAACAAAGCAGCGCGGCTGGGTAGCAGATGCTGCAACGGTTCTGTTTGACAACGGACATGTTAAGACACTCGATAATTCAAATGATTATTATCAGCAGGCTTATCATGCGCATCTGACTACAAGGAAAGTCTGTGAGCATTGTGAGTTTGCCGGTAACCCCAGACAGGGTGATCTGACCATCGCCGATTACTGGTGGATCAATGAGTCGAATCCTGAACTTGATGATCACTTTGGCACAAGCTGTGTGCTTGTGAACAATGACAAAGGTAGGGAGCTGTTTAACAGGATTATTGAGTCTACGAATAATTATGTAGATGGGACGAGCGAAGATGGAGAGACTCAGGAAGAATCAGAAACCGGGCAGAAGAACGGCAAGGTTAATCCTGATATTAAGATCATCAAGAAGCTTCCATTCTCCACTATGAAGAAGAACAGACCTGTAGAATTCCCTGCAAACCCGGCAAGAGACAGGTTCTATAAGATACAGGGGACATATGGCTTCAACGAAGCTGTCCGCAGGTGCCTGCATCCATATTTTGATGTAGTACTCTGGGGAAACTGGTCTGAGAAGAATTACGGATCAGAGCTCACCTACTATGCTCTTTATAATGTATTAAATGATATGGGTAAGGAAGTCCTGCTTGTTGAAAGACCCAAGACGGCATCCTGGGGGCCGAACGATAAAGCGGTGTTATTTAAAAATGTTCCTTATCCTTCTTATTACACTTATGTTCCAGAATCCAAGACAGATATGCGTCGGATCAATGACTGGAGCGATACCTTCATGGTCGGCTCTGATCAGATCTGGCATCACGACCTCTACGAGCCTTTTGGAAGAGTAGCGTATCTCGATTATATCTATCCGAGTAAAAAGAAGATAGCCTACGCCAGCTCTTTTGGAAGGGAATACTGGAGAGGAACGGACTATGAGCGTCAGGAAACAGCCATGATGTTACAGGAGTTTGATGCTGTTTCCGTACGTGAGAAGTCAGGTACCGATCTGTGTAAGGAGCTATTTAACTGCAATGCTGAGTATGTTCTTGATCCGATTTTTCTCTGTGATAGGGAGAAGCTGAGAGGATTAGCGAAGACGGCTGAGCAGCATGAACACTTCATCGGCGTCTATATGCTTGATATCACTCCGGAGAATCTCTCTGTAATAAGGGCTGTTGAGCAGAAGACAGGATTACCTGTAAGGCTTATCACAGACGCGTTCCATAGTTACAGCCTCGATAAGGATGTTCTGAATTTCAGCAGTAATGAAGAGTTGATAGGTGACAGCTCTGAGGAAGAGTGGATCGAGAATTTTGTTGACGCAGATTATGTAGTCACCGATTCATTCCATGGCACATGCCTATCCATTATCTTTGGAAAACAGTTCATCTCCATATCCAATGAAGAGCGCGGCAGCATCAGGTTTGTTGATTTGCTGAGTCAGTTTGGTATTACTGAGAGGCTTATCGATGAGTATGATATAAGGCCTGAAGCTGTGAAGAAGATAGTTGATGAAGATATCGACTATGAAACAGTAAATAAGATACTGGAGAGTCGTAAGCAATTCTCTATGGATTGGCTTACAAATGCGCTTGAGAAAAAGAAAGATGTTCAGGTATCGGAAGAGGAGCTTCGCAGACATCAGGTCGATGAGTTGGAATATCATATAGAGCAGGTTCAGAAGGAAAATCAGAAGATACTTGACTGGCACACCGGCAGACTTGATCATCACGATGATATTCAGCAGTGGCATACCGACAGGCTTGATTACCACGATAAGATTCAGAAGTGGCATACTGAGAGACTGGATACGGACGAATGGACGCAGAACAGCAATGCCTCAAAGATGGACCACATAAACCAGATGGCAAAACTTCATATGGAGCGGCTTGAAGGTCAGGAGAGAAGAATCGATAATCTGAGCCAGATCGAAAAGCTGCACATGGAAAGAATCGAAGGTTACGAAGATATTCTCACAGAGCAGGCTGAACAGCTGAAAGCTCAGGAAGAAAAGATTGATTACCAGTACAACATCCAGGAATGGCACACCAAGTGGCTGCAGGGACTCGATAAGAATAAGTACGATAGGCGGGAAGGATTGAAGGGTATTCTTAAAGATACCTGGAGGAAGCACTTCGGGAAGGGAACTAGGTATTGACGGTGATAATATTCGCTTAGAGCATTAATATGAATAACATATTTAAATGTTTATTCTATAAATATGAAACAATTGGGAAAAGGATATGATGAAATGACAAAAGCAGCTGTTGTTGAAGTGGCAAATATAGTGGGTGTAATACTTGGATTTAGTGTTATTTTCTTATGCTTTCTATTTGCTATTCTATTAGTTCGTTATTATATAAGAAAGCATAATAGAAAGTTAACTATAGAAATATTAATGACTTGTACTTGGGTTGTACTTCTTGCATATGGCTGTATGCTGTTATCAATGCATTTTTCTGTTGATTCTTTTCATATTTATTATGATATAGGAGCATATTATGCATTGTCGATAGGGAGATACACGGGCTTTTGCCTTAATTCCCTAACCAATTTCTTAAAGATCAATCAAACTATAAGTCAACAATATATATGTCTGATATTTATCATTAGTCTGATTTTCTCATTGTTTGTAATATCTTATTCATTCATTGAGTTAATACAGGATAAAAGCATAGTTACCAACATTTTCGTTACTCTAGCTGTTTGTATTTCCATTGTTAATGTGTTTTACATGGAATTAGTGTTGTTCCCAGAGATGGCATTGCCCTTATCTGTCAACAATTTATTTACTGCATTTTCTGTTCACTATGCAGCAAGAAGTAAACATCAGATAGTTTATTTATTGCTTAATGCGCTATTCGCATTTTGGATTATAGGTAACTACCAGGCTTATGTTGGTATTCTGGTCATTTTTTGGATGACAGAATTCCTAATAAAATATAAGCAAGATCCTAAAAAAGCGTTTCGTAATAGTGTTATATACGTTTCACTAGCTGGAGCCCTCTCAATCTTAGATGTTTTAATAACAAATCTAACTATTAAATACCAGATTACTGGCGATTCTGGAAGGGGGGGGTGAATTTGATATTCAAACAATTTCGCAAAATATCATTAGATTATTGCAATACAATATAGATATATGGGGAAATGGCGCAGGTATATTCAATTGCCCTGTTATGATGATTTTGGGTATTGTCCTAATTTATTGTAGTGTAATTTCAATTATAAATTTGAATTCAAATCTTCATAGATTGTATTTGCTAATTCTTTTAGTATTTGGATATTTCATGGCATTTGCTCCTCATGTTATTGAGTCGAATATTACGTTAACGCCTAGAAGCAATATAGCATTTTGGACATGGGTTAGTTGTTTATTTATTATCTATTTTTCGATATGTAGCGAAAAGAGATTCAAGCTGCACTTATTTGTAACAGAAGCTGGTTTGCTTTTTACTATATTGATAAATTTAATAATAATGCCAGATATGGCAGCAAATACGAGCGTAACAAATGCAATAGATATAGAAGAGGCTAAACAGATTGTAGATAGGATAGATGATTATGAAAAAAGTACAGGCACAATAATTGCTAATATTGGTATACATAATGATTTTAATAGGACATATTACTATTCAGAATCTAGGTATCGAGTAAGTCAGCTAGGTGCACGCATTATGGCTACACCTTACTCAAATTTCGAGATGATAAGCTATTTTTTGGGTAGACATTTAAATAATGTCGGAATGACTGATGACCAGTATATAACATATTTTGGCGATAATGAATGGGATGAATTTGATCCTACTGAGCAAATAGCTATTGATGGTGATACGATTTATATTGCCGTATATTGAAGTATTAGATTACGGTTTAGTATTGTTAGATAGCAATGCTCCATTTATAAAGTGTATGTTCTATTAAGGTAACTAAAACTTCCCATACCCAAAATGGGGTTTGTTACTTGAAAACTCAATAAAAACAGGCAGTCAGATAGTTTTATGCGATTGCAGCTCCCCTTAGAAGAGCGTTCTGCATATATTTAGGGAGGCAATGTACGAACATTTTGATAAACGAGTCAATCTGTTCGTCAGTGACCTGAAACACAGTATGGATGCATTCGAACATTGCCCTCATAATGATCTCAAAAGATTCTGCAAAGGTGATGTCTGCAAGTTCATCTGTGAAAAAGAAGAAAATTTCTCCCAAAGAGCGATAGTCTTCATTTCTCCGCTGTTCCATGGCAATCATCATATAACGCGTTAAAACAATGGCTACATGTGCAGTCAGGGCGTCATAGGACAAACTGTGGCATTCGGTGATGAGTTGGAGATAAGTTTTGCAGGTCTTGAAAAAGACTTCAATCTGTCACCTCTTTCCGTAGATTCGAAGAATCTCTTCTTCTGAAAGATCCGGATTTGTGCAGATAAACGCAATCCAATCCTTCTTGTTCTTCTTGTTGCGGACACAGACAATTTTTGCCGTGATCTTCTGACCTTTGCCAACCATGACGTTTACCGAGAGCAGATACTTACTGCGGCCACGATGTTTCTTGCAGATACCAAAAATCTTTTTGATTGAAAGCTGTTTGCCTTCATACTCATACCGGATGCGGCTGTTCTTCTTAATCATAGCAATGGAATCAAGACCGAGATTTTTTATGGCCACCAGCTGTGCCGGATTAGAGAACCAGCTGTCAAAAAGGACATAATCAGCTGTATGACCAGCTTTCTGAGCGGTTTTGATCAACTCGAGCATCACATCGGTACCTTTCATCTGGGCGAGTCTTCTGCGATGCGTAGCCAGAGAGCGCCCATCAAAGTGCTCCTGCGGACCAATTAGATTGGATCTCTTAGAAGAAGCGAGAAGGCAGCTGTTGATTGGGAGAAATGTATTTCCATCCGTCCATCCAAGAGTCATCATGCGATATCCCTTGGTATAGCGCATAGTGGCATGATCAAACACCCGGGATCCCAACTCCGTTTTCTTGCAGCTTGTACGTTCAAAGAGGCTGTCATCAACAACAAATGCATTAACACGATTCTAGTCGGTTAAAGGCTCTATTGTATCGACTACCGCCTTGGAAAGCAGCGTTGTGAATCGCAGCCAGTTGGTTTTCTGCCCATTGAGGAATCTGTAGAATGTGTTCTTTGAAAAAGACTCCTTATAGGAACCGGTTTTCTGTTGCATGTACATGCTTCTGTTAGCAAAGACGTTGCAGAGCTTATATTTGAATATCTGAAGAACAGGAACTCCTTTTTCTTTCTGCGCATTGCATTTCCGAAGCAGGTTTCCTACTTTGAATCTGCATAAAAATGAAGAAATCGCATTAAAAAGCTCCTGTCCGTCCTGATCCTGTGGTAAAATTGAATTGGGCATAGAAACCTCCTTGAGTGTATTTGTTTTTCGTCAATTCAATTATACCAAGACCCAGGTGACTGTGCCTTTTTAATTACTTGTTTTTATTGAATTTTCAAGGTTCAACACACCTTTTCGGCGTGGGAAGTTTTAGTAAGGTAATAAACTGATTGCGTATGGCATGCTGACGAAGAAAGTGCACAATACAATATAAATATTTGATTATACATATTGAATATAATATATAGATTTTGGGGATAAAAATGAAAAGTTTACAATTATTATTTTCAAATAGCAATAATAGAAAGAGCAATATTCAGTTAGATATTGCTAAATGCAATGTGTCTAATCAAATGGGGGGGGTAACAGATAATCTAGCAAAATGCAGAAATTCTGAAAAAAAGGCTACACCACAGTATAAATTGTTATTTTTATGCTGTGTAAGTGCATTTATTATATTTTCGACATTCCTTTGCCTTTTAATTTTTAATGGATATGCACCTTTTGGAAACCGAACTCTTGCTGCCTACGATATTAACATTTCGCAACTTGATATATATGGATATCTGTATGATGTAATCCATGGAAAGAATACTTTTGGGTATTCATTAAGCATGGGATTAGGTGGAGATACGTTTAATGTCGTTTCTTATTCAATGTCTTCTCCTTTAAATATAATATTTGCAATAGCCAGAAAAGATCAGTATTTAGCTTGCTTTAATATAGTAGCATTATTAAAACTTACAATTATTGCTGCGGTTATTGCCTGGTACCTCAGCAAGCGTTTTTATGGACAGCTAAATACAATATTCACCATATTGTTGTCTGTTTCATACACATATTGTCAGTACAGTATAGCAGGTATAGTAAATATATTTTGGCTTGATGGGGTAATGCTGCTGCCAATTATTCTATATGGTGTATATAAGCTTATTACTGAGAATAATTGTGGATTCATGATTGCTGGAGTAGCACTATCCATTTTATTTAATTGGTACACTGGTGCAATTAACTGCATTTTTTGCATTTTTTGGTTTATTTTTGAATATTTTCTTAATTGGGCTGACTCAACTATAAGAATAAGAATAAAGAGCTTTTTTCAAAAGACAGCTATAGCAGTCTATGCTGGGATCACTGGGGTATTAATATCAGGAATTTTTCTTATACCAACTTTTAATGCCATCAAACAAGGTAACAGAGGCTCATTAAATCTTGAGGCATTGAATAGACATTTTATTGGAAATCCTTTGACCGTAATATCAAATTCTACAATAGGTAATATGCATTTCTATCCTGATAAAGTATGCCTATTTACGGGTGCATTAGGGCTGTTAGGGATATTATTGCTTTTTAAGAGCAGAGAAGTTGAGCGAAAAATAAAAATAGTAATTTCACTGTTTTTACTATTTGTAATCTTATCATTTTACTGGGAACCGTTCTTTTTATTATTCTCTATGCTTAAGAATGCGACTAGTTTTTGGTCTAGGTATGGATATATAGGGAATTTTGCAATTATTTTTATAAGTGCATACTGCTTTTCGATGGTAAAGAAAATTGATAAGGGCAGTTTAATTATTACTGCCATTGTATACGATTTATTATTTATTGCATTATGTGATCTTTCAACGGCCTATATTTCATATGAAGATAAACTAACAGCAGCATTTATTTTAGTAATTGCTATATGCCTTGAGGCGTATTTTTGTTTCAATAAGGATGACAAGTTAAGGAAATTTGCTATCACAGCTCTGTGTATTACATCGGTTACAGAGATGACGATGAACGTAAATTTTCTTATTGACGATTACGGATTAAATATTGGAGATTCTTATAAAACATATGTAGATAGCCAGGAAGAGCAAATACAGGAACTCAAAGACTACGATAATAGCGACTATCGTATATCTCAGTCTAGTACAAGAAATGCCAATAATGGTGATATGAGATATGGTACTGCCAATTATAATGAACCACTTGCTTATAATTATTGGGGCATTTCTTCATATACCAATAGTCCTAATGATAAACAACGAGCATTCTTACACGCTATGGGATATAAGTCAAATGGCGAGAATATGTATATAGTTAATACATCTATTCTTGCTGCGGATTCCTTGCTAGGCGTCAAGTACTTTCTTTCACCTTATCAAGTTAATGGCTATAAAATAATTGATAATATTAGTGAAGCAAACGGAAAATATGTATATGAAAATCCATTTGCATTGCCGATGGTTTTTACATATAAGGGCGAAGGAAATAATATACCATATAATGAAAATAACGCTAATCCCTTTACATATCAAAATGACGTTTATGGAACGCTATTGGGCCATGAAACGAAAATATATAATGCCATAGATTATTCCATCACTAATGAAAAGACTAATTCGGTTGAATATGAGTTGACGGTACCTAGCGAGGAATGTGTCTTATATGGTTTTATTCCAACAGACGATACTAATCCTACAAGTATTTATATTAATGATGAGTTCAGCACTATTTACAGTCAGTGGCTTGCTCCGCGAGTATTCATTATTCCTGAAAAGAATTCAGGTGAAAAAGTTAGTGTTAGAATTGAATCAAATGAGAACATGGATGGAGTTCTTTATACTTCACCGCAGTTTTATTATTTGTCACTTAATACTCTAAAAGAGGCAACAGACGAACTAAAACAAGGTAGTATAGAAGATTATGATATTACTAATAAAGGTGCGGTAATTAACGTAGACGCTTACGAAGGCCAAAAAATAATGACTTCTATTCCATATGATCCTGGATGGGTAGTGAAGGATAATGGTACGGTTATTCAACCAAATCAATTTGAAAATTGTTTTTTGTCTTTTAATTTATCCAAGGGAAAACATTCAATAGTTATTTCATATCGTTCGAATGCTGTTGAGCGTGGTGCGTTAGCATCTTTAGCAGGGGTGCTATCTGTTATTTGCTATGTCTTTGTCAAAAAGAAATGTAACAGAAAGCTGCCCTTTCGAAGATAATAATATTTAATGATAGGAATGAGGAGGGAGCGATAAATAAAAATTGAATACTCAATTACCAACATTATATATAGTTATCCCCTGCTATAACGAGGAAAAGGTGCTGCCGATCACAGCGCCTTTATTTTTGGCTAAAATTCAGGAACTTGTCAGCAATCAGCAAATCAATAATCAAAGCAGGATCCTTCTCGTTGATGATGGAAGCAAGGATTCTACGTGGAAGATCATTACAGAATTAAGTGAAAGCGATCCTCATTACTGTGGCATTCAGCAGAGTCGGAATCGTGGACATCAGAATGCTGTGCTTGCCGGGCTCATGACTGCTAAAGATTTGTGTGACATAACAATTTCTATCGACTGCGATGGCCAGGACGACATCAATGCCATGAATGAAATGGTCGCTGCTTATAAAGATGGTTGCGATGTAGTTTATGGCGTGAGATCCGCAAGAGATACAGATACGTTCTTCAAACGTTTCACCGCTCAGAGTTTTTATAAATTGTTGAACAATCTCGGTGGTGAAGTTGTTTACAATCATGCGGATTACCGGTTGCTTTCATCTCGTTTCCTTCAGTCATTCGCTGAATATAAAGAAGTGAATCTGTTCTTAAGAGGAATGGTGCCGCTGGTAGGCTTCAAAAGCACTTGCGTTTATTACAAACGTGAAGAACGCATGGCTGGAGAGAGCCATTATCCGCTTAAGAAGATGATAGGACTCGCGGTTGATGGGATTACGAGCCTTAGCGTTAAACCACTCAGGCTTATTACTGGTTTTGGTGCAGTGGTTTCTTTGTTGAGTTTTATTGGTATTATTTGGGTTCTTATAGGTTATGCAACTGGAAACACGATTAACGGCTGGGCAAGTACAGTATGCGCAGTCTTTTTTATTGGAGGTGTTCAGTTATTATCACTTGGAATCATAGGTGAATATATCGGAAAGATATATATAGAAACAAAGCATAGACCAAGGTTCATCATCAGTAATAAGACAACAAATTTAGCAGATAATAATCAGAACATGATCGGATGAACAGAGATATGAATGAGTAGCTTAGGTGGTCAGTAAATAATAAGTTTATGAGGGAGATAAGTGTTATGGCATCAGGCCCATTAGTAAGTGTTTGTATTCCAGTATATAACGGAGAAAAATATATTGGAGAAACTATTGAGTCAGTACTCAAACAGACATTCAAAGATTTTGAATTAGTAGTATGTAATAACTGTTCTACAGATCATACTCTCGATGTTGTTTCAAAATATCAGGATCCCAGGATAAGAGTTGTCACAAATGAACAAAATGTCGGAATGGTCGGCAACTGGAATGTTTGCCTGAAAGAAGCAAGAGCACCATACGTCACTGTCCTTTGCGCAGATGATTTGATCACACCGACATGCCTTGAGAAAAAATATAAAATGATTTCTAAAGATGAGAGAATAACTCTTGTCTTCGGTGCATCAACAGTCATAAATACTAAAGGGAAAGTTGTTGTAAATAGAAGACCTCTGCGTAAAACTGATGTATATAACGGTGCACAAATTGCAAAGAAGTCATTTCGTAGCCACAACATTTTTGGTGAACCATCAAATATCATGGTTCGGAAAGATGTTGCGCTAAAACTTGGCGGTTATACGAAGGACGTTCTTTATTCTCCAGACTGGGAATTCTGTATGCGAGTAGCTTCGTCAGGTAAGGTTGGTTATATTAATGAACCTTTAATGCAGTATCGAGTCTCAAATGACAATCTGACAACAGATTTTCTTAAGCGCAATGATCTTCTTGAGCAGGATGAGAAGGTACTAATTCGTGAAGTCAAGCACATCAGTGGATTAAGATTAACGCAAGGAGATGTTGTTGCACATAAGGTATCAATCAAAGCAAGACTTATTGAAAGGTACTGGTTTATGAAGTTGCTGCGTTGATTGTAAAGTCCCTGAGAAGCGATGCGTATGAAATATTAAAATAGTCAAAAAAGGAGCAGAATGTGAAAGTAGTACTTTTAGCAGGAGGCCTCGGAACCAGAATTTCTGAGGAGTCGGAATATAAGCCAAAGCCAATGATTGAGATCGGAGGAATGCCGATTCTTTGGCACATCATGAAGGAGTATAGCCATTACGGATTCCGTGATTTCATCATCTGCGCTGGATATAAGCAGCACATGATCAAAGAATGGTTTGCAGATTATTTTCTTTATACATCCGATGTGACATTCGACTGGACTGATGGTAACAAGATGGAAATACACGACCAGCACACAGAGCCTTGGAAGGTAACAGTAGTTGATACAGGGTTCGGTACAATGACTGGTGGCCGTATTAAACGCGTACAGAAGTACATCGGTGATGAGACGTTTATGATGACTTACGGCGATGGCGTGTGTGATGTAGATATAGCGGACCTGGTCAAGTATCATAAAGAGCATGAAAAACTTGCAACACTTACTGCAGTAATTCAGAAGCAGCAGAAAGGTGTTCTAAATATTGGCCCTGACTATGTTGTATCATCGTTCCGTGAGAAGGCGGCAGATGATGGTGCTCCAATAAATGCTGGCTATATGGTGCTAGAGCCAGAAGTGTTCAATTATATAGAAGGCGATCAAACAAGTTTTGAGAGAGAACCACTTCAAAGGCTGGCTGAAGAAGGCCAGCTTATTTCATATGTTCATAAGGGATTCTGGCAGTGTATGGACACAAAGAAAGAGAAGGATCTGCTGGAAGGTCTTTGGAGTGAGAATAAGGCACCTTGGAAGAGTTGGGAATAGTACTACAAAAAGAAAGGGAACAATAGAATATGAGTAATTGGAATTCTGAGGCAGAGGCCAGGGAGCAGATCAAATCCCTTGTCGCTGCTTATTATCATGACTTTAAAGAACCTAAGGATAAGGCTCCATTTAAGCCAGGTGATCGTATCGGCTATGGTGGACGTATCTATGACGAGAAAGAGATGATGGCTCTCACGGATGCCACTCTCGATTTTTGGCTTACCACTGGTCATTTCTGCGACGAGTTTGAGAAGAAATTCGGCGAGTGGATCGGAGCTAAATTTGTACACCTGGTTAATAGTGGATCCTCTGCTAATCTCTTAGCATTTACTGTTCTTACCGCTCCTGAGCTTGGTGATCGTCAGATTAAAAAGGGTGATGAAGTCATTACTGTTGCTTGTGGATTCCCTACAACCATCAATCCGATTCTTCAGTACGGAGCCGTGCCGGTGTTCGTTGATGTTACTGTTCCTCAGTACAACATTGACGTTGAGCAACTCGAGGCGGCAGTATCTGATAAGTCTAAAGCTGTTATGATTGCCCATACTCTTGGTAATCCGTTTGATATAAAAACTGTCAAGGAGTTCTGTAATAAGCACAACCTATGGCTTATTGAGGATAACTGCGATGCACTGGGATCCAAGTACACTATAAATGGTGAGACGAGATTCACAGGTACCTGGGGAGATATCGGAACGTCATCTTTCTATCCGCCGCATCATATGACTATGGGTGAAGGTGGAGCTGTTTATACTAATGATCCTCTACTGAACCGTCTTATCCTTTCATACCGTGATTGGGGCCGTGATTGCATCTGCCCTTCAGGCCATGATAACTTCTGCGGACGCAGATTTGATGGTGACTGGAGTGAGCTTCCTCACGGATATGATCATAAGTACGTATACAGCCACTTCGGATACAACCTGAAGGTTACAGAAATGCAGGCTGCAGTTGGTGTGGAGCAGCTGAAGAAATTCCCTGAATTCATCAGGATTCGACAGCAGAACTGGAAGTATCTGAGAGAGCAGTTAGATGATCTCAAGGATGTACTGATACTGCCGGAAGCAGCTGAGAATTCTGAACCGTCGTGGTTTGGATTCCTTATCAGTGTAAAGCCTGAGAGTGGCCTGAGCAGAAATAAAGTAACGAGATATATCGAAGAGCATAACGTTCAGACACGTCTTCTATTCTCAGGTAACATTATCTACCATCCTGCATTTGATCAGATCAGAGGTACGGATGCTTATCGGGTAATTGGCGATCTTCATAACTCCGACTTTATCGTTAACAACACATTCTGGATTGGCGTTTACCCTGGAATGACAAAAGCAAAGCTGGACTATATGGTTCAGATGGTTCATGAGGCTGTGAAGGAATAAAGTGCTATGAAAATCCTTTTATTAGGATCTACCGGCTATTTGGGCGGCAATATCGCATACAAGTTGATAGAAGAAGGGCATGATGTCATTTGCGTTGTACGGCGTACATCGGATACAAGTAGGCTTGATGCTATTGGTGCATATCTTGTTTCTAATGAGCCGGGAGAACTGGAGTTAATTCTTAAGCATAACCACATAGATTGGGTTATCAACGGAGTAGCAACCTACAAGACAAATGATACATTATACGGCGATATGTTGGACTCTAATATTATTTTTCCATTAGGCATCCTGAACCTCGCCGTAAAATATCATGTCAAAAACTATATCACAATAGGTACTAGTCTTCCTGATGAATTTAATTTGTACAGCTTTACAAAGTGTAAGTTTGCTGATTTTGGAAGATATTTAACAAAACAGGACAACATTAATTTTGCGGACCTCAAGTTGGAAATGTTTTATGGTGGCCTTTTTGAACCGGAGAACCGTTTACTTAGTTCATGTAAAGAAAAAATGTTGCGCAATGAGGATGTTGACTTAACAGAAGGCCACCAGAAACGAGATCTTATTAGAGTTGAAGATGTAGTAGGCATTATTTCAAAAATAATCGAAACAGATTATTTGAACGGATATAAAAAGTTGCCTATAGGTTCAGGCGAACAGCACTCAATAAGAGAGATAATGCAGGACATTAGGCGAACGACTGGTAGCAGTTCAAGATTAAATTTTGGAGCGGTTCCATCAAGAATAGGTGAACCCGAAACTATTGCAGATACGACTTGGTATAAGGATATCGACTATAAACTAAAGTATAACTTTATTCAAGGCCTGGAGGATTGGTGCATGAATAGTACACAGGAAAGCGCGGAGTTTAACTTGAAGCTGAAAAATTCAAGGGGGGGGGTATAGCCTAAATCAATATATACATCGAGTTAGATTAGAAAAGCATATAGTACCTCTCACCATTCAAGCCTACGTACCTCAGATTGAGAGGTGCGCGGCATGAATAAAGCAATAGTCACAGGTGCGAATGGATTTATAGGTACAGCTCTTTGCAGAGAACTGACAGCACAGGGAGTCAGAGTAATCGCTGTTGTTAGGGATAAGAATGCTAACATTGACACAATTAAGAATCTTCCGGATATTCGAATCATTTATTGTGATATCAGCCAATTCAGAAACCTTGGCAGCTTTATAGATGATCGTGATGTTGATATTTTGTATCATTTAGCATGGGTTGGAAGTGCTGGTCCGCTTCGTGGAAATGCCGATGCTCAGTTAAATAATATTAAATATGCATGCGATACAGTGAGGGCTTGTAAAGATATTAATTGCAGACGTTTTGTATTTGCTTCCAGCATTATGGAATACGAGATAGAAGCAGTTATGAGCTCCGATAAGAAGCCGGGAATTAACACATTATATTCGACTGCCAAGCTTACTGCTGATTACATGGTAAGGACTTTAGCAGGGAACCTTGGAGTAGAATACATCAGGGGCGTCATTAGCAATATTTATGGTCCTGGTGAAATGAGCCCAAGGTTAGTCAACACATCACTCCGGAAGATGCTTAACGGTGAACATTGCAGTTTTAGCGCTGGAGACCAGATGTATGACTTCATCTATATAGATGATGCTGCTAAGTCCTTTGTTGCAATTGGCGAGAGAGGTGTCCCTAATCGCACATATTATATTGGGTCACAACAGCCAAGGCCATTGAAAGAGTACTTGATTGAAATGAGGGATCAAGTAGATTCTTCCATTGAGATTGGCCTTGGTGAACTGCCATTTAATGGCATCTCATTAGGTTACGATGAGTTCGATATAAATGCGATAAAGAAGGATACCGGTTTTGTTCCTGAAGTTTCTTTCGCTGACGGCATTAAGAAAACAATAGAGTGGCTAAAGGCTCAGATAACTGGATTTTCATTTACACCACTGGCACTTAAAGATGCATTCTTGATTCAGAATTTTTACGTCGGCGACAACAGGGGTGGCTTTACTAAGTGCTTTGAAAAGAGTATTTATCAGGCAGGTGGTATCGAGTTCCAGCTTAACGAAACGTTCTCTTCTGTCTCAGCAAAGAATGTCATTCGTGGCTTACACTTCCAGCTTCACAATCCACAGGCAAAGCTTGTTTCTGTAGTAAAGGGGAGGGTGTGGGATGTGATAGTAGATCTCAGACCAAATAGTCCGACTTATAAACATTGGGATTGTGCTGAGTTAAGTGATGAAAATCACAGAAGCCTGTTTGTGCCGCGTGGATTTGCTCATGGATTTGCTTCGCTTGAGGACGGAACCGTGATGCTCTATCAGTGTGATGGCCAATATGACAAGGCTACTGATACCGGAATAAGATTTGATGATCCTGATATTGGTATTAATTGGCCAATTGATGAAGCAGGCGCTATACATTCAGGCAGAGATCTTAAGCTTCAAAGCTTTCAGGAATATTTGAAGAATCCAATGGAGTTATAAGGCTGCGAATTCAAAGTCTGATACCAATTAATTCGTTGCAACTGCTTTCTAATCTGAATCGATGAAAATCAATAAATGTTATTGTCGTATTTTTCGAAAATCATCGAGGAGTATTAGAATGGACACAGTAGTACTTGGTGCAGGAATTTCTGGTTTGGCGTATGCTGCAAATGCTGTAAATGAGAACGTCAAGGTGTATGAGAAGGAAAATGTTGCTGGTGGGTTATGTAAAACATATTCAAAAGACGGCTACACGTTTGATGCTGCGATACATTTCTCATTCACAGCAAATGAGGAGGCTCGCAGTTTTTTTGATCAAACACCATATGACGCCAAATACCCAGATGCCTATAATTATTATCATGGGTCATATGTACGGCATCCAGTTATTTACAATTTGAATGGATTAAGCTCGGACTTGAAATGCCATGGTATTGAAAGCTTTGTGAACCGTAGAAAGGATTTGCAGGTCAATAATTATGCTGATTGGCTTGCAGGATCGTACGGACAATTTTTTAAAGAGAAATTTTATGATGTCTATACGAAAAAATACTGGACTCTGCCTTCCAGAGATTTATCAACAACCTGGATTGGCGTGAGGCTTCAAGAACCAAATCTTCATAAGATCCTATACGGAGCCTTTTCCGAAGACACTGGTAATAATTATTATGCTAAGGAAATGAGATACCCGTTACAAGGCGGGTATCAGACCTTTTTGAAGCCGCTTGTCGATAAGGCAGATATAGTAACTGAAAAAGATGTACAAACGATAGACATTCAGAATAGAACGGTTTTATTCAAAGACGGTTCCAAAGTTAACTATGACAAGTTAGTTAGTTCGATTCCGCTTCCGGTATTGATCAATGCATTGCCAGACGTGCCCGAGCAGATAAGAGCGGCTGCGGAACGCTTGATGTGGTCAAGAGTTAGTATAGTAACAATAGGTTTTAACCGTCCGGATGTTGCAAAGTATCTTTGGCTGTATATTTATGATGAAGACATTATGTCTGCCAGGGTATATAGTCCGAGTATGCAATCCAAGAACAATGCACCTGAAGGTTGCAGCTCATTACAGTTTGAAATCTATCATAACAACAGAGAAACAATTGATGAAAAGGCTGTAATAAAAAATACCTTGGATGCAGTAGTGAAGATGGGAGTTGCACAGCCGGAAAATATATGTTTTACAGATTACCGACTTCTTCCATATGGCAATGTAATTTTCTATAACGGCATGGAAGATGATAGAAAGATTGTTAAGGACTACATTGAATCCCAAGGAATTACGTTGATTGGACGTTTTGGAGAATGGGAATATTTATGGTCTGATCAAAGCTACTTATCAGGAAAACATGCAGCACAAAGAAATTAAGGAAAGTAGATTTTATGAAAGCGCAACAGAACGCTACTGGATCAAGTAAAAAAGGATTAGACAAGTTCATACAGAGCCTGGTTAAGGTGTTTCTGAAAATCACACATATGAATCTTTCAGAAGAGAAGCAGTTAGCCCTAGAACAGTTCATTAAATTCTGCCTTGTTGGTCTAAGTAATACTATAATCGGCTACATCATTAATGTCGCGAGCCTATTTATCCTTCAGTCACTTCATCTGTTTCCTAAAACCGACTATTTTATAGCTAATGTGGTGACTTGGATTCTCAGTGTTTTGTGGAGTTTTTATTGGAATAATAGGTTTGTCTTCAATGAAGAGAAGAGATCGGGTAAAACTATCTTTCTTGCACTCATGAAGTGCTATGCAAGCTACGCAATAACAGGTTTGGGTGTGGTGAATATCCTGTCCTGGCTCTGGGTAGATCAGTTAGGAATATCCAAATATATAGCTCCGATTATCAACCTTATAGTCACGATACCTATCAATTTCCTCCTGAACAAGTTTTGGGCGTTTCGTGGAAAGAAAAAAGCATGATTAAGAGGGCAGCGGAAGATTTTATTAATAAATTCGTGAAATGGGGCATCACACAACTCATGAACATCGAAGCGTACATAGAAGAACGAGTTAGACCAGAAATAAAGTGGTACAGCCAAAAGTCGCAACAGGCTCAGAAGAGATACAAGGTTTCACAAATCATTGAGATTTGTATCGCAGCCGCTATACCGCTCTGTTCTTCCTACGCACACCAGTGCTGGCAGATCGCCTTATTGGTGGGAATACTTGGTTGTGGCGTGACTGTGATTGAAGGTATTGAGAGACTGTTTAAGTGGCATGAAACATGGATAGAGTACAGAACTACATGTGAACTGCTGAAATATCACTTAAATTTGTATCAAACTCATTCAGGCATTTATTGTGAGAATCCTGATGAATTTAATAGCATTTTCATTACAAACATCGAAACGATTATCTCTTCGGAAAACAATAAATGGAAAATCCTCAATGAAGGTAAGAAGAAGGAGGATAAAAAAGATGCCCGCTCTTAGAGATTATCATATACTGATTAGCCATGCCTGGAAATACAATGATCAATATGAAACAGTTAAGGGGTGGCTTGAAAATGCGCCAGATTTTAGATGTACAGACTATTCTGTGCCAATAACGAATCCGCTCGATGTAACATCAAAAAGAGAACTGGCAGAGAAATTAGACAATCGGATTATGCTCTGTAGCTGCGTTATTATTCTGTCCGGCATGTATGAAGCCTACAGTGAATGGATGAATTTTGAAATGGAGACGGCGAAGAAGTATGATAAGCCTATTATAGGTGTGAAGCCGTGGGGACAAGAACGCATTCCATTGGATGTTCAAGCAAATGCAGATGTTATGGTCGGTTGGAATTCTGCGAGTGTAGTTCAAGCTGTAAGAGACTATGCTCTAAGATAGGGGTATGAATGGATTCGAAGTATGTGACCTCTCTCACGAATATAATAAAGAAATCTGATATGTCGGATTTGAACCTGCGGCCAGTAGAAGTTGATCTTGCAGCATTTCTTCCAGACGGAACACGTCAGACCTCTATGACATTTTTCACATCCTTTGCTAACAGTAAAGCAGCTTTATCCGATGCGTGGATAGCAGGGAACATATTGCTCTTCACTGCCTATGATGGATATCTGGAGCAAAAGTATGGTTTGCTGGAAGGAGATAGCTTTCATAATCATTATGAAGGTCTTCCGGAAAGTACCACAACACAGATTATCGAGAAGAACTGCTATCGGTTGATGAAGATCATCAGAAATGCCATACAGCATAATCTGAGCTCCGTGATGTATAGCGGTGCGTATGATATCAGCTATAATTTCAGAGGGACGGACTTCAAGCTGCAGATTAGCTCAAGTGGCATGGACCATCTATATTCTGCTTTGATCTGCATCATGGATGGCAGAATCTACGGAAGTACTAATAAATTAAACACAGAAGGGCACTTCGAAGGGTTGCTGCTATATCATTACCGGGAAGTTGATAAGTGGCTGAATCTGATCAACGATGAGATGGGTTCAGATCTTATTCCTTTACCTGAGCTATTACCGCCTGTGCTGAAACTGGCGAGAAGATATTATGTGGACAAGCCTGTAATTGTCAATGAGTCCGACAAGTGCGTCACTTTCAAGAAGTGGGATGCCGGATCTGATGAGTACTCCTCAGATTATCGTTATGGTGATTATGTTTTGCCTGAAGAGATTGGCTCTGTTGGGATGACCAAAGAACTCGATGAGGCTGATAAGAAGTTTGTTGATAAGCTCATTGCAGAGGGTAAATATAGCGATGAGAAGATCACGCAAGATTCTGAGCGCATGCGGTCGACAATATCATTTTGTAAAAAAGACCTGGAGAGATGGAAGATAAGGAAATAATAGAAGCTATCGAAAACTTCAAACAAGTGCTGGATGAGAAGGGCATCGACCCTTCGACAGCTCTTGGTACCGATCTATTCAACTTCGTCTCAACCCTCACTCCAATCGTTAACGTAGATCTCTTCATCCATGACTCAGATGGTCGAGTCTTACTCTCTTACCGAGATAATGATCCTACCACAGGGTCTGGATGGCATATACCAGGTGGCTGTGTAAGATTCAGGGAGACGCTCGATTCCAGGATTCACAAGACCGCCTTCAAGGAACTCGGAACCGATATTATCTATAATCCGAGACCGGTATTAGCCAAGGAAAGCTTTGGAGAGGATGGATTGGCGGATCAGAATGATCACGTGAGAGGGCATTTCATTTCTCTGCTCTATGATTGTACTCTAAGCCCAGATGCTAAGATAATAAATTGTGATGGTGAGAAGATTGCCGGCCATCTCGGATGGTTCACCGATGTTCCGGAGGGATTTATTGAGGTGCAGCAGTTTTATAAGCCGTACCTTGAAGCTTGGTTCTCGAATCCGTGGATAAAAGGACGTCTCATGAAATAAGCCTATGACATATTTATCAGCAAAATGTCGTGAATATAACATTGACGAAGGAATCTTCCTGGTGGGAGAAGGTAAGTACCCGATAGAATCGTACTTGTCAACGAATCCGAGCTTTGACATCAAAACCAGAAAAGATTTCAAAGATCAGATATATGCCATAAAGAGATATGGAAGTTCAGGTGGCTTCGTTTACCTGGTATGGGATTTGCGTCAACGCGGAACTACGACAGCTCTTACAATAACATCGCATCAACTGAAAGATGCGCTCAGTTCTCAGGAAGAGCTTTACACTATCCATAAAGGTAGCAGAGACGGGAAGAATGTTGAAGTGCTGTTCTTCAAAGAAGAATACCTGGACAAATTCCTGAACACCGTGCTCCTTGATGGAGAGAAAAGCACAGCCGAGGATGGTCTGGAAACTGTCTATCGCGAAGGAAACAGAGTTATTCATATAGGCACTCGATATGAGCGTGATAAGAAATTACGCGAAGCTGTAATCAAGGATTTCAAGAAGAAACATCATGGAAAGCTGTTCTGCTCAATCTGTGGATTTGATTTTGAAAAGGTCTATGGAGAGCTTGGGAAGGACTTCATTGAAGTTCACCACACGGTACCGCTGAGCGATGTGAAAAACGAGCATGATGTAAAGGTAGAGGACATGATTTGTGTATGTCCGAACTGCCACAAGATGATTCATCACCGAAAACCGGTACTAACACCGGATGAGTTGAAAAATGCCATTGCCAAAGATAAAGAACTGTACTGAGAGACCCTAACTGGTCTCTTTTCTTATGCCCGTATTTTTATATTAAGAAGAAACTCGTGATAAGGAGTAGAAGTATGCAGAGTGAATTATTGAGCTTTTATAAAGGAAAGAAAGTCCTCCTCACTGGTCATACAGGTTTCAAGGGAACTTGGCTTACACGGATTCTGTTAGATGCAGGGGCTGAAGTAGTAGGGTATAGTCTCAATCCGCCGACCGATCCTAATCTTTTTTCTTTAGCTCAGTTCTCCGCTTTCCCTACCTTCCATCACATCATCGGTGATGTGAGAGACCTGGAGAAAATGAAGGAGGTGTTCATCACCTACCAACCAGAAATAGTTCTCCATCTTGCAGCTCAACCCATAGTCCGTACCTCTTACCAGGACCCAGTCGGCACCTACTCTACAAACGTCATTGGAACGGTGAATGTCCTGGAGTGTGTGCGGCAGACTGCCTCTGTTAAGTCATTCCTCAATGTGACCACGGACAAAGTCTACAAAAACAATGAGTGGTGCTGGGGCTACAGAGAGAATGAGCCGCTTGACGGATTCGATCCGTACTCTAATTCGAAGTCCTGTTCAGAGCTCGTAACACATTCATACCGTTCTTCTTTCTTTAGTGATTGCGATGGCGAGGATGGTAGGAGATATGTAGCAATCTCCACAGCCAGAGCCGGTAATGTCATAGGTGGTGGCGACTTTGCGAAGGACAGAATAATACCTGACTGCGTGAGAGCTATGGAAAGAGGAGAGGTTATTGGTGTGCGGAATTCGTACAGCACTCGCCCTTATCAGCATGTGCTCGAACCGCTCTCTGTATACCTGACAATCGCAAAGGCTCAGTACGAAGATAGAAAGTACAGCGGTTACTATAACGTTGGTCCTGATGATTGTGACTGTGTGACCACAGGTGAGTTGGTAGATCTGTTCTGCAGGAAGTGGAATGAAGGAGCAGAGGCGGAAGAGAAGAAAGCCGCATGGGAAAACAATGCAGAAGCGAACGCTCCTCATGAAGCAAACTTCCTAAAGCTCGACACATCGTTAATAAAGACAACTTTCGGATGGCAGCCTCGCTGGCACATTGATGAGTGCATGGAGAAGACTGTGCGGTTCAGCAAAGTTTGGCTGAGTGGCGGAGATGTAGCAGCTGAGATGGATAAGGAGATTGAGGAGTTTTTTGGCTGTTGATGTGATTGTTGGTGTTTTTGGGTGTATTTTTGCTCGGTTGATTTCACATATTTCCCTTGTGCCCCAATAACCGAAGTAGTATAATCCCTTCATTAGAAAAAACACTTAACTATCGTGTACGAGCGTGTTAAGTAAAATAAGCTCCTTGTAAGCGGAGTAAGAGTTTTACTGGGTCCCACATTCCGATTACTACTTCAACCGCTCCATTCCTTCTCAACCACAACAGCAACAGAAGAACCAGAAGAGAAGGAAAAAAGTATAGACGAGCGTGGTAAGTAAAATAAGCTCCTGGTATGCGGAGTTACTGTTTTCCCGCTATCCGTCCATCCGTCCATCAGGTACATCACCGTCAGTAAGAGAGCTATGTCACCCCGCTCTTTATTTGCAAAAAGTCAGCGCATTCTATTCGAACCACCATATATGGTACCGATACAAAAGTATATCAAAGCAATACGACTATATGTTGCGCTTGAATTGACTTCCTTTTGCATCGGTATTATTACTTTTTAAGGTGCGGTGATGTGTTAATTTATGATTTTATTGTATAGCACATTTGTAGGCGAGGAACTTTTTATGCAGATGAGACGCCTGTATTGTGACGAACAGCAGGAAAGAAATTATCTCTGCATACTCATTGACTGAGATATGATATCGCCGGTGATGATAATAGGTTCCTTGTGTGTGAATACTTTCAGTGCCTGCTCCCTGTCATCTCCCCTTACAAGCGCGAGATAGAATTTTTTGGTTTCGGGAATTTGCGTGAGGAGTGCCCTGAATATTATATCAACGGTAACACCGAGGCCGCCGCGCTTTATCTGCTTGATACGTGATAGAAGAAGACTTTTGGCATCGCTGTCGATAAACATGGGAGTTTGATACCTTGTCACCACTTTTCTGAATCATTGCTTCAAGGTCATAGGGAGCCGCAAGAATAAAACATGTAAACTTTCTTGATAAATCCCAGATAACCCTTACAACGTCAAGTTTATCAAGGTTCGTTACACCACCGCGTGCGGTTTTAGGACAGAGATTGTCGATTTCATCAATCAGAAAGACAACAGGGTGTCCTCCGTTATTAATATGGGTGGCTATTTCCATCTGGAGAGACGAACTGTCACCGTAAGGATAATATCCCATAGCAGAAGACATCAGGAGAAGAAGATCTTTATCACTGCTGTGCTTGGGAACACAAATATAGTAACATTCATAAGGGCATTTCTTCTGATAATTTAGCAACATGCGGGTTTTTCCGCATCCATGATCTCCTATGATACGGAGGAACAGATGCTTCCTCCTTTTCAGGTGTCAGTTGTATTCGATTCCGCATTTGCATTCAGACGCTTACCGCGTTCTCTGTAATAATCACGATATGCGGTTGACTTTGGACCGTTTAGAATCTGCTCTATATTGCTTTTTGTCTGCTCAGCAACCTTGACAAGGGTATTTGCTGTCTCTGACAGGAGAGTGGATTCATTCTTATCCCGTTCCTCATCAATCGTTTCACAGTACATGGTTGGTTCCGGATCAGTTTGCTGTGTTGGCTTTTGTACTTCATTTGAAGAAGCACTTGCATCAGGCAGGTCATCTTCAGGCTCATAATCGATATAACGTTTGGCACTGACTTTTGCCTGTTTCAGTGTTTGCTTTACAGCAGTGACTCGCTTGCTGATACGACGTTTCTGGGCTTTTTGGTCATGAAGACAGATAGTGTGTTCCAATCAGGAACTTGTCTCCGGCGAACCTATGTTTAAGATAATCCTCCCGGTAATATACCGGGAGAGCAGAGACCGGGATAAGGACGGTGTGAGAAAGAGATGCGTAGCTGATTCCCTTAATATTGTCCTTGCTCAAAGGCGGTACAGAAGGGATGAGTCCTTCCAGGACCCATTGAAACCATTTCCGAACTGGGAACTCCGTAATCAGAAATGCTTCATTGACTGTGAGATAGTAATCATACATGCAGTACCTCCTGTATATTAATTGCGAGGGGAACTGTATTTGTTGTGGTAAATTCATGATAACAGACAAACAACTATTTTGTCAACATGTATTTACAAAATAGATATATTATGCTATCATGTTATTCAGTAGAATTGACGGTCTCTGATTCGGAGGATATTTATACATGTTGAAGATATACTTTGGTTACGATGAAAACGCCGTCCTGAGCGTGGACACGTATTTTAATAACACTTACGAAGACGAGTGGTTTGATGATGCGTTTGTTAAGAAAATCGTAAAAGTAGTTGATGATTCAGAAGTACGCGATCGACAGCTTATTGTTTCACCGGTTTTAGGACAGATTCCGCCGGAAAGACTTTCAGGAGGGGCAAAAGCACTCATCCTTCTCTATGAAACGAATAATTTCTATACTGATTTAATCGTCTGCGGCAGTAATTGTGAAGATCTGCTGCTTGATATTGGAGAGAAAAAGGATATCAGATGCTCGTTGAGCGGCTACGATCTGTCTCTTGAAAGCCTGGGAACGGGAGACCATCTTACGCCAGTCGAGTGTGAAAATGATGGCACATTGCTTCATACTCATAAGGAGTTTGTCATGAAGATGTTATCGATCATGGGAGGCACTGATGAAGGGTAAGCATATAGTCGGCATTACTTCCAGACGGGCAGAATACAGGCTCGAGCTTGAGAGAAAAATTACAGTCATCAAGGGAAAAAGCGGCACCGGCAAAAGCTCTGTGATCCGCCTTGTTTCGGACTATCTGGAACTTGGCAAAGATTCCGGAATAAAGGTTACCGTAAGTTCATCGACGAGGCTTCTTGTACTGACGAACTCATCAGATTGGGACACGGTTATGCCATCACTTCGTAATACGATCATATTTTTTGATGAGGACGTAAGGTACATATATACTGAAGCATTCCAGAAGGCACTTTGGACGGCTGACTGCTATGCTGTTATTATATCGAGAAGTGGACAGTTCACAGGTCTTCCCTTTGCTGTTTCAAGCATTTACGAACTTGTAACGGAAAGGAATGGAAAGAATACAATTACTTCAATGTATCATCTATACGAAGAAAAGCATAAGCGAAATGATTTCGACCTGGTTGTGACGGAAGATTCCAATTCCGGATACGAAATGGCAAAGTATGCCTTTGACTCGGAGAAGATGAGAGTTATTTCCGCGGGAGGAAATGCTTCTGTTTATAGAACCCTAATGAAGAACGGAGGGGAAAATGACCAGATTTGCGTGGATGTCGACGGAGCGGCATTCGGTCCATATATAGAACCGGTTCTAAAGTTTGCGGAGCTGCAAGGTACAATCTCGGTTTCAGCACCGGAATCATTCGAGTTCATTCTTCTGCATTTGGATTCGGTAATGAAGCATTTGTCTCTGGATCATGGTGAACTCTCAAGGACATACGATTTTTGCGACAGCAAGGATTTTATTACCTGGGAGAGATATTACGAAAATCTTTTGAACGAGATTACTACGGAGCATTTGGGATTTTCATATGGAAAGAGCAAACTAAATCCATATTTCCTGAATGGACGATGCGCTGAATTGTTTATAGAGCAGATTTGTAAGTCTTTTATAAAGCGCAGAGAATAGACATAAGCGTCCTGCAACAGGGATGCTTTTTTAGTATCCCAAGATGATGTGAAGAAGAGAAGGAGTATCAATTTGAGCAGGACGACAGAAGACCCGATTGTTATTAGGATTATAGAATTAATGGCCGCGCAGCATATCACGCAGAGGACATTGACAGCTGAGCTGGGACTTACGAATGCGGCATTCACGAAGTGGAAGAATGGCGAGAACAGATCATATCTTAAATACATGGACCAACTCAGCAAGATTCTGAATGTATCGGTAGAATATCTGATGTATGGAGACAAAGATTCGGACGGAAGTGATTCTGCCACAAGCAGAGAGCACCTGATCAAAGCTATTGAAGGGCTGACAGAACCAGAGAGACAGTACTTCCTGGAAATGATAAAGGGATATAAAAAGTTGAAATGATGAGTCGACAGGCTCTATTTTTTGCAGGTTTTTAGCTTGTGTCACCGTATTCTATCTGCGAAAAATACCTGCTTCAAGTGCGGGATTTAGGATGTGATGCCAAAGACATAGTAGTTTATGAGGAGATTAGTGACTCAAAAGCTATTGTTGACAGGCTTATTGAACTCAGAACAGCTCGTGGGCTTTCACAACCTAAGTTTGCTGAAACAGTAGGCTGTGCTTTTAGCTTGGTTTCCGCTCTTGAGAGAGGTGACAAAAAGCCATCAAAAAATTTTCTGATGAAAGTCGCAAAAGCATTTAATGTGACCTATTCATGGTTGTTTAACGGAGTAGATAGTAGTGAAGAGCAAAAGGAGAAGGAGATGAGTGAAATAATAGACTACCTTTCCGATAATGCTCTTGCAAGAGAAAGAGTACTTGAATTAATAAGAAACGGAAAACTTGAGAAATGAGAGATAAAAAATCCCGAACGTAATTCGCAGGTTGAATGCGGTGACACATTGGAAAGAATGCGGAAATCCCTCGGTGCCTCGGCAGCGGTGCCGAGGGTATTTTGTAAAAGAAAAATATATGTTGCGACAGTCTAGTATTTATCAGGGGCTGCGGGCTGTCGCATAAATTTTATAACTACAGATACAACTACAGCGAAAATCGGAAGGCTGTTGTAGGAGAATGATTCTGGAAGGGGTGTTCAGTCCAATGCGGCAATTTTCATTATATGGTATACTGTTTTACGGGGCTTTACCTGTGTCAGCCATGTTTTCCGCGAGAAAGGCAAAGGCTTCTGACACGGATCTTCTCAGACGAAACTCGGACGGATGGAAATAGTTGAGCTGCATGGCGCAGTGATATCGGTTCTTTGATCCAATCAATATATTGATGATCACCGGCGCAACACCGGCAGATAGAAGAAAGTCACAATATGTATTCCGCGCCTGATAAGTGTTAGGATGCTTCATGCCATAGGTGTCGTCAATGATTTTCAGCTGTTCTATGATAGAATTCCTGATCTTTTTGTAAGGACTCCCTTCTGAACGAAGTCCTGATACATAAGCGATCGTGCTTTTCAGAGAACCGGAAAAAGACGGATGAACAGGGATCAGACGCTGGTTTGCCAGTACATCCGTTTTTCTGACATACAGGAGGTGCGCTGCCATAGCGGAACAGGGATTACAATAAGGCCATTTAAAGTGTGAGATCAAGACGCTTTAATAAGTATACCCTAAATACGCTATTTTTCGCACCAGATGCAATGAAATGCTCTTCAACCTTGGCTCATCCTTACTTGAGGAAACTATGAGAAACCTTGATAAATTAACAAAAAAACACTTGACGGGAAGCATTCCAATTTTTGATGAGGCATATTTAAGAAGAAAAGTTAATGAATATTTGGTGCAGTATTGCGCATTTATGAATATAGAAGAGTTTCCAAATTTTAATATAGATTTCTATACTATAAATCTTGAATTGGTTGATAGTATTGGTTTTGGAGCTTCGGCACAAGCACAGTATTTACCAAAAGAAGATAGACATATATTAAAAGTATGCAGGAATTTTGAAGTTCATAAATATATTTTATTTCATGAATTTACTCATATTCTAGATGCAGAAGTTTATGCAAAAAAAGATTCTGCCAAATATATGTATGAAAGCGGATATACTGAGTATCACGCGTCCCAAGTAGAATTTATGTGTTTACTTGAGGCTAAGAGTATATCAGATAAGAATATATCATTCTGTTCTGAAAACACTATTTCTACATTAACAGGGAATCAGAAGATTGGAGACTATGTAGAAGGAAAACATGAATTAGCTGTGGCATTGATGAGCAGAGAAGATTATCCGAAAGATATTGAAATGCTTAAGTCTGCGGTTGGAGCACTCTATAATTATTGGGGACTGAGATCAATCTGTAAAATGTATAATCAAAGTTACAAAGAAAATGTAGATAATACAGCAATAAAAAAAGTTATCGATCCATACTTGTTTGAAGTAACAAATGCTTTTATGGATGGTTTTTTTGATAAAAGTAAAGTTGAGTTGAGCTTTGTACCATATTCAAATATAGTTATGCCAGTAGCAACTAAGTTGTGTGGAAAATAGATTAGGAGTTGAGATGTGATAGATATGGGCTTTAATTATCTGATAGGTTCTTTTCTAGATGTTCCGGCAGATTATGATTATAAAAACAGACCAGATCCAGACTCGAATGGATGTAAAAAACTATATGACGATATGGTGAGTTTGTTTTTTAGCGATTATGATGCTATCAATTTAGAGCAGCAGTTCCATTTTAAAGGACCATTATGGAAAAACAAGATTGCTTGGGACAAGTATAAAAAACTGAATAATCGTAATCCGGCTAAGAGAACGAATTTAAAGTGTCCACCTTTTTATACAATTAAGTATAATGATTATTTACTATCGACCGATTATATTGGACCTTCAATCTTCTGGGCGGAGAATGCAGGATTATCGCAGACCGAGATTGTAGAAATCCTAAATGTCGGACGAACTATTGGTGGACATATAGCTTGGCCGCGTGGGGGTGGCTCCGAGATAGAGACTATTAATCAAGCTAGGGGTGGTGAAGATACGTTTTATGATCGAATTGATTGGACGTTATATTTATTAAAAATATATTATGAAATGGATAATAAGGAAGGGGTCAGGCCCCATTAAGAAAATATAAACTGAAAATGAGCTAAATATTATTTCTAATTGAGGAATATGACAATAAAAGCTTGAAAACAGGG
>OMWY01000005.1 GCA_900314885.1 uncultured Eubacteriales bacterium
GGAGCTAAAATTCCAATAAAAACCTGCCGTTCTCGATCTGGAAATATGATACCACAGAATGTGAGGAATTAAAATGCGTATTTATTTGTACCGCTTACGGATTTTCGCAAATGAGGTATGCGGTGACGCTCCTGCAGGCTACGGTCTGTGGGAGCTTTTTTGCGTTTAAAGCGGCATGGGAGACTCGAGAACGAAAGGTGCGGAAACCGCGTGTTTATTGAATTTTCAGATACCTTAAGTGGCTATTAAGGAACGAGTGTGGTAAACTTAACGTGAAGAAGTATACGCAAATAATACTGATGATGGTTTGCAATTTAGATAAGGAGTCGTAATGGGAAGATATATTAATCCGGGGAACGCTGCCTTTAAGCAGAACATTAATTCGGAAATATATATAGATATGACCGGATTGATATCTTTCTGCAATAAGCAGATCAACACGAATCAGAGGTTTGTGTGTGTCTCGAGGCCCAGAAGGTTTGGTAAGTCTATGACAGCGAATATGCTCACGGCTTACTATGGAAGAGGATATGATTCCAAATCTCTCTTTGATGGTTTTGAGATAGCGGGTAGAGATTCGTATCAAGCTAATCTGAATAGATATAACACCCTATATATCAATATGCAGAACTTTGTGTCCTCATATAAAGGTGTTACTAATTTTCTGGATAAGTTGAACAGCTTCATTGCTCGTGATTTAATAAAAGAATATCCGGATATCGATTACTTTGATAATACGTCACTGACTGATGTGATGACTGATATATTCACGCAAACAGGCATATCATTTGTCATCATCATAGATGAGTGGGATTGCATTTTCAGGGAATACAAAGAGGATACGAAGGCTCAGAATATGTATCTTGATTTCCTGAGGAACTGGTTTAAGGATAGGGATTATGTTGGCCTTTGTTATATGACCGGAATCCTGCCTATAAAGAAATATGGGACTCAGTCAGCATTGAATATGTTCTCAGAGTTTTCTATGGAGAATCCCGGAGAGCTTGCTAAATACATTGGTTTTTCAACGGACCAAGTAAAGAACTTATGCGATAGATATTGCATGGATTTTGATGAGTGCCGTACCTGGTATGATGGATATTCCTTTCCGGGAGCTAATGAAATATATAATCCTAAAAGCGTAGTTGAAGCAATGATGAGGAAGAGATTCGGGACTTACTGGAATCAGACTGAGTCATTTGACGCGCTGAGGCTGTATATTGATATGAATTATGAGGGACTCAGGGATGCGGTGATCTCCATGATGGCTGGCAATAAGGTAAAGATCGACACAGGATCATTTTCGAATGATATGACCACGTTCCATAGCGCGGATGACATTATGACGCTTCTGATTCATTTGGGATACCTCGCTTATGATATCGATACTTCTGAAGTATATATCCCGAATAATGAGATAATGCAGGTCTTTGGAACTGCGACTTCAGTATCAAAGTGGGATGAGGTCTATATAGCTGTCAAACAGTCTGACGATTTGCTGAAAGCGACATGGCGCATGGATGAGGAAGCTGTCGCTGCCGGTGTGCAGGAGGCCCACTTGGAGACCAACCATTTACAGTATAACGATGAGAATGCTTTGTCTTACACCATTTCACTTGCGTATTTTTCTGCGCGAGAATATTACACGATAGTGAGGGAACTGCCGACCGGAGAGGGATTCGCCGATATGGTTTTTATCCCGAGAAAGAATTACAGGGATAAGCCGGCAATCATTATTGAACTCAAATGGAATAAGGACGCAGAGACAGCTATCGCTCAGATTAGGAAAAAACAGTATGTAAAGTCGCTTTCTGACTATAAGGGGAATATTCTTTTGGTCGGGATAAACTACGACAAGGTGTCAAAGGAACATACATGCAAGATTGAGAAGTTGGCAATGTGAGCAATAAGGGGAGCAGAAAAGTTGGCGTGATTTTTTTCCTAATAATATAGGCCTATTTGGGGTGAAAAAGTCCGTATAAGACAAGAAAAAAATCCCTTTATATTTTTGCCCTGTTATGGTATCATTATGACTATACATTGCAGGCGCAAGGGCCAAGGAGGAGTAAGTATGCATTTCACTAATCCTGTCATTACGGGCTTTAATCCCGATCCGTCCATCTGTAAGGTGGGAGAGGATTATTATATAGTTACGTCGACCTTCGAGTATTTTCCGGGAGTGCCGATTTATCACAGCAGGAACCTTGTAAATTGGGAGCTTATCGGGCATGTGCTGACGAGGCGGGGCCAGGATGAGCTTGCGGGCTGTAAGCCGTCGGGCGGTATTTACGCGCCTACGCTCAGGTATCATGATGGCATGTTTTACATGATTACGACAAACGTGAATTTCTTCGAGTCTCACCAGCCGGTGAACTTCATAGTACACTCGGAGAGTATCACGGGTCCGTGGTCGGATCCGGTATTCACTGAGCAGATGGGGATAGACCCTTCGCTCTTCTTTGACGATGACGGATCCTGTTATTTCACGGGAACCGGTGATGAGAACAGGATAGTTCTCTATAAGATAAATCCTATGACGGGCGAGCGGCTCTCTGAGAAGAAGACCATAAGTCATGGTTCTGGCGGCAGATGCCCTGAGGGGCCACACATTTACAAGAAGGATGGATGGTACTACCTCTTCATGGCCCAGGGTGGCACTGAGTACGGCCACAGTGAGATAGTCGCGAGAAGCCGTAATATAGAGGGGCCTTACGAATACGCCCCTTACGCGGCTCTCATTACGAGCCGCAACGATTCGATGAATGAGATTCAGTGCACGGGTCACGCCGACCTTACAAGCGATGACAACGGGAACTGGTGGCTTGTCTGCCTTGGTGTCCGGCCTATAAATGGGGTTATGCTCCATCATATCGGGCGTGAGACCTGTCTTGCTCCTGTGAGCTGGTACGAGGAATGGCCTGTGGTGAAGGGAGCTGAGGTTCTTCCTACCTATGAAAATGTCCCGCTTCCGTACGCGGATACCGTAAGAAATATAGGACACGAGCTTCGCCTTGATTTCACTGAGATTTCTGAGCTACCGCTTGATTTTACCTATCTCAGGAATCCGGATATGGAAAATTATGTATTTGACTACAGCCTGGTTCTGAGGGGGAGCTATACCGAGCTTCTTTCGACCGCGAATACATCGCCTACATTTACGGGAATCAGGCAGACTGAGATGCAGATGAGCGCTGATGCCCGCGTGTCCACAGATGTCGCAGAGGGTACGGTCGGAGGTCTGACCATTTACCAGACTCACAGACATCATTATGATATAGCCGTCACGAAGAAAAATGGCCTCGTTTACTGCATTTTGAGGAAGCATATCTATGATATAGAGCAGATCGTGGCGAGGGTCCCTGTTGAGGGCGAGGCGGTGAAGCTTCAGATAGTTTCGGATGGCCGCGTTTACAGGTTCTACGTGAAGGACAGCGCCGGGGATATTTACCTTGGAGGCGCTCTTACGGCGGGACTTGCGACTGAGATAACGGAGACCATGACTTTTACCGGAACGTTTATAGGAATGTTCGCCGAGAAGGGATATGTCCGCTTCACGGACTTCAACTACTACGGACCTGCGCACCTGTAATTGGGAGCGGGGCATTTATAAAAAGGGGGGAAGTATGCAGAATATGGATAATCGCATCAAGGAGGTAACGGGTGCGATTTTAAACGACTACAGCCAGGGAAGATATATAGATAAGGAAAATAATTTCAGCCAGCCCGAGAAGGAGGCGGTAGTTGACATCATAGAGAAGCTTCAGAAGATTATTTTTCCGGGCTTCTACAGGATGAAGGATTATCGCTATTATACGGTCGAGAGCATGACAAGCACGCTTGTGGAGGATGTGCTTTTTAACCTGATTAAGCAGATTACGCTTTCGCTTCGCTACAGTGCGGAATATTGCGGGCTGTCGGATGAGGAGACGGCCGAGAAGGCGCATGATCAGGCCTTTGCCTTTATGGAGAGGATTCCGGGCATAAGGGAATACGTCGATACTGACCTTACGGCGGAGTATGATGGGGACCCTGCGGCCTACAGCAAGGATGAGATTGTCTATTCTTATCCGGGATTTTACGCGATTGTGGTCTACAGGATTGCTCACGAGCTCGTGAAGCTTGGTGTGCCGCTGATTCCGAGGATGATGACGGAGCACGCCCACTCTCTTACGGGTATCGATATCAACCCGGGGGCTACCATAGGAAAATATTTCTTCATAGATCATGGAACCGGAATCGTTATAGGTGAGACGACTGAGATAGGGGAGCACGTGAAGCTCTACCAGGGAGTTACGCTTGGCGCTCTGTCTACGAGGAAGGGGCAGCTTCTTAAGGGTAAGAAGAGGCATCCGACTATAGAGGATAATGTCACGATATACTCGGGGGCTTCTATTCTTGGTGGTGAGACGGTGATTGGAGCGAATTCGGTCATCGGGGCGAATGCGTTTATCACTACGAGTGTGCCTGCGGGGGCTAAGATATCGATTAAGAACCAGGAGATGAACTGCGAGGATACTTCCAAGAAGAACCTAGATAACGGTGACAAATTTTGCAACATAAATAGTCGAATTTTGTAGAAATTGACGAAAAAATCTGCTATAATTTTCTTGTACCTTAGAAAAGGAGACAAAAACTATGGCTACAAAGAAGATTATTTCAAAGAAAAAGATGTGGCTCTTCGCGATCGGACAGTTCGGATGGTCACTTCTTTCAGCGCTTATTACTAACTGGCTTGTATATTTTTACCAGCCGACCGAGGACACCATCGCCCAGGGTCAGACCCTGTTTATCCCTCAGGGCAGGGTTATCTTCGGGGCTCTCACGATTATCGGCGGAATCACGGCTCTCGGCCGTATTTTCGACGCGATTACGGACCCTCTTATAGCGAACGCTTCCGACAGGTCGACGAACCCTAAGGGAAGACGTATTCCTTTCATGAAGAAGATAGCTATTCCGTTCGCTGTCGTTACGGTGCTTGTATTCTGGGCTCCGGTAAATGAGATTTCAGCGGTGAACAGCGTATGGCTCCTCGTCATGCTGCTTCTCTTCTACCTCTTCATGACTACCTATTGCACGCCTTATAATGCCCTTATTTCAGAGCTTGGCAGCAACCAGGACACGAGGATAAGCATTTCAACCTATATCAGCGCGACCTTCATATTGGGGTCAGCTGTAGGCTACGCCGCTCCTTATATCTGGGGCGCCCTTGAGCCGTCTATGGGAAGAATTATGGCTATAAGGGTTACCTTTATTATCCTTGCCGCTATCGGTCTTGTGGCGCTTCTTGTGCCAACATTTACAATAAATGAGAAGGATTACGTAGATCAGAAGCCTGATACGGATGATGCCTTCAGGTCTCTCGGGAAGGCCTTTAAGAATAAGGAATTCAGGACATTCGTAGGGTCTGATGTGCTTTACTTCATAGCGCTTACCATTTTCCAGACGGGACTTACCTACTTCATCACTTCCCTCATGGGACTTGATGAGAAGTATACGACTATTCTCTACGTCCTTATGACCTTGCTTTCATTTGTATGCTATGCGCCTGTAAATATGCTTGCCCATAAGTACAATAAGAAGAAGCTTGTAATGATTGGCTTCTGCGGACTTTCAGTGACTTACGGTATCACGGCTATGAGCGGTATGTTCGGGATTCCGGGAATCGTATGGGGATTTATAGTTCCGATTATAGCGGCCTTTCCTATGGCGATTTTAGGTATCTTGCCACAGGCTATTGTCGCTGATATAGCTCAGGCTGAGAGTGTAACCACGGGTGAGAATCGTGAGGGTATGTTCTTCGCGGCGAGAACCTTTGCTTTTAAGCTTGGTCAGTCACTTTCAATGCTTATTTTCACGGCGCTTGCGACTATTCGTCCTGATATAGGACTTGGGTACAGGATTGCGGCGATATGCGCGTTTGTAATCTGCCTGATTGGAGCCTTCGTGCTGTCGCATTATAATGAAAAGAAGATTCTTGGGATTATAGCTCCTGAGAAGGTAGAGAAATAAACTAAAGGGTCAGGACCCCATAAAGTTTTTATCAGCAGCTTCGCATGCTGATAAAAATTTTATGAAGACTGACCCCTTTTTTGCTCTTTTTTTTATCTTAATATCAACCCGAGGGCGGAGTAGAGGGCTTCCATCTGGTCGGGAGTGCCGATCGTGATTCTGAGGTAATCCCTTACCCTCTCCCCGTTAAAGTGCCTTACATATATATTTTTCTTCTTTAATTCCTCGAAAATATATTCCGCGTCCTTGCTCTTATGCTTAGCGAAGATGAAATTCGTCTTCGAATCGGGGAAGGTGAAGCCAAGCTCAGCGAGGCGCCTCTTAGCGTCCTCACGGGTCTCTACAATCTTTTCCACAGTCTCAGCGAAATACCTGTTGTCATCAAGGACCGCCGCTCCTATAGCCTGGGCCGGAAGGTTCATGGTGTAGGAATTGTAGGAATATCTGACATCCTCCATCGCCTTGATTAATTCGGTATTTCCTATGGCGTAGCCTATGCGGAGGCCGGCAAGGGATCTTGATTTTGAAAATGTCTGGACCACGAGAAGGTTAGGCAGCTCATTTACAAGGGCGACACATGACTCTCCGCCGAAATCGACGTAGGCTTCATCGACAATGACAACGCATTCCGGATGGGCAAGAGCAACCTCCTTAATGAATTCCACAGGCTCGGCAAGCCCGGTCGGGGCATTAGGATTCGCTATGACGATGCCACCGAGTTTTTTCTTCTTAAGATAGTGCTTATGATCGATTCTGAAGTTTTCATCGAGGGGCTTCCTCTTAACCTTGATGTCAAATAAATCAGCCCAGACCTCATAAAATGAATATGTTATATCGGGAAATAGGACGGGGTTGTCCGAGTTGAAAAATGTGAGGAAGGCCATGGCGAGGACGTCGTCAGACCCGACACCTGTGAAGAAGTTATCCTTCACAAGGCCCATCCCGAAATGCCTCGCGAGGGCGCTTTTTAGAGGCGTGGCGTCGGGATTAGGGTAGAGACGGAGCTTCGCAGGGCTCGCTTCAAGTCCCGCAATGGCATCAACTACTCCCGGAGCTGGAGGGTAGGGATTTTCATTTGTATTTAGCTTAATTATATTATCTTTTTTTGGTTGTTCGCCGGGCGTGTAAGGAATTACACGCCTTATTTTTTTAGCTAATGACTTTTTCATAAAATTTCTCCTTTGAGCGAAAACAACAAGCTGCGAGACCTTAATGGCCTCGCTTATTTTGACAGGCCGTAGTGGGCCGAAAGCTCCTTAAATGCCGGAAGTGATCTCACTATCATATCGTAGTCGACGCAATAGGCGATTCTGACGTATCCGGGACACCCGAAGCTGCTTCCCGGAACCAGCAGGAGATGGAGCTTCTTCGCTTCGTTTGAAAATGCCTTATCGTCCTCCGGTGTCTTCATGAAGAGGTAGAAGGCACCTTCAGGCTTCACGCAGGTAAATCCCATGCTCGTGAGCTCCCCGTAAAGCTTAATCCTGTTCTTATCGTAAATATCGACGGCGGCCTTACAGTCGAGGCATTCCGCGACCGCAAGCTGCATGAGACTTGGCGCGTTCACGAAGCCTAAAATCCTGTTAGCCACATTCGCGGCAGCGAGCAGTTCTTCGCTTCCGTCAGCCTCGTCAGGGATTACGAGGTAGCCGATACGCTCGCCCGGGAGGGAGAGGGATTTGCTGAAGGAGTAACCGACAATCGTATTATCATAATATTTCGTAAGATAAGGTACATCGACTCCGTCGTAGGCCAGTTCCCTGTATGGCTCATCGGAAATGAGGTAAATCGGGGCACCATGTTCCTCGCTTTTTTTCTTAAGTACGTCGGCGATGGCGATGATGTCCTTCTCGGAGTATACGATTCCCGTAGGATTGTTCGGATTATTTACAATGATTGCGCGGGTCTTCGCAGTGATCGCCTGCGCAAGAGCCTCGGGATCGGGCCTGAAGCCGTCTGTCTCGTTTGGAGGGAGGGCAATTAACTTCCCGTCAAAGTTGCTTACGTAGTTCTTGTATTCTCCAAAATATGGTGAAAATGTAATGACCTCGTCGCCGGGATTAAGGAGGGTTTTAAGGGCTACGTTGAGACCGCCCGCGGCTCCGACCGTCATCAGTATATTTTTACCTGAAAATGAGGTGCCAAAGCGTTTGTTCAGCGACTTGGCGACCTTATCACGGACTGCCTCGTAGCCTGAATTGTTCATGTAGCCGTGTACGTACATAGGATCATTTTCGGTGAGGACACGCTTGATGGCTTCAGTTACTTCGATGGGCGGATTCACTGACGGGTTTCCGAGGCTGTAGTCGTAGACGTTCTCCTTGCCGTATTTCGCGGCCATATTTTTTCCTTCCTCGAACATGGCGCGGACAACGGAGCTGCCGCAGACCAGGTCCTTCATTTTATCAGATATCATGGTAATATTTTCCTTTCACTTCAAAGATAAAAGCTTTTCTACATAACAATAACACAACAATCCCCCCTTTTCAAGACGGAAAAAGTGTGTTACAATGAATTACGTATAGTTTTCATTCCATCAGCTTATGGAGGAGGTATATATTATGGTATCATTACTTGCAGGAGCAGGAGTTTTCGCGGCAGACCGCATTTTCAAGAAAAAGGTGGAGGAAGGCAGCATTGCCGAAGGCACCACATTTTTAAAGAATCTTGTGACCGTTAAGAAGAGCCACAACAGCGGATTTGTCATGAATAAGGCCGATGACAAGCCTAAATTCGTACTTATCACTTCGAGTCTGATACTGGGCATGGTTGTCGCTAATTACCTGTCGACTCTCGGGAAGAAGCGCCAGGGAATTAAGCGCTTCGGACTTGGTATGGTAATAGGAGGGGCAGCGTCCAACCTCACTGACAGAGCTAAGAATGATGAAGTCACGGATTATCTCACCGTGACAGGCAAGGACAAGTGTGTATTTAACATTGCCGACGCGGCTATATGCCTGGGATCGGCTCTTGCGGCTATAGGAGAGATGTTCACAAAAGAAAAAGATGATCAGGAGTAACAGAAAATGTCAGTAAAGTATGTGTTTGTAACCGGCGGTGTTGTTTCGGGGCTTGGTAAGGGAATTACGGCCGCTTCACTCGGACGCCTGCTTAAGGCGCGCGGATATAAGGTCACCATGCAGAAGTTTGACCCTTATATCAATATAGATCCGGGCACCATGAACCCTATCCAGCACGGCGAAGTCTTCGTAACGGACGACGGCACCGAGACCGACCTTGACCTCGGCCACTACGAGAGATTCATAGACGAGAGCCTCGATAAGCGGGCGAATGTGACTACAGGAAAGGTCTACTGGTCAGTCCTTCAGAAGGAGCGTCGCGGCGATTTCGGCGGAGGTACCGTTCAGGTTATTCCTCACATCACTAACGAGATCAAGAGCCGTTTCTACAGAAATGATGGTGAAAACGAAGACAGGATTGCCATCATTGAGATCGGTGGAACGGTCGGTGATATCGAGTCTCAGCCGTTTTTTGAAAGTATCCGCCAGTTCCAGCACGATATAGGCCATGAAAATGCCATATTGATACATGTTACTCTTATTCCATATCTGACGGCTTCGGGCGAAATGAAGACGAAGCCGACCCAGGCGAGTGTCCGTGAGCTCCAGGCGCTCGGAATCATGCCTGATATTATTGTCTGCCGTACGGAGCATGAGCTTTCGGAGAGCATTAAGGACAAGATTGCCCTGTTCTGTAACGTAAATAAGAAAAATGTTATCCAGAACCTCGATGTTCCTACCCTTTACGCGGCTCCGCTTGCCCTTGAGAAGGAGCATCTCGCCGATGATGTCTGCGAGCTTTTAGGCCTCCCTGTAACGAAGCCCGATCTCACGGAGTGGGAGGACATGGTCGAGAGGCTTCTTCACCCTAAGAAGACCGTAAGGGTTGCCCTTGTCGGTAAATATACGGCCCTACACGACGCTTATATATCAGTCGTAGAGTCCCTTAAGCACGGCGCGGTCGCTCATGACGCTGATGTTGACATAAAATGGGTGGACTCCGAGGACGTTACAAATGATAACGCCGGTGAGATTTTTAAGGACGTGGACGGAATCATAGTTCCGGGCGGCTTCGGCGTGCGCGGAACCGAAGGCATGATTTCTTCCATAAAGTATGCCCGTGAGAATAAGATGCCTTACCTCGGTCTCTGCCTGGGTATGCAGCTTGCCATAGTTGAGTTCGCCCGTGACGTGGTGGGATATTCAGATGCTAACAGCGCTGAGCTTGACCCTGAGACTCACCACCCTGTTATTGCCATCATGCCTGACAAGGATGGCATAGAGGATATAGGCGGTACCTTACGTCTCGGCTCATATCCATGTATCCTTAAGGAAGGCACCAAGGCCTATGAAGCTTACGGAACGACTGAAATCCATGAGAGACACCGTCATAGATACGAGGTAAACAACTATTTCAGAGACGATTTTACTAAAAATGGAATGATTCTTTCGGGACTTTCGCCTGACGGCCATATCGTTGAAATGATGGAGCTGTCTGACCATCCGTGGTTCGTAGCTACCCAGGCCCATCCTGAATTCAAATCAAGACCTAACCGTCCGCATCCGCTCTTTAAGAACTTTATAGGAGCAGCTATCGCACACAGCGAAGGCAAAGATAAATAATACCTGCAGCAGGAGGTAGATTGTGAGAACTTTAATAGCTGAAGATGATTTTGCCAGCCGCAAATTTATGCTTCACTTTTTACAGAAATTCGGAGAATGTGACGTAACAGTCGATGGCAAGGAAGCCGTCGAGGCATTTACGCTCGCGCTTGATTCAGGCGAAGGCTATGACCTTGTCTGCCTCGATATCATGATGCCCGGCATGGACGGATACGAGGCTCTTGAGAAAATCCGCGCGCTTGAAAATGAGCGCGGCATCGATGAGGATGACCAGGTAAAGGTTATCATGACGACTGCCCTTAATGAGGGCAGGAATGTCTCTAGAGCCTTCGAGCTGGGCTGTGTAGCCTATGCCGGGAAGCCGGTCGACGAAGAGAAATTTGTCGGGGTTCTCATTAAGCTGGGACTCCTTACAAAGGAACAGGCTGACGAGGCAGCGAAGTCATAAACGTTTAACTTAACAGTATTTTAAGAATAGTTTACTTTAAATCTGCGTGAAATGATGGTACACTATAGAAAGTCGGAGTAGTGTTAAACCATAAAATCAGGCAGGGGTGAACTGTATATGAATACTGAAGGAAAGAGAACTGCCCTGGCGGACGACGCTGAGCTCTACCGTATTCCGCCGGATGATGAAAATTTATCTGAACATGAAAAATGGGAAAAACTCAACCGCAGAGAGCGCGCTGACTATTTCAGGGATTATTACCTGAAGAAGGTCATAGCCTTTGCCGCGGTTGGGATTTTTGTTGTTGTATTTCTGGTTTCCGTATTGAAGCCGCGTCCGGAAGCGGTTGTGTCGCTGGCTGTGGTTGATGATTACTGGGATGATGAAGCGACGACAGACCTTGCGGAAGCTGCCACGAGGGCGCTTGACCTTGATACTTCTAAGCAGGAAATTACGATTGATGACTCGTATTATTTAGATGATACGCAGTCTCCGGATTCTGTCATGATGATAGAGCGCTTTGATACGTATGTTATGGCGGGTACGATAAACTGCATAATTGCCGATAGGGCAAAATTTGAGACCTATATGAAGGGTGGATATTTCCTACCGCTTGAGCAGGTACTTGGCGATGATATCGATGAATATAAGGACAGGCTGGTGACAGGAAAAAGCAGCGATGATACTACAAATCAGAATTACGGAATTTCTCTCGAGGACTGCGGGGTGCTTAATAAGGTGAGCGCCTACCAGGCGGATCCCGTTATAGGAGTTGTCGCAAACGCTAAAGAGACTGACTATGAGTACCTGAAGGAGTTCATTGAGTATATTCTTAATGAACAGTGACATAATCTTTACAGAACCTTTAATTATCGTTTAACTCTGTGTTAAGATTCGCCTAAGGGCTTGACTTTACGGCCTTCAGACCTTATACTTGCTAGTGGAAAGCTAAAGTGAGGTTTGATATGGACGAAGATACATACAGAAGGCGGCTTCGTGAGCGCCGAATCAGAGAAATAAAGCGTAACAGGACGATATTCGCGGCGGTTGTTGCTGCTGTAATTATTATCGCCTGTGTAATTTTGGTATTTAAGCTTGGCAGGAAGCTTGGCGTAAATAACGATAACAGCAGCGTGGTCGCCCTGTCGGGAAGTGGTCTGGCAGATGAATCGGGAGAGAATATCGCGAATTTCCCTCTTGATACAAGAAGCGAGTCGGAAGGCTCGGGGGCGGCCTCGGATGAATCCGATGCTTCACTGCTGGCGTCTGAATCAAGGTCATCCTCAGGCGCCGATAAGAAGGGCGGGGCGACTGAGACCGGAACCTCGAAGGATGATTCGGAGGCAGGGGATAATCCGCCTGTGTCATCGAAGAAGGCGAACGCCTATCTTAAGAATGCCGTATTTATTGGTGATTCAAGGACTCAGGGCCTTCAGATAAATTCTGGAGTTACGACGGCTTCCTTCTTAGCCGGCCGTGGACTTAACGTCACGACCATTTACGAGGAAAAGGTTATCAGCAATAAATACACGGTTCTTGAGGCTCTCAGGAAGAAGCAGTATAAGAAGGTCTATATCTGCTTTGGCCTTAACGAGCTGGGATGGGCCTACCCGGATAAATTTATAGAAAAATACGGAAATCTCATCGATGATATTGAGAAAATAGAACCGGATGCCGAAATAATAGTGGAATCGATTGCTCCTGTTACTAAGAAGAAGAGCAAGAGCGATAAAACCTTCAATATGAAGAGGATTCATAAGTTTAATAAGCTTATTAAGGCCATGTGCAAGGAGAAGAAGCTCACTTATCTTGATGTCACGCCGGCGGTTGTCGGAGATGACGGCTATCTCCCTGCGGAGGCGACGAGTGACGGAATTCACATGAACAAGGAATACTGCAAGAAAATAATAAGCTATATTGTAAATAATAAGTACTAAGGAGTTTTAAGCAAATGAATATAAGGAAGTTAACAATATTGATGACAGCCGGCGCAGTCTTAGCTACAGCGCCTCTTTCAGCCTGCGGAGGTAGCAAGACCTCTTCAAGCTCCGCGTCAGCTGCCGTGTCAAGCACTGCGTCAGGCAGTAATGCTTTGGGAACGGCTTCGTCTACGAGCGGAAGCATCGCCTCATCCGCATCGGAGGTATCGGTTTCGGATCTCGCGACGAAGCTCTTAAACGGTGTCAAATATGACGATGAGCTTTCACCTATAGAGGACGGATTATTTTCAACCATATATCCCGACATTCCGGAATCGGACGTTGCCGAGAGCTCTATATACCTCTCAAGCGGTTCAACCGCTGAGGAGATAGCTGTATTTAAGGCAGCTGATGAGAAGGCTGCCGATGAGATTAAGGCAGGCCTCGAGGCGAGGGTTGAGAGCCAGAAGACAAGCTTCAAGGACTATGTACCGGCTGAGGTCGACAGGCTTGATAAGGCTGTGATCGTTGAGAATGGCGTTTATGTGGTATTTTCAGTAAGCGGCGACCCTGATGGGGCCAAGAAGATTATCGATGACAACCTTAAATAAAGGTAGATAATAGATATGATATTCGCAATAGATATGGGAAATACAAATATCGTGCTTGGCTGCGCCGATAAGGGAGAGATTCTCTTTGAGGAGCGCATGAGCACGAATTTGACGAAGACAAGCCTTGAATACGCTATAGATTTCAAGGCTCTTCTTGAATTAAAAAATGTTAGGGCTACTGATATAGAGGGGGCGATTATATCGTCTGTTGTGCCTCCTATAACCGATACGGTCGCTGAGGCCGTGAGGAAGGTTACCGGTAAGAAACCGCTCATATTGGGTCCGGGGATTAAGACAGGTCTCAATATTAAGATAGATGACCCGAAGCAGCTTGGAGCTGACCTTGCGGCAGGTGCCGTGGCGGCACTTGAATTCTATGAACCGCCTCTTGCGGTGATTGATATGGGGACTGCCACCACTATTTCCTACATTGACGCAAAGGGCCGGTATTGCGGAGGCTCCGTGATTCCGGGGGTCGCGACAGCCGTGAGCTCTCTTGTATCGGCGACTTCACAGCTTATGAAGATAAGTCTCATGGCACCCAAGAAGGTCATTGGCACGAACACCGTCGACTGCATGAAGAGTGGGGCTGTATATGGAAACGCTGCCCTTATAGATGGTATGTTAGACCGTATGGAGGAGGAAACCGGTGAGCATTTAAATGTAGTGGCTACCGGTGGCATCGCTAAGACCGTAATTCCCTTTTGCAGGCGCAAAATCGTCATCGACGACTCGCTCCTGCTAAAGGGACTGCTAAAAATATACGACATGAACTCAGTGCCTGGCTCGATATTGCGGGACATACGACATTAAATTTTTATAGATGAAATTTATAAAAATTTATTGTCGTGTGTCGCCTTTCATTGAATCCTGGCACGGAAAGAAGGAGGAAACCAATATGAAAGCTCAATTTTATCGTTGCGAGGGCTGCGGAAACTTTGTTATGTTTCTTGCCCCTAAGACTGCCTGTACACCTAAGTGCTGCGGCGAGCCTATGAAAGAACTCGTACCAAATACAACAGAGGCCGCCACAGAGAAGCACATCCCTGATGTGACCCTTGTAGGCAGCACAGTAGTAGTTAAGGTCGGAAGCGTTACCCATCCAATGACCGACGAACACTATATCCAATTTGTCTGTGTAGAGACAGAAAGCGGCATCCAGGTTCATTACTTTAAGCCGGGTGATGCCCCTGAAGCGACATTTACCTTAGGTGAAAATGAAAAGCCGGTCGCTGTTTATGCCTACTGCAACCTTCACGGTCTCTGGGCAAATGACCTCGCGGGTAAGAGTACCGGCAATGACAAGCTGGTAGCATATTTCGCTACAGGTGAAGGGATGGAGAAGCTTGCCGCTGAGGTAGCGAAGACAGCAGGCGCTGACGCTCTTGAGATTCTTCCTAAGGATCCATATACTGCTGATGACCTTGACTGGACTGAGGCAAACGCAAGGTGCAACACTGAGATGTCAGAGGACGTAAGACCGGCTCTTGCGGGACCGGTTGACGTGTCAGGCTATAAGACTGTTTTCCTTGGCTTCCCTATCTGGTGGAATAAGGCTCCTAAGATTGTTCACACCTTCCTTGAGTCTGCTTCATTTGAAGGCAAGACCATAGTTCCTTTCTGCATCTCCGGTGGCAGTAAGGCTGACGGAGTTGATGAGGAGTTTAAGACAAGTGCTCCTGCGGGCGCTACCGTAAAGCCTGCGAAGCTCCTTAACGGCCGTCCAACGGAAGAAGAAATCGCCGCATGGATTAAATCGGTAATCTGATAAAAAGGAAAGAAGAGCACCTAAAAGGTGCTCTTCTTTTTATTAAAAGCTGTAAAGATTATAGTAAAATATTGTTGCTAATTTTACAACATAATGGTATAATTGTTGTAGGATTCTGAATATGAAAGGAGCAAGAATATGCCAAATATTAGACCTGTATCGGATTTGAGAAATTATAGCAATGTTGTAAAGGATGTAAAATATGGAAATCCCGTTTATTTGACTAAAAATGGACATGGGGTAATAGCTATGGTAAGTATGGAAGAACTAGACGATTTAGAAAAGGAGCTTGCTTTATACAAATTTAAGCTCGAGATGAAAAAGGGGGAGGATTCTATCAAAGAGCATGGGACGTATACGTCCGAAGAAATTATGAAGGAATTAGGAATTTAATCAATTTTATGAGGAAAGTAGTTTATTCAGATATAGCAAGAGAAAAGCTTAAAAATCTATATTTTAGTCTCTGTGATGAGTATGGTAAGAAAGTAGCTGATAAGCACATGAAAACTATATTTGCAAAGATTAGTAATCTTGGAGCTTTTCCTGAAATGGGTATTGATATTTCAGAACTTTATACGCTTGAAACAGATTACCGATATTTATTTATTGACCATAATTATTTTGTTTACAGAATCGAATCAGACAGCATTGTTGTTGTTCAGATATACAATGAGAGAGAAGACTTTATGATGAAACTTTTCGGAATCTCAGGTAGGTCAGATGAATCGATTGAGTATTGGGGCGAATGAATTTAGCTTCTTTACAAATGAGACACTTTGGGGTAAAATGAATAATAAATCTTAAGAAGGGGCATTTTACATGAGTAATAATTCACCGGATGGGTTCAGAAGCGATGAACCCGGATCTGATAACGGAAACCGCCCAAACGACGGTAACGGAGGCAATAACGGCGGCGGAAACCGCAATAATAACAACGACCCTATGAACCATAGAGCCGGCCTTATCTGCCTTGTAGCCGCGATTGTTCTGTTTTTCATACTCTCATACAGCATGACCGCTATCAAGGGTACCCAGACCCGGGAGATATCATATAACCGCTTTATGGATATGGTTGACGCAGGGGAGGTTGAGAGCGTAGAGCTTTCGAATAACAAGATAACTATCCACCCGAAGCAGTCTGCGAATGACATATATTCGATTACCTATTATACGGGCTTTGTAGGAGACCAGGATTTGGCTTCTAAGCTTCTCGCTAAGGGCGTTACGCTTAAGGGACCCGTTACCGACGCAAGCAGCCAGGTACTTGAGTTCTTTATGGCCTATGTCTTACCACTGCTCCTATGCTGGTTCATTTTCTATATGCTCTACCGGTCTATCAGTAAGAGCTCGGGCGGAGTCATGGGAGTAGGTAAGAGTACTGCCAAGGTCTACGTAGAGAAGAAGACCGGCGTCACCTTCGCTGATGTTGCGGGCGAGGATGAAGCGAAGGACTCTCTTCGTGAAATGGTTGACTTCCTCCACAACCCGGGAAAATATACCCAGATTGGCGCGAAGCTTCCTAAGGGCGCCCTTCTTGTAGGCCCTCCGGGAACGGGCAAGACTCTCCTTGCTAAGGCTGTGGCAGGCGAGGCAGGAGTCCCATTTTTCTCACTCTCGGGCTCAGATTTCGTAGAAATGTTCGTTGGTGTCGGCGCTTCCCGTGTCCGCGACCTCTTCAAGCAGGCAAATCAGATGGCGCCGTGTATCATTTTCATAGACGAGATAGACGCTATCGGTAAGAGCCGTGATTCAAGGTACGGTGGTGGAAATGATGAGCGTGAGCAGACCCTGAACCAGCTTCTCGCTGAGATGGACGGCTTCGACTCATCGAAGGGTATCGTTATTCTTGCGGCTACGAACAGGCCTGACGTCCTCGATAAGGCCCTCCTTCGCCCGGGTCGTTTTGACAGGCGTATTATAGTTGACAGGCCTGACCTTAAGGGGCGTTACGAGATTCTTAAGGTTCACAGCAAGGATGTTCTTCTTGACGATACGGTTGATCTTCACGCCCTTGCCCTTGCTACGGCGGGAGCGGTCGGTTCTGATCTTGCCAACATGATAAATGAAGGCGCCATTATGGCGGTTAAGGCCGGCCGTAAATCTGTGAGCCAGGCTGACCTCATGGAAGCCGTAGAAGTCGTTATTGCGGGTAAGGAAAAGAAGGACCGCATAATGAGCAAGGAAGAGAAGAAAATAGTGGCTTACCACGAGGTAGGTCATGCCCTTGTTACTGCGTCCCAGAAGAATGCCGATCCTGTACAGAAGATTACGATTATCCCTCGTACTATGGGGTCTCTCGGCTATACCATGCAGATTCCGGAGGAAGAGAAGTACCTCCTCTCTAAGGATGAGCTTATCGGTAAGGTTAAGACCTTCCTCGGCGGCCGCGCGGCAGAGCAGGTTGTATTCGGCTCTATCACCACGGGAGCCAGCAACGATATAGAGCAGGCCACGGGCATTGTCCGCTCCATGATTACCCAATATGGTATGAGCGAGAAGTTCGGTATGGTTGGACTCGAGTCAGTTGAAAATAAATATCTCGACGGCCGCCCTGTCCTTAACTGCGCTGATGAGACGGCAGCAGGGATAGATAAAGAGGTTTCGGAGTTCATGAAGAAATGCTACGATGAGGTAGTTGGTATCATAGAGGATAACCGGGCTGAGCTTGATAAGATCGCGGGTGTTCTTCTTGAGAAGGAAACCATAACCGGCAAGGAATTCATGGATATCTACCGTGAAATGAAAGGCCTGCCCGATCCTGATGAAAAGAAGGAAGATGGCGACATAGAGAGCCGCATTGCTTCGCAAAGCGACAACAGTGAGGAAACAGCTTGTTTGACATAAAAGAAGAATTAAAAAAACTCCCGGCTCGTCCGGGAGTTTATATTATGCATAACTCTCTTGATGAGATTATATACGTAGGTAAGGCGAAGGTCTTGAAGAACCGCGTCCGCCAGTATTTTCAGAATCCGGACAGACTGTCACCTAAAATCCAAAATATGGTAAAAAATATTGACCATTTTGAATATATAGTCACGGATTCCGAGCTGGAGGCCCTGGTTCTCGAGAGCAACCTGATAAAGGAGCACCGCCCTAAGTACAACACCATGCTTAAGGACGACAAGTCCTATCCTTATATCAGGGTGACCTTGAATGAAGCCTATCCGAGAGTTTTATTTTCAAGGCGAATCCACTACGCCGATGGGAGTAAATACTTCGGGCCATATCCCGCCTATATAAACGAGATCCTTGAAATGCTCCACAAGCTATACCAGATAAGGAGCTGCCGGAGGAACCTTCCTGCTGATATAGGTAAGGAACGTCCCTGCCTTAATTATCAGATAGGACGGTGTGACGGGCCGTGTACGGGAAATGTATCCGAAGAGGATTATAAGAAGCGTATAGAGGAGGTCTGCGAATTTCTTCAGGGCGACTATTCTAAGGTTATAGACGCTGCCACGAAGAAGATGAATGAATGCTCTGAAATGCTTGAGTTTGAGGATGCGGCGATTTATCGTGATATGATAAATCACCTCCTTCGTTTTCGCGATAATCAGAAGATTAATTCCAATACAAATGAGGATGACCGCGATATCATTGCAATCGCAAAGGCTGATGATGAGGCGGTTATGCAGGTATTTTTTGTGCGCAGTGGCCGCCTTATAGGCAGGGAGCATTTCGAGCTTGAAGGAGTCGCTGAGCTTGACCATGCGGCTATTTACTCTGATTTTATTAAGCAGTACTATTCAGGTACTCCATTTGTGCCTAAGGAACTCTATACCTCAGATGAGCCGGAGGATATGGAACTTCTTACTGAGTGGCTGAGTGACCGTCGTGGCGGTAAGGTAACAATCACCGTTCCGAAGAAGGGCGAGAAGGCCCGTATGCTTGAGCTTGCCTATGAGAACGCGAAAATGGTCCTCACAAACGACAGCGAGAGAAACAAACGGGAGAAGGCCCGCACGACAGGAGCCCTCGCCGAGCTCTCCGACCTCCTTGATATAGGTGAGATACATAGGGTTGAGTCCTTCGATATTTCAAATATCAGTGGCTTTGAAAATGTAGGGTCAATGGTTGTATTTGAAGACGGAAAGCCTAAGAAGAATGACTACCGCAAATTTCGGATAAAGGGATTCGCGGGGCAGGATGATTACGCTTCGATGAATGAGGTTCTTACCCGCCGCTTCGAGCACGGAATCAAGGAGAAGGAGGAATTAAAGGCTAAGGGAGTAGAGGATAAGCTAGGCAAATTTTCTAATTTCCCTGATATCATCCTTATGGATGGTGGCAAGGGCCAGGTAAATATAGCGCTCGAGGTTCTCGATAAATTCGGCCTCGACATTCCGGTGGCGGGCCTCGTGAAGGATGACAGGCACCGCACCAGAGGCATTTATTATAATAATATAGAACAGCCTATAGATACCCATAGCGAGATGTTTAAGCTAATAACCCGTGTCCAGGATGAGACCCACCGTTTCGCCATAGAATACCATAAGCTCCTCCGCGGGAAGGCCCAGGTTCACTCAATACTTGACGATATCCCGAACGTAGGCCCTAAGCGCCGAGTTGCCCTTATGCGACACTTTAAGTCTCTCGAAGATATAAAGAACGCAAGCATAGAAGACCTCGTCCAGGTAGAGAGCCTCGACCGCAGGAGCGCCGAGTCGATATATGAGTTCTTCCATAAACAGGGAATTACATGACTATGAACTTTCTTTCGATGAAAACGACATTACAATGTAACTTTCATCGCAATTTTAGCGTTAAACAATTAGTTGAAAAAGCTTGACTTTAATGGTACAATAGGAGATACAGTTTAAAGTTTGAGGAGGCACATTTTCATGGAAGAAAGCCTTTACAGTGTACCGCTCTCGGAGCTTATAGAGAACTTCAAGCTCGAGAACCTTACACCTGAGATAAAGACAGACAATATCCTTATCAAGGATATCAACGTCAACCGTCCGGCCCTGCAGCTGGCGGGCTTCTTTGACTACTTTGATTCTGAGCGTATTCAGATAATCGGTAACGTTGAGAACGCCTATATGCATCAGATGAGTCTTGACCGTCAGCATGACGTCATGAACAGGCTCATGGAATATAAGATTCCCTGCATCATTTTCTGCAGAGGCCTTGATGTCCCTGACATCATATTAAATGCCGCGAGACTGGCCTCGGTTCCGGTGCTTCGTACCGACAAGGCGACCAGTGCCTTCATGTCGGAAGCAATCAGGTACATGAGGCACCAGCTCGCTCCGAGGATTTCACTCCATGGCGTTCTTGTCGATGTCTATGGCGAGGGCGTTCTCATCATGGGCGAGAGTGGCATAGGTAAGAGCGAGACGGCACTAGAGCTTATAAAGCGCGGCCACCGTCTTGTGAGCGATGATGTCGTTGAGATTAAGAAAATCAGTGAGGATACCCTTGTGGGAACTGCTCCTGAGATAACCCGTCACCTTATAGAATTAAGAGGTATCGGAATCGTTGATGTCCGCTCTCTCTACGGCTTCGCGTCCGTAAGAACTGAGGCGAATATAGACCTCGTTATCAAGCTTATGGAATGGGACAAGGACCTTGATTTCGACCGTCTTGGCCTTGAGGAGCAGTATACTGAAATCCTTGGTATAAATGTTGTGAGCCACAATATTCCTATAAGGCCGGGCCGTAACCTTGCCCTTATCTGCGAGGCGGCAGCCGTTAACAACAGGCAGAAGAAGATGGGCTATAACGCGGCTAAGGAGCTCTACAACCGTGTTACAAACAACATGAAGAAGCACGCTGAGGAGGCTGAATCGGCAATGGGCCCTGACGATGATAGCGACGGACATGACGCGGTTCTGCCTGATTTATCGGACGGACAGTGATGATACAAGAACTGCAAAGTATTTTAATAAAACACCGGAGAACATAAAATGAGCGAATTTATTGCGGGAGCTGATGTAGGCGGTACATCAGTCAAACTTGGTTTTTTTGACACAGAGGGAAAATTACTCACAAAGTGGGAAATACCTACGGATAAGATTACAGTCTTCGAGGATGTGGCGAAGTCTGTCCTCTCCAAAATCGAAGAAGAAGGTTTCAACAAGTCCGAATGCAAGGGTATAGGAATCGATGTACCCGGCCCTGTAAAGAACCGTGGCACAGTCCTTGAGCTTCCTAACATCGGTCTTGGACGGGTGGATGTAAAGGAAAAGATAGAAAGCCTTACGGGAATCAAGACACTTGTAGCGAATGACGCGAACGCTGCTGCCTTAGGTGAGCAGTGGCAGGGCGGCGGCAAGGGCGTATCGGATATGGTTATGATAACCCTCGGAACAGGTGTTGGCGGTGGCGTCATCATCGGAGGCCACGTGGTTGAAGGGTCGAACGGAGCAGGCGGCGAGATAGGCCACCTCTGCGTTAATCCTGAGGAGACTGACCACTGCGGCTGCGGCAAGAGAGGGTGTCTCGAGCAGTACGCTTCGGCTACAGGAATCGTGAGACTCGCAAAGCTTTTCCTTGCCACGGGAAAATATACCACGACTCTTTCGGATATCGACGCATTTTCAGCAAAAGACGTTCTTGACGCGGCTAAGAAGGGCGACGCTCTCGGCGAAGCTGTCCTTGACAAGGCGGGCTGGTACCTTGCCCTCGCCTGCTCTCATATAGCCCAGGTCGTCGACCCTGAGGTCTTCGTCATCGGAGGCGGCGTATCTAAGGCAGGCCCGATACTCCTTAGCGCTATCAGCAAATATTATGACGGACTTGTTATGAACTCACTTCGCGGAAAGGAATTCAGACTTGCTTCTCTCGGAAATGACGCGGGTATTTACGGGTGCGCGGCCATGTTTATAGACTGAGAAGCAGACTAGGTGTTATGGATACAGAATTTAAGAAAGAGCTTAGAGAGATAGTAGGAGAAAGCAATTTTCTTGAAAATGAAATGATGGACCGTCACACGACATTTAAAATAGGGGGACCGTGTGACTGTCTCATTAAGCCTTCGGATGTGAATGTACTTTCGAAGGCTGTTGCGCTTTGCGTAAATAATGATATTCCATTTTTTGTAATCGGAAGGGGCAGCAACCTCCTTGTGGATGATGACGGTGTGAGGGGTGTCGTTATTATTCCTTCAGGGGAAATGACCGACATCTCTCTTAATGGAAATGAGCTCACGGCGGGAGCGGGAGCGAGTCTTATAAATACTGCTGCCTTCGCGGCTGACCATGGCCTTGCGGGTCTTGAGTTCGCGGGCGGAATTCCGGGGAGCGTCGGCGGGGGCCTCGTTATGAACGCCGGTGCCTACGGCGGAGAAATGAAGGATGTCGTAAAATGCGCTACCATCCTTTGTAACGGAAGACTTTCTACCCTTTCGAAGGAGGAACTTAATTTATCCTATAGGCACAGCGTCATAGAAGAGCTTGACCATGCGATAGTCGTTTCCGTGACCTTTGACCTTAAGCCCGGCGACAGCGCTGAGCTAAAGGCTAAGATTAGTGAGCTTAACCGCCGCCGTATGGAGAAGCAGCCATTTGACTATCCTAGCGCGGGGTCTACCTTTAAGAGACCTGTCGGAGGTTACGCCTCGGCCCTAATAGAGCAGGCGGGTCTTAAGGGCTTAGCCGTAGGTGGCGCCCAGGTCAGCGAGAAGCACGCGGGCTTCATAATTAACCGTGAAAATGCTACGTATCACGACGTAATCGCCCTTATTAAGCTGGTTGAAGATAAGGTAGAGCAAAGAAGCGGAATCAGGCTTGAGCCGGAGGTGAAAATCCTTGGAAAATAAGAGAAATCTTGTGATTGTCACCGGAATGAGCGGAGCGGGCAGGTCCACAGCCCTTAAGACCTTAGAGGATTTTGGATATTTCTGTGTCGATAATCTTCCGACAGAGTTCCTTATGAAGCTCTTTGATATGGCAGGAGACAGTGGGAAGAACCTGGCTGTTGGGCTTGACAGTCGCGCCGGAGCGGGGATAGAGAAGCTTAAGGATGATATTCCCGCACTTAAGGCCCTGGGAGTTAAGATTCTCTTCCTTGAAGCAAGCGATGAGATCCTAGTAAGGCGCTACAAGGAGACGAGACGGTCTCACCCTCTCGCGGGCGATGACAGGGTTGAGGAGGGCATAAGCCGTGAGCGTGTCGGCATGAAGTTTCTTAAGGATAACGCTGACTATATCATAGATACATCAAGGCTTGTCACAAGGGAGCTGAGGGCCGAGCTTCACAGGATTTTTGCCGAAAACGAGGATTTCAACAATTTCCAGATAACGGTATTGTCATTCGGCTTCAAGTACGGGATTCCAAATGATGCCGACCTTGTTTTTGACGTCCGTTTCCTCCCGAATCCCTTCTATGTGCCGGAATTGAAGCATTTAACGGGAAATGACGCTCCGGTTCACGACTATGTCATGGCAAGTGACGCGTCAAAGACATTTTTAAATAAGCTTACCGATCTGATTGATTTCCTGATTCCGAATTATATAGCGGAAGGAAAGACGAATCTTGTAATAGCGGTCGGCTGCACGGGTGGCCAGCACAGGTCAGTCACGATAGCAAATGAGCTCTATTCATGGCTAACCAAGACCGAATATAACGTAAAAGTAGAGCACAGGGAGCTTCACTGATGTCATTTTCAACAGAAGTAAAGCGTGAGCTTGACGTGAACGAGACAGCCGCAAGGCACTGTCAGATAGCGGAGCTTTCCGCGATAATTTCGCTTTCGGGCCATATAGAGATTACGGAAGCGGAGAAATATTTATTATTTGTTCATACTGAAAATATGTACGTGTGCGACAGGTTTACGAGGCTTGTAGGGCTGGTGACCGACGAAAGGTGTGAAGTAAGCGCCACCCTCAACATGAAGAAAAAAAGCAGCATGTATACTGCGGTCTTGCCTCACAGTGAGGCCGTAAAGGATATACTAAAGGCTATAAAATTCATGGAGCCTGATGGTTCGGATGCTCCGGAATTTCCACTCGTTTCGCCTACGGTAATACTTAATTCCTGCTGCAAGAAGGCCTTCTTAAGAGGGGCATTTTTAACGACGGGCTCTGTCGGCGACCCCAACAAGGCATACCATTTTGAAATAGTATGCGAGACCGAGGAAAAGGCCGCGGGAATCGCTGATATCATGTGCGAGCTTGGTCTCAAGGGAAAGAGCGCTAAGAGGAAGAACCACTATATAGCCTACCTCAAGGAGGGCGACGACATAAGGGACGCTCTCGGCCTGATGGAAGCGCCGAGATCTGTCATGGAATTTGAAAATGTCAGAGTTCTCAAGGATGTGCGCAATTCAGTCAACAGGCAGGTTAACTGCGAGACGGCGAATCTATCTAAAACAGTAAAGGCATCGGCGAGGGAGCTTGCCGATATAGAATATATAAGGGATACAAAGGGACTTTCGTATCTCCCGAAAAATCTTATCGAGGTTGCGGAGGCGAGGCTCGCGAATCCTGATGCGACCTTGCTTGAGCTCGGAAGGAATCTCACAAAGCCGCTCGGGAAGTCGGGCGTGAACCACAGACTTCAGAAAATCGGCGAGATAGCGGAAAGTCTTAGGGGGAAGGAAAATGCTTAGTAAAACGGTTAAGGTATCAATCAAGGATAACGAGGACTCAAGGCCTATTGCCTTATTGGTCCAGCTTGCGGAGAAATTTTCTTCGGCTGTGCTCATCGGCTATGGCAACAAGAAAATCAACGCGAAATCAATCATGGGCATGATGACGCTTGATATCAGCGATGGCGATGAGCTCACGATTGAGACGGATGGCGTGGATGAAGAAGATGCCATGACTGAGATAGAGGAATACCTGAAAGGAAAGAATTAATGTTTACACACCTTCACATGCATACCGAGTACAGTCTCCTTGACTCCTCGAGCAAGATTCCCGACCTTGTGGCGAGGGTTAAGGAGCTCGGCATGAACGCCTGCGCCATTACCGATCACGGCAATATGTACGGGGCGATTGATTTCTACAAGGCATGCAAAAAAGAAGGTATAAAGCCTATTTTGGGGTGTGAGGTTTATGTGGCTCCTACTTCACGATTTGAGAAGAAGCCGGGTGAAAATGAGGAGCGCTATAACCATCTTGTCCTCCTCGCCGAAAACGACAGGGGCTACCACAACCTTATAAAGCTGGTGAGCAGGGGCTTTACGGAAGGCTTCTACTATAAGCCGAGGGTTGACTATGAGCTCCTTTCTGAGTTTCATGAGGGAATCATAGCCTGCTCTGCCTGCCTTGCCGGTATAGTTCCAAGGCACCTTGCGGCAGGAGAGTATGATGAGGCGAAGGCAGCAGCGCTTAAGCTGCAGGACATTTTCGGGGAAAATAACTTCTTCCTTGAGCTTCAGGACCACGGAATCGGAACTCAGAGGATTGTGGATCAGGGAATCATGCGGATTCACGCGGATACGGGAATTCCGCTTGTAGCGACGAATGACTGCCACTACATAAAAGCTGAAGACGCTAAGTACCATGATGTCCTCCTCTGCATCCAGACCCAGACAAATATTAACGATGAAAACAGGAGACGCTATGAGGGCGGCCAGTTCTACGTGAAGAGCCCGGAGGAGATGGCGGCTCTCTTTTCGTATGCCCCTGAAGCGATTGAAAATACAGGAAAAATCGCCGATCGTTGCAATGTAGAGATAGAATTCGGCCACTACCACCTGCCGAAATTCCCTGTGCCAAACGACGGCGATTCCTGGGAATATTTAAATGAGCTCTGCGAGAAGGGCTTTAAGAAGAGATACCCTGACGCGGCTGATGACTCTGATGGCAGGAGGAAATATTTACCAAAAGAGGCTGAGCTTAGAGAACGCCTCAAATACGAGCTTGACACGATCCACACTATGGGCTTCGTGGATTATTTTCTTATAGTGTGGGATTACGTGAATTTCGCCAAGGAGCATGGTATAGCTGTTGGCCCCGGGCGAGGCAGCGCCGCAGGTTCGATAGTTGCCTATTGCCTTGAAATTACCGATATAGACCCTATCCGCTATTCTCTTCTCTTTGAGCGATTCCTGAATCCCGAGCGAGTCACCATGCCCGATATAGATATGGACTTCTGTGTCCTCCGCAGGGGCGAGGTTATAGACTACGTAACTAAGAAATACGGCCGTGACAGGGTTTGCCAGATTGTGACCTTCGGTACCATGGCTGCGAGGATGGTTATTCGAGATGTCGGCAGGGCCCTTGACCTCCCATATACCTACTGCGACCGTGTCGCGAAAATGATTCCGAACGACCTTAAGATGACTATAAATAAGGCTCTCGAGATGAATAAGGACCTCTCCGACCTCTATAATGAGGACGAGAACGCTAAGGACCTTATTGACGCTGCGAGGGCCCTCGAGGGTCTTCCGCGCCATACGAGTGTCCACGCCGCGGGAGTCGTTATAAGTAAGAGGGCGGTCGATGAATATGTTCCTCTCTCAACAGGCGCTGACAACGTAGTCACAACCGAATATACGATGACTACGATAGAGGAGCTTGGCCTTCTTAAGATGGACTTCCTAGGGCTCAGGAACCTCACGGTCATCCAGATGAGCGAGAAGCTGATAAACGGAAATCCCGACTACGGATTCACGAAGGAGAAGCCCTTTGATATCCATGATATAGATATGGAGGATAAGAATATCTTCGATATGCTTGGCCAGGGAAAGACCGAGGGAGTCTTCCAGCTTGAGAGCTCGGGTATGAAGTCCTTCATGAAGCAGCTTAAGCCTGACAACCTGGAAGATGTAATCGCGGGCATTTCCCTCTACCGTCCCGGCCCTATGGACTTCATACCGAAGTACATAGAGGGTAAGGAGCATCCTGAAAATATCACCTACGACTGCCCTGAGCTTGAACCGATTCTCGCTTCAACCCACGGCTGTATAGTCTACCAGGAGCAGGTCATGCAGATAGTCCGTGATCTTGCGGGTTACTCCTACGGCCGTTCTGACCTCGTGCGGAGGGCCATGAGTAAGAAGAAGGCTGACGTCATGGCGAAGGAGAGGCAGAACTTCGTCTACGGGAATAAAGAGGAAAATATCCCGGGCTGCATAGCGAAGGGAATCTCAGCTGAAGTCGCGAATAAGATTTACGATGAGATGACCGACTTCGCTAAGTACGCCTTCAACCGTTCCCATGCGGCGGGATATTCCGTCATAACCTACCAGACTGCCTTCCTTAAGTACTATTACCCTAAGGAATATATGGCTGCCCTCCTTACAAGTGTCATGTCTAATACCCGAAAGGTTTCCGAGTATATAGACGAGTGCCGCAAGTCGGGCATAGAGATTCTGCCTCCCGATGTAAATGAAGGGCTCGGTGGCTTCTCTGTCTCGGGAAACGCAATCCGCTACGGCATGGGCGCCATAAAGGGCCTCGGAGATTCTGTTATAGATTCCATAGTGGAAGAGCGAGTGAGAAACGGAAAATATAGGAGTCTTCAGGAATTTATAGAGCGTACCAACAGCTCTCAGGTAAGCAAGAAGGCTATAGAGAGCTTAATCAAGGCGGGAGCCATGGATTCCATGCCGGGTACCCGTCTCGAGAAGATGAGCATTTTCGAGAGAATGGCTGACGCTGTCGCAAAGGATAAGAAGAGTGCCGGAGCGGGTCAGATGACTCTCTTTGACTTCGTTCCGGAGGACGCAAGAGAGGCTATAACCATCAAGATTCCGGAGCTTGGTGAGTTCGAAAATGATGATCTTCTCGCAAAGGAGAAGGATGTGCTCGGCATTTACGTGAGCGGCCACCCTCTTAAGGAATTCGCTTCGCTTATGGATAAAAATGTCACGGCGGGCAGCGCTGATTTTATAATGGATGAGGAAACAGGTACCACGAACGTGATAGACGGCGCATTTTACGTCGTTGGCGGCATAATTACCGATATTTCAAGGAAGGTAACGAAGAAGAATACCCAGATGGCCTTCGTGACTCTTGAGGACATGGAAGGCTCCATAGAGGTAGTGGTATTTCCGAATTCATACGATAAATATAAGCACCTCCTTATAGAGGAGTCGAAGGTATTTATCCGGGGAAGGGCCGATACGGGCGGTGACGCGGACGCGAAAATTATCGCGAGCGAGATTATCCCATTTGAAAATGTGCCTCGCGAGCTCTGGGTGCAGTTCGCTGACCGGGAGGATTACGATAGGAATGAGGAAAAGCTTATGACTCTGGCCTCCCTGAATCCGGGAACTGCCACCGTTATCGCCTTTCTTAAGAAGGAACGCCAGATTCACAGACTGGATAATGACCATAAGACAGCCTTCACAAAAGAGGCGCTTGACGCATTTTATAAAAATTTTTCGGAAAGTAATGTAAAATTAGTAGAAAAGAGTCTTGCGAAATAGGCCGGTATGGATTAAAATAGAAGTCGGGATGTTTTTATTAAAAAACAAGCATTTCAGAATCACAAAGGAGCGCATACTGCGCAATATTAGGAATTAAGGGAAAGTGAGGCATTTACTATGGCTGAAGTTAATACAATCGGAGTACTTACAAGTGGTGGTGACGCGCCGGGCATGAACGCCTGCATCAGAAGCGTCGTAAGAAGCGCCCTTACAGCGGGCAAGAAGGTTAAGGGTATCCGCAGGGGATATTCGGGACTTCTCGAGGAAGATATCATCGATATGGATTCTCATTCAGTTTCTGATATTCTTCAGAGGGGCGGTACTATCCTATACACCGCAAGATGTCCGGAGATGATCAAACCTGAATATCAGGATAAGGCAGCAGAGATCTGCAGGAAGAACGGAATTGACGGACTTGTAGTCATCGGTGGTGATGGTTCGTTCCGCGGAGCCGCGAGACTTGCTGAAAGAGGAATCAATACAATCGGTCTTCCGGGAACTATCGATAACGATATTGCCTGCACAGAGTATACAATCGGCTTTGATACCGCTGTAAATACAGCTATGGAATGTATAGATAAGATTCGTGATACTTCGACCTCCCACGAGCGTTGCTCAATCATCGAGGTTATGGGCCGCGGAGCAGGATATATCGCTGAATGGTGCGGTATCGCTAACGGCGCTGAGGAGATTCTTATCGCCGAGACCTATGACAATGATGTCAACGCTATCATGGAACGTGTAAAGAGCATGAGAGCTAAGGGCAAGAAGCATTATATCATTGTAAATGCTGAGTCGGTAGGTCATTCATATGAGATGGCTAAGCAGATTCAGGAGGGTACCGGTATGGATACAAGAGCGACTGTTCTTGGTCATATCCAGAGAGGTGGCTCACCTACCGCGAGAGACAGGGTTTACGCTACCATGTTCGGCGCGAAGGCTGTCGATCTTCTCATCCAGGGAAAGTCAAAGAGAGTTGTAGGCTATATGAGCGGCAAGTTCGTTGATTTCGACGTAGAGCAGGCTCTTGCCATGACTAAGTCTATCGACCCATGGCTCTTAAGCCTTAACTCAAGGATGGAAAGAATCTGATCAGAGTTTAAGAAAGACGGGAAAGGAAAAAAGTTTCAGATGAGTATTTTTGAAGGTGTCGCTACAGCCCTTATCACACCCTTTAATGAGGATGAGTCCGTAAATTTCGGTAAGATGAATGAGCTTATCGACAGGCAGATTGACGATGGAGTTGACGCGCTTGTTATAGCTGCTACGACCGGTGAGGGAGCTACTCTTACCGAGGAAGAGCATATTAAGGTAATCACGGAAGCCGTGAAGCATATTAACGGCAGAGTGCCTGTTATAGCGGGCACCGGAAGCAACTGCACCCGCACTGCCATCGACCTCTCTAAGAAGGCTGAGGCAGCAGGCGCTGACGCTGTTCTTCTCGTATCGCCTTACTATAACAAGGCTACCCAGGAGGGTCTCTATGAGCATTTTGGGGATACGGCAGCAGCCATTAAGATTCCGGCCATCCTCTACAATATCAAGAGCAGGACGGGTGTAAATATTGATCCGCCTACCATCGCAAGACTCGCCAAGGATTATCCTAATATCAAGGCTGTTAAGGAAGCGAGCGGGAATATTTCCGATATAGGCACGATTGCTTCTCTTACTGAGGGACTCGATTTTGATATCTATTCGGGAAATGACGATGAGGTTGTTCCTATCTGCTCTCTCGGCGGTAAGGGTGTTATCTCGGTAGCAAGCCATGTGATTCCTAAGCAGATGCACGACATGGTGAGAGCGTTTCTTGATGGAGATACCAAGAAGGCCCTCCACATTCAGAATAAATATCTGGAGCTTATGCATACCCTCTTTATAGAGGTCAACCCTATTCCTGTAAAGGAAGCTCTTAATATGATGGGATATAATGTAGGCGGTTACCGCAAACCTATGACACCTATGTCTGAGGCCCATCGTGAGATATTACGTCAGGTACTTCGTAAATATGAACTTATAAAGTAATCATCATTCAAGGAGGTATTGTACTATGAAGGGTTTATTGAAGTTCTTATCAGCACTTGCCATCTTTGGCGCTCTTGCCGCCGCTATCTACTATTTCTATAAGACATACATAAGCGACGACGAGTATGACGAGGATGATGAAGAGGTCGACATGTCCCATTTCGAGGATGAGGACGATGAAGACGAGACAGAAGAGAGCAAGACAGAGCGCGGCTACTTTAATCTTGACGATGTAAAGCAGGAAGCTGCCGGAGCTGAAAAAGAGTAAGAATTAGTGCCTGGTCCCGTTAACAGTGCCTGGTCCCATTAAGAGAATATGAACGAGTTTACGAAGTTCACATTATCTTAATGGTACCTGGCACGGAAGATTCTTAATGGTACCTGGCACGGATTTTTTTTAGGGGAATTTTTTATTATTAATTTCGGGGAATTTATGAAAAAGTCAAATCAGTTAAAATATTCGCTGGTGCTGTTTTTAGCCTCACTTATCTGGGGTACCGCCTTTGTGGCCCAGAGTACCGGCATGGACCATATCGGTGGCCTTACATTTACCATGATCCGCTCTTTCATCGGAACAGCCTTCTTACTTCCGATTGCGGCTATAGTCGAGCATTCGGGAAGAAAGCAGGAAGGAGAGGTTAATCGGGAAAAGAAAGAGAAGAAGCCGCTCCTGTCTCGTGACGAGCTTATAGGCTGTCTTGTGTGCGGTACATTTCTCTGCGTCGCGACAAACCTGCAGCAGATAGGTATTGGCCTCACTACGGTCGCGAAGGCCGGCTTCCTGACCGCCCTCTACGTTATCCTGGTTCCGATTTTAGGTATATTTTTAAAGCGAAGGGTACCGGGATATATTTGGCTGTGCGCTGTGGTTTCTGTTATCGGCCTCTATTTTCTTTGCCTTGCGGGAAAGGGAAGTTTTTCCTTCACAAGAGGTGATATATTTGAAATTAGCTGTGCCCTTGCCTTTGCCTTCCAGATACTTTCGGTTGACCATTTTTCACCTAAGTGCAGAAGTATAGTGCTTTCGGCCATGCAATTCTTTGTGTGCGGCGTCGAGACGCTTGTCATTTTACCATTCCTTGAGCATCCGACATTGACGGGTGTAATTGAAGCCCTGCCGGCTTTGCTCTACACGGGAATTATGTCATCGGGCCTTGCCTATACGCTTCAGGTTGTCGGTCAGAAGAATCTTCCGCCGGCGCTTGCTTCACTTATTATGTGTTTTGAGTCTGTAATTTCAGCCGTATCGGGCTGGATTATTTTAGGTCAGAAGATGTCAGGAACAGAGATTTTCGGAGCGACACTTATGTTCGCTGCCATCGTTGCGGCCCAGGTATTGCCGTTCCTGACAAAGGAAGAGGATTAATAGTGCCTGGCTCACTAAAAATTATATAAACGTTAGTTTATATAATTTTGTGGGTGCCTGGCATGGGAATTATATGGGAAAGTGTGGTTGTTATGATGTACCCTTTTATGACACTTGAGCCTTGTCACGTTCATATTTAACAGGGAACTCCAAGTGAAAATGCTACCAAAGTATGGATTACAAGGGCAGGAAGATGTCTTATCGCAAATAATAAATCCAATATACCGGAAAGGATATTAAAAAACATTATGCGGGTCATAGAAGCCCGTAGTGAAGATGTAATTAATAAGTGGTACGATTACTTTGGAGAAATAGAATATTATTGTTGACTATTTATATTTAGTGTGGAAGGAGTATAAAAACATGAATACAATGATGTTCTCTGATTTGCAGCAGGATATAAACAAGGTCTGTCATACACCGGCGGTGTGTGGTTCATGCGCGGGAAAGGACTGCCTTGTCGGCTACTCAAAGTATGCGATAGCAGACTGCAAAAAGCGCGAAAGCTCATGGCTTGCGGATGGCAACTAGAACATTCCATCCATAGATATGAGAGGCGGCTATGACGAGGATGACGTCTTAAACGCAATCGCCGAGACCCTCTACTACTGTCATTCCTGCAAGACAGACCACACAGATGACTGTCTCTTAGCTATCACGAGGCACGCCATGGAAATTATCGAAACCGGTGAAATGCGTGATTATCCCGGTACTCCTCTTGAATACCTCGTTAACCTTGAGCGAGATGACAAGGTAAAGGGCAGTGCCCTCCACGAACTTTATAACAATGTAAAAGCCAAGCAGGCTGATGAGATGGGCTAATAAGGAGGCAGAATATGTCGATTTATGATTATTCAGTAACAGATCGTGATGGCAATGAGGTATCACTCGAGAAATTCCGCGGCAAGGTTCTTCTTGTTGTAAATACAGCGACAGGCTGCGGTTTCACACCACAATACAAGCCTCTTGAAGAGATGTTTGAAAAATATAACGCACAGGGCTTTGAGATACTTGATATCCCGTGCAACCAGTTCGCCGGTCAGACACCTGGCACAGATGAGGAGGTTCACGAATTTTGCACTTTAAAGTACGACACAAAATTTGACCAGATGCATAAGTCAGATGTGAACGGTGAAAATGAACTGCCACTATACACTTATCTTAAGAGCCAGAAGGACTTCGAAGGCTTTGGCAAAGGACCTAAGGCTCTCGCTATGGCAGCCATGCTCAAGACCGTTGACAAGGATTACAAGAATAACCCTAATATAAAATGGAACTTTACAAAATTCCTTATCGACAGGGCAGGAAATGTTGTAGCAAGATTCGAACCAACCCATGACATGAAGGATGTCGAAAAACAGGTGGAAGCATTATTGTAATAATATTAATAAACAAAGAGTAAAGCCGGAAGCTTTACTCTTTTTTGTATGATAATGAATATCAGTTCAATGCATTTTGAATTTTATCAGATATGATATCCTCAGGTAGAAATGCGGTGCAGGTGATAGCTAGAGCGCCGTAGCCTATATGACAGGCGATTGAGAGCGAAAGCGGATCCATATGGATGTCATAACCCGGGAATTCGGCCTCAATCTGCTCCTTCCACTCGGCAGCCTCATCAGGATTGCCTGAGTAGGAAGCATTGATATGAACCCTGCGTTTGTTCGCTTCTTCCTTGAAACGGGTATCCATGTCCTTCTTTACAGCGTCTAGCATAACCTTGCAGGACTGCTTCTTACCGCGACACTTCTGGTAGGCGTCAAGCTTCTCTCCCTGAATCTGAAGGACAGGCTTAAGCCCCAAAATGGTTCCGATAGCGGCTGCGGCAGGGGTTATACGGCCACCCTTTTTGAGATATTTTAAAGTCTCAAGGGCTATATAAATGCTTGATTCCATCTTGTGGGTCTCAAGAATCTGCCTAATTTCCTTGGCGGATTTTCCTTCCTTCGCAAGCTCTATAGCCTCAAGTACAGACTGGCGCTGGGTTACTGATATACGCTGGTTGTCGACAACCTCAACCTTCCCGTCATAATCCTCCGCGAGCATCCTCGCCGTATTGCATGAACTCGAGAGACCGCTTGACATAGGGATGTAGACAAGCTCGTCGTAATCCTTTAATACCTTATCCCAAAGGTCGGTAGTGTCTCCGGGAGCAGGCATAGAGGTCTTGATATCGGCGTCACTCTTAAGCCTCTCGTAGAACTGCTCCTGGGTGAGGGATATATCCTCCAAGAATAATTTCTCATCTATATAAAATGGCATCGGGATAACATTTATTCCCATCTCTTTCGCAACGGACTGAGTTATGCCGCTGTTACTGTCTGTTACAACTGCGGTTTTCATTGGCGTGTCTCCTTAAGTGTCTAAAAATTCATTATTAGTATACGGAAAAACCTCAAAAAAGTCAACAATTCCCACTATACAAAAGCTAAGTTTTGTTGTATTCTATTAGATATGAAAAAATATACTGAAGACGAACGCTTTATGAAAATGGCCCTGACCCAGGCGAATAAGGCGGGAAAAATAGATGAGGTACCCATAGGGTGCGTAATCGTATACGAAGGAAATGTTATTGCTCGCGGCTATAACAGAAGAAATACAGACCATACGGCCCTTGCCCACGCGGAGATTATGGCCATAAAGAAGGCCTGTAGGAAAATGGGCGACTGGAGACTTGAAGGCTGCAGTATGTACGTAACTCTGGAGCCCTGTCAGATGTGCGCGGGAGCCATAGTGCAGTCACGGATTCCGAGAGTCGTGATAGGAGCTATGAACCCGAAGGCAGGATGCGGAGGGTCAATATATAATCTCCTCAATGACAGCAGGTTTAATCACAGGTGCGAGGTAGTGACAGGTGTGATGGAAGCTGAGTGCGCAGGGATGATGAAGGAATTTTTTAAGAATCTAAGATTAAGGAAGGAGGTATAAAGAACGCTTCAAATAAATATTTGCTTCGCAAAAAAAGGAAAAAATTCGGCATAGCTGAATTTTTTTTGAAGAGAAGCCGTGGGTCGCATTGCTTCGCAAAGCGACAATATTCGCTTCGCTCATCGCGGGTTACGGGAAACACACGCCATGATAATTTGTGCTTCGCACAAAGGCGTGCGGTAAGGTCGCTTTGTTGCACAAAGCGACAAGCCGTGCGGTCTCCTTTTGTAGCGCGATCACGAACGGTACCTGCCGGCAAAACTCAGCCAAGGCTATCCCACGGCACATGAAATTATCCGCTTAGTGCTGCTTCATTCCTGACCTGACACGGTTCACGGGATCTCATTGCGCGGGACCCTGACATCAACGTCCCACCAAACAGGGCAGCTTCGCAATCAACGCTCCGGGAGGAGACATCACCTCTGCTAAAGCGGATTGCAGATACAGGGCACCGCTATCTCCCCGGCTGCACGGTATTTCTACTATACAAAAAATTTGACCAAATGTCAAGGAGAAATTTAAAAATATGGACAAGACCAATATCACCCTCATCGGTATGCCGGGCTCCGGCAAGAGTACTGTCGGCGTAATCCTCGCGAAGGCGGCGGGATTTAACTTCATCGACGGCGACCTCCTAATCCAGGAGCGGGAGCACCGTCTATTGCGTGAAATCATAGCTGACGAAGGAACTGACGGCTTTAAGAGAATAGAGGATGAGGTAAATGCTTCGATAGAGACGGAAAATTCAGTCATTTCACCCGGCGGAAGCATTGTTTACTGTGAAAACGCGATGGCTCATTTAAAAGAGATATCTACTGTTGTCTACCTCTATCTTGAATATGAAGCTCTTGCGAACAGGTTAGGAGATCTTACAAAGCGCGGCGTAGTGCTGAAGCCGGGTTTCACGTTACGGGATTTGTATAATGAAAGGTCACCATTGTATGAAAAATACGCAGATTTCACCGTAGATGCTGACAAAGGAACTCCGCAGGCCGTAATGCGTGAAATTGTGCGAAAACTTAACATAGAAAACCGAGTATAAAATCTATAAAAAGAACATGTAAACATTGACAATTGTGTCATATTTATGTTATACTTCTACGTGATTCTCTGCCTCTGATAAACTGCGCCTTTTTTAGGGCTTAAAGTTCAGGGGATAGTTAATGACAACAGGAGTTTCATATGAATAATGAGTATATTATAAAGGGAGGCAGACCATTAGTCGGAGAGGTTTCGATAAGCGGCGCTAAGAACGCCGCGCTAGGGATTATCGCGGCTTCCATCATGGCTGATGAACCTGTCACCATTGAGAACCTGCCTTGTGTCAGTGACGTGGAAGTGCTCGTATCTACGATAGAAGAGATCGGCGCCAAGGTCAACTGGACAGACAGTCATACAGTAACCATTAACGGAAGCACCATTAAGAATTTCTGTGTTGAGAATGACTACATCAGGAAAATACGCGCTTCCTACTATATATTAGGAGCGCTTTTGGGGAAAAACCACAGCGTTGAGGTTGCCTTCCCCGGCGGATGCAATATCGGAAGCCGCCCTATAGACCAGCATATTAAGGGCTTCGAAGCGCTCGGAGCTAAGGTCTCCATAGCTCACGGCATGATTCAGGCGAACGCGGAGGACCTCGTCGGTAACCACATTTACTTCGATGTGTCAAGCGTAGGCGCTACTATAAATGTCATGCTTGCGGCAGTGCTCGCTAAGGGCAAGACCATAATGGAAAATGTTGCGAAGGAGCCCCATGTCGTTGATGTCGCTAACTTCCTTAACAGTATGGGAGCGAATATCAAGGGAGCCGGTACCGATGTCATCCGTATAAATGGCGTCGAGAGGCTCCACGGGACGGATTATTCCATCATCCCGGATATGATAGAGGCGGGGACATATATGATCGCGGCGGCCGCTACTAAGGGCGACATCCTTATTAAGAATGTAATTCCTAAGCACCTTGAGGCTGTGAGCGCTAAGCTTGCTGAGATAGGCTGTGACATCCAGGAGTTTGACGACAGTGTGAGAGTCATAGCTAAGGCTAGACTCAGCCACACCCATGTGAAGACTCTCCCGTATCCTGGCTTTCCGACCGATATGCAGCCCCAGATCACGACCCTTCTTGCCCTTTCAGAGGGTACAAGCGTTGTGACTGAGAGTGTTTTCGAGAACCGCTTTAAGTTCGTCGATGAGCTCGCGAGAATGGGCGCTACGATTAAGATTGAAGGAAATACCGCCATTATCGACGGTGTAAATAAATTTTCAGGGGCATCCATGCTTGCGCCTGATCTTCGCGCAGGTGCAGCCCTTGTTATCGCGGGCCTTGCGGCAGAAGGTGTATCGGAGGTCGGAAGCATAGAGTTCATCGAGCGCGGCTATGAGACCTTCGACGAGAAGCTTCGCTCTCTCGGTGGTGAGATCAAGAAGATACCTGCCGACGATGAGGATGAGATGAGAAGATTCCTCTTAAAGGCTGTGTGAACTACTGCTTTCAGTCAGGAATATATTTGTTAAATAAGAGAAAGAAGATAAAATGGCTAAGGATAAGAAATTAGTTGAGCAGATCACTTCCATGGAGGACGATTTCGCTCAATGGTATACAGACGTAGTAAAGAAGGCGGAGCTCTGCGATTATGCGGGCGTTAAGGGCTTTATGGCTATAAAGCCATACGGCTACGCTATCTGGGAGAATATTAAGAACGAGCTTGACAGACGTTTTAAGGAGACAGGCGTTCAGAACGTATATATGCCCCTCCTCATCCCTGAGAGTCTCCTCGATAAGGAGAAGGAGCACGTAGAAGGCTTCGCTCCTGAGGTAGCCTGGGTTACCATGGGTGGAAATGAGAAGCTTCCTGAGCGTCTCTGCGTACGTCCTACCTCCGAGACCGTTTTTTGCGATTTCTATAAAAATGATGTGACTAGCTACAGAGACCTTCCGAGGGTCTATAACCAGTGGTGCTCTGTAGTCCGCTGGGAGAAGGAGACGAGGCCATTTCTTCGTACCCGTGAGTTCCTATGGCAGGAAGGCCACACTATCCACGCTACGGCTGAGGAAGCGAAGGAGCGTACAGAGCAGATGCTTAATGTCTACGCTGATTTCTGTGAGCAGATTCTCGCTATCCCTGTTGTAAGAGGTCAGAAGACAGAGAAGGAAAAGTTTGCCGGAGCTGTCGCTACCTATACTATCGAAGCCCTCATGCATGATGGCAAGGCCCTCCAGTCGGGTACCAGCCACAATTTCGGTGATGGCTTCGCCAAGGCCTATGGCGTTCAGTTCACGGATAAGGATAATAAATTAAAATATGTTCACCAGACGAGCTGGGGATTCACGACGAGAATCATCGGCGCCGTTATCATGGTTCACGGCGATGATTCAGGTCTTGTGCTTCCGCCTCGTATCGCCCCTATCCAGGCCGATATCATCCCTATTCAGCAGAATAAGGAGGGTGTGCTTGATAAGGCAAATGAAATCTTTGATACCCTTAAGAAGGCAGGCGTTTCCGTTAAGGTTGATGATACAGACAAGACTCCGGGCTATAAGTTCGCTGAGCAGGAGATGCGCGGAATCCCTGTCCGTATAGAGATAGGACCTAAGGATATAGCGAATAACCAGTGCGTTGTCTGCCGCCGTGATACCCGCGAGAAGTACACTGTTGCTCTTGATGAGATTGCGACAAGGATTCCTGAAATCTTAGAGGAGATTCAGAAGGATATGTACGACCGTGCCCTCGCTCATAGGGAGAGCCATACCTACACAGCGACAAATTATGAGGAATTCGTTAAGACCATTAACGAGAAGCCGGGTTTTATCAAGGCTATGTGGTGCGGCGACAGGGCTTGCGAGGATAAGATAAAAGAGGACACAGGCGCTACCGCAAGATGCATGCCATTTGCGCAGGAAAATCTGTCAGATGTATGCGTATGCTGCGGCAAGCCTGCGAAGAAGATGGTTTATTGGGGAAGAGCTTACTGATGAGAATTAAAATGCCTTCTGACGCGGCAGCAATAATAAGAGAGCTTCAAAAAGCAGGTTTTGAGGCTTATATTGTGGGCGGCTGCGTCAGAGACTCCTTACTTAAGAAGAAACCAAGTGACTGGGACATAACCACATCCGCTACTCCGGAGCAGGTTAAGTCCCTGTTTTCAGTTACGATTGATACCGGGATCAAGCACGGCACTGTTACCGTGCTTAAAAATCATGTCGGATATGAGGTTACTACCTTCAGGGTGGACGGAACCTACAGCGACGGAAGACATCCCGACAAGGTGGAATTTACCCCTTCCCTCATCGAGGACTTAAAGCGTCGCGATTTCACCATAAATGCCATGGCCTATAATGATAAGGTCGGACTTGTCGATAAATTCGGCGGTGAGAGGGATCTCCATAAGGGAATTATCCGCTGTGTCGGTGACCCTATGGAGCGCTTCAGCGAGGATGCTCTCAGGATGATGAGGGCGGTACGCTTTTCGGCGCAGCTTGGCTTTTTTGTCGATGAAGATACATATACGGCAATCAGAAAATTGTGCGCTAATATAAAAAAGGTGTCTGCGGAAAGAATAGCGAAGGAATTTACAAAGCTTGTTAATTCTGCTCATCCGGAATTAATGCAGATAATGTACAATATGGAACTGACAAATTATATTATTCCGGAGATTAATCCGCTTTTTGCGGGCGATGCAAATCATTGGCACAGAATTCTGGCTGTGATGTCATCAATAGAAGATAAAGACGAAAAAAGGAAGTTTGACAAGCGGGCCGCATTTCTTTTTTATGATTTTGGAGGACAAACGGCAAGTCGGGTTTTAAAGAGACTTAAATACGATAATGATACAATAAATTATGTCTCAAGGCTGACTGATTTACTGAAACGTCCATTTGAGAGTTCAGAGACCGAAATGAGAAGGACGATGAATATCGCCGGGGATTTAATGCCTGTCTTAGATACAATCAGATTAAATCTGGTGCTTATTAATGAGGGTGAGCTCGAGGTTAAAGACATTGCAGATTGTCAGTTAATGTACAAAAAAATAGTGAAGCGTGGTGACGCGGTTTCCATTTCTCAGTTAAAAATTAACGGTGATGATTTAATGGAACTTGGAATTCCTAAGGGGAAAATGATAGGAGACACATTAAAATATTTGCTTGACGAAGTTATCGCTCACCCTTATTTAAATAATAAGCAGCAGCTATCTAAATTAGCCTTAAAATACAAAGAGGAAGTCAATGAAAAGTTATAAAATTATTCCGATATTATTGGTTATTATTTTAGGCCTCGTCGGAGCTATTACCGCTATCAGGGCGGCAACGGGAAATACCGGAAGGACCATAATTTACGGCGAGGGAATCGCAAGCGGGAGCGCGGTAAGCGGCGGCGCTATTAGCGGATCTTCAGTTAATTTAGCTGAGAACGCTGTCACTGTTAAGGGAGTCATCCGTTCCATTGATACCGAGCATAGGCAGGTAGGTATTTATATTACGGATGAAATGGCCGAGAAGACATTTCAGTATGATACTATTACAACAGTTACGACATTGCATGGTCAGCCTACCGTTATGGAAAGTCTCCCGATGGGCGACGTGGTTACGGCAACAGTGATGTCAGATACCGATTCACTTCTTTTATCTGTGACCGAGGACGCCGATGCCTGGGATTATAAAAATGTCAGGAATTTAGATGTCGATAAGGAACAGTCCATAATAACCATCGGCAGCAGAAAATATAAATATGACAGCGGAATTTCCATTTTATCCGGAACAAAGCAGATAGAATTTTCCGATATTGATTTTACCCATGATATTTTGGATGTAAAGGGTATCGATGAAAATGTACTATCCATAAATGTTACGACCGGCCACGGAGTTCTTGATTTTAAAAATTATGACGATTTTCTTGGTGGGGATATTTCTGTAGGCTATGATGTATTTGATACAATAGCTGATGATATGAAATATACGTTGCGTGAGGGTATTTATAAGGTAAAAATGACTAACGGCGGCCTGTCGGTAAATAAGGTTGTTAAAATAGAGCGGGACAGGACGACTACTCTTGACCTTTCGAAATATAAATCCGATATGGAGAAGAAGAGCAGGATCAGATTTAATATCGCGCCATATACCGCGACCTTATATATTGACGGAAGTGAGAATGATTTCACCTACCCTCTTACTCTTGAATACGGTGAGTATATTATTAAGGTTACCTGCGACGGATACGAGGATTATGAGACTATTTTACAGGTAAAGAAGCCTAAACAGGAAATAAATATAAGTCTCGCCTCGACCGAGGAAGCGGCGACGGGTACATCGATAAGTGACAGTAGTTCCGGGACGTCAGATTCATCTGATTCAACTACAGGCGAGAGCGCAGGCGATACGTTGGGAACCGGGGAAAATAATTATACCTTAAATAACGGAAATACAGGTACTACGACAGAAAATAAGAGTACAGATAATTCCGGAAATTCCAATGATTCAGAGAGTACTGAAAATACAGGTGATACCGGCACAAATACAAGCAAGGCAAATACCGGCACGGGAACCACGGACGCTTCGGACGGTACCTCGAAGACTGCCGTATCGGACAGCGAGGCGGCGACAATCCCTGTCCGTACAGATGAGAACAGCAAGATAAGCTTCAGAAATCCGGAAGGAGCGACAGTGTATTTTGATGGAACTGAAGTAGGTACGGTTCCTTGCGAGACCACGAAGGTCACCGGAGAGCACGTGATTATGCTCTCGAAGGAAGGTTACACCAGTCAGAACTACACCGTTGACATCGAAGATGACGGCCAGGACACCATCTTCAGCTTCCCCGAGCTAACCAAGTAGGAATAGAGACAGTGCCTATTGTCGTAGAGAGGGACCCGCGGCGAAGCCGTGGGAGAGTCGGCTACGACTAAAGGCCCCGTAAATTAGGAGAGATATGATAGACACTAAGGAAATTAAAGAACGCTACATCCTCGTCGGCGTGGAGACGGGCGACTCCACCATGGAGGCAAGCCTCGCGGAGCTCGCCGACCTTCTTGCGACCGCTGACGGCGAAGTCGTCGGCACAATCATCCAGCGCCTCGAGAGTCCCGACAGCGCAACCTATATCGGAAGCGGCAAGGTCGAAGAAGTAAAGCGTCTCGTAGAAGAGACCGGCGCTACAGGAATTATTACTGATGATGAATTAAGCCCTGCCCAGATGAAGAACCTCGAGGATGCGCTCGGATGCAAGGTAATCGACAGGACTACCCTTATTCTTGACATTTTCGCAAAGCACGCCGTAACGAACGAAGGTAAAATCCAGGTCCTTATGGCCCAGTTAAAATACCGCCAGAAACGCCTCATGGGACTCGGCACTGACCTCTCCCGTCTCGGCGGCGGAATCGGCACGAGAGGCCCCGGCGAGAGCAAGCTTGAGAGCGACAGAAGGGCCATTCGCGATAGGATTTCCCGCCTTAATTCCGAATTAAAGGAAATAGAAAATAACCGAAATACAGCGAGAAAAAAGAGAAGTAAAAACTCGGTTCCCGTAGCCGCTATAGTCGGCTATACAAACGCCGGTAAATCGACATTATTAAATTCACTTACCGGAGCGGGAATTTACGCCGAGAATAAACTCTTTGCGACTCTCGACCCAACCACTAGAAGCGCAGAGCTTCCGAACGGCGAGGAAATATTATTTACGGATACGGTAGGCTTTATAAATAAGCTTCCCCATAACCTCGTCGAAGCATTTAAAAGTACCCTCCTTGAAGCCGAATACGCGGATATTATTATTCACGTCGTTGACTCATCGAGCCCACACGCCGATGAGCAGATGAAGGTTGTTTATTCGACTCTGAATGAATTGGGAATTAAAGGAAAGCCGATAATTACCCTCTTAAATAAATGTGATAAGCCAGAATCGAATAATAATATTATTCGCGACCCTTATGCGGATGCCGTATTTAAAATAAGCGCCAAGGAAGCTACCGGCTTCGAACCATTTTTAAATAAAATAACAGACATCCTCCGTGAACGGATGGAATTAGTCGAAATTATCCTGCCATATTCCATGGCAAGCTACGAGGCAAGAGTAAGAGACGAAGGCGAGCTAATTTCTGAAGAGTACCTGGAGAATGGAATAAAAATAAAAGCTTATCTCCCGAAGGCTCTTGCCGGTAAAATAAAAAAAGATATTGGCTTATAATGCGTATGATTAAATTAAATGATTATTTATATAATGGCGATACCATATTGAAGATAATAAAAAAATATTCGGATGACCTAAGACGTAGTGCCTGCGAATCCGGAAATGAAATTGATATGGCCCATTGTAATTTTCTTCTTGAAATAGAGGAGCTTCTTACCCATAACGAATTTCTCACGAGCGAGTCTCAGAGAATAAGAGATTTTTATATGTATATGGCAGGAATTTATCCTTTTCTGGCTTTTACATTTAAGGGTAGAATTAAATCCCTTATTCGCGCCGAGGAGAAATTCAATGGATATATAGTTGAGTTTGTTTCCGATTATTACAGAAAAAATCATGCGTATCCCGCAGTGTCGGAATTAAAACAGGCCGTTTCTATGTTCAGGGATCTGATAGCATACAGAATTGTTATTTCTATGCCGAAATGTCATCTGAGAGAAGGCGACAGGCAGGAAGAGGTTGAGGAAAAATATTTATATGAGATAGCGAATGTTCTTCCGAAATTTCTTGAAGAAAGAGGATTTACGGCTAAATTATCCGGCGCGAAAACAACATCAGTTTCACCGCTTTTAAGTGATGAGGTAAAGCCTTATTACAGAGATTATGTTGAAAATCCGAAGGGATCGGGTTACAGGTCACTGCATATAACCTTTTTCGATAATTTGGCCAGATGCTATGCTGAGCTTCAGCTCCGCACGAAAGAAATGGATGATTATGCCGAGATAGGAGACGGCAACCATACTGTATATGAAAGAAGGCAGGAAGAGGAACGGACGAGGCGTGATGAAATTCCTGAGGGCGAATGTGTTTATTTTGACGATGCCTATGCCCGTGTACATGATTTGCAGGAGCTGGACCTTTCTAAGGTTGATGTAAATATGTTCACGGCGGCTAACAATCATCTGATGAACGATGGCTGTGGCCTAGCCCGCGGCCGGCTCATACTTCCGTTTGAGCATTTATCAAGATTTCAGAAGGAAGGCGGAGAATGATATTATTCATTCTCCGCCTTTTTTATATTAAGCGCAAAATGTCGATTATCCCTAGTGTTTTCAAGACTTTACGTACAAAGTTGACAAATAATTCTTTGTATGCTATAATACCATCTTGTTGCTGTTAACAAATGCGTAACAACAATGTAAAAAAAGTTTAACATACGCAAAATTTGTGTAAACTATAGGAGATTATATGCGACAGATTAATAAGCTTGCAATGTTTGTCGTTGCGATGTCACTTCTCATTGTAACGATACTGAGTACGGTCCCCGCTTTTGCGGGAAATAATGATGGGGCGGTTATCAGCGAGAACGATAATACAGGGGATATGTATGCAGATAATGAGGCACAGAGTGGGGACTCTCTGCCTGTTCCTGAGAAGCTTCTGATTGCGCTTGATACTCATGAGCTTAACAGGAATATGACGGCAGTGCTTGCGGAGAATAAGAAGGCTGCGAAGAAAAAGGCGATTGCTGCCGCTAAAAGAAGGAATACCGTTAAGGTCCCTGGATACGGTATAACCATTACAAAAACAGAATACGAATATTTGGTACGCATAGTCCAGGCGGAAGCGGGATATATGGACGAGTCGAGCCGCAGATATGTGGCTTCTGTAATTCTCAACAGAAGGGAGTCTTCTGACTTTCCTGATGATATAGTTTCAATTGTTACTCAGAATAAAAATGGCACCTACCAGTTTTCGCCGGTTGCGCCGGGCGGCACCTTTTGGACGATGGAGGTGACGGAGGATACGCGCAAGTCAGTGAATTTTGTAATAAAATACGGTGATATAGCGTATGGAGCTCTGTATTTTCTTGATAAGAGGGCAGCTAATTATAAAAATGTAGTATGGTTCGATACAAACCTGACCCACCTCTTTGCCTGGGGTGGCCACGATTATTACAGATAGTGCCTGGTCCCGTAATATTTATCTAAACTGCGAAGCTGTTTTGAGAAATTTTATGGTACCTGGCACGGATGAATGTCTTGTATTTTATTTCCCATTAGGTTATAATGTAGAAAAACTTAAGGAGAGAACCATGTCAGAAAATGTATTGTACAATTCTACGCGCGGTGGCGTCACGGGACTTACCGCATCAAGGGCTATATTGACCGGACTTGCGCCGGATGGCGGCCTTTTCGTGCCGGATCATTTTCCAAAATTTGATAAAACTATTGATGATTTTCGCAGTATGGATTATCGGGAGCTTGCGTATCATGTAATGAAGCTTTTCTTTACCGATTTCACAGAGGAAGAGCTTAGAGCCTGCATAAATGCGGCGTATTCTGACAATTTTGATGAGGAAGAGATTGTTCCGCTTGCTGAGACAGGCCGCATGACCTTCCTTGAGCTCTATCACGGACCTACGATTGCCTTCAAGGATATGGCTCTTCAGATTCTGCCTCATCTTATGACGACTGCAGCTAAGAAGAATGGCGTGGAGAATGACATAGTTATTCTTACGGCCACATCAGGCGACACAGGGAAAGCGGCTCTCGCGGGATTTGCCGATGTTCCGGGAACGGGAATTATTGTATTTTACCCACAGGGCGGTGTTTCGTATTTTCAGGAGCGTCAGATGGTTACCCAGAGGGGCGATAATACCCATGTTGTGGCTATTGACGGCAATTTTGATGACGCCCAGACCGGAGTTAAAAAATTATTCGGAGATAAGGAATTGGCTGAAAGCCTGAATGAGAAGGGCATTCAGTTTTCGTCTGCCAATTCTATTAATATAGGCCGCCTGGTTCCGCAGATTGTTTACTATGTCTGGGGATACACAAGGATGCTTAACGGCGAAGAGATAAAACCGGGTGAGACTGTCGATGTATGTGTTCCTACGGGGAATTTCGGTAATATTCTTGCCGCCTTTTACGCAAAGCAGTTAGGTCTCCCTATTGGGAAATTGATTTGCGCTTCGAATACAAATAAGGTGCTCTTTGACTTCTTTGGTTCGGGAGAATATGACAAGAACCGTGAATTTACCCTTACCATAAGTCCGAGCATGGATATACTTGTGTCAAGCAACCTTGAGAGACTTATATATTATATCTCGGGAAATGATGCCACTAAGACCGCTGAATTCATGAAGGAGCTTCAGACATCAGGCAAATACACAATTACCCCTGAAATGAAGGAAAGGCTCTCGGATTTCCGCGCGGGATACGCGACCGAAGCTGACACACTTAAGGCCATACATGATATCTATGAAGGCTATGATTATTTAATAGATACTCATACAGCCGTAGCTGCCCATGTCGCAGGAGAATATCTAAAAAATAATGATGGCAGGAGAGTGCTTGTCGCTAGTACCGCAAGCCCTTATAAGTTCGCGAGAAGCGTAGTTCATGCAGTAAAGGGAGATGAGGTGCCGCTTACGGTTTCTAAGACCTCGCCTGAGGAGGAATGGAAGCTTATCGAGGAGGTAAACAGCCTCTCCGGCCGCGATATTCCACAGGCCGTAATGGACGTTAAGGACGCTCCAACCCGTCATAGCACTACCTGTGCTGTTGCTGATATGAAGGACACGGTTATCAGCCTTTTAAGCTGACGTGTATTACAAGTGATTTATATATTTTTCGATACTCGTCATCTGAGATTGAGTCAATGTAATTAAGTTCATAATGTCTTTTGCCGCCGGCGCGAGTGAGTGTGTCGGCGGCCTTGTTATACGCAATTGCGGCGGTAATTTCGTCGGAATATCTTCCGATAATCACGCTGCCATTTATGTGGATTTTCGCCACGTATACACTCTTATTTTTCTTTTCTTCTTTGAAGACCCCGATGTAGTGGTTGATTATCTCGATGTTCGAATACCTTAGGTCTGTCGGGTCATTATTAATAAATACATAGTCTCTCCCGGGTACTGAATAATTGTGGACCCCGAAGCGGGACATGACTGAGGTCTGCATACCGTAGTCGGCGACGAAGAGGTGGTTGCCCCGCTTCATTATTTTATGCTCGGAGTAGTAAAATAGATCGTCGAGGGAGAATTTGAACACGAGGTCCTCATTCAGGTAATATTCAAAATAATCCCTACGAAGGTAAATGGGGTTGTGAATATATATGCTGTTGTCTCTGAAATTGATAAGGGTTACCCATTTTTCAAAGGGGAGGGCCTTGCAGAGGCTGTAGTCGGTGATTTCAGGCAAATGGCCGGAATCCGCGAGCATGATGCTTCCGGGGCGGAGAGTCCTGTCAGGGATGAGGCCCCGTCTTCCGAGCGCCAACGCCGCCTCCTCGCGGGCAAGTCCCGCCAGCTCATCATTTTCAAAGCTTCCAAGTGAAATATGCTTCCTCTTATACGTAATATCTGCTCTAACCATAACTCTACCTCGAAGTGAATAGTAACCAAACTATAACTTATATCCTTAAAAAAGTCAAGGTTGAAACTCGGGCCGTGGTATGGTATAATAAATTTCGTATGTAAAACGACAGATTTGGAGGACTAACTTCTCATGGAAGAAGGGAACGAAGCAGCAGTAACCAAAAACTTTATAGAAGATGAGATAGATAAAGATCTTGCAAACGGCAGATACACCGAAATCGTAACCAGGTTTCCACCGGAACCTAACGGCTACCTTCATATCGGCCACGCGAAGTCTATCATCCTTAACTCAGGGCTTGCGAAGAAGTACGGCGGTCATTTCCACCTCCGCTTCGATGATACGAACCCTATGAAGGAGAAGACAGAGTTCGTCGAGGCTATCAAGAAGGATGTGGAGTGGCTCGGAGCTGATTACGAGGGCAAGGTCTATTTTGCGTCCGATTATTTTGATATAATGTACGAGTCAGCCATCAAGCTTATCAAGAAGGGCCTCGCCTATGTCGATGATCTTTCGGCTGACGAGATCAGAGAATATAGAGGAACCCTTACGGAACCGGGGAAGAACAGCCCTTACCGAGAGAGAACCATAGAAGAGAACCTTGATTTATTTACAAGGATGAAGGACGGCGAGTTCGAGGACGGCGCGAGAGTTCTGAGGGCTAAGATAGATATGGCCAGCCCTAATATGAATATGCGTGACCCGGTTATCTACCGTATCGCCCATATGACCCACCACAATACAGGCGACAAGTGGTGCATTTATCCTATGTATGACTTCGCTCATCCTATAGAGGATGCGACAGAGGGCATTTCCCACTCAATCTGCACCCTTGAGTTCGAGGACCACAGACCGCTCTACGACTGGGTTGTGAACAATCTCGATTACCCTCATCCACCGAGGCAGATAGAGTTCGCTAAGCTCTACCTTAAGAACGTCGTTACCGGCAAGCGTTACATCAAGCGCCTTGTTGAAAATGGAACGGTTGACGGTTGGGATGATCCGAGACTTGTCACCATAGCGGCCTTAAGAAGGAGAGGCTTCACGCCTGAGTCTATCAGAATGTTCATGGAGCTCTCAGGAGTCGGCAAGGCTAATTCCACATCGGATTACGCCATGCTTGAGTACTGCCTCCGCGAGGACCTCAAGCTTAAGAAGAAGAGAGTTATGGCTGTCCTTGATCCTATAAAGCTCGTTATCACGAACTATCCCGAGGGAGTCGAGGAGATTCTCGAGGCGGACAATAACCTTGAAAATGAGGAGCTCGGCAAGAGAGAGCTTTCATTTGGCAGAGAGCTCTATATAGAGCGGAGCGACTTCATGATTGACCCGCCTAAGAAGTATTACAGGCTCTTCCCGGGGAATGAGGTCCGTCTTATGAATGCCTACTTTGTAAAATGTACCGGCTACAAGACCGATGAGAACGGCAATGTCACTGAGGTTGAGTGTACCTATGACCCTGAGACGAAGTCAGGAAGCGGCTTCACGGGCCGTAAGGTCAAGGGCACCATCCACTGGGTAAACGCTAGAACCGCTGTTCCGTGCGAGGTAAGGCTCTATGAGAATATTGTCGACGAAGAGAAGGGTGTCTACGACGATGAGGGAAATGTGAATGTAAATCCTAATTCCCTCACAGTCCTTAAGAACTGCTTCGTAGAAGAGAGCCTTAAGGGAACGGATACCGTAGACCAGTACCAGTTTGTGAGAAATGGCTTCTTCTGCCTTGACAGTAAGGATTCGAAGCCTGACGCGCTTGTATTTAACAGAATTGTATCTTTGAAGAGTTCATATAAACCTGATAAAAATTAACATATTTTGGAGGTTAAGCTATGGCTGACATTTTTGCGGGACTTGAGAAGTTAGGATTTGGCAATCTTAAGGATGTAAAGATCTACGACGAACCGAAGAAGAAAGAGGAAGGGGCGGCAGGACCTGCCGCTAATGAGCCTCATAAGGCTTCAGAGGCAGACATGCTCTTCGATAAGAAGTACAACTGCCCTGTCTGCGGTAATGAGTTTAAGTCTAAGGCAGTCAGAGCCGGAAGGGCCAAGCTTGATCACCAGGATACTGACCTAAGGAGCGTATTTACTCCGGGCGATATCAATAAATATAACGCTGTAGCCTGCCCTAAGTGCGGTTACGCCGCTATGGATAAGTCCTTCATGACTCTTTCGGTAAGGCAGGAGCGTGCCATCAAGGATAATATCACGCCTAAGTTCAAGGGACTCCCTGAATATGGCGACATCTATACCTATGACCAGGCTATTGAACGCTTTCAGCTTGTTCTTTTAAATGATATAGTTAAGCAGGCGAAGACCAGTGAGAGGGCCTTTGTATGCCTTAAGCTCGCATGGCTTGTCCGCGGCAAGAGCGAGGAGCTTGATAAGTCGGCGCCTGACTACGCAGCCCAGAAGAAGGCCCTCTACGAGGAGGAGCTTCAGTATCTTTCAAATGCCTACGATGGCTTTAAGACTGCCATAAGCAGCGAGAATTTCCCTATAGCGGGACTCGATGAGAACACTCTTGAGCTTATCTTAGGCGATACGGCGAGGAAGCTAGGCAAGAAGGATGAGGCCTCGAGATGGCTTTCTGAGGTTATCACATCTAAGACCGCCAAGGAAATGATTAAGGAAAAGGCCCGCGATATCCGTGATATGATAGTGGGGTCGGGAGAAAAACAGTAAGGGGATATTTTTAATTTATGTCTAAAAGCGTAAAAAACATTAACGAAGTAAGAATACCTGCGGCTTACGAGCTTATCGGGGTAAATGAGCTGCCTGAGAACAAGAGTCTTGGTATATATTTAAAGCATAAAAAGAGTGGAGCGAAGCTTGCGCTCATTTCAAACGAGGATAAGAATAAGGTATTCTGCATAGGCTTCCGTACGCCACCTGAGGATTCTACAGGTGTGGCCCATATAGTTGAGCACACAACCCTCTGCGGTTCTAAGAAGTATCCTTCTAAGGACCCGTTTGTAGAGCTTGTTAAGGGATCTCTCAATACATTCCTTAACGCCATGACCTATCCGGATAAGACCGTATACCCTGTTGCGAGCGAGAATGACAAGGACTTCGCGAACCTCATGGGGGTATATCTTGACGCGGTATTTTATCCTAATTTTTACAGAAACAAGGCTATCTTCGAACAGGAGGGCTGGCACTATGAGCTCGATCCTGAGACGGGAAAGCTTACGTATAACGGCGTTGTCTATAATGAGATGAAGGGCTCATTCTCAAGCCCTGACACAATCGAGTGGAATGATATATCTGCCGAGCTCTATCCTGATGTCACCTATCACTTTGTATCGGGTGGAGATCCGGAGGTTATACCTACGCTCACCTATGAGAATTATCTTGCCTTCCACAAGAGATTTTATCATCCGTCAAATTCATACATATATCTCTATGGTGATTTTGATATTGAGGACAGGCTTGATTTCCTCGATAAGGAATACTTATCCGCCTTTGACGCTATAGATCCTAAGTCGGAGATTCCTCTTCAGAAGCCGGTTAAGGCTGATAAGACTTATACATACTCTCTTTCTGACGGCGAGGACAGCGACCACAGGACCTTCTTATCGTATTCTACAGTGACAGGCCTTTCTACAGATGTAATGCACGCGAACGCCATGAAGATTCTCGAGTACGTCATGGTTGACGCGCCGGGAGCGCCTATAAAGAAGGCCCTGGTTGACGCGGGAATCGGAAATGACATTTCTTCCTCATTTGTCACTGATTCAAGGCAGACGGCATTGATCATCGAGGCGGCCGGAGCGAATGCGGAGGATAAAGATAAATTCGTATCTGTAATAGAGGATACTGCGAAGAAGTATATAGAGCAGGGCATTTCAAAGAAGAGCCTTACCGCTTCACTTAATTTCTTCGAGTTTAAGTATCGTGAAGGCGACTTTGGCAGGTGGCCTAAGGGACTCCTTGTGGGCCTTCGCATGTATGACAGCTGGCTCTATGACGAGACTAAGCCATTTGACACGATTGAGCTTGGCGGTATATTCGCGGAGCTCCGTAAGAAGATCGATACGGATTATTTTGAGAAGCTTCTTGATTCAGCACTTTTACATAACGACCATAAGGTTATTCTTACGGTTGCCCCTGAGAAGGGCAAGAATGCTGCTCTCGAGAAGGCGACAGAGGAGAAGCTCGCTAAGATTAAGGCTTCGATGACGGAGAAGGATATAGAGGACCTTAAGGCTGAAAGCGCTAAGCTTAAGGCCTTCCAGGAGACACCTTCGACGCCTGAGGAGCTCGCTGCCATTCCTATGCTTGACCGCGAGGATATAGCGAAGAAGCCAAAGACAGTTTCGAACATTGATAAGGAAATAAATGGAATTAAGACCCTCTGGCATAAGGAGGATACGAACGGCATAGCCTATCTTCATCTTCTCTTTGACGCTAACGATATGGCGGAGGAAGACTTACAGTACATGAGGCTGCTCGCTGATACGTTAGGTCTTGTGGATACGAAGAAGCATACTTATGCAGACCTCTCTGATGAGGTTCTCATGTACAGTGGCGGCATCATGCCTGATCTTAATTACTACAGCAATGTTGATGACGCGAATAAGGTAGGCGTTTACTTCGGCGCAGAGCTTAAGACTCTTGCGAGGGAGCTGCCTCATTCTCTGCCTCTTTTAAATGAGATTCTCTATGAGACCGAGTTTACTGATGCTACGGATAAGAGAGTAAAGGAAATCCTTAAGGAAAATATAGCGGGAGCCCAGAGCAGCCTCGAGGGGAACGGTAACGCGAACGCAGTGTCCGCAGGAGCCTATTACCTCACCGCCATGGGAAGAGTCGGTGAACTAGTGAACGGCATTTCCTACTACAGGTTCATAAAGGATCTTTCTGACAATTATGAGAGTAAGAAGGATGCCCTTCATAAGAAGCTAAATGGCCTCCTTAAGAAATATATCGTAAAGGAACGTGCCTTCATATCGGTAACGGCTGACGAGGCTTCGTTTACAGAGGTCGCGAATAAGGGTGACCTTCTTGTCGATATAATGCCTACGGGAAGTCCTGTAAGCTCAGATAAGCTAAGTGACAGACTTGTAAATGAGATCGCGGCTGAACGCAAGGGCTGGTCTAAGAAGGCTATCGCCTACACAGGTTCGGGTACGGTTCAGTATGTAGCGAGAGTCGGAAACTTCCGAGAGAAGGGGCTTCCTTATACCGGGCTTCTTGAGCTCATGAAGGTAATGCTCTCATACGATTACCTCTGGATGAATGTCAGGGTCAAGGGCGGCGCTTACGGCTGCTATGGCGGATTTGACAGGGACGGCAGAGGATCATTTTCAAGCTACCGCGACCCTAACCTCTTCGAGACTGATAAGGTCTATGAGGGAGTCGCTGATTATCTCGAAAGCTTCAAGGCTGATGACAGGACACTGACTCAGTTTATCATAGGTACGATGAGTGCGGTTGACAGACCGCTTAATCCTTACGCTTCGGGCGAGAAGGCGCTAGTATGGAAAATGCGCGGTGTATCCTACGAGGATGCCGAGAAGGCGAGAGATGAGATTCTTTCTGTGACAGAAGAAGGAATCCACAGTCTCGCGCCATACGCCAAGGCTCTTATGGATGACAATGTCCTTGCGGTAGTCGGTTCGGAAGCGAAGATAAATGAAAACAGGGATAAGTTTGACAAGGTGGAGAGTCTGCTATGAGTGGATTTAAATCCGGATTTGTGACGCTTATAGGGCGGCCGAACGTAGGCAAGTCTACCCTTATGAATAATCTCATAGGCATGAAGATAGCCATCACGAGCGCGAAGCCGCAGACCACGAGAAACAGGATTCAGACTGTCTATACAGATGCGAACGGGCAGATCATTTTCCTCGATACACCGGGAATCCATAAGGCTGTAAATAAGCTTGGCGAGTACATGGACTCTGTAGCCGAGGGAACCCTTTCTGAGGTCGATGAAATCCTATGGCTCGTGGAACCGACGACCTTTATAGGGAAGGGAGAGCAGCATATAGCTGAGCTTCTTAAGGGCGCGAAGGTTCCGGTAATCCTTGTAATCAACAAGATGGATACGGTTAAGCCTGAGGAGCTGCTTCCTGTAATTGAGGCCTATAAGGACGTGGCGAATTTCTCTGAAATAATTCCGGTTTCTGCCGCGACTGGTGAGAACAGGGATGAGCTTATCAAGGCAATTCTTTCACATTTGCCTGAGGGGCCAATGTACTACGATGAGGACACCCTGACCGATGAGCCTGAGAGGCAGATAGCGGCTGAGATGATAAGGGAACAGGCCTTGCGTCTCCTTAAGGATGAGGTTCCACATGGTATAGCTGTGACTATCGAGAGCATGAAGGAAGAGAAGGACACGAGTGTCCGCCATTCTCATAAGAATATTTGTGTCATCGAGGCTACGATATACTGCGAGAAGGATTCTCACAAGGGCATCATTATCGGGAAGAACGGCCAAATGCTTAAGGAAATCGGGAGTCGCGCGAGGAAGGAAATCTCTGACATGCTCGGTATGAAGGTTGAGCTTCACACCTGGGTCAAGGTTAAGAAGGACTGGCGTGACTCCGATAAGGAAATGAAACGGTTCGGATACGTTCCGGGAGAGTAAGGAATGACTGATGAGATCACCGCGACAGGCGTCGTAATTTCTACTATGCCGATTGGCGAGTTTGACAAGCGTGTCGTGATGCTCACAGGCGAGTACGGCAAGATTCACGCCTTCGCAAGAGGGGCGAGAAGGCCTACGAGCCCTATGCTTGCGGGAACTGAGCCTCTTACCTTCGCGAAGTTTAAACTCCGTTCCGGGAAAAACGCTTATTCCCTCCTTGGGGTTGAAATAGCTGATTATTTTGAAGACGTGCGGGAAGATTTCGACAAGCTTATGTATGGGCTTTATTTTCTTGAGCTTGCCTCGTTCTTCGGAAGAGAGAACCTTGGAGCACCCGGAGAAGTAAAGCTGGTCTATGCTGCGCTTAAGAAGCTTGCTAAGGCCGATAATGAAGACTTTACACCCGATTTCATCCGTCTTGTGTACGAGCTTAAGCTTTTTAATATCGAGGGCTTCTTGCCCCAGGGTAAGGACGCGGGACTTTCGGTACCGGCGGCAGTATACGCAGTTGACTACGTGGAGCGAACCGACCCCCTCGCCGTATTTTCATTTACCCTTGCGGATGACGCTGTCCGTGAGCTCAGGGGACTTTGTAATTCATACCTTAAGAAATATACAGACAATAACTTCAAGTCGTTAGAGATGCTGAACGCGAAGGTTTAGTGTCGGAGAAGGGAGACTATGAAGAAAAAAATAGCAATTTTACTTATATTGGGAATTACTGCCGCAATAGGTGGCTGCTCGGGAGCTTCGAAGGAGCTGACACTTGAAAATGTGGATGAGCAGGCTGCCTTCGTCAGGAAGGACGGCAGCATCCAGGTTGCCTACGTGGAGGATTTTAACAGTCCTGACTATGACCTCTCTGAGCTTGATACCTACATCCATGGGGCGATGGAGGATTTTAACGCTGTAAATGGGGTCGACGCGGTATCTCTTTCGGCTATCGGACTTGAAAACGGACGAGTAAAGACCGTCTTCACATTTAAGAATGACGACACCTACGAGAAGTTTGAGATCCGCGCGGATGGCTCAGACATTTACACGATGGACGGTTCTGAGGCGCTGACGAAGTATTCGGATGTGAGCTTCTACTCGGCTAAGAGTGAATCGGCTGAGATGCAGAAGGGGTCGGAGATAATTAACGCTGACAAGTCATTTGTAATTGAGGCAAATGGTCCGATAACTCTCGAAACCTACGGTAAAATAAAATATTACACAGCGGGAAAGCTCCGTGACAGCAGGCACCTTGTCCTGTCAGAGGGCCAGAACGCGGTGATTATTATAAATAAGTAAAGGTTGAAGTCCCGCTAAACGGGCTTCCGTATAGGAGTACAAAAATGGAAAAGACTATGGACAAGATCGTAGCTCTCGCTAAGGCGCGCGGATTCGTATATCCGGGCTCTGAGATCTACGGCGGACTCGCCAATACCTGGGATTACGGAAATCTCGGTGTCGAGTTTAAGAACAATGTAAAAAAAGCCTGGTGGAAGAAGTTTATCACCGAGAATCCATACAACGTGGGAGTTGACTGCGCTATCCTCATGAATCCTCAGACCTGGGTAGCTTCAGGCCACCTCGGCAACTTCTCCGATCCTCTTATGGACTGTAAGGAGTGCCACGAGCGTTTCAGGGCTGATAAGCTCATAGAGGACTTCGCGGCTGAAAATAATATAGATCTCGGCGGCAGCGTCGATGGCTGGAGTCAGCAGCAGATGAAGGACTTCATAGAGGAGCACAATGTTCCTTGTCCTTCATGCGGCAAGCACAATTTTACCGATATCCGCCAGTTTAACCTTATGTTTAAGACATTCCAGGGTGTAACAGAGGGAGCGAAGGATGCTGTTTACCTTCGTCCTGAGACAGCACAGGGGATATTTGTAAATTTCAAGAACGTACAGAGAACCTCGAGGAAGAAGATTCCTTTCGGAATAGGCCAGATCGGTAAATCCTTCAGAAATGAGATTACACCGGGCAACTTCACCTTCCGTACACGTGAGTTCGAGCAGATGGAGCTTGAGTTCTTCTGTGAGCCTGATACCGACCTTGAGTGGTTTGATTACTGGAGGAGCTTCTGCCGTGACTGGCTTCTTTCTCTCGGAATGAAGAAGGAAGAGATGCGTCTTCGTGACCATGAGAAGGCAGAGCTTTCATTCTACTCTAAGGCCACTACCGATATAGAGTTCTTATTCCCATTCGGCTGGGGCGAGCTCTGGGGCATAGCTGACAGAACCAATTACGACCTGTCAAGACATCAGGAGGTTTCAGGCGAGCCTATGGAGTACTTTGATGATGTTAAGAATAAGAAGTACATTCCATACGTAATCGAGCCTTCACTCGGCGCTGACCGTGTGGCTCTCGCCTTCCTCTGCGGAGCATATGACGAGGAGGAGCTTGAGGGTGGCGACGTACGTACCGTCCTTCATCTCCATCCGGCTCTTGCTCCTGTCAAGGTCGCTGTGCTTCCGCTTTCTAAGAAGCTTGGTGAGCCTGCCGAGAAGCTTTATCAGAGCCTCATCAAGAAATATAACTGCGAGTATGATGACCGCGGAGCTATAGGCAAGCGCTACAGAAGACAGGATGAAATCGGAACTCCTTATTGCATTACTTATGATTTCGATTCTGAAAATGACGGCGCTGTTACCATCCGTGACAGGGATTCCATGCAGCAGGAAAGAGTAAGCATCGATAAGCTTGATGAATATTTCGAAGGCAAGTTTGAATTTTAATAAAAATGTTCACAAAAAGTCTTTATTTACACTGACGTTATGTGATATAATGGAAAAAGGCATGAACAAACCAGTTCATTGCAGCCAAAATCAGGAGGAAAAATAACAATGGCAAAGAAATGGGTCTATGACTTTGCGGAAGGCAACAAGGACATGCGTGAGCTCCTTGGTGGTAAAGGTGCTAACCTTTGCGAGATGACAAACATCGGTCTTCCGGTACCTAAGGGCTTTACAATCACAACAGAGGCCTGCACTCAGTATTATGAGGATGGCAGGGAAATCAACGCTGAGATCAGAAAAGAGATCGAAGAGCATGTTGATAAGCTTGAGAAGGATACCGGCAAGAAGTTCGGTGACAAGGAGAATCCTCTTCTTGTATCAGTTCGTTCAGGTGCGCGCGCATCTATGCCTGGTATGATGGATACCATCCTTAACCTTGGTATCAACCGCGAGTTAGTTGACACACTCGCTAAGAAGTCCGGCAATGAGCGTTGGGCTTGGGACTGCTATAGAAGATTTATCCAGATGTTCTCAGACGTCGTTATGGGCGTAAGCAAGAGCGAGTTCGAGAAGCTCATCGACGCTAAGAAGAAGGAAAAGGGCGTTGAGGCCGATGTAGATCTTAACGCTAAGGACCTTGAGGATCTTGCTGATCAGTTCAAGGCTATGTATAAGAAGACAATCGGAAGCGATTTCCCTGAAGATCCTAAGGTACAGCTTGATGAAGCTATCAAGGCTGTATTCAGATCATGGGACAACCCACGTGCTAACGTATATCGTCGTGACAATGATATCCCTTATTCATGGGGTACCGCTGTTAACGTAGTAGAGATGGTATTCGGTAACATGGGTGATGATTCAGGTTCAGGTGTTGCTTTCTCACGTGACCCTGCTACAGGCGAGAACAAGTTTTACGCTGAGGTTCTTATGAACGCTCAGGGCGAGGACGTTGTTTCAGGTGCCCGTACACCTATGAAGATCGAAGAGATTAAGAAGACTCTTCCTGCTATCTATGACGAGCTCATTTCTATTTCAAACAAGCTCGAGGATCACTACAGAGACATGCAGGATATGGAGTTCACCATCGAGCATGGTAAGCTCTTCATGCTTCAGTGCCGTAACGGTAAGAGAACTGCTAAGGCCGCTCTTAAGATTGCGTGCGACCTCGTTAAGGAAGGTAAGATCGACGAGAAGACAGCTCTTCTTCAGGTAGATCCTCGTAACCTTGATACACTTCTTCACGGCTCATTCAGCAAGTCAGTAGTTAAGAGCGCAAAGCAGATCGGTAAGGGTCTTCCTGCAGCTCCGGGCGCAGCTTGCGGTAAGATCGTCTTCACAGCTGAGAAGGCTAAGGCTGACGCGGCTAAGGGCGAGAAGGTCGTACTTGTTCGTCTTGAGACAAGCCCTGAAGATATCGAGGGTATGAAGGCAGCTCAGGGTATACTTACAGCTCGTGGCGGTATGACAAGCCATGCAGCAGTTGTTGCCCGTGGTATGGGTGCTTGCTGTGTAGCAGGATGCAAGGATATCGTATTCGCTGAGGATGAGAAGAGCTTCACACTTGGTGGAAATACATACAAGGAAGGCGATGTAATTTCCTTCGACGGTTCTACAGGTAACATCTATGATGGCGCTCTTGAGGTTCAGGAAGGCGCAATCGAGGATGAAGACTTCGCTACGATGATGAAGTGGGCTGACAAGTATAAGACTATGGATGTCCGCACAAACGCTGATACTCCTGCTGACGCTAAGAAGGCAAGAGAGCTCGGCGCTCAGGGTATCGGTCTCTGCCGTACAGAGCATATGTTCTTCCAGGGCAACAGAATTGACGCATTCCGTGAAATGATCGTTTCTGATACCAAGGAAGAGAGAGAGGCAGCTCTTGACAAGATTCTTCCTCTTCAGCAGGGAGATTTCGAGCAGCTCTTCGAGGCTATGGAAGGTGACCCTGTTACTATCCGTTTCCTTGACCCACCTCTTCATGAATTCGTTCCTAAGACAGAGGAAGATATCGAGAAGCTCGCTAAGACCAAGGGCAAGAGCGTAGACGAGATTAAGGGTATCATCGCGGGACTTAAGGAAGCTAACCCTATGATGGGTCATCGTGGATGCCGTCTTCCTATCACATATCCTGAAATCGCTGTTATGCAGACAAAGGCAGTTATCCGCGCGGCTCTTAATGTTCAGAAGAAGCACGCTGACTGGAAGATCGTTCCTGAGCTTGAGGTTCCTCTTGTAGGTATCGACAAGGAAATGAAGTTCGTTAAGGACATCATCGTTAAGACTGCTGATGAAGAGCTTAAGGCAGCAGGATCTAACATGGAGTACAAGGTTGGTACCATGATCGAGATCCCAAGAGCTGCTCTTACAGCTGACAATATCGCTAAGGAAGCCGCGTTCTTCTGCTTCGGTACTAACGACCTTACACAGATGACATTCGGTTTCTCACGTGATGACGCAGGTAAGTTCCTTGATTCTTACTATGATGAGAAGATCCTTGAGAACGATCCATTCGCTAAGCTTGATACAGAGGGCGTTGGCAAGCTTATGAAGATGGCTGTTGAACTTGGACGCGGCACCAACAAGGATCTTAAGGTTGGTATCTGCGGCGAGCACGGCGGCGATCCTTCAAGTGTTGAGTTCTGCAACAGCATCGGACTTGACTATGTAAGCTGCTCACCATTCCGTGTACCTATCGCAAGACTTGCGGCAGCACAGGCAGCAATTAAGCAGTCTAAGTAAGCTCCGAAAGCGCTTACAGCATATAAAATACAATAGGCGGACCTATAGCGGGTCCGCCTATTTTCTTAGGATAAAGGAGGCGCTATGTACTCAGCAAATCCATCCCGTTATGAGACCATGAAGTATAACCGTGTCGGGGTCAGCGGCCTGCTTCTTCCTGAAGTATCGCTTGGTCTCTGGCATAATTTCGGCACACACGATGACTTTAACATCATGCGTGACCTCATTAAGACAGCCTTTGATAACGGAATAACTCATTTTGACCTTGCGAACAATTACGGACCGATCCCGGGCTCCGCTGAGGTAAACTTCGGAAGGATTCTTGCCACGGAGCTTGCGTCATATAGAGACGAGCTCATCATTTCAACCAAGGCGGGCTATTATATGTGGCCGGGCCCTTACGGAGATCGCGGGAGCAAGAAATATCTCGTGGCGAGCCTCGATCAGAGTCTTAAGAGGATGGGACTTGATTATGTGGATATATTCTACCATCATAGAATGGACCCGGATACCCCACTTGAGGAAACCTGCGAAGCCCTCGACGGTATAGTCAGAAGTGGAAAGGCGCTCTATATAGGACTGTCAAATTATGACGGGGAGACGATGACCAGGGCGGTCAATATATTTAAAGAGCTCCATACTCCGTTTATTATCAACCAGAACCGCTATAATATTTTTGACAGGTTCATAGAGAAAAATGGCCTTGCAAATGCGGCGAAGCGCGAAGGTAAGGGCATCATAACATTTTCTCCTCTCGACCAGGGGCAGCTTACCGACAGGTACCTTGATGGAATTCCCGATGATTCGAGGGCTAAGCGTGAGGGCAGCTTCTTAAAGGTTAAGGACGTCTCCGAAAAGAAGATAAAGCGTGTCCGCGAAATGAAGGTTATGGCCGAAGAAAGAGGGCAGACCATGGCTGAAATGGCGCTCACGTGGGTGCTTTCTCATGATTATGTGACGAGCGTTCTCATAGGAGCCAGTAAGCCGAGCCAGATCCTCGACAATATTAAGATTGTTAACCAGCCGCGTCTTACACCTGTAGAAATGGAAAAGATAGACGAAATAGTTGGAAGTATGAAATAAAATACAAAATTTTCTTTGACATTTGGGGAATTATGGGGTATAATACGTGTGTAACTTAACAACCGTACTTAACAAACCTTGAGATTGTCCAGGTGGGGCTTTCATCAGAAGGTTGCTAAGCACCTGTGGTCTGGCGGGTTCTGCATACTACAGAAGTAGTTATTTACACCTTGTAAAGCAGGCATTGTGAGGATAACGATACTGTACGAGCGTCAGATCCGGGGTGTGCAGGATTGCTTTGAAGTGCGCTGGGACGCAAGTCCACAGGTAACGGCACATTTCAAAGTGATCCGAAGACACTCTGCGCAGATTTTGGAGGAAAAGTCAAATGAATACTTTAAAAGCTGAGAAGAGAGATTTAGCCATTAAAGCAAAGAAGCTGAGAAGGCAGGGTCTCGTAACCGGCTCAATTTTCGGTAAGGACATGGACGGCGCCGTAGCTATCCAGATGGATAAGAAGGACGTCGATCGCCTTCTCAGAACAGATAATAAGGGTTCTCAGGTATCTATTGAGATAGGTTCTGAAAAGCATCTCTGCCTTATCAAGGAGATTCAGTTCGATACTCTTAAGGGTACAGTAACTGAGCTCGATTTCCAGGCACTGAACGCTAACGAGAAGGTTCGTTCACAGGCCGAGATTATTCTCGTTGATCCTGATGTAAGGAACGAAGGTATCGTTGAGCAGCATATCGAAGCTGTTGAGTTCAGAGCATATCCTAAGGATCTTGTAGACCGTATTAAGATTGATATGAAGCCTTACAAGATCGGTGATGTTATCAAGGTTTCTGATCTTGAGATCGCTAAGAATCCTGATATTCACCTTATTACACCTGCTGATGAGATCGTTGTATCTGTATCAGAGATTCACAACACTGTTGAGGAACCTGCGGCAGATGCTACAACAAGTGATGCAGCAGCCCCTGCGGCTGATGCGGCAGCTCCTGCAGCTAAGGCATAATAGGTTTAATAACGGAATTATAAAAGGCGGCCCAATTTGTGGGGCGCCTTTTTGCTTGGATTAGTTAGTCGTAGCCCACTTTCCCAGCCTTCGGCTGGGCCCCTCTCTACGACAATAGACAATTGTCAAGAAAACGTCAACTTTTAATAGTTGACATTTTCTATAATGTCATTTATAATCAAAGACAACAAAAGCAAAGGCGCTTGTGTAAATACACAGGCGCCTTAATTTATTTTAATAAGGGAGGTAACGCATGGAAACAAGCCATTTGTCAACCATCATGAAGCTTCTGCAGCTCTCGAGCAAGGAACTCGCCGCAAGCCTCCATATAAACGTAACGCTCATAAGCAAGTATCGAAACCAGAAGCGCCGGTTGACAAAAGATCTGTCAACCGAGATTTCGAAGTATATAGTAAATGACTTCTGCGACGGATATACATGTTTACAAAGTACACTGAAAGATTTGCTCGAGCCCTACAGCGATAAGAGCATAGAAGCTTACACAAATGAAGAGCTTGTGCCACTCCTGTCGGATTATCTGCTGGATGACGGTCAGGCGGATAAGGATATATTACCGGAAGCAAAGGCGAGAGCCTGGGAGACAAGCATCAGATGCTTCGCGGGGCTGCCGGGCTGGATAGATGTTACAAACGCTTTTGCGGCAAGAGCCTTAAAGAGACAAGGAAGTGAAATATTAATCGGGGAATTCGTTTATTTCGACTATGAGAAAAAAGAAAATTATGAAATCTACACTCAGAGCAGCCGCATTTATATGGATCTTCTAAACTCCGGACATAAGCTCACGATAATCACAACCATGAAGGAAGAGTACCAGTCATACGAGGTTCTGATAAAATGGCTGCAGCTCTACGCTATGGACAATATCGACGTCTACTATATAGACTTTAATGACGCCTGGGATTATCAGCAGAGCATTTTCGTAGAGGAAAATGCCCAGGTCATCGTAAATCTGGACGCACACAGGGACTACGAAAAGGATGTGTATGTTCTTTCGGATGACAATTATATAGTGGATTATTATTACGGGATGCTGCGTGAAATGTTGACATACGCCCACCCGTTAATCGAGAAAATAAAAATCCACCATCAGGCGAGAGTCCGAAGCCAGATAGAAAAAAGGCTTATAGCGGGGCGGGCTGTTTATATGCTTGATTCGGTTCCTACATACAGGAACATGCCGGAGGAAATTCTCCTTGAGGTTCTTGATAAAAATAAAATCACCGGGAACCTCAGAGATGAGATTATGAAAAGCTATTACTGGTGGCAGAAATTTTATTCCGAAAATTCGATACGGTGCGTATTTGACATCGAAGAAACAAGAAAAAATCTGTCATCAAAGAAAATTATCGACTACGAACTATCGGCTATTACAGGAAAAAAGATCTACGTAACCGAGGAAGAAGAAAAAGTTCATTTTAAATATCTTCTCTATGAAAATACCTGGAAATCGTTCCAGATAGCTTATTATCCGTTCAGCGAGCTGGAGCTTGTCTATCGCTACATAACTAAAATAGCGCAGGGGGATACGCTATTAATTATGTGGAGTTCTATGAATTCAAAGAATTGCTTGCAATATCAGGAAACGTCATATATTGGGGGATGCAGCAGATACCTGAAACGCCTGTGGACGGGGCTTCCGACAGGTAACAGGAATAAAGACTGCTTCTATGAACGAGTGCTTTGAAAAATGGCTTTCAAGGCGCGTCTAAAACTGTACCCATTAACTTCACGTAACCAATATTGATATAAAATATATATCAATATATCGAAATCACTGGTTCAAAATAAATGAAAGGAAGAGAGATAAGGACAAAAAAATGCTTATTGACGGAACCTTTGTAGGCGCTTCTGATGGAGCCGTAATGGAAAATATTAATCCCTATAACGGCGAATTAATCGGCACAGTACCGAAGGCCACAAAGGAGGATGTAGACAGGGCCGTCGCAAGCGCAAAGGAAGGCGCGAAAATCTGGGGTGCCATGAGAAATGATGAACGTGAAGGAATAATAAATAAATTCCTGACACTCTACGACGACCATAAGGAAGAAATCGCAGCTATTGACGTAGAGGAGGGCGAGGTTATTTCAATTATCGGCCCATCAGGTTCGGGAAAAAGCACTTTACTCCGCTGCGTAAACCAGCTTGAGACTCAGAGCGGAGGCAAGATATTTTATTGTGGGAAAAATATATTAAACAGCGAATTGAAATTGCAGGATATGAATATCCCTGTGAATACCCTAAGCGACCTTGAAGAGAGCTACCCTAATCATCCCTTTTTTTATATGATATTTCCACTTGGCTTTCAGACAAGCGATACCCAGGAGAAAATATATGAACTGCAGACGAAAAATATTAATGAATATGTCGACAGGGAAAGCTGCATCATAGTAGGCAGATGCTCGGATTTTATTTTACGTGACCATCCTAATTCAATTAAAATATTTATTTACGCCCCATATGAGGAGAGACTAAAAAATTGCGTCGAGTCCTTGAATATGAAGGAAGATGAGGCTAAGAAAATGATAGACGAGGTCGATAAGGCAAGATCAAATTACCACAGGCATTTCGCGGGAACCGAGCCCGGTGACAGGAAATACATCGATGTCGCTATCGACAGCAGCCTGCTAGGAGTAGATGAAACCGCCAACGCCCTGACCGACCTCGTCAAGCGTAAATTCTGCAAATCATAAAGCAAAATAAAAAAGTGGTGAAGCTTAAGCTTCACCACTTTTTTTATGCTACCCTTCTTTTAAACCCAATCGGCTCAAACCACTTCCTTATAATATGCACCTCTTTATCAGGTTCCCCCGGCTTAATAGTATAATCATATTTCCCTGCTATACTACCAAAGGTCACCGTCCTTAGGCAGTTAAGCTCAGCCGTCAGATACTGCTCCATATTTTCCTTCTTGGCGTTCTTATTGTAAATCTTAATATAAGAATATCCCGGATAATCATCGCTTGTATATCTTAAAACCTTCAGATTATCAATAATTCCCGTCCGTTTCATTTCCTTGTAGAAATTATCTATCTTTTCGGTCTCATCAATCATCATTATATAAATGCAGTTAGCCCTCTCGGGAAGCTCCCCATAAATATAATTCCTGTGCGGACTCGAATACATTTTATTAAATATATCCTTCTCCGCGTAATTGGATAATTCCTTATGATAAATAATTAACGTGTCATCGACAATCGAATTAACGTAACAATTAAATCCGTGGTTCTCGATAAACCTTGTTAATTTATCTGTAATCTCATGCGACATGACATATGATTTTAAATACTTCCTCGTATTAATATCATATAGTACAGCCCCATCCATGGCAATTACCGGAAGATTTAAATGTATCTGCTTCATTGGCTCTATTAATGAAGCGGGCGTCCTTTTTGTAGCAATCGTAAACTTAAGGCCGTTATCAATCATCTGATTTAATTCAATTACACTGTAATTCGATAATTTTTCCCTGCTGTTAATTAGCGTATCATCGAGCCCCGAAATAAATAATATATCCCTTCTCTTCTTATGCGGCAGGTGGACAAAATTTACGCCCATGCCAATAAGAATGCCCAACATGGTATCAGAGAACCTTGTCCAGACAAACAAAAATGGATTTCCATCTTCGATATGAAGTACCACAATACTGAGGAATACAACACATGAGAAAAATGACGCGTCTTTGCGATCCATTAAGACTGTAAGATATATTATCGGTACTATCATGAGAGATATGATAGCGTATTGAAGCAGGTGATTCGTGCCTGTAAGTAAGTAATAGACCATCGGAATCACGCAGGCCGCGAAGGCGGTTCCTATAAATGTTCCGATAGTTCGCTGCAGCGCGTGCTTTAGACTACTGTCCACATATGGCTGTATACACCAGAGCGCCGCGAGCTGACTGTAAAAAACGATCCCCTTTTCGCCTCTCAGGTAAAATACAAGGTAGCAGATAAATACCGCCACGCTTGACTTTATGATTCTCATTCCTATGGGAGGCAGATGCGGTTTATTTTCCATAGGCATCTCCTTTCATGGTTATGAGACTATTATACGCAGGTTTAGCTCCTATGTCAACTTATAAATTGTGACTTTATCTTGACGTCACATAGGTTGACTATATACCGATTTATGAAGTTATATAAAAAAGCTGTTGACAATCATTCTGTCAGGGCGTATTATGATTGATGGTTAATGATAATACACGAAAGTGCAAACCATTTGGAGGAAGACATGGAAGTAACATACCATGGGGGATTCGGCAATCCGATAACACCAAAGATAATCTCATACGATGAGAGTCAGTACAAGGCTAATATAGCAAATCTCACTAACGCAAAGGAGAATCTTGCCGCAGTGAGGCACAAGCGATATGAGACGACATGTGTCAGCGACTCGTTGACAGAGTATATTGAGACCTTCGAATCACTATGCAAATTAATTGATGACTATGCTAATGCCCTCACAGGGGATATCAGTAAGATAGATTCTGTCGGTGACAGCTTTCAGGCAGCGGACAGCAACATATCAAAGTCAATCAATTAGGATGGAGAAAAATCAATGTCAGAAGTAAGTATTGATTCGCTGTATGACGAGAAAAGTTCCACTGAGTCTAAAATCTCAGCCGAGGAAGCACATAAGGATGGAATAAACGACCGGATAACCAGATTGAAAACTGCAAATAACAAGCTCAGTGATGTAAAGAGTTCAATAAAGTCTCTTAAGCTCTCTTATGAAAACCATTATTTAGATATACCGGGTTGGACAGGGACTACTGATGATATATTTATAGAAAAATGTGTAACAGTGGGATTAGATGCTGACGCATATTATAACAAGGTTGACGAGCTTATGGACACTGTCAACTTAAAGATAGCCGAACTGAAAAACGAACTTATAGGTTCTGATAATATTATCAGCGAGCTTAGACGTCTATGTAATGAAATTGTTGCGCAGATTGAAAATGCGCTCAACTAATTATATCACACTTCGCAGTAAGATAAAGACTTAACAGACTAATTTTAAGAGGATAATAATGAACACCAATTATGTAATAAAGCGAGCTGAAATATCAGATTTTCGAAGAAAAGTTAAAGACGTAATTACTAACTATAATAACGCCTTGGATAGTCTTGAAAGCACTATAAAAGGAACAATTGATGATCTTGGAATGCAGGGAAAAAGCGCTGAGAATATCAAACGCTACCTGACGGACATTCATATCAATGCATTTATCAAGAGTATAAGGAGCATAATGGATACTTACTATAATAATCTCATTATGTTCGAGTATGGATATATGTTGATAGATATTACGTTCATAACGGAAAAATGGATGGCAAAGTTTCAAAGGGATACAACACACTGTATGATGCAATTATTGATATTCAAGGAGATGGCAAAGGGAAGCCTCTTGAAATTATTAAAGTTATTAATAATACTGAGGTAAATATTATTCAATAATATAATGAATCAAATTATCAAAGGAGGCTGATTCCTTGCGCATTTTTGTGAAAACGTTAAAAAATGTTTCTATTATTCTACTTGTGTGTATCCTTGGAATGACCGTTTATATGAAGGCAATATCGTATCATTCCTCTGACGAGTATATTGCTTATTACCTTAGCGACCTTGGACAAATAAATGAGTATCTGTATAAGCGTCAATCAGAGAAATATGATATTGTATTCGACGGTATATATAATTATTTTGGCTATAAACAAAAAGCTAATAAAATATATAAACTTGACAGCTATACTAAAACTGCTCCTGAAAATTCAACAACATTTAATGACAGGAAAATAGAATTCAAACATCAGCACGACAATTGTGGATACTCATGGAATTATGAAGGGGATAGCAACAGATATCATATATCATGCCTTGATGGAAAGAAATATTATAATAGTGATATCTACTCCAACAAATGTATACAATATGGAGATTCTTTATATTGCGTCTTGACTGCTTCGTGTTCCAAATATTATTTAACCAATATAAATACATGGGCAACATTAAGGCAGTGTGACGTGCGTAGGGATGTGCTAGTAGAAATCAATCCTGATGCTAAGACGGATACTTTAATTTACGATACAAAAAATAACTCAACCAGAATAGTAGGTTTTAGGTATCCAAATATATATATGCTGAAGAATAACTTTATATATGAGGTGTCCTTAGATTGTGTGAAAGATAAGGAATATATTGATTTTAATAAATGTAAAATAATTTCGAAACTATTTCACACAGATATGCAAGAACATTATTTTCACTATTATCTTTTCGATTGGGAGGGCGATGATTTATACATAATATATTCCCCGAAGGCGAATGATGACTTTATTGTTACACATGTGAAGACAGAGAATTGATCAAAAGAAAGTCACATTTTTCTTGACATTTGCAATTAGTGATGTTAGTATTGTTCTAATGGTTTGGGTGTGAATGCTTTTGGTACCACTTATACCTGGCCGAAAGAAGCTTTGGAAGGGAGAGACGTATGTTCTTTTTATCTATAGTAGATACAGTCTTCTGGATTCACATAGCGGCGGCAGTAGCGCCTGCTATAATACTGTTGAAATACGTTTATGACCAGGACAAGATCGAGAAGGAACCTCCTTATCTTATATGGCGGCTTATCGGAATGGGAGTTCTTGCGGGACTAGCGGCGATAGTGCTCGAGACTATAGGCGAGACAGTTCTCGGTATATTCGTGCCTGAGAACAGACAGGAATACTACATTTTACTTGCCTTTCTTGTTGTAGCCTGCGCTGAGGAGGGCATGAAGTACGCTCTGATGCAGAAGGTTACCTGGAATGATCCGAATTTTAATTTCAGATACGATGGAATTGTATATGCTGCCAGCACATCCTTAGGCTTTGCCGCATTTGAAAATATTGGATATATTTTCAGGTATGGATTGGGAGTCGCGGGAACGAGAGCTTTATTCGCAATACCAGGCCATCTTGGCTTCTCGGTATTCATGGGATACTTTTACGGAAGAGCGAAGCTTTGTGACAATATAGGCGATAGTACACGCAGAAAGAGGAATCTTGTAGCCGCTTACGTTGTGCCTGTGTTTCTTCACGGGTTCTACGATTCGTGCGCTATGCTAAATACTGCTCTGTCGAATGTTCTCTTCTATGTGTTTGTGATTGCGATGTATATTATTGTATTTAACCTTGTACGACACGAAGCAGCTACGGATAGGGCTATATAGTGTTCCGATTTTTACAATTTTTTATCCACTATTGTGGTATAATGTGAACTAACAAAGACAAGGACGCCTTTGGAATGAGATTAGATCTCGTTTCGGAGGCGCCCTTTTTGTTGAACTAAAGGAGGCATGTATGGATTCATTGAGATTTACTGAGCACCCAATATTAGGTGAGGTAAAGAAGGGAAGACTTGTTACATTTACCTATGACGGCAAGGAATTACAGGGGTATGAAGGTGAGCCGATAGCAGCTGCCCTCAAGGCGGCGGGAGTTATGGTTCACAGATATACGGCAAAGAAGCACGAGCCTCGCGGCATTTTCTGCGCGATTGGAAGATGCACGGACTGCGTAATGATTGTAAATGGAGAACCAAACGTCAGAACCTGCATGACACCGCTGACTGAGGGAATGAGCGTACGAACGCAATATGGCACTAGCGATAAACCATTTACTGACACAGCGCAAAGCGCTGTGACTCGGGATTGAGGGAGGAGTAAAGAAAATGAAACGAGTCGACCTTATAGTTATCGGCGCAGGACCTGCGGGACTTTCGGCCGCTATTGAAGCCTCAAAAAGAGGCGTTAAGACTATAGTCTTCGATGAAAACGCGAGGCCGGGCGGCCAGCTCTTTAAGCAGATCCACAAGTTCTTTGGTTCAAAAGAGCACCGGGCTAAAATTCGCGGATATATAATAGGAGAGCAGCTTCTTAAGGAAGCCGGTGACGCAGGCGTAGAAGTAAAACTAAACGCTACGGTCATGGGCATTTACCCTGACAAGGAAGTACTTGTCCGAATCGGTGATAAGGTAGAGCATATTAAGGCTGACGCGATTATAGTAGCGACAGGCGCATCCGAAAATATGGTGCCTTTTAAGGGCTGGACCCTTCCGGGAGTAATTGGAGCGGGCGCTGCCCAGACCATGATGAACCTTCATGGCGTAAGACCCGGTAAGAGAATTCTCATGCTTGGTACCGGAAATGTTGGTCTTGTCGTAAGCTTCCAGCTCCGTCAGGCAGGATGCGAGGTCGTAGCCCTTGCGGATGCCGCCCCTAAGATAGGCGGGTACGGAGTTCACGCGGCAAAGCTCGCGAGGACAGGCATTCCATTTTACCTTCCATACACGATAAAGGAAGTAGAAGGCACAGACCACGTCGAGGGAGTAACAATTCAGAAACTCGATGATAAATTTCAGTTTATAGAAGGAACGGAAATACATTTTGACGTGGATACAGTCTGTATCGCGGTAGGACTTTCACCAATGAGCCAGCTAATGAAGGTCGCGGGCTGTGAAATGAAGGAAGCGGGCGGAACGGTTCCTGTAATCGATGCCCACGGAGAGACCAGTATTCCGGGAATCTTTGCTGCAGGTGATGTTTCGGGAATTGAGGAAGCGAGCTCTGCTATGATTGAAGGCCGCCAGGCGGGCATTTACGCGGCGGAATACCTCGGATATATAGAGAAATCCGAGATGGACAGTGAGGAAGAGAAGCTTGACAGCGCCCTTGATAACCTTCGTGAGGGCATGTTCGCGCCAAAGAACCGCGGCAAGAAGATAGAGAAGACTGAAGAGGGCATCGACATTTCAACCAATCTTTTACAGAAGGGCTATGTCGCTGATGATGAGATAGGTCGCTTCCCGGGCTATACCCACAAGGTCGGTATTCATCCTGTGGTCGAGTGTACGCAGAATATTCCATGTAACCCATGTGAGGATACCTGTGTTAAGAAATGTATCCACATCGGCCCGCATATCACGAAGCTCCCCGTTGTAGATCCCGCGAGTGAGTGTATAGACTGTGGCATGTGCGTCGCAAGCTGCCCGGGCCAGGCTATTTTCCTTGTAAATGAGGACACGGGAGATGGCAGGGCGACCGTTACATTTCCATATGAATTCCTCCCTCTACCGGAGGTAGGAGACAAGGGTATGGCTCTTGACCGTTCCGGAAAGCCTGTATGTGAGGCGGAAATAGTGAAGGTACGCACAGGCAAGGCATTTGACAAGACAAATCTCGTGACTATGAGCGTGCCGAAGGAATTTGCCATGAAGGCGAGATTTATTGACACAAGAATAAGTGATGCATCCCGGGACTGAGGAGGAGTGAGTAATGAGTGAAATATTAGACCGTTCTAAGGATATAGGTGAGTGTTACGGCACCATGCATTTGCAGGGGAATTATTAAATATATTCCACGCCTTAAAAACGCGAAGATTGTCCGCACATGGGCGGGCTATATGGATGAGATGGTTGACAAGGTTCCTGTAATTGATACGGTTCCGGAGGTTCCGGGCCTTGTAATATCATGCGGATATACGGGACACGGTTTTGGAATCGGACCGGCAGCAGGATACGTAACAAGCCAGTTAGTCGCAGGAGAGACGCCATGTGCCGACATTTCCGGATTAAAATATAACAGATTTCACGCAAAACATTAGTTGAAGTGTTCATCGAAGATGGATAAAGAAGGTCATGAAGATACCGCTCTTTAAGCCAATTCCCTTGCATGAAGTCATGGCCATGGAAAATGACATGTACCAGGTTACCCGCAGACACCAGAAATTGGGACTGAAGGTGTGAACGAGCGAAAGCTTGTTCACATCTTTTTTTATTTTTCTTAAAAACAGGTCTTGACAAAACTGTTTATATGTTATAATATATAGTAATGAACAGCAATAACAGCTAAAACAGACAGAACAGGAGGCAGGAAGTGAAACTGTTACAGACGAGTGGGGTTCCTATATATAAGCAGATCGCGGCTCAGTTCCGCGATGACATCATGGAGGAACGCATAGAAGAAGGACAATATCTGCCGTCTATCAGATCACTTGCGAATGACTTAAAGGTGAGCGTAATTACAACCATGAAAGCATATGAAGAGCTTGAACAGGAAGGCTTAGTCACAGCTGTACAGGGTAAGGGCTTTGTTGTGAATTCACGCACAAGTGAAATGGTGATGGAGCAGTACAGACGTGATATAGAAGACTCGGTTACGAAGGCAGTTAAGACTTCGAAGCTTGCGGGCCTTAGCAAATCCGAGCTAACAGACACAGTGGATTTACTTTGGTCTGAAAATGAATGATCCTTGGAGGAACAATGAGAGACATTAATTATTGCGTTACAGCGCATAATTTAAAGAAGAAATATAAGAAATTTACTCTTGATATAGAAAATCTTGCCATACCTGAAGGCTTCGCCACAGCCCTTATCGGCGAGAACGGAGCGGGAAAGTCTACCCTTATGAATTTTTTATCGGGAATCAGACTCGACTTTGACGGTGAGATAGAATATTTTGGAAAATATTCTAATGAGGACGCAGAGAAGGAATCCTGCCCGTTAAGGGAACTCACTGGATACACAGGAACAGGAAATTATTATCTTCCCCAGTGGACCATTAAGCAGGTAGCGGACATATCGGAAATACTTTTCGATAATTTCCATAAGGATAAGTTCTATGATTATGTCAGAGAATTTCGCATAGATCCATTGGAAGGTAAGAAAAGTCCGAAGGTATCAACCTTGTCAGACGGTAATCTCATGAAGCTTGAGATAGCGGGAGTTCTTGCCAGAGATACGAATCTCTTGATACTTGATGAGCCGGCTTCTCCACTTGACCCGCTTTCAAGAGAAGAGCTTTGTGACAGGCTAAGAGAGTATATCGACAGGGAAAATGGAAGGAACTCAGTATTCTTTTCTACCCACAATATCTCTGATATGGAATCTGTCACGGATTATGCAATTATTATGCATGACGGGAGAATAGTGGAAGAAGGTTTTACGGAAGATTTAAAGGAAAAATATATTTCCGTTAAGGGAGACCCTGATATATCGGAAGCTGTAAGACCCTATCTTTATACCGAAAACAGCAGTAAATATGGAATAGAGGGTATCGCCCTCGCGGATAAGGCAGATTCGCTTGCGGGATTTAATCTGACACTCGAGAGACCGACCCTCTCTCAGATTGCGGTAGCTATACTTAAGCACGAAAGGAACTAAGGAAGGAAAATATGGAGAAAAAGCAGAATGAGCTGGCACGTGCCTTTAAACTTTGGAGATGTTCAGTGCCACATAGAATTATATATGTATCGCTTATAACTTTAGCGATTATGGCTAACAGAAACTTCGGAAATGTGTTGGTTGAGCAACTTGGGATAGGATACAATTTGTCGGTTATTTTGCCGATTATATCATGCTTCATATCATATATTATACTTCGTTTGCTTTCGTATGTTGCCAGAAAGCTTCCTGTGGAAGAAGAGATGATTAGACATTATACTATGAAATAATCTAAAGGAGAAATTACCATGATTCAGATAATTAATCTTACAAAAAAATACAAGAAATTAAAGGCTATTGACGACATTTCTTTTACTCTTGAGCCGGGAACGGTCACGGTTCTTCTTGGACCTAACGGGGCAGGAAAGAGTACCCTTATTAAGTCAATAATAGGCTTCCTTAAATTCGATGGAAATATTACAATCGGAGGTTTTCGTGCAGGTTCATCAGACGCTAAGCGCCTTATAGGATACGCTCCGGAGATGCCATCCCTCTATCCGAATCTCACGGTGAGAGAGCACCTAGAATTCATGGCCCGTGTGTGGAAATTAAAGGACTATGAAAGCAGGGCAGACGAGCTCCTTCAGAGATTTGAGCTCACCGATAAAGAGAAGAAGTTCGGGGACGAGCTCTCGAAGGGTATGCAGCAGAAATTAGGTCTCTGCCTTGCCCTCTTACCTGACCCAAAGGTCCTTCTCCTCGATGAACCTATGATAGGTCTCGATCCTCACGCGATCAAGGAATTAAAAAATATTATCGAAGAGTACAGAAACGCCGGTAAAACCATTTTAATGTCGACTCACATAATAGATTCAGTTGACATGCTTTGGGACAGAACCATAATTATGCAGGCGGGAAAAGTGCATGCGGATGTCACGAAGGAGTCCCTTGCGAAAACAGGTGAGAACCTTGAAGATCTCTTCTTTGAGGTTACGGAAGGAAAAGAGGAGGAGAAGGACGCATGAGAGTCTGGGGATATTACGCCGTCCACACATTTATAAACCAGATAAAGAAAATATTCAGAAAGGGAGTTTTAGCCTTTATATTAATCTGCTTCTTAATCGGAATGCTTGGAGGCGGTCTTGCCGGAACCCTTGGAGAAAGCATGGGAGAGAAAAGTTCAACGAATCAGGCGAGCGAGGTTGGCGAGGAAGAAGCAGATGATGAAGAAACTGTAACTGCCGCCGAAGAAAATGCCGCTGACGACGCTCTTATAAGCAACTGGTTTAAGTCACAGGGAATTTCTCAGAATGAGATGGCGGCTCTTGCTATAGCGCTTATTATTCTTGTAAGCTTTGCCTATGAGATAATAGGCGCGGACAGCAGCAGTGGGAAAATGTTCCTCGCAGGAGACGTGAATATATTATTCGCTTCGCCCATGCCGCCGCAAAAGGTCCTCATGTTCCGCATTATGATGAAAATCGGTTTTTCGGCCGTAATGACGGTCTGGCTTTTATGCTATGTTCCGACCTTTGTATATAAATTTAACTGGAATGCCTTTACCTGTGGAACGGTTTTAATCATGTGGTTTTTAATGCTGATTGATGGGCAGCTCTTACAGGCTATAACCTACGTGGAAGAAAATTCGGACACGAAGAAGGCTTCATATATAGAAAAGGGTCTCTATATATTTCTTGCCCTTTTAGCCGTATTGTGGTTTGTGGCATTTAAAGTGACCGACAATTCAGTTCTCGCTTCAGCGGGAAAATTATTCTCATCGGATAAGATAGCCTTTATCCCTGTATTTGGCTGGCTGCTTGCCTTATTTACTCTTTCACTTGGGAAGAATCTTGTGATATATTTTATTTTACTTACCCTGTCAGTTGTGACACCTATTGTTCTTCTTTATATATTAAATCACTTGAAAGCGGATTATTATGAAAACGCGATTGAGGGCGTATCGGAAGCTAACGCTGTCGTTGAGAAAATGAAAGAGACGGGAAAGCTTACATTTTCAACCGGCAAGAAGAAGGAAAGGAAAATTAAGACAGAGGGAAGTATATTTACAAAGGGCTCAGGCGCTTCCATGTTCTTTTATAAGACTGTGAATAATCACAGGCGCTTCGCTAAATTCGGATTCCTTACGAAATCTGCCATATTTTATTTGGCGGAGGTCGCTATACTTTCTGTTGGAACCTACGCGTTTTTAAATAAGGTGAATCTTGTAATTATTGTATTTGCCTTACTTATAACCGTATTTTACAGGGCCTTGTCAAATTCCTTATCGGATGACGCAAAGAATAATTTATTCTTCATGGCGCCTTCACCGGTACTTGGAAAGGTGACCTGTTCAGTCCTCGGCGATATGACCTGCACGATGCTTGATATGCTTCCGGCTGTAATTATATTACTTATAGAGGCGGTAGTGACAGGTAATTTAACGGGAGACCTGATCTTAGGAATTATAATGATTCCGGTTATGTGGTTTTTCTCGGTGTCGGTCGGAACATTTATAGAAACCGTACTTCCTGAAAATACGGCTTATTTTGTAAAACAGCTTGCTCAGGTATTGTTTGTATATTTCGGATTAATGCCGGATGCCTTTATAATAATACCGGCGTATGCGGCAGGAAATATATTTGTCGGAGAGATAATAGCGTTTATATTTAACCTGATAATAGGAGAGCTCTTTCTCTTCTTTACGTCAAGCCTCCTCGAGCCAAATTCACTCTAGGATAAATTGTTTTCCATAGGAGCTTTCCTTTATCTCCCTCCTATACTTATTCGGTGACAGGAGGGTGAATTCTCTGAACTCCCTTATAAATTGTGCCTGATCATAATAGCCGTGACTTAGCGCAAGCTCTGTCATGGCTAATCAGCTTAACCTATAAAAACCTATCGGAAAAGGTTATAAGCTGAAAGTATTTACATTTGGGATATTGTGTGCTATAGTAGTCCTATCAAGCTGATAGGCAAGGAGGAATTACAATATGGGAAAGAAACATTACGCAGACAGAAATCTTAAGTTCGAGACACTCGCTCTTCATGTAGGTCAGGAAAAGCCTGATGCTGTGACTGACGCAAGGGCGGTACCTATTTACCAGACATCATCTTATGTATTTCATAATTCAGATCATGCCGAGGCAAGATTTGCCCTGAAGGATGCCGGAAATATTTATGGCCGTCTTACTAATCCGACAGAGGATGTGTTTGAGCAGAGAATAGCGGCTCTTGAGGGTGGCGTTGCGGCGCTCGCTGTTGGCTCAGGTGCGGCGGCAGTTACTTACGCGTTCCAGGCTGCGGCTCACGCGGGAGACCACATTGTATCAGCTAAGAATATTTATGGAGGCACATATAATTATCTTGCGCACACGTTTCCTGATTATGGCGTTACGACAACCTTTGTAGATCCCTATGATTACGATGAAATTGAAAATGCCATAAAGCCGAATACGAAGGCTCTCTATGCGGAGACTCTCGGAAATCCGAACGGTGAGGTTCTCGATGTGGAGAAATGGGCCGAGATTGCCCATAAGCATAAGCTTCCGCTTATAATAGATAATACCTTCGCCACACCGTATCTCTTAAGGCCGATTGAGCATGGCGCTGATATAGTGGTTCATTCTGCTACGAAATTTATCGGTGGTCACGGCACTACGATCGGTGGTGTTATCGTTGACGGTGGTAAGTTTGACTGGACGAGCTCTGATAAGTTCCCTTGGCTCGTTGAACCGAATCCAAGCTATCACGGAGTAAGCTTTGCGAAGGATGTCGGAGCTGCCGCATTTGTGACATACATAAGGGCTATACTTCTTCGTGATACCGGCGCTACGCTCTCACCGATACATGCGTGGATTTTCCTTCAGGGACTTGAGACGCTTCCGCTTCGTGTAGAGAGACATGTTCAGAATGCGCTTAAGGTTGTAGATTATTTAAGTAAACATCCACAGGTCGAATACGTAAGTCATCCGGCTGTGTCTAAGGACCCTGAGCAGCAGAGGCTTTATAAGAAGTATTATCCTAACGGAGGCGGCTCGATATTTACCTTTGATATCAAGGGCGACGCAAGAAAGGCGAAGGATTTTATCGATAATCTCGAGCTCTTCTCACTGCTTGCGAATGTTGCCGACGTTAAGAGCCTCGCTATTCATCCGGCCTCCACGACACACTCCGAGTGCAATGAGAAGGAGCTTCTCGACCAGGGAATTAAGCCGAATACCATAAGACTTTCTATCGGTGTGGAGAATATAGATGATATAATTGAGGATCTGGATGAAGCATTTAAATCTGTTGAGTAACTACTCCTTCAGTCACGGCCAAAGTCCGTTATCATGTATGCTATGTCCTCGGGCTTGTCGTGTGGACAGGTCCGAGGGGAATATTGGCTACTGCGGGGAGACTGATATCGTGAGGCTTTCCCGCGCAGCCCTTTATTTTTACGAGGAGCCCTGCCTTACAGGGAAGAGAGGAGTCGGAAATATATTTTTTTCCGGCTGCTCTCTTCGTTGTGTCTATTGCCAGAACAGGGAAATAGCCCTCGGAAATCACGGTAAGGAAATTACATTTGAAAGATTGGTTGAAATATTCCGCGAGCTTCAGGAAAAAGGCGCAGAGAATATAGGACTTGTTACAGCGACACATTTTGTCCCAACGGTAGTAAAAGCGGTAGAAGAATACAGAGAAGAATGCGAAAAAGAGGGTATAAGACCGCTTAAATTTATATATAATTCATCCGGCTATGAAAGCATCGACACTCTAGAAATGTTAGCCGGCTTAATTGATATCTATTTACCGGATTTTAAGTACATGAGCCCTGACCGGGCAAAAAAATATTCGAATGCTTATGATTATCCGGAGGTCGCGAAGGCGGCTCTTGCTGAGATGTACAGACAGGTCGGAGGTACAATATTTACAGGCGATGGAATGCTAAGTAGGGGAATTGTAGTGAGGCACCTGGTGCTCCCACTTGGAACGCATGACAGCATGGACGTGATAAAATATCTGCATGATACCTACGGTGATGATATTATGATAAGCATTATGAGCCAGTATACACCTCTTGAGGGTGTCGGCGAGAAATATCCTGAGCTGGGGCGCCGAATTACAAGGCGCGAATATGACAGGGTTGTGGACTTCGCCCTTTCTATGGGCGTTACAAATGCCTATATACAGGAGAGAAAGGTAGCCGAAGCAAGCTTTATTCCTGATTTTGATTCCTTTGAGGGAGTATAACAATAAAACAAAAACCACCGATAACAATATCGGTGGTTTTTTATCGGGGTGACGTGACTCGAACACGCGACCTCTGCGTCCCGAACGCAGCGCTCTACCAAACTGAGCCACACCCCGATTGAAGAGCATGAGCGAAGCGATTGCTCTTCACGCTTAGGCCCAACCTGCTTTGCAGGTTAGTCGTAATGCGAAAGCATTACGACAATTGGCCGTAGCTCTTTGAACATGAACAACGTTATTCATTTTACTCTCTTCATCCTAAAAAGTCAACCCCAAATCAGAGTTTTATCATATCAGCAAGGTAGAGAATAATCACAACAATCCCCGAGGTAAGGATAATATTGAATATTAAGGAGATCGAGAGCATAATCCTCGTAAATGTCCCGTCCTTCCTCTGGTGGGCCTTAATCTTGTCGATCTCCTCGGTCATGGCCTGAGTCTGCTCGGAATTAATCGCATTTACACGGCGCACAACATTTTCCTCAAGCTTAGGGAAATTAGTGAGGATATTATCCATCTTGGTGGTGCGGGCCTTCATTATGGCCTCTTCCTGCTTCTCGATATTATCAAGCTGCTCTTCAAGCCTGATAACAACATCAGTAATCTTATCCTTTGACTCCTGTAAGAAGTTATCCTGGGCAGCCTGGCTGTCAGCCAGAGTGACGAGCTTCGCGGATATGTCAGCGAGCGTCTCCTTATAGCCCGCTATATTGTCCCTGGTCGTCGAAAAATCATCCCTCGCGGATGAAATCTCCTCCTTCAGAGCCGCCAGAATCTCGCTGTTAGTCGCGACCTCAACACGGGCCTTCTCGACCTGCTTCCTTGTTTCGTCGTGCTCAGACCTCATGCTGTCGACTATCTTCTCGACAGAGTCGTTCGCCGCCTCATGCGCAAGCGCCTTCATTTCCTTGCTACTGCCCGTTTCCTGCTTGAACGGATTTCTCGTGAACATGCTCATAATCAACCTCCTCCGGTAAGTCAAGCTTATAATTATCCGACTGCTTGACCTGATTTTCGGAAATATACCGTACTACTGAAAAAATATAAGGCTTAATATCATCTATCGGCGCCGGCTCGGAATACAGAATAGAGCTGTAGCAGGTGCTGCTGACAAACTCCACTATAAGGTAGAGAGTGATTTCGAGGTCCTTCTCAGGCATGTCTGTCGATTTGTTAATGAATTCGAAGACCTCGTTGAAGTCGACGTCATTTTCAGACGCGGTACTGCCGGTTAAGGCTCCCTTGAAGATTCCCCAGGACAGGTTCTTTGAAATGAAGTTAAGGAGGGACTTGTCAGCTACAAACTGGTCGAGCACATCATTTACAATGAAAATAAATGTGTCGGTCAGAGTCTTCCCTTCAACGCTATCCGCCTTAAGGTCCTCTATAGCCTTCGAAAATACTGTGCTTGCCTTCTTCGCTATGAGCTTGTTCCTTATATCGTACTTGTCAGTGAAGTACAGGTAAAATGTTCCTTTCGCGACGCCTGCTTTTTTCACAATATCTGATATGGATGCCTTGTTTATACCCTGAGTTGTGAAAATGTCAAAGGCAGCGGAGAGGAGGGCGTCTTCCTTCTGCTGCTTGTTAGTCTGGACTTTTGTCACTTTATCACCGCTTTCTTTCTGTTGTCACAGCTCGAGTTCGAGCAAACCGGAAATACTCACGGACTGAATGCTATCAGTTCCCGCTTACGATTTAAGCGTTTACAAAATTTTTAGGATACTTACACTATTATAATACTTTGTAATTAAAAAGTAAAGCCCTAAAGCGGCATTATCACGTTAGCCGCGTGACATTTGTCTGAACGGCAAAGCAACATCGATTAGCACTTGACACTATTGAGTGCTAAAAAGTTGTATACACATCACCTGATGTGTCGCATTTGATATTGACCGATGGTCATTTTTGTGATATAACTGTTGACGTAATTAAAAATGACCATTGGTCAGTCAGCTAATGGACATAAAACGGACTGAATGCTAATTTTTTATAGGAGGAAAAAGCAAAATGATAAAGTTCGGGAAAGCCGTAGTTAAAGCCCGTATTCCGATCCTCATCATCTCCCTCTTACTCCTCATCCCATCATTCTTCGGATATGTCGGGACGAGGGTAAATTATGATGTTCTCACCTATCTTCCAAAAGATATTGAGACCATGAAGGGACAGGATATTCTCGAGGACGAGTTCGGAAGCGGAGCATTTTCAATGCTCGTAGTGGAAAATATGCCTGATAAGGACGTATCCGCTCTGAGGGAGAAGATCGAGAAGGTCGATCATGTGAAGTCAGCCATCTGGTATGACAGCCTTATGGACATTTCGATTCCTAAGGAGATGCTGCCGGATGAGTTCTACAGCAAGTTCAACTCAGGCGACGCTACCATGATGATGATCATTTTCGATGACACGACATCATCAGACGGAACTATGGCCGCCATAAAAGAGATAAGAAGCATAGCAGGCAAGCAGTGCTTCGTATCCGGCATGAGCTCGGTTGTTGTGGATACGAAGGACCTCACGGAGCAGGAGGAACCGATTTACGTAGCGATAGCGGTTATCCTCTCCATCATAGTTCTTTCGCTTACCATGGACTCATTCCTCGTTCCATTCCTTTTCCTTATAAATATAGGAATGGCGATATTCTATAACCTTGGTACAAATATTTTCTTCGGCGAGATAAGCTACATCACGAAAGCCCTCGCCGCGGTCCTTCAGCTGGGTGTAACCATGGACTACTCCATTTTCCTCTGGAATTCATTCAAGGAAAATCAGGAGAGATTTCCGGGAGACGATAAGAGGGCGATGGCTCACGCCATTTCAAATACTCTCCAGTCGGTTATCGGATCTTCGGTTACCACAATCGCAGGTTTCCTTGCCCTCTGCTTCATGAGCTTTACGCTCGGACTTGATATAGGTCTTGTCATGGCAAAGGGTGTCCTCTTCGGAGTTATTTCCTGCGTAACCATCCTTCCGGCTCTTGTACTTGCCTTTGAGAAGCCTCTTATGAGAACAAGGCATAAGGCCCTTCTCCCTGACATCAAGGGTATCGGAAATTTCCTTTCGAAGTACTATATTACATTTATTGTGCTCCTTGTAGCGCTTTTCATTCCATTTGCCTACGCCCAGGCGCATACAAAGGTTTACTACAATCTTGGCGATACGCTGCCTAAGAATCTCCCATCAATTGTAGCGAACCAGAAGCTTGAAGACGAGATGGGCATGAGCACGACGGAAATGATCCTCGTCGACAAGAATACGGATACCAAGACAATCCGTAAGATGTGCGATGAAATAGAAGATACAGACGGTGTTGAGTGGGTACTCGGCCTCGACAGCGTGGTTGGCCCTGCTATCCCTGACGAGATGATAGATGATGACCTCAGGAGCGATCTTGAGAGCGACAACTGGAAGCTCATCCTCTTAGGCTCCAAGTATGCGGTAGCCACAGATGAGGTGAATAATCAGATTACCACATTAAATAAGATAATAAAGGGTTACGACAAGAAGGCCATGCTTATAGGTGAAGCGCCTTGTACGAAGGACCTCATAACGGTAACGAATCATGATTTTAATGCGGTTAATATTGCGTCTGTAGGTCTGATATTTATTATTATAGCATTTGTATTTAAGTCGATTTCACTGCCATTCCTCTTGGTTATGGTTATCGAGTGCGCTATATTTATAAATATGGGTATTCCTTATTTCACGGGCACATCGCTTCCGTTCGTAGCGTCAATCGTAATCGGAACCATCCAGCTTGGTTCGACAGTCGACTACGCGATACTTATGACGACGAGATATCAGAAGGAAAGGCATAAGGGAGCCGATAAGCACGAGGCGGTCTCGATCGCGTCCCAGACGAGCACAAAGTCAATCATGATAAGTGGTCTTTCATTCTTCGCCGCGACATTCGGCGTAGGCTTATATTCAAAGATTGCCATCATCAACTCTATGTGTATCCTCATGGCCCGCGGCGCTATCATTTCCATGGCTATGGTTATATTTGTACTTCCATCGGTACTTATCCTCTTCGATCCTCTTATTATCAGGACCAGCAAGGGATTTAAGCCTGAAAATGGGGTAGCGGCTTCAGATACCAAGACAACAACAGCTAATTAATGGAGAATAAAAACTATGAAGAACGGAATATTCGCAAAAAGCGTAAGCACACTCGCTATGGCGTCACTCATTATAAGCGCTACAGCGGCTTATGTTCCTGCTTACGCAGGTGAAAATGAAACGACAGTGAAGGCGGATGACGTAAATGTCATTTCCGACACGGAGCTTGGCAGAAGACAGGATAAGCTTACGAAGACCCTTCTTGCTTCAGCTGACACAACGGATTCTGACAAGGTAGACAAGGATGAGACCGTTTACGTATTCTCAGACGCGGCAGGCACCCAGAACAAGATTATCGTAAGCGACTGGCTTAAGAATCCTGACGGAGCCGACACCCTTACGGATTCATCTAACCTTTCTGATATTAAAAATGTAAAGGGTGACGAGACTTTTACTCAGGATGGCGACACTGTTACCTGGGCCGCCAAGGGCTCTGACATTTATTACCAGGGAACCACGACAGAAGAGTCACCTATAGGTGTTAAGGTTTCCTACAAGCTTGACGGAAAGGACATAGAGCCTTCAGAGCTTGCAGGAAAGAGCGGCAAGGTTACAATCCGCTTCGACTATACAAATAACGCTAAGCAGAAGGTTAAAATCGGAGACAAGGATAGCGAGGTAAGCGTACCATTTACAGTAATAACCGGCATGATTTTACCTGAAGATAAGTTCACGAACGTAGAGGTTACAAACGGCAAGGTCATCTCCGAAGGTAAAAACGCTACTGCTATCGGCGTTACCTTCCCGGGACTCAAGGACAGTCTTGAGCTTGACGATGACACTGATGTGCCTGATTATTTCGAGGTTACCGCAGACGCGACTGATTTCGAGCTTGAGATGACTCTCACATGCGCTCTTCCTGATGTCGTTTCAGACGCGGTTGACACCAAGAGCGGCAAATTTAACGACCTCAAGGACATGCTCCATGACCTTACAGATGGCAAGGATGAGCTTTCAGACGGTGTTAATGACCTGAAGGACGGCACGAGCGAGTTAAAGGACAAGTCAGCAGACCTTAAGGATGGCGTAGACAAGCTTGATGATGGTGCTTCAGATCTCAAGGATGGCGCTAAGGACCTCAAGGACGGCGTCAAGAAGGTAAATGATGGCGCGAATGATTTAAATGACGGCGCTAAGAAGGTTAAGGATGGCACGAAGAGCGTAAAGGATGGCGCTGACAGCCTTAAGACCGGCGCTGACAGCCTTAAGACCGGCGCTGACAGTCTTAACACAGGCTTAGGCAAGATCTCTACCGGGGCGGCAAGTCTTTCAGACGGTCTCTCACAGGCTTCAAGCGGAGCCGCGGTTCTCGCTAAGAGCACTTCTTCAATTGGAACAAGCGCTCAGAGTCTCGCTGACGGAGCGGCCCAGGTAGACAAGGGGGTTCAGACCCTCGCCGGAACTATCAATACAATTGGCACATCAATCGGAACCCAGGTTTCAAATCTTGACAGTCAGATAGCTGACTATCAGGGTAAAATGAGCCAGCTCCTTCAGGCCTATGGCAGCGCTGAGGTAATGGCGGCTAAGGATCCTTCCAATTTCGCTAAGTATAACCAGATGGCAGGCGCCGTTGCAGCGCTCCAGCAGGTTGAGGAAGGCCTTAAGAGCCAGGCTGCTTCTCTCGCAAGTCCTGAGAGTGCCCAGAGCCTTCAGGCTCTCGTAAAGGGAGCGGATGACCTCTCAGCAGGCGCAAGCAAGTTCGCTACAGCAGTTCAGGCACTTCCTACAAGCACACAGAGCCTTGCTGACGCCCTTGACAAGCTCTATCAGGGAAGTCTCAGCCTTAAGAGTGGCGCTGACAGCGCAGCAGAAGGCGCAGGTAAGCTTTCAGCCGGCGCAGGCGAGCTTAGCACAGGCGCAGGCAAACTCAGCACAGGAGCGAATACACTCTACACAGGTACCAAGGATCTCGCAAATGGAACCAAGACCCTCGCTGATGGCACAAAGAGCCTCTACGATGGCAGTGACAAGCTCTACAAGGGGACCAAGGACCTTAAGAGTGGCACAAATGACCTCTCTGACGGTACTGACAAGCTTATAGACGGAATCGGCAAGCTTGATGATGGCGCCGGAGACCTTAAGGATGGCGTAGATAAGCTTGTAGACAAGCTTTCAGACAAGGACAGCACTGATATACTTGACAGAATCGACGCGGTAATGGACGCAGGTAAGGATTATGATATATTCACAGGACTCGCCTCAGGCCAGAGCGGAACTGTTAAGTTTATAATCAAGACAGACGCTATTAAAATTGAGACAGCTGATTAAGCTGTCTCGTAGCCCCCGCCTCGCACGAAGTGCGATTCTCATGGCGGGGGTTTCCCGTATTGAGACAGCTGATTAGGCTGCCTCAATTTTTATCTTGATTTTTTCTATTTTCTGTGTTATTCTGTTTGAGTATATTTTTTGGTTATTTTTCAAGCCTTTTTATATGGCAACAGTAGTAAAAAGCTTTACGATTGATGGGATAGATGCTATTCCTGTAGATATCGAGGCTACGACCTTAGATATAGGAGGAAATGTTTCATCAGTTTCTATTATCGGCCTTGGCGACCAGGCTGTGCGCGAAGCGGGTGATAGGCTTACGGCAGCCCTTATTCACAGTGGATATTTTATGCCGAGCGATAAGGTTATTCTTAATCTTGGCCCCGGCGACCTTAAAAAGCGAGGTTCTCATTATGATCTGGGAATGGCGGTTTCACTTCTCTCTGAGACAGGCCAGATTTCCCCAAGCCTTAATTTACGTGATTTTATATTTATTGGCGAGCTCTCCCTAAACGGAGTATTACGTCATGTGAACGGGGTTATTTCCATGGCGGCGGCAGCGGGAGGAACGTATAAATATATAGTTGTTCCGGACGAAAACGCACGGGAAGCGGCGATTATAGATAATATAAGGGTGATTGGTGTACACAGACTCCGCGATTTGACAGATATTCTTGAGGGAATTGTACCAATTGAAGCAGCTATTTTTCATAAGGAAAATGATTCTGATATAAATGAAGAGGAAATCCGGGCAAATAAATATGATGATGATTTTTCTGATGTGGTAGGTCAGGAGAAGGCCGTTTTCGGGGCGCTTTACGCAGCCGCGGGAGGTCATAACATGCTTATGATAGGTGAGCCCGGCTGCGGCAAGAGCATGATTGCTAAGCGTATAGCGGGGATACTGCCTCCTATGACTGATGAAGAATCAATGGAGACCACCAGAATACACAGCATCGCCGGAACATATAACGCCATGAGGAACCTGATGAGAAGGCGGCCCTTCAGAGCCCCTCATAATAATATTTCCATGAACGCCCTTATCGGAGGCGGGCACGACGCTATGCCGGGAGAAATTACGCTTGCTCATAATGGTGTTTTATTTCTCGATGAATTATTTGAATTTTCAAAGCATACCCTGGAAGCGTTGAGACAGCCCCTCGAGGACAAAATCGTAACCGTTTCGAGAGTTAACCGCACGAATATTTTTCCCGCGAATTTTATGCTTGTGGCTGCGACAAATCCCTGTCCATGTGGTTATTATCCGGGGAGCAGGTGCCGTTGCACGCCTAAGGAAGTATTTAATTACAGGAAGCAGATGTCGGGTCCTATTATGGAGCGAATCGATATAAATGTAAATATGCATCCGATAGGTTTGAATATCACGCCCGGAAGAAAAGAAAATAAGTCGTCAAAGACAAGGTCTTCAGCTGAATTAAGAGAAAGAGTCGTTAATGCGAGAAGGATGCAGGCGGAAAGATTTAAGGGAATTCCCGGTGTCACCTGTAATGCCCAGATGACTGACGCCATGCTTGACGATTTCTGCCCTCTTGACTCTGAAGGCGCGAGAAGGCTTGAGCGGGCCGCCCTTATGAATAGCTACAGCCCGAGAATGGTTAAGAGAACGTTACGCCTTGCCAGAACCATAGCCGATGTCAGGGAGCATGAGAATATCATGGCGGAAGATGTCAAAGAAGCGTGCTCACTGAAGGTAAATTTATAATAAAATCGAAAGCTATATTTTGCTAAAACAAAGGCGGTTAACTTTCAACCACGAGTTGAAGGATTATCTGCCTTTTTGTATTGACTTTTTATTGAGGAAAATGTAAAATATTTCTAAACAATGTGTGCTATACACATTCACATCTTCATAGGAGGAGAACTATGGTAGCAGGAATTGACTTGGGTACTACAAATTCGGCAATTGCCGTTATTCGTGATGGAAAAGCCGAGATTATTCCTAACGCAGACGGGGACAGGACTACTCCGTCTGTTGTCATGATAGATGGAGATGATGTAATAGTAGGAGAAGAAGCCAAGAACAATATAACGTCAGCCCCGCTTAATGTCTGCCAGTTTGTAAAGAGAAAGATAGGAGATATTGGATGGATGTTCCGTCCGAAGAACGGAAGGCAGATGACAAGCGAGGAAATCTCAGCAAGGATTCTCAAAAAGGTAACAGAAGACGCAGAGGCAGCCTGCGATATGAAGATTGACGACGTCGTTATCACCGTGCCGGCGTATTTTGATGACGCCAGAAGACTTGCGACAAAGCAGGCAGGTGAAATCGCGGGATTAAACGTGATTGGCCTTGTGAATGAACCTACTGCCGCCGCCATTGGCTATGCTTACGGTTCAAATATTATTGATGGAAATGTAATGGTATATGATCTAGGCGGTGGTACATTTGATGTTACTGTGTTAAAATTATCAGATAACATGAGAAAAGCTGAGATTCTATCTTCAGCCGGTGACAGAAATCTTGGTGGATTTGATTTCGACAATTTTATTATAGGGAAGTTTGATGATGAATTCCGGAATAAATTTGGCTTTTCTATAGAAGAGGATAAAGAGGCATCCGGAGATCTAAAAGAAAAAGCGGAGGAAGCTAAGATCTCATTATCAACACGTGATAAGACAAGTTTTTCCGTGACATCATTTCTCAAGCAGAGAAATAATCTCAGATTTGAAATAACAAGGGAAGAATTCGAAGATATGATAAAGCCATTTGTCGAGAAGACAGGAAGGCTTATGAAGCAGGCCATGTCAGACGCCAACCTTTCATGGGGTGATATAAAAGAAATATTCATTACCGGCGGGTCAACCAGAATTCCGTTAGTGCAGGCGTATATAAAGGAAATTTCGGGCATAGAACCCAGCCATGCTCTGAATCCGGACGAGGCTGTTGCAATAGGCGCGGCTTACTATGCGGATATAATTAAATCCAAGAATAATGATACTTTGCCTGAATCAGGGAAAAACGTAGTTGTAAGAGACATCTGCAACCATTCGCTTGGAATAATTGCATTAGATAATGGGAATGATGAGAAAGCATTTAAGCATATTTTAAAGGGAAGTCATTTGCCTGCTTCCGGCAAAGGGACTGTTTTTCCCCTTTATGATAATCAGAATGAATTTATTATAGATGTGTTTGAAGGTGAGTCTGAAGATCCCAAATATGTTGAAATTATTGGCAAGGCTCATATAGATTTTGCCCCTCGAAAGAGAACTGACGGCGTAATCGTAACTTTTTATTATGATGTGGACGGAATTATTCATGTCTATTTAACTGACGATGTTACTAAGGAGAGCATGGGTGAGTTCGCGATTGACAGGAAAAGTAATTTATCCGCTGACCGGATAATAGAAATAAAGCGAGAAATAAACCCCGGAAGACAGCAAAGAGATCATAGGGAAGATGATGAATCAGAAAGTGATAAAGAGATTAGTGAGTCTAACGGACGAGGAATACCAACTGAAGAAAATATAGACGACTCAGAACTTCCACCGGAAGAGCAGCTTGACAGAATGATAGGCCTTGAATCAGTAAAAGAGGAAGTGAAAGGAATAATTGCGGTACAGGAATATGATAAGGCAAGAAAAAAAGAACTGAATATAGATTATAGGTCTGAGGGTTCACTCCATTTGGTATTTGAGGGCAATCCCGGAACCGGCAAGACTACAGTAGCGAATATACTGTATAAAATATTGAAGGAGAGAGGCGTTCTTTCTGAAAATGGGCAATTTGTATCCGTAGGTAGATCTGAGATAGTTGGTCAGTATCTTGGCGAAACCGCTCGTAATGTAGAAAAACTTTTCAAGAAAGCGAACGGCGGCCTGCTTTTTATTGATGAAGCATACAGCCTTATCTCAAGTGATAACGACCCATTTGGAAAAGAAGCTGTAGATGCTCTGGTACAGTGGACTGAAGCAACAAAAGATAATGTGATGGTTGTTTTAGCTGGTTACACTGACGAGATGGAAAATTTCCTTGACACAAACCCGGGGTTAGCATCGCGTTTTCCCAAAAGGCAGAGAATCATTTTCCCGGATTATTCTGATGAGGAACTGCTTGAGATTGCGAAACTGAAGGCCGGTGATCAGTACTATTCATTTACGGGTGAAGGAGAAATAGCGTTTCTGAATCTTATAAGACACGCCAAGGCTGAAAGGCACTTTGGAAATGGAAGAGAAGTAAGGAACATTTTACAGGACGCGAAGATGAACAAAGCGCTGAACCTGCAAAAACATGGACTTTCAAAGTCATACCTGTCTCTGCTTACGCCAGAAGACTTTGGAGTGGACATAAGTATAAGCGTAGAAGATAGCGCTTCGGAAGTCTTAGCTGAACTCGACAGGATGATTGGTTTAAATGACGTGAAATATGAAATAAGATCGATTCTTGCCATGATAAAATACCAGAAGGAGGATGAGGAACGCCACGGTCTTAATGCGAATCAGCTGTCTGTCATGAGAAATCTTTGCTTTGTGGGAAATCCCGGGACAGGGAAAACCACTGTGGCGAAGTTATATGCTAAACTCCTCACTTCAATAGGAGCTATAGGCAGTGAAAATGTTCAGATAGTTTCAAGAGCTGATCTCGTTGGAGCCTACCAGGGTCATACAGCTATGAAGACAAGAGCGGTATGTGAAAAGGCGTATAACGGAGTCCTCTTTGTGGATGAGTCATATTCATTGGTGGATGGCGACCATGATTCGTTTGGGAAGGAAGCCCTTGCTGAGCTTATCCAGCAAATGGAGAATAATAAGGACAGAATGACGGTAATATTGGCCGGATACAAGCGAGAGATGGAAGAATTCATGAATGTTAATTCCGGCCTTAAAAGGAGAATTTCTGAGTTCGTGGAGTTCCCTGATTATAACGAGAACGAACTGTACGATATCTTTTGCTATTTTGCTAAGGACAGAAACAGGATATTAGCGGAGGACGCTAAGAGGAAAGTAAAGGAGACAATAAAGAAAATGTATGCGTCCCGAGACGCAAACTTCGGTAACGCCGGAGACATAAGAAATCTGTTCGAGAAAGCAGACAGGAATATGATAGTGCGTGTCACAGGAAAATCCGGAACCATGAATGATGATGAAAGGAGAAAGATAACGGCAGATGACATATCATTATGACTTCAAGCTGGATTACGGCGCTGACAGGCAAGAATTATTGTCTCAGATAGGCGAAGCTGAGCAGAATGTCAACATGCTCGTTAACTCCTATGACTCGACGAAGAGATCCAGGGCCGAACTGCAATATACATCTCTGGCTGAACTTGAAAAACTGATCCCGGAAAGCAACGTTTATCTGAGAGATTTTTCTTTTGTAATTGATACTATATATACTCTTTTGGTATCGGGGGGCATATCGCGATTATAAAGACAAATTGCTTTTGGCTGTGCAGGGAAACGCAAATGACATTAAGGATATAGCTGAATTAGTTGATGACGCAAAGCTAAATGAACAATGGTATGATTTTCTTTATGAGCTTTACCCGGAAATGAAGCCGATTCCTGAACCGGAACCGGAACCTGAACCGGAGCTTGCGCCGGAACCGGAAACTGAACCTGAGCCTGTACCTGCTCCGCAGCCGGAACCTGAGCCTGAGCCTGTACCTGTTCCACAACCGGAAAAATCAGTTGAGCCGGTAAAGGAAGAAAGCTCTGCGCAAAAGAAGCGTTCTCATGGTAAATTAATTAAAAGGATAATAATTTTTGCTATAATAGATATTATTTATCTGCAAACTTTCAGAAATGGAAGGCTGATGGGACCGTATGCCACGGCGTATAAACAGAAGCTGTTAAGTACAGAAGAAGTGAAGAAGGAAGAGAATCCGGAAAAGGAATTTGTGAAGACCGGCACATACGTTATAAGTAAAATACAATTCCTTGGTGAACAGTGTATATATACAGTGTGGTTGTCTGCGGGTGATTACGTTCCTGTTCTCGCCGGAAGATTAAATAAGGAATTTGTAAATTACTGGATAAGCGACAGCACAGGGAGAGTTTATAAAACCGGCGGCATGAATGGTCCTCTTGACTATGATTGCTTCTACGCACCCAAAACGGGTGTTTACAGGATAACAGTAACTGACAATGGTGAAACCGGTGAATTCGAATTTGCGGTAGGCGACCCTATGAACGTAATAGATACATTTATGTATTATGTCAATGTGCCAATATTTACTCTGACCCGTGGAGTAATGCACACAGCCGAGAGGACTGTCACCGGGTGGCGGATGATAATAGAAGATTTGACGAGGTAAGATGAAGAACTACCGGAATGTCATGAGATTGCTGCTGATAGTGAGAGAAAAAAAGGATATAAAGTGATGAATACTCTTTTGGAGGAATTTAACGTGAACGAAGTAAAAAAATATGTTTTGCCGGCGTACTGAGACTACTTTACCGCGACATAAATTTAAATCTTATTGTTGACAACAAATTTTGACAGTGTTAGAATTTCATATAATAAGTGCGTTAAGGCGGTTGAAGAAGCCTTGCTTGACACGGAAATAAATGTCGATATATCTTGATGAAGAGATAGGTCATTGAGGTGGGCTATCAGAGAGGAAGCAAATGGATACGTTTGATATCCGCTATCTGAGGTTAAAGGCAACGGTAAGAATGATAGAAGACTGTACCCTTCCAAAAGCGAAAGCATCAATGATACGAGGCGGTATAGGAGATATGTTGCTGAAGAAGTATTGTAACTTTGACGGCGATTGTGAAGACTGCAAGCTTTGTAAAGAATGCCCGGTACAGAACATTATGTATTCAACGTTTGACAAGTTGCCTTCATTTATGGGGAAAAACGCTTCGCTTGGGTATATAGTCGAATGCGGCGACTATAGGGACAAATTTGATTCCGGTGATGAGTTTATCTTTTTCATAACTTTGTTTGGTAAAGCAATAAGTTATATAGACTCTATTGTTGTTGCCTTATACGATTTGGCTGGAGTGGGGCTAACAAAGCAGGCGAGTAAGTTCGATATAATGAGTATAGTAGGCAGACATGGCTATGACATACGAGGCGCAGATGGAAATCTTAACGCAATGGCATGTGAACCGGATGGTGTAGATAGGTATGTTAGGAGAAGGTATAAAGAACTGACGAGAAATGGTTGTATCACTGACCTAAAGATGGTATTCCAAAATGAAACTACCTTATCAGATAGAAAGCGCATGTTAACTGAATTTGAGGTGGAACCTTTCTTACGAGCTTTGATACTCAGAATTAACATTATGCGACAGTATGATTATGGATCTTCAGAAGGTATAGAGCTGTGGCATATGCCGGAACCATTACCTAAGATGGTATCACAGAAAGCTAGACCCATGGCTGTGCCCCGATATTCCGACAGAAAAAGTCAGAAAATGTACTTAAAGGGAATAAAAGGGTCAATGACCCTTTCAAACGTATCAGAAGAATGGATAAAGCTTCTCCTTGCCGGTGAGGTACTGCATGTGGGCAAGAATACAAGCTTTGGCTTTGGTAAGTATTTGGTAATAACAGAGGAGGATGAATAGATGAGTAAGTTCAAATGTGAGGTTACTCTGCAGCAGGTTACGCCGATGATTCACTTCCAGGCGGAAGACTACGGCGCTTGCCTGCGGGCAACAGATGTTAAACCCAGACTGGATTCATTTCTGCTGGAGCATGCCGATATCAAAAAATCATGGTTTATTGATAAGAGTAAGAATGATGCCCTTGATTATCGGATGACGATTTCCATTGGAAATGCTCCAAAGGCGTCAATCACGACCTATAGACAGTCCGAGCTTGAAAGGATGAAGCGCAAGAGTGACAACGAAACCACTCGATATATTGATACGGTTCTTTCCAAAATTGAGAATGAATATCCAGCATATATAGATAAAAAGACGCAAAGCAATCCCAAATCGTTCTTTGGGAACATGGTTGGCGGTTATGGGACAGAGAAGGTTGATGCAATCTCATCAGAGTATCGTGAGGGCATACAATTTACAACGCCGATATCAATAACTTTGTTTTCGGCGCATACGGATCTTTTGAATTGCTTGAAAGATAATATTGAGGGTTTCTTCCTAATTAATAATTTCGGAACCAGGTCGGATAAGGGCCTGGGTAGTTTCTATGTGAAAGCAATTGATGGAGATCCTGTTGATGAATCACGGATTGAAGATAAGATTACGGATGCGGCAAAATCTCCGGTATATGTGATCAACTCCGGCTCAAATGCACTGGAAGTTATCCGATTGATTTATGCTTTTATGAAGGGCGGGATCAACTACACAACAAAACCGGATAGCCCGGACGATTACTTTAAAGGTTTTATCTACAGATATTTCTTTAAGAATGGAGGATATTATAAAAAGAAATCAGAATCCCGTATTCCTAGAAATGATAAGGCTTTTATGAAGCGGGAACTTTTTCGAGACGGAAAAGCTTTAGACGATAATGACGAATCTGAAGATAGAGATAAAGCCGGCTATGACAATGCAACTTATCTCTATATACGGGCTATGCTTGGTGTTCCTGATTATATGGAATTCCGGGATTCCAAGAGAAAAGGAAAGGTGAATATTGCTGCGGTAGACAAATCCGTAGAGAGAGTTCCGTCACCCATACTTTTTAAGGTATTGCCTGACCGTATATATATCATTCCTGGACAGATTGACAAGAGAGTCAGAGGAGCCACTTTTGAATTTTCAAAAAATGGACCGGCAAAGAAGATCTCTACTCCGGCTGATTTTGACTTAATAGATTTTTTGGATTCCTTTATGGAAGATTTTAACGATAAAAAATCTCCTAAATGTGGCTCCATAGGTATAAAAGATGCAAAGAGCAAAGATATTGCAAAGATAAAGAACTGCACGATAGAAAAGATCAAATACAAGGGAGGAGAGGTTTGATGAACTATTACGGAATGACAGTCGGCCCGATCGTGGAAACAATCTCCGCCACTTCAAAACCGGCGGGCCTTTGGATGGCTAGTTACTTCTTCTCGACTGTAACCCGGGACCTGTGTGCCCGTTTTTCCGAGGAGCCTGGCGTTACAATCGTGTCCCCGTACTTTTCAAAGGAAGATGGTGGCAAACGTGATGGCATCGGCCGGTACAATGACCGCATCATCCTTCAGGTTGAAGAAGATGGAGACTTTTCCTTTGAAGAAAAACTGCAGAGTATTATTGAAGCTGTAAAGGAAGAAAAGGGAAAAGCAATCGCAGCTTGTCATGACAAGGCTTCGCAGGATGAAATTGTTGAATACATAAAGAAATATGTCTACGTTCAGTACATTTGCATCCCGGAAAGCGGTATTGAGAACAATAACGTATTGGCGTCGGTTTCTTCGAAACTGGACGCCCTGGAGCTGATGCAGCCTACGCCTGCCCAGTTTGATCATCAATATCTGCAGGAGATTCTGGTAGATAATGAAAAAATAAAGGATTATGGAGAGTTTTCTGGGGCTAAGAGATTCCTGACCGGACACAATGAAAAGGTGAAAGATGTACAGGGAATTGCAGAATATCAGGACCATGATAGTGCTCTGAAATTCAGAAATTATTTCGCCATCGTATATGCAGACGGCGACCATATGGGTACTGTTGTTAAAAAGCTGGCAAGAGACGATCTGAAACAGTCAATCGCGGCACAGAAGACATTTTCTAAAAAGTGCCTTGATTATACAGCCGGAAGTGCAGAACTGATCGTTCAGTATGGTGGCGTCCCTGTGTATGCAGGAGGCGACGACCTGCTTTTCATGGCACCTCTGGTCGGAAAGGAAGGGAAATCCGTATTTCAGCTTTGCGACGAAATCTCAGCTGAATTTAATAAAATTTTCAGTGAGGAACGGGATGAACTTAAGGAAAATGGGCCATCACTCTCTTACGGGATTAGTATTAACCATTACAAGTTCCCTCTATATGAAGCAGTTGATGATGCCAGAAGACTGCTATTTGCTGAAGCCAAATGTGGAGAAGAAAAGCGGATTTATAACAGCCTGGCTGTCAGATTGCGCAAAGCAAGCGGTCAATCCGAGGAATTTGTTCTGAAACAGGGCGGCGCGCTGGAAGCTGAGCTGGCAAAGCTGCTGGAAAGCAGATTCCTGAACTCTAATAAACAGGCAGAGAATGAAAATAAGAAAGCGCACGGAACTATTTTCACAATCGAGCGTTTCTCACCTTTTATTGATCAGCTGTGGGATGTGTCTCAGACACAGATTACGGATGCCAATCGAGCGGACGTATTTGGAAATTTCTTCGATAACGTACATCAGACGGTTGTAAATGACTGGATCATGGATGTCCTGGCTTTGGGTGATGCAGCAGATAAAGATCAGAAAGATGGAAATCTGCGGATCAAAGAGGAAAACAGCGGAGCATCCGTTTCCGGAACCATGGCAGCGATGCTCCGGTTGTGCAAGTTTTTCGTCGAAAAGAAGGGAGAAGAAGACTGATGAGTACCTTTCTTTTAAAGTTTCGGCCGTTAGAGCCCTATTTCTTTGGTGAAGAAAAGAATATGGGCTTTGACAACATGGCAAAAGGTCCCGGAAAAGTTCTGACAAATGCCTATTTTATCAAATCCGGCAACCTGCCTTCTCCGGCAACTTTGGTAGGCGCTGTCCGCTATCTGGTTCTGAAACAGACGGCAGGACTTTCTTCAGACGGTGTGCATCTTACAGAAGAACAGACAGCTGCTGTAGGCGAGAGCAGTTTTAACCTCCTTGCGGAGGGACGGCAGGAGTTTGGTAAGATAAAAAATCTGGGCCCGGTGCATCTTTGTCAAGGTGATACGGAATACTTTAAAGTTCCTTATTTTCTGCATGAAACAGACGCTCACGGTATTGCCTCCTATCGGATGGAGGAGGCCGGAGAACGGGAGCACCAGAAAATTTTTCTCCCGACCGATTATGACGGAAAAGAAGGCCTGATCAGCGCTTATGTTTCCGCAGATGATAAGGCAGAACTGGTTCAGAGTTCAGATCTTTTCAGCCCGGCAATCAAGACCAGGATCTTAAAAGATAAAAGGAAAGATAATCAGAAAGACGCCTTTTTCAAGAAGGAGTACCGGCTGTTAGCAGAAGGATATTGCTTCTGTTGTGAGGCGGAGATCGACGGATGGACGCCGAAGTCAGATGTCGTTTATATGGGACAGGATAAGTCTTCCTTTGCTTTTTCAGCAGTTGAGAAAAAATCAACCGATACGGCAAATAAGAGTCTTAAAAAACTTTGCGAAGAAAAGGCCGATGTTCCGGAAGGATTAATAGCAGCTGTGGCTCTGTCGGACGTCTATTTCCGGAAGCCGTATGAAAAGGCAGCGGATTTTGCAATCGCATCTTTCCGAAATTTTCGTTTTATGACGTCTGATCATACCGGTACAGGACAGAGCTACTACGCCCGGCTGAGGAAAAGCAGTCTTTACCATTTGGCAGAAGCCGGAAGCACCTTCTATCTGACGAAAGATCAGTTACAGGATTTTCAGTCACTTTTTAACCCGGCGCTTTCCAGTGTGGGACTGAATACATTTATTTATATTGAAGGGAGAAATCATTCATGAATGCCATCGTATATGAGATGAAGTGCCTTACCAATCTTCACGCAGGCAGCGGTGAAGCCAATTACAGCATCATTGATAATGAGGTCCAGAGGGATCCGGTGACAGGCTATCCCACCATCTTTTCGTCGGGCATCAAGGGTGCCATTCGGGAGTATTTCAAGCGACATGGGCTTTCCGAATCCTGCGCGGAATATATCGATATGTTTGGCTCAGAGCAGGGGGACGTACAGAATGAAAAGAAGGCAGGAACCAAACCGGGTTATCTGAAGTTCACCCAGGCCCATCTCTATGCTTTTCCCAGACGGGCGGAAGCCGGAGAAGCCGCCTATCAGATGACAACCACCAACACTGCAGAGAAAGAACTGACAGATTTTCTTTCTGTCATAGGTGTACAGGACGAAAAGAAACCGTGTGAGGCGAAGGTCGCAGGTGAAGAGGAATTCCGAAAACTAATGAACCATCTTCCGGTTACGGCGAGAAACCAGCTGCAGAAAGGCATCAGCCAGAACCTCTGGTATGAAGAGATTGTTCCCCATGAAACGGTGTTCTGGTTTGCTGTCCTGTATGATGGCGGGGCAAAGACTGATGTTCTTACTTCCTTTGACAGCAGCCTGCTGACAGATGGGAAGGCAGTAATCCAATTCGGCGCAGATGCTTCCATCGGTGACGGCATCTGCCTTGTAAAGAAATTCTGTGAAGTAAAAGACTGATTTCAGGAGGTGCGTATGAATTCAAAAGAACGGATAGAGGATCTAATTCTTCCGGCTTGCATTGCAATTCGAGAGGTCTTTAAGGACGAGCTTTCTGCAGGAAAGGCTATTGACTCTAATGCCCGTAGCAAGATGTCCGCTTTTGGCGCCTCAATAGTGATGGGCTCGATGAAAGCAACAATAATGAATTATTGTAATGGCAATGCAGAAGATGGTGACATTAATAAGAAACTAATGGGTTGTCTTTGGCAGCTATTGAAAGAAGAGAAATGTTTTTCGCCTGAATTTAGGAGCCCGAAGATCTGTAGTGAAAATGGAATAGAGACTCTAAAAAAAATCGTGATGGAGGAAGATAATTCTGCGGACAAATATGAAGAGGACATTTTGACGGCGGCAACTGCTATTAAGATGGCGTTGAACCTCTTCCCGTTAAAGAAACAGAAAGAGGGGGCCTCAGAATGAATGCAAATTATATCTATAATGTCCAATATTCCGAAGAGGCGGCGGCCATTGCGTATGCCGAGGGAAATAATGCAGCTGACGCAAAGGGAATGTCAGAAAAGAACCAGACATATCTTACCAATATCAATGCTGCAATATCCGGTGCCATCATTCAGCAGGGAGGGCAGGAAGACGACGCCCTTCCGCTTACGCATATCCGAATGAAGACCTCATATCCTGGGGTTTTGATTGGCACGGGTAGTGCACATGAAACCGGAGCAAAGAATGAGATGCTCCTCGGTTTTACACTGGACTACGTGACAGGAATTCCTTATCTTCCAGGAAGCTCTCTTAAGGGACTTCTGAGGAGCGCATTTCATTTTGGTGATAGTGAAAAAAATGAAACGGAATATGTCCGGGAAACACTTTCCACGATAGTTGGAAATGAAGTCAGTAAAGAGAATGTAACTGACCTTGAAACTGCACTTTTTGCAGATCCGGATAATGGGATTGTTTTCCTGGATTCATTCATTCAGGGGATGACTACCGATGCTGGTGAAAATGCTGCCTATATGGGACTTGATTATATTACTCCTCACAAGGGCGACATGCTGAAGAATCCTATCCCGCTTCCAATCCTCCGGATTAACCCCAACGTGGTCTTTGACTTCCGCTTTTATCTGCAGGATGTAAAAACTGAAGATGGCAAAGTATTCCAGGTAGACACGATTAAAAATCTTTTTATAGAGATTCTGAAGGACTTTGGCATTGGCGCAAAGACGCATGTCGGATATGGTGTACTTGAAGAGTATAAACCACAGGAAATCAATGTTGACTCCATTGTTTCGGGTAAGGTGGAAAGCTTTGGGGCCGGAAATTCCGGATTAAATATTGACTTGGGTAACGGCAAGAAAGGATATGTCAACAAAAAGGATGCACTTGAGAATAAAAATGATGATTTGACACTTAAATTCAGTATCGGAGAAAGAATCAAAGCAAAGGTAAAGGAAATTAAAGAGTCTGGAAAGATCATTCTTACAATGAAGGATATGGGTGGCGATAAATAATATGCTGAAAGAATTTGATCTCTGGCTCGATGAGAGCGGAAAGTTTGCTAATGAAAGAGAAACAGTCAATATAGGTTATAAGCCATCCCTTATAGGTGGATGGCTTATGCCTCATGACAGGTACAAAGAAAGTGACTTTGCTGATATGGTGGTGGAATCAGGTTCGGCGGAAGGATATCATTCCGCCGGGTTAACACGAGAGCAAAAAAATAAAGAGGTAATACCGACCCTTGTCCGCATGCATAATGAGTTTGGTGGCAGAATGTTCTTTGTTGAGAATAAAGAAGTAAGACAGTATGGAGGCAATAAAGAGCTATACCTCACTATGATGGCTTATGGCCTGCTTCATCTGCTTCAAACCCTTAATGCTGTCTGTGAAAGCGTTCACCTTTACGTGACTATAGCCAGGCGCGTAGACGTCAAAGGAGACGCAATGATTGAGATAACTGATGAAGAATACGAGAAACGTCTGAACGCTGTTATCCGGGCAGAAAAAGCCGCAGGTCACATAATACTTGATAACGATACACAGATGGAATTTCATATCGATTCCGCCCGTACAAATACCAAACTCAAAATGGCGGATTACGCATGTAACGCTGAATTAACGATAAATTCCGGCATGTTTACTGATGCTTCACGCCTAAAATTTTTTGAAATAAGGAATGATGCTATCATATGCTCATTCGTGGAAAATTATGAGGAAAATCGTATCCGTCAATACCTTACAACTGATAATGTAGCTGATGCTTTATTTGACGCTACGGCAAGTCACCAGAAGTCATTACTTGAAAATATGCTCCCTGATATAATAAGCCGCCTTACTAATTTCGGTTACAGAAGCGCAAAAGTCCAACTCGATCAGTGTGTGAGAGAATTTACCACAGACGCGTATATGGAAGATGATTTTGAAGATGGCGAAAGGATTATGAGAAATCTCATAGACGTTGTCATTCCCGCTATGTATAAAGAAAAACTTCCATGTGAAAAGCTCCATTTCGCTGCTGAACTAAACCTTACCGATATGTACCTGAGGGAAGGAAATCTTAGTGAAGCAGTTAAAGAGATAATGAAATGCGAAGAAGCTCAGAAAAAGCTACCAGCAAGTCTTGAAAATATACTCGCTTATTATCAGCTTATCGAAAAACAGGGATTATGTGAGATAGATTTTTTTGAGTTTCAAAAAGGATACGAGACTATGGGGAAGGCCTCGAAGGTATTTGAAGAGGCAATTGACGCACTTGAATTATCAAAGGTAATTCATGAAAGATATCCAAGCCTTATATCCGAATACTATGGCGACGCCCTCTGCATGAAAATATACGCCGGAATGCTAGCACAGAGGCAGAATCCAAAACTTTATGATGAACTGGTTCATGATTCGGATATAGCGCTGCTTCAGTATGGACCTCATGAGGGAGAACTTGAGCGACACAGACAGTACAGGGCATTTATAGAGGCTCAGGCCGGTCATATCTATGAAGCATGTGTGTGGCTATTTATGACACAGCTTCCGGAAGTTGATAATAGATGGCTTAATGAAAAACATGACATTAATAAAGCTCTTTGTGGCAAGTTCATTAATGAAATTAATACAGGCGAGATTCAGGCGTCCAGACTTTATTATTTAATGTATTATACCAGAATAATGGCTGAAGCTTTCGAACATGGAAACGAACTTGCGAATGTCATGCTAAGCGCACTCTCTACTTCTGAGACGGAAATAGAACCCGATGAGATGGAAGATCAGATACATGTTAACGCCAGAGGTAAAAAAATCAAGACAACGGTTGTGGACGCCATCAACAATGTAATTGATAAGGATACGGGATTCGAGTATCACCCAAGTGAATCAATTTACTGGCGAACTGCTTACAGTCTCTATATGGCGAATAAAAAAGTTGAAGCACATGAAATGTATGAGCAGGCTATCTTCGTATGTTTTAATAATAAAGAATACCTTCAGCTTATGGTCACAGGCTTGGCAATACAGGCAGAACGACTTGCACTATTATATAATGAAAACAGTAAAAGTTCAAAGGAGAAGGCTGAAGTTATTCGCAAAAAATTGGTAAGAGAGATTGAAATAGTGAATAAAGCCTTAGACAAAGTGAGTATAAATTTTATAGCGGCTTATACTAAGGAATTATCAGACGAAATTAAAGATGTAAATAATTGTGATTGGAGAAAACTGTGGAAGACCTCAAGAAAGATTTCGTTTTGAAAGACAAGGGCTTTTTTGTCATCGACTGCGAAACGAACGGCCTTTATGGACCATTTCTTACAGCAGCTGTCGTTGTTACGGACCACGAGCTGAATATTACCGGAAGATATTACTACGGAGCATCAGAGACCATCACAAAAGCTGAAAATCCCTGGGTGCTTGAGCATGTAATACCTATCCTGGGGAATTATGAAGACTGTCGGACGGAATCAGGACTCTATGAAAAGGTCTGGAATCTCTGGTCGGATTACCGGGCAGATCACTATGCCATCGCTGATGTGAATTTCCCTGTTGAAAATCGCTTTTTCACGAACTGTGTTGAAATAAATCGTCCGGCCCGGGAGCAGATGGCTCCTTTCCCTCTCCTGGATCTTTCCAGTTTCCTGTTCCAGAGGGGGATAGACCCGCTGGCCCCACGCCTGGAACTTTCCGGCCTGCAGGCTGACAATCAGCACAATGCTCTGTTCGATGTTGAGATGACCGTTGCCGTAATGAAAAAACTATGGGAGAACAAGCTATGAGAATGAAGTCAGAGGATTATAAGGCAAAGAGCATTCATATTTTTGCGTTACCATTTAAATTCAAATCAGCCCAGGAAAAAGCTTCTTTTCAGTACCAGACGATGGTTGAAAGGCTGATTGTTTTGGGTTGGCAGAATGCTTCATTATCCCTTTCTGATGTGGATGATTATGCAGTTGACCAGTATATGTCCGGCCAGGCAAAACAGATATTCTGGGAGAAAAGCAAAGGAGATCAATATCTTCCGTGCAGCGTTCTTCAGTATGGAGAGAGTGAAAAACAACCGCTATTTTTCCATATGGAGAAAGATGATTTTAAAGCATCTTTACTGATTTCAGGGCTTGAAATCCATATTTATCAAGATGGTTATGGGATATTGTTTATCAAGACGCTCAATTTTCTTGATGACATAGATCGAATTAGGCCGATTAACCATTATGGCAGACGGTTCCTGTTGCCGTTTATCCCCGCTACTCCCGCTGGCTATTCTTTGGCGGCAGACAAAATAGGGATAGAGGATTTGCGTGGCAAGTTAAAAGGAACCATTACGAATTATAAGCTTGATATTGAGAAATATTTAAGATCAGATAATGAAGAGAGGATATTGATTGGGAAAAATTTCTCTTCAATTCCTTACTTTTTATTTTATCTGTTGAACCACGGAACGGTTCAAGAGCAATGGGTGATCAATCAAACGGATATTGAAGACATTTCTGATGAAAGAATGTTTCTGTTTTGCCTTGTGCGGAATGACGCTATGTCTGGAAAGGTAAAGTATAATTGTGACAGTTCGTTTCGCAATGAACTTTATAAGTTGATTTTCGCTGATACTGACGATGCAACCTGTCAAGATGACGATATGCGAGACCGACTTCTAAAGGAGGCCATTTACCCCAGATGGAGAAAGTGGGGGACGATTCAGGCGGTTACGAATACCGGGATGTTTTGCATTACGTCAACCTACGCAGGAATAAATGACAGCGTAATCAAGCCGTTTGTGACGGAATATCTTTACATGTATTCTCTAGTCCTGGCACAGCACATGGGAATTATGCTGTTCTCCGAACGAGCAGGAGATATTGGAAAACATATTATTGGGAAAATCAAAACTAGAGAACATAGGGAACTGGTTAGCTTACAAAAGGAATATGTGGTCTTCAAAAATCAAATGCTGATTTTGGATTTTACCTATCAAGAGCAGGGTTCTGAATTATATGAACTGATTCAGAAGCAGATGCGTATTGATGAAGAAGAAGCAATTTTGGATGAGCAGTTGGAAAGTCTCTATGAAATTACTAACGTAAGCAATGATATTAGCTTACAGACTATTGCGGCTGTATTAGCAATTTTCGCAATAGCAGTTGACGTGATACTCAATGTATTTATTTCCGGAAAAGAATTTACCTGGTGTGAAATAGCACAGATTTCTTTGGTTACATTAATTGTTACAGCTGTTGCTATTGTAACGGCAATTAAACATCTTGGGGAAAAATAGTATGTCTGTCATTTATATTCGTGAGCAGGGTAGTACGGTAAAGCGGTCGGGAGACCGCCTGATTGTGAGCAAGCAACGTCAAAATGTACTCGAAATTCCGATATTTCAGGTGGACAGTCTTGCCGTGATGGGAAACGTGACAGTGACGACTCAGGCTATGTCACTTCTTATGGAGCGAGGCATTGACATAAACTATTTTTCGTACTCGGGTAAGTTTATCGGAACAATGAGTTCAGATTCCGGGAAAAATATTTTCCTGCGCCTTGCCCAATACGAACTGTATCAGAATATAGACAGGCGTCTGGCTCTGGCTCGTATCATTGTAGCCAATAAGGCAGACAACCAATTGCGGATGATTTGCGACAGGGACTGGCGAACCGCCGGTAATCCCAACTATGACTGGAAGAAGGATGCGGATGCGATTCGGAGGCTTAAGGAGAAGATACCGACCGCTAAGAATAATAATGAACTGATGGGCATAGAAGGCTCCTGCAGCAAGGCATATTTCTCAGCCTTTGGAGCGATGCTTACAGGAGACTTCAAATTTAACGGAAGAAACCGACGACCACCAAGAGATCCGGTGAACATACTGCTAAGTCTTGGATATACGTTCCTTGTTAAGGAAGTCAGCTCGGCGCTTCAGGTTCATTCCTTTGAGATGTATCTGGGCTTTCTTCACGGGATACGTTATGGCCGCCAGTCGCTTCCGCTGGATATGATGGAGGAATTTCGCCAGCCGATTGTGGACCGCTATGTGTTGAATGTATGCGGTAAAAGAATAATAAACAGTTTTGACTTTGACATGTCCGGCGAGCTGCCGGCTCTGACGGATGAGGGCTTTAAGAAGTTCTGCGTCACTTACGAAGACTGGTTGAAGTCAGGAGAAAACGGGGGCAACAGGGCACTGATCAAGAAACAGGCAGCAGCGTTGAAGCAAACAGTACTGAAGGGCATAGAATACTGCCCGTATTCAATGGGGGTTTGAAATGTACTTTGTGAGCTATGACATTTCATCAAACAAGTTGCGAAAGAAGGTCGCGGACCTGTTGGAGGACTATGGCATTCGCATTCAATACAGCGTATTTGAATGCGATCTGGATACCAGAAAATACCGCGAACTCTATGCAAAGATGACGAAATTGACAGCGGATATGCAGGACGGAAGCGTGATATTCTGCCCGATTTGTGACAAATGCTATTCGAAAAAGAGGGTTATAGGGGATGCTGTTCCTACAGCACGTCATGACAGTGATGAGGTGATTGTCATATGAGCATGTACAACAGAATTATCGATATACAGAAATTGAATGCCGCCTGGGACAAAGTACGGAAGAATAAGCCGGCAAAGGGGGTGGACGGCGTCACATGGGATGAGTTTGATAAGAACCGTAAGGCAAATATCACTGAGATATTCGGAGAACTTCAGAACCATACGTTTTCGGTCACTCCGGTCAAGAAGGTAACGCTCTATAAGGGCGAGAAAGCCAGAGACATCATGCTCTATTCCATGCGGGATAAAGTCGTGCAGGAATCCATAGCGGAAGTTCTGACGAAGATGTATGACAATTCGTTCTCGAATGCCTGTTATGCTTACCGTCCGGACAAATCTGCCCTGAATGCAGTCGCATCCATAGCGGAGGTTGCAGCAGATTCGAAATACAGCTGTTTTGTCAAGGCAGATATTGAGCATTTCTTTGACCATATCAAAGCCGAGAAGTTGGAAGGTATACTTCGAAACCGGATTCAGGAAGATGATGTGATTGACCTTATCATGTCGCAGGCCGCAGCTCCCATGCTGGTGGAGGATGGAAGCATCCGCCCTTGTACAGACGGCGTACGGCAAGGTTCGGCGATTGCTCCGGTGCTTTCAAATATATATATGATGAACCTGGACAATGACATGACCAGGGCTGAAGGCTTATATGCCCGCTATAGTGATGATGTTTTGATACTGGCTTCGGATATGGATTCTGCCCATCAGCAGCTGAATCGCTTCATTACTCATATAGAAGCATTGGGCCTGTCTATAAACACGAAGAAGACGGCCATTGGAAATATTGCGGATGGCTTCGAATTTCTCGGATATCATTTCGACAAATCCGGAAAAGAAATACCTTCGAAGGCGGAAAACTCCCTTACAGAGCGCTTGGAAGGCATGTGGCTGACATCGAAGAACATGAAGATTACGGAAAAACTGGAAAAGGCCTCAGAAATTGTTAATGGCTGGGAGCAGTATTTCCGTGGTGACAGAAAACCATCATCCATGTATGAATACGCAACGGTCCTGTATATGACCTATCACCGCGGATATGACGGGGAAAATGACTTTGTTGCCCTACGCCGTGATTATCATAATGAAAATATGGAACTGCTGAAATGGATGGTCTCGGTATGGGAACAGGAAAAGCGCCCGGACATGAAACTGTTGGAATATGAAGATTTCTTTGAAATCAGCCGAGATGATACAGTTGCAGCTCCTTCTGTTGATTTCTTAACAGATGCTTGCGAAATCTTTAAAAGGCTCATAATTGCTGAAACAACGGATGACTGGGAAAATCTGATGCAGTTCTATTCGGATGAAGGCTTCTATTCCGGTGCATCGTCCATATCGGAGCGGATTGCACGTCTGGAGCAGCGGGCTGAGGAGGAAAGAACACCTGAGGTCTCCTATCATTCGGAGGAAGTAAAAAACGGAGCCCCTATTATTCTGAACGGGAAGAACCTGGAAGACTATATGCGGCTTTTCGTCGGTCGGGACGAACTGTATGCGGAAGAAGTCTTTCAACCCGGCAAAGGACGGAAGAGTGATCAGGTGCTGGAACCTTTGACTGCAGAGGTGGTGAAGGACCATCTGAAAGGAACACGGACGATTGACACGGTCATCGTGCGGAACAATTCTACGGTCCATTATCTGGTCATCGACTTTGATATATCGAAGAAGCATTTGCTGGAGGATAAGCCGGGGGCTGCTGATGCGAATCTGGAGAGTTATCTTCAGAAAGCGATGGACCTCACGCAAAAGTACAGAAGAATAATATCAGACCTGGGGTTGACGGCTTATCCGGAAGACAGCGGGTATCGGGGCTTTCATCTGTGGGTATTCTTTGACGAATGGATCCCAATCCGATATATCAATATGCTCACAGATATCATAGAAAACAAGGCCCACGACTTGCGCAGTGAAGACATTACAGTGGAATATTTCCCAAACAAGACCAGGATTAAACCGGGAAAGTTCGGACAGATGATTAAGCTGCCCTATGGAGTTCATTGCAAGAGCGGCCGCCGCAGTGTCATGCTGGATAAGAATTTTCAACCAATCAATGATCCAGCAGAGTTTATGAAAGGCGTCGCTAAATTTTCTGTTAGCAACGTGAAAAAGATTTTGGGCTCTTCTGACTTTTCTATCGAAAGAGTAAGGGAGATTGATGAAGACATTTCTCCTTTGGGAAAGGTTCCGGAGAGCATATCTTTGGTATTGAAGAATTGCGCTTTGATGCGCTATCTTTGTATGAAAGCTGTTAAAACAGGATATCTTGCTCATCTTGAAAGGTTATCGATATTGTATGTATTTGGCCACATGGGAGATGATGGTAAGGACTTCGTTCATCAGGTGATGAAGTTTACTATGAATTATTCATATCAGACGACTCAGTATTTTATCTCCCGGCAAAAAGGAAAGCCAATAAGCTGCAGTAAGTTGCGTGACCAATACCAGCGCCTGACGGCGGAAATAGGTTGCAGTTGCAGCTTTCAGAGGACTAAGGATTGCTATCCGTCTCCTGTGATTCACGCATTACAGAAGCTATCGGGAGATGACGCTCAGGGGATAACAATGCCTACCAGCAGGACCTTAACGAAGGAATCTTCTGAGGCGCTATTTGACAGATTGAATAATAATCAGAAGGTAACTGAAATTGCTAAGAAGATTTTGAGCCTGAAGAAACAGAAGCGCGGGATTGATAGAAATATAGTTAAACTTGAGGATGAGCTGGCTCGGCTATACGATGAGGCACATGTTGAGGCTATGGAATGCGACCTTGGTGTCCTCGTGAGAAGGAAAAAATCTGACGGAAATTATGAATGGGTTATTGAAATATGAATTCTGATATGTTATAATTTACTTGTATTTGTCCTTTGAAAACTTAATAAGGGGACGGAATACGTGGACGCAATTAAGAAAAACCAAATTGTGTCTGAATTGTATGAATTTTTGCCCAAAACAAAAAATTATCCCAGAAATATACCTCTGAAATTCGCTGATAATGGGCATTGCTGGAGGGTGCTATGAAAATGAATATTGCCCCTGATGGGCATTGATACTTACTAGTAGGATCATAAAACTCATCAGAACCATCAATGAAAATGAATATTGCCCCTGATGGGCATTGATACTAGAGAATTACTTCTCCTTGAAGATGTCATGCGCAACTATGAAAATGAATATTGCCCCTGATGGGCATTGATACTCCGCCAAGTGACACGTCCTTCTTTTCTATTCCCAACGCTTTCGCGAGGTTTGAGAAATGAAAATGAATATTGCCCCTGATGGGCATTGATACTCGTCTGTGGTATCAAGCGATAGAACTTATAGTTGTTGGCGATGAAAATGAATATTGCCCCTGATGGGCATTGATACCAGCGACCTTCATACTACAAGCCTTCGCGTACAATGAAAATGAATATTGCCCCTGATGGGCATTGATACACCTGGCTCGCGTCCATGCCGGTTTTGTTCTCGCTATGAAAATGAATATTGCCCCTGATGGGCATTGATACTCAAAGCTGTAAGCACATCGTGCTTTGAAGGCTATGAAAATGAATATTGCCCCTGATGGGCATTGATACACAGTGTTAATGACATCTTTTTCGTTTCTGAAGAACATGAAAATGAATATTGCCCCTGATGGGCATTGATACTTAGCTACCGGAAATGTATATTTATTGGGCATGAAAATGAATATTGCCCCTGATGGGCATTGATACCCATATTTCCCTTACCGGCATCTGTGAAACGGTCAGATGAAAATGAATATTGCCCCTGATGGGCATTGATACCCGTTCTTTCGAAATGACATAGGGCCACTATAGATGAAAATGAATATTGCCCCTGATGGGCATTGATACTGAATGAAAAATCGTGCCAATACTTGGTTAAAGCTATGAAAATGAATATTGCCCCTGATGGGCATTGATACTTCTGATTTTGCTCTTCCATTGAATAGGCAAATTATGAAAATGAATATTGCCCCTGATGGGCATTGATACTCCTTCTTCAATGGAGGCCCTATTGTTCAAATAGATAATGAAAATGAATATTGCCCCTGATGGGCATTGATACCACAACTGTAAACAGGATACTTTGCGAACGATTCGATGAAAATGAATATTGCCCCTGATGGGCATTGATACATTTAACATAACTTTTCTCCTTTGTTTTAAATAAAATGAAAATGAATATTGCCCCTGATGGGCATTGATACACATTCGTAACAATAGTTACTGCACTGCAAAGTACCATGAAAATGATTATTGCCCCTGATGGGCATTGATACTCCTCTTTTTGAAGTTCTTCGAGCTCATCGACCCACATGAAAATGAATATTGCCCCTGATGGGCATTGATACCTCGAAGTTCGGTAGTCTCAAAATCTTTCAGGACAAATGAAAATGAATATTGCCCCTGATGGGCATTGATACCTCGAACCAGGCCAGTGGCCGCCCTCTTCCATATGAAAATGAATATTGCCCCTGATGGGCATTGATACTCTGTGCTTTCTGTTAAGCTCAACATAATACTTCAATGAAAATGAATATTGCCCCTGATGGGCATTGATACTAATCTCTTATGCCACGATTTATTATATTGCCTGACGGATGAAAATGAATATTGCCCCTGATGGGCATTGATACAGCATTCCTGTATTTGTAATGTCCAAAGTCGCTGCTCAATGAAAATGAATATTGCCCCTGATGGGCATTGATACCTACGGTCGCGCCGAAGCCAAAGTAGACCTTCTTCCATGAAAATGAATATTGCCCCTGATGGGCATTGATACCCATTGTTTTCTCCTTTCTTATCGTTCTTCAGCCTATGAAAATGAATATTGCCCCTGATGGGCATTGATACACTTTGAAAAGTATGACTTGGTAGGCTGGGACTTATGAAAATGAATATTGCCCCTGATGGGCATTGATACCAGACAATACCAGCGCCACAATATCCGTCGAAGTCAATGAAAATGAATATTGCCCCTGATGGGCATTGATACATTTCTCTCAGGTCATTGAACTCAGGATTTCAGGCTAATTGAAATGGTCATAGAGCCCGATAGGGCATTGACACCGAATTTCTGAAAAACTGCAATATTGACAATATTTACTCATGATGGTAAAATTTTATATACGTAATAAACGAAACAGAGGTAAATATGAGAGTATTGTCATTATTTTCCGGCTGCGGTGGCATGGATATCGGCTTTGAAGGTGGATTTATCTGTAACAGGAAGTCGATTAACGAAAACCTGCACGGTGACTGGATTGATACATATATTGATGCTGAGTGGGTGAAAACCGCTCATACGAGATTCCATACTGTCTTTGCGAATGATATAAGACCTGACGCAAAAGCGGCGTGGACTAATTATTTTAAAGATAAGCTTCCGGATGTTCAGGATATCTATCATCTGGAGAGCATTGTTGATCTTGTTAAAGAAGCAAGAGCCGGGAAGTCCATATTTCCTGATAACATTGATGTGGTTACGGGAGGATTTCCGTGCCAGGATTTCTCCGTGGCGGGTAAAAGGCTTGGTCTGAATTCCCAGAAGAGTCATCTTGGGACAAAGTTAAAGCCGGATGAGCCATCCATAGAAAGCAGAGGCCAACTTTATATCTGGATGCGTGAAGTAATTACTATTACGGAACCTAAAATGTTTATTGCTGAGAACGTAAAGGGACTTACTAATCTGGCTGATGTAAAGCAGATTATTGAACATGATTTCGCTGAGGCCGGTAACGGAGGATATATAGTAGTGCCGGCTAAGGTGCTGTACGCTCCTTATTATGGTGTTCCGCAGTCTAGAGAGCGCGTTATTTTCTTTGGATTCAGGAAAAACGCGCTGACGCCTAAAGCTAAGGAAGCTCTCACAAGTGAAGGTATTCCGATGGAATATGATCCTTATCCACCATTTACACATGGAGACGGGTTGGCAAAAATTGTTACATGCGGAGATGTGTTGCTTGACCTTCCTGAACCGGAAGATGCCGAGGATCCGGCTCAACAGGTATTTTCAAGGGCAAAGTATCTTGGTCCGCATCTTCAAGGACAAACTGAGATAAAACTTGATTCTGTTGGCCCGACTATAAGGTCCGAACATCATGGGAATATAGAGTTTCGTCGTTTATGTAAAGAACACGGTGGCGAGCATTACGAAGAATTAGAAGCGGGACTTGCGGAAAGAAGACTTACTGTCAGAGAATGCGCAAGACTTCAGACATTTCCGGACGATTACGATTTTATTATCAGAAAGAACGGTGATAATAAAGGCGTTTCATCAAGTGACGCTTATAAAATAATTGGAAACGCTGTACCATGCGTATTAGGATATAATATCGCTAAAAATATAGAAGGTAAATGGAAGGCTTATTTCGGAGAGGAGTAACATGGTAGTATCAACAAATTCATCGGCGAATATAAACGAATTCGCTGAATTTATGAAACGTACAGACGAGGAACTGAATTTGGAGGTTAAGTCACAGGGAGAAGCGTACTTTGCGTCTCATAGTGGCAATAAGCTTGAGACGGATGTCTGTAGCGCTATGAAGAAGATCGCAGAGGGTACTTCGTTTGAAGGTACAATAGAACTTGTGTCCGGAGCGAGATTTCCTGATATTGTGGCGGCAAGGTATTATGGCGTCGAAGTGAAGAGTACAGTTAGGAACCAGTGGACATCTATAGGCAGCAGTATTCTCGAATCGACAAGAATTGAGGATGTTGAGAGAATATTTTTGACATTTGGAAAATTAGGTTCTCCTGTGGAATTCCTGTCAAGACCGTATGAAGAGTGTATGTCGGAAATTGCTGTCACTCATTATCCGAGATACAGGATTGATATGAAACTTGGATCTGGTCAGACAATTTTTGACAAATTACAAATTCCGTATGATGATTTCAGAAAACTGCCTAATCCTGTTGAACCTGTCGCAAAATATTATAGGGGAAAATTGAAGGAAGGTGAAAATTTATGGTGGGCTGGAGATTCGACTGATGAAAATGGAGTTTATCTGCCACCGAGTGTTAAATTTTGGTCAAGCCTGGAAACGGAAGGCAAGAATGACCTTACGGCGCATGGTTTTGCTTATTTTCCTGAGGTTATCTCCGGGAATTATAACAGATATTCTCTTTGGCTGGTTACGGAAAAGGGAGTTGTATGTCCGAATGTAAGAGATCAGTTTTCATCCGGAGGCACAAAGGATATTATGGTAAGCGATGGAACCAATATTAATGTGTCTGCCGTTATCAATAACGTAGAAGAGTTGAAGGCATCTATTAAGGATGCGATAATTAATACCGAGAAAGATTTACTTGCTAATTATTGGGAACAACCAATAAAAGAAGAACGTATTAAGCAATGGTGCGAGATTGCCGCTGAGAAGGCAGGGAAAAAAGTAAAAGGCCGGTATGGTGAAAAAGCGGTAGATTTGAGAGACATACTTGAGGGCATTATGCTATAAGATGAGTGATAAAAGAAAGCCGGAAGTCACAAGTAAAATAATGTCTTCTATCCGTTCTAAGAACACGAAGCCTGAAATAATGCTGAGGAAGGCTCTTTGGAGAAAAAATTACCGATACAGGGTGAATTATAAGGAACTTCCCGGTAAACCTGATATTGTATTTACAAGACAAAAGGTTGTGGTTTTCTGTGATGGTGATTTCTGGCATGGTCACAATTGGGCAGTGCGCGGTATGGACTCTCTTGAAGAAGAACTTGCCGGATATTCGCCATATTGGCAGAATAAGATCAGGAAAAATGTAGAACGTGATATCAGAGAGGATAAGGAATTGTGGAATCTTGGATGGCGTGTGGTGAGAATATGGACGAGCGATATTGAGAAGTATCTGGATGAGTGCGTGAGAACCGTGGAGGAAACATTGTTTGATGCCGAGATTGATAATGAATATCACTGATAGCAGGTATAATGCGCACGTTGAGTAAATGAATTTTTCAACCACCGGTTCAATGCATTTTCCTTCCTTCTGCTGTATAATTGTTATCGTAAGGTAACAGTTGAAAAAAGCTTTTATAGGGAGGGTAAAATGAACGGAAGAGAGAATATCTTAAGCAAAATGGAACAGAAGGAGCGCGATATTAAGCGTGACCTTGTTATGATGTTTACCTACGGAACGTGGCTTAAGTCGGAGAGCGCGAAGTACCCTTTTCAGTCATCCGGAATTTGAGGAGATCGCGAAGGATGAAGCGTCTATTGTCAGTGAAATGATAAAATACCGTCTGCACGGCAAGGAATACAATGCGGAAATCAAGCACATGTTCGCCGAAGACCAGATGAAGAGTGACAGGGTAATTAATCTTGCGGATTATGTGCTGCCTGAGTGCGAGAAATTTGAGAAATATCATAAGGTTGACTTCAAGCGGGAAGTTGAGGCTTCTAAGAAGCAGGCTGTGGATTATTCAACAAAGGCTGATGAAGAAAATAAAGGAGGTTGCGGCAAAGAACCTAAAAAGCCCGAGTGGCCTGACGTAATAATTCATCCTGCCTTTAACCGCAAACTTGAGAGAAATGATGAGGAATACATCTGGACCAACAGTCCGAAGTATAAAATTAAGTCATCCGGACCTGACGCCGGCGTTCCATTCAGGAAAACCCCTAAGGAAATAAAGGAGTACCTCGATAATTATGTTTTCTCACAGGACGACGCTAAAAAAGAGGCTGCCATGATGGCCTTTGAACAGGCGCACGGGAGAAAACGCAACGTAATATTCTCGGGACCCAGCGGATGCGGCAAGACGGAGATTTTCAGGACATTAAAGAAAATAGACCCGCTGATATACATTTTCGACGCAAGTAATATTACAAATGACGGGTGGTCGGGAAATAAAAAATTCTATTCTCCACTCGTGGACATGATACACCTGGGGTATGACAGATGGCAGGTTGAGCACAGCATTATAGTCTTTGATGAGTTTGATAAGCTTATCGAACCGGCGCACTCAGCTCAGGGAGATAATGTGCATGAGCAGGCGCAAGGCGAACTTCTGTCCCTGGTTGAGGGAGGCGAGCTGACATTTACAGTAAATAAGGAGCAGAGATATGATTTTGACACAAGCCATATATCGTTCGCGTTTCTTGGCGCCTTTGAAAATCTAAGAAAGAGGCAAAAGGAAAATATCAAGGCGGTCGGGTTCGGCAGTGTGATAGAGGTCCTTGAGGAGCCAGCTATAACAATGCAGGACATAGTGGCCTACGGTCTTAGAAACGAGCTTGCGGGAAGAGTTAACAGCCTTGTTCAGCTACAGCCCTTTGATGAGGAAGGGTTTTACAGAATCGCGAAAGACGAGAAGGCCGGGATACCGAAGAAAATCGCGGATGAATACGGACTTACAAACTTCACTGTTTCCGATGATGTAGCTAGGAAGATAGCTCATGACGCTGTAGAAAACGGAACCGGCATAAGGGGCATGCTGAACGCCGCCAAGCGCTATATGGACGTAGAACTCTACGAAAGCGGTACAATACCTGCCATAATATAAGCCGAAAAAAGACACAATTACAGGGTAAAATATTTTTCATATCTGTCGATATATTTTTTAGCTCTAAAAATCGGGCGCGGGAAACCCGGTTGTTATGTAACTGTTGATTTGTATCGAAAGCTTCCTGTATAATATAAATGGGCCCGATGAGTTGACATAAAAGGATACCTCAAGTACACTAGATTTATACTGACCACACACGTTGGTATAAATT
>OMWY01000021.1 GCA_900314885.1 uncultured Eubacteriales bacterium
CTTCGATTCATAAATCAACGCGAAAGCCCGATGTCATCTTATGGCTATATTCTATGACATCGGGCATTTATTTACAAGCCTACCTGTGAACAGTAACCTTCCATGGAGTGTTCCAAATAAAAGCATTTCTTCTTGACAAATCCCCCTTAACCGTTATATACTAATACATAGTGCCGCACGTCAAGGCACTTATGTTATTCGGACACAGTCAGCATATCTCTATGCAGAAAAACAGTGTCATTTATCAAGTAAAAATATCTTATTGCGCAGATAACAAGGCTATTTTATGCCTGTTGACCTGTTTTTTTGCTTGTGGTATAATTTTTAATAGAGAAAGGGGATTTTCTTTGAGCACTAAAGAAAACGAAGCAACTACAGTAAAACCTTATGAGGAGCTTGATTTTACGGACGACTTTATGTTCTGTAGAGTACTAAGCGAGAATCCTTCAATCTGCAAGCACCTGGCGGAGCTTGTGACAGGTCGTAAGATTGAAAGAATAGGCGAGGTTAACGAACAAAAGCCGGTGAAGATAACTAAAGATGGTAAGGGAGTTAGATTTGACATCTATTTCAAGGACGGTAATGGGACTGCCTATGACTTCGAAGCACAGAACGTACGGAAGTACAATGAAGCAAGGAGGGCAAGATATTACCTTAGCCTTAATGATATGAGTCTCTTACTTAAGGGAGGAAAATATAAGGATCTGCCTGACTGCTATATCGTCTTTATTTGCAGTTTTGATCCGTTTAATATGGGACTTTACAAGTACACATTTGAGAACAGGTGCGTGGAGGAACCGGAACTTGCGCTTGAAGATGGCAGCAAAAAGGTCTTCCTTAACGCAGCGGGCATTCGTGGCGATATACCTGACGAGATGAAGGAGTTTCTTGAGTACTTCAGAACTCATCAACCTGGTGGAGATTTTACAGGAGCTATTGATGATGCTGTCAAGACGCAGCGTGACAATGAGAATGGGAGGCTTGATTACATGATGCTATCAGACATTTACGATGAATTCAAAGAAGCCTGCAGAGAAGAAGGAAGAGAGGAAGGAAGAGAAGAATTAATTATTCAGGCACTGAAGAGTGGCAATTCTGCTGAACAGGTTGCAGACTTCTTAAAATTGCCTGTTGAGGAAGTAAAGCGAATAGAAGAAAAGATACTCGCAAAGGCATAATTAAATATGCTTTTTGGACCTGTGTGTGTATATCGAGCCTAAAACTATGACACCATAATAAAATATTGACACCGTTTCTTCGTTGCGGGAAAATTTTCTCCTCTGTATAATAGCATCTAAAAGAAGTAAAAATGCGAAAGGTGGCTGCGCACCGGAAAGTACAGAGGGTTGTGAAATGTCTGAGAATGACAGCAAAAGGAAGATTGACAGTAAGATTGAAGCTATGAATAGGAGGCATAAGAAGCACAGGATAATTGCGGCTGTGCTTATTTTTATCGTGATATGATGTTTAAGTATATTTTCTTCATGAGATAATGTAGCGGTTTATATAGTACAAGCGCCATGCAGAAATTCCCTATACAGTGCCTTATATCAAATGGAATTCCACTTATCCAGTAGCTGAAGGCCATATTAAAACCGGCTTGTAGGGTACCTCCTTTTCCAAGGCCTATAACAAATATCGGAAGAAGCCCTAAGAAGCCAAAGGAAAGACCATAAGTGCCTGATACTATAGCCCAGAAGAGGGGATTTTCATTCTTCTTAAAAATGATAGCAAGAATAACTATGATATCCCATATATATAAATACATGGTCCACCAGCTGGGATCGAAGCCCCACGCCATTCCCTCGAGAAAGGCGAAGGCGTATACTATATAAAAGGTCTTTTTCTCAAAAACCTGCCCGTAAATAATAAAAAGAAGGCTCACGAGTTCTATATTCGCCGCGAATGAAAGTCCTATCTGCGAGGCGAATATAAGCGCTGTGCAGACGCCAAGTGCGGCGATTTCTCTTACGTTAAGCCTTCTTTTTTTCATGTTTAAATCCTGACTGCTAAAAAGTATTACTGAGCTGATGAGGCGCTTGTGAAAGAGCTTGCTGATGAAGCTGTGCTTCCGACTGATGAGCTTGTAGTTGAAGTTGTGCTTCCCATATCATAGCCAACCTTAAGCTCAGCCTCGAAGTGGTCGCCATCCTTAATAGGTGTGGAATCTACACCGGTATTAAGCATCTCACCGTCCTGAGTGAAGCACCACCACTCCTGATTGTCTGAATCAGCTGTAGTGTCATCAATAGTTGTTACGAACATACCGTAGTCGCTGTCGGTACCCGCTATGAGATTATTCTCTTTAAGAGCGTCGCCAAGCATCTCGGCGTTCGTCTTAATGGTGAAATCCTTCTTGCTGTCACCGTTAATGACCTCAAATTCGATTGTCTTGTCACCTGTACCGTAGGTCTTAGGCTTGTTTTCCCTGTAAACGCCTATAAGTATCGCTACAAGCGCCACGAGGCAGATGAGACCGATTATGAGGCCCTTTGATGACTTCTTTGCTGTACTTTCTTCGTTTGCCATTTTCCTATACTCCTTTTTAAAGTTGTTTACAAACCTTGATTATATTACCACAACAAAAAAATAATTGCAATAACATACTTCATGGTTTATAATAGAAAACAGTGCGACAGAGCACAGGATATTTGACGAAAAAAGAAAAGAGAGTCCTGATGATAAAATTTATCAATAAGCAATTCACGACGGCCCTTATCGCAGGTGCGTTAATAGCCACCATGCCCTTGTCCGCGTGTGGCTCATCGGCAGCCTCTTATAAGAAGAGCGCCGATTCCCATATGGAGAAGGCTGAGTATGACATTGCGGTAAATGACTACAAGGAAGCGATAACAAGGAATCCCGACAGGGCGGATTATTATATCGCCTACGGCTTTGCCCTCCTTAAAACCGGCGACACAGATAACGCTATCGCCCAGTTTGACAAGGCCCACCTCGATAAGAATAACCAGATAGTAAGGCAGAACAATAAGGCCGCTTACAGGGGTAAGGGCATAGCCCTCCTTCACGCAGGAAGGTATGCCGACGCTGAGGCGGTTCTCGCTAGCGCCGCTGCCATTTCTGACGCGGATTATTTAACCGACGATATCAATGAATATCTCGCCCTTTCTTACGTGAAGCAGGGAAAATATGACGAGGCCCTCGATATATATGACACCATGATTAAGAAGGGAAAGGAGACAGGTGCCTTATATGCCGCAAGGGCAGAGGTTTACGCAGCCAAGAAGAATATAGACGGTGCCGTGGCTGACCTCGAGAAGGCCATTTCTCTTGAAAATGATAACCTTGAGTATTATTTCAGAGAGTATGAGCTTTATAATGAAAATGATATGACAGCTGAGGCTAAGGCTGTCCTTGAGAAGGCTTCCGGACTCAAGGAGGAGGGCGATCGGGGCGCCTACCTTGGGGGAGTACTGGATTATCTTAAGGGAGACAGAACAAGCGCTACCGTGAAAATGGGTAACGCCCTTAAGGCGGGCATCAATGAGGCTTCCTATTATCTTGCGAGGATAACCCAGGCGGACGGTGACAATGAGGGCGCCAAGGCTTATTATGAGAAATATAAAGAATCAGTAGGTGAAGTTACTCTCGCCGGGTGGTATGATGGTATGGCTGACTGCGCCATCTATGACGGTGATAACGATACGGCGCTTTCTTACGTGGAGCAGGGCTTAGCCCTTACGGATGTTTCATTTACGGAGAAGCTTTTATATAAGAAGGTGGAGCTCTGTGAGGCTAAGAATGATTACGAGGCAGCACTTGCGGCCGCGAATGACTATCTTAAGCTCTATCCTGACAGCGAGGCCATGAAGAAGGAGCAGCTTTTCCTTTCTACCAGGGTTGTGGCTAAGAAGTCCTGAAACTGGAATAACCGAGAACTTAGATATAACCAATAGTTATATTAGCCTTAAATTTTGAATACGCAATTGACTTTTTTATTAATTGATGTAAAATATACATAAACAATTTTTTTGGAGGCTCACATTATGGAAAAGAAGAATCTTGACTGGTCAAATCTGTCATTCGCCTATATGCCGACTGACTACAGATTTGTTACTAATTTTAAGGATGGCAAGTGGGACGAAGGAGAGCTCACCAAGGATGACAAGGTTGTCATCAGCGAGTGCGCCGGCGTTCTTCAGTATTCTCAGAGCTGCTTTGAGGGTATGAAGGCATATACAACCGAAGACGGAAGGATTGTTACATTCCGCCCTGATTTAAATGCCGAGCGTTTCGAGAATTCCTGCAGAAGGCTCGAGATGCCTGTATATCCTAAGGAGAAGTTTGTAGAAGCTGTTCTTAAGACTATCAAGGCAAATGAAGCTTATGTGCCTCCATATGGTTCGGGCGCTACACTTTATATCAGACCGTATATGTTCGGAAGCGGCCCTGTTATCGGCGTTAAGCCTGCTGATGAGTATCAGTTCAGAATTTTAACCACTCCTGTCGGTCCTTACTTCAAGGGCGGTATGAAGGGTATTAAGATCCGCGTATCAGATTATGACCGCGCTGCGCCTCGCGGCACAGGCCACATCAAGGCGGGACTTAACTACGCTATGAGTCTCTATCCTATCGTTAAGGCTCACGAGGACGGCTTCAATGAGAATATGTACCTCGACGCCGCTACCAGAACCAAGGTAGAAGAGACCGGTGGCGCTAATTTCCTCTTTGTTACTAAGGATGGTACTGTCGTTACCCCTAAATCAAATACAATTCTTCCTTCTGTTACAAGACGTTCTCTTATGTATGTCGCTGAGCATATCTTAGGTCTTAAGACAGAGGAGCGTGAAGTTTACTTTACTGAAGTGAAAGACTTCGCTGAGTGCGGCGTCTGCGGCACAGCGGCAGTCATTTCACCTGTAGCGAGTGTTACGAGCAAGGATGGAGTCATCGAATTCCCATATGGTAAGGATGAGATGGGTCCTACCATCAAGAAGCTCTATGATACGTTAACCGGAATCCAGATGGGGCGCATTGACCCACCTGAGGGCTGGATCTACGAGATAAAGTAAGCTGTTAACTGCAGCCGGAGTGATCATCGCCCCGGCTGTAATCATGCAAAAAAGGGAGTCAATATATATGAAAGCATATCTTATCCTTGAGGATGGGACAGTATTTACGGGAAATTCCTTCGGGGCGAGGAAGGAAGTTATAAGCGAAATCGTATTCAATACGTCTATGACGGGCTATCTTGAGATCCTGACGGACCCAAGCTACGCCGGACAGGCCGTAACCATGACCTATCCATTAATAGGAAATTACGGGATCTGCTACCAGGATATGGAAAGCAGACGGGCATGGCCTGACGGCCTTATAGTTCGTGAAGCTTGTCCTGTGGCGTCAAACTTCAGAAATGAGGACGGCCTCACGAGGTTCTTAACCGACCAGGGAGTTCCGGGGATTTCGGGAATAGATACCAGGGCCCTTACTAAGATCCTTCGAGAGAAGGGCACCATGAACGGAATGATTACGACAGATGAGGCGAAAATCCACGATCCGTCTGCCTTAGAGAAGATAAAGGCCTACAGGGTAACGGGGGTTGTTAAGAGGGTTACCTGTGACACGAAGGAGGTCTACACCCCTGATATGTCAAGAAGGCCTGATATAGGCTTCAAGCCTGAGTTTGAGCTTCGAGATTCTGAGGTTACCGAGACTAGGTATCATATAGCCCTTATGGACTTCGGAGCCAAGAAGAATATTACGGATTCGCTCCTTAGGCGCGGTTGCGAGGTGACTGTTTACCCGGCTGAGACCAAGGCAGATGAAATCATCGCTTCAAGACCTGATGGCATTATGCTGTCAAATGGCCCGGGCGACCCGTCTGAGTGTACGGATATTATCGCGGAGCTTGCGAAGCTTTATGAGAGCGATATTCCTATATTTGGAATCTGCCTCGGCCACCAGCTCATGGCTCTTGCCGAGGGGGCGAAGACAGAGAAGATGAAGTACGGCCACCGAGGCGCCAACCACCCCGTTAAGGATATGGCAACAGGCCGTGTCTACATTTCAACCCAGAACCACGGATATATGGTTAAAGCTGACACCCTGCCGAAGGAGAAGGCAAAGGTAGCTTTTACGAATGTAAATGACGGTACGGTCGAGGGGATAGAGTATCTTGACAAAAATGTGTTCACTGTCCAGTTCCACCCTGAAGCATGCGGCGGACCGCTTGATACGGGATTTTTGTTTGACAGGTTCCTTAACAATATAGATAAATCGCGTAAATAAGATTTGGAGAGAAATAATGCCTAAGAGAAATGATATAAAACGTGTTATGGTCATCGGTTCAGGCCCTATAGTTATCGGCCAGGCGGCTGAGTTTGACTACGCCGGTACCCAGGCCTGTCGTTCGCTTAAGGAAGAGGGTGTAGAGGTAATTCTTGTAAATTCGAACCCTGCTACCATTATGACCGATAAGGACATAGCGGATAAGGTCTATATAGAGCCTCTTAATGTGGATGTCGTAAAGCAGATTATTAAAAAGGAGAAGCCTGACAGCGTTCTCCCTACCTTAGGAGGCCAGGCTGGGTTGAACCTTGCCATGGAGCTTGCCGAGTCCGGCTTCCTTGATGAAAATAATGTGAAGCTTATCGGTACGACGGCCCTTACGATTAAGAAGGCTGAGGATCGTGAAGCCTTCAAGGAAACCATGGAGAAGCTTCATGAGCCCGTAGCGCCGAGTACCATTGTCACAACCGTGGATGAGGCAGCAGAGTTCGCGAATAAAATCGGCTACCCTGTCGTTGTCCGTCCGGCATACACCTTAGGCGGTTCAGGCGGCGGTATAGCAGCCGATGAGGACAGCCTTCGTGAGATCTGCCAGAACGGTCTTCGCTTAAGCCGTGTCGGCCAGTGCCTTATAGAGCGTTCCATAGCGGGCTGGAAGGAAATAGAGTACGAGGTTATGCGAGACGGAGCGGGCAACTGCATTACCGTCTGCAACATGGAAAATGTGGATCCTGTCGGCGTTCACACCGGTGACTCTATAGTTGTAGCGCCTAGCCAGACCCTTTCGGATAAAGAGTATCAGATGCTTAGAAGCTCTGCCCTAAGAATAATAACGGAGCTTGGTATAACCGGCGGCTGTAACGTCCAGTACGCCCTTAACCCTGATACATTTGAATATTGCGTAATAGAGGTTAACCCTCGTGTAAGCCGTTCCTCGGCCCTTGCGAGCAAGGCTACAGGCTATCCTATAGCTAAGGTCGCGGCGAAGATTGCCCTAGGCTACACCCTCGATGAGATTAAAAATGCCATCACAGGCAAGACCTACGCAAGCTTCGAGCCTGCCCTTGACTACGTGGTAGTTAAGATTCCAAGGCTTCCGTTTGATAAATTCATCACGGCAAAGAGAACCCTTACCACCCAGATGAAGGCTACCGGTGAGGTTATGAGTATCTGCTCTAACTTCGAGGGAGCCCTCATGAAGGCTATCAGAAGCCTCGAGCAGCATGTAGACAGCCTTGTGGTAAATTACTACGACAAGTTCACGGATGATGAAGTGCGAGACCAGCTTGCGGTTGTGGATGACAGACGTATATTTACAATAGCTGAGGCTATACGCCGCGGCATTTCTAACGAGGAAATTCACGAAACCACCAAGTACGATTACTGGTTCATAGATAAGCTTGAGCGCCTTGTAAAATGCGAGGAGCATTTACGTCATGATGAGATGACTCCTGACCTTATGCGGGAAGCTAAGAGAATGGAGTTTCCTGACGAGGTCATAGCGAAGCTTACTGGCAAGAGCGAGGATGAGGTAAGGTCCTTCCGTTACGAGAATGGCATCAAGGCCCATTTTAAAATGGTTGATACCTGCGCCGCTGAGTTCGAGGCCGAAACTCCTTACTATTACAGTGTCTTCGATTCCTCTGAAAATGAGGCGGCTGAGTCGGGTGATGATAAGAAGAAAATTCTTGTCCTCGGCTCCGGCCCTATCAGAATCGGTCAGGGTATAGAGTTTGACTTCTGCTCGGTTCACTGCGTATGGGCCTTCAAGAAGGCGGGCTATGAGACTGTTATCATAAATAACAACCCTGAGACCGTATCGACCGATTTCGATATCTCAGACAGACTCTACTTCGAGCCTCTTACGCCTGAGGATGTAAGAAATGTTGTTGAGATAGAGAAGCCTTACGGAGCTGTTGTTCAGTTCGGTGGCCAGACCGCTATCAAGCTTACGAAGGCCCTTATGGATATGGGAGTGAAGATTCTTGGCACAAGCGGAAAGGATGTAGACGCGGCTGAGGACCGCGAGCTTTTTGACGAAATTTTACAGAAGACGAAGATTCCGAGAGCTTCGGGCAAGACCGTATTTACGGCTGAGGAGGCTGTTGCGGCAGCAGATGAGCTGGGCTATCCCGTACTTGTCCGCCCTTCATACGTCCTCGGTGGCGCGGGCATGAGAATCGCTATCAGCGACAGCGATATCAGGGAATACATCGGCATTATCAACAGAAATGTGCAGGAGCATCCTATTCTCGTCGACAAGTACCTCATGGGCGAGGAGCTCGAGGTCGACGCTGTCTGCGACGGAACGGATATTCTGATTCCGGGTATCATGCAGCATATAGAGCGCGCGGGAATCCATTCCGGCGACTCCATTTCCGTATATCCTTCTCAGAATATACCTGATGACCTTATCGACGTAATCGTTGATTACACCAGGAAGCTCGCAAGCAGTCTTCACGTAATCGGCCTTGTAAATATTCAGTTCATCATTTACAAGCATGAGGTATACGTAATAGAGGTAAATCCTCGTTCAAGCCGTACAGTGCCTTATATTAGCAAGGTTACGGGCATACCAATCGTGGAGCTCGCTACCCGTGTCATCATGGGCGAGAAGATAAGAGACCTTGGCTATGAGCCGGGCCTTCAGAAGAACGCTCCATACGTAGCTGTCAAGATGCCTGTATTCTCATTTGAGAAGCTTCGCGGGGCTGAGATTGCCCTCGGACCTGAAATGAAGTCGACGGGCGAGTGCCTCGGTATAGGAAGGACATTTGACGAGGCATTATATAAGGCATTTTTAGGCGCGGGAATAGACCTTCCTAAGCATAAGAAGATAATAATAACGGTTTGTGATGAGGATAAAAAGGAAATTATTCCTATAGCTGAGAGATTCGCGAAACTCGGCTATGAGATTTACGCTACCCGCGGAACCGCTGAGGTTCTAAGTGAAAATGGCGTAGACGCCATACCTGTAAATAAGGTGGAGCAGACGAGTCCTAATATCATGGATCTTATCCTTGAGCACCAGATAGACCTTGTAATCGACTCTCCTTCTAAGGGAGCGGTTAAGAGCAAGGACGGCTTCGTAATCAGGCGTACCGCAATCGAGACAGGTGTAACCGTCCTCACCGCCCTTGATACAGCGAGAGCCCTTCTCAGATCTCTTGAGGAGTCAGGTAAGGAGAAGCTTGAAATGGTCGATATCGCTACTATCGCAAGAAAAGGAAATGCTTAATGGTAGAGCGTGAAGATGTACTGTCGTTTAACTACTACACGTATGGTGAAGCCTTCAGCGGAAGTGACAAGGGCAAGAGGTACAGGATTATAAAGGAGGAGAGGGACGAAGATAAGAAGGTTCTATCTGTCTGCGTCTGGCCTGAACCCTTTGCCTTTGAACACACCGATGAAGACAAAAAAATCTTCAAGGACTTCTCCTTTGATGAAGAAGGCCTTGAAGAAGCAGTAAAATTTATAAATGATACTCAACCGGCAAATTTCTTGTAGACCCCCAGCAGGGTCATGCTGTCACTCTCGGCCTTTATACCCGTCAGGGCATTTATAACGCCGGGATCTGACAGGCTCCCTTCAAGGTCCACAAAGAATCTGTAGTGGAACGGTTCGCCCTTTATCGGACGCGACTCAATATCGCTCATGTTTATATCGTTATACATGAAGTTTGAGAGCAGCCCATAGAGCGAGCCGCTTTTATTTGGTATTTCAAAGACAAGACTGATCTTGTCGGAATCGGCGAGAAATTCCCGCTTTTTACTGAGTACTATGAATCTGGTCTGATTCGTAGGGTCATTCGCTATATCTCTCGCAAGTACCGTGAGGCCCAGTTCTTCCGCAAGCCGCTCACTCGCTATGGCGGCGTGACTCCTGTCCCCATCGGAAAGAATTTTCTTTGCGCTGTCAGCGGTGCTCCCGTAGGCGTGATTCTGCCAGGAAGGGTATTTAGCTAAGAACTCCGAGCACTGTAATAATGGCTGGGCATGGGTATAAATATCGGTTATATCGTCAATCGTAGCGCCCGGAAGGCCTAGAAGGGCGTGATCTATCTTTTCTACCTGTTCTCCTACAATTTTGTTGTCATATTTTAGAAATAAATCGTAAATATCCGACAGACTGCCGCTCGTCGAATTTTCTATGGGGAGCACACCGAAGTCGGTTTCTCCGTTCGCGACTGACTCACATACGTCGTTAAAGGTTGGTTTGCTGACTGAATCCACATCATTTCCAAAGAAATCCATCATCGCCCGCTCCGTATAGGTGCCGTGAGCCCCGAAGAAGGCTACTGAGAGCTTCCTGCCATCCTTTGAAAATGAATCGACGAAGCTTATATTTTCGCTCTGAAGAGGGGATGGGAGCTTGTTATACTGGTACTTGCGGCTGATTGACATAATCTGGGTAAAGAGTTCACTTACAGCCTTCTTGTTGAACGGCTCCTTGACGAGCCCCCTTAAGACTGTGAGCTTGCTTTCTTCGCGTTCAGGGTCGTAGACAGGTTTCCCGGTGACCCGCTTGTAGGCGGCAACATCATCGGATATTTTCATTCTCTCTTCGAACAGGCTTACTATCTGCCTGTCAATTTCATCTATCTTCGCCCTGCTTTCTGATAAATCTGTCATTTTTCTCTCCTAACCTTGATAATTTTTTTTGTATCTGTTATAATGGCCTTGGCTGACGAGGTGACGGCAAGTTCTTGCCATTAAGGGGGAGTAGCCTGTCAGCCATCCCTGTTTGCGGCATTTGCCGTGGACGGACTCCATAATAAAAGGAGATTCTGATGCCTGAAACAGATACCAAGAAACCATTTATTTTTAAGCACCCGGTTCTTATAGTAAGTATTGTGGTGCTTGCCTGTATCGTAGTCCTGATTAGCCAGATAAACCGCACCGTCAGTAATACAGAAGGCGTAGCCGGAAATACCACTCTTAACCTCTATAATGGCGGCCTTTTCTGCGAAGGGAACGATGGCCTTATATATTTCAGCAACCTTTCGGATGGCGGCGCCCTCTACTCCATGGACGAGAGCCTCTCCGACTTCAAGCATATGTGCGACGATACAGTCGGATATATTAACAATACCACAGGTTACATAGTTTATTCAAGACTAAATTATACCAGAAATGATTCAAATGACGTATTTTTCCAGTTTTCCGATTCGGGCCTATACCGACTCAGCAAGAAGAACAGGAAGAATCTCGAGTCGCTGTACATTTTACAGGTAGGCCTTGTGGGCCTTCTCGGAAATGATATATACTACCAACGCTACGAAAAGGGGACTAACGCGAAGCTCTATCACGCGACGCTTAACCTGAAGAAAAATGAGCTGTGCCTTGACGAGGCTATAATGCCGGGGACAAATACCGGAAAAGGAATAATCTACGCCGGAACCGGCAAGACGCACTACATTTACATGCTTGATCCAACTACCGGTAAGAGCAGCACCATATATAAGGGAAACTGCGCCTATCCGGCCCTTGTTGGCGATCACATTTATTTTCAGTCACTCACGAAGGACTACGCTCTTGCGAGAATTGACAAGGATGGCGGGAATCCGACTATTTTAAATGATGAGCGCTGTTCTTCCTACAATGTTTCAAATGACGAGCAGTATATGATTTACCAGGTGGATGACAACAAGGATAACCGCCTCGTCTTGATGAACCTTTCGACCCAGGCGAAGACCATCATAGCGTACGGAAATTATAACTGCATACATATTGTCGGTAACCGTGTATTTTTCCGTGAGTTTGATTCGGATAATGAATACTATTTTTCACTCGATAATCCGTTAAATGTGGAGAAATTTGTGGCCCCTGACCTTACTGAGGGAAATGATAATGGTGGCTCTAACGCAACCGAAGGAGGGATAGAAAGTGGCTCGTAAGAAGAAGGAACCTGTGTCGCCCGAGGTAGACAAGCTTCAGAAGCGGCTGAAGCGAGACGTGCTGATGATAGTCCTCATTCCCGATGGGATTTTTGTCGTCATTTTCGCCCTCTGTGCCATATTTTTGAGAAAATAGAAAAAAGTTCTTATTCTTCACAATTAGAACACAATTAGGTATTATAATAGGGCTTGTAAGAAAGAAAACAACATTATCTCCTGCAGGGGTAATACTTAGAATAAGTGTAGAGCTCAGACATGATAGTAGAATAAGCATGAACTATGAACTCCAAACTTTGAACAAAGTGTGACTTACCTGAAGGAGGAAGAATTATGGATTACAATAACAACTACAATAATAACTACAATAATAACTTCAACAATAACATCGTTGATATGCCACAGCCTGAGAATACAGGCTCAGATGGCAGGAAGCCTAAGAAGCATAACAGAGGCATGAAGGTCTTCGCTATAGTCCTTGCGGCAGCGATACTTGTAGCCGGCTCCGGCGTAGGCGGCGCATATGTGGCTAAGAACTATTTAGCTTCATCGGCTACAGCCTCCACTGAGACTGAGAGCGCTGATTCATCGACAAGCGACAAGCTTGCGGTTAAGACTACGAACGTATCGGAGACTGACAGCACTGCAACGACCTCCGATGTGTCAGAGGTAGTAGCGAACGTTATGCCAAGCATTGTAGCTATATCTAATACAAGTGATGTGACTACTAATTTCTTCGGACAGAGCTACACCCAGCAGTCCGAGGGAGCGGGTTCCGGTATAATTATCGGCCAGGACAGCAGCCAGATTCTTATAGTTACAAATAATCACGTTGTGGCGACAGAGGATAATGCTACTAACCAGAAATTAACAGTAACATTTGGAGACAGCACGAGCGCCGAAGCGACCATTAAGGGAACCGAATCCGGTTCAGACCTTGCGGTTGTGGCGGTTAAGACTTCAGATCTCTCAAGTGATACTCTTAATTATATAAAGATTGCCACTCTTGGCGATTCAGATAGCGTCAAGGTAGGCCAGATGGCTATAGCTATCGGGAATGCCTTGGGATATGGCCAGTCGGTTACAGTCGGCTACGTAAGCGCTGTTAACAGGGAGGTTTCAACAGAGGATTACACCATGAAGCTCCTCCAGACAGACGCAGCTATCAATCCGGGCAATTCAGGAGGCGCTCTTATAAATGCTAAGGGCGAGATTATAGGTATCAATTCCGCCAAGTACTCCGATACTGATGTTGAGGGTGTTGGTTACGCGATTCCTATTTCAACGGCTATTCCTATCATTAATGAATTAATGAATAGGGAGACTCTTAGCGAGTCAGAACAAGCATATCTCGGAATAGTTGCAAATGACGTTACAACGGAGTATAATAAAATATACGGTATGCCTGTTGGCGTTTACGTTTCAAAGGTAAGCAGCGGAAGTCCTGCTGAGGAAGCGGGTCTTAAGATGGGCGATATCATTACTGCCTTTAACGGCAATGAGGTTACGACCATGAGTGACCTTCAGTCGAGACTCTCATCCACGAAGGCTGGGGCCACGGTTACGCTTACGGTCCAGAAGTACAGTAATGGTACCTATACCGAGAAGGAAGTTAAGGTTACGCTTGGAAGCAAGGCGGATGCCTCTTCGAGCAGCTCTAACAGTTCCTCATCTAACGGAAGAAGCAGTGATAATAGCTACAATAACGACTTTGGCAACTTCTTCGATAACAGTGGGAACTGATTAATTTCTTATTAATTAGTTGATGAGTTATTTTTCGATACACTTCATTTCAATTCTCCTCTCTATGGGACAGGGCCCGGCGCAAGCCGGGTCCTGTTCTTTTCTTAAGTCATATCAGATATATAATATATGAATACCTCTTTTACTTGACTAAAGTATATTAGTCAGTTATGATTTACATTATGTGGTTAACATAAGCATAAAACAGAAAGAAAAACCGGAATCCTTTAAAATAAGGAACAGCGGGGATTTCGGCCTTCCTGCGGTTATGGTGACTCAATTATGCTGTTTCAAAAGGGGTAAATGTATGTCATACGTAGAAGAAGTTTATCAGAATCTCGAGAAGAAGCATCCGGCAGAGCCCGAATTTCTCGAGGCGGCAAAGAGAATCCTTGATTCGCTCGATCCGATTGTAAGCGCGAATGAAGACTTATATCGGAAGAACGCCCTGCTTGAGCGTTTTGTCGAGCCGGAGAGAATCATCAGCTTCCGTGTTCCATGGACTGACGATAAGGGGGTAAACCATATCAACCTGGGCTACAGGGTGCAGTTTAACTCCGCAATCGGACCATATAAGGGCGGACTTCGTTTCCATCCTTCGGTAAACCAGTCTATCCTTAAGTTTCTCGGTATGGAGCAGATCCTTAAGAATTCGCTTACAGGCCTTCCTATTGGCGGCGGCAAGGGTGGTTCCGACTTCGACCCTCACGGAAAATCAGACGCTGAGGTTATGCGCTTCTGCCAGAGCTTCATGTCAGAACTCTTTAAGTACATCGGAAAGGACACTGATGTTCCTGCCGGAGATATCGGCGTAGGAGGACGTGAGGTTGGCTACCTCTATGGTCAGTATAAGAGACTTTCAGGTCTCTATGAAGGTGTTCTTACGGGAAAGGGACTTTCCTTCGGTGGCTCACTTGCCCGTACAGAGGCAACAGGCTATGGCCTTGTATATATCACGGATGAGATGGTAAGAGGCGTAGGCAAGCAGTTAAAGGGCAGCACGGTTGTAGTTTCAGGCTCCGGAAATGTTGCCCAGTACGCTGTCAAGAAGGCTGAGGAGCTTGGAGCTAAGGTTGTGACTGTTTCTGACTCATCAGGATATATTTACGATCCGAATGGCATCAATTTTGATGTTCTCTGCCGGATAAAGCAGGTTGAAAGGGCAAGAATCAAGGTCTATGCCGACCGTGTTCCCGGTTCTGTATATCATGAAGGAGAGAAGCCTTGGGGCGAGAAATGCGATATCGCGCTTCCTTGCGCTACTCAGAATGAGATTAACGGTGCTGATGCCGCAAAGCTTATCGCAAATGGCTGCTGGTGCGTCGCTGAAGGCGCTAACATGCCATCAGACGCTGACGCAATTGACGCATACGAGAAGGCGAGAGTAGATTCCGGCTTCCTCTTTATGCCTGCTAAGGCAGCCAACGCAGGCGGTGTAGCTGTTTCAGCCCTTGAGATGTCTCAGAATTCAGAGAGACTGTCATGGACCTTCGAGGAAGTAGATAACAAGCTCCATGATATTATGATAAATATCTACCGCAATGTATCTACTACCGCTGAGAAGTATGGCCATAAGGGCGACTTCGTAACCGGTGCCAATATCGCCGGCTTCGAGAAGGTCGCAGACGCCATGCTCATGCAGGGAATGGTATAAGCTTCTTATTTAGGCTCCCTCTCTGAGGGAGCCGGCTGCAAAAATTTATTTTTACTATTGCTTTTTCAAACCCACCGTAGTATAATGATATCGTTGTTTCGGGGGTATAGCTCAGTTGGGAGAGCGCATGCTTCGCATGTATGAGGTCAGGGGTTCGAATCCCCTTATCTCCACTGTATTTTCAAGGGCTTCAAGCCTGTTTGTCGTCTTTTGTGGCGTTTTTTATAAAAAACGATGCAGGAGACGACATTTTTTATACATACAAAAAAGGAGGGGAATATGCTATTAGGACACAAATATGATAATGGTTCAGAGACTATCGAAGAGAGTCTTAAGGAACACGTAGATAAGGTCGCTGATATTTGCGGACATACATGTGGTAAAATAGGCTTTGAATCGACAGGAAGGCTTCTTGGGCTTCTTCATGATATGGGTAAAACCGACCCTGAAGTACAAAGGCACATGATGGAAGATAACAACGAGATTCATGACCATTCTACATTAGGAGCCGCATGGTTAATGAATCATTATGACCAAAATGGGAGTAAAACCAATAATGTCTCTCTGACTTATCTCTCGTCTGTAATAGAGTGTCATCATTCAGGCCGCCGTGATCTGTTGTCAGCAAACGGATATGACAAGTTTTACAAAAAATATATTTACTGCGACTTCACTAAGTATGACAAATTAACAGCCCTATATTATGATGAGTGTGTACCTCTGGCTGAACTGAATGATTTGCTTGATAAATCCTTGTTCGAGTATAAACAGTTTCATAATAAAGTAGCGCATTACTTGAAAGATTTACCTGTGAGACCTAAACGAGCGGCTGATGAAATGTGGTTCTATGAAGGTATGATGGAACGATTCCTATATGCTGCGCTTGTAGATGCGGATTGGTATGCGACAAGCTCCTTCGTAAATAATAAGCCGATTAAATTTGAATCTCTTCCGGAATGGGAGAGTATGCGTGATAACTGCGAGGAGTTTCTTAAAAAGCTTCAGCCGAAAAATAATATCGATGGTATAAGAAGCAGTATTTCGGATGAATGCAAGTCGTTTGCAAATGGTTCCAAAGGAATATACAGATTATACGTTCCTACAGGAGGCGGTAAGACATTTTCGGGAATGAGATATTGCCTGAAGGAGGCGATGCTCGAAAAGACTGAACATATATTCTACTTTGCGCCATATAAAACAATAATAAACCAGAACGCTGAGAAGTATCGGGAGATGATAGGCTCGGATAATGTTCTGATTCATCATTCGGATGTATTGATTGATGAAGAAAGTGATGAGAAAGCCGAGACAATTGAGGAACAGATGGAAAGATGGACGTCTGCTCCTATAATAGCTACATCTCTAGTGCAATATTTTGATACATGTTTTGCCGCTCCGAGAAGGAATATCAGAAGACTTGCAGCGTTATCCAACTCTGTTATTTTGTTTGACGAAGTACAGTCTGTTCCTTTACAGGACACCTACTTGTTTGATTTATCTGTTAATTTTATTCATGAATTTCTTAATTGCACGGTAGTAATGTGCACAGCGACAGAACCTCCGATAGAAGAATTAACTTATCCTGTAAGATACTCTGAGCGAATGGATATGGTAAGTGATATTAACAGTAAGTTTGCCGACCTTCGAAGAACCGAAGTTATTATGGATATCAAGCGTAAGAAAGATTCATCGGAAATAGCTGGTATGGCAATGAGTCTTAATTTACCTTCTGTTCTTATTATTGTTAACCTGAAAAAAGAAGCGGAAAAGATATACAATGAAATATCAGCTAAATATTCCGGAGAAGTTGAGACTTTTTGTCTAACGACTCATATGTGCAGACAGCATATCGAAGATGAACTTGAGAGATTTAAAAATGCTATTAAAAATGGTAAAAGGACAATATGTGTCAGCACGCAGCTGATAGAAGCAGGTGTAGATATTTCCGTAGACAGTGTAATCAGGACTATGTCAGGTCTGACATCCATAGCGCAGGCGGCGGGAAGGTGTAACAGAAATGGGGAAGGCACAATGAAGAAAGTGTATGTCGTAGATTCAGCAGAAGAATATGGCAAGTCTATGGAACATCTTTCGGATATTATGCTGGGTAGAGAGGCACTTAGAAATTACATTGACAGCGGTAAAGCTGTACCGGACTTGTTGTCGCCGGAAGCAATAAAAGGATATTATGATTACTTCTTTGAGGATTCAAGTGAGAACAGGCAAAATGATGTAAAAAGAAGAACCATGGAACATGAGATTAGGGCTGATGGCAAAGAAATTATCGAGAACACAAGCATGGTAGAACTATTATCATCTAATCAGTTAGGAATCCGTCATTATGAAGATGATAATGGAATATGGAAACAAAAGCCCGCTCAAGCCTTTGGAACGGCGGATAATAAGTATGAGGCCATAGGTGCGGAAGGTTATTCGGTAATCGTTCCATACGGTGAAGGAAAAGAAATTGTCGCTGACCTGTGTGGCGAAGACAAGGACAAGGCTTATAAGGCTGTAAAGAGAGCCGGTAAATACACAATTCAGCTCTTTAAATATGAATTTGAAAATTTGAAGGATGCAATGTATACAGCTTTGGATGGGACTGTATACATTCTCAACGAGAACCATTATGATTGTGATGGAACAGGTTTGGTAGAAGAAGCAAAAGCAGCCGACCTTAAAATATTTTAAAAAAGGTATTGACAAAATTGACTTCTAGTAATATAGTAAAAGTAACAGCTAGCTATTGGATTGAAATTAGTAATATAGTAAGGCAGTAATATTCGCCTTCGTAAGAAGGCGCGGATTAGCTTATCAGGAAGGAGGAACGCATTGGAAGCAATAAATAAGGTGTGCTTCCGGGTTTACGGCAGGTATGCGCTGTTCTCGGACCCAATTACCAGGGTAGGCGGCGAGAAAAGCTCATACCCGGTACCAACTTATCAGGCCCTTAAGGGTATTGCCGAGTCTGTTTACTGGAAGCCAACCTTTACCTGGATTATTGACCGGGTAAAGATTTTAAGCCCTATAGATATGGAGAGCAAGAACATAAAAAATCTCAAATATAATGACGGCACAAGTGACCTCTCTATTTATTCTTATTTAATTAACCCTGATTATTTAGTAGAAACTCATCTCATATGGAACGAAAACAGGCGGGATTTGTCTGCGGACAGAGATTATAAAAAGCATCTTTCGATTATGCTAAGAAGCATTGATAAAGGAGGCAGACGAGATATTTTCCTCGGTACGAGAGAGTGCCAGGGATATGTGGAACCGGCTGTTTTCGATGAAGTTGAATCGCCTTATAGCGGAAAAACTATGACCTTTGGCACTATGGTCCATGGCCTTACATATCCTGACGAATCAAAAGATGGTAGGTCTTTTGAAGTGAGACTATGGAACCCACAAATGAAAGATGGTATTATTAATTTTCCTTCGCCAAATGAATGTAAAATAACGATACCGGTAAGAAATTATGAGTATAAAAAGTTCACCCCGGGAATAAACTTTACTATATCAGAGTAAGGAGGTGAGATTAATGGGATTCATTAATGATCTAGTACGTGTTTATGATGAGAATAAGGGACAAATAGGAATAATAGAGACGATGGAGAATGGTGCTACGATTACACCATTGCTTCCCATTGCTCATGGAACACTAAAGGTCAATGTAGAAATAAATATTTCAGGTGATGGCAGATTTTTAAGGGCAAAGGCTTTATCTAAGAATGAAGCTATGACTATTATACCTATGACAGAAGCATCATCAATCAGAACCTCAGGAGCAGTTCCTCATCCATTGGTTGATAAATTACAGTATATTGCTCCCGATTATACTGAACATGGCGGCTCTAAGACAACTACATGTGTTGATCCTACAGATTCTGATAAGAAGAAAAAAAGAAATACATACCAATGTTATATTGAGGGTCTTTCAGCATGGGCAGATTCTGAATATGGTACGAAGAGAATAAAAGCTGTCAGAGATTATCTGAAAAAAGGAACTCTTATTGACGATTTAATTGGCGAACGAGTATTAGTTGCTGATGAGAAAGGAAAATTGCTCGATAAGAAAACAGTTGAAGCAAAATGTAAAGAGGACAACAAAGATTTACCTCTTGTTTTTTCGACATTAGCTAATGGTGATCAGTCTGAAACCGCGGTTCGCTTTGTGGTAGATGGTGTCAGCCTTTCTTCGGATAAAGAAACATGGGATAGTTTTATCAATTTTACACTTAATTCTCTCGATGCTGAAGGAATATCATATATTAGCGGGAATAAGGTAAAACTTACTTCTTCTAATCCTGCTAAGATTAGGAATCAGGGTGATGGAGCTAAGCTTATTTCATCTAACGATGCTGTAAATTATACCTACAGAGGGCGTTTCCTGGAAGCGCCTGAGGTATATTCAATTGGGTACGAAGAATCACAGAAGGCTCATGACGCCTTAAGGTGGCTAATCAGTAAACAGGGAACAGCTATAGATGATATGGTATTTGTTGCATGGGGAATCAGTGAATTGCCCAATGTTTGCGAGAATACCTATAATATTATAGCTGAGGATGATGATTTTTTCGGAAATGACATAAAGAATGAGGAAGAAATATCCGTTTCTAATGTTAAAGCGAAATATGCCAACGCACTATCGCAGAGAATAATGGGATATAATACGAAGTTAGGTGATAATTCGGAAGTATACATAATGATGCTTGATTCTGCAACACCAGGCAGATTATCTATAGCATATTACAGAGAAATCGAATCATCCAGGTTTCTAAAAAATGTAGAGCTATGGCATACAGATTATTCTTGGCTTTTGTATCAATATGTTAGTACAGAAGAAAAGGGTAAAGCAGCTAATAAATTTATCCCGTATTGGGGAACTCCGTCATTATATGAAATAGCTAAATTGGTAAATGGGAAAAATGCTAAGGCTAAAAGCTTAAAAAAAACAATATCGAGATTAATACCTTGTGTAAGCGGTGGGAAGCCTCTTCCATATGATATCATGCATGCGGCAGCAACTAAGTATATTCACGCAGGGCATGATATGTCTCAGAAAGAAGCATTTTCGTACAGAAAAAAGGTTTTAGGCGAAATATGCGCATTAGTAAGTGGATATTACAAGAGAAAGGATGGAGATACAGACATGGATGAAAATTATGACAGAAGTTATATTTTCGGGCAGATTCTTGCATGCGCGGAGCAGGTGGAGAAAAAAGCTCTAATAAAACAGAGCGAAGAAAGTGGCATAAAGGAAATTCGTGAGACTAATGCCGAAAGAATGCTTCCGGCATATGTTCAGCATCCTGCGAGTACTTTGAAACTACTGAATGAGAAACTTGAACCATACAAAAAAAGACTAACCAAGGAAAATTCGGGAAGTCAATATGGAAAAATGTTAGAGCTAATTGCGAAAATTCCCAAGGATGACTTTAATAACAAGCCTTTGAACGAAAAATACCTATTGGGATACGCAAAAATGAAAATGGATTTCCAAGAAAAAAATAAGGCTTATAAATCAACAGAAAAAGAAAATGGAGGTAATTGAAAATGAGTTCACTTGAAACCAAAAAAGATTTTGCTGTAGTAATTGTCGTAAGTCATGCTAATCCTAACGGTGATCCGCTTGATGGTAACAGGCCAAGAGAGACTTATGACGGCCATGGAGAAATCTCGGACGTTTGCTTAAAAAGAAAGATTAGGAACCGTCTGATGGACATGGGAGAATCCGTTTTTGTACAGTCTGCGGATAATAATGATGATGGGTATAAGAGCCTGAAGGAGAGAGCTGATGCCGCAGGTATATTAAAAGAAAAAGACCCTGAAAAATTAAGAACTGAAGCGTGCGAAAAGTGGATTGATGTGAGAGCTTTTGGACAGCTATTTGCGTTTAAAAAAGGAAGTGACAAGGATTCGGTTTCACTAGGAATAAGAGGTCCTGTAACGATACAATCTGCGTTTTCTGTTGACCCGATTGAGATAAATAGTATGCAGATTACCAAGTCGGTTAATTCTGAACCAGGTGAGAAAAAGGGCTCTGATACAATGGGAACCAAGCACAGTGTTGATTTTGGAGTTTATGTTGCTTACGGCAGTATGAATCCTCAGCTTGCAGAGAAGACGGGATTTTCAGAGGGCGATGCTGAAAGTATTAAAAAAGCTTTGGCTACATTGTTTGAGAATGATGAGTCAAGCGCAAGACCGGCAGGTACAATGTATGTATATAAGGTTTATTGGTGGAACCATAACAGCAAGGCTGGTCAGTATTCACCGGCGAAGGTACACAATAGCCTGCATGTAAAAGTAAAAGATGGTGTTGATATACCTCGTTCAATAGATGATTATGAAATAAGTCTTGATACCCTCGAAGGACTTACACCGGAAATAATAGATGGAAACTGACGAAGATTATCTCCCTATGTCTGGAATACAGCACTTTGCTTTCTGCAGGAGGCAGTGGGCTTTAATTCATATTGAAAACCAATGGGTTGAAAACGTGCTCACTGCGGAGGGCAGAGTGGAACATAAAAAAGCTCACGATGAGAACAGTGTGGAAAAAAGAAGGGACTTAATAATTACCCGTGGTATGAGAGTAAGTTCAAGCAGATTAAAGCTTTCCGGCGCATGCGATGTAGTTGAATTTCATAAGGATGAAGCCGGTGTTCCTTTACATGGATATGAAGGAAAATGGACTCCTTTACCGGTAGAATATAAGCATGGTGTAAGCAAAGCTTCTGATGTTGATAGAATTCAGCTCTGCGCTGAAGCAATGGCTCTTGAAGATATGCTTGTATGTGACGTTAGAAAAGGAGCCTTGTTTTACGAAACCACAAAGAACCGTGAGTACGTTGAAATTTCTGATGATTTACGGGCTGAGACAACAAGGATGGCAAAGGAAATGTGGAAGTATTTCACCGGAGGTTATACGCCTAATGTTAAACCAAAGTCCGGATGCAAGAAATGCTCTCTATATGATATTTGTATGCCGAAGCTTGTTGAAAATATGTCCGTAAAGGACTATATTGCCGCTCAATTAAAGGACAAAGAATGAAGCATCTATTGAATACTCTTTTTGTTCAGACTCCAACGACATATTTATCCAAGGATGGAGAAAATGTTGTCGTGAAAAATGGCGAGAATATTCTTGCAAGAATACCATTGCACACCCTTGAATGCATTTGTATGTTCACATATAAAGGCGCAAGCCCGGCTCTTATGGGCGCTTGCGCTGAATATGGAATTCAGATGTCCTTTTATACTCCGACAGGAAAATACCTAGCTAGTGTAAACAGCAGCGTGAATGGTAATGTCCTGTTACGGAAGGAACAATATCGCATTTCTGATGATCCTGATAAATGCTTGCAATATGTAAAAAATATTATTTTAGGAAAGGTATTTAATGAAAAATGGGTCCTTGAAAGGACCATAAGAAACCATTCCGCCAGACTTGATACTGATAAATTAAAGGAAGCGTCTAATGAACTTAGCACGGCAATCAAAAGTCTTTCGGAATATACTGATGTTGACTCACTAAGAGGGCTTGAAGGAAAATGCGCAGATATATATTTTAATGTATTTGATGAAATGATATTGCGACAGAAAGACGATTTTGAATTTGAAGGTCGTAGCAGAAGACCGCCGCTGGACCGAATTAACGCTTTATTGTCCTTTGCGTACACTCTTTTAGCCAATGACTGTGCGTCTGCTTTATTTGGTGTCGGACTCGATCCATATGTTGGATATTTACATAAGGACAGACCCGGCAGAAAAAGTCTTGCGCTTGATTTAATGGAAGAATTGCGGTCGCCATTAGCGGACAGAGTTGTAATTTCTATGATAAACGAAAATGCGATATCAAAAAATGATTTCGAAATTGCCCAAAATAATGCTGTCCTGCTAACAGATGATGGAAGAAAAAAGTTTTTAAATAGTTGGCAGACAAAGAAGAATGAGAAGATATCTCATCCTTTTCTGAAAGAGCAAGTGGAATGGGGCTTGGTACCTTATGTACAGGCGATGCTTCTTGCTAGAACAATTCGTGGTACACTTGATGAATATCCGCCATTTCTTTGGAAATAGGAGATTAGCCTATGATGGTGCTTGTTACTTATGATGTTAATACAGAGGATTCTGCAGGCGCCAAGCGGCTCAGAAGAGTAGCTAAGGCGTGTGTTAATTATGGACAAAGAGTACAGAATTCTGTATTTGAATGTCTTCTTGATCCTGCTCAATACGTGTTGCTGAAAGATCAGTTAAATGATATTATTGATAAAGATAAAGACAGCCTTCGTTTTTATAATTTGGGTGACAAGTATAAGAATAGGATAGAGTATATTGGTAAGCAGGCTGATTATAAACAGGACGATGTGCTGATTTTTTAGTGCTAAGGTAAGGCTCACATTTGTAATATTATGTAAATCTTGGCCGGAAGCCAGATATTAAGCTTTATTGGATTGCTTGCGCGTTAAAGTGGTTAGCACCGACAGATTGTATAAAACATTATTGATATTAAGCTGGTTATATGTTATTATTTCTAAAGAAACTATTTTTCTGAATTATCTTCTATGTTATTTCTACAACTTATGCTCCAAAATTTTAGCGGTGGACCGTGCGTCTGCCGTCGCCCCTCGCAAGAGGGGCGTGGATTGAAACCGGCTGTACTTATGATTTTCGGCATGTTGGCAGATAGTCGCCCCTCGCAAGAGGGGCGTGGATTGAAACGTGACGATGTGGGCTTTGAAGGATGCCACAGCTGTCGCCCCTCGCAAGAGGGGCGTGGATTGAAACTACGAAGATAAGGGCAGCACTACAGACCTTATCGTCGCCCCTCGCAAGAGGGGCGTGGATTGAAACTTACTACGCAGATAAGGAAACCGCAGATCTTGCGTCGCCCCTCGCAAGAGGGGCGTGGATTGAAACTTGTCGTACACCTGTCAAATGGCACTGAGGCTGGTCGCCCCTCGCAAGAGGGGCGTGGATTGAAACAGCGGCTCTTATCCCGATAATCACTGCGGTTTTCGTCGCCCCTCGCAAGAGGGGCGTGGATTGAAACGCTATATGACAAAGAGCTCGGAACGTCCACAGGAGTCGCCCCTCGCAAGAGGGGCGTGGATTGAAACAAATTCCTTACCGCATCTGCGGCATGTCAGTACAGTCGCCCCTCGCAAGAGGGGCGTGGATTGAAACAGCGTCTGACAATAACAGCTTAATAGTTTCATCAGTCGCCCCTCGCAAGAGGGGCGTGGATTGAAACTGCGTTCTTATGCCACATTCCTGGGCTCGGCCGAGTCGCCCCTCGCAAGAGGGGCGTGGATTGAAACACGCCACAGACACTGATAATGGTTGCGTTACTTACGTCGCCCCTCGCAAGAGGGGCGTGGATTGAAACCCTTAAGGGCTCGTCCAGAGTATTGAGCAGGAAGGTCGCCCCTCGCAAGAGGGGCGTGGATTGAAACGCTGCGCTTCGGTAATTGCAACAACGGGGCTATTGTCGCCCCTCGCAAGAGGGGCGTGGATTGAAACGGGATTATCGCCACGATGAACGCCGCGATGTATGTCGCCCCTCGCAAGAGGGGCGTGGATTGAAACTCTTGGGATGATTTATCCCACATTTGGCAAGTTGTCGCCCCTCGCAAGAGGGGCGTGGATTGAAACATATCCGTGATAGCATCCATTATCTCACGCTGATAGTCGCCCCTCGCAAGAGGGGCGTGGATTGAAACTTGCTGATAAGGAACGCCCCGCAACTTCTTTCCGTCGCCCCTCGCAAGAGGGGCGTGGATTGAAACTGAAGGATATAGGCGAAGAGGGGTGATTAGTCATGTCGCCCCTCGCAAGAGGGGCGTGGATTGAAACTTGGATACATTGACCCTGATTATGACCCTGATGGTCGCCCCTCGCAAGAGGGGCGTGGATTGAAACATCTATAACACTTACAGGAAGCAAGCCATGTTCGTCGCCCCTCGCAAGAGGGGCGTGGATTGAAACCATTTCTTCTTTACAGATGAACCAGTGCTCCCTGTCGCCCCTCGCAAGAGGGGCGTGGATTGAAACTGTCTATCTTTAAGCTTTACCCTTCCAGTAAACTCGTCGCCCCTCGCAAGAGGGGCGTGGATTGAAACCATTTTTGTAGCAAGATGCTTAAGAAAGACGATCGTCGCCCCTCGCAAGAGGGGCGTGGATTGAAACACCTCCTTTGTTGTGATACTTAACTTAATCACAATGTCGCCCCTCGCAAGAGGGGCGTGGATTGAAACATGGAGTATCTAATCCATGTGACTATATCCTGTTGTCGCCCCTCGCAAGAGGGGCGTGGATTGAAACAGATATAAATTGATCTCCTCATCGTCTGCATAGGTCGCCCCTCGCAAGAGGGGCGTGGATTGAAACATGGTTTTGTCGGTCGAGTAGCCGCCTCGGTCCATGTCGCCCCTCGCAAGAGGGGCGTGGATTGAAACAGCTTCTGTCTTCATCTTTTCTATAAATCTTTCCAGTCGCCCCTCGCAAGAGGGGCGTGGATTGAAACTGCTTTACGCCGTTAGTAGGCGACAAACTTGCGTCGTCGCCCCTCGCAAGAGGGGCGTGGATTGAAACGCTGACAAGTATGGCGAATGTAATAGTGATGGAGGTCGCCCCTCGCAAGAGGGGCGTGGATTGAAACATTGATGGCTTCTTGATTGAAAACAGTGTGAATTGTCGCCCCTCGCAAGAGGGGCGTGGATTGAAACCTTCGATTTTCAGAAGTTTGGTAAAAGTTGTACCGTCGCCCCTCGCAAGAGGGGCGTGGATTGAAACCCACCCTTCTCTGAAATAATTTGTTGCTAT
>OMWY01000010.1 GCA_900314885.1 uncultured Eubacteriales bacterium
AGCTAAAATTCCAATAAAAACCTGCCGTTCTCGATCTGGAAATATGATACCACAGAATGGGAGGAATTAAAATGCGTATTTATTTGTACCGCTTACATTCTAACGCAACAAAGCATAGCTTCGCCATGAGTGAAAATTCACCCACAATGACCGCTATGTTCACCACCCGTCTCCACTGTACCCGAAGTAACTTGCGGTTTGAATGGCTGCTTATATAAGAAAGTTTAACACTCTTTGAGGGGTATTGCAAGGTTTCCGGGGTATTTCAGCCAACTTTATACAAGAAAAAGGCTTCACATAAGTGAAGCCTTTTTTACGTAATTTATGATTAGAAATCTACATCGGTATCATAGTAGCATGCGCTTAATACCTTTTCCATCTCTTCCTGGCTTGGCTGCCTTGGATTCGATCCGGTACATGCGTCGAGGATTGCGTTAGCGGCTATATCGTGCTTTCTCTCAAGGAATACGCTCTCTTCTACGAAGCCCTGCTCTGTTGGGTAAGAATCAGCTCCGTAGAACTTAATTCCGTGAGGAATCTTAAGGTCGTCATTTAAGCCGCGGCAGAACTTAATGAGGCTATTTACCTTCTCGCCCTCGCTCGCTCCGCCAAGCTCAAGGTAGTCAGCTATATAAGCGTAGCGTGACTTAGCGGTTGCGTCCTTAGCGTTAAAGGCGATAACCTTAGGCAGGTACATAGCGTTCGCGGCGCCGTGAATAATATGGGCTCCCTTATCGGCAAAGGCTGCTCCTGTCTTATGGGCAAGTGAGTGAACTATGCCGAGCAATGCGTTTGAAAATGCCATACCTGCGAGGCACTGGGCATTGTGCATATGTTCGCGGGCTTCCATATCGCCGTTATAAGAATTTACAAGATCACGCTTTATAAGCTTCATAGCGTAAAGGGCAAGCGCGTCAGTATAATCGCAGTTCGCTGTAGATACATAAGCCTCTATAGCATGGGTAAGAGCGTCCATACCGGTGTGGGCGACGAGCTTCTGAGGCATGGTCTCGGCTAGCTCCGGGTCAACAATCGCTACATCAGGAGTGATTTCGAAGTCAGCTATAGGATATTTTATGCCCTTCTTGTAGTCGGTAATGATTGAAAACGCGGTAACCTCGGTTCCTGTACCTGAGGTAGAAGTAATGGCGCAGAAATGAGCCTTGTGACGGAGTTCAGGAATTCCGAAGACCTTGCACATCTGCTCAAATGTGATGTCGGGATATTCGTACTTTATCCACATAGCCTTGGCAGCGTCAATAGGTGAACCGCCGCCCATAGCAACTATCCAGTCAGGCTTAAATTCTTCCATGACTGCGGCGCCCTTTTCAACCGTCTCTACGGATGGGTCAGACTCGATACCCTCGAGCAGCTTCACTTCAAATCCTGCTTCCTTCAAATAATCCTCTGCCTTCTGTAGGAAGCCGTTCCTCTTCATGGAACCGCCGCCGACACAGATAAGAGCCTTCTTGCCCTTAAGATTTTTAAGCTCTGCAAGAGCCCCCTTGCCGTGATAAATGTCTCTTGGTAATGTAAAACGTGCCATTTCTTCCTCCTTTGATTGGGAAATATTCACAAGACATATCTGCCTTAACTACTGGTTATATCATAACTTAACAGCATTCTAAAGTAAACAGTTTTTATTCATTTTTCATGAATTCTTTATGGAACGATATTCGAAGTACTTATCATTTTCCATAGCCATGACTTCCTTTATTGTGTAAGGCTTCATGAGTGGTCTCTTCATTTTCTTCTTCACCCAGAAATAAGAATAAACCGCGAGAATAATAAAGGCAATTATACAGACCTCATAGACTCTTGTTTTTATCACAATATCGTTATCTATTCCGTTTATCATTAATACATCACCGATTATTCCGAGAATAGGAATAAGTATACCGAACGGAGCCTTGAAGGCCCTCGGAACATTTGGCATACGATGCCTCAAAAGAATTACATCCACATGGAGGAAAAGATAAACGACTATCCAGAATACGCAGGCGACCTTTAGGAAGAAGTTAAGAAGCTCTGAGATTGCGAGACTCGCCACAACGAAGGCGGTCATTGAGATTCCGATTGTAAGAATCGATACAAACGGCGCGCCATGCTTATTTTTCTTCATAAATGGCTTAGGAAGGAGGTCGATTCTTGCCATCCCCGCCATGAGGTAGCCGAGTGAATTTACGACCGTATTCGCGGTTGAAATGACGGCAAGCACCGATACGGCGCCCATCCAGTAGCGGCCAAACTCGCCTAAGAGAGCTATGCCGTAGAGCATATGAGGGCTTTCGCTTGTTCCGAGGTCATTATAGGTTACGTAAACCGGGAAACCGAATACGCAGAAAAGCTGCATGATAAATACTATCACGAGGCTTCCGATCATGCCTATCGGGACTGTCTTTCTGGGATTTTTCACAAATGGTCCGAGTGGAACGACAAACTCGCAGCCTACGAACATATAAAAGGCAGTTCCCACCATGCCCATTATTTTAGGAAAATCAAAATGAATACTCCTGTCCTGATCTATAACCGGTCCCTGCCCCATATGAAGGCAGCCTAAGACTCCCATTATTATAAGTGAAACAATCAGAGAATAGGCCACAACATTCTGGATCTTCGCAAACATATCGACACCGCGAAGGTTAAGGGCTATAATTACGGCCATGAGAATTATGCCATATAGAGGCAGCGGAATATGGAGATTCGGGAAGAGCATACTCATTGTCCGCCCGAACATTGTTCCCTCAAGGCTTCCGAATATTGTCATACCGATAACGTAGCCGCCGACCATGGTGAGACAGGTCATAAAGGGTCCCATGCCGACGAGCGAATATTGGGCAAGGCCACCCGTAAGATCCGGCATAACCGCGCTTAATTCACTTACCGATACTGCCGTAAAAATGTTGAACATTAAGGCGATAATAACCGAATATATAAAGGCGGTACCGAGCGCCGCGTCTCCCTGGCCTATGACAAGGAGGCAGCTAGTGGCAAGTATAAGTCCAACACCTGTCGCGATAGCGCTCGGAATTCCCAGCTTTTTCTCTTCTGCCATATGTCTCTCCCTTCTGTAAACTCAAAACTTAATAATCAGAATGCGCTATAGCCTCGTATCCGTCCTCCCCTGTTCTGATACGATAAGCGTTATAAATAGGTGAGACAAATATTTTACCGTCACCTATATGTCCTGTATAAAGCTCCTTCTTAAGCATATCTATGAGATTGTCTACGTGCTCCCTAGGCAGAACCATCATAACAACGGTTTTCTCGAGTAGGTCTATCTCGCTGGTGTCCTCGTCCTTATATTCGGGTGTACCGTACTGAACGCCGCAGCCCATTGCCTTGTAGACGGTCATTCCGGTGATGTGGTATTTCTGAAGGGCATTTTTAAGAATTCCCATTTTCATTTCATTCATGATAACTTCGACTCTCACTAATTCCATGATCTGACTCCTTCCATAATTTAAGGGCAATGGAGCCTTAGCTTGTTAAGGCTCCATTGCCCTTTTATAATCGTGTGTCCCCGTTCAATATAGGTAAGGCTTATCCCAAAGGTTAAGCTTGGTACCTATTCCCTTCTTGAGAGCGTTTTCGTAGCATGTCTTCCCCCACGCTACATCCTCTACAGGCATACCGCCGATAGAGTAGATAATGATCTGGTCATCGCTCTCACGACCGGGAAGTCTTCCGTTAAGGATGCCGCCGATATCCTCCATTCTCTCCCTCTCAAGCTTGCCCTCATGAATCATATCGGTGAACTTGGAGCCGATGAGGAACCATGTATCAAATGTAGGATATGGATATTCCTCTGCCCACGCGTCATAGAGCTTTGTATTATCGACTACGAGCTTCGTCTTAGGGTTCATTATGAGCTCTTCGCTTGTATTCATGGCGCCCATACCGCAGGCAAGGCAGCCCGGCTTAAGCCATACAGGGTCGATATAAGGATATGTATCCTGGCCACCGGTAGGGGTTGATGTGGCAAATGAAAGGATATCAGAATCCCTTACACATTCCTCAAGTGTTTCGCATACGATGAAGTTCTTGATCTGCGGACAGTGCTCCTTTACATAGGCTATACACCTGTCGATGGAAGCCTTGCCCCTGCCCTTGATCTTAAGGGTATCGATACTTGGACGAAGGTGGCAGAAGGTCTCAACCTCAATACAGTTGATGAATCCCGGACCTACTATACCAAGAACCTTGCTGTCCTTAAGGGCAAGTGTCTTTACACCCGCTCCCGGAACTCCGGCTGTTCTGTACGCGCTTTCAAGATTGGCCGACATATAGGCTATAGGAGCGCCGGTATCCTTATCGTTAAGGGTTACCATAAGAATAGAACGAGGAAGGCCTATTTCCCTGTTATCTACATTTGAGCCATACCACTTGACACCCGCGATCTGGAACTTACCGCCTAGGTAGGCCGGCATACACATGAATCTTCTGTCCGGGCCGTTCTTAGGCATTCCCGGGAATTCCGGGTTGTCAGGGAACTGAATCATGGTTCCGTGTGAATTACCGTTCTTTCCGCCCATGCGGTAATCGCCCTTATCGAGAGTCTTAAGAACCTCTTCCATACACTCTGTACATTTTACAGTGTCTGTTACTCCCGCCTCAATCATGTCCTTTTCTGAAAGATAGAGAAAATCAATTTCCGGATACGCCATAGTTATGTCCTCCTTTTTAAATGTGTTAGCGAGTCGCATCGCTTCGCGATGTGACAGCTGTCATCCCTTTGACTTAAACCTGTCGTAGGTTAACTGACTGATATCTATTGTAGTAGACTTGCCATCCAATATCAACTCCGAAAGCGCAAGACTTGTCGCCGGTGAAATACCGAAGCCGTGGCCTGAGAAGCCGAATGCGCAGGTAAGTCCCGGAACTTCTTTTATGTTATCGATTACCGGTAATACATCTATGCACTGGTCGTACCACCCTGACCAGGTTCTTACGACCTTCGCATTCTTAAGTACCGGGAAATACTTCATGATGCCTCGTGAAATACAAGGCGCCGTAAGCGAATTCGTAACGAAATGGTCATTATTCGATGTAAATGCCTGAAGGCCGCTGTTACCGCCGAGAACGAAGGTACCGTTTTCTGCCTGGTGGCCGTAGAACTCGCCTCCCGCGACACCAATCATGACATCGAACATCTGCGGCATGACCTCAGTTACAAGAACCTCGTTAAACTGCCTCTCAACCGGTACATCTATCCCGACCGTATTTGCGATTTTCCTCGATTCATAGCCGGCACAGAGTAAGATATGGTCGCCCTCGTAATCGCCATCGTCTGTCTCGACGAGTCTGGCCTTCCCCTTCACCTTCTTGATTCCGTGAACCGTAACGCCTGTTATAAATGTTACGCCTAATTCAAGAGCCTTCTTATAGAAACCAAGGGTTGTCTTAAGGGGGTTCGCGTGACCATCGGTCGGACACCAGCTGGCCGCTATTACGTGCTCGGAAATATAAGGACAGATTTCGCGAGCCTCGTCGCCGTCAACCATTTTTACATCAAGGCCTACCTTCGTGGACTTCTCTGTATGGGCCTGCAGGACTCCTATATCCTTCTCCGTGAGACCAAGACGGATATTTCCCTTCTGACAATACTCGGTATCTACGCCAAGCTCCTCTGACAGAGTAGGCCAGATATTCGCGACAGCGTACATGGCAAGGGGCAGCTCCTTAGGGTTCCTCGCCGACTGCCTGACACCGCCGGCATTTCGACATGATCCGCCGTTTCCGATTTCCTTTTTCTCAAGAACGATAACACTGACTCCCCTCTTCGCGAGCCTGTAAGCAGTCGCGCAGCCTACAATGCCACCGCCGATAATTATGACATCCGCGCTTTTTTCTCCCATGTCATCAGTCCTCCTTCACATCAGTGACATTATTGCTGTAGGTATGAATTTCAACCGGTCTTACCGGAGCCCTGCCCTGGATCATTCCGAGGTCGTTTGGATTCATGGCAAGCTCCTTCGCTATAATGCCCTTTACCAATTTCTGGCAGGTCTGGCCCTGGCAGAGCCCCATTCCGCAACGAAGATACCGCTTCACTTCATTCATGGTTCTCATTCCATCGTGAACAGCCTGTCTTATCTCTCCCTTTGTAATCTCCTCGCAGCGGCAAATGATGAGGTCATCATCCGGCTGTGGCTTAAACGGCTCCTTGTTCGCTGTTCTTACAATTTTAGCCATATATGTATCCCCCTTTCCTTAAGCCCTGTAAAATCTCGCTGTATCAGCGTACTTTACAGGTACCTTCATGGTTACGACAAGAGTAGCATCCATCTTTGGATTTTTCTTGACATCGACAATCTCAGCGTCGCAGAGCTTCTCACCGCTTCTGCTGAGAGCCGTACCCTTATCGCCAACCTTAGGCGCAGGAAGGAATTCATATGGAAATGACACCGTTGCCATTCCGTCATCCCTCTCATCATCAACAAGGAAAATTGCCTGACCTGAACATGAAGCTACGCACATGCCGCAGCCTATGCAGGCCTTAGACATATCGACCTTAGGGATGGCCGTGATATTTTCACCTACATTTATGAGGCCGATCGGGCAAGCGTCCTGACAAGGATTGCAGGGAATATTCTGAGTACATTCGATGATAGGATGAACTCCTGCCTTCTTGTAGGTCGCTGCCGGGAATCCTTTTATTTCATCATTGCTCACAAAGCCCTTCTTTAAGAGGTTGTGTGAAATAGGGAATCCCTCATCAGTAACCGTCCAGTCGTTTCTGCCCTTATTCTGAGGAGCGAACATACCCTGGCGGAGCTTGCCGAGAGCGTTTGTGTAATCGGTGAAATTCTCATCGAATTTTTCTTTGGTTATATAGCCCGCTTCCTCGGCTATCCTGGTAGCGACCCTCCGGCCCTGTATCATGGCTGATGACGCTTCCTCGATGCCGGCCACATCGCCTGCGCAATATATTCCCGGAACAGAGGTCTCACCGAATTCAGAGAGCTTTGCGACAGTACCGCCCTTCTTTGGATCGGTAATCATATCGCAGGTAGCGTTGTGGGCTAACTGGGACATAGGTGAGAGACCTACGGCTATACAGATTGTATCGCAGTCTATATCCTTTTCAGTTCCCGGAATAGGCTTAAAATGATCGTCTACCTCAGCTATAACAGCTCCTGTGACCCTGTCCTCGCCCTTCGCTTCAATAATGGTGTGTGACATGTAAAACGGAACACCTGTCCTCGCTACCTTCGAAGCGTGTACGCCATAGCCGCCGACTCTAGGGGCAGCGTCTATAACCGCCGCAATCTCACAGCCCGCCTGGAGAAGCTGGAAGCTTACGACAAGTCCGACATTTCCGGAACCAACCATAAGAATCTTGTTCCCCGGCTGAACTCCCTGTAGGTTCATAAGTGTCTGAGCGGCTCCGGCTCCTATGACTCCCGGGATATTCCAACCCTTAAATGGAATCATGTTCTCAGCGGCGCCTGTCGCTATAATTATATAATCCGCCTTGTAATGGTCGACCTCATCGCCATTTCTTACGGTAACTTCCTTATTTTCATAAATACCCATGACGACGGAATTAAGCTTAACCTTAACCCCCAGGTCAGTGGCCTCCTTAAGAAGATCCTCGCCAATCCTGAATCCTCTTTCCTTCGCATGGTGTTCCTTCGAGCCGAAGAATTTGTGAATCTGCTTGAACAGCTGCCCGCCGGGTCTCGCGTTCTCATCGAATACGATGACATCCATGCCTGCCTTCTTAGCTTCTATAGCGGCTGAGAGACCGGCAGGTCCGGCTCCGATAACTATGAGCTCATGTCTTTTCATACTTTCTTCGCCTCCCACTCTTCTTTTGTAAGTACGCCGTACTGAGTCTGAATCTTCATATTTTCTTTAAGAGGTGTGATACATGTTCTGACGTTAGGCTCGCCATCCACAATCATAACGCAGTCGGTGCACCTTCCTATCGCGCAGAAGATTCCTCTTGGCTTATGCTGCCTTCCGGTATACCTGTGAACCATTACTCCTTCGGCATGGAGGGCAGCCGCGATCGACTCGCCCTCATATCCCTCCATATCCTTTCCGTCAAGAGTAAAATGAACTTTCTTTCCTTTTTCATAAGTACCAAGTATAGGATGCTGTGCTATCCTCATATATATCCCCTCTCTTTCCGTCAGCCGAGCTTCTCAAGTCCTATAAGCGCCTGCATTTCGATTTCTACCATCTGGGTGGGTCTGTTCATTGCCGGAACTCCGGTCCAGGTGCACGCAGGCCTTGATTCCTTGAAGTACTCCGAGTAAGCCTTTGTGATATCGTTGTTCTTACTGGTATCAGTAGTGTAAATATTTACCTTGACGACCTCCTCGCGACTTACGCCGTTCTTCTCAAGAAGTGTTACAAGCTTGTTGAAAATGTACTTCGCCTGCTCATAGGCGTCTCCCTCGCCGTAAACCGTACCCTCAGGTGTTACCGAGGTAGTTCCCGATACATATACGAAAGGACCTGCCTTCACGATTCTTGAATAGCCTGCGAAATCCTCGTAAGCGCTTCCACCCTTAATGTTCTCTCTTTTAAATACTTCTGCCATGATAATGCTCCTTTCTTTTTGGAATACCTGTTTCTTGTATGTGATTCGAAATTTTTGACTTAAAGTTTCCCTTGCTTTAAATCTATTGATATGATATCATATGGATATGGATTTGTAAAATTGAAAGTTTAGATTTTGTATTTCAATATTTTCGAATTACGAGAAGAAAGGAGCTCTCATATGGAACTAAAGAATATCCAGACCTTTGTGAAGATCGTAGAAGAGGGCAACTTCACGAAGGCTGCCACAGCCTTAGGCTACGCCCAGTCAACTATCACCACTCAGATTCATCAGCTTGAGAAGGACTTAGGCTCGCCACTATTTACAAGGAATAACTCAGCCGTTGTCTTAACTGAATTCGGTCGCGAATACTTACCGCTTGCCGAGAGCATGATAAGTATCATGGAAGAAATGGAGACGCTTAAGGGCGACCCGACCCTCTTAACAGGGACACTCCGGGTTGGAATTGTCGAATCACTCTTCTATTCTGATTTCATAGAAGTAATTAAGGACTTCACCGAGGAATGCCCGAACGTAACGCTTGAGTTCTTTACGAGCTCATCGGCCGACCTCCATACCATGCTTGCCGAGAACAGGGTAGATATCATCATCTGCTTCCTTCAGCCCTTTGACTACTCAAGCTATGATATGGTCTTTAATTACAATGTGAATATATATTTCACGACCACGCCTTCAAATCCACTCGCTATCAAAGAAAATGTGACGCTCGAGCAGATAGCGAAGTATCCCATTATCATTACTGAGGAGGTCAGCATCTACCACCAGGAGCTCCACCGCATTTTCAACAAGGCAGGCCTCACCCTCAAGGATTCATGCAAGCTTCAGAGCTCCCACGCCATACTTAAGCTCATAAAAATGACGGACAGCATATCATTTTTACCTGAATATACTATCCGTCATGATTTAAAGGCTCATTCGCTGATCACGCTGAAGACCGCCTTCGAGCCCTCAAGCGCTAAGATTATCGGAGCCGTCCGTAAGGAAAAATGGCACTCACCCCAGCTCTTGAAGCTAATAGAGCTGACTAAAAGTAAACTGGTCAGATCTTAAAAGAATTAACGAAGCTTCCTATCTGCTCAGATGACCTCGTAACAACGTCCGCACTATCGTTTACGCCCTTGCTTTCATCAGCAACGTTCTCGGCACTCTCTACAAGCTTATCCGCATTAGCGGCAACCTCCTGGCTTGAAGCTGACTGCTCTTCAGAGATAGCGGCTACGTTTGTAGCGATGTCATTTACATTGTTCATCTTTTCTATCATATCCTTGATAGTTTCGCCGGCCATCTCAAGGCTCTGGTTAATAGCTGAGAAGGTCTCGCTCGTCGATGTTACAATTTCGCTGTTTGCTTCGATATCGGTCATGTTCTGTTCTGACTGCTTTGAGAGCTCACCGATTTCGCTTGTAACCTCATCAAGAATCTTAGCAATTTCTCCCGTAGCGCTTGCGCTGTCCGTAGCGAGCTTTCCGATTTCACTTGCGACAACCGCGAAGCCCTTGCCGGACTCACCGGCTCTAGCTGCTTCGATTGAAGCGTTAAGTGACAGGAGATTCGTCTGCTCCGCAATGGAGTTAATCATTTCGATAATTTTATTGATTTCCTTAGCGGAATCATTAACCTTCTCAACCACAGTATTCATAGCGGTCATGGAATCATGGAGATTGCCCATACTGTCCTTAAGGTCATCCATGTCCTTCTGACCCTTGTTGGCCTTAACCACAAGGTTCTGCATGGTATCGTTAGTACTGTTGCCCTTTTCCGTAAGATCCGATACGGCCTGCGCAAGCTCGGTAGCGTTCTCGGCAAGCTCAGATACGGCGTTACTCATCGCTGTCATGGACTCGCGGATATTCTGGCTGGCCTCTGTCTGCTTCTCAGCCTGCTCATTCAAGGTTCCGGAAGCGTTCTTGCTCTCTTCGGCCTCGCCTGCGAGATTGCTGCAGAGCTCCTGAATCTTGGCCATGGTGTCACGCATCTTGTCAACGTAAACGCTCATGCTGCGATTCATGGTTCCGATTTCATCATTGCCATTCGCTTTTATTTTAACTGTAAAATCACCATCGGCAACCTTTGTGATGTTTTTGGCAAGATCACTGACAGGCTTTGAAACAAGCTTTCTTATGAGCATCACGAGCAGAAGCGCTATAACCGCTACAACAACTATACCAATAATAATGCTGAATATTGTAAACGCTGTAACACTTGAGAGAACACTCTTCTTATTTACTGAAGAAACCAGGGTCCAGTTCGTACCCGGTACAGAACTGAAGGCAAGCATATAGGTATTGCCATCGTAGGACTTGACAGTCTGAACAGTTGTTGAGCTCATCAACGGCTGAAGCATATTTAAGAAGCTGTCATTCGCGTCCGCAATCTTGGTTCCATTTAAATCACTGTGGAAATAAGAAAGTATATAATCGCCGTCAAAAAGCATGGTACCGCCGGTTGTGAGTGGCTTATACTGGTTAATCCTGTCAACAAAGGTATTAAGCTTCAGATCGGCAGCAGCTACACCCTCGCGACCATCCTTAAGTGTCACCTTCTTGCAAATGGTTATCATAATCGTTGACCCATCCGCATCGGTGTATGGATTTCCAATCACAAGGCTGTCTCCGGAATTTGCCATACCGTCCTTATACCACTGCCTGTCGGTAGCTACAAAGTCACCCGACTTCTTTCCCGTAGCTGACAGGAAGGTATTATCTGAAAGTCCCATGTAAACACCTGCGCAGAAATCATAGTATGACGCAGATGGAGCAAGGTACTCCTGGATAGCATCATCATTAGCGAATGCGACAGTATTAAGCCCGTCGACTATTCCATCAAACTTAGATTCAAAATCCACTACATCAATACTGAGATTTGTCGCGTTATAATCGCTCGTCTTCTGAAGGTCATCCTCAGCAAGACTAGTTATTATCTTTGTGGCATTTATAGCGGATAAAGCCACTACAAGTAGGATAGCCGCGGCAACCACGGGAATCAGAACTCTGGTCAGCTTAACACTGATAGAGCTTGTCTTTTCTTTTTTCTGAGCCGATACAGCTTGATTCTTCGCCATTAGTGAATACCTCTTTTCATAAAGTGATATTTTCGACATCGCTTTGCTTTTTGCAATGTTCTAACCCCATTATACCACAAGTTAATAAGTATTCAAGTGGAAATTTTAAAAAAAGAGAGGCAGTTTTTACTGCCTCTCCAACTATCACCAGATTGTTATTCTGTCAGCCGGCGCAAGGTACATATTGTCGCCCGGCTTTACATCATAGGTCTTATAGAATTCATCAAACTGCTGAACGGTTACATTCGCTCTGAGATATCCAAGCGGATGCTCATCATAGTAGAGTGAGTAATACTCATTCTCTACCGTAGCAATGCCCTTCCAGACATTCGCGAACTGGGTGAAGAATTCATTGTAGTTAAAGTCAGGGTCAGCCTTAGCAAGATTAAGCATAACCTCCATACCGGTTATATCCGCTGTAGCCTCACCGTCTACATTTTCACCGTTTACCTTCTCACCCGCAAAGGCGATAATCTTGTCATAATAGGCTACCATCTTCTGCTGGCGCTTGTTGAACTCAGCGAGATCAGCCTCTGTCCACCAGTTAGCGAAATTACCGTCCTTATCGAACTGAGCGCCCTCAGAGTCAAAAGCGTGGCTTATCTCATGTCCAATTACGGTACCGATGCCGCCATAAACCTTCTCATCTGACATACCGTCAGCGTAGAAATCTCCGTCGAGAATGCCAAGCATGATATTAATGGAGTTATCGGATGATGAATAGAAGGCGTTAGTCTCAAGTGGATTCATGCCATCCCAAAGTTCCTTGTCTACCTTACCGTTTGTATGAGATATTTCAAGCTTAACATTGAAATCATCAATAGCGTCAAGGCAGTCTCTGTATGAGAGGCCCTTAAGGTTAAGACCTGACATATCTACCCACTTGTCAGGGTAGGCGACATTTATTTTCATATTGTCAAGCTTCTCGATAGCTGCCTTCTTCGTAGCGTCGCCAAGCCAAGTGTTATTCTGGAGCATTACCTTGTATTCAGCTACTATCTTATTAATAAGTTTTGTGACATTCTCCTTGGTGGTCTTAGGTTCATATTTTTCTACATAAGCCTTTACAAGCGGATCAGCGAGGGCATCCTTTACCTTGTTATAAGCATACTCCTCATCAGGAAGTGTGCTCTTATCGCCTGTTACAAGGTAAGCTGCCTTATGAGTCATATCAAAGGCCTTCTTGTCAAGCTTTGTAAGGTTGTCAAATGTATACTTAACAATCATATAAGTCTTGATAGACTCAAGATTCTTCTTTGTATAAAGGCTGTTTATCTTCTTGAGCTGCTTTGGCTCCATTACGAGGACCTTCTTGATTTTCTTCGTAGGGAAGCCATTAGCCTTTAAGCATTTCTCAAGTGGGTAATTTGACAGAAGCTTACATACCTTCTTGAATGACATCACATTGTTGATGTTTGAAATGTAGTCAGGCTTGTTAGAATCAGCTGTAGTATAAGAAGCGGCAGCGATTTTCTTCTCAAAGGCTAACGTATCGCTAAACATCTTATCAGCCTGCTTCTTAGTGTAGCCGCATCTCGTAAGCATATGCTCGAGAAGATATTTATAATACTTCTTATATGCCTTACCGGTTGTTGTAAGCTTAGAGTATTCAGCCGCGTCACCAAGGATGAAGTCATCACCTACAACAGCGAAAATATAAGATGAAGAGTCGTCGAGGCTTGTGGTATTGCCATAGCCGATGAGCTCGCTTACACCACTGCTGTCTTCAGAATTAATCATGAACTTCTTAAGGTCGCTCATGGTCTTAATCTTCTTGATTTTCTTAATCTTATCCTTGAGAGGCTTAAGGCCGACCTTATTTCTCGCGTCCCAGTCAAGATAAGAATTATAGAGATCCTGAATAAGCTCCGCGTCAGCGCCGGTAAGAGAAGTATCGGTTACAAGAGTTCTCGCTTTCGCGTCAACTGTGTCCTGTACAGTATAAAATGTACCGGCTGCGCCATAGCCTGCCCTGTACTCGGCATCCTTAAGCCAGTCATGATTAGCGTAGTAATAGAAATCATCGACTGCGCTTGGTGTGACCGCTGAGCCTGAGACAGCCTTATCTACGTTCTCAGTAAGATCGTAGTCTATCCAAGGCTTGCCATCATCAAGAACAGCCTGGGCTCCCGTGTCGGTAGCCGCTTTAGCTGTGATGAGACCTGTGCCGCCCGTAAAAAGGGTGGTCACTGTCAGTGCGCCGGTAAGAATGAGACCGGCAGCTTTTTTCATGAATCGGTTCATGTACCCTCCTCTTCTCCTGATGGAGAATGTTATATTTCACCGTCACGCTTTAACGCGAGACAATGTTTGAGACATTTTACCACTCATGAAAATCAAAATCAATAGATTTTTCACACTTTTTTCACAAATTGTTCACAGGCAAATTACCGGTAAATGTCAGTCCAGAATGGCCGTAATGTCATGCCTCTTATCACCGGACAGGCTGAGAATTTTCTGCCGTGGTATTATTATTGATTTTCCGGTCAGAGCTTCCATATTTATACCATCACAGCCCACTGCAGAAATACTATAATCTCCGTAATCCTTTTTCCCGTGGTTCACATAAATGATGTGCAGCCTCTTACCAGCGAAAATAAGATCAATGTAAGCCTTATCTTCACTGTCAAATTGTGAAGAAAGGAGCTTCGGTTCAAGACACAGGTCACCGTATATTCCCTTAACTCCGTAAACCTCTGTAACCATAGTGAGCATAAGCCAGCTTGCGGCCCCGGTAAGGTAATGGTATACGCCTCTTCCATCATTTCTGAAATACTCAGGAATTCCCGGATATATCCGACTCCTCTTGAAATCGATGGCGTGGCTTCGCCCGAATCATTTTTTATATTAACCTGCATTACCTCCACATTTTCATGTACAGGAATAAATGACCTTATTTCGGCAGAAAGGCCATATTTTTTTGATTTCCTCAGCAGCTCATGCCACATAAATCCGGCGGTTACAGAGCTGTCATCCTGATTCTCGGTGAACCTGTTATTTTCGGCTTCAGCAGAGGCCCCGGTTGCCGACCAGATATCCTTTTTTCCTGAAGCAAGAGACCTGCTTATAACCCAGAAGTTCCTTGTGCTCCTGTTATTATGGAGATTCTCTATGCTCACCGGTTCAAGTAAAAACGACGTCTGATCCATCTTACTGTCGCCACCGAGATTAGGCGTTATAGAGCTTTTAAGTCCATTTTCACCGGCAAGCGGAAAATAAAGGCCAGTATAATTTTCAGGCCTTTCAATTGTAAATGTAGCGTCTTCGTCAATATATTTTATCTCTGACATAGCAAACTCCTGTCTGTAATGATTAATAAGTATATCTTATCCAATCATATTACAAACAGGAGTCTAAAATAAGCAATTATATTTCAGCTGAGTGTCTTTTTTATTTAAGAGAAATATGGCTGATATTTACCGGGCAGACCTTATCTTTCGATTCGGTAACCCCAAAAAATCCATACTTGGCGCCGGTCCACCGCCCTGCCTCAAGAGGAAATGACATGCTAAATTCCTTTTCTCTTTTACCATCATTTTTCGGGCAGATAGATAGCTCGGCAATTTCTTCAGGATGGAGCACCTTTTTCTCGTCGCCGATTCCATAAGGAGGCTTAAAAGAAGTAGCGGTAACTCCGTTGCTGTTAGATATACGGACTTTAACATGGAATAATACCCTATACGAGACTTAGCGACTCCGTTTACCAGGTAAACTCGCCCATCTTCATCAAAAAACGGGCAAGGGTCAATCAATCCTGCTCCGTCATATAGTTTAACCGGCTCCGACCACTCTCCTTCGGGATCCTCTGTCTCTAACTTGTAAAGGCCCTCATCAGGCATAGGAAAAACAATATAATATCTTCCCTCATGAAACCTGATAGAAGGAGCCCAGACACCGCAGCCATGAATCGGTTCACGGTAGCGGAATTCGGGAATTTTCCTTAAGGCGTAATTAACGAGCCTCCAGTGTACCAGGTCATAGGACTTTAATATCGGCAGTCCGGGAACAAACGAAAATGAAGACGCAGTCATATAATACGCATCTTTACCAAGGCATACATCAGGGTCAGAAAAGTCCTCATATAATATCGGATTCCTGTAGAATCCATCTCTTTCATCAGCTGTCCAAATCATAAGTCTAACCTTCTTATGTAATGAATATTAATACTTTCACAATTTGCTCCACAGTGTGTAGCGATTTAATTTAAGCATATACGCTATTAAGCTTCATACCTCTCTATTGTAATAGTTTTTCCGCTTTATGGCAAGAAGAATCTTGTCATTTACCATACATATGTGCTATGATGTATGGGTAAATGTTGATATTTCAAAGGAGGAAGCGTATGGCATGGTTTGATGAAGCAGTATTCTATCACATATATCCGCTCGGACTCACAGGAGCCGAGCATGAAAATCACTACGATAAGGTCGAAAAGCGCTTTGATGAGCTTATTCCCTGGATTGATCACGTAAAGAAAATAGGCTGCAACGCGATTTATATCGGCCCACTTTTCGAATCGGGAAGCCATGGCTACGACACCACCGACTACAAGAAGGTTGACAGCCGGCTTGGAACCAACGAGGATCTCGCTGACTTTGTAAGAAAATGTCATGAGCAAGGTATAAAGGTCATCCTCGACGGCGTATTTAACCACACCGGCAGAGATTTCTTCGCCTTCAAGGATATAAAGGAAAAAAGGGAAAATTCCCAATATAAAGACTGGTACTGCAATGTCAACTTCGGTGGCAATAATGAATATAATGACGGATTTTCATACGAAAACTGGGGAGGATACAACCTTCTCGTTAAGTTAAATCAATGGAATCCGGCAGTCCAGGACTATATCTGCGAGGTAATAAAGTTCTGGGTCGATACATTTGACATAGACGGACTCCGTCTTGACGCGGCTGATGTCCTAGACTTTGGTTTCATGAGAAGGATAAGTGACTACGCTAGGAGCCTTAAGAACGAATTTTATATGATGGGTGAGGTTATCCACGGTGAATACATCCGTTGGGAGCGTGACGCGGGACTCGATGCCGTTACGAACTACGAATTACATAAGGGCATGTTCTCAGGTCACAATGAGCACAATTATTTTGAGATAGCCCACACGGTAAGACGCCTCTATCAGATGGGTGGAAATACTCCTCTTGGCCTAAGATTATATAACTTCGTTGACAATCACGATGTCTCGAGGATTCCCGATAAGTTAAATAACAGGGCTGACCTAATACCTGTCTATATCCTTCTCTATACCCTGCCCGGCGTTCCGTCGCTCTACTATGGCTCCGAATTTGCCATAGAGGGGAAGAAGGGAAACGGTGATGACTGGAATCTCCGCCCCGCTATAGCACTGCCTGATTACAGCGACGCATTTGAAAATAATGAGGTAACGAAGCTTATCACTAAGCTTGGGAATTTCAGACTTGCGCATAGGGCTCTCTCTTATGGTGAATATAAGGAGCTGGTTCTCACGAACAGACAGTACGCATTTTCACGATCACTCGATGGAGAAAATATATACGTTGTCGTAAATAATGATGATAATCCGGCAACCGTTTATGTTCCTGCTGCCGGCGGAACCTACAGAGGGCTGCTCTCTGATATTTCGTTAAATGAGGAAAACGGAAATATTAAAGTCGATTTAGCGCCGCATTCGGGAGAGATATTCTACCTGGTATAATAAAAATACGATTGACATAAATCGATAAAGACAATACGAAAAAAAGAGGCGGAAATTCCGTCTCTTTATATACGCAGTTTTTTATAGTAAATGAGCATTGCGGTCGTACTTAAAGTCCATGTTATCGGATAAATGATATAGGTAAGCCATATTGATGGATATATCTGACTCATTATGGCTAGAAAAGCAATCCTTACAGCGCACCAGCATATCAGCATTATAAGCATAGGCGCAAGCGGATGGCCCAGTCCTCTTAGCACCGCAGCCATCACATGCGAAAAGGACACCAGGAAGTAAAACGGTGTGCACACCCACGCTCTCCACACTCCGTATTTAATTACATCAGGATGCGGGTCGAAGGCAGCCATTAGCGGGTTCGCGAATGCGAGAATCAGAAGACCGATAATTTCAGCTATGACTATACAGCTGATTACTCCAAACTTTATTCCCTGCTTAGTGCGCTCTCTCTGCTTCGCCCCTTCATTTTGGCCTACAAATGTGGTTAGCGCAAGTGAAAAGCTGGTTACAGGAAGGAAAGCGAAGCCCTCTATCTTAAGGTAAGAGCCGATTCCTGCCATGGCGGCGTCACCAAACATATTTATATAAGACTGAATGACCACATTAGATATAGCAATTATAGAGTTCTGGAGCCCCGAAGGAAGTCCCATAATGAGAATCTGTCCCACAACGTTTCCACGAAAGCCAATTTTTGTGAGCTTAAGCCTGTAATCTTCCTTCACCCGCATAAGTCTTATCATGGCTAGTATCGCGGAAAGTATCTGAGCAATTACCGTTGCCAAGGCCGCGCTGCCGACACCCTGATGGAATACGACAATGAACAACAGGTCGAGCGCGATATTTACTATTGATGAGAAAACAAGATAATAAAGCGGATGCCTGCTGTCTCCGGCTGCCTGTAAAATACCAACGAAAGTGTTGTACATAACGAAGCCGATAGACCCCGCAAAGTATATCCGGTAATAGGATAAAGCGTATGGCACTACCGAATCCGGGGTCTGCATCCATTTGAGTACAGCCGGCATCATATTTACACCGACAACCGTCATAATGACAGAAAAAAGCAGGCCGACAGCGACTGTGGTATGCACCGAATTTTCGATATTCTTCTTATCTTTTGCCCCTATATATCTCGCAATAACAACACTTGCGCCAAGTGACACGCCATTAAAGAATCCTATGCAGAGGAATACGAGGTTTCCGTAACTTGACACAGCAGCCAGTGCGTCAGTATTTAAAAAACGCCCTACAATAAGCGAATCTACGGTATTGTAGAGCTGCTGAAATAAATTTCCGATAAATACAGGCACAGCGAACATGATAATCTTACTGTTCACTGAACCTGTAGTCATATCTTCTTTTGAGTCAATCATATCAATTATTCTTCTGGGCGGCAAAATACGGAAGAGCCACAAAGCAGATTCCACCGATCATATTGCCTAATGTCACTGTCAGAAGGTTATAGAAATATCCTCCTACAGTAACCTCAACGCCGTAAGGATCAAGTAACGATACAGAAAGCTGGGTCATATTCGCTACGCTATGCTCGAAACCGCATATTACAAAAGCAAAGAGGCACCAGAATACCATGATGAGCTTTGCCGCGTCGGACTTTGTCCTGAAGCCAATCCAGACAGCGAGACATACAAGAACATTACAGAGGATACCTCTTATAATAAGCGCCCCGAAGGGTATGATCATCTTAGCCAAGGCGCCTTTTGCTAAAAATGTACCTGTAGCCTCATTACAAAGCCCTGAAAAGTGGAAAAGTATCGCTAAAAGCCAGGCTCCGGCGAGATTTCCAAGCCAGCATACAAGCCATAATTTAACAGCGTCACCTACTGTCACCTTCTTCTTAAGAATGCCTTCCATCATTACCATGTTATTGCCGGTAAAAAGCTCGGCTCCTGCCATAACAACGAGGCTCAGGGCAACAGTAAAGGCAAATCCCATAATGATCTTCGTATATGGGGCGCCATTAAGAAGCCCTCCTATTGTGTTTGTAAGAAGAACACCAAATCCTATAAACATACCCGCAAGCATCGACATGAGGAAAAAACCAAGGGGATTCTTCTTTAAAAATGTGCTTTTCGCTAATGCCGCATTCGCGGCAGCATCTACTTCTGATCCGTACATACTTTATCTCCTGAATAAAAATTATTAAAGGCCACTATATATAATACTCCCGGTCAGAAGATGTGTCAAGGAGTATATTCGGGATGAATCAAAATTATCCTCCCATCCTTCACCTTCAGAGTTACGTACCCACCCTTATCAGTTCTCGCTATAGCCGTTTTTTGAGAGTATAGTCGCTCCATAGTCTCCTCATGCGGATGGCCGTAACGGTTGTTGAGGCCGCATGAAATCATGGTTAATTTCGGACTTACGGCAGATAGGAATTCATCACCGGAACTGTACTTGCTTCCGTGATGGCCACATTTAAGAATATCAACATCAAGTAATGAAGCGTATTCCGGATGAGACAATAAATTATCCTCGGCAATCGTACTTGCGTCACCTGTAAAGAGCATTGAGAAATTCTTCGCGTCAAGCCTCATGATTATAGAAGCATCATTAGCGTCATCCACAACAGTATCAGAATATGGATAAATGGCTGTAAAGCGCAGGCTTCCATCGTTCACCTTCCATCCTGCCTTAAGGAAATTAACAGGTATTTTCTTATTCACACAGAGAGTCATAAGCTCGACAAGCTCTTCGCTATACATACTGTCACCCTCATCGGCGGACCCATTTACGACTTTAATTGCCTCTTCCTTATAAACGGATGAAATAAAGACAGTCCTAACTTTTATTTCGTTGCCGTTTAGAAGCTCGAGAATCCCATTGATGTGGTCCTTGTCCATATGAGAAATAAACACTGCGCTCACCGTATCTATCCCCCTGTATTCCAGATACGGTACCAGAATTTTCGTCCCTATATTCTTTTTCGAGGTGCTTCCCGAATCGGATATATAGGTATTCTTTTTATCTTCAATAATAAACGAATCTCCCTGTCCCACGTCAAGCATTGTAACCCTGAAATCCCGTACCCTCACCGAAAGCACAAAAAGCGCAATACAGAAAGCAACCGGATATACAGCCCTTTTAAAGCTTGCGAGCCTCTTATATGGTGCTTTACTCTTTTCGCCATGACAGATTTTATATAAGAAATTAAGAGTGTCGCTACGCCTGTTTGACCTCAGAATATAGAAGAAAAGAACCACTATAAAGTAGTAAACTCCAACCTGAATTGCTGCCGGTTTACCTAAGATTATCCTGTTGTGAGGTATCATAGCTCCGATTTTGCAAAGCCACGTATAGAACACAAGAATTGCCTTAGAGCTCCCTAAGAAGAACGTACCGAGATCTATCGAAAGCAGAGATACCACGCCACCGACAAGTCCTGTAATTACTAATATTGACATCAGTGGAATGACTATTATATTTAATAGAAAGCCCGACAATATAAAGTAATAATATGTATTCAATAAGACCGGCGCTGTTACGATAAATACGCTTATTGATGCAAGAAGCGATTCAAATACCGCGTGAAGAATTTCGATAAAAAATCCCTTTATTCTCTCTTCTCTTGTCAGGTAGTGGGGCTTAATTATTCTTACTTCTATTTTACCTGTAATCAGATATTTCACCTCAGGATAAATGTAATAAATCCCTATTACCGCTAAGAATGATAACTGAAATCCGGTCTGATATAGCATCAATGGATTCTGGGTTAATATCAGTACCGCCGAAAGTGACAAGGCGCTCGGAAGGTCATAGGACCGGCCGAAAAGCCCCGCGGCGAAGCAGACAATCATCATCATTACAGCCCTGCTGGTTGAAACAGAAAACCCGGTAAGGGCTCCGTAGAGAAATAAAAATAATATCGCGCATATATTTGTCATCTTAAAGGAGCACTTTAATCTCTTCAGAAGCTCATAGATCGCGACCCCAATTAGCGATACATGTAAGCCCGATATAGCTAAAAGATGTGATATCGAATTATCCCTGTATAGATTTTTTATCTCATCAGATAGTCCCGACTTGTCTCCCATTACCATGGCAGACAGGGTTCCGGAATCGGGATCTCCCAGAATAAGCTTATAATTGGCGATTATTTTACTTCTGATTTCATATAAATGATGAGGTATAAAATATCTCAGGCTATGCCAGGCAGATTCAGGCAAGACAGAAATATTTTCAGCCTTAAATGACCCGGAATACTGCTCATTTCTATAATAGGTTCTCGAGTCAAACTGACCGGGATTTGTTACCCTGTCAAAATCCTCCAAGACTCCTTTGGCACTGATAATAGTCCCGACCGAAATATTATTTGATAAATATGACTCATCAGAAATATCGATAAATATATTATTCAGATTATTGATTGAAGGCCTTATTACCTTCACAGAGAGGCGGTAAGTATTTCCGCCTCCGTAAGAATTTTCGAATGACCGGATGGAAGTAACCGTACCGATAAAATTGGCGTTAATTCCACCCGGTGGCGGCGTATATGGATAGAAAAATCCTAATTTAGTACTTATAAGAATTAATATTACTAGACTTATACTAATTACCGCCATTTTTCGCGGTGTCTGTCTTAACAATTTCAAGATTCCTTTCAAGTGGTGATGAAAGCGGTACTTTTTCAAGGTATTTGTCTACCGTCTCTCCTTCAACGGTTATCTGAACCTTCTGAACCTCTTTTATTTCCACAAGTGAATTTACAATGGAATATACAGTCACAGCCGGAGAGACATTTTCCATCGGAGTCAGAAAATCCTTCGATAAATCGACGTGGCAGATGCCATCCTTAAGACTTACTTTTCTTATAAATGTTCCCGAAGGAATAACAGGATTCAGATAATCCGAATCAAGCGGCCCGTCTATGAGCTGGCTTACCACAAGCTGTTCCAGGGAAATAGTGCCGTCAAACTCAACATTATGGCGAGCCTCAAAAAGCTCCTCACCCTTAGTATCAGTATAGTAAAGAGATACCTGCACATTCTGATAATAGGTTGTCTCACCACCTGTATTATCAATAAATGTGTCGCTGCTCATTCTGCCTATAGGATTGGTCCCATCTATAATTAAGCTTGAACCATCCACATTAAAGGATACATAATCAATATCAGGAACTTCACAGATGGTTTTTACAATGCCTGCGCGACGTAATACCTCACTCACACCCGTTACATCATAATAATCGGAAGTAAAATCAATAACCGCCTCATTTTCATTAATAGTAATGGAGCGAACCATACTGAAATTCCGTATACATTTCTGCATGCTTACATCCTTAGGCGTTCCGGCTAACTTCTCCGTAAGCTCTCTCACAATACCATATGTGCTTGTGTTAGAAGGTGTATAGGATTCCGTAGCAAGGCCCGTCTCATCGCTGTTTACATAATAGATTTCATATATGCCATCCGCGACGGAGCTCTCAACGGAATCTTCAAACGAGTCCGAATTTTTCGAAGAGTCCTTATTGCCGCATGAACTAAAGGCAAAACACAATAAAAGCAGGGCATTAATTATCAGTATCTTCTTTTTCATGAACATGCAAAATGCCGCCTTTCTTAGTTTTGCTCTTCTCAGGCACGATATATGACAGAGGAATTCTTACCGTAAATGTGGTGCCCTCATTTTCACGGCTGTAGACCTTTATCTCACCATGATGAAGCACAATAATGTTCTTGGTAATCGAAAGTCCGAGGCCGGTTCCCCCTGTTCCGCGGCTCCTCGCCTTATCCACGCGGTAGAACCTCTCAAATATTCTGTCCTCGCTGTCCTTTGGAATTCCGATACCGGAATCCGATACCTTCACAAAGAAATATCTGTGGTCGGCGTTAAGGCTCACACGAACAAACCCGTCAGGCCTGTTATACTTGATAGCGTTCTCTATAAGGTTCATAAGGGCAAGCGAAAGCTTAACCTCATCAACCTCAGCCGTGACAGGTCTGAAGCTCTCAAAGAATAAATCGATGTCGTTTTTGTCAGCGAGTGGCTTAAGGCGCTTAAGAAGACCATTTATCATCTCATTCATATCGGTGGGAGCAACATTTAAAACCGCGTTCTTCCTGTCAAGCTTAACGAGTTCAAGAAGGTCGTTGATAATCTTATTTTCACGTTCTATCTCGGCATCGATATCAGTCATAAAATCCTTGTACATATCGAGGGTGGCGTCAGGATTACTGATAAGTGAATCAGCCAAGACCTTCATCGAGGTCATAGGAGTTTTAAGCTCGTGAGAAACATTTGATACAAACTCTTCCCTGCTGCCCTCCATCTTCCTGACACGGCCAAGCATCCTGTTAAAGCTTGCGGCTATTCCTCTGAGCTCCGAATATCCCTTAACCGGAATGGAGCTGTCACTGCTCCCGTCATTTACCTGATCAATCTCGACAGAAAGCTTACTTAGAGGCTTAGAAATGCTGGCGGAATGAATCACCGCAAAAATGACTATAAAGACAACCACAACCAGTGAAATCATGAAAATGGAATACTGAAGGTCCTCATATGTCGCGTGAATATCGGCAAGAGAAAATGACAGAACCATAGTTCCGAGAACCCTTTCGTCTGCCGAATCCTTTACCGGAACAGTGAGCTCTATATAGTTTCTGTCAGTATTTCTGTAGGTCGTGTCAAGACCGTAGAAGCTCTTAATAGCTTCTGATGATATAAGGGTTTTCCCGTCTTCAAGTCCGAATGTATCATAAATGATGTGGAGATTCGCGTCGGTTATTACTACACGGCCATTGTAGAGATTGGCAAAATTAAGAATCTCATCCTTCAGACCTGAGACTGTGTCATCATTTACGCCACCAAGGGAAACAAAAATTTCGGCAAGAGAACCGCTATGATCTCTCAGGGTATTAAGGCGTTCATCCATAGCGCTTCTGTCATAGGATGAAAGGATAAGCGAAGAAAAAAGCAGAACAGGAATAACTCCTGCCAGAGTAACTGACAGGAATCCCCTGAAACGAAGACTTCTGAAAAAATTCCTTATTTTATCAAGCTTCAAAATAATAACCTACACCCCACTTCGTGTGGATATACTTAGGGTCGCCCGGATTTTCCTCTATCTTCTCGCGTAAACGTCTTATATGCACATCTACGGTACGAACATCACCCGGGTAGTCAAATCCCCATATTGTAGAAAGGAGCTTCTCGCGAGAGTAGACCTTGTTAGAATTCTTCGACAGAAGTTCAAGTACATCAAACTCCTTGGCGGTAAGGTTTATCTCCCTGTCCTTAATATATACTCTTCTGCCCTCGTAATCTATACGCATGTCACCATAGGTAACGGAAGAATCATCCTTCTTCTCTTCGCCATGGCCTCTGCCTCGCCTGAGAATTGCCTTAATACGGGCCTTTACCTCAAGGATATTAAAGGGCTTCGTAACATAATCATCCGCTCCGTACTCAAGGCCAAGAATCTTATCCATATCCTCGCCCTTAGCGGTAAGCATAATAATAGGCACATCAGAGAATTCTCTTATCCGCTGGCATACCTCAAAACCATCTATCTTAGGAAGCATGACATCAAGCAGAATGATGTCATACTTATTGCTTTTAGCCTTATTAAGAGCCTCCTCGCCGTCATAAGCGGCGTCAACATCCATATCGTCCTGGATGAGGCTGTATTTTATACCCTTAACTATTAACTGCTCATCATCCACGACCAGAACCTTCTTTGCCATAGTCCCTCTCATCAGGGCTTATCGCCCTTATATTATACAGTTATCTTATCTTTTATCTTATTAAATAAGCCTTCCTTGATTCCCTTTATGTTCATGATGTCTTCTATCTTCTTGAATCCACCGTTGGAATTTCTATAGTCTATGATAAGATTTGCCTTCGATGGCCCTACGCCGGAAATCGTCTGCAGCTCCTCGCTGCTCGCCGTATTAATATTGACGAGCCCCGTACCGGCGCTTGCGCTTCCGTTCCCGGAAATTTGGGCAGTTCCTTCATTCAGAGACAAGCTACCGTTCTCTGTACCGGAATTACCGGTAACGCCGCTCTCTCCTTTTTCAGGAACATAAATCTCAAGTCCGTCTGTTACAGGAGCAGCCAGGTTAACAAGCTTCGTGTCAGCGTTTTTGCGAAAACCACCGGCAAGCTTGACAGCCTTATCTACCCTGTCACCTTCAGAAAGCTCATATACTCCTTCAGACTTCACACATCCACAGACATAAACATAGATGGTTGAAGGTGAAGCAACAGATTCTAAGACTGTAATGGATGACGCAGAAGCAGGGCCGGTTTCAGAGCCTTCCTTAACATCAGCCTTAATTTCTGACCCGGAAGCAATTTCGATACCCTCTGCTGCTATCTCAGAGCCGCTTCCGATATAGGATATATCACCCTTCTTACGGCCTACAAGAAATACCAGACCCGCGATACCAATGAAGAGCAGGACCGCGATTTTCTTCACGTCCTTCTTCATGATACCTCCTTACATAAAAATCAGGCAGAAAACACTCTCGTGATACTCCGCCTCAATGGAATCAGTGACCAAAAAATATACAAGAGAATCTTACATGAAGAAAATGAAAATTTCAAGCTTCAAAGCGAAGAATTATTGTATTTTTTTAGGTACAAGGCTTCGGCGCTTAAAAGAAACAAAACCCCGGCTCTCACCGGGGTTGTAACTTAATGTACTAAAAGGAGTCACATTATGACCACTCATCTTCTATTGATATCAGCCAAACGAATTGAATAGCGTAGAATAATCTAATCCCGAATAGCTGCCATAGCTGTTGTAGAGACTGTTTGTCTTCTTGCTAAGAGCGTTAGTGCTTAAGCTCTCAAGCTTATCAGCCGTATCAGCCACGCCTGACGCATAGCTCTTAAATGTATTAAGATCATCAGCGCTTGCCTTAGCCAGAGTATCCTTATTCAAAGTAAGCTTATTATCACTGCCGACAGTAATACCTACAGATGAGAGCTGCTTTGCAGCCGCTCCTGTGCTACCGGTAAGAGCCATAGTCTTATGAAGGACAGATGAGTCATCTACCTTATCGGCGCTTGATATATAGCTGTTGTAAGCATTTACGAAGCCCTCAACAGCACTTGCTGTCTCTGTCTTATCAGAAGTATCAAGACTGCTTACGGAGTTCGCTGCCTTCTTAAGTGAAGAAGCGGTGCTCTTGCTGTTGGTAATGTTCTTGGTACTTGTGGAATCGGAAGTGCTTGTTGTGCTGTCTGCCTCTTCCTTAGCCAACTCATATGCAGTCTTACTGCTGTTCGCGTTCTGGGTCTGAGCAGTCTTCGCTGCGCTCTTGCCTGCCTCGGTCTTATTGTAGTAAGACCTCATGAGCTTGCCATAGGCGCCACTCTTGATGAGGTTATAGTCACTTAACGAAGAGGAAAGACCGCTTGTCTTTGAAGAGCTGTTATTAAACAGGAATGAATAATTGTTTCCTGATCCAATACTAAATACTGATGACATAATAGATCTCCTTCCGTGATGGTCATTTTATATCTATACTTTATCACATCATCCTTGATTTGTCTATACCTTCAACCTCTATATCGACACATTTAAAAAAATTTTAACCTTTACAAAACAAGATTACATAATTTTCTTCATCACCCTCGCCTCAAAGAACCTCTGGAAGGCATTATAGCAGTAATCCGCGAGGTACCAGTAGACCTGTCCCAGGAGGTAGGCGGTTATCTTCATCTTAGGCGTATTTACAGTAAGAAGGAGTCCCGGCAGGAAAATAATTATCGGCACGATCATCGCCTGGAACATAAGCCAGCGGAAGAAAAAGTAGAGTCTCTTCCTCTTCTTCACCTCTATATTTTCCTTCTTCGCAAGAGCCTTGTAAATGAACTCACGGGCGACAATATATATCTCCGTAAATATATAAGCAAGCACATCAAGCTTCTCAGGCGCAATAATAAGGGCAAGCGCCGATGACGCGACGAGGTAAGATACCGCCATCTTCATCCCGCACATTCTGATTACCACGCCTATAAGGAAGCCTGAAACCATCAGGATAAAGAGGGAGCTTAAGTTAAATATATTCACAAGGAGATTAATTACCATCGACAGGGCGAGCGTAATTCCCGCTGTCGTAAGCTTCTTTGTCGTTACATGCATCGGCACAGATCTCCTCCGAAGAACTCACAGATTTTGTCAGCAATGAAGAGGTCACAGCAGGCGTTCGCAAGCTGCTGCCCCGAATTATCGCCATTATAATACTGTCTCCTGCCCGTCTGATAGCGACTCATCTGCCAGTCAAGCTGATTTACGAGATTCCTGTAGTCTGTGTTCGCAGGCTCCATGGAAGCCGCCATTCTGGCGTGATCAAGTCCCAAGGAGGAATTTCCCACGCCTACATTCGCGATAGCGCTATAGTAATACCAACGGGCATTCCTGTTTGAAATGCCGGAAAGGGTCCTTAGTGCCTCGTAATATGACTTTCTTGAGAGGCAGTTGTAGACGGCCGCCATTTCGGGACCATCGGCGCCTTCCCTGTAATAATTGCTGTAAGTATCACTTCTCCCGGAATTCCATGTGCCTTGCGTTTGTGTATTGCCACTATAACCTGCTCCCCTGGCCCTGTCCTTCATTATCTCATTATAGGCTTCCTGAACCTGCTTGAATTTCTCCTCCGCAAGGTCAGCCAGAGGATTGTTCATATATGAATCAGGGTGATATTTCCTTGAGAGCTCCCTGTAAGCCCTCTTTATTTCCTCGTCCGAAGCGTTAGGGGAAACGCCTAAGACATCATACGGATTTTCTGCCATTTATCTATTCTCCTGTCTTTCATTATATATCTTATCAAACTTCTTGAAAACGCCGCTATAAAAAATGTTCCTGATGATACTCTCATCCTTGACAAGAGGGAGCCTCTCCAGGGCCTCAGTACACATAGCCATGCACATGGTAAGCATTTCCTTTACCTTGCCATCAAAGCCCTTGTCCTTATAAATATCATGAAAAGGGTTATAATTTCCTGACTTCTCATCCTTGTAAATGTCCTCATAGGCATCACAGATGTAAACAAATTTGCCAAGGTTAAAGCCGACAAGCCTTAAGTCGTCCTTAAAAATGTCATTCTTGCAGGCATAAACTTCGCCAAAAAGTCTGCCGAAGTGTCCGGCCGCCTTCTCGACGTCGTATTCATGCCTGTTTTCCATAAGATCGAGGGCATGAAGCTCATTTTCAATAGCCGTCCACTGACGGGGATAAGCGACATAAATTTTCCTGCAGACCTCACGTAGGTAAGTATAAGCCGCCTTTGATGTAATTTTCTTATCATCCCGCCAGTCATCCTTAGCGTGCTTCATGAAAAGAAGGAGGTTCATATCGGCCGCGTACCCGGTGTAGGGGCTTATTATAACAGGTTTCTTCTTCACCGGATGAGCCACGCAGGCAAGATTATCAGTGATAACGTCCGGCTCATAGAGACTCGTTAACACCACCGTAAGGACGGTCATATCGTATGACAGTGTCAGCTGTCCCGCCGGACCGGCCTTCCTTAAGAGCTCGTGGCATAGGCCACAGTAAAACGCGCGGAACTCATAGTATTCCTTCACCTTGAGCTCGCCTTTGTCTATATTTACATATCCATACATAATGAAATAAGTGTAAACTCATTTGCCCTAAAATTCAATAGCAGAAATATAAAAAGACAGTAAAAAAAGTACCCGAAGTCAGTTTTCGGGTACCTTCTTTATTTCTAATTTGTACTTATTTTATCTATTATGGTACAAGCTTAGTCTTGCCACCCATATAAGGCTGTAATACCTTAGGGATATTTACGCTGCCATCTTCATTGAGGTTATTCTCAAGGAAGGCGATGAGCATACGAGGCGGAGCGACAACCGTATTGTTAAGGGTATTGGCAAAGTAGTTGCCGTTCTTTCCCTTGATTCTGATGCCAAGGCGTCTGGCCTGGGCGTCACCGAGGTTAGAGCATGAGCCTACCTCGAAATACTTCTTCTGGCGAGGGCTCCATGCCTCAACATCAAGGCTCTTAACCTTAAGATCAGCAAGATCTCCTGAGCAGCAGTTGAGAGTTCTGACAGGAATATCCATGCTTCTGAAGAGATCAACGGTATTCTGCCATAACTTGTCATACCACATATTAGCCTCTTCAGGCTTGCAGACAACTATCATCTCCTGCTTCTCAAACTGATGAATACGGTAAACGCCACGTTCCTCTATGCCGTGAGCTCCCTTCTCCTTACGGAAGCAAGGAGAATAGCTGGTAAGGGTCTGAGGAAGCTTATCCTCATCGATAATCTGGCCCTGGAAACGACCAATCATGGAATGCTCACTGGTACCGATAAGGTAGAGATCCTCTCCCTCGATCTTGTACATCATGGCATCCATCTCATCAAAGCTCATAACGCCATCAACTACGGCACGTCTGATCATAAACGGAGGTATGCAGTATGTAAAGCCCCTGTCTATCATGAAGTCTCTGGCGTAAGCAAGTACGGCAGAATGAAGTCTCGCAACATCGCCAATGAGATAATAGAAACCATTACCGGCGACACGTCTTGCCGCGTCAAGGTCGATACCATGAAGCTTCTCCATAATATCGACGTGATATGGGATCTCAAAATCAGGAACGACAGGGTCGCCAAACTTCTCTATCTCAACATTGTGAGTATCATCCGGACCGATTGGAACCGAAGGATCTATGATGTTAGGAATAACCATCATGATTTCCTTGATTCTCGCTGAAAGCTCAGCCTGCTTCTTCTCGATATCGGCAAGCTCCGATGTGGCGGCCTGAACCTCAGCCTTAACCTTCTCGGCTTCATCCTTCTTGCCCTGGCCCATAAGAGCGCCGATTTCCTTGGCGGCCTTGTTCTTCTTGGAACGAAGCTCATCACCCTTGGCCTGGGCAGCCCTGTTCTCTTCATCAAGCTTAATAACTTCGTCTACCAACGGAAGCTTCTTATCCTGAAACTTCTTCTTGATGTTTTCCTTGACTGCGTCAGGATTCTCTCTGACAAATTTTAAATCAAGCATTACCTTGTGTCTCCTCGATATTATTTAGCTTCTTAAGCTTCATGACGGCCTTATCCGGAATAATAGCCTCGCCGTGCTCGCGAAGAAGCGCGCCATTGTGGATATATTTCAGAACGCCTTCAGAAAACTCTGAAGCCAACTGTAGTACCTGCGTAAATTTTTCATCTGACATGCCGCCCTTATGGAGAACGAGGAAATACTTATCCCTCATCCTGTAGAGCTCGCTTTTAATAGACCTGCGATATGCTATCCTGCCGCAGAAATCTGCCGCGTCATCCACAGAATCAAATACAAGAACACATGAACTATTATCCGTTAAGTTCTGATCGGGAGCCTTCTTTGCTGAAGATTCCCGCATCTCGCTAAATCCGAACATCCTGTCAAGAAGCTCGAACAGACTGATAATGCCATCAGGCGCGTCACCTGAAGAGACGTTTCCGTTTACTCTCTTAGGCTGCAAACGCTCGACCGGGGTCTCAGTAATAGTAAGGCACAGTTCATCCTCAGGCATCTGCATAACCTTCATGCTGATAGCTCCGTGCGGACTTCTGTATCCTATCTCTTCTTCAGCCTTCTCGACAATAGTATGGATAAAATTGTCAGCTGCGTCTGACTGTGATACAAAATCCTTCACGTTGAGGTTGTACTTCTTTAAATCATCCGCATTTAAAATGCATCGAAGAGATTCATCACTAAGTCTGTATAATTTCATATATTCCTTTCTTCACTAAGCGGCAATTCAAACACTTCACTATTAAACCACAAAACGTCGGAAAAATCAATAGTCTTTCTATGATATTAACAGAATTTAAATCTTCGGACCTCATTTTCTAATAACTGTCTCCTCTGCCGAAACTATCTTGTCTGATATTGTGAGTATCCAGGCATTCCGCGACTTAGGCACCTCTAATATATTTAGAGGCCACATATGAGATTTTATGGCATCAGCCACATTTCTCGATACATGAAAATCCTTAATAGCATTATCGGCGGCAATATAAGGATGGTGAAAGCCGTGAAGATGGTCCCCATGATTATGCCAGTCATAGAGGTAGTAATCGTGAAGAATCGCCGCGATAATCAGTTCATCACTCCTCTTCTCCCCCGGAAAGAACCGGTCAAGCCTCGCTGCGAACCTTGCGACACGAAAAACATGGCTATAGGTAGTCGTGTTGCCGTGCTGTATATATTCCTTCATTTTCTGAATCCGCGGATCATCCGCAAGCTCCTTCATTAACTCCGAAATATCATCATTTTCCATTTTCATCCTTGTCCTTAGTCTTAACAAGAGCTATCAGTTCACGTTCATGACCGCGAAACCAGCCCTTGAATGAGTCATAATAGCCTCGGATCCCTATTCTGTCCCGGTTCTTCCTGCTGCCTGAGTAGATTCTGATATTCCTGACAAGATAGAGCTCACGAAAATCAAGGGTGTTCGCAAGGGCCTGATAGCCATTTTCCATAACATTGTCGAACATCCTCTGGGCGGTCTCAAGCTTATGGATAAGGCTCGTAAGAGACGCCACAGTGAGAGCGAAATCCGCCCCGAACATGAACATCAATAGAAGTGAAATCGCTTCACTCGCTATAGGATTAACATGTCCCCTGTGGGCCATTACGATCGGAGCGATATATCTAACAACGACTATCCCCGCTACGCCAAAGGCAAGGGTCGCCGGCAGGCAGATACGTCCGTTAAGATTTAGCGGTACGGCGCTGTAATCCCACCACCTTGAGTTAAAAACCTTCTCAAGAATAAATGATGTGACGTATTCTATAATAGCGCTTCCAATAGCACAGATAACAAATATTTCCCACACGGGCGCTTCACTTATCCCGCTTGCGTTCACCGATACCGGAATCACGCCAAACAAAACGAGGCATGTCACGACTCCGACTCCGTATATAGGACAGACCGGCCCGAATAAAAATCCCCTGTTCTCCCAATGCTTCTCCTTTATGGAGCAATAGGTACACTCATAAAGCCACCCTAAGAAGCTGAAGAGACAAAAGCAGTTAAAATACGATGAAATACTCAAAACTATAATACCTCACAAACATTTCTTACAAAAGTATAACACCGGCTGAATATCATTTCAAGCATTAAGTAGCATTTAATTATTCAAAGTAATTTCCATACGACCTGTAGATCTTCTTTACGACATCATAGGCGAGCTTCCTTCTCCTGTACTCATCCACAATTCCCTTATTATTCATGGTTCGAGGACGGATATTAAACCATTCACGACTTATTCTCACATCGCAATACTGCCAAATGAAAACACCAGAAATTCCCTCAGTGGAAAATACAGCGTTAAGCTGGTGGTCAAGGACCTCCGCCTGGTATTCCTCTGTCCAGTTATCGTGAGTCTGAGACCGATAGCCATATATGGCTCCCGCGCCTATTTCCGTAATTAAGAATGGCTTGCCTGCGCCTTTTGTTTTCTCCTGAACCCAGTTATAATTTTCCTCTACCCATTCCTTAGCTGTCTTATATTACCTCTTCTTTAAATTAATAGTCTGATTCAATTCTAAACCTTTAAAAATTGTGCAGACTGTTATATAATATCCCTATCGATAAGTTTTTGCAAGTGGACAGAAAAGAGGTAAATATGATAAATATTAAACGTATATACGAAGAAGCAACTACTGATGATGGCGTGAGGATCTTAGTCGACAGGCTCTGGCCTCGGGGCATAAGCCGGGATAAGGCAAAGCTCAATTCCTGGAACAAGGAAATATCGCCATCTCCTGACCTCAGGAAATGGTTCAACCACGACGCTGCAAAGTATGAGGAATTCAAGGATCGCTATATAGCTGAGCTAAACAATAACCCTGAAAGCGCCGCATTTAAAGAAATGATAAATAAAAAGCAGGAAGAAGGCCCGGTTACCCTCCTCTACGCCGCAAAAGACCAAGAGCACAATAACGCCGTCGTATTAAAGGAGTGGTTATTATCTGACCATTAACGTTTTTCCTATGAAAAACGCAAATATCACCTGATATTATATGCCTTATCAAGCGCCTTATATATTGACTGATACGGTGAGTCACTTATTCTTACATAAGTGTCGACTTCACTTTTAAACTCAGTAATTTTATCAATATCATTTGCCTGACCCCAGTTTGGAAGTGCGGGTGGTTCTTCGCTGCGGGAGCCCCATATGTTATAGACGTCAAAGACCTTATTGCTTCCTTCCTCGTCTGCGTTTGGGTTTCCTGTTGCCGCGAAATTTCTCCAGTAGGTCAGCATTATTGAAGATAGAATCCTGTCATCTTCGCTATAAAGACGAGATTTAACAGGAATATTCCCATAGCAGTATACTTCTTCACCGCTATGCCAGTTACTGAGGCGCCCGTTTTTCTGATTGAAATAATACTCATAGACAGGTATATTTTCCGCAATCGCTTTTCTTGTGAGACAGCGATGACCATATCCGAACCATACCGCTGAGAGGATATCGCTCATAGCCTTTTTAGCATCGTCATTGTTATTTATCTCATAACCTTCGGCAAGTGAATTGGTATCACTAATTACATCGCCACAATATCCCTTGAGCTTTTCGGAAAAATTATCAGCCGTGAATTTATCGAATAATATAAAGGCTGTACACTCATCACCGTTATATCCGTTTAAAATCTCCTCGGCGTTTAATTTTTCTCCCGATATAGCAATAAGGGCTAAGAGATATAAACCGCTTATCAAGGCACTTCTTCCCTTAATCTCAGTAAATATCTTGTTTTTACATAAGAAATAAGACACTAACAGAGCCCCGGTCAGAATAAATCCGACCAGGGTATTCTTATTTAACTCAATTACAATAAGAAATACCGGCTGCGGGTAAGTAAGTGCTTTAGCTCCAAAACTTTTTCTGCTCATATTGACCTCCAACGTGTAGTTTTTAGAATAATTAATGACTAAGATAGATTCTACTATATTTACTTACATACTGTCAATTACTATTATTTTTAATTTACAAAAAAGCGGTGAGATATTCTCACCGTATCATTTTCGTCCTTATTGATTCTAGGCGGTTCAGAGCCTCATTAAGTGTCTCGTCCTTCTTAGCGAAATGGAGGCGGATAAGGTTATTGACAGGCTCTCTGAAGAAGCTTGAACCGGGAACTGCTCCTACCCCGACCTTCTCCGCAAGCTCCTCACAGAACTTAAGGTCTGAGTCATAGCCGAACTCCGAAATATCAATCAGGATATAATAAGCTCCCTCAGGCACAGTGTGCTCAAGTCCTATATCGTCAAGTCCCTTTAGGAAGAGATTTCGTTTTTCCGTATATTTATTACTTAGCCACTTATAATAATCATCACCGAAATTAAGTCCCGTTACAGCTGCTTCCTGAAGGGGAGCCGCCGCTCCTACCGTGAGAAAATCATGAACCTTCTTAATTCTCTCCGTAATCTCAGGCGGCGCTATAGTATATCCCAGTCTCCAGCCTGTGATGGAATAGGTTTTGGAGAGTGATGAGCAGGAAATGGTCCTCTCTCGCATACCCGGGAGCGCCGCGAAATATATATGCTTATTTGGCTCATAAACAATATGCTCATATACCTCATCCGTAATTACGTAGGTGTCGTATTTCTTAGCGAGGTCAGCTATTATATTTAAGTCATCTATGGTAAAAACCTTTCCGCACGGATTAGACGGGTTGCAGAGAATAAGCGCTTTAGGGTGCTCTTTAAAGGCAGCTTCCAGTACCTCGGGATCAAAATGAAAATCAGGCGGAACAAGTGGAACGTATATAGGCTCGGCTCCGGAAAGAATCGTATCCGCTCCGTAATTTTCATAAAATGGAGAAAATATAATTACCTTATCTCCAGGATTTGTGACAGTCATCATAGCTGCCATCATGGCTTCAGTGCTGCCGCATGTAACAACTATCTCAGATTCAGGATCTATATTTATTCCCATAAAATGAGACTGCTTTTTCGCAAGTGCTTCCCTGAAATTTTTCGCTCCCCAGGTTATGGAATACTGGTGAAAATCCTCGTAAGCGACCTTTGATAACCTGTCAAGAATTTCCTTCGGTGGTTCAAAGTCAGGAAATCCCTGGGAAAGATTGACCGCGCCATATTTATTAGAAATACGTGTCATACGGCGGATAACTGAATCGGTAAATCCGGCCGTACGTTCAGACAAATTCTGCATAATTAATTCCTCTCAAATATACGATTTACAGGGTCAATAATTATTGGCCCTGTATATTAATATCAGATATTGTAATTCAATTTACGTTCATCAATAATTCTTCTTGACTTATGCTCTGAACGAGTATTTAAGTCTCCGTCCGGATGAACGATAACCTCGTAAGGCTTCACACCTATACGGGCCTTAAGAGCTGTGGATACCTCAGCAGCAACGGATTCATCTGTAGCCGGATTGTCAGCCTTCTTCTCTATTTCAACCGAATACTTGCATGTAAAATCCTTCTCAAATACGCGGATTAAATACTCGCCCGTTATTCCCTTGAATTCTCGAATTACGGCTTCAATATCGCTAGGGAATACATTTACGGCTGAAACTATAAACATATCGTCCTTACGTCCGATTACGTGAATCCTGCCATGGGTTCTGCCGCATTTGCAAGGCGTATTATCTATCCACCCTATATCACCGGTCCTGAAGCGGATAAGTGGACGTGCATGCTTTCTCAAGGTCGTGAAGACTAATTCTCCTGTCTCGCCCGGCTTAAGAACCTCTCCCGTATGAATATCAACAGTCTCAACAAGGATATGATTTTCTGCGATATGAAGACCATCCTTCGCCTCGCACATAGCGGCGCAGGCTCCGAATATATCGGAAAGTCCGTAGAAGTCGTAAACCTCCGCTCCCCACAAATCCTCAATCGCTTTCCTTGTGGCTCCAATAGAGCCACCAAGCTCTCCCGCTACGATTATTTTCTTGATATTTAAATCCTTCTTAGGGTCTATTCCCTTCTTAAGTGCCTTCTCACCTAACTGCCATGCGTATGATGGACTGGTCCATATGATTGTAGGCTGATAAGTCTTTAAAATAAATAAGAGTCTCTCACTTGGAAGTGTACCGCCCCAGATGCAGAGGGCTCCGAGATTCTGGGCTCCGATAACATCAGGGCCTCCAACGTAAAGAGAGAAGTTAAGAGCGTGCACATATCTGTCATTAGGTCTCATGCCTATCTGCCAGAACCACCGGCTCTCAGTATCCTGGAATTCCTCAAAGTCCTGTTTTGTAAATGGACTGATAGTCGGCACGCCTGTCGAACCGGTTGACGTTGAAACAAACACAACATCTTCCTCAGGCACAGCCACAAGTTCTCCTAAAAGTGATCCTACCCCCTGGGTATCACGTTCTGTCTTCTTGTCGATAAATGGAAATTTCTGAATATCGGAAAGCTCCTTGATGTCAGATGGCTTTACCCCCGCAGCATCGAATGACCTCTTATAATAAGGCGCATGGTCATAGGCGAACTGAACTATTTCCTTTAGATCGGCAAGCTGCTTTTTCTCAAGCTCAGCCCTCGGCATGGTTTCAAGCTCCTCGTTCCAGTACTTGTTGAGTATGTTTCTGCTCATGTGTTTTGGTCCTCCCTTTCTTTGATAGGTTAAGTATACATCAAAAAAATGCTTTTGTCTAATATGCTATAGGTATGCTAGGTTATAGGCTAAACTTATAACGTCAAATAAACACAACCATCACTATTTTGTAAGTCCAAGTATCTTCTCTGCGTTATGGAAGGCTATTTTCTCCTGTTCGTCAGAGCGAAGCGGCAGGCTTAGAAATGCTTCGACTTCCTTCACAGGATCCCAGAGTGGAAAATCCGTTCCGAATAGCAGTCTCTCCGCTCCGTAGCCTCTTATGTATTCAACCATTTTTTTTGGTGGGATAAATGCCATGCAGCTTGATATGTCAAAATAACAATTTTTATTCTTCAGCAGTGCATATCCTTCCTCGAAAATAGACCAGCCACCGAGGTGGGCAGCTATTACCTGAAGCTTCGGAAATTCATTTAAGACATGGACTAACCGCCTCGGATGAGAAAAATCGAATCTCTTGTCTCCGCAGTGAATAAGGACGGGAAGTCTTCCCTCAAGTCGCTCATATGCAGGAAAAAGTCTCTCATCATCGATAGGAAATTTCTGAGAGTCGGGATGTAATTTAATCCCCTTTAAGCCCGAAGCTTCTATATAATCAATTTCGCTGTTAAAATCCTCCATGTCCGCGTGCAGGGTTCCAAAGCCGAAAAATTCAGGATGTTTTTTCACCTCGCCCACTATAAATTCATTGATATGCCTTACCTGCTCCGGCTTATTCGCAACAGGAAGGAGGACGAATTCTGAGATTCCCGCCTCCTTTCCTCTCGCAAGCAAGCTCTCGGCAGTACCTGTAAATTCGGTATTTAAGCTATAGAATTCACAGATACTTTCCGTAGCCTTGGCCGCGATTTCAGGAGGATAGATGTGAGTGTGAAAATCTATAATTTTCATGAATCTGCCTCCATTTCTTATCGCGTGAATTAATTATTGTTTCAAGGTCTTCATCCGTCAGATGCTTAAATCTTCCCTGTCTTTTTATATAATGACCTACATCTGTGAATTCCTTCGGTTCATAATTTAATTTATATTCTCCGTCCTCATATTCAGCTAAATACCAGAGGCCACAGTCTACTACCTCCTTCGCGACCTCTACGGTTTCATCGGTAGCTATTCCCCATCCCGTAGGGCATGGTGAAATGATGTGAATATATTTCGTTCCCTTTATCTTCGAAGCCTTCTCGACCTTATTTATAAAATCAGGAAGATATCCTATACTTGCGGTAGCTGCGTAGGGAATATCATGCGCCGCGACAATCTCGAACATATTTTTCTTAGGTCTGATATTTCCGCGGATATTTTTACCGGCAGGAGTTGTGGTAGTCCTTGCTCCAAATGGAGTCAGCGAGCTCTTCTGGATTCCGGTATTCATATACGCTTCATTGTCGTAGCAGATATAAAGAATATTATCATTCCTGTCAATGGCGCCTGAAAGAGCCTGGATTCCTATATCAGCAGTGCCACCGTCTCCCGCGAAGCCAACAGCCGGAAAATCAGTTATTCCCTGAGCACGGAGTCCTGCTTCTATTCCGGTAAGCATGGAAGCGGTTCCCGCAAAAGTGGAAATTATAGCGTTATTAGCAAAGCAGAGTTGGGGGAAATTAAAGCCGACAGCTGACATACATCCGGCCGGAAGTACAGCTATTGACCTCTCTCCCAATACCTTTAGGGCAATCCTGACAGCAAGGCTCCCGCCACAACCTGCGCAGGCCTTATGGCCATAAAAATATTCGTCTTCATTTAATGTCTTAGCCGAAATACTCACTCCTCGTCACCTCCGATCCCCATAAATTTTACTCCAGATTTTTCTTCTTTTAATTCAGAAAAAATATCTTCTATTTCTTCCGTAGAAATATTTTGACCGCCCAAACCACCAATATAATTTGACGTAGGTATATTTATACCTGCCTTTTGTAGAGCAGAATTGACATTGGTATAAACCGTCCCTTCATTTCCAAAGGATACGTCCTTCTCAAGCACTGCTATCGCCTTAGCCCGATTTACAGCATCAGATATCTCTTCATTTGGAAATGGGCGTAAATACCTGATCCTAAGGAGTCCGACTTTTTCTCCTTTATCTCTTAATCTGTCTACTGTCTCCTTAACAAGGCCCGCGATACTTCCGAGAGTAATTATAATATAATCGGCGTCATCCGTCTTATATTTCTCCGTTAATCCGGTATATTTTCTCCCGAATATATTATAGAATTTTTCTTCGGCTTCATGTATTGCGTTTAGCGCATTTAAAAGTCCAAGATGCTCCTTATATTTAAATAAATAATTCGTATCAGGCCCGGCTGAAAATCCTAAGTTTCTCGGGTGGTCGAGATCCATCTTATTTTCAGTCTCGTATTTTGGTAAAAACTTATCAGCCTCTTCCTCTGTTGGTACTTCCACTACCTCGTAGGTATGAGTCAGGACAAAGCCGTCAAGGTTCGCCATAAATGGGGTGGAAACCTCCTTTTTCTCGGCTATATAATAGCTCATAAGGGCAAGGTCAAGCGCCTCTTGGGCGTCCATGGCGTAGGCCTGAATCCACCCGCTGTCAAGAAGGGAAATCGAATCTCTCTGGTCTCCGTATATATTCCACGGAAGAGCCGTGGACCTGTTAGCGTTCATCATAACGATAGGGAAACGCCCACCTGAGGCATAGGTAAGACATTCAGCCATATAGAGAAGGCCCTGAGACGATGTCGCTGTGAAGGCTCTCGCTCCGACCGCCGAAGCTCCCATAGCGCATGAAAGGGCCGAATGTTCAGACTCAACATGAATAAATTCAGCCTTAAGGCTTCCGTTCTCCACCATCTCTGACAGTTTCTCAACAACAATAGTCTGGGGAGTAATAGGGTAAGCCGATATAACCTGAGGTCTCGCGAGACGGATGCCTTCAGCAAAGGCTTCATTACCCGATAAAAATTTTCTTGCCATTACTTTTCCGCCTCCATCTCTATTGCTCCAAGCTTACATATTTTTTTGCATATCCCACAGCCCTTGCAAAAATCATAATCTATTGATACCTTGCCATTATTTTTATAAATTACTCCATCAGGGCAATACAGGTAACACTGAAGGCAGCCTATACATTTCTCCGAATTAATTACGGGTCTGATATTTCTCCAGCCTGCGTTTCTCGTGACAAGAAATCCTGCCTCATAGGCTGTGGCTTCAGGGATTTCTGACAGATTCCATTTTTTATTTTCTCGTAAATATGGCTTCATAAATTTCCTCCCTCGGTCACCTCTCTATAGGCTGCTTCGACAGCCGCGATATTTTTATCGTGGAGCTTTGGCGCCATATTTTCTTTTATCGCATTTGCGATATTATCGATATTAATCTCTCTAAAATGGGCCGCAAGCGCTCCGAGCATTATGGTATTTACAATTGGTCTTTTTAATATATCAAGAGCAATTTTATCACCGTCAATTGTGACAATCCGACTGTCATTATAGTTCTTCTTCGTATTAATTAATATTTTCCCATCCTCTTTTAAATCAGAAAAAGCTGAATCAGAAAATAAGGTATCATCAAGATAAATAATATAATCAGCCTTATTTATTTCACTCCTGTCTCCGATAGTATTCCTGTCAAGCTTTGTAAATGCCCTTATAGGCGCTCCCCTTCTCTCCGGTCCGAATGATGGAAAAGCTAACGCGAAATTCTCCTCCCCGTTAAGTATATAAGCATCTCCTAAGAGTCTTGCGGCGGTGAATGCCCCCTCACCGCCTCTGCCGTGCCATAAAACCTCTGTCATAAATTTCCTTTCTCTTCTACTCGTAGAGGTGCTTACTGAAATACCTGTCACCCCTGTCGGGCAGAATAATTACTATATTTCCTCTTGCTCCCTTAGCGATAAGCTTTTTAGCAGCCGCATAAGCTCCGCCTGATGAAGACCCTGCGAAAATTCCTTCCTTCTTCGCAAGCTCCCTCGCTCCCGTAAAAGCATCATCATCATTTATCTTAATAACCTGATCTACGAGAGACATATCCATGGTGTCCGCGATAAAGTCATTTCCGATGCCCTCGATATTATAATCGCCGTGCTCCCCGCCTCCCATAGTTGAACCGACCGGGTCAGCGAGGATTCCCTTTATCGACGGATTCTGTTCCTTAAGATATTTTACCACACCTGAGTAAGTTCCGCCACTACCTGCGCCGGCAACCAGGAAATTTATTTTTCCATCGAGGTCCTTATATATCTCAGGGCCTGTCGTCTCATAGTGGGCAAGTGGGTTCGCCTGATTCTTAAACTGCTTAAGCGATACTGCCCCCGGAATCGTAGCCTTTACTTCTTCAGCCTTAGCTGCTGCGCCAAGCATTCCGTCCTCCCTTGGCGTGTTAATAATCTCGGCGCCCAAGGCGCGCATAAGGGTCTGCTTCTCTTCCGAGAATTTATCAGGCACTACGAAAATGATCCTATAGCCTTTATTTAAAGCGGCGAAGGCTATTCCAAGGCCTGTGTTTCCGGCGGTTCCCTCTACTATGGTGCCACCCTTTTTAAGGATTCCTCGTCTCTCGGCATCCTCTATCATGTACTTCCCTGTTCTGTCCTTTACGCTTCCGGCAGGGTTAGCGAGTTCAAGCTTCGCGAATATTCTCGCCCCTCCAGGTAAGCCTACATGAGTAAGCTCAACCAGGGGTGTATTTCCAATAAGGTCCTGCATCGATTTATAGTATTTCATTTCATTCCTCACTTTCACTTATGGCGCTCTCAAGATCGGCTAAGAGGTCATCGACATTTTCAATTCCTACAGATAATCTTATAAGACCATCCGTGATTCCGACCTTCTGTCTTATCTCATATGGGATAGACGCATGTGTCATGGTAGCCGGATGGCATACCAGGCTTTCCACGCCGCCAAGGCTCTCGGCGAGAGCGATAAGGTGGAGTGACTTGAAGAATTTCTTTATATTATAATTTTCCTTTAATTCAAATGAAATCATAGCCCCGCCATTTTTTGCCTGTCGCTTATTAATTTCATATCCCTGGGCGTCAGGAAGTCCCGGATAATAAACCTTTTTAACCGCCTTATTTTCTACAAGTGCTTTCGCTATCTTTTCAGCGTTTTCAACATGTCTGTCAAGTCTTACACCAAGAGTCTTGATTCCTCTTATAAGTAAAAATGAATCAAAAGGCCCGAGTACTCCGCCTGTCGCGTTCTGAATAAAGGCTAATTTGTCTGCTAATTCCTTATCATTTACGACCACAAGTCCCGCTACCAGATCGCTGTGGCCTCCGAGATATTTTGTAGCGGAATGAATTACAATATCTGTTCCAAACTCTATAGGCCTCTGTAGGTAAGGAGTCATAAATGTATTATCGACGATAGATAATATTCCATGCTTATTAGCTAGGTCCGCGACAGCCTTAAGGTCGGTAATTGTAAGAAGCGGATTCGCCGGACTTTCTACGTATATGGCCTTGACATCAGGCGTGATTTTTTTCTCGAGTTCTGAAATATTTGTAGTGTCCTCTATAGAGTAGGTTATTCCGAAATTATTGAATATTTTATCGAGAACGCGAAATGTACCGCCATAAACATTGCTCGAAATAAGTATCTTATCTCCTGATTTAAAGAGACTTAATACAGCGGTAATGGCTGCCATCCCCGATCCAAAAGCAAATCCCGCGATTCCGCCCTCAAGCTCCGCTATAAGGGCTTCAAGCGCTGCCCTCGTAGGATTTCCGGTGCGGGAATACTCCCAGGTAGGATTCTCACCGATTCCTGTCTGCTCGTAGGTTGATGTCTGGTAAATAGGAACATTTACAGCTCCCGTATACTTATCTCCGTAGATACCACCGTGAATTAACGCTGATTCAATATTCTTATATTCTGCCATAATTATTTATCTCCTTTTTCCGCTAAAATAATGTGCATATTTTCAAATGCCTTTAATCTGTTTTCTTTGTTATCGTAATTGTCAAAAAAATGTTCCTGTATTTTCCCCGGAGTCTCATGAGTTTTTATAATGAATTTCTGCCTACCCAGCGCTTCGGTAATTTCTGATATTTTAAAGCCATGCTTCATCGGCTCGCCCAGCTTCGCGGTAATTTTCGCGAGATTCCTGACCCTTTCAGAATTATTATCTTCAAAGGTTGTATCATCAGGGAAGTCAAATACCAGCCTGTTACCCGGCCTCGAAATACCCGATATTTTTCTTACTGTATCCTCGAATACATTTAAAGTAAGATAATAAGTTACGCCAAGGATTGAGAAAAATGTCGGAGCATTTTCATTGAAGTCCGCTTTAATTAAGGAAGCCGCCATGTCATCTTTACTGAAGTCAACAGGGACAGTAGGTTACATTTGAAGGGATTTCCCAATTAAGCTTTCTTATCCTCTGCAGCTTGTAGCGCTGCGTATCGGGATGGTCGACCTCAAATATTTTTATATTCCTGTTCTTATTCCTGAATGAAAATGAATCCATTCCCGCTCCGCATATTACATACTGACAAGGACCATTTTCCTTGGCGAAGCTCGCGAGCTCACTTTCAGCAAATGCGATTCTCGAAAGTGGAATCGGTGAGATATATCGGTCCAATTTCCGGTACACCTTCGCGGGATTAAAGCTAAGCTGCCCATGACTTTTCGAATCGTCGAAGTCATTTTCTATCAGTCTTCCGATTCTCCCATACTCTTCGCTTCCCATGAGATCATAGGCTAAGAAGTCATTAAACATGCCCTTACTTTCACCTAATGAATGGTAGGCTCTCGCGAATGAACAGAGCTTTGCGGTGATACTTTCTCTTTCTGCTATCATGTCTGCCTCTTTCTAATTACATAAAAAGGCCCCGCCTTGTTCTTCTGCTTCAATTAATCTGAAAACATCGAACTCAGGCGGAGCCTAATCATTAAGTAACAGGATTCTTACTGATTGCACACAAAAGAGCCGCCTGAATTGTTATTACAACAATTACAGCAGCATACGTTACTGTTAAGAAGAACGGCTGTTTCATGTCTCATGGCAAATACCTCGTTACTGTTATCGGTCCATTAGTCAGTGCGATAATGGTTTATTGTTTGGTTTACCTATGTGTTTTATAGGTTATGAACATATACTACCACTACTGATTGCGTTTGTCAAGACCTTTTTTTAAAAATCTAATTTACTTCGCAATTCGTAAAGTAGTGTGTCAGAATTGCCTTATAGCCGAATCCTGCCTCCGCCATGCCTCGGGCGCCTGACTGTGACATGCCGACACCATGGCCGTAGCCCTCACCGATAAAGACAAAAGTGCCACTCTCCGTTGAAGAGAGGCTGTAATTTGCCAGATTCCCGCTTCCCTCTATAGTCACAAAACCTGAACCCTTTATTTTACTTGTACCCGAAGCGCTTATGGCGTAGGCATTCTTTAAATTCACTCTCTCTGTTCCATCACCGGAAATTGCTGATACGAAGCTGGTGCTATTACCGCCTGCGTAGACACGGAATTTTGTGCTGGGAAGATCAAAGGCAGTCCTTATAGCGTTTTTCTTTAATGTGACAGAGCCTTTGGTTCCGGTAATTTTCATCGTAAGAGCGCGGCCCGACGAGGATCGCTCTGTGATTTCGACCCTGGTTGCCCTGCCGATATTGCCACCCGCAAGGGCGCCAAGCCTCGTTGCCTCAAACGTATATTTCCAAGGCTTTTTCTCAGGCTTCGTTTCATATGTGTCGCTTACACTTTTAAGATATCCTATCTTTCCTCCCCAGACATTTTCAGGAGCCTCAGTCGCGCCACCTGAAGTAGAAAAGAAATAAGTTCTTACGACCTTATCCTTGTATGTCACAAAGGTATTTCTTGTCGCTATTACCGCCCTGGTGCTTCTGGAATTTTCTTTATCGTACCCGCCATAGGACTGATATTGGGTTGTATCATTTAATTTCGGATAGGATTTAACCGACCCGCTCGGGCCAAAGCCCTGGCTTGCCACAGCGAAGCTTCTGCATGCTACGGCCTGCGCCCTAAGCGCCTCTATCGGCCAGGACGCTGACATCTCCTGTGGGACAACGCCAAACAGGTAATCCTCGAACATTATTACATTAACCGCACTTACTGAAGCTTTACCGTAAGTTCCAAGCTCTATTCTGCCCCTGAAATGGCTGCCGGCGAGTGTAATGACTTTTACACCTGAGCTGTTGTCTGCTGCCGCTTCTATCTGGGGATTCGCTCCGGCGCTCTCGCTGTCGACATAAAATACTCCACCGCTGCAGGTAACCTTTAAGAGATATTTGCTCGTATAATTTTTCTTTATAAATGAAGCATGCTTGATTTTTCCACGATTACTGTTTGAAACCATAACATGAAAGTTAGCAGATTTATTTTCTGTCACTCCCGATAATACAGGATAACAGGTTACACCATATTTTTGGGTAAATGAGTCCGCGGCCTTTTTCGCCGCTGTAAATGAAGAATACGACCCCTTTATAACCGCGAAGCTTCCACTGTCTCTTGTAAATGTAAAGCCACTACTACCTGATAATTTATCGAGCCTTATATAATCATTCCCGCTCGCGAATCCTATATAAATATTCCTGTTTGATATTTTAATTGAATTTTTCGCATAGAAATTCCGTTTGAGGCCGACCCTTATGTAGTCGGTTGATGAAGCAGCATTTGCGGGGAGTCTTCTCTCCCCGGCAAATGTAATGAGTAAACATAAAATAAGAAATGCGGAAAATATCGAAATTAATCTTTTATTCATCAAAGCTCCGAAAGAAGGTAATTAATATACTGTCTTGCCGTCCTGCCGCTTCTGCCTCCCGCGGCAATAGCGAACTGGCGGGCGCCGGCTGTTAATTCTTCATCTGATAATTTTATCTTGTCATAATTAGCGGCGATACCGCGAACTATATTAAAATAATCGTCCTGGTTTGGCGCGGAATAATTAATCTTGAGACCGAATCTCGCAACCAGGGAAAGCTTTTCCTGAATAGTATCAGAATGATGCACATCGCCTGTGGCTCCCATATCATTTCTGTCATTAAAGCTTTCTTTTATAAGGTGGCGCCTGTTGCTCGTAGCGTATATCAATACATTTTCCGGACGAACCTCAAGACCACCTTCAATTACCGCCTTCAGATATTTATATTCTATCTCAAAATCCTCAAAGGAGAGATCATCCATGTAAATAATAAAGCGATAATTTCTGTTCTTAATCTGGCTTATTGCATCCGCAAGGCAGCCGAACTGGTGCTTATATATCTCTATCATCCTGAGTCCGTCAGGATAGAATTCATTAAGCACAGCCTTGATACTGGTGGATTTACCGGTACCCGCGTCTCCGTAAAGAAGGGTATTGTTAGCCTTTTTGCCTTCGGTAAACGCCCTTGTATTTTCTATTAACTGACGTTTCTGCTCATCGTACCCGATAATATCGGATAATTTAATTTCCGCTATGTTGGTAATAGGAGAAATAATCGCGGAACCATCCTCATCCTTGACACGAAAGGCCTTATTTAATCCGAATTTTCCTACGCCGTAATCCTTATACGACTCGGTAACGAGATCATATATTTCATTTTCATCAGCGGCCGCTTCTATTTTTTTAGAAAGGGTACGAACACGCTCGGATACATTAGCGTTATAGACTCTCTCGCTCTTCTTTATCGAGTGATAATTTTCTATAACGGTAAAGCAGTTAATATCAAGCTCTTTTTCTATCTTGGAAAAATCATAATTAAATAGAGCCTTGATTACCTTGAAATCATTCTTTGCGAAGGCGGTAACTGAACCACCCCTGTCACCTGCCTTTTCGCAGGTGATAGAGAATGGGTTTTCATTTGTCACAAGTAAATACGTGAGATAATTATGCCATAAATTATCGTCAAAACCATAGCGGGTAGCTACATCAAGGAGCTTATGAATCTCAGCGTAAATGCGTGAAACCAGCTCTTCCCTGTCAAGGGTTTCATCCGCGAGTCCGGTATCGAAATCCTTTATTATTTTTGCTAAGGGCATGAGAATATTATCCTTCTCAAAATCCCTGTAAACTACAAGTCTTGCGATAAGTCTGTACATTTTACATCCTTTCCGGCGCTTCTATGCCAAGAAGGTCAAGACAGGTGACAAGTATTTTTCCTGTTAAGGCTGATACCTTAAGTAGGCTCATTTTTCTCGCCTCATCACTCTCAGTAAGAATCGGGCATTCATGGTAGAATGCGGAGAAATTATTGGCAAGCTCATAAATATAAGCGCATAATTTATGAGGGGCAAGGTCACTTGCGACATTTGTCAGGGTATCCGCGAACCTGTCAATGGTAAGTATTAATTTCTTCTCATTTTCATGAGCAGGCGCAGTAAATTTTACAGTCCTTAAATCATCCTCAATACCCTTCCTGTCTTTACCGACAGATTCAGCGTATTTATCGAGAATAGATCTTATTCTTACAACAGTGTATTGGATATACGGGCCTGTATTTCCTTCAAATGAAGCGAACCTGTCGAGGTCAAATACATAGTCCTTCGCTGCCTGGTTAGAAAGATCGCCGTACTTAAGAGCCGCGAGACCTACCTGCTTCGCAACGGCCTGCTTGGTATCCTCAGGCATATCCCTGTCAGCCATCTTCTCCGCTACAGCATTCGTTATATCTGAGATTAGGGTCTCAAGTCTCATAACGCCACCCTCACGGGTCTTAAAAGGCTTGCCATCCTTCCCGTTCATAGTGCCGAAACCGATGAACTTAAGTACAGTCTCTGGCTTTACAAGGCCTGCCTTTCTCGCTACACGGAAGAACTGAACGTAGTGAAGCTCCTGCCTCCTGTCTGCTATATAGATATATTCGTCAGGGTGAAGGTTCTTCTCACGATCCATAACTGTACCGAGGTCTGATGTGGAATAAAGGGCAGCTCCATCTGACTTCTGAATCATGCAAGGAGGGATTTCCTTGGAATCCGTAGGCTCAGATACGTCTACGACAAGCGCTCCCTCTGATTTATAGGCAAGTCCCTTGTCTGTCAGTAATTTTATTAATTCAGGAATATATGGCTCAGCGTCACTTTCACCCTTCCATAAATCAAAATGGACATTTAAGTTGGCGTAATTCTTCTTTAAATCCTCGACGGAAACCTTCATGATCTTTTCCCATACGGCGTGGTACTTAGGATCGCCGCTCTGAAGCTTAAGAGTAGCTTCATGAGCCCTCTCGGCAAACTCAGGATTAACAAGTTCACCCTTATGAGGCCCATCCTCATAGACCTCTTTAGACTTCTTAGAAGCAAAAGGGTATATTTCCTCCAGCTCGGAAATGTTTAAATCCTTGTCAAGCTGACCCCTGTCCTCAAGCTCAGCTATGATAAGGCCCATCTGAAGGCCCCAGTCTCCAAGATGAACATCGCCCGTAACCTTATTTCCGACAAAGCGCTCTATCCTCTTTAAGCTTTCACCGATAATCGCTGAGCGAAGATGACCTACATGAAGAGGCTTAGCTACGTTAGGGCCGCCGTAATCAAGAACTATATTCTTAGAATCTGGGGCCTTCTCAAAGCCGAAATCCGTCTCAGAATCCATTTGGCCCGCGTATTCAGCCATAAATTCAGGCGAAAGAGTGAAATTAAGGAAGCCGGGCTTTACAGCCTCCGCCTTGGCGAAATATTTCTTCGCTTCAGGAAGCTCATTTAGCTTCGCGATAATTTCATCCGCTATTACAAATGGCGCTTTATGGTATTCCTTAGCGGCAGCCATGGCCCCGTTACTCTGATAATCGCAGAGATCGGGGCGGTTGCTTATGCCTACAGAAGAATATTTCTCATCTATTCCCGCGTTTTTAAAGGCGGTTGTGACTACATCCTGCAGTCTTTCTGACAGTCTTTTCATTTAATAAGGTTCTCCATTTTTTCAATCGTAGCCTCAAACTCAGCAAGGGCGTCATCTACAGGCTTTCTGGTAGAAAGGTCAACACCCGCTATCTTAAGAAGGCTTACAGGATCATCGGTACAGCCTGATGAGAGGAATTTCTTATAAGGAGCAACCGCGCTCTCGCCCTCCTTTAAAATGCGGCTTGTGATAGCAACTGCCGCTGAGAAGCTTGTCGCGTACTGGTATACATAGAAATTATAGTAGAAATGAGGTATCCTTTCCCACTCATCTCCTATTAATTCATCGCTCACCATATCAGGCCCAAAGTAGAATTTATTCAGTTCATAATAGGTCTTCGTAAGTTCATCGGCTGTAAGAGGTGTACCCGCCTCGGCAAGGGCATTTGTCTTCATCTCGAATTCGCCGAACATGGTTTGACGGAAAAGGGTACCCTTGAAGCTGTCAAGGAAGTGGTTAAGTAAATATTCCTTCTCAGCCTTTTCAGTAGCATGATCATAGAGGTAATTAAATAATAACACCTCGTTTGTGGTGCTGGCAACTTCAGCCACAAATATAGCGTAGTTGGCGTTTAAAAATGAGTTATTAGCATCCGAATAATGGGTGTGCATAGCGTGACCCATCTCATGAGCGAGGGTAAATACATCATCTAATGTGCCGTTAAAATTAAGTAGAACATAAGGATGAACGCCGTAAACGCCCTCCTCGTAAGCACCACCGCGCTTGCCCTCATTTTCAACCACGTCTATCCAGCGCTCCGTAAAAGCTGTCTTGAGTACATCCGTATAATCCTTGCCAAGAGGAGCTGTAGCCTTAAGTACAAGGTCTTTTGCTTCCTCTATGGTGTACTTAGGACTGTAGTCTGATACCATAGGCGCGTATACATCATACATATGGAGCTCGTCAACGCCTAACATCTTCTTCCTTAAGCGGACATAGCGGTACATTTTCTCAATGTTATCATGAACTGACGCAATAAGGTTCTTGCATACATCAGGGCTTACGTTAACAGGGTCAACTGCTGCCTCAAAGGTAGAATTATACTTCTTTGCCCTTGCGTAGAACATCTGCTGCTTAACCTGGCCATAATATAAGGTAGCCCAGGTATTTCTGAAGGCGTGATAGGTGCTGTAATATTTTTCAAAGGTTTCCTTGCGGACATTTCTGTCGTGGCTCATTTCAAGAGGAACAAAGCGGCCATTTGTAATAGTCACTTCATTTCCGTTCTCATCCTTGACCGAAGGAAACTTGAGATCGGCATCAGATAGCATATTGAAGCCGTTATAGGCTGTCTCTGCCATCTCACCGCTTGAAGCGAGGAGGGCCTCTATCTCACTTGACTGGGTGTGGGCTTCCATCCTAAGAATATCATCAAGTGTGACCTTGTAATACTTCAAATCAGGGCATTCATCATAGAACCTGTCTATCTTCTCCTTGCCTGCGGCGATGAGTTCAGGTTCCATAAATGCCATCTTAGTCGTAGCGGCAACGTAAAGAGAGCCAAGCTTTCCCTTAAGGGCCTGGGCTGTCTGATTAGCTGTATCAACGTCTGAACGCATATTGGCATATCTGAGTGCCTTAGAAGCCACAAGATTCATAGCCTCATAGTCCTTCATGGCCGAAAGGAGTGTAGCGGCTGATTCGCATAATCTACCCTCGTATCCCGCGAACTTATCGGCGAGCTCACCCATCCTCGCGGCGTCCTTCTCGCACGCCTCATCGTTTGTGTAGATGTCTGTAAGGTTCCAGGTAAGCTCTTCGCTTACTTCGCTTCTCTTTGGTAATTTATTTTCCAATGTATTTTCCTCCATAAAACAATACTTCTTCTATTATAAAAAAACAGGGTCGAAAAATCAACCCTGTTTTGTTATAGTAAATAGGAAATTATTGACAGCACCTGGCCTGTGAATTTCTCGACCGGATTCTGGTGTTTAATCTCTTCCATAGTTACATGATGGCACTTGTGAAAGGTCTCCATAAAGTCCTCTTTTATGTCACGAACAACCGGATTATCCTCAAGGTATAAGAACGACGTTTAATGTCGTCCTGCCGAAAATTACTCTCAGTACCCCATTCTTGCCTTTTTTTAGGATTCTCTTTCTTCTGTCTGTCTCTTTCATTTACCTCTTGTACCCCGATGTTTTTATTATGAGACTCTCTACTCCTATTCTGTCGGTAACTTTTCCTGTCTTAATAGCCTCATCAATGTTCACGCCCTCTTCAAAGGCATGTTTTAAAAATCCCGCTTCGAAATTATTTGCCTGTGATAAATAATTTCTCACCGTAAATGGCGGTATCTTAAGAAGGGTGCTCGCTTCACCCTGCCTGCCCATTCTCGCGAGATCCTTTACCTGCAGAAGGATATTCATATGCCTGTTAAACATATAGAGAATGAGGATCGGTGACTGGTCCATTTTCAATAAGTCATAATAATAATCCAGGGCCTGCTTCCTGTCGTGCTTTCCGATAGCGTCCATCATTTTAAATATCTGGTCCTGGGGACGAGTCTCCGTAACAGCCTCTATATCAGACCTTGTGATTGCGTCCTTGCCTAGGGTATAATCGGTGAGCTTCACAATCTCATTCTTAAGGGTGAACATATCCGTCCCCACACGGTCAGCCAAAAACGCGGCATCACTCTCTGTTATCTGCCTGCCATAATTCTTGCAGAGGCCGCCGATCCACATATTTAGCTTAGCAGGTGAATACGGGTCATATGACGCTACAAGGCCATACTTTGATATGGCCTTGTAGACTGAACTTCGCTTGTCAACCTCGCTCTCGTCAAAAATGATAACTGTCGTATCCGGAATTTTCGGGATATATTCCGCGAAATCGCTTTTATTTTTTAACAGGCCCGTATCGCTTAAAAGCACTACCCTCTTCTCTGCGAAAAAAGGAAGCGTATCCGCGATTTCCCTTACATTAGAAAGGTCGGAATTATTTATTTCCCGTTTTGTAAATACGGAATAGTTCATCTCGTCATCCTTATTTACAATAGCGTTTATCAGTTTATTCCTGTAAAATTTAACAAGAAAGGGTTCAGAACCTGTAATGAGATAGCAGGTTTTGAAGGTCTTGTTCTTAATATCGTCAAGAAGTGTACTGGCCATTTTATTCTCTTTTCATTCAGTCAGCCGGTTTATCCGAGAATCTGTACATGGACTTGCGGAGCTCATTCCCCTGGTCATAGCGCTTGCCACCCCAGTAAATTCTGCCCTGCATTTCACACTTAGGGCCAAGATTTACATCCTTCATGATGTATTTAAGGAACACATGGTGGTTGTTAGGAAAGATCTCATGGTCTATCCTTTTCGCGAGAGCCTTGGTGTCATAGCAGCCAAACGGGCAGAGCTTTTCGCCCGGACAGGCAACCACATTTCTCGTGCCTGAAGCCGGATATCCCTTGTCTCTTTCTTCCTGATTCACTCCCGTATTATCGATTATTGACTGAAGGGCCTTATTTACCTCATCGACATCCTTGAGAGAAATACCCGGAATTTCAAAGCCCTGGCGGTTTGTGATATTAATGGTTCCATTACCGTACTTTGTGGCTATCTCTATAACCTTCTTAAGAGACTCAGTATCTATCTCACCTCCCGGTACACGGACACGGGAAGCTGTCTCCCCTCTGACCTTGGAGACACGGTAAGCATTTTTCTTTAGTTTTTTGATATTTATATCGAGTTCACCCATCTCATTTTCCTCCTTCAGTCTATAAGGTACTTAGCTTCCGCGTAATTAAATACAGGTCCGTCAAGACAGATATATGTGCTGTTAACACGGCAATGTCCGCATTTTCCAAGTCCGCAGCACATCTTCCTCTCATGGGAAACTATGATATTTTCATCCTTAAAGCCCTTCTTCTGAAGCTCTATTATGGTAAATTTCATCATAGGAGGAGGGCCGACTACAACGGCTTTCGCCGATGAAGGGTCCGTTAAAGGCAGGTCAGCTATATACTTAGTTACAAGGCCTATATTTCCGGTATAGCCTTCAGGCGCGCCATCTACGGTAAGAGTCAGATTAAGCTTCTCGTCCCAGACCTTTAAATCATCACGGAAAAGCATATCAGAAGGGGACCTGAATCCAACTATAACGTACTTGTCTCTTGCGTTATCCATTTTCGCGAGTTCATTTACTACGCCTCGTACCGGGGACACACCTGTTCCGCCCGCGACAACCACGGTTTCACCTTCACGGACTTGTAGCCAAATTCCCGCCGACGGAAGACTTACTTGCGTCTGAAGCACCTTTAGCGCAAGCGCTAAGGCAGACTGCGCAGGTCGTAAAAACCATAAGTAATGTAAGATAACGTAATTTTATATTCCCTAAAATAGCCTTCATTTAAACCCTCCTCTACACTAATAGCATTAAGTGAAATAAACTAACTGCTCTCCCGGTTCAGCTGCCTCAAGGTCCTTGTCACTATAGAGAACTATGCCCTTGCCCTTGTAGTCCTTGCAGTATTCATATTTTACATCAGCTTCAACATTTACCCAGGCCTTCTGGCCAAAATCCTTAGCGTTTGGCGCATGGCAGACGTATCCGACATACTGAATATCAGCAGCACAGCAGGTCATAGCAAACCTTCCCGGTACAAGCTTGTCATCCGGGAAGCCCTTGCCCCTGTATACCATTGCATGAAACTTAATCTTCTTGCCGACGTACTTTTCGGGATGGTCCATAGCATCCATATACCAGAGGCCAAAATCATCGTCAGGAAGTTCAATAACGGGACCGTCTATAGGAAAAGGCATAGTATCGGCGTAAGCGTCATCAAGGTTTCCCTTCTCATCCTCGTAGAGAATCTGAGCGCGACGGTTAAGAGCCTTAACTCTTCTACGATAGGAACCTCTGTCCTCGTTATCGTCGACCTTATTAAATACTACAAGGTCAGCAGGCTTAACCTGCTCCATGATAAATGACCCCATGTTGTTCATGTATGTCTTAAATGTAGAGCCGTCTATAAGGGCTATACACTGTACAAGCATCCAGTTTTCAGGGAATTCATCCACAAGGTCATTCGGCTTCCACATTCCATTTACTTCAAGGAGAATGCGGTCGGGCCTGTATTTTTCTTCAATCTGATTTAAATAATCTTCTGTGAAGAGCTCACGCTCTTCTATCTTTACAACGGTAATAAGGTTCTTGCGAAGGAGTTCGGGGTCTATCTCGGCCTCGCCCTCCTCGCAAAGAATGTAGACTGATTTTTCGCCGTCCTCGAACTCACCGTCGTTCAATGTGTCTCGTATAAATGATGTCTTGCCGGACTCAAGAAGACCGGTAAACATGTATACGGGCAGATCCTTTTTATCCAAAATTTGCTCCTTTTTTCCGTGCCTTTAGTCGTAGCCCACTTTCCCACGGCTATGCCGTAGGCCCTTCTCTACGACAACAGGTACCATAAAATTTTTCGAAACTGCTTCGCAGTTTAGATAAATTTTATGGGACCAGGCACTACTCCGATAATTTTCTGCCTTCTACTCCGAAGAGGCCGGAAAGCTTGGCGTGGTCAAGGTTTGAGCCGATTACGCAGAGCTTACCTGTTACATCAGGCGCAGCATTTTCACGAATCTCATACTCCTCAGGAGTAAGATCAAACTCAAGCCATGAACCACTTCCTGTCTGAAGAATACCCTTTGCCCTCAAAACAACGCCAAATTCTCCATCTTTATTCTCAGCGAGACGCTTTAATTCAGAGTCAAGAGCGTCCTTCTCGAACCTCTGAGGCGTAGTTGTACCCCAGGAATCAAATATCTCATCAGCATCGTGACCGTGATGGTGGTGATGATGGTGATGCTCATGCCCATCGTGATCATGGTCATCATCGTCATCGTCATCATCGTCATCATCGTGATCTTCATGCTCATGATCATGATCATCATCGTCATGATGATGGTGGTGGTGATGATGCTCATGCTCGTCTCCGTCTTCGTCGAGAACGTCATCTTCACCAAAAACAAGCTCCTTAACAAGGCTGTCGCCCTGCTCCATAGCCTTTACAATCTGATCACCGGTAAGGTCATCCCAAGGGGTCGTAATAACCACTGCCTTTGGATTGTGCTCTCTTACAGCGGCAACTACCGCCTTAAGCTTATCGTCAGTCATCTTCTGAGTACGGCTGATAACTATAGTATTGGCGTTTTCTATCTGATTATTAAAGAATTCGCCGAAGTTCTTCATGTACATAAGAGTCTTAGTGCCATCTACAACGGCAACAAAGCTGTTAAGTACCACTCCTTCAAGCTTCTCCTGGACTCTCGCGACTGCCTTGATTACATCAGAAAGCTTGCCTACACCTGAAGGCTCGATAATAATTCTGTCAGGATGATATTTGTCTACAACTTCCTTAAGGGCCTTACCGAAATCGCCTACAAGAGAGCAGCATATACAGCCTGAATTCATCTCAGTAATCTGAATACCCGCTTCCTTAAGGAAGCCGCCGTCTATACCAATTTCACCAAACTCATTTTCAATAAGAACGACCTGCTGTCCGCCAAATGACTCCTTTATGAGTTTCTTAATAAGTGTAGTCTTACCCGCTCCAAGGAAACCGGATATTATATCAATTTTCGTCATCGTGAACCTCTTTCATTACTCAAATGACTCTGCGCCACTATAGCACAGAGTCTCCTATGTCAACATCTCCGCATTTACTATGCATGAGATAAATTTACTTTATTTACTCTTCCGGATTGAAGAAATCTTTTACACTTTCCGTGAACTTTTTCTTCTTACCCTTTTTCTTTTCAGTAGTTCCCGCGTTAGTGTCATTTGAAGCCTCGCTGCCATAATCGTCCTGACTTGCAAATGCCTGGAACTTCTTAGGGTAGGTAGCGTCAAGCTCTGTAAGGATACGCTTCTGCTCAGGCGTAAGGCTGTCAGGTGTCTGGACTATAAGAGTTACATAATGGTCGCCCTTCATATCCTTATTTCTCAAGGACTGAACGCCCTTGCCTCTAAGTCTTACCCTGGTGTCTGTCTGAGTGCCCGGCTTTACCTTATAAATGACATCACCATCAACAGTCGCTACCCTTATATCGCCACCAAGAGCGGCCTGAGTAAATGAGATAGGCACTGATGAATAAATATCGGTACCATTTCTCTCAAATATTGGACTCTCACTAACCGAGCAGAGAACTATAAGATCTCCTCTAGGTCCGCCATTTACTCCCGGCTCACCTTTTCCGGATATTCTGACACCCTGTCCGTCGTCAATTCCGGCAGGAATTGTTACTTCTATAGACTTTCTGGATGAAATATATCCTTCACCGTGGCAGTCAGGGCACTTATCTCTTATGATCTTACCTGTTCCGCGGCAGTCAGGACAGGTCTGCACACTCTGCATCATACCAAAGAGAGACTGCTGGGTAACCGTAACACGACCGGTTCCGCGACACTTAGGACAGGTTACAGGACTTGTTCCGGGCTTTGCGCCGGAGCCACCACACGTAGGGCATGGATCCTTAAGATTTACATTTATTGTCTTCTTGCAGCCGTGTACAGCTTCATCAAATGAAATCCTGATCTGATAATTTACATTCGCCCCGCGGCGAGGACCATTTGACTGGGCCCTTCTGCCACCGCCGGTTCCGAACAAATCGCCGAATATATCTCCGAAATTTCCAAAGATATCATCCATGCTCATGTTCGAGAAGTCATATCCGCCACCGCCTGCGCCACCATCAAAGGCCGCATGTCCGAACTGATCATACTGACGTCTCTTTTCAGGGTCGGAAAGAACGGCGTAAGCTTCAGACGCTTCCTTAAATATAGCCTCAGCCTCTTTGCTTGGGTTGACATCAGGATGATTCTTCTTGGCTATCTGTCTGTAAGCCCTCTTGATCTCATCTTCACTGGCATCCTTCGCCACGCCAAGGACTTCGTAGTAATCCCTTTTCTGTTCCGCCATTTTACGTTAATCTACCTTATACCTCTCTGTAATCTCCATCGACTACATCGTCATTTCCGCCGGTGCTCTGTGTGCTTCCGGTGCTCCCTGCTCCGGCGCCACTATTTGCGCTGCCTCCGTTATTCTGTGCGTTCTGAGCCTGTGACTGCTCATAAACCTTTGTGAAAAGCTGCTGAGAACTGTTCATAAGCTTCTCCTTAGCTGCCTTAAGGTTATTAATATCGTCATCGGTCATGTTCTCAGGCTGTGTCTTCTCCACAAGATCCTTAAGCGCCTTGAGATCAGCCTCTACCTGACTCTTGTCAGAATCCGTAAGCTTGTCGCCTACATCCTTAAGTGCCTTCTCTGTCTGGAACGCAAAGGCATCAGCTTCGTTTCTTGCGTCAATGCCTTCCTTACGCTTCTTATCCTGAGCTTCATACTCAGCAGCTTCCTTGACAGCCTTATCAATATCTGTCTCTGACATGTTGGAGCCACCGGTGATGGTGATATGCTGCTCATGGCCTGTGCCAAGATCCTTAGCTGAAACAGTAAGGATACCGTTCGCGTCTATATCAAATGTAACTTCAATCTGTGGTACCCCACGTGGAGCAGGAGCGATTCCATCGAGTCTGAAGGTTCCGAGGCTCTTGTTATCCTTAGCGAACTGTCTCTCGCCCTGTACTACGTTGATATCTACTGAAGGCTGGTTATCCGCAGCAGTTGAGAATACCTGACTCTTCTTTGTAGGAATGGTTGTGTTTCTCTCGATAAGTCTTGTAGCTATACCACCCATTGTCTCAATTGAGAGTGAAAGAGGTGTGACATCGAGAAGGAGGATATCACCTGCGCCGGCATCACCTGCAAGCTTACCACCCTGGATAGAAGCACCGATAGCGACGCACTCATCAGGGTTAAGGTTCTTGCTAGGCTCCTTACCTGTAAGCGCCTTTACCTTCTCCTGTACGCAAGGGATACGAGTGCTTCCTCCTACAAGGAGAACCTTTGAAAGGTCGTTAGCTGTAAGTCCGGCGTCACGAAGGGCGTTCTGAACAGGTACCTCTGTTCTGTCTACGATATCGCGGATAAGCTCCTCAAACTTAGCTCTTGAAAGGTCCATATCAAAGTGCTTAGGGCCATCTGCTGTAGCCGTAATGAACGGAAGGTTGATATTTGTTGTTGTAGAAGAAGAGAGCTCCTTCTTAGCCTTCTCAGCCGCTTCCTTAAGTCTCTGAAGGGCCATCTTATCAGTAGAAAGATCAACACCCTCCTTAGCCTTGAACTCATCGATCATGTACTGGGTGAGTCTGTTATCTATATCATCACCGCCGAGGTGTGTATCACCGTTGGTAGCGAGAACCTCGATGACACCATCACCAATCTCGATGATAGATACATCAAACGTACCACCGCCAAGGTCGTAAACCATGATCTTCTGCTCTTTCTCGTTATCAAGACCATAAGCAAGGGCAGCCGCCGTAGGCTCATTTATAATACGCTTAACATCAAGACCCGCGATCTTACCGGCGTCCTTGGTTGCCTGTCTTTGCGCATCGTTGAAATAAGCAGGAACAGTAATAACAGCTTCAGTAACCTTATCGCCGATATATGCCTCAGCGTCAGTCTTGATCTTCTGAAGAATCATAGCTGAAATTTCCTGAGGTGTATAAGCCTTACCATCAATATTTACCTTATAATCCGTACCCATATGCCTCTTGATAGAAGAGATGGTGCGGTCGGCGTTCGTAACTGCCTGACGCTTAGCCGTCTCACCGACAAGTCTCTCGCCTGTCTTTGTAAATGCTACGACTGAAGGAGTTGTTCTTGCGCCCTCAGAGTTCGCTATAACGGTTGGCTTTCCACCTTCCATTACGGATACGCATGAATTTGTTGTACCAAGATCGATACCAATTATTTTACCCATGATATATTACCTCCAATTTTTCTGATTAATTAGCAACCTTTACCATTGATGGCCTTATGACCGTCTCATGATATTTATAACCCTTCTGAAGCTCTTCGACAATGGTGTTTTCTTCAACACTGTCATCCTCAGCGTGCATAACAGCGTTATGAAGATTAGGGTCAAACTTCGCTCCCTTTGCCTCAATCGGCTCAACACCCGCATCAGTAAGAGCTTTTGTAAGCATCTTATAAACCTTATCCATACCTGTCACAAATGGGTCATCCTTCTTGTCCTCAGGAATGGTCTCAAGGCCACGCTCAAAATTGTCAACAACAGGAAGTATCTTCTGCAAAATGCTTACAGCTCCCGTATCGAACATCATAGCCTTTTCTTTCTCGGAACGGTTACGGAAATTTTCAAACTCAGCAAGCTGTCTCGTATATTTATCCTTCCAGTCAGCCGCTTCCTTCTTATATTTATCCGCTTCCTTGCCTTCCCGTGAAGCCGCAGCCTTCTTAGCTTCTTTCTCATCTAAGGACTCAGCTTCACTTTCAGCTCCCTCTTCTGACGATTCAGACTCTTCCGCCTTGCCGGCAGCTTCCTCAGGAGATACGTCCTTTTCCGTCTTATCAGAAGCTTCATTTACTTCCTTTGTTTCTTCCTCGGAAGCCTTTTTTTCAACTTCCTTCTCGTCTTTCTTTTCGCTCAAACTTCATTACCGCCTTTCCCGGGTGGAGCTCCCTCGCTTCCCGAATCATCCAGTTTCATATCTATAAGTTTTATGGTTCTTGTCGAACCTCTTTCATCACTTTTATGCTTAAAAATATCATCGAGATCCTTCATGAGGTTCTTGAGCGTACCTACTACCTTGCCGTAATCCATACGCTTTGGTCCTACAATTCCGACCTTTCCGTACACGCCTTCCTCTATCTCGTAGGTCGCTGTTATAACGGAACAATCCTTTAAACTGTCTACGTTGGTATCATTGCCAATATAGACGTTAATGCCATCATCACTGCTTGCGCCCATGCGCTCATTAAGTAGAGAACCAAGCTCCTTCTTATCCTCTATGGTGTAGAGGATCTTTTCCATGTTACCGCCTTCATCAAGCTCAGGATACTTTAAAATATTGGTAGCGCCACTCGTATATATCTTGGAGCTTTCGGAGTCAGTGGCCATATTTCCTATCGCGTCAAGGATCGTGCTCGCAAGATTAACATACTCTCCTGCCTGTTCCTTGAGCTTCGCTATCATCTGCAGATTGACATTTTCAAGTTCGGTTCCGGCAAGGAATGAATTAAACAGAATATTTAATCTGAATACTTCAGACTTATCAACCGGTTCATCGAGATCTATGATTCTGTTCCTTACTACGTTATTGTCAAGAACAAATACTATAAGAAGATGCTCTGCGTCAACCTCCGAAAGCTGGATGAACTTTATCTTCCGGTGCTCGTACTTAGGTGCTGAAACCATCGTGGTGTAGTTCGTATTCTTCGCTAAGAGGTTAGCCACCTGCTGAAGTAAGGTCTCAAGCTTGTCTGACTTCTTAAGAAGCTCGTCGCGGATATCGTTCACCTCGTTCACCTGCGTCTGCATCATAGTATCTACGTACAGGCGGTAGGCCATATCAGAAGGAATACGTCCCGCTGAAGTATGAGGCTGAATCAGATACCCCATATCTTCAAGATCGCTCATCTCATTCCTTATAGTCGCTGAAGAAAGTGAAAGGCCTTCCATCTTTGAAATGGTCCTTGACCCAACAGGTTCGCCGGTCTCAAGATAAGTCCTGATTACCGCATTAAGTATAGCCATCTTTCTGTCATCAAGTCCCATGCCCTGCCATCCTTTCTTCTGTCTGTTAGCACTCGTGATGTCAGAGTGCTAACATCTATATAATAAGATATCACCCTTTCAAGGATTTGTCAACACTTTTCTGATAAATTTATGCAAAAAAATGTTACTGTTCAGGCCCACGCATTCGAGATGCTAACGCATCTCTCATGTAGTGGGCTCAAGAGGCTAACGCCTCTCCCAACCCAATAAATCATAACAGCAATTACAGCAAGCTGTATTGCTGCATGATTTATTGGGTCTGAACAGTAACAAAAAAATAAGAAGCGGTAAAAACCACTTCTTATTATAAGTCAGCTAATTCTGTCGCGCTGTGAGTCAGCAGAAATCCATAGGCCTCAAGCAGATCTGATGTCTTTACCTCCTTGCCATTCTCAACCCATGACCTGATTACATTAACAGTAATCATAGTATAGTACTTAGCGACAATATCATCAGATAGTACCCTTGGCCAGTCCCGGTGCTTTATCTTATGCTCCTTAAGGAGCCCCGACAGAGTATCATATATATCCCTCTCAAGTACCTCGGTAAAGCTGTTCTGACCTTCAACCTCGAATATCTTCTTATAATATTCTCTGTTCTCATCTATCTTTACAAAGAGCATCTTCGCAGCCTCACGGTAAAGGCCGCTTTTTATGAGCTCCTTAACGGGATTTCCTATTTCCTCTTCAAATATCCACTCAACGACTTCATACTTATCCTTGAAATAGTGATAGAATGTAGGCCTTATAACACCGGCCGCATCCGTTATCATTCTTATGGTAATTTTCTCAAACGGTGTTGTATCCAGCAGGTTCCTGAAGCTCTCGCCCAGAAGCTGCTTAGTAAGTTCCTTCTTCTCCATCTTAACCCCTTTAAAGCGAAATGACTTAAAAATATTTTATCACAAGAATCATCAATTTACAACTACAATCTTTTACAGATGTTAAGTTCATCTTTCTGTATGAAAAGAAGCATACCGGTTAAGTCCGGCATGCTTCTTTTATGATACTTTGTTAATTATCAGTCAGCTGAAACCTTGTTCGCGTCATCATTTACGATGGCAGCCTTAACGGCTTCAGGTGGAACTACATCGCCCGGCTTCTCAAAAGCGGCAAGCTCAGGATGTTCTCTCTTTTCCTTGGTGTAGTTTTCATATTTTGGTCTCTTGTGTGTCTCAGAATCCCAAACCTTCTTAGCGACAGGTGCCCAGGTCTTAGCATAGTCATCGCACTTCGCGCACAGATGGTCAACGTCCTCGGCGCTCTCTTCATTTGTACCATGAGCGCCTGTCTCCTTAACCATCTTGCGAAGGAGATCAGGATTCTCAAGCATAGGACAAGGTCTTAAGTGATTTCTGTTAAATGGCTGTCCCTCATGGTAAGCCTTAAAGAGCGGGCTCTGAAGCATCTCAAGGATGCTGTTATCATGAATGTTGGTATTTGAAAAATGGATAAATACGCAAGGTTCAGCGTCACCCATAGCGTTGATATGGAAGTAATTACGGCCTCCGGCTATACATCCTCCAACATACTCACCATCATTCTGGAAATCCATAGGATAGAAGTCAAGCTTCTTATCAGCCTCACGGTATCCTCTGATTCTCTTAATCATCTCAACACGCTGCTCAGGTGTAGGCATAAGGTCTACTACCGCATTATTTCCAACAGGCATATAGTGGAAATAGAAACCAAATCTCGCGCCCTTGCTTGCGATAAAGTCCATGAACTCAGGATTCGTTACGGCATCCCAGTTGTACTTGGTGTAGCAGATGGATGTACCGAAAATGATACCATATTTATGAAGAAGATCCATGGCCTTAATAACCTTAGCGTAATGGCCATCACCACGTCTGGCGTCGTTTGTCTCCGGTGTTCCCTCAATTGAGAGAAGGAAGGTTATATTACCAAGCTCTACCACCTTCTTGCACATCTCATCATTTATAAGAGTAGAGTTCGTGAACATGCCAAAGAAGCAGTCATTATGCTTCTTAGCGAGCTTGTAAATATCCTTCATGCGGACTGTAGGCTCACCACCGGTCATAAAGTAGAGATGAGTTCCGAGCTCCTTTCCCTGGGTAACAATCTTATCCATATCTTCGTATGAAAGGTTGCTCTTATGACCGTATGTACCCGACCAACAGCCCTCGCAGTGCATATTACAAGCCATAGTAGGGTCAAAAAGAATGAGCCAAGGTATATTGCAATCATACTTCTCGCGACTTTCGCGGATAGTCTTGGTTCCGCGAAGGAAGCACTCATATCCGAGATCAAGTATAACGTTCTTAGCGTAATGAGGATCAGCCTCAGCTACGGTTTTATCTATAAGATTAAACCATCTGTTGTTCGGATCCATGATCTCTTTACGGACGCTGTCAAGCTTTTCCTTGGTAGCGCTCTTGTTTAAAAACTTAGCAACAAGGTCAAGAGCGGCAAGATAAGACTGTCTTCTGTCATCCGCGTTGTTAAGGTTCTTAAGGAATTTGTCTATTCCCGCGCCGATAGCCGCGCGCTCTGCTGCGTGTGAAAGTTCCTTTATAGCATTTGCCATAGTGTACACTCCCCTTTATTCAATGTATAGTAAATCTCAGTAAATTGTCAACGGCTCCTACAGCTAATAACGTGCCGCCAACCATATAAGCCTTGTTCTTGTCTTCTGAACCGAGTCTGTATCCCGCGTATGTGCCTAACATAATGGATAAAATGGTTACAACAGACATAGGTATTATCTGCCTTACAAGTCTGGTCTGAAGTAGGCCGAAGCCTATGCCCGCAAAAAAAGCGTCAAGGCTCACAACAAAAGCGTAAAGCATCAGCTGTTTAACCTTAATCTCATCGTCCCTGCATTCTACAATTGGCTTCGATGTTCTTGACTTGATAAAGAAATAAGCCGACAAAGCAAAGAAAATGACTGATGATAAAGCCTTCCAGACATTTGTAAGCGCTGTGCCGGAATTCTTAACCGGCGCCGCCCATGTACAGACATTGCCAAGCACTAAGAATCCTATCTGCCATATCCCAAAAATAAAGCAATAGACTACCATTTCCTTCCTGCTGATCTTGGAAAGAAGGGCGCCTCTGCATACAAGCACGGTAAACAGATCGAGACACAGTCCGCATGAAATGAGGACTATCTCAAATGTGCCCAATGGTTCACCTCCTCGAATAATATCCGGGCTTCACAAACGAAGCCTCACTTATATCGATTATAGTGAATTTTATGCATTTTTTACAGATACAACCAATTTGTTCATGTATTTAAATGCGCTACAAATCTCTTCAAATGTCACCTGAATCTTTTGCGGTGTCTTCAGTTTTCTTTGAGGACTCCTTCTCCTTCTGCTTCTTTTTACCGGATTTCTTAGGCTTTGAAACCGGCTTTTCCATATCTTCATTAACTTCCTTCTCAGAAGGTTCAGAAGGTATGAGAGCTTCTGTTTCGTTTTCAGCCTGTACGGTTTCAAGCCTAGCTTTACTGTCGTCAAGCAGAGCGTTAAAATACACATCCTTCGAGGCTGTCTCGGCCAGATCGGCACAGGCGTCTCCCGCCCTCTCAAGAAGGTGAAGAAGCTCATTGTAGCTTCCGGTAAGCCTGTTGTCACATTTTCCCTTGGCTACTCTCTTCATGTGAGCCCGCCTCATTGACACGTTCATATCCATGAGCTTGTTGCGTTCCTCGTTATAGCGTTCCTCATCTATCTTGTCGCCGGTGATTATCGAATTTATGGACTCAAAATAGAGCTCCTTAATATGAAGGGCTGACTTGGTGATCTGCTCAATCGCGTCCTTGCTGTAGTGATGCTTTCCCTTTACATTTTCTGACAGATTATGGCAAATTAATGAACAGTTCGCCGAAAGCCTGTCAAGATCGCCAAGTATAAAGAGGGCTCCTGTCGCGTCACTCGACATTTCCTCCGTAAACGAACCTGCTGAGAAGGCTTCCTGTACATAATCGGTTATCTGCTTAGAAATGTCGTGCTCATTCTTATTTAACTCGTCTATATCAGTAACTATCTCCGAAACCTTAGAAACAGGGACGCTTACCATCTTGTCCATGACATTTTTAACAATATCGGAACAATGGATAACCTCCTTGCTTACAAGGTGAAGGGCAAGCGCTGACTGCTTCTTTACCTTCTCATCAAGGTAAATGACATTGCCGCCGACAGTCTTCTCATTCACTGAATCCGGAATGAGTGTCATTACAAGCTTAACCATAAGACCGATGAGAGGTGTCCAGATAAGTGCCATCGTCACGTTTAAGCCTGTATGAGCATTCGCGATCTGCCTTGAAATTACGTCGATTTCATTTCCCTTAGGCGAAATGTACTGAATAAAGGCAGTGTATGGCTTGAGGAGGAAAATAAAGAGAATGGCGCCAGACAGGTTAAATATGCAGTGGGCCGCTGCCGTTCTCTTCGCGTTCTTCGACTGGGTAATTGACGCAAGTACAGCCGTAATCGTAGTACCTACATTATCGCCAAGAAGAACCGGAATCGCTCCCGCCAGGCCGATAATAGAAGAAACTCCATCCGGTCCCGGGGTCGCGGCAAAGTTCTGGAGAACCGCAATTGTCGCCGAAGAGCTCTGTACCACAAGAGTCATGATAAGACCGGTAAAGAAGCCCAGTACCGGGATATGGGATACATTGCTTATCATGTTAACGAATACATGGCTGTTCGCAAGAGGCTTCATGGTGCTTCCCATGGTCTCTATTCCAAGGAAAAGAAGACCGAAGGCAAATATGGTTTCACCTATATATTTTGCCTTTTCCTTCTTAGAAAAGAACATGACAATAAAACCGGCAGCTATGATTACATAGATGTAATCGCTTATCTGGAAAGCTATAAGCTGGGCGGTCATTGTAGTACCTATATTTGCGCCAAAAATTACTGAAATAGCCTGTGGAAGAGTCATGAGGCCTGCTGAAACGAAACCGATCGCCATAACGCTGGTCGCTGAGCTTGACTGGAGTACGGCGGTAACCAGAGCGCCCGAAAGCACTCCTAGAACAGGGTTCTTCGTAAGCATGCCAAGGATTTTCTTCATTCCCTCGCCTGCTGCCTTCTGAAGGCTGTCACTCATCATGTTCATGCCGAACAGGAAAATGCCAAGTCCACCGAGTAACCCAAAAATTGTCTGTAATGTTGAATTCATAAAAATTCCTTTTTACTGCCATTAAGGCATGAAGTCAGAAAAAACAAAATTGCTTACCTCAAGTCCCCTCTCAGTGAGGTAAAGCCTGTCACCGTCCTCGACCATGGTTTTATTTCTGACGTGCCTAGAAATCTGAGGTCCATAGACGGTGTGAATATCCGTTCCGAAATTCTTACGAAACTCCTTTATACTGATACCCCTTGTCTCGCGCATGCCGAGGTAAACCGTCTCGGCCATCGCGTCTTCCTTAGATACAGGCTCAATCTCAGTCCTTATCCTCGGAATGTCCCTTGGCGTCAGCGCCAAATACATCCTCATATCCGTAGTATTTTTCCATCTGGTATTTTCAAGAAATGAGGACGCCCCGGCGCCAAAACCAAGATATGGAGCCCTTCTCCAGTATGATGTATTGTGCCTTGAAAATTTACCCGGCAGGGCAAAGTTACTTATCTCATAGCGTTCATATCCTGCTTTCGCGAATGTATCAACCGTGAGATTGTACATTTTCCGCTCGGTATCCTCGTCGGGAAGCTCATGGACAAGCCTTCCATTCCTCCCATATAGCGTGTGAAATGGAGTGCCCGGCTCTATTATAAGGCTGTAGCTTGAAATATGCTCAGGCTCTAAGTCAAGCACACGAAAGAGCGTGTTTTTGTAATTATTTATTGTCTGCCCCGGTAAGGCACTTATGATATCTATATTAACATTATCAAATCCCGCCTTACGGACCATGTCGTAGCTCTCAAGAAAATCTTCGTAGGTATGAAGGCGCCCCAAAAGGGCAAGCTCCTCATCATTTGCTGACTGAAGCCCCACAGAAATACGGTTCACACCGGCCGCGAGGTACTCAGAAAGCTTCTCGTGAGTTACAGTAGCAGGATTTGCCTCAAGCGTAATCTCAAGACCCGGAGCAGTCCTGTCAACATGAAATGTATCGCATACCGCGTCAAGGATCCGCTTGATTGAGCTTCCCGGCATAACCGAAGGCGTACCGCCGCCTATATATATGGTCGCCACCTCATAATTACTCGTATTTTTCGAAAGCCCGCGGCCTAAAAGCCTGCCAATGAATCCCTTTTCTTCTTTTTCTGCTACCCTTTCCGGAAATTCACTCTCATCCGAAAAGACGCTCTTCTTAGCGTTTATAACGGCCCCATAACCCTTTATCTCCTGAATAAGAGCCTCCGTGTAACGCAGCTTTACGTCATCGGTAGCGGCATATGAGAAGAAATCACAGTATTTGCATTTTTTAAGGCAAAAGGGAATGTGAATATATATTCCTAATCTTTCCATATTTATTCATCGCTATCAAGCTTAAGGACACTCATGAAAGCGCTCTTCGGAACTTCTACATTTCCGATCTCACGCATCTTCTTCTTGCCTTCCTTCTGCTTTTCAAGAAGCTTCTTCTTACGTGAAATATCACCGCCATAGCACTTCGCGAGGACATCCTTGCGCATGGCCTTGACTGTCTCACGGGCTATAACCTTGCTTCCGACTGCTGCCTGGATAGGAATTTCAAAGAGCTGACGAGGAATTTCATTTTTTAGCTTCTCGCACATTTTCTTTGCCCGCTCATATGCGCCTTCCTTAACGATGATGAATGACAGAGCGTCAACCTGCTCCTTATTTATCAAAATATCAAGCTTAACAAGCTCAGCAGGCTCGTAGTCCTTGAATTCATAGTCAAATGAAGCATACCCGCGCGACCTCGACTTAAGAGCATCGAAGAAGTCATAGATTATCTCGTTGAGAGGCATATCATACTTAAGCACCGCTCTCGTCTCCTCAAGGTAATCCATCCCCTTGTAAATGCCCCTCCGTTCCTGGCAGAGCTTCATGATTGTACCGACGTACTCGGTTCTTGTCATAATCTCCGCTGAAACAAAAGGCTCTTCCATATGTTCTATCTCGGAAGGGTCGGGAAGGTTTGACGGGTTTGTTATATCAAGACACGTTCCGTCTGTCTTATATACCTTGTAAATAACACTCGGCGCAGTAGCTATAAGGTCAAGATCGTAATCGCGTTCAAGCCTTTCCTGTACCACATCAAGATGAAGGAGTCCAAGGAATCCGCACCTGAACCCAAATCCAAGTGCTTCACTTGTCTCGGGCTCAAACTGAAGGGCAGCGTCATTTAGCTGCAGCTTCATAAGCGCGTCCTTAAGATCAGGGTACTTCGCCCCATCAGCAGGATACAGGCCACAGTAAACCATAGGCACTACCTTCTTGTATCCCGGAAGTGCCTTATCGCAAGGCCTGTCGGCATAGGTAACCGTATCACCTACCCTTGTCTGTCTTAGGTCCTTAATGCTTGCGGTAATATATCCTACCATACCCGCCGTAAGCTCATCACACGGATTAAATCGTCCTGCGCCAAATGTTCCGACCTCAACTACCTCGTCATCGGCTCCCGTTGCCATGAAGTGGACATGTGTGCCCTTCTTTACCGTTCCATCCATAACCCTGATGAATACTATGACGCCTTTATATGAATCATACAGGGAGTCGAAAATGAGTGCCTTAAGCGGCTTATCGTCACTGCCGCTTGGAGCCGGAATATTTTTCACTATAGCTTCAAGAACGCCATCTATATTTATACCGTTCTTAGCTGAAATAAGCGGAGCTTCCGAAGCGTCAATTCCTATGACATCCTCTATTTCCTTACGGACTCTCTCAGGCTCCGCGCTGGGTAAATCTATTTTATTTATTACCGGAACTATCTCGAGGTTGGCGTCAAGGGCCAGGTAAACATTAGCTAAGGTCTGCGCCTCCACTCCCTGGGTGGCATCAACAACAAGCACAGCCCCCTCACACGCGGCAAGCGATCTGCTGACCTCGTAGTTAAAATCAACATGTCCGGGTGTATCTATAAGATTAAAAATGTACTCATTGCCATCCTTAGCCTTGTATACGGTTCTGACGGCCTGAGACCTTATTGTGATTCCGCGCTCACGTTCTATATCCATGTTATCAAGGACCTGGTCGGCCATCTCACGGCTCGTGAGAGCGCCGGTCATCTCGATAATACGGTCGGCAAGCGTCGATTTTCCATGATCTATGTGCGCAATAATACAGAAATTACGTATGCGCGATTCTTTGATAGTTGACATAATTTCTCCTTTAACAGAGCTCCGTGCCAGGTGTTGTCGTAGAGAGGGACCCACGGTCTACCGTGGGAGAGTCGGCTACGACGAAAAAATTGCCGAAAGGCAATTTTTTCATGGGACCAGGCACTGCTTATATATAATACCATAATTTTTCGCAGACGTAAAGTGTAAAGTTTGCGTAAAAAAGTGACCTTAAAAAGGTCACTTTATGTTTTCTATCTGCCAGTCAATAGGCTCTATTCCGTTTCTCTCGAGAAAAGCGTTAGCCTTTGAAAAATGCCTGCACCCGAAAAAGCCCCTGTTAGCAGAAAGAGGACTCGGATGAGCCGCAGTCAAAATCAGATGCTTCTTGTTGGTCAGCATTGGAATCTTACTCTGAGCCGGTCTTCCCCAAAGCATAAAGACAATAGGCCTGTCCTCCTTATTTACAGCGGAAATTATCGCGTCTGTGAACTGCTCCCAGCCATGGCCCTTGTGAGAGAAAGCAGCATGGGCACGGACTGTAAGTACCGTATTTAAGAGAAGTACGCCTTCGTCTGCCCATTTTTTCAGATAGCCGTTATTTGGTATATAACACCCCAGATCGCTGTTGAGTTCCTTGTAAATGTTCACAAGACTCGGAGGTATGGCATTTCCGGGAAGCACTGAAAAGGCAAGCCCATGCGCCTGGTTCGGTTCATGATACGGATCCTGCCCTAAAATCACTACCTTAACGTCCTTAAGCGGCGTCAGGTGAAAAGCATTAAATATATCATCCGCCTTCGGGTAAATTGTGTGGGTCTTATACTCTTCATTTACAAAATTAAACAAATCTCTATAGTATGGCTTCGCGCACTCTTCATTAACCGTAGGAAGCCAATCATTTGTAATCATTGCCATATTAAAGTCTTACGCTGACTCCTTTTTCTCTTAAGTATTCCTTAACTTCACGTATTGTGAGCTCTTTGAAATGAAACAGGGAGGCCGCAAGCGCAGCCTCAGCGCCACCCTCTGTAAGAGCCTCATAAAAATCCTCCTTTTTACCTGCTCCGCCTGACGCTATAACAGGCACAGAAACCGCCTTACTGATAGCCTTGGTTAATTCTATATCGTAGCCATCCTTCGTACCATCGGCATCCATACTTGTAAGAAGAACCTCTCCTGCTCCTAAGGAAACAGCCCTCTTAGCCCATTCTACGGCATCAAGCTTACAGTCTATCCTTCCTCCTGCCTTATATACAGTCCATCCTGAAGCTGTTTTCTTTGCGTCTATAGCGATTACTACGCATTGTTTTCCAAATTTTTCCGCTGCCTCCGCTATGAGATTCGGATTCTCAATAGCTGCCGAATTCACGGCCACCTTGTCGGCACCGGCTCTAAGAATTTCTTTAAAATCATCAACAGTACGTATTCCGCCGCCCACCGTAAAGGGTATAAAAACCTTAGAAGCCACAGCCTTCACCATATCAACCACAGTATGTCTCGCGTCGCTGGTCGCCGTAATGTCAAGGAAGGTAAGTTCATCGGCCCCTTCCCTGTCGTAGGCGGCCGCTGCCTCGACAGGATCGCCTGCGTCCACCAGGTCAACGAAGTTTACTCCCTTTACAACCCTGCCGTTCTTCACGTCGAGGCATGGAATTATTCTCTTTGTAAACATGTCATGCCTCCTTTGCTATGGAAATGAAATTCTTAAGTATTTTAAGTCCTACTTCTCCGCTCTTTTCGGGGTGAAATTGCGTAGCGAATACATTTTCACGCTCACAAGCAGCATGCATAGTTACGCCATATTCGGTCGTAGCTGCCACAATCGCAGGGTCTCTTGCCTTAAGGTAATATGAATGAACAAAATAAACGTAAGAGTTATCAGGAATTCCTGCAAGTAATCTGCTCTTTTTATTTATTGAAATGGAGTTCCAGCCGATATGGGGAACCTTTAAGCCGTCAGTATCCGGTATCTTCACTATTTTTCCGGGAAGAATATCAAGGCCGGAAGCATTCGGACTTTCCTCACTCTCCTTAAAGAGGAGCTGAAGGCCTAAGCATATCCCTAAAAATGGTTTGCCGCTTTTAATATACTCGGGAATTATATCATAAAAGCCGTAATCAGAAAGCTTCTCGCAGGCATCGCCAAAGGCTCCGACCCCCGGAAGAATAACGGCTTCGGAATGCATAATTGTATTCCCGTCACGGGTAACAGCACAGTCAGCCCCCAGATACTTTATAGCCTTTTCGACACTTGCGATATTGCCTGCGTCGTAGTCCAGGATAGATATCATGTCCCACTCCTCCAATAAAAAATAGCAGATAAATTCACTTATCTGCTATCTTATCACTTTATTTAGATAAAGTCAACTATTGAACATATTCAGTAACTTCCTTTTTAGGTGGTTCCTTGATGTCAAGAGTATTCACCATAGCGTAAATCATCTCGCTGTATTCCTGTCTGTCCTGAATCTCAATCAGCTCACGGGCATCCTTCTCGCTGAGGCCATATATCTCGGAAAGCTTTCCGAGCATCTGCTTCTTAACATAGTCAAGGTCACTCGATACACCCAACTCCTCAGCCAGAGCGAGATATTTATCATACCTCTTAAGCCCCTTGATGAGTGAATCCAGAGCCCTCGCGTAATCACCATAAGCGTAGAAGTTATTGAAGGAATTAAGCTGAGTATTTACATACTGAACCGTGTATATCTTGTCATGAATAAGCATATCCTTATCCTTGACAGACAAACCGGCAATCTCATCGTATGCCTTATTGTACTCCTTATTCTTAAAATCACTGGTCGCGGCCTTTATGCTGAAATCATAGCTGAACTGATTACTTCCTAAAATAACGCCCGCTGCAATAAGGATAAAGAAGAAAAATACGACACCGGCGCCTGCCTTATTAATATGTCCTTCTGGTTCAGCATCAGCTTCCTCTGCCTTGACGCGCTTCTCAGCAGCCTCCTTCTTAAGTCTTTCCTTCTCAGCCTTAGCTTCCTTCGCTGCGGCCGCCTTAGCCTTCTTAGCTTCCTCAGCATCCTTCTTTTTCTGATCCTTCGCTGCAGCCGCCGCTTCTTTTGCCGCAGCCGCTGCCTCAGCTTTCTCCTTGGCGGCTTCAGCTTCCTGCTCAGGAGTAGGGATTGTCGCTAATTCCTCTTCAGTGTAAGGAATATTGTCAAAAAGCTTATGGAAAAGACCCTTGAGACCGCCCACCTTACCTTTTTCCTTGGCGGCGGCCTTCTTTACCTTTTCCTTCTTCTTTTTCTTCTTATCAGGCTTGTCAGAGCTGTCATCAGGGCTCGCAGTCTCATCCTCATCAGGCTCCGAAACCTCAGGCGCCCCAAAAATGGACGAAATATCCTCGGCAGGCTCCGCTTCTATGTCACCTGTATCATTAACACCGATTTCTCCCGAGTCGCCTATTTCCCCTGAATCAAGTCCAAGCTCACCTGAACCGTCTCCGGCCTCATCGCTTCCGGAACCTATCTCATCTGCCTCTGGGACCTCTCCAACAGTTCCGAAAGGATCAAGGCCTATCTCATCGCCTATTTCACCGGAATCTGTCTCATTTGGAGACGAATCATCTTCTGTATCCCCGATTTCAGAAGAACCGGAATCACCGGAAGAGTCATCAGAACCGCCAATTTCTGAAATCCCCGTAAGTCCCGTAAGACTGTCTAAATCCTCAGAACCGATATCAGCTGAAACCTCCCCGCCATCATCGGTCTGAGGCACCGAAATATCATCAGTATCCGAAACGGCAAAATCAGACATATCCATTATGTCTTCACTGCCGTTTGCTTCCGGCTTTGACGGTTCCTTATCATCGCCTGTATCAATACCTGAAAGGTCAAGGCTGTCCAGATTCAAATCGTCAAGATTAAGATTATCAAGATTAAGATCGTCAAGCCCGCTCACATCAGAATCAGAGCCCGGATCTATGTCTTGTAAATCTTTATTTTCATCCCCATCAGCCGAAATCATTTTGTCAAAGGCATCAAATACGGCTGACTCAGACGGATTTCCTTCATTCTCTGCCACAGCTTTGACCTCCAACTTTTACAGGATATTTACAAGTTACAAATCATGACGCCTTGGCTGTACCATCTTCGCCAGCAGGGCCACCAAGAACAAGCTTATCAATCGCGTCAACAAGCTTACCTATTTCCGGCTTCGTGAGCTGAGCGTCAGCGCCGAGGCTCTCGCCCTTACGTCTCATCTCATCATTTATGAGTGACGAGAAAATGATAAGAGGAATCTTCTGGAGCTCATTATCAGTCTTAACAAGCTTGGTAAGTCTGTGACCATCCATCTTAGGCATCTCAATATCCGTTATGATGCAATGGCATTTCTCAGTAGGGTCGCCCTCAGCCTTATAGCGCTGTAATGTGTTCCATGCTTCCTCACCATCGGAGCAGGCAAGAACATTTACATATCCCGCCTTATTGAGACAGTCAACTATCATCTTCTGGAGCATCTGGGAATCCTCTGCAATAAGGATAGGAGAAGTATTCCTTGTACGAACTCCGAGCTTGTCAATATCAGTGGAGCGGAGACCGGTTTCAGGGTTAATGGTACTTACAATCTTCTCGAAATCAAGAATAACTATAAGCCTGCCCTCATACTTAATAATACCGGTTGCAATGGAAGTCTCTACATCATTTATTGTAGCATCCGGCTTTGTGATGTCCGCCCATGTAAGTCTGTGGATGCCCTGTACACCATGAACATGGAAACCTACATTAAGGTTGTTGAAGTTCGTGATAATATACATGTCCTTTGTAGGATCAGGTGAAGGGGCAAGCTTGAGGCTCTTCGCAAGGTCAACGATTGTAATAATCGTATCTCTTGGCATAAAGATTCCCTCGATGTCCTCCTGCGCATTCGGAATAGGTGTAGGCTTATTGTAAGACATTATCTCCTTAACCTTAGCCACATTAATGCCGTAATGGTTGTTACCTACGTTGAATTCAAGGACTTCGAGCTCGTTAGTACCACTTTGAAGTAATATTCCTGTCTCCATTATGAACCCTCCATTGGTTATAGTTTATTTAATTATACCATTAATATACGCTGTCGGTAAAGTACATTCTGAAAAAAATTTTATTTTGATGTTCAGAACCTACTGCGCGGCATTAATCGTATATGATTTACCATTACCCGTTACAGTTAACTTAGCGTTACTCCGGTCAACGTCATTAGGAACATTGAAAATGAGTACCGCCTCAGTCGTTCCGCCCGCCTTAATCTTAACATCTATAAACTGCAGATCATTTTCAAGAAGCGTCATGCTTGGTTTGTAGAAGTTAACATCATCGAAGGTGAGATTATATTTAATCTCGTTATCCTGGGTGAACCTTGTCGCCCTCTTGTCATTGTTCTTTATTGTAAATGAAACGACATAGAGCTTCATTCCCTCATTGGCCGACAACGAGAAATAGCTGTCATTCTCAGGATATGTATCATGCATCGTGGCGCCGCTGTACGCGACATCAAATTCATCCGGTCCGTAAACCTTAGAAAGGCTTGTTGTGTTGTCCGTGTTGCTGTCCGGATTGCCTCCGTTAGTTAATGCTGCCTTTGTGGTGGTGGTATCGGTAGCGTAGGTGCCTGTCGCGCTTCCGGAGGCACTGTCATCCACCCCGGTTGTAATCTGAACAGTAGAAGAAGTCGTGCCGCTCTCTGAAGGCGTAGTCGGCGTATTTGTAACCGAAGAATCTGAAGCAGCCTCATCAAGAGTATTGAAATTCTCACTGTTTACATCTGGGTTGTCGTAGACAACCAGCGTATCGGCCAAATCCGGCGTATAGGCCTTATCGTATTTCAATATCGCCTTCGCAGTGTATTCGGCAACCTCCGAAAGCTCAGAATCAGTGAGACCGACATCAGCAACAAGTCCGCATCCCGACAGACTTAGGACGCATGCGGCCGTTATAGCTCCGACGGCGCATTTTTTTACGTTAAGCATTCCTGCCTCCTCTCATGACTTCATGTCAAGCTCAAAGTAGAACAGAACACCATCTTCCATATTTTTTACCCCGAAGTCCTGATTCATGGACTCCATAATTGCCTTTACTATAGATAGGCCTATGCCGCTCCCGCCATAGGCGCGGGTTCTCGCCTTATCTACCTTATAGAACTTGTCCCAGATCTTCCCGATATCGGCTTCCGGTATCTGTTCACCGGTATTGTAAACCGAAATACGGGCCTTGTCATTTTCCTGTTCAACCGTTACCCTTATTTCCTTCTTACCGGTAATAGCTGACGGTTCAACATGATTAAGAGCATTACTAACATAATTTGTAACTACCTCTTCGGTGTGGTACTCATCCGCCCAGACAAAGACAGGCTTGTCATGATTAAATTCCGGTACCACTTCACACTTATCAAACATCATCTTCATAGAGCGAAGAACCGATGTTATTAACTCATTTATATCAAATCTTTCGAATTCGACCTTGTCGGTACCCGACTCGATATGGGAAAGTGTCAGGAGCTTCTTCACCATATTGTTCATCTTGCCGGACTCATCTATAATGACATCGCAGTAATAATCCCTGCTCTCTTCGTCATCCGATATATTATCCTTAAGTCCCTCGGCGTAACCCTGGATGAGAGCTATCGGCGTCTTAAGCTCATGGGTTACATCAGAGAGAAATTCGCGGCGCATATCATCTATCTGCTGCTTCTTCTCTATATCCTTTGTAAGCTCAAGGTTTGCGCTCTTAAGTTCAGAAATCGTGGACTCAAGCTTATCCGATAGGGTATTGATGCTCTCACCCAGCACTCCTATCTCATCCTTACGTTTTTCCTCATATCTGACATCGAAATTCAGTTCCGATATCTCTTTGGTTATGTGGGTGAGTCTCACGAGAGGCTTCGTGAATTTATCTCCCGTGATGTACATCGCTATCGCTCCAAAAACTATGCCAAGCAGCCCGACATAAGCGAAAAACTTATTGGCGATTCCAGCGCTCTCTGATATATTGTCAAAGTTGGTTCTTATAAATACATTGTCACCCGAATCAAGCGTTCCTAAGAGTTCAAGGTAATTCGCCTCGAGTCTCTGGTCATAGCGCCTGTATATCTTGTATACGCCGTTATCTACAATCTTTTCGTTTCCGCGGTTCCTTACAATTCCGCCTCCTGACGGAATACCATAGGACGCACCATTAAAAGTTTCATCCGGAAAATAATATTTCTGCAGGTCTCTCTTTAACATCTCAACATCAATATTATCCGGGTAGGTGACACTAACCACAATCTGGCTTGACAATATATAGGTATTATAAATGTAAATGCTTATATTCTGTCCGGTCATCAGCTGCTCGAAGGTAAGCTCCACATCATCGGTTGTGAGGCCGGTATATGTCTCATTTACCTTGTTATAGACATCGCCAAGTTTATCAAGCTTGGTACGCTCGTAGTAGCCTTCCAGAAAAAGCGAATTAATTATTGTGCAAAACAGTATGATGGCACCTACTATGCCGATAAGTAACGCGACAAGGCGCCACTTCATAGAATGTCTCGGGTCTATCGCCCTTTCACCATCATTTCTGCCTGCCAATTTTATACCTCGAATTTATAACCCATGCCCCAGATAGTGCGAATATTCTCGCCCTTGTCTCCTAGCTTTGCCCTAAGCTTCTTGACATGCGTATCTATTGTCCGGGCATCGCCATAGTAGTCGTAGTTCCAAACGTTATTAAGTATCTTGTCTCTCGAAAGAGCTACGCCCTGATTGCTCATGAAGTAATCCAGCAGCTCAAACTCCTTGAAGGAGAGCTCAATTATATTTCCATCTATAGATACCTGATGAGCGCTTCTGTCAAGCTTTATACCGCCGGCTTCTATCACATCGCCTTCACCGCCTGATGTCCGTCTCAGTACCGCGTTTACGCGGGCTACAAGCACCTTAGGCGAAAATGGCTTGCTGATATATTCATCAACTCCGAGTTCAAAGCCCTTTAGCTCATCTCTTTCTTCAGACTTCGCTGTTAACATTATAATAGGAACCTGTGAATATTTCCTAATCTGTCGGCAGGTCTCCCATCCATCCATCTTCGGCATCATGACATCAAGTATAACAAGAGCTATATCCTTATCCTTGAAAAATATATCACTTGCTTCCTCGCCGTCCCCGGCCTCTATTACCTCATAATCCTCATGAACGAGGAAATCCTTAACAAGCTTTCGGAGCCTCGCTTCGTCATCAACTACCAGAATTTTCTTCTTGTCCATCTGCCGTCGTTCCTTCCCTTGTCTCCCGTCCAGCCGTTATTTTATCTATTTCCTCCGCGTCTTCCGGAAATTTCTTCTTTAGTTCATCTATAGTACTGTCAATTCTGTCCTGTTCTTCACTAAGTTCCTCTTTCCACGAGGCATATTCGTCTGTTAGCTGCTGCCTCGCGAGTTCCGGTCCCATATTTCTGTCAACTATCGTAAAGATAAAGAGGACTCCCACAAGAGCCGCCATAAATATGATAACTATACGGTGATTTCTGAGTCTCTTCTCATATTGTGAGTTCAACTCCTTCTTATCGGAGATGCTGTTCTTGAACTCCTCGTATTCCTCGCTGGAAAGCCTCGGAGCAGGGATTGCCTTTAAGGTCTTCCTCTGGACGGGATCCTTCGCGAGGGTTCTCTGCATCTCGCGCATAAAGCCGATTCCGACAGGAGTTACGAAGACGCCGCTTCCCACAAGCATGTCATAGGCTCTTCGAATCTCAACGGTATCAGTCAGGTCGTAGTCCTTCTTAACCTGATTGATTCTCGCCAGTTCCTTACGGGCAGCTTCATAACCTGACTCGCTGTCGAATCTGTATCCATCAACTATAAATTTTTTCGCTTCACTCATATCTTCAAACGATAGAAAAGGGTCAACTTTTTTCAAATCATATATATATTATCACAAATAAGAAAATAATGCAACACATTTTGCGAATTGCGAACAGATTTTGCGTTACTGTTCACCCAACAAATAATGAAGCAATACAGCTTGCTGTAATTGCTTCTTATATTTGTTGGGGGAAAAGAGGCGTAAGCCTCTTGAGCCTACTACATGAGAAATGCGAAGCATTTCGAATGCAGGAGGCGTGAACAGTCGCCTTTCCTTATAGCCTATATGGCGTATTCTGATATACGTAGTAGTTCAGCCAGTTCGTATAAAATGTGTTCGCGTGCGCCCGCCATGAAAGAATCGGCCTCTTATCAGGGTCATCCCCCGGGTAATAATTTACCGGAATATCTATCGGAAGGCCCTTTGCCTTATCCCTCCTGTATTCCTTGTCAAGGGTCATCCTGTCATATTCAGGATGTCCTAACACAAATATCCTGCTGCTGTCATTACTCATGCAGAGAAACACTCCGGCCTCTTCACTTTCCGCTAAGATTGTGAGATCCGGCTCCCTCTCTATATCCTCACGCCTTACACTTGTATGCCTCGAATGCGGAGCGTAAAAAATGTCGTCAAAGCCGCGCACAAGAGGAACCTTCCTTTCATATACGTGATGAGCGTATATGCCAAATAGCTTCTTTGGAAGGTCATATTTATCTATCCCATAGAAATGATAGAGTCCGGCCATAGCGCCCCAACAGATAAATATAGACGAAGTGACGTGATCCTTTGACCAGTCAAATATATATGAGAGCTCATTCCAATATACAACATCCTCATAAGGAAGCTGCTCAACAGGAGCGCCTGTCACAATCAGCCCATCGAACTTCTTATCCTTAACGTCCTCTATATTAATGTAAAATTTATCCAAATGGCTCTTCGGCGTAGTGTGGCCCACGTAGCTCTCAGTCGTCATAAAGTTGATATTTACCTGAAGAGGCGTATTAGACAAGGCCCTCATCAGAGCGACTTCAGTATCTTCCTTTATAGGCATGAGATTTAAGATAAGTATCTCAAGCGGTCTGATATCCTGAGTTATAGCCCTGCCCTCATCCATTATGAAAATATTTTCATCTTCAAGTATCAGTTTCGCCGGAAGGTTATTATCTACTTTTATCGGCATCTCACCCCTCCACTATTTTCAAGAAATCCTCTTCACTTATTATAGGAACACCCAGTTCCTTCGCCTTCTTATTCTTAGTCGATGAGGAGTTGACATCGTTATTGATAAGGTAAGAGGTCTTACCGGTAACCGAGCCCGTGGCCTTACCTCCATTTGACTCTATGAAGGCCTTAAGCTCATTCCTATTCTTAAAATGAGTCACATCTCCCGTTATTACAAATGTCAGGCCTGAAAGCTTGTCACCTGCCTCGGTATCTTCCTCTTGTTCTAACTTGACTTCAGAGAGTACATGCTCGTATGTATCCCGATTCTTCGTGTTCTCAAAAAATTTCACATACGTATCCGCCATAACCTCGCCGATACCATCTATCTTCACAAGGTCAAGGGTGTTTGCGTTCTCTATTTTTACAGGGTCGTTCTTAAAATGCTTAGCTATCAGCTTCGCTGCCGCAAGACCGATTTCCGGTATTCCCATGGAATAGAGAAGGCGGACAGCATTCGATTTTCTCGCGGCATCAATATTCTTAACAAGATTATCATAGGACTTTACGCCAAAGCCCGGAAGATTTACTATCTGCTGCTTATATTGCGACAGCTTGAATACATCGGCCAATTCATGTATGTAGCCTTCATCGGTGAAATCCTCAAGAGTTTTTTCCGAGAGTCCGACTATGTTCATGGCATCTCTGCTTACAAAATGCGTAAGAAGCTTTATCTTCTTTGCCATGCAGTCAGGATTCATGCAATATAGGGTCTGAACACCGTCCTCGTCTTCAACCCTTGTCTCTCCGCCACACACAGGACAGGCCGCAGGAGGTTCTGCCGTTGCGCTCATAGTCTCATTTTCAAGGATCTGCGGAATAATCATGTTTGCCTTGTAGACCTTTATGGTGTCGCCCACTCCTAACCTAAGAGAGCGCATGACACTTACGTTATGAACGCTTGCCCTCGTAACCGTAGTTCCTTCAAGTTCAACGGGATCAAAAACAGCGACAGGGTTTATAAGTCCTGTCCTTGAAGCGCTCCAATCTATCTTACGAAGAGTGGTTTCAGCTGTTTCATCACGCCACTTAAAGGCTAAGGAATGCCTTGGGAACTTCGCGGTTCTCCCAAGCGACAGGCCGTAAGAAATGCTGTTATACTGAAGTACGAGTCCATCCGAAGGAATATCATAGGTCTTTATCTTCTCAGAATATCTCGCGACCTCATCCGGGAGCGAATCACGAGTCACAATGGGATGATCAACCACAGTAAATCCAATGCTTTCAGCGTAACTTAGCTGTTCAGTCCTCTTGTCGAAAAAGTCAACTCCTTCACATTCAAGAACCTCATAGGCTATGAAGTACACATTTCTCTCAGCCGTAATTTTTGTGTTTAATTGTCTCACAGAGCCGGAGACCAGATTGCGTGGATTCTTGTACTTAGCGTCTATATCACTTGAGCGCTCATTTATAGCGTTAAAATCGGAATACTTAATTACTGCTTCACCTCGCACCGAGAAGCGTCCCTTGTTCGGGATTGAAAGCGGAACATTCTTGAAAACCCTGGCGTTCTCGGTTACGACCTCACCTATTTCACCGTTTCCGCGGGTAAGAGCCTTAATGAGCGACCCATTTTCATAGGTCAGGACGACAGTGAGCCCGTCAAGCTTCCACATTAGAATACCCTCGTGACTGCCGAGGAATTCCTGCAAAACGGGAACTTCTTTTGTCTTATCAAGCGAAAGCCTTGGTTCAGGATGGCGTTCCTTGGGAAGCTCAGTCGAAACCGTATATCCTACCTTATGGGTGACAGAATTTGACATTACAATGCCGGTCTCATTTTCAAGCTCTACAAGTTCATCATAAAGTCTGTCATACTCGGCATTTGTCATTACCTCACTTGCCTTGACGTAATATGCCCTTGCAGCCTTATCGAGCTGCTCCGTGAGTTCCCTTATCCGCTCTCTTTTTGCTTCCGTGCTCATTTCCTTTAAGTTCCTCCTTTAGCTCTCTAAGTTCTTTCCCTGCTACTTCCCTGTATCGCCCCTCAGGAAGGTCGCCTAGCTTAACATTCATAACGCGGACCCGCCTCAGTTCCGTGACCCTAAAGTTAAAATATTCGCTCATCCGCCTTATCTGCCTGTTAAGCCCCTGAGTAAGAATAATATTGAAACTCCTTGGGCCGGTCTTCCTAACCTCACACCTTCTGGTCACGGTGTCAAGTATCGGAACTCCCTCGCTCATCCCTTTTAAAAAGAGAGAAGTCACAGGTTTATTTACTGTGACCTCGTACTCTTTTTCATGATAATTAGCGGCTTTGAGAATCTCATTCGCAAGTTCGCCGTCATTTGTAAGCAGAATAAGTCCCGAAGATTCCTTATCAAGACGCCCGACAGGGAAAATGCGCTCAGGATAGTTAATATAATCAATTATATTGGTATCGGAACTCTTTGGGTCCCTGCTTGTAACCACAATTCCAACAGGCTTATTGAAAGCGAGAACCACCTTGTCCCGGTTTACGGAAACAGGCTTGCCATCAAGGGTAACAGTCTGTCCGTCACCCACCTTGCTGCCATTTGCCGCAATTTCACCGTCTATCTTCACGCGACCAGCCTCAATAATCTTGTCAGCGTCGCGTCTCGAGCATATGCCCGCTTCAGCCAAAAATTTATTTATTCGAATCGGTTCCATTATTTTCGCCCATTGAGTCATATAATTTCTTAAGAGCTTCATCGCTCTTAAGTTCCTTAGCGAGACGGGTATTCACATCAGAAAGAAGGGCCTGCACGTCATCACGCTTTGTATCTTCATTGATAATCGCCTGAATGCTGTCATCAAGCGGAGCTCCCACTATCTTAAGCTCTCCTCCCGCATCCTTCTTAACATAAAATCCGTCAAGCGCGCTTGCAGCTGTATCAATATCCTTGAATTTAACCTCATTATAGGCATAGACCATATATGAGCCATTCTCCGGACCGTCAAAGGTGTAGCATGAAATATTGCTGTAACCTTCTATGTCTTCAGCCTTCTGCTTGATGCTGTCGGTATCAAAATATTCTATATCATCCACAAGACCCTTAAGTGTGTCTATATCTGCATCAGCTAGCGCATTGAAATAATTGGTTATCAATAAATTCACCTCAGGATAAGCGTCCTTGAGGAGAAGTCCCTGAGTGACAGCCACAGGCGAAGCCTCGGATTCAATGGCCGCATCGCTGCTTACAGCAGATGTATTGCCTGCAAGGCTGCCTGATCCGGCAATATCAGAAGCAGTTTCTGAAGCTGTATTTGCTGATTCTGCTTCGGCAATAGAGCTTCCCGAAGCAGAGCCGCTGTTGGTAAGGATTCTCGTTACAGCAACCCCTTTTGTATCCGGTTTGGTCGTAAAAATAACCATACCCAAGAGCATTATTGAAGCGGTCGCCGTAAAAATAAGCTTTTTGTACTTAAATTTCATATTTCCCTCTTATCAGCTTAACGCCTGCATCAGGGCAGGAATCAGCTGTTTTTTCCTGGATACTACACCTCGAAGCACACATGCGTGATTTCTTACAGGCACATTAAAGGCCTTTTCAGCGAGGTGCTCGCTGTTTCCGCCAACGCATATAAGCTTCGTAGATTCGTCAATGATATTCGTCAACATAAAGAATACCATAGTCACGCCGTTTTTACCACACTCATTTTTCATAAATGGCGCAATGCGGGTCTCAACCTCATCGAGAGCTCCCTGGTTCATAGCGTTTATCTGGCCGACGCCAAAGACATTTTCACCTGAGATGAACTTCTTGTAATCCTGATAGAAAATCTCCTCAGGAGCCTTGCCGCTTAAGTTGCTGCCTGCGGTGAACATGTCATTAGCGAACTCTTCTATGTCTACACCGGCAATCCTAGCAAGTACTTCGCATGCTTCCTGGTCATACTTGGTGCAGGTAGGAGATCGGAACATCAAGGTATCTGATATAATCGCAGCCATGAGGAGTCCTGCTGTCGTCTTATCTATCTCGATTTCCTGCTCATTGTACATCTCGTAAATTATAGTTCCCGTACACCCGACAGGTTCATTTCTGAAAAATACAGGACTCATGGTCGTAAGGGTACCTATTCTATGATGGTCTACAATCTCAAGTATCTCAGCCTCTTCTATATTATCGACCGTCTGGGTACGTTCATTGTGATCAACTAATATAAGCTTCTTACGCCTTGCGTTAATAAGATTACGTCTTGAAATGGTACCGGTACATCTTCCCTCAGAGTCAATAACCGGGAAATCACGATAACGGTACTTTCCCATAATATTCTTAATCTCATCTGTCAGGTCATGCGTGTGAAATGTGACGATGTCACTCTTTTTCATGAGATATTTTACCGGAATGGACTGGGCGATAAGACTGGCTATAGTGTAAGTATTCATCGGCGTTTCTATAATCACGCATGAATGCTTCTTAGCAAGCTCGCACACCTTATCACTTACTTCTGTATTACCGCTTATCACAAGGCAGCTTGCGTCAGCCTCTATCGCGGCAATTTGGGTATCCTCCCTGTCACCGAGGATTACGAGGTCATCCTTCGTCATATTTTTCATGAGAAGCTCAGGAGAATCAATACCTATCACAACTCCGCCGTTTGTGAAATATCCATGGGCATTGCCGACGATGAGCTTTCCGTCGAGAGTATCTGCCATACGACGGTACTGTGTTCTTGCTTTTGAGAGAATATATTTGTCAGTGTTTCCCATATAAAATCTGGTTATATCGCTGACTGCTATTATTCCTTCAAGGACGCCATTGTCATCTGTAATTGGAAGAGAAACAGCATCCGCTTCGTTCATCAGGTCCCAGGCTTCCTTTATGGTGAGATCGCTTCCTGCCTTAGGAAGCTTATGTATCTCAAGGTCGGAAACCTGAGTACCCGCGTCAGGTAGATACCCCGGCGCTTCCACATTGAAACGCTTTAAAACATATTCGGTCTCTTCATTTATCTGGCCGGCCCGTCTAGCTGCGTATATGGCACCATGGCTTGTCTTATTCTTAAGCCTTGCGTAAGCAATAGCTGAACAAATGGAGTCAGTATCCGGATTCTTATGCCCGACTACATAAACCTTAGTGATATCATTCATCTCATTTTACCTGTCATGCCGTCGCCATAACAGTCTGTGAAACCATAGATAATATGGTAACGGCGATACCTAAAACAATAAATACAATCATACCGACATTGCCGTATGTAACCTTCTTCTCTTCACTCCTTGTCATCGGCGTCCCATTTCCGTCAAGGTAAATCTTCTTATTCGAAATTACCCTGATAAACAATATAAGGCCGACTAGAAAGGCGATAAACATAAAGAAAAGGTAAAAAGCAAGCAGCATAAACTGTGGAGTATATATCTGCGCCACGAGCTCCATAATCTTCTTGCTATTTCCCATTTCCGTAGCCTTTTTTAGCTCCTCTTCAAGCTCGCTTACTTTCACAAGATCGACTGTCTTCATAAGAAGACTTGGAAGTGCTCCTCCAAAGAAATTCACGATACAATGAAGAGCTATGGTATACTTTATCTTGCCGCTCCTGATGTAGATATAAGAAAAAATCACACCCAGAAAAAAGGCATAGAAGAACTGATAAATATTACCATGGAAGAGAGCGAATATCAGACCTGAAAGAATCATGGCATTTCTCTCGCCATAAACACCTATCTTATCGATAAGGAACTTTCTGAAACAAAGCTCTTCCACTATAGGGGCAAGAATTACCACAAATATTATCTGTGTAAAAATACCGGTCTCACCCATCATAGTGTCGAGGCTGCTTACAGGACTTGTACCGTTTAATCCGGCGACAAAATTCATTAATACTACACCAATGAGATTACCAATATACACAAGAAAGACTATAATAAAGAGTGTGTAAGCCCATGCGCTGCCCGTCATCGTCGCCCTGCCGGGTACGTTTGACTTAATGCGATTAAGCATGGCATATAAGAGGCTAACCCCAATAAGATAAGCCGGTATAAACATCATCGCGTAGTAGACAAGATTCTTGAATGAGGATGGAAGGCTAAGAAGTCCATCTACCCCTCCGGGAAAGATCGTTTGATATAAGTATGACATTATTCCCATTGTCAGGTTATATACCAGAAAAAACACGGTGTAAGAAAGGCCAATCCACCCGAATTGTCTTTTTACGCTGCCAAGATAGTTCCCCCTGTCGTATCCGGAAGATACATTATTTTCATTCAAATTATTCTGATCCATTATAAAATACCTTTCATTTGTAAACTTAGACTCATCTATTATACATTGAAAGCGCCAATAATACAAGCCTTTAAGAAGAGTGAAAATAAAAATTTCATAAATCTGATAATTATTTTGATACAAGTAGCCCTAAATGTGATAGTATATTAGAGTACTATTAAAACTTATCCATACAGGAGGAATATATGGCAAAGGTATCAGCGTTTTTGGCGGACGGATGTGAAGAGGTGGAATGCCTCGCTGTTGTAGATATGCTAAGAAGGGCAGGAATCACTGTAGAGCTTGTCTCTATAGCTGATAAAGATTTCGTTACCAGCTCACGCGGAGTAAAAGTAGGCGCGGATAAGAAATTCAGGGAAGCAGACTTCTCAGACTCAGATATACTCTTTTTACCGGGAGGAATGCCCGGTACCAAGAATTTATACGAGTGCAAGCCACTCTGTGACCTGCTAAAAAAACAGAACGATGAAGGCAAGAGAATAGCCGCTATATGCGCCGCTCCGGGTTATGTCTTAGGGCAGCTTGGATTGCTAAAGGGACACACAGCTACTGTTCATCCCGGCTTTGAGGAATATCTTGTTGGCGCGACTTACACCCACGATGGCGTTGTTACAAGTGGAAATATTACAACAGCAAGAGGTGTTGGCTTCGCAATAGATCTGGGTCTCGAACTGGTTGGTCTTCTTCTTGGAAATGACGCAAAAGAAGAATTAAGGGGAAAGATTCAGTATCCGGGGTTATAATGTTATAATTTTAAGGCGGCGGAAGTTTCTGCCGCTTTATATTTGTTAAAAAAAAGAGCTTGCAACCATGCAAGCTCTATGCTGTACTCTGAAAACCACATATCGAATCTGTTCACTAAATCTAAAATCTAAACAAGGAGTAAGTCCTCGACCTATTAGTATTCTTCGGCACACGGATTGCTCCGCTTACACCACAAACCTATCAACCTCATACTCTCTGAGGGGTCTTACTAGC
>OMWY01000011.1 GCA_900314885.1 uncultured Eubacteriales bacterium
CTTACTGTATTGCATAGCTGTCTCCTTCCTGTGATATGCTTATTATACCATACCACAAAACATTTTGCTTCCCTTGACAACTATTCTAACACATAGGGGTAGCTTTTAAGTTGGCTCTCAAAGCCTTCTATCTCACCTTCAAGATCTGATATAGCGTTAAGAACCTCCATCGTTTCGTTTATGCTCTTCGCCTGGTCCATAAGGTCGTAATATTTCTCAAGAGCCTTTTTCTTTGCCGCGAGTCTTCCTTCAACATCAACATAATCTGCCGTAACATCGCTTGAGCTGTATGATTTCCTTTTTACTGTAAATGGATTGTCCTTTTTTGTCATATTATCAAGGAAGGCATCCACCTTGTCTGTCGGGATACGAAGCGAAAAATCGGCGTAGTTTTCTTCCACATCAGAGTTTTCTATATATCCGTTATAATTTCCCACAGTACTCTAGCCATGATTCTACATCACTGACACCTCCGTCTTTTTTTATTATATACTAACTATAATAACACATATCAAAAAGAAATTAAAGGATTTTTTTGGTATATAGCTAATAAAGAGTTACTGTTCAGGCCCGCCCATTCGAAATGCTATGCATTTCTCATGTGGCGGGTTCAAGGGGCTCACGCCCCTCATAACCCAACAAATATATAAAGTAATCACAGCAAGCTGTATTACTTCATAATTTGTTGGGTCTTAACAGTAACAAAAAAGAGACCGGCATAAACCGGTCTCTCATCATTGGTAACAATTATTTTTTACTGCTTGATTTCTTTAATACCTTAATTTTGGTAACTACACCGTTCTTGTTTACATAGTATCTCTTATTTTTGATAGTAACCCATGAACTTCTCTTTAAAGCACCACTCTTTCCTGCGATATATTTCTTACCTTTAACAGTGATAAGCTTGTTCTTGATTATCGCGCCTTTTTTATCGGTTATATAAAGCTTCTTTCCTGATTTAACAAAGGAATTCCTTACAAGCTTACCATTTTTGTTATAGCAATATATCTTGTTACTGCCCTTTTTCTTCTTCAATGTTACACTTACAGGTTTGGTCGTGGCTGAAGAAGTTTTCGAATCTGTATCCTTCACAGTAGATGAGTTGTCCTCTGTCGAAGAAACAGGCGTATCATTATCTTTTGTGTCAATGGCAGATGTGGTAGTGGTAGTAACCGGCGTTGTCGTATTCTGCTCAGACTTTGTAGGCTCAGGATTTACAGGTGTTTCTGTGGTTTCTTCTTTATTAGTGTTTGAAGGTTCAGATGTCTTACCGCTTGAATGATTTTCGCTAGTTCCAGAACTGCTGTTATTATCTGAACCTCTTGATGGCTCTGATGGTTTTGATGGTTCAGCTGGTTTCTCCGGCTCAGCTGGCTTCTCAGGATCCGAAGGCTTTTCAGGCTCAACAGGAGTTTCCGGTTCTTCATCCTTAGGTAATTCCTCACCGTTCTTGCTGAACAGAAATTCTACTGTGAATGTCTCAACATCTTTGAAATCATCGGCGCTTAATATTTTCAGCGAGTCAGCTCCCCAAGGATTATTAAGATAGAGTCTGAAAGCCCCATCCTCTATACCTGTCACAGGAGCGCCGGTCAAGGTAATCTCCTTGCCATTTACAAGTACCTTCTTAGGAACGATCTTATAATCAGCGAAATTATCTGACTTTCCAACTACAAGCTCAAGAAGGTTGAGGTCTGAAGTCTTAGCTGCGGCAGTACCGGTAAAGTCAAGAGAGACCGTATACCAGCCTTCTCCATCAATATCAGCATAGCTTGACTTGATACCGCCTTTATTGGATACCGCCGTAAAATCGCTTGTAGTTCCGGCTGTTACGGACCAGTCGTTGTTAGCGTACATAAGCCATGCGTTTGACTTAGTGTCAGTAGGTTCTGTAGGCTCAGACGGCTCAGGCTTGTCGCTTGCCTTTATACGGCCCTCATCAGAATTTACGAACTTATAGGTAACGCTTATAGTCTTAACATCTTTTATCTTTGTTGTATCAACGATTACCGGAGAATGTCCTTCAGGATAATCCTTTTCTTTAATATAAGGATTGGATATATTTACTCTGGTGCACTTGCCATCGTCGCTGCAGGTATAAGGAGTACCGGTAAGCTCTACATTTTCACCATTAATAGTAATATTTTCTATCAGTACGGAGTAATTCGGGAAAAGCTGCTCTCCGTGCATAATGCCGACTGCGGCAAAGCCGAGATCCTTAGCGCATCCGTCACTTGAATTTGTAAAGTCAAGACCGACTGTGTACTCAGCCTCGCCTGTTACGTCAACCGTTGTGGCAGTAACACCGGCTGATACACTGTTCTCATCGAAGTTATCGCCGACAGAGTACATTTTACCCCAGTCACTTGAAGCGTACATGAGCCATGAAAATGCCTCGTCGTCAGGAATCACCCTTGCGCTCGGAGCAGCGGCAAGGTCAGCGTCCATTTCCTTCTTGGCAGCTTCCTTTATCTCTTCATCGGTCATAGCTGCCTGATTGTCACGGCTGTGGGCCTTGAAAATTTCGGCTGTCTCAGTGAAACGGGCCTTTGCGCTGTCCTTATCAAACTCATAGTTCGCGTCCCAGAGTACAGGGCAATAGCCGTAGTAATCACAGTTATTAAGAAGGTTCTTGATATAGGCAGGAATTGCTTCCTTCTTAAGGGTAAGCTCAGCATCATGGTTCTGAGGACCATACTCTCCTATAACAACACCGATTCCCTTTTCGGTAAATGCCGCCATCTTCGCAAGTGTATCATTTACCTTCTGGTACTCCTGCTGCCTGCCCCAAGAGTTTACTGTTCCGATGCAGTAATCAGATGGGTCATAAAAATGTACCGACACAAGGAGCTTATCACTTGCTGTGTCGCTAGGCATCTTAAAGCGGCTGTCAGCGCAAACGCAAGCGACCGTTTGAATAGTTTTGTTCCCATAATATCTCCTTTTCGCTTTTCAGCCCTTCAAAGGCTGTAATTCGATTATAGGAGATATTTTCGCTAAAGATTAGATGAAAAAATAAACTTTTAATCCGCCAAAACAATACAAATCAATTCATGCCGTTAAGCAGTTCGTCATAACACTTCCTGCACATGGCACGATACTTATCTTCGCTGCCTATTTCAATCTGGTTACCCTCGGTTACGAGCTTGCCGTCCTTGAAGCGGGCATTGACCACAGCCCGCCTTCCACATTTGCAGATGCTTTTTATCTCCTGCATGGAATCACAGAGCTCCACGATACGCTTGCTGCCGGGAAACATTTTACGCTGGAAGTCGGTCAAGAGGCCAAAACACATCACGACCTTATCGCTGCTTATCTTATAAAATCTGTCGACAAGCGCGGCTGATAAAAACTGGGCTTCGTCTATCATTATCACAGGATAATCCCTGCATAAGGCTTCTACATCACTGTCGTCATTTATTAATATACATGGTTTTGACAGTCCGATTCTTGAGCTAATAACAGCCTTCCCTTCGCGAGTATCTGTGCTGGGCTTTAGAAGCAAAACCTTAATATCCTGCTCATCATAGTTATGCTCAATCATTAACAAATTCGCTGATTTCGAGCTGTTCATAGTCCCATATTTAAAATATAATCCTGACATAACCCCATAATCTCCTGTTTACAGTATTTGCCATATGTAAGTGGCCATTACTAAACATTATACTTACCTGAAAAAGTATAGTCAAGATAAAGTTTGTTATTGCTTATAATGATGTGTTGTGGTATTCTTTTCATAGATTCTGCCGATACGCATATATTAAGGAGAGAAATATGTTACATTTTGAAAGCGATTATATGGAAACCTGTCACCCTCTCATTTTAAAGAAGCTTGAGGAAATAAACTTCGAGAAAAATGTCGGATATGGGTGTGATGGTTATTGTGACCGAGCTATAGCTAAGATAAAAAAGGCATGCGGACGTGATGATATTAAGGTTCAGTTCTTAGTTGGCGGAACCCAGACAAACTCTACCGTAATAAGAGCTGTTCTTCGCCCTGCCTTCGGTGTTATCAGCGCTGACACGGGTCATATAGCTGTACATGAGGCCGGAGCTGTTGAGGCAAGCGGCCATAAGGTCCTTACAATTAAGGGCCATAACGGAAAGATATCGGGAGCGGATGTGGCTTCCTACATGGAGAATTTCAAGGCGGACAGCAACTGGGAGCATGAAGTCCGCCCCGGCATGGTTTACATTTCTCATCCTACAGAGTATGGAACACTCTATACGAACGATGAACTTGTCGATCTTTATGCTGTATGCAGGAAATATAAACTTCCTCTCTTTGTGGATGGCGCAAGACTAGGATATGGCCTAGCGGCCGGGGAAATTACTCTTCCCTTCTTAACCGATCACTGCGACGTATTTTATATAGGCGGAACCAAGGTCGGCGCCATGTTTGGTGAGGCTGTAGTATTTACTGATGAAAGGCTCGCGGAGGATTTCTTTACCATCAAGAAAATGTCAGGCGGTCTGCTTGCTAAGGGATGGCTCTTAGGCGTGCAGTTTGATGTGCTCTTTACAGACGATAATTACCTTAAGATATCTAAAAACGCTATCGACACAGCTATGGCCATAAAGAAAGGTCTTACTGAAAAAGGTATGACGAGTTACATGGACTCTCCTACCAACCAGCAGTTTTTCCTCGTTACTAATGAAGAGGAAAAACGGATCAGTGAATTCACCGGTTATGGTTTTATGGAAAAACCTGATAAGGATCACTCCGTTATCAGGTTCTGTACCAGCTGGGCTACAAGGATGGAAGATGTAAATGAACTGCTCTCCCACTTCTAATTATCTCAGGTGACGGTAATTGTACTTCTATCAGACCAAAGCAGTTCAGGGCATATAATAATAAATAAATCAAAACAAGGCATATCAGGAATTTAATTATTTTTCTGATATGCCAGATGAAATAATTTTTTCCTATCTTCGCCTTCCATATCCAACCGTTAGTGTTTGCGGATTTCCGCTCATTGCAGGAGCTGCAGGCGCATACAAGGTTGCGCGGATCATTTATTGATGAATATCCCTTACGTTCTAATTTTTTTCGAATTGTCGGGTTTTCCTGGGCTATTTTTACAGGATAGATATGGTCAACAGTAACCTTATCCTCAGGCAATAGCCTGCCACAATACGCACAGATATATAATCCGAAAAGATAAGGCCTGTTATTGTCAAAAAATATCTTCCTGTAATTAGCTGATCTGTCTGTAAATTCATTAATGTATTTAGCCTTCATGCCTTTATTTTCGCACTTACGGGCTAATTTTTCACACCTTTTTTCCTTTCCAAAATAAATATACCTGTTTCCACTGTCATGGCGGAATCCATGGAAGAATAAATATATCCTGTGGTGCCCTGTTTCCGGTCCGTATACAAGGATTTTAGCTGAACTCATATATACCACCGTCAATAATTTGAAAATACGCTGTAAACCACATCGGTCGCAGAGAGATTTCCCCTCTTCTCTCCTTCAAGAACTACCGCTATAGCCACAGTCTTCTTTCCCTTTTTACCAAATCCGGTGAACCAGGAGTGAGCCAATTTCTCGCCATTTTCGTCATTATATTCTGCCGTACCGGTCTTTCCATACATATCCCAGGCTGAAAGCCATGATAACTTCTTAGCTGTGCCTTCGTCTACTACAGCCTTCATAAATTTCTTAAGGACCTTCGCCTCTTTTTCGGAACAGATGGTTGTATACTCAGAAGGACTATATGACTTAATTGTGCGCTTCCCGTCATATGTTGAAATGCTGTCAACGAGGTAAGGCTTCATCACCACGCCATTATTAGCTATGGCTGCGGCAAGCATTGCGTTATGAGCCGGACTTATCTGGGTCTTGCCCTGGCCTATAGCTGTCTGCATTATTTCATCCGTTTTGGCGCCTGTATTAAGTGTAAAGGAACTTTTATTCGCCGCAATCGGAAATGGCAAGCTTTCGTTAAACATAAGACTGTCGGCCAGATCATGGTATTCACTGAGGTTGAAATCAAGCCCCATGCTTGCAAAGGCGCTATTGCAGGAATTAGCGAAAGCATCCGTAAAATCCTCTTCGCCATGAGCTGTATGGTTATAGCACTCTATAGTTGTCTTACCCTTCGTTATATCACCGGTACAGTCAAATTTGAATTTTTTATACGTCTTATTCTCCCGAATATATTCGAGACTGCTGACGATTTTAAATGTGGAACCAGGCGGATACAGGCCATTTACAGCCCGATTTAGGAGGCTTGCGTCACTGCCTGTTAATTGGGTTAAGGCGGTATAATTAGCGTCAACCGTGTTCGGGTCGTAATCCGGTTTTGACACAAGGGCAAGTATACGGCCCGTAGAAGGCTCAATTGCTACCGCCGCTCCGGGATATCCTGTCATGGCTTTATCGAGCGCAAGCTGAAGCTTCGTATCAAGCGTAGAGTTAACCGAATTTCCTTCATTTTTCTCACCGGAAAATCTCTCACCAATGCGTTTAAATACGTTATCATCACTTGTAAAGAGCTGATAGTTCATAAGAGCCTCTATGCCTGTTTTTCCGTCCACATTTCTACCTACTACATGACTGTAAATATCCGAATATGGATAGACTCTGACACTGCTGCCATCCTTTTCTTTTGTGTAAGCAAGGACCGTTCCGTCATTTGCGAGAATCTTCCCGCGGGAAATGGTTGAAGCGTAGAGGTCAAGTCTCTTATTGTAAGCGTTATTTATAACCTTAGGCGTAACAGCGAACTGAAAATAAGTTAAATAAGCTATCAGAGCGGTAAAAAGCCCGACAAAGGTATATGTTATTCCGACAGGCCTTGAGATTGATTTTATCTCAGTCCTTCTCTCCTTTCCTTTAGTCGAAGCCGCCTGCTCTGATACCCTGTTCTTAGCGTTATTTGCGACATAAAGCCCTTGAATTATGGAATAAATCATAATGGTACTAATAACAGATGACCCGCCATAGCTTACGAGAGCCATCGTGACACCGGTTGAAGGAACCATTTTTATGGCGCCGCCTATGCTTAAGATCAGCTGCACCCCGTACATGACGCAGCAGCCTATGGATATTAACTGGTGAAAACTATTCTTAATTCTCCAGGCGATATTTATCATAATCATAAATGTGCAGAGATAGATAAGTATAAGGCAGAAGCCGAATAATATCCCCATCTCCTCACAGATGCCCGAAAAAATAAAGTCGCTTGATACAACAGGGGTTATCTTAGGCGCGCCGTTACAGAGACCGAAGCCAAACCAGCCTCCGCTTCCTATGCCAAATAGAGACTGGGCTACCTGGTAGCCTTCCCTGTCTATATATTTCCAAGGGTCAAGAAAAGCCATAACTCTTACCTGAACATGAGAAAAATGCTGATAGCCGATAATGGAAGCGGCGACACCTCCGAGGCACATGACAGAGAGAAGGATTTTATTCCTCGTGCCGCACCACATCATGACAGCGAAGGTCACAAAGAAAATCAAGGCGCCACCGAGATCCTTTTCCGCGACAAGGAGAAGAATCATTATTCCCGAAAGAATGGTTACGGCAATTACGGAAATTAATTCCGTGCTCACATAGAGCATTGACGCTATCATGAAAATAAGGAGAATTTTTACAAATTCAGAAGGCTGTAAGGTAAATTTACCAAATAAAGTAATCCAGTTTTTCGCTCCGTAATGTACTTCACCCTTTAAGTATACGTAGCCTAAAACAGCGATTCCAAGAATTCCGTATACAAAACCGACATTTCTAAGGAACTTCGCCTTTTCTATGAAATAAGGAATTAAAAGACAGATGGTTAAGGCAGCTCCGGAGAAAATCGTCTGCTTTACGGAAGCGTCAAAATCCAGTCTGCTTATAAATATAAATCCCGTGCTCAGCAAAAAGAGCATATGAAGAAAAAGCATCACAGACATTGTCCTGTAAATACTTCTGTACAGAAGCAGAGAAGCTATCATCAGGGCAAGCTCGGCCGCATAAAGCAAGAGATATTTTATTTCATAATTATTATGGATAAATATACACAAAAAACCAAGAAAATGATATACAATTATTATACAAGCCTCAGAACTGTATATTTTTCTCTTTTTATCATCACTTATCCTCGCAAGCGCTCTGAAGCCTGAATAGGTATAAATTGCAGCGAGGATAAGGATAATATACTTTACTATATCACTGATTAACGAAGGCAAGCTAAATACTCCTTTATTACTTTTTCGCTCTCCACTTCATTTTCAAGGGTCAGATCTACACGAAGATATTCTGCGCCAAGCGTCATAAATTCGTTAATCTGCTCTTTCTTTGAGATAGGCGCTTCTCCCAAGATAATGTTCGTGCAGTTTTCACAGTCGGAAAGAACAGGCAGGAGACCATTTTCCTTTTTATTCTCATTTTCAAGGTAGAGAATATTCGGAAGAGGTATTCCGGTACCATTTTTCTTGCAGGCCCTTCTTAATTTCCACTGGCAGTTCGCTGTTACCATAAGCTCCTGTCTGCCATATACAACCACTGTAAAATTACGTTCTGATTTTTTCTGGCCTTCGGTAACCTTGGCGCGAACATTTCTTATTTCCGGAACAGTCTGCTCTATAGGTGATGAGTAATGGTTAATGCCAATTAGGTGAAGAGCGTTCACGGCTTCCGAATTCATAGCGTAAATGTTCGTATCCGCTATCAATTTGAATTTGCCTGACATGCTTAAGGCGGTAACCATAAGTCGTCTCACAAAAGAATATTCCTCGAGGCTCCTTATAAAGAAGCCAGACAATCTGCTGATTACCTGCTTCCCGTTCGTGCTCTTAAAATAATTCATGAGCGAGTTTTTAGCTTCAGCACGTAAGACAGCCGGAAGCCTCAGGAAAACATGGAATCGTGCCTGGTAGAGCATCTCAACTATATCAGAGGCTGCCTCTACGGTTAACAGGTCCATATTTACCGCTGTAGCGTTACTGCCGGGATCCGCGGACTTAATAACAGCTTCCGCCTGTTTGGCGCTTGAGACTAGGAACATAAGCTTCTGAGGTTTCTCATACATAACAGGTACAGTAACCGCCATTTTACCCTTGTAAGGAGAAGGAGATTTTCTCTTATGAAGGGCTAACAGTCTGGCTCTTAATTCATCAAATGCCTTCCGTCTGAACTCATTAAATGCTGACATAGGGATAAATATATTTGAAGCCATAATGTCAACATTGCCGGCTTCAAATTCAGTATCCCCTAGCTTACTCAGAACCTCTTCTATCTTCTCATAGCTTAGAGGGCTTGTAGCCGCGCGCTCGCACATAGGGCCTGTCATATCGACAGTTACTTCACCGCACATGAGGGTTATCTTACAATTTCTACCCTCTATGCCGGAAAACGCTATGTCAACCTTTCTCTTAAGCGGTTCATCTATGAAATGCTTTTTAACGGTAGTAAGAAGGGTTTCATTCTTGGTTCTGACTACAGACATATTTCGCTCTACCTTGGATCCATGCAGGAAATTGGCGGCGAAATCAGAGCCTGCCTCATGTCCCTCGCCTAGGGTAAATTCATATACAGGCTTGTCCGGCTCTGCGTCGGAGCGCACTTCAAGCACATCATGGGCGTGAAGCTTAACATCCGTATGAATTTTCATGGAATCGGGATTCTTACCGACACCTATTCCCGTAACCTTTCCTACAGGTACTCCAAAGTGGTTAGGCCTCGTGCTTGCCATCATGGTATGACTGTTATGTACGTAATAATATTTATCGGTAAAAAGACCACGGTTATACATATCAGCAAGCTCTAGCATAGCTTTATCGAGTTTCTCTACGCCTTCGGCGCTCTTAAAGAAAGCTGCGCCACTACCCTCTTCGGCCATCTCATGCTCAAAATAAATATCTGTCCACTTTCTGTACAGGGCGCTGGTAAGAGCCGCGTATTCAGGTCTCTTCATGCGGCCCTCTATTTTAAATGAATCTACTCCTACCTCGATAAGGTCGGGAATAGCCTTTAAGCCGCATAAATCTTTAGGGGAAAGAGGATATTTATTGCCCTTAATAATTTTATCATTCCCATAGGTAGCGTACTCAAGACGGCAGGGCTGAGCGCACGTTCCGCGGTTGGCGCTCCTGTCTCCGTAATGTGATGAAAGGAGACACTGGCCTGAATAGCACATGCATAAAGCGCCATGAACAAATACTTCAAGTTCAATATCCGAGATTTTCTTAAATTCAGCTATTTCACCTATGGATAACTCGCGGGCAAGCACAATACGCTTCACGCCAAGTCTTGTAAGCGGCTCTATAGCGCCGTTATCGCACACTGTCATCTGGGTGCTGGCATGGATTGGAACCTCCGGAAAAACATCCTTTATGAACATCATCACACCCAGATCCTGAACGAGGATGCCGTCTATTCCCTCTTCATAATAGGGCTTGAGATAATCATAAAGCTTCTCTATAAGCTCATTTTCATGAAGAAGCGTATTTACCGTAAGGTATAACTTCTTTTGATGAAGATGGGCGTAATCAATACAGTCAAGAAGCTCTTTTTCGGGAGGATTATCAGCGAAATGGCGCGCCGAAAAAAGGCTGCCACCGATATAACAGGCGTCAGCGCCACCCTTGAAGGCGGCCTTCATGCCTTCCACCGAGCCGGCAGGGGCAAGTATTTCAGGCATTTTTATCTTCTTTTTCTTGCCTGTATCCCGCTTAAACTGATTGAGAAAAGGATTATCCTTAGGATCTGAAATATTCTTCATCTGTTCTTCCGTTCTTCTTCCTTTTTTGTTATAAGGTCCTGTTTCAGATTGAAAATTTCCTTATTCTTGTCGTCTATTTCCTTCTCAAGTTCCTCATTCCTGATCAACTGCTTCATATATTCGTCAGCAAGATTTATCTGCATCAGGGTGTCACGCATTTCAGCGCTCAGATGATTCCACCCCTCGCTTTCCGTAAGCTCACTGTATTTATTATTTATAAATGTGGCTATTCTCTGTAAATAGTCCTCACTCTCATAGCCGCTCAGCGTATATTTTTTGCCATTGATAATTACGTCAACGTCATTCTTCATGTTCATGGCATTCTCTCCTTAATTTAAACCGAGATGGGTATAGGCAAGCTCCGTAACCTCACGTCCTCTCGGAGTTCGCTTCATGAAGCCTGTCTGAATAAGATAGGGCTCATACACATCCTCTATGGTCGCGGGATCCTCGCCGACAGATACCGCGATGGTTTCTATACCTACAGGGCCTCCGTTAAACTTTTCAATCATAGCCGTTAAAATCTGCCTGTCAACAGGGTCAAGACCGTATTCATCGATATTTAACAGCTTAAGGGCGAAATCGGTTACTTCCTTCGTCACCCTGCCTTCATATTTGACCTCGGCAAAATCCCTGACACGCTTAAGAAGCCTGTTGGCAAGCCTTGGTGTGCCCCGGGACCGCCTCGCTATATCATCCGCGGCTTCATCATCAATATCGATATTTAAAACATGCGCCGAGCGGAGAATTATCCTCTTTAGCTCATCGACTGTATAATATTCGAGTCTGTCAACCACGCCGAACCGGTCACGGAGAGGCGCTGAAAGCATGCCTGCCCTCGTGGTAGCGCCAATCAGGGTAAACTTAGGAAGCTCAAGCCTTATACTTTTACCCGTAGCTCCTTTTCCTATCACAATATCTATGGCAAAGTCCTCCATTGCGGGGTAAAGTACTTCTTCTACCTGCCTTGGAAGCCTGTGAATTTCATCTATAAAGAGGACATCACCGGGTCTTAAGTTGTTCAATATGGCCGCCACATCACCGGGCTTCTCTATAGCCGGCCCGGAAGTGATCTTAAGGTTCGTCCCCATCTCATTCGCTATAATGCCTGCGAGAGTTGTCTTCCCCAATCCCGGAGGTCCGTAAAGCAGTACGTGGTCAAGCGCCTCGCCACGCTGCTTCGCTGCTTCTATGTATATTTTTATCTTGGCGCGAAGCTTCTCCTGGCCTATATAATCGGCAAGGAATTTCGGTCTGAGACTCTCGTCACTTTTCTCTTCCTCGTCTATAGGCTCTGTAGAAATAATCCGCCTCTTAGCGTTCTCCATTTATAAGAAAATCCATCCTGTCTCTTAATTTGATAACAATATTCATTGTACACTATAATAGGCAATATGTCAAAGATGTTTAAGCGCTTCTTTAAGAATATCTTCGCTTTCCATGCCCGGAGCCGCTGATTGCGCTACAGCCTTCAGCGATTCGGCTAATGGGTAACCGAGAGCCTCAAGTGCCTCAACAGCGTCGGTTTTGGCCTCATTTAGTTCGTCGCTGTCTCCTGACAGAGGAAGGCCTTGCGACGAACCACCGACAGGACCGGCATCTTTCGTAATCGACATCTTATCCTTAAGTTCAAGAGTAATCTTCTTCGCTGTTTTTATGCCTATGCCCGGAGCCTTCGATAAGGTCTTAGCGTCATCAGAAAGTATAGCGAACCTTAGTGTATCAGCGGGTATGGAAGAAATGATGCTCATGGCCGCCTTAGGACCAACACCATTTACAGTTATTAAGAGCTTAAAAATATCAAGCTCGTCCCTGTCCGTGAAACCGTACAGAGACAGGTCATCTTCCTTTACGGAAAGAAAGGTGTAGACTGTAACCTCCGACCCAACGGGTGGCATGGAATCTATGGTCCTCGCTGGTGCGAAGACCTCAAAGCCTATACCGTTCACGTTTATAATAATGCTCCCGACCGTAACGGCCGAGAGCGTTCCATTTAAAAATGAAATCATTAAATCAAATCCCCCAGATAAGTCTGTGCCACTGAGTCAGCTGCTCGTCAGTCATGAAGCCGTTTGACGTGCCTATAAATCCTGTCTTGTATGAAGCGAAAAGAAGCGCGTCCTTAATAGCGATGACAGGATCACCTGTCTCTGTATAGCGGTGGATAAAGCAGGCGGCAAGAGCGTTACCTGCGCCCATACTACTCACTACCTGATTGGTAGCGACACTGTCGTAGTGGGCTATCATATCCTTGTCCTTCTGATACATGATAAGACCGTCCTTGCCCTGTGAAAGGACAATAATATCAGTACCGTACTTCTTCTCTATATCCTTCACGAATTCAAATGGGTCTTCATCAAGAAATGAGCTTGAGAAGAATATTATATCGGATTCCGAAAGGAAGTCTTCATTATACTTTTCCTTCTCGCGTCTGAAAGCGTGGAACTTAGTGAGTACCTGCTTTTTATGCTCATGGGCCGCGTTAATAAATGGGCGGCAGAAGTTGGCGTTCGAAAGCATTACTATATCGGACTCAGCCACGAGAGGCGCAACCATGGACATATCATAATCGACATCTCTGATGTTCTTGGTATCCTCAAAACGCTGCTCATTTCTCTTTGAGTCAAAGAGCATGACCGACTGAGGCGTACTCTCAAGGAGAGGAAGTACGTACTGGGTTGAAATGGTAACCTTCCTCTCAGGTGGGTTGAAGAGGTCCATATTCTGGTCACGGCCAACCATAGAGAAGAGAGTCACATCATTTCCAAGCCACTTAAGCGCAAGAGCCGCGTTGTAAGCGTCTCCACCGACTGAAGAATATATGCTGTTCGGGGAAGGCACCAGGCTCGTATATTCAAGTGGAAGCTTCTCTACCTTTACCATAGTCTCAATCTGAGAAAAACCGGCAACTACATATCTGCTCATATCCGCTCCATTCCCTGAAATCCGCTCATCTTCTTGATAAGTGAATATCAGTTTTCAACAAGACTGTTCTTAGATTTCATTATAACTGTTATCGGCTCATTTTTCAATAAAAAATTTCATTCTTTTCTTACGAAATGTAAAGTGTATGTTAAGCGATTCCTTCTTGAAAAGTTTGATGTTATAGTGTATATTAATAGAGGCTATGAAATTTAGATATGAAAGGACAAAAAAATGAACGCTCCATTTTCAGCTTATCTTTCTGAGAACGCTGCAGGGCTTAAGAAGCTCTTAGGGCTTTTCCGCGAAAGATATGATTATACGAGCATCCTTGCCTCTGATTCCAAGGGTTTCAAAATCGCTATCACAGGTAAAAATGATGATATCGAGAATTCGAATATCACAACCGAACGCGGCATTGTAATCAGGGTTCACAAGGACGGCTTATACAGCGAATATTCTCTAAACCGCTTCGACAAGGATCATCCGGAAGCTTCCTTCGAAGAGGCCTCAAAGGCTCTTGATGCCCAGATGGAACTTCTTAAGTCCACGGAGACAGAAGTGTATTTTACGAGCAAGCTTTCCGATGAGCCATGCACTCTCTCTAAGGAGTTTGAAACCGAAGAACTTCCCGAGACCTGCGATATGGGGAAAATTATTGACAATATGCATGAGCTTCGTGAGTACGCTAAGAAAAAGAGCGAAAACCTCGTGGATATCCGCTTTAATCTTCAGAGTACCCATATTTCAAAGCTCTTCCTCACCGCGAACCGCGACATGCGACAGAGCTATGTATACTCTGAGGGAAATGTTATTCCTATCAAGAGCAGTGAGGCTAAGACTGTATATTCTTACGAGGGCATAAGCGGCCGTGTAGGTCCTGAGCTTTTTGCGGGAATGAAGGATATAGTAGATAAAGCTCTCAGGACGGCTGACGAGGAAATATCGGCTTCGGCTGTTGAACCGGGGGAATACGACGTAATAACCTGCCCTGACGTAACGGGGCTCATAGCGCACGAGGCTTTCGGCCACGGTGTCGAGATGGATATGTTCGTTAAGGACAGGGCTCTTGGAGCTAAATATATAGGTAAGCGTGTCGGCTCAGATAAGGTTACCATGCACGAGGGCGCAAATTGTGCAGTCGATGTCACAAGCTATGCATTCGACGATGAAGGTACGCTTGCGGGAGACGTAACTGAGATTGATCATGGTATACTCAGAACCGGAATATGCGATGCCCTCTCCGCTCTCCGCCTTGGTACAGAGCCTACCGGAAACGGCAAGAGACAGAACTTCGAGCATAAGGTATACAGCCGTATGACGAATACCGTTTTCGACTCGGGAACAGATACACTTGAGGATATGATAAAGAGTATCAAGTTCGGCTACCTTCTTGAAGAAATGGCGAGCGGCATGGAAGATCCTAAGCATTGGGGAATCCAGTGTATCGTTGAGCGTGGATACGAAATCAATGACGGAAAGCTTACGGGCAAGGTTGTAAGCCCTGTAGTCATGACAGGTTATGTTCCGGACGTGCTTGGCAGTGTTTCCATGGTTTCAACTGACCGCAAGGTTTATGGAAACGGTATGTGCGGCAAGGGTTATAAGGAATGGGTTAAGGTTGCTGACGGCGGCCCTTATCTTAAATTGAGAGCGAGGTTAGGTTAATGCAGGAATATATTTTAAAGTGCCTTAAGGAGTCAGACGCCGATGCCTGGGAGATAGATGACAGATGTACGGAAGGCTGGGAATTCTATTTTATCCGTCACAAGCTTGACCAGAACAGGGCTAAGCTTGTAGAGCATACAACTGTCACTGTTTACAAGAAAAGTGAAGACGGTAAATTCCTTGGTAACGCATCCATTGAGATTCCTCAGAGCTCTACAGAAGCTGAGATAAAGGAAATCATTGAGAGGCTCATAAGAGAGACCGCTTACGTTAAGAATCCGGTATATGAACTGAATAAGCCGGAGGATCACAAGCTTCCCGAGTCAGGCAAGGTAAATGTATCCATGATAGCCGGTGATTTCATCGACACTATGAAGAACCTGCCTGAGACTGATACTGAAGATATCAACTCCTACGAGATTTTTGTGGACAATATCAATGTCCATTTTATGAATTCAAACGGCATCGATATCTCGTACTCAAAGCCGTCATCTTTTCTTGAAGTCGTTGTGAACGCAAGACAAGATGACAGGGAGGTCGAGCTTTACAGAAGCTATGAATCCGGTACCTGCAACAGAAAATATGTATCAGCGGACATTGCTAAGGCTCTAAGCTATGGACGTGACAGGCTTAATACCACTCCTACACCGGCTATTGGAAAGACTGCTGTAATTTTTTCGACAAAAGACGCAGTCAGTATCTATGAATATTTTGCGAGCCGTACCTTCGCGGCGATGAAGTATTCGGGCATTTCGACTGCCGAGATAGGTAAGCCGGTTATAGAAAACGTAAAAGGCGATAAGGTCACTCTTCGCACTGTGCCAATACTTCCTGATTCATCATGGAACAGTTATTTTGACAATGAGGGCGCTTTCATCACAGAAACCACGCTCATTGATAACAATATAGTGAAGAATTTCCGCGGCAGCAGAAAGTTCTCTGAATATCTTGGTATAAAGGATTCATTTATTCCGAGAAACTTCACTGTGGATGGCGGCACAAGAACCGATGAGGAGATAAAGAGTGGCAATTATATAGAGATTGTTGAGTTCTCTGATTTTCAGGTAGACCCTATCGGTGGTGATATAGCAGGTGAAATAAGGCTTGGCTATTGGCACCATGATAACAAGGTTGATATTGTCAGCGGTGGTTCTGTATCGGGTAAACTTTCTGAACTTGCAGGGGATATGTTCCTTTCAAAGAACCAGACCCAGTATGATAACTATCTTATTCCTTCTCTTACAAGAATTGAAGGAGTCACTGTAAGTGGTACTTGACACTCTGCGAAGCAGAGTGTCCCGGGATGAGCGAAGATTGAAGCGCCGCGTAAGCGGTGCTTCGTAGATTGTCGCTTTGCGAAGCAATGCGACTCGCCTCGCGCGAAGCGCGATTCTCATGGCGTGAGTATCTCTTATTAACCTACATCTCTGCAGCGGGTCATTCTGCTTCATCAGCAGCATCCTTGATGGCCTTGATCACATCCAGGTCCTTATTGTTCCATGGAAAATCATATGCCTGGTCCATGCCAGCGTCTGTAAGAAGTCCTTTAGCGTTGTCATCACCTTTAGCAAGTACTAAGACCTGTTCGTATGTGGCATCCATCTGTTTTTTGAAATCAGCTGCATCATCATAGTTGCCTGTAATATAATCATATGCCTGCTGCTTTATAGTTTCAGGATCAACCGAGTTGCTCTCACTCCATTCAAGAAGGTATCCGGCAGCATCGGCGCACTTAAGCGAGCTTCCGGCAGTACCAACCTCAGCTGTCGTATATACATATTCTATAGCCTGGTTCATTGCTTCTAGCTCAGCATCTGTGATTTCACTTGCCGGAGTATATGTTTTAGCAGGAGTTTCAGTGCCGGAATTGCCAGACGAGGATATAGCATTGCTATCGTCACCTGTTGGTGAAGAAATGCTTGCGGAAGAATTCTCCGAGCTTTCACCTGACGACGAGGCTAAACTGCCCTGGTTTTGACTTCCGCTATCCATGAAAGATGCTGTAGACGTTCTGAGACCTGATGATGAACTTGTCTCTTTTTTCTTCCCACAGGCGGTAGCAGACATCGCAAGGCTGGCGGTAAGTAATAATAAAATAACTTTCTTTCTCATTTAAATGTATCTCCTTTACAGTTTACGTACATTGTACCATAAAAATATGAAAATTTCATCCTTTATGGTTGAAAATTTATGTAATAATAAGTAAAATGTAAATTGTGTGTCTTAGAAGTATCACGAAAGGGTCAACTTTATATGAAGGTTATAGAATTGCATGAATCTGTTACAGAGAGCAACGACAAGGATGCGGCTGAATTACGTAAGTCCCTATCTTATGAGGGGATAACACTGATAAATATCATGAGTTCTCCGGGGAGCGGTAAGACCACTCTTCTGTCCCGCATAATTAAGGATATCGGAAACAAGGTTAAAATAGGTGTAATTGAGGCCGATATTGACAGTTCTGTTGATGCTGAAGCTATAGAGAAGCTTGGAGTAAAATCAGTACAGGCTCACACAGATGGGATGTGCCATATGGATGCCGGCATGACAAGGGCGGCTATAGAAGAATTAGGCCGGGATTTTGATATTATTTTTCTTGAAAATGTCGGAAACCTTATCTGTCCCGCTGAATTTGATGCCGGAGCCCACATTAATCTTATGATAAGCTCTATCACGGAAGGCGATGATAAGCCTCTTAAATATCCTCTTATGTTTAAGGAAAGCGATATACTTGTAGTATCTAAGATTGACGCTATGCCGGCCTTTAATTTTGACCTTGATAAATTCTCTGAGAGGGTAAAGGGGCTTAATCCTGATATAAAAATATTCCCGGTCTCAGCTAAGACCGGGGAAGGCATGGCTTGTCTTGAAAATAGCTTACTAATCAGATAAATCAGTTATTCTTTACGGCAGGGACCTTGACTCGTAGCTTCAGTTTACCGCCTGCCGTAAGCGCCTTGTTCTGATTATCAAATACTGTGTAATAAGAAATAAGCTTATCAGCGGGGGCGACTCTTATAGCATCAGGCATAAGGGAATGCAGAAACTTCGTGATTCCTGTGATATGTATATCTTCAATCTCAGGAAATACTTCTGTGGAATGGAGAGGAATATTATCCGCCATCCGACATTTTCTGATATTTCCCTCCGCGTCATGGAAGAGTTCAGACGGAAGGAAAATAGCCGAGTCAACCGTTTCGAACATAAATACAGGTATATAGTAATGGTCACTTCTGTCCTGTGTAAATAATTTCTTATCCCACTTTGGCATTATATCGTTCGAGTAAAGTGCCGCCTCAGTTATGAGAGTGTCCACGTTATCAAGATAACTCTTTCCTGTGAATATATAAGGCGGAACATAAATATCAGTGTCAAAAAGCTCCATAAAATATCCCGTGATAATGTGGCGCATCTTGTCACTTAGCTTTAAATGTAATTTGCCGCTCTTTGGTTTCTTGAAGCTGACAGTAACAGGTAGCATAAGCGGCCGCATTACCTCATTACCGTTTTCCTTATTAAACAGGCGCTGAAGCTCCTCTTCGTCATTAGCCACTTCAGAGCAATAACGCATCACCGTATTAACGTCATAACTCAGATTGTTGGTCATTACATAATCCAAAAAGTCTGAGCCTATATTTACGACAGCTATTTTTTCGGTTCCGGAAAGAATATTCTCCTCTGCAAGTTCAAGGAGCGCATCATTTACGAACAGAATGAGATCTTCAGGGTGCATCCTGTTCTCCCATTCAGCAATAGAGCTTTTTGGAAAGAGAATCTGCCACGATTCAAGTGAGTATCTCGGTACCGCAAGATAATTACCTTTTGTCATATTCATAAAGTTATCATCCATATCCGTTCCTCCCTTCATCGATTACTATCAATTCCTAGTATGGTGTCTAACTATCCTTCTACCTATAGTATGACACAATACTCGTCATTTTACAAGTAAAAAAAGCAGTAAGTCTTTATAACGGCTTACTGCGTTTAGATATAAGTATAGGTTATAATGACAAGCTCCGATTATATTTTGAGGAACTTGTTGTTGCCTATAGTATTATCATTTACAATCTTTGACAGTTCAACGACTTCTGACCTTGTAAGCTTCTGTTCCTTCAGGTATTCATTAAAAAATGTACTAAGATTACCGTTATAAAACTGATCAAGCAAGTGCTTTGTCTCTGTATCTCTGACAGCCTTCTTGGTTACAGCCGCAACGCAAACAAAGCCGGGATCCTTTCTCGTAATTGCGCCCTTGTCTATAAGACGGTTAATAACAGTATAAGTCGTGTTCTTTTCCCATCCGACGTATTCCTTGATAATTTTTGCGATATCACGGGCAGCAAGCTCCTTATTAGACCAGAGAAGCTCCATGACATTCAATTCCCCTTCATGTAATCTTAAATCTCCCATACATTTACCTCTTTAACACTGTTTTCTGATATTTTCAAGCAAATCAGTAAAATAATCCGGCAGAGGAGCACTGAATTCAACGTATTTTCCGGTTGAAGGATGAATAAATCCCAGTACTCCGGCATGCAAAACCTGCCCTTCCGTGTGGAAGGGATCCTTGTCCGGCCCATACACCGTGTCACCAACAAGAGGGTGATGAATACTTGCCATATGGACCCTTATCTGGTGGGTTCTGCCTGTTTCAAGCCTGCAGATAATATGAGCGTACTCTTTATTCTGTCTCGTGTGAAAATTTTCAAGCACAGAAAAATGAGTAACCGCTCGCTTCCCATGCTCATAATTTATTGCCATTTTTTTGCGATCGACAGGATGTCTGCCAAGCGGGGCATCAACAGTACCATCGCTTTCCTTAAAGCATCCGTAGACCAAAGCCTCATAACGCCTTGTAATACTATGTACCGCAAGCTGTTCGGCAATCTTTCTATGGGCATTGTCATTTTTGCAGATAACAAGAAGGCCTGTTGTATCCCGATCAATCCTGTGAACTATGCCGGGTCTCAGCTCGCCGTTAATTCCCGAAAGTTCGGAACCGCAATGATACATCAGAGCATTAACCAATGTCCCTGACGTATGACCGGCGGCCGGATGTACAACCATCCCCTTAGGCTTATTTACAATAATAAGGTCATTATCTTCATAAACGATATCAAGCGGAATGTTTTCAGGCTTGATTTCCGCGTCGACAATGTCAGGGACGGTAATAACGATTAAGGTTCCACCGTTGACCTTTTCACTTACCTTTACATGATCGTCGTTAACAGTAATATTTCCATTCTCTATAAGATCCTTTATCCTAGATCTTGAAAATGAATCACCAAGTCCTTCAGAGAGTATCTTATCGATTCTCCCGGAAGAGCCTTCGGGAACAATATAATTAATAACTTCACTCATGTCCCTTAAAAACCAGATTGAAATCCTTATCTTTATAGACAAATACTCCTGATACTATCAGAAATATAGCCGCGAATGTGACGCATATATCCGCTACATTAAAGATAGGAAAATCTATGAGCTCAAAGTACATAAAATCAGTGACCGAGCTTACCCCGGTACTTATCTTAGTCACAATCCTGTCAATACAGTTGCCAAAGGCTCCGGCAAGAAGCAGTACAAGAGACAGCCTTAACAAGTTAAAATGTTTCTCTGCCGGTATCTTGATTAAGACCCACAAGTCAGCTGCCACCACAATGGCTGTGGCAATCATAAAAAACCAGAAACCGCCCTGCATCATCCCAAAAGCAGCGCCACTATTACCGCCCTGCAAAAGTGTGAAGCTAAAGACACCTTTCACAATCTCGATCGGACCGTCTGCCAGATAGGTTCGCGCCAGGTATTTTGTTATCTGGTCCAGAACGAGAAGACATATAACAATAATGATATCAGTTATCAGCCTTTTTCTTTCTTTAGTCATTAAGAACTTCCCTGATTCCCGAAAGTAATTCTTCATCACTGACAGTATGGTCAATAACAGCCTTACCTACACTGTCAAGTAAAATGAATTTCACCTTTCCTTTTTCCATCTTCTTATCATTTTTGGTTACCGCAAGAATTTCATTTGCGTCAGCTCCCTTAAGGCTAACCGGCAAATCAAGAGCTTGCAATATTTTCTTCATATCAGTGAGATCATCCTCAGATATCAATCCCCTGTTAACTGATATCCTTCCGGCAGCAACCATCCCGAGACTTACGCACTCACCATGGAGAAGCTTAAAATTCATAAGCTTCTCTATGGCATGACCTATCGTGTGGCCAAAATTAAGAATAGCGCGAACCCCTTTTTCTGTGGGATCCTGCTCAACTATTATTCTCTTGATATCACAGCTTCTGTAAATCAGTTCCGATAATATCCTTTCATCCTTATGTTTTATAGCCGAAAAATTATCCTTAATTATATCTAGCATAGAGCTGTCATAGATATAACCATACTTTACGACTTCACCCATACCTGATAAATATTCCCGGTCAGGCAGAGACAATAGCGTCTTCATATTCATATATACAAGACTTGGCTGATGAAAGGCGCCGACCATATTTTTATAAGCTCTAAAATCTACTCCCGTTTTCCCGCCGACGCTTGAATCACACATAGCAAGAAGAGTTGTCGGTATCTGAATAAACTTAATACCTCGTAAATAAGTAGCGGCGGCAAATCCTGTCATATCGCCGCATACACCACCACCACAAGCGGCAAATAAATCTTTTCTCTCAAAATGCGCCTTAATTGCCGCTTCGTAAATATCCATTACTGTGTCAAGATTCTTGTTCTTCTCACCGGCAGTAAATGTGAATGTATGTACTTCACCGAATACATCTGATAATTCTTTACTGACTGCGTCCTTGTATATTTCTGTATTTGAGTCAAATATAAGCATAATTTTCTTATCCTTATACTCACTATTAAACTCATTACCAAGCCCGCCAAAATCACCGGCAAATAAAATATCATAAGCTTCTTTATTATTAACTGTCAGCCTTTTCAATGGTATTCACCTTTTCTTTTATATCTCGAAGATCTTCTAAATCCATAGTGTCCTCACTTACGGATATATTTATATCATCATCTTCCTTTTCATCTGCGCTATCCGCTGTCTCACTCGTAAGATCCATGGCCTTTTCACGTTCCACTATCTCCTTATCCTTTAATGGCTTTTCAAGAGTAAGGAGGCCATTAAGGTCAGTGACAGCGGCGTCCATAGCCTTGCTATCGGCAATTTCCAGTTCAGAATTGGCTAAAGCCTTAAGCTGTGCCTTGAAAGACTCATAGCTTGCAATTAAATTTCTTGTCTGAGTGCTGATTGAAGAAAGCTCTCTTCTTGCCTCGGCGAGAATTTCTTCAGCCTTTAAATGAGCCTCCATCTCAATGGCATCAGCCTTCTTCACAGCGTCGGCATGGGTATCATCAGCTGTTTTCTGAGCTAAAACCAAAGCCTTCTGGAGGGTCTTTTCTATTGATTTATAATACTGAAGGCCATCACTAAGGACATTTATTTTATCCTTATATTCGGCATTCTCCTTATATAAAGCTTCATAATCATCACACACTTCTTCAAGGAATGTGTCTACTTCCTTTTTGTCATATCCAAGACCGCCGCTTTTAAAATTCTTCCTCTGAATTTCTATAGGTGTAAGCAAAATAGTTACCTCCGGTTAATTATGTATAAAGGCCATATTTGAATCTTGTTCGTCCCTTTCTCGTTTCTCCTTCGCTCCCGTAAAAAACAAATTTTCCATGACCGCGAACAGAAATTATATCACCATCACTGAGATCAATGTGAGGATTAGAAATAAGTATCGAATTGCGCGAGACCATTTCCTTTTCAATTATTTCCTTAACATTCGTTCTCGACAGATTATATACTTCAGAAATCACAGCATCAAGCCTAAGAGATTGGACGGTACCTGTTCTTTCTTCTATATTTTTCTCGAAATCTAGTCCCAGCGAATCAACAAGCTCGCATTTAACAGCGTTGTGGCCGACTTCCGACAAATTATCTATGAGAAATCCGGCTATGTCTTCTTTACAGAAAAGATACGCATTACTCTCTTCTTTATTTACAAAAATATCACCCGTAAGTTTTCTGTCAATCCCTAAGCCTAAAACAGAACCAAGATAATCCCTGTGAGTTAATTCCTTTTTCTGAAATTTTTTAGCGACAGAACTGATTTTTACGCATGAAATCGGAAAATCAATCTCTGTTTCGTCAGCGTAATCTCGTGACGGAAAGCAGGCCATGGTTCTCTCACATGATTTGGTGCCACCATATAAGTAAAACTTCCCTTGAGGAATTTCCCTTATATGCGAATAAATTAATACAGCTTCCGCAGGGCTAAGAAAGTCAGAAAAACCATCAAAGCCACGATTGTACGACGTTTTAGCAATATCAAGGATATGCCTGAGACCGGCCTTCGAATCGTCCATATCAGAAATCCTTATTTATTACCGGGACGTCAAAGCCGTTCTCTTCCATTATTTCATCAAACTCACCGCCTTCAAGAGAAGTTCCGCTTGGTGCCATAACGAAAATAGACCTGGAAGCCTGTCTGTAGGTCCCATTAATAGCATGCATACATCCAAATAGGTAGTCAATAATTCTCTGACCTGCGGCTAAATCGAGGCCTTCTATATTCAGTATAATTATTACACCGTTCAAGAGCTTGTCAGCGATATCCTGAGCATCATCGAAGCTCTCAGGCTTCTCAACATTAACTTCTACACCTGTCATACTTCTCTGCCTCGCCTGTCCAAAGGACATAACATTAGAACTGCCCTGGTTTCTCGTGTTCCATCTTCTCCTGGAAGATGAATCATCATCGTCATAATCATTCTCATCATCAGCGTTGTACTCAAGTCTCGCCCGGTTAGCAGCCTTAGCCGCCTCCTTCTCGCGTTTTCTCTGCTCTCTTTCGAGGCGGTTTTGTTCACGCTGCTGTCTCTCAGCCTCCTCTTCCATAAGATATGTATCCTCATCATAATCATCATCCGGAAGTCTGAGTCTGTTAATCATATTCGAAATAATATTAGCCATAATGTTCTCCGTTCTTTATATTAAACAGCATAATTTCTCGCGCCAAAGATTCCGGTTCCTACTCTTACGAAAGTAGCGCCCTCCTCCACGGCAATAGTATAATCATTTGTCATACCCATTGAAAGCTCACTTAACTTTATATTATCAATCTTTTCGTTGTTAATGTCAACCATCAATTTTTTCATATCCTTAAAGTAGACACGATTTGATTCCGGGTCATCAGTGGCAGGAGCAACAGTCATAAGCCCCTTAACCTTTATATGGTTGAAACCACTGATGCTCTTAACAAAGTCCTTAACCTCAGATGGCGCAAGACCAAACTTGCTTTCTTCTCCCGCCATATTCACTTCGCACAGGATATTCATCACTGTATCTTTTTTGGCGCATTCCTTCTCAATCTGCTCGGCAAGCGCCATATTGTCAACAGAATGAATCATATCGACCATACCGGGAAGATATTTTACCTTGTTCAGCTGCAAATGCCCTATCATGTGCCATGACAATGGTTCTGTAATTTCAGTTGTTTTTGTTCTCAGTTCCTGCACCTTATTTTCTCCGAAAACAGTCTGGCCGGCTGACATAGCTTCTCTTATATCGCTTACCGGTTTGGTTTTACTGACAGCTATAAGAGTCACTTCTTTGGGATCTCTTCCCGCGCGAATACAGGCGTCAGAGATATTTTTCCTTACATATGCCAGGTTATCAGCAATAGTACTCATACTATATCACTCCTTAAGATTGGCGTCTATTGTCGGATTAACAATAATATTATCATATTCCGACAATCCAAATGATGTATTATCCGCTACGAGATAATAATCATCAAATTCAGCCGTTATTTCTATTCTCTTAAACTCAGGGTAGCCCTTGTTTACGCAATAAACACCCATGAGTGAATCCATCTTGCTTACTGATTCTGTCGTTTTGCCATCTTTGTCGCAAATTTTGTCGCCTGCCGTAATATTTCCATTAGCATCGATATATGCCTTTTTATTATTTTCTTCGTCTTTGTCTTCGTTTTTGTCGATAATAGCATAAACAGGCACTTCAGTAAATACTACACTTTTATTGCCGGATTCGTCTTCGTTATATACATAGAATCCGGATTGATCTGTTTTTTCGTTTGTAGTATAGAAATCAGAACTAACTACAAAACAATCCTTCTTAATGACAGACGATTTCGGTATCTTAAGCCCCGAAACGCTGTCTAGTTTTACCGAAACATTTAACACCCTTTCTTCAGCGAAATTCACCATATAATTATAGAATGTCAGATCCGCAAAATAATTGCCACCTGACTCATATAATCTTACTCCGGCGTTTGCCGTATAGGAGGAATTATTAATCCTCACGCTGACTATATCGAGATTACTGAGCTTTTCATAATGATCCTTATCAATCATTATAATAATGTGCCATGTCTCACCGGTAACTATCTTATATAGAACATCACCGGAATTTACCTTATTGTCCTTCGCGCTGTCAATACCAACTCCACCGACATTACTGTTCTCTTCTGATATGCTTGATTCTGAAGCGTTTCCGGAGGCATTAATAATCTCATTGTATCTGTCGGTGTCTATGTCTTCTTCCGTAAGTCCGTCATAATTATCGGAAGAATATACTATAATACCGCTTTCCGTAGCGTAATTCACGTGAAAATAGTCTGAATTGCCATAATCACGCATTACTTCGGACAGGTTCGAAAGCATATTTTTACCGGTGTCATTTAGCACGGCATTGGTAAACTTCTGCTTTAATGAGTAGATACTGTCAAAGCTGTTCTCATTATTAATATGATAATGCCTGATTAATTCCATAAGGTCTGTATCAAGCGCGTTGCCTGAACCGGTATCAGATTGAAGCTTATTATATATCGTACCGGTATCATCAATAGAGCATATGGCGTCGTTCTTAGCGCATCTTGAAAGGTTTCCAATATAGTAATTAACATATCCGCTTCGGTCAGCTCTAACCGTTATTTCGTCGCGGAGACAAATACCCTGTGTCCGTATTACATCCTCGGAAGTTTCGCTTACGACCCTGTATACTGATGTGTGGTCTTTGGTTGCGTAAGCAAGCACATATAGCACGACATAGAAAAAAATAGCCAGGAAAATAACCGTAGCTGGATTAAAGAAGTTTCTTTTCTTCTTTATCTGGTAAACCTGCTTTCCTTTACGCGCCATAAGTAACCTCTTACATCAACATCCATATACACAAGACGCTCTCACAGACCGATGCCGTGAGAGCGTACTAATAATCAGATTAAAGTGATACAAGAATATAATTCTTGAACTCATCAGGTACATCTTCACTCTTCATAGACAGACTAAGAACAATGTCTATATTAAATTTATCGGATATCTCTATCAGCTTTTTCAAAACAGGACGCATCGTGTCAACATCAGAATATGATATTTTCAGAAAACTGTCTAAGAAAATCTCTTCAAGATCATGATCCTGAGATATCACTCCACAGATAAAACCAATAAATTCTCCCTGATTAGATACAAGAAAATCCTTTACATTGATAAGCCTGACCTTGTTGTTCAACTCAAACATATGGTCACTGTCCTTATCAATGAAAACAACATTGCCTCCGCTCGTCTTGACAGCTTCATTAGCCTTGTCAAGAAGTACTCTGGTCTTGCCTTTGCCTTTCTCGCCACAGATGATATGTACCATATTGCCCCTCCTTTGCTGACAGAGTCAGTAGAATATACTGCATCCTGTTATCTTTACTGCGGGAAGAAGACTTCCCGTGCCCATAAGTTAAATACTACATTCATTATAACCTTTTATAGGTATAATTGCAAGGAATTACACAAAAAAAGATATATTTATTGACCTTGCCCGGCCTCAGTGCTTTCAGACCCATTGTCATCTACAATAGCGCTTCCGGGAAGGGAATTAAAAATCGTCGAAAACCCGGCGTACAGGTTGATATGGTCAGAGGCTCCTAGAATTCCGGCATAGTAGCCATTGCCGGCGCTGTCTCTTATATATAAAAGCATGCAGGCGCCCGCCTCGTCGGTAGTCCCGGTTTTGCCTCCCACAACGGTTATTCCCTCAGGCAGAGTAGCTCCTCCCGTTAAGAACTGGTCTGTGCTGATCAGCTGTTTTGTCTTAGTGTTTCCATATGTATCATTATAATTTATATCAAGTTCGCCATTGCCAACTGTATTTACAAAGTCATCATTCTTCATGAGTTCATGAAACATAAGGTACAGGTCATAAAGAGTCGTATAGTGATTCTTATCATGAAGGCCATGACAATTAGTGAAATTAGACCTGGTAGCCCCTATATTTTTCGCTTCTTCGTTCATGAGCTTTACAAAATTTTCCTCGCTGCCCGCAACAGCGAATGCCAGAGCCTTAGCCGCGTCATTATATGACGGAATCAGCGTCGCTCTCAAAAGGTCATGTATAGTAAAGGTGTCCCCCACCTGGATTCCCATTTTCTTTGCGTAAGGATCGGGAAGCTTCAGACAATCCTCGGTAACGGTGAACGTCCGCTCAAGATCATCACAATATTTATATGCGACAAGAGCCGTCATAAGCTTTGTGAGGCTTGCCGGGTAGAGGCGCTTAAAGCAATGCTTAACATAAAGAGGAGAATTGCCTTCGTCATTTACTACAAAAACAGCCTTAGCGTTAAATTCAGGATTTCCTGCGAGTTCTGACATATGGTAGCCATCAATAACACACAGATCTTCAGCCATTAATGATACAGAACTTCCACTTGCGTTAACCGCGCTCCCGCTTGTGGTTTCGGAAGAAATGACGGTTCCCGGTTCATAAACGGCATTTCCCGCTTCTTCACTGAAAGGCATCATAAAAGCTTTGCTGCCACAGCCTGAAAGGGCAAGGCATAATAATAAGGCTATACAAACAAGTCTGTACTTCTTCATTTTCCCTCCCCGAAACAATAGTATTATGCGAAAATCAGCAGAACATCACGTTCTGTATAATTCACGCCAATCGAGATCTCCCCTGTCAAGAGCCCTTATCAGCAGTTCAGCTGTAGCGAGGTTTGTGGCAACAGGAATATTGTGCACATCGCAAAGCTTGACTATATTACTCATGTCAGGGTCTCTCTGACTTTCGGTAAAGGGATCTCTGAGCGCTATGACCAGGTCTATATCATTCTGCTCTATCTGGGCAGCAAGCTGCTGAACTCCACCCAGATGACCGGCCAGATACTTGTGTATGTTAAGATTGGTAACTTCTTCAATCAGGCGTCCGGTCGTACCTGTCGCGTATATTGTGTGCTTACTTAGAATTCCTCTGTATGCCACACAAAAATTCTGCATTAGTTTCTTCTTAGCGTTATGCGCTATAAGTCCAATATTCATTTCTATATCCCCCAATACCTACAATTGATCAAGGTCAAGATCTCCCGAACCGACAGTAAATGACAGTCCTTTGCGTCCGTTAACCTGCAGGCCAACATTTAATACTAATGAAATTGCGAGCATACTCGATAGCAGCGATGAGAGGCCATATGAAAGGAACGGTAAAGGAAGTCCTGTATTCGGCAGAAGTTCAGTCGCAACTCCAATATTTACAAAGCCCTGAAACATTATCATCGCTGATACACCGTAGGCTATAAGCTTGCCCGTCATGTCATTTGCCTTTCTCGCTATCTGTATGCATTTAAAAACGATGAATGCGAATAGGGCGATTACAAGCATACAGCCAAGAAAGCCCATTTCCTCGCCCAATACCGAAAATACAAAGTCGCTCTCATTAACATAAACGAGATTATATCTTCTGTAGTCAGTATTATCACCTAACAAGGTTTTTCCAAGTACTCCACCCGCAGATATAGCCTGAACGGAATGAATCTGCTGTAAACGTCCGCCGGAGGCTGACTGTTCAGGATGTATGAAAGCTAAGATACGGTTCTGCTGAACACTTGTCAACAGCTTCTGATATGGCTGCTGTACATACCAGAAAAGAACAATTGAAAGTGGTACGCCAACAGATACAACAATTCCGATAATTTTCCAGGAGAGGCCTGCCATAAATATCATGACAACGAAAATGAACATACAGACCATGCTGGAAGAGAGATCGGTCTGAATAAGTATAAGAAAAGTAGGTATAGCCGCCACAGCGACAGATAAAAAGAACATATACCATCTGTTAAGCTTATTCTTCACTCTCGTTAAAAATACCGCAAGGAAAATTATCAGTATGATTTTCACAAGCTCGGATGGCTGAATCTCTGTAACTCCGATATTTAACCACCTGTAAGCGCCGGTAGTATGATCGGTTCCCAGTGGAGAAAATCTTACAAGCGCTAACATTATTACAGCAATAGCGTATAGTACAAGCCATAACCTGCATATCATGTGATAATCCGTTAGCATAACGACAATCATAACCATAAGCCCCGCAACAAGCCCGATTATCTGTCGTTTTGCCATACCGAATCCATCAGATTTGTATATGCAAAAACACCCTATAGAGCACAGGGTGATTACAGCCAGAATCAGTGAAACCGAAAGATGGCTGTAATCATATTTTTTTAAATACTTAATCATGAATAACCCTGCCGGACCTGTTCTGACCACGCATTTCCTTAATCGGAATGTTCGCGTAAAGAGCAGGAACCGAACCATTCTTGCCATCTGACTCCGTCTGGGTAATCTTAATATCTAACCCGTCTGAGTCAATTTCAACGTATTTTGAAATGACATCTATTATGTCATTCTTCATCTGTTCCATTATTTCAGGTGAGCAGTCAGCCCTGTCTGATACCAGTACCAGCTTCAGCCTGTCGACCGCTTTCGCGCTCGAAGACTTTTTCTTAAAGAAATCAGAAAAGCCCATCTTTTACCCCCTTTTTGATTCACCTGCCAAAAAGCTTGGCAAAGAATCCTTTCTTCTCTTCAAGATTAAGGAAAGGAATCTCCTCGCCCAAAATCCTGTGGCAGATATTCATATAGGCTTTACCCGCAAGTGACGATTCATCCCCCACAAGTGGTTCGCCGTTATTTGTCGCGACAACTATCTTCTCATCATCAGGAACTATACCAAGAAGGTCTATTCCTAATATATCAAGTACATCATCACTTGACATCATGTCGCCGCGTTTTACCATATCCATACGCAGCCTGTTGACAATAAGCTCAGTCTTCTTGATTTCATTTGCCTCGAGCAGACCGATTATTCTGTCTGCGTCGCGTATAGCTGAGACCTCAGGTGTAGTAACGACAATTGCGAGATCGGCTCCGGCTATAGCGTTCCTGAATCCCTGCTCTATACCCGCAGGACAGTCAAGGAAGATATAATCAAACTCATTTCTTAATTCGTCCGTAAGTTCCTTCATCTGCTCCGGCGTAACAGCATCCTTTTCTCTCGTCTGAGCGCTCGGAAGAAGATAGAGTGAGTCGTAACGCTTATCCTTGATAAGGGCCTGACGAATCTTGCACTTTCCTTCAACTACGTCAACGAGATTATAGACAATACGGTTCTCAAGACCTAAAACGACATCAAGGTTTCTAAGACCGATATCTGTATCAATAAGAACAACTTTTTTGCCTAACTTCGCAAGACCGGTACCAACATTTGCTGTGGTTGTTGTCTTACCGACACCGCCCTTACCTGATGTAACTACTATTACTTCGCCCATGGTGAGTCTCCTTCTTTTAGTCTTTCTTATATATTTTACTCCGGAATATTAATATTCGCAAGAGTTTCTTTTGATAGTTCTTCTATATAAATATTACCCTCGTCAGCATAAGCTATCTTGGGAACAGCAGCCTTTTCAACCTGTCTGCTTCCTCTTACAGTCTTGACAGGTTCCTCTTCCTGACTGCGGGCTATCATTGAACCAATCCTTAACTGTATAGGCCGCATATCAAGCGCAATGATAAAAGCGTTCTCATTTCCGTTGCTTCCGGCTTCTGCTTCTCCCTTGAGAGAGCCAAGTATAACAATGCTTCCGGTTGAAATGATCCTCGCCCCGGGATTGACATCGCCCAAAACAACAACTCCCGTATCAAATTCCATCATCTGACCGGAGCGGAAAGATCCTTTGTAAATCTTTGCCAGTGAGATATCCTTGACACGTTCAAGCTGCTCGAGTCTTTCCTTAAACTGAGCCTCTTTCTCGGGATCATTGTCTACCACACAAGCGACCTTGAAGTCAACGTTAGCCAGTATGGCAGTAAGAAGCTCATCTTCTTCAGCAGCAGAAAGCTTCCGACCGGAAAAAGACAGTGCCATTTCCGCGTCACCGAAGAAAGATCTTGATTCGCTGAACTTTTTGGCTATTGCATCTTTCAAAGCATTAAATTCCATATCAGGATCAAGCATAACCATGAGTCCGAAATTATTAGCTTTGATAACGACCGGATTGTTCATTTTGCCATTCTCCTTTATAATTAATCTGCTATTCCACCCTGATTCTCAGATACGCCACTATTGATCGTATCTTCAGCATCCTGCTTGCCGAAGTAGTATTTATAAAATTCCGCTCCGGTTCTAACCGCGTTAGTTGAAGTATAACCGAAAGGAATTACAACAGTCACGCTTACCTTAGGATCATCGTAAGGCGCATATGAAGTAAAGAGGGCATGATTTCCTCGTTTTGTAGAAAACTGAGCAGTTCCCGATTTACCGGCGACCTTTGTATTTACATCGGTAAACAACGATGAATACGAACTTCTGTCACCATTTACAACCTCATAGAGACCGTCATGAATAACCTTCCAGGTAACATCAGGAAGCGAAACCTTAGGAGCCTTTTTCTTTGCGGCTGTTGAGATTGTATTCTTGACCTTGTTTCCATCTATATCCTCGATATGGTCTACCAATGTCAGATAGTTAAGTGTACCGCCATTTGCCACACATGACATGTATCTGCTTATCTGTGTAGGCGTAAATGCGTATCTGCCCTGTCCTATAGCTGAGCGGACAGAATCGGTATCCGAAATCTCAGGGCTGTATTCAAGAAGCTCTATACCCGAGTTCGAATTTTCCTTAAATCCAAACATCGCGGCGTAATCGTTTAATTTCGTAAGGCCTCTCGCGGAGTTATATTTTCCGGTTGAGTCAAGAGAGAGCCTGTAACCCATTTCGTAGAAGAAATAGTTACATGAAACCTCTATAGCCGTGGTTATATCTATATTGCCGTGACTCGTATTACTCCAGCACGTAGCGGGCGTATCTGTTTTTGTGAAGGTTACATCATCATGTACCTTCTCATACTGGTTGACGACTCCGTTACCAAGAGCGGCGGCAGCAGCTATAGGCTTGAACGTGGAGCCCGGAGCTGTACGCTGCTGCACAGGTCTGTCCATAAGAGGAAGCGATTTATCGCCTGTAAGCTTTGCGTAATAATCAGCGTCTATCTTGTTAGCAAGCTTGTTATTATCATATCCGGGATAGCTTACCATAGCAAGAATATCACCTGTATTCGGGTCTGTAACCACCATGGAGCCAGAGCAAGGGTCGAGAGCCAGCATGTCAGGCGTGATTTCAAGTGACTTAATCTTCGCCTTAATAAAATAATATGGGCTTACGGCACCTGTAATCAAATTATTATAATTCGTCTTGTCGCTCTTGAGTACCCCCTGGTCAAACAAAATGATACATATCTCAGTGCCTGTTATAGTGTAATTATATATCAGGGTTTTATATATCATCTTGTTAAATTCGGTATCATCAGGTAAATCAGCGAAAACCTGATCCATCAGCTTAGCGTAAATTTCCTCTGTTGATAGATATTCATCACCAATCCCGATGGTATCAAGATTTAGCCATTTCTTAGCTATAGCGTACTTGAGAAACTTAGAAAGGCTAATGCCGTCTTCAGTAAATGAAACGAAGGTCTCATCATTCTCATCCACGGTCTTTATCTTGATATAGTCATTATTCTTAAGGTAATCATAGAAGTAGTCAAGGTAGTCAGCCATCTCTGAACCTGCTTCCTTCTTTGTCACCTTACTGTTGACATCCAAGAGGGATTTCAGCTTCTTGATAACCGATTTTTCCTTGGCTGTAAACTTCTTATAAACAGCCTTCTCTGTACTGCTCGCCTTTTTACTTCGCAAATGGGCAACATCTATGACGTTATTTTCAAATAAAGCATTATAGACATCATATATAGGGATCATGATATCCGTCTGGTTTTTACCACTGGCCCCGTTTGAAGCAGAGTTTACAATCTTTCCCAAAAGTATTGACGCCAGATTTTTCTCTAGGAGGTGATAGCAGACCTTCTGAAGGGTATCATCCATGGTAAGATACAGATCATTGCCTGCTACCGGCTCGCTATTCACTTTCTCGCCGGTGATATTATAATTACCGTCTAGCGTAATTTCCTCGCTGCCCTTCTCGCCTCTCAGGTAAGATTCAAAAGCTTCTTCTATACCCGTCTTGCCTACCTGGTCATTCTGGGAATAATAATCATCTTTATCATCTTCAAGCTGTGATTCAGATATCGTGCCCGTATATCCCAAAACATGGGCGAAATATTTGCTGTCGTTATAAACTCGGTATGTCTCTTCTGAGATTTCCACTCCGGGTAGCTCAGACGAAGACTCAAGTATGGCCGCTACTGTTTTATCATCGACATTAAGAGCGACGGAAACAGGTGTCTCTTTGTTATATTTATTAAGAAACAGGGCAAATCTGACGCTCATAATTTTTAGTGTGTCTTCCACATTATATGAGTCAGATATATTGAACATATACTTGCCGCTCTTAAGCTGCATGTACACAGCTCCCGCCGTAGCATTACGCTGTTCATCGGTAAGATCATCCACAGACTTTGCGGCGTAAGCGTCTCTCTTGAACCTCTCCTCAGCAGAACCATCTACTGTAAAAACAAGATTACCCTTCTTATTCTGCCTGATATAAAAATCCACAGCGAGCGAATTACCATTAGCTTCCAGTATTTTCACAAGCTTATAGATCATGGCATTTTCTTCGTTGTCATCCTTAAATGCCCCGAGATCCTGCAGTGTTACATTATATGAAAGCTTATTGTAGGCTAAGAGAACTCCGTTTCTGTCATAAATATTCCCGCGAGTCGCCCTGATATCGCGATTTATAACGTTTGTTTCAGTGGTCTCATTTGTAAGTTCATCATGCTTTACAACCTGTATATGAAAAACCTTATATACCAGAGAAGATATAAGAATCGCGTAAATCAGTACCAAAGGAAGGATTCGCGCTTTTATCACATTTCTGAACCCATTGATAAATGAGTCAAACAATCTCTTCCTCCTTTTTCTCTTTCTTCTTTCTTTCCAAAGCCAGATTCAAATTATCTATCTTTCTATACACAAGGTTAACAAACCTGTACAGAAATATTGAGATAACCACAGTATACAGAAGGCTCGGCAAAATAATCCTGCCAAAGTAATACGGAAAATCAAGCCTGTTTCTTAACAAAAATCCGGCAACGTATTCTATAAGGTTTATCGCCAAAGAAGAAGCTCCTATTACCAGGACCGGCATTGTTGAGTAATCTCTGTCAAAAAGCTGGTTCGAGAATCCCGCGTAGTACCCGACAATAAGGTAGAATAAAGCGTACATACCGATATAGTCTCCCTCAACAAGATCTATAAGAAGACCCGCGAAGAAGCCCATGAACATGCCATATACTCTGCCATACCTGTAAGCTGACATAACTACAAGTACTATAACCATATCAGGCTTAATTCCGGCAATGGCTATCCTACATCCAACTGTTGTCTGCAGTAGATACAGAAATATCAGCATGAGGAAAGAACTTATACATCGTTTAATCAATACATCGCTTCCTTCTCTTTCGTGATAATCAGTACCATATCGAGCTTCGAAAAATCGACTGCCGGTGTGAGCTTCGCTGATTCTGTCATATTTGATGAATCAACCGTAATATCACTTATATAACCGATAAGAATACCCGGATGATATTTTGTGCTGATATAGCTGGTCACTACCTCATAGCCATCCTTGATGTCAGCGCCCTTCTTGATATCGGTCACCTCAATATGTCCGTTCTCAAGCGTTTTAAGGTTGCCTTTTACAATACATGTATCAGAAGTGTCAAGAAACATACCTGACACATTGCTGCTGTCATCTATTATCGATTTGACTGTCGCGTTGTTATGACCCGTCTTTGTCACTATTCCGACAAGGCCATCTCCGGCCATAACGTTCATGCCTACCTTAATACCATCATCTGTTCCTTTGTCAATGCCAAATGAACTGTACCAGTTGGAGCTGTTGTTATAAATTACCCTGGCGGCAACCTTAGGATAATCGGCATAATTATTGTCGAGATTGTAAAGCTTCTTCAGATCATCCAGCTCATACCTGCTTTGCATGAGAACCTTATTCTGATAAGAAATGTCCGCAAGCTGCTCTTTAAGACTTGCGTTTTCGGCGGTAAGATCGTCAATGCTCTTAAAATATTTCAGCTTATCCGCGAAAAAGCTTCCCAGCTTATTAATGCCGGACTGCATCGGCGTAACAACGTCACCGGCAAACTGTCTTATGGCGGAATCATTATTTCCCGATCTGAAGGAAACAATAAGTATTACAGCACACAGTGATACCATTAACACAAACAGATATCTGGGCTTAATATTTATCTTATTTCGTTTTTGCATTCTTATTTGCGCTCTTTATATAATACCCCGGCTGCCTGTAAATATATGGAAGAGTAAGATAATTTTCGTCTTCTATAAGCTTGCCTAATCCAATAATTACACTGTCCTGAGGATTATCAAGGATATTTATACGAAGATTGGTTGCTTCCCCAAACAGCACGTCCAGATCGGCAATCTGGGCTGAACCTCCGGTCACATAAATGCCGGTGTCTATTATGTCAGAAGAAATCTCCGGTGCCACTCTTTCAAGTATGCTCTTAATATCTTCCGTGATATTCGCAAGATCACCCTTAAGTGCCTCAAATATCATGTCGGAAGATATATCAATTCTCTTAGGGAGACCTGTATAAGCGTCACGTCCATTTACAGGCATAGTCTGATTCTTGCCTGAAATCGCGCTTGCGATACCCTTCTTAAGCTCCTCGGCATTTGCCTTACCTATAATAAGTCCACATTGTTCCCTGATATAGGAAATAATGGATTTGTCAAATTTATTACCTGCTACAGGAAGCAGCTCGCTGGTGACAATACCGCCCAAAGAAATGACAGCGATTTCGGTAGTATCCGCGCCAATATCGACAGTCATAATTCCCTTTGCCTTCATAATCTCAATATCCGCCGCAAGAGCAACGCATATAGGCTTGTCTACCAGAGAAATATTCTTTGGCTTCACATCACTCTTCATGATAAGATCAGGGAAGGCTCTCTTTTCCACCTCTGTGATATCGGTAGGAAGCGCGACAACATAATTACATCCGGCGGCCTTACGGGTTCTTCCATAGATTCTGGCGAAAGATGTATTAAAATAGAGTTCCATCGCGCTGACATCAGCTATGACGCCGCGAACAACCGGATACACAACCTTAATGGTGGCCGGAGTTCTTCCATACATAATGGAAGCCTCATCTCCGATAGCCCTGATTTCATTCTTATTCTCAATAGCGATGCAATTCTCTTCATCGAAAATGATTCCATCGCCTTTTCTGTAATACTTTACTCTTTTAGTACCTAAATCTACTCCTATGACCTTACCGGACATTTTAAATATTTCCTTTCTTAATCTATTGCAACAGCCCTGCGTCAGCAAAACTGTAATATGCCTTGTCACCAATAATTACATGGTCACAAAGCGGTATGTTCACAATCTCACCGGAACGCCTTATCCTCTCGGTGATGGCAATGTCGTCCTCAGAAGGATTAGGGTCACCACTCGGATGGTTATGGAGCAGTACCAGATTAACAGCCTCGTATCGCATAGCGTTAACCATTACCTCTCTTGGACTGAGTATGGTGCGATTTACAGACCCTATACCTAACGTTACTTCCTTGTTGAGGCGGAACTTAGAGTCTAACAGGAGAAGTAAAATGTGTTCCTCCTTCAGGTGTCTCAAATCTTCCATATATTTGTCAGCGATAACCGAAGCCGTGTTAAGAGGCTCACTCTGAGGATGACGGGTTTTAGCTATCCGTCTCGCAAGCTCCCCTATACATACGATCTGGCTCGCTTTGACTTCGCCGATTCCTGAAATCCGCTTAAAATCCTCAACCGAGCTTCCCGGGAAACCGGTTATACCATTTGCCTTATCGAGTACCTTCCCCGCCAGCTCAAGGCAGTTACAATCCTTCGTACCGCTTCTCAATATAAGGGCTAACAGTTCCTTATCACTCAAAGCGTCAAGACCTGACGTCTTAAACTTCTCAAACGGACGTTCCGTATCCGGAATATCACTAATTCTTTCCGACATATTTTTATGTGGACATTGAAAAATAACCTTATCTATTCTAACACATTGAATCCGATTTGAAAAGCCCAAAATCTCTTTTACGCAAAATTTCAAGTATAAAATCTACAATTTCTTCCAAATTCCGGTAATTTTCAAGATCAAGCCAGGTAACATCTCTCTCACGTCTGAACCATGTGAGCTGCCTTTTGGCAAAATGTCTGGTTGATTTTTTAATTAGCTCTCTCGCGTCCTCCATGGTGATTTCGTTATTAAGGGCACTAATAACCTCTTTATAGCCAAGGCCCTGCATTGATACCAGATTCCTGTCATAGCCTTCATCCATGAGTCTTGTCACCTCGTCTACAAGGCCGTTTTCAAACATCTTATCCACACGGGCGTCAATCCTCTTATAGAGCTTGTCTCGATTCATCGTCAGGACAAAATAAGCGAAATTATAAGGTGACTCCTTGGTCCTCTGCTCTCGATTGTGTTCTGAAAGCTTCTTGCCGGTCAGTTCATAGAATTCCAAGGCCCTGATTACTTTCTTTACATTGTTCTCTGAAACTTCGCTTGCGTATTCCATGTCTTTTTCTTTCAGCAAGTCGTGCAGGTAGGACTTGCCCTTAAGGGAGGCAAGCTCTTCGTACTTTTTTCTCACCTCTGTATTTCCCTCTTCCTTCTCAAAATCTATATCATAAAGGACGGACTGGATATAAAAGCCGGTACCGCCGACAATCATAGGAAGATGTCCGCGGTCTGAAATCTCCTTTATATATTGCTTAGCTTTTTTTTGAAATACAGTAACGTTGAATTCCTCATCCGGTTCAAATTCATCAATTAAAAAATGAGGTATTCCCTGCTTTTCCTCTTCCTTTATCTTTGCAGTCCCTATATCCATCCCCCTGTATACCTGCATGGAATCAGCTGAAATAATTTCACCGTTTACACGTTTCGCAAGCTCCACAGAAAGCGAAGTCTTTCCTGATGCTGTTGGTCCGGCGAGTACAAAAAGGTTGTTCATGATAAAAAAATCCTCGTTTTTTGTATTTATGTACTTTACATCTGTAAGTTTTCGTGTTATAATACTAAGCGTTGAGTGTCTACTATCATTCCTTTTTATATAAATTGGAGCAGCTAATCGTAGATAACATCAACATCACAATCTTCTATTTTGATACAGCCTCTGTAGTGCAGCCTGCAGAGGCTTTTATTTATTGTCACATCGCAAAGCGATGTGACGTTGCGATTTCCGTAAGGAAATCGTGTTCAACTCTCTTAAGAAGAATTCAGCTTGCTGAATTCTTTCTATTATCGCAAAGCGATGTGACAATCAACAAAGAGCTCCCTGTCAGATGACAGGGAGCTCTTTTAATGTGCTATTAAGCACGCTCAACCTTACCGCTTCTAAGGCATGAAGTACAAACATACTCGCTCTTGATTCCTGAAGGAGTTACAACCTTCACACGCTTAACGTTTGGCTTCCATGCTTTATTTGCTCTTCTGTGAGAATGTGATACAAGGTTTCCAAACATAACGCCCTTGCCACAAACAGAACACTTTGCCATGACCTGTGACACCTCCTTATTAAGCATACCAGTCACGTGACTGCTTTATGAGAAGTTAACCCGATAAACTTACCTCTCCCTGATAAGAAAACAGGTTTACCATCCTGCCTAAGGCAGGAAAATATAAGTCAAAACACACGGCTACTATTATAGCAGAGATGAACAAAAAATGCAAGTAGTAATATGAAATTTTCTAATCGTCATCTACAAGCCCGTTTATTCAGACTTTTCTTTATCTTCTTTAGCCTTGTCGAGTTCACGATTCACATCATCCTCTGTAATCTTAGCTCCATTTTTGTTCTTAATCATATCCGTGAACTTATCAACCAGATCAGGTACCATATCAAGAATCTTTGTCATGGTATCCTGATTTCTGATGTTAACAAGGCGAACATTACCATCCTTTATTACAATAACGGAACTAGGCGTAATCTTCCCTGACATACCACCTCCGCCGCTATTGGTCTTTTTCTCCCCGGAAAGATAAGCTCCGGCGCCCGCGCCAAAGCTGACGTCCACAAGGGGAAGAATTGTCGTGTGTTCATCCACCTTAATAGCGTCGCCCACAACAGTCTTTGATGTCATGACAGTGTTCATACCCTTCATCAGGGATGAGATGATACTTTCAAAGTTATTCTCAGACATATTCTACCTCACTTTTTCGTTATGGTTTTTATTAATTTCATAAAATATCTGTTTCTAAAGAGCCTAATCGCAATAATTACCAGGGCAAATACAGTGAAGTGTCCTTTCATCCTTACATTGGCTGTAAACTTCTTTTCTTCCCACTCAGGAACTATTGTAAGCTTGTCCGCGTACAGACCATAAAACATAGATATGCAGCCAAGTATCTTTCCTTCAGTGTAGGGATCGCCGGTGCCGAACTCTATGGTACCCTCCATTTTCTTTGGGAGTACCAGCTTCAAGAGCCTTCCCAACGCGTCTAGAATAACGCTTACAAGCTCTCCTATGTGATCATCCCTAAGGATATCCTTAAGCCTGTCACCCTTAGACTTCTTACTGCCGGAATCACTGTGAACTTCTTTTGTTGTTTTTCCGGTCCCATCGGTGTTCGTATGTTTAGATTTTTTATTAGTGGAATTCTCCTTTTTCCCCTTCTTAACCTTCTTTTTGCCTTCCGGTTTTTTCACGGTCTTCTTATCACTGCTAAAAATCGGTATACCAAAGACCCTCAGCTTATATCTAAACTTCTTGTCCCGGAATTCAAAAGGAAAATTCACCAGGAGAAAATACCACCCGGTCCTGCCAAGAACCTCGAAGTTTCCTTCCTCATAATCAAGTTTAACATTATATGTAATCGGAAGAAAGAGTATGAGGAGGATCAGGGCTAGCAATATAACCAATATCCAGAGCAGTACCTTGCCAATAACCTTCAGTACTGTAAGGAAAATGCCAAGCGCCACTATTCTCCCCCTTTGTCTGCCTTCTCTTTAGCTAGATACAGAGCTGCCACGAGCGAAACAGCGTCTGATCTTGTCTCGGCAGCTCCTATCATAACGTAGTCATCGTTCTTACGATAGAAGTCCTTGCCAAGCTCGTTAAAGTCAATAATTTCAAGAAAGTCTCCCCTGTTCTGAGGCAGCATGATTCCAAAAGGCGGGAAAAGGCTTCTTTTGCCCCGTCGCATTTTCTTAAGCACTCTCCTCCTGTATTTAGGATTGTCCATCCTGCCGATACAAAACAGTGGCTTTCTTATGGTCATTTTATTCTCTCCAAAGTTTACTGATAACGGTAACAGCCTTTGTGTATTCGCCTTCATCCGCGCTCTTAAGTGAGCTTCTCACATAATTCATGACATCGGTCCTGTTCTCAAAATAAACAGGAATAGTACCGAGTACCTTTGCCATAACCGATCTTCTCTCGCTTAATTCAAGTTCTCCGAAAAGCTTCTTAAACTCAGCGATTAACTTCTCTTTCTCTTCTGAGAAATACGACTCAGTAAGCTCAACAAAGCCGTTTTCAGCGAGATTAGCGAAGGCACTGCCGGAATTAAGCTTCCTGCATATAAGAAGATCATTAACTTCTGTCGCCGCCATTATTGACTCGCATGTACTCATGTACTTCTCATTTATCACGTCAAGAAGCATCTGATTCGTCGCAAGATCGGTATAGTATTTTTCGTGCATAACAGAGAGGTCATTTAGTATATCGTCAAGCTCTTTGCTCTCATCAGGGGATGGGGCACGGCATTCCTTTACCAGCTCATTAATTTTTTCTACTGCCTTTTTTGCCTTTGACGTATCTACATTTGAATAAGGCATAGCAAGCAGAACACAAATCAGATCGTTTATTGTATTAATAAGCAGCTCGTATGTATCAACTACATCAAGCATGGTCTTTATCGCGTCTACAACCTTGGCCGCGTTTTCAGGCGTTCTTTCCTTCTTCGCCTTGTCATAGGCTTCATAAAAGGACTTCGTTATCTCGGGAAAATGTTCCTCGGCTGCATTAACATCGTTCATGCCGCACGAGGACCTGATGGCCGAGAGGAATGTATCATATGTATCCTTGTCAGCCTTCTTATAGAGGTCAACTGTCGATGTAAGAATATCGAGGAACTTCACCCTCGTATAGCGGACAGGCAGTCTTTCAAGGACCTGCTTAAGCCTCGTGTTGATAATATTGTTATCCTTATTTTCGAAAATGTAGTTCAAGACCTGCTTAGCGAAATCATCGGGCTCTATAAGGCTCTCATTTGTTACAGGGTAGAATATATCGTCAAAATCCTCAACCATAACCTGAGCCTTGCCGCATAAATCAAGAAGCGCCTCAGTCCTGACCTTGATTTCGGCTCTTGTGTCAAGAAGCTCTTTTACGATTTTTTCCCTCTTAGCGCCATCAAATTCAGCTAAGAATCCTTCATCTATCGCCTCTGTAAGTATTTCCTTATAATCATTCAGCCTATAGCTTTCGGGTTTGCTTAGAAAATACTCCCTCAAAACCATATAGGCAAATGAAAGCGTGCAGGAATCGACTCTCTCATAGAGATCAGCCATTTCATTTGAGTAAAATGGGATACTGACCTCTAATTCCTTCCCCTTCTTTATATTGTTGATACTGTCATGTAAATCCATCGTTAAATAAAACCTTCCAATCCTTTGTTCTTAATTACATATCCGGCCCGAAGCCGTTATCTGTCTTCACCTTTTGAATATGCTGGTGCTTATATAAGTGCTCGTTGCAGTACTCGTAATTGCCCTCGCACTTTGAGCAGAAACGGAATTCAAGCTCAGGGTTAGAAATCTCTGTCCTTCCGCATATTGCGCACCGATGCTTGGCGAAGCCTCTGTTTCTTGACGTTCCGGCATTCCCACTTCTGTCGTTATTTACATTCCCATTTCCGTAAACAGTGCGGAAATTACCGTCCTGCCTCCTTGTCCTCCCGAAGTTCATCCCCATGTTAAATGGCCTTCTGCGGTAATTCCTGTTTGAAAGGAAAAAGAGGAAAAAGTTAAGCAGCCCGACGAGCATGGCGACTGCGTAAGGCCACGCTCCGAGTGAAACAGCCTGCAAAAGCTGAATAGCAAGCATCACGCCATAGAAAATACCCAGATACTTCATCTTTAACGGAATGACGAAGAAGAACAGAACCATCTCATCCGGGTACATGGCGCAAAAAGCGAGCAGGAGCGATTCATTTACATAGTTAAGACCAAAATACCAGCCTGTAGTTGGGTCGCCTGTAATCAGGTAGAGTATAAGAGCTCCTAAGATATTAAAAATAATACCCGACAGGTAGTACATATTGAAGCGGAAGGCTCCCCAGGTATTTTCAAGGTTCCTGCCTATGTAGAAATAGAAGTACAGGTTAATAATGAAAAAGAAAATATTCATCCCCTGAGCGCTGCCAAGCGTATCCGGCGCCAGTATGAATGTAATGAGGCGCCAAATCTGGCCGTGGCCAATAGCGGCAAAATTGAGCGCAAGATAGTTATAATAGATCATAGGATTAATCATGCCTATCATAGCGCCGATAACGTATATAGCGATAATATAGTACATGAGATTGTGAATGGCGTATCTGCCAATCTTTCTCTCAAGCCTGTCAAGAAAATTATTCATTACACAAAAACTCCTTTCACACGATTATAACTTTTTGCCATATGTGATGTCAAGACTTGTAATAATGAAAAATATGGAAAATCGCTCTCTTCATTACAAAGTTGCGTTTTTGTATCTGTCATTGATTATTTTTTTCTTATATAATATAATGTTGTTTAAGATAAACTGTCGCGCTATTAGTGATTGCGACGGTGGAAAGGTATAAATATGCAGGGAAACGTGATGAGGTTAGGCATCGACATCGGCTCCACTACAGTTAAGATAGCCGTCATCGATGGCAACAGCAATATAGTATTTTCAGATTATAAGAGACATTTCGCGAATATACAGGAAACCCTGGCGGACCTTATTCATGAAGCTATAGAGACATGCGGCAATGTTAACGTCGCTCCGGTAATCACAGGTTCCGGGGCACTTTCCATTTCTAAGGTATTAAATATTCCTTTTGTTCAGGAAGTCATAGCCGTTTCGACAGCTCTTAAGACCTTCGCCCCGGAAACGGACGTAGCTATCGAGCTCGGTGGTGAAGACGCGAAGATTATTTACTTCACGAATGGTATAGAACAACGCATGAACGGCATCTGCGCAGGCGGTACCGGATCATTTATCGATCAGATGGCTGTTCTCCTTAAGACTGACGCGGCAGGGTTAAACGAGTACGCAAAGAGCTACCGGTCCATTTATCCGATAGCCGCGAGATGCGGCGTTTTCGCGAAGTCCGATATTCAGCCTCTTATCAATGATGGCGCCGCTAAGCCGGACCTGGCGGAATCCATTTTCCAGGCGGTTGTGAATCAGACAATCTCAGGACTTGCCTGTGGTAAGCCTATTAAGGGACATGTGGCCTTCCTTGGGGGTCCGCTCCACTTCTTGACAGAGCTTCGCAAGGCATTTATAAGAACATTGAAGCTCACGGATGATGAAGTCATAGCGCCTTATGATTCACATCTTTTCGCTGCCCGCGGCGCCGCTATGAGCAGCAAATATGAGACAGAGGTGAATCTTTCCGAGCTCTATACAAAGCTTCACGACCACGTTGAGATTCAGAGCGAAGTTGCCCGTATGGAGCCTCTTTTTAAGGATGAGAGTGAATATAAGGCCTTTATAGATGAACACGCGAACGCAACTGTAAAGAAGGGTGATCTCGCCTCCTACCATGGGAACGCCTTTCTAGGCATTGACGCAGGTTCAACTACCACGAAGGTGGCTCTTGTCGGTGAAGACGGCACTCTCCTTTACTCATTTTACTCAAATAATAACGGAAGCCCGCTTAAAACCGCTATTGCCGCCATGGATGAGATAAAGCACCTGATGCCTCCTACGGCAAGAATCGCGAGATCATGCTCAACAGGCTACGGTGAGAAGCTTCTCAAATCCGCCTTTATGCTTGATGAGGGTGAAGTAGAGACTGTATCTCATTACGAGGCAGCTGCCTTCTTTGACCCGAGTGTTGATACAATCCTTGACATCGGCGGCCAGGATATGAAGTGCATAAAGATAAAGGACGGCACTGTTGACAGCGTTCTCTTAAATGAAGCCTGTTCTTCAGGCTGCGGTTCCTTTATCGAAACATTTGCGAAATCTCTCGGCTATGAGGTTAAGGATTTCGCTAAGGCTGCCCTCTTCGCTAAGAACCCTATAGATCTGGGCAGCCGCTGCACTGTCTTCATGAATTCAAAAGTAAAGCAGGCTCAGAAGGAAGGCGCTACCGTAGAGGATATTTCAGCAGGACTGGCTTACTCGGTAATAAGGAACGCTCTTGTCAAGGTCATTAAGCTTACAGACCCGAAGCAGTTAGGTGAAAATGTCGTCGTTCAGGGCGGAACATTTTATAACGACGCTGTACTCAGAAGCTTTGAGCGCATCAGTGGACATAAGGCAATCAGGCCTGATATCGCCGGTATTATGGGCGCTTTCGGAGCGGCTCTTGTGGCAAGAAAGCACTATGAGGCGGGTGAAGAGACAAGCACGCTCTCCTTTGATCAGATAAGCGCCCTTACCTACGATACAAGGATGACCCACTGCAAGGGCTGCAATAATAACTGCATGCTCACTGTCAACATATTTAACGGCGGAAGAAAATTCATTTCCGGAAATCGTTGCGAGAAGGGACTCGGCCTCACCAAGAACGCGGAGAACATCCCTAACATGTTCGATTGGAAAATGAAGAGAATGTTCGGTTATACTCCTCTTCCCGAGTCGGAAACAAAGCGTGGAATTATCGGCATTCCGAGGGTTCTCAACATGTACGAGGACTACCCTTTCTGGTTTACTTTCTTTACAAAATTAGGATACAGCGTAGTCCTGTCGCCTGTCAGCACCAGAAAAATATATGAACTCGGTATCGAGTCCATCCCTTCGGAATCGGAATGCTATCCGGCAAAAATTGCCCATGGACATGTAAAATGGCTTGTGGATCAGGGAATAAAGCATATCTTCTATCCTTGCATACCTTACGAGCACAACGAAACACCGGACGCGAATAACCACTATAACTGCCCTATCGTAACTTCCTACGGCGAAAATATAAAGAACAACATGGAAGAACTCGACGACCCTTCTATTAATTTTGAGAATCCATTTCTCTCAATGGAAAATGAAGAGATTCTCACTGACAGGCTCGTTGAGATATTTAAAGGCCGTATAAGTAGGAAAGAAATCCGCGAAGCAGCCCATGAGGCATGGCTTGAGCAGATGAAGGCAAAGCAGGATACCGAAGAGGAAGGCGAGAAGGTCCTTAAATATCTTAAGGACACTGGGCGTAAGGGAATCGTGCTTGCCGGAAGACCTTACCATATTGATCCTGAGATAAACCACGGTATACCTGAGCTTGTAAACTCTCTTGGCGCCGCTGTTCTTACTGAAGACAGTATAGCCCACCTGGGTAAGGTTGACAGGCCACTTATTGTAATGGACCAGTGGATGTATCACAGCAGGCTTTATAAAGCCGCCTGCTTCGTCAAGACCGAACCGAACCTCGAGCTGGTACAGCTTTCAAGCTTCGGATGCGGTCTCGATGCGGTGACTCGTGACCAGGTCGGCGATATACTCACAAGCGCAGGTAAGATTTATACAGCTCTTAAAATAGATGAGGTCAGCAACCTCGGTGGTGTAAGAATCAGACTCCGTTCCCTTCTCTCCGCCGTAAGGGACAGAGACGAGAAGGGAATTACGGCCCATGAGGCCAGCTCATCATTTGACAGAGAAATCTTTACTGAGGACATGAAAGATTATACTCTTCTCTTCCCTCAGATGAGTCCTATTCATTTCAGACTGTTGAAGGAAGCAGTAAGCATTACAGGTTATAAATTCGAGGTACTGCCGGATGATCACAGTGTCATTAATGAAGGGCTTAAGGCTGTTAACAACGATGCCTGCTACCCTTCCATCCTAACAGTTGGTCAGATTATGACAGCTGTTAAGTGTGGAAAATACGACACCCACAAGCTTGCTATATTTATCACGCAAACCGGTGGTGGCTGCAGGGCTTCGAATTATATCGGATTTATAAGACGAGCCTTAAGGAAAGAGGGCTACGGATATATTCCTGTGGTTTCAGTGTCCTGGCAGATGTTCGAGAGAAATCCGGGATGGAAACCAACTCCTAAGATGGGAATCGCCGCGCTTCAGGCACTTATCTATGGAGATATTCTCATGAAGTGCCTTTACGCCACCAGACCTTATGAGGCTGAAAAAGGAGCGGCAAACGCTCTTTATGAAAAATGGAATGCTAAGTGCATAGACAATATAAGAAATGATACCGGAATGAGCAAGTTCCGCTTCACCTGTCGTGATATGATAAAGGAATTTGATAACCTTCCTCGTGTTGAAGGCCTTACCAAGCCTAAGGTAGGAGTCGTTGGTGAGATACTTGTAAAGTACCTTCCATCCGGAAATAACCATGTGGTTGACCTTCTTGAGCAGGAGGGAGCGGAAGCTGTTGTTCCTGACCTTATGGACTTTTTCCTCTACTGCGCTTATAACCCGCAGTACCAGGCTAAGTACCTAGGCAAGAGCAAGAAGGTTGCCCGTTTCATGAAGATAGCGATAAAGTTCCTCGAATATTTCAGGAACGCCGCAAGGAAAGAATTTGAGCAGAGCAAGCACTTCACTCCACCTGCGAATATTTACGATCTCGCTAAATACGCAAGCGATATAGTCTCATGTGGCAACCAGACAGGTGAGGGCTGGTTCCTTACAGGTGAAATGATAGAACTCATAAAGAACGGAGTTCCTAACATACTCTGTACACAGCCTTTTGGCTGCCTTCCTAACCACGTAGTCGGTAAGGGAGTAATAAAGAAGCTTCGTCAGATGTATCCGGGCACAAATGTCATGGCTATAGACTATGATCCGGGCGCCAGTGAAGTAAACCAGCTGAATCGTATCAAGCTGCTGCTTGCTACGGCAAATAACGAATTAATAGATAAGAGTTATCATTGCGAAAACGGAGAAGCGGGCGATGCCGATCTTGAGGAGAGTGCCGGGTAATAAGAAAAGAGGATAGATTTTATCTATCCTCTTTTTTATATAGACTCCCTCTATGAGGGAGCTGTCTGTTGTCATAGGCGGGTCCCACGAAGTGGGTGGCTATGACTAGTATGCTCCTTAGGAGCATACATTATATGCGAAACTGACTGAAGGAGTCGTTAGTCACCTGTTCTGAAGAGACTTATATCATCAACGACAACCCACGGTCCATCGCCGCTCACGCTCATTCTGGTACCGACCTTGACTGACTTGACTCCGTCAGGAATTACAATATCGGTTACCTGGGCATGATACCAGTCCTTCCAGGTATTGTTGAACTGAATCTCAGTCTTGTAAGTCTTAGACTTGCCATCCTTATCGGTTACCTTGATATAGAGCTTAGAATCATCATTTAGTGTAGCAACCTTAGTACCCTGATAATAGGCATTTAACTGATAAGTTCCGGCAGTCATCTTAGAGGTATCAACCTTCTGGTTAATCTCAAAGTCTATACTCTTCTCGTCCCAGCCGGTATAATAATACTGACCATGGTGAGCGTTATCCGTACTTACATCTACCTTAGGAGCACCGCCACCATTCGGATCATAGTTCTTTACGGTCCAACCGCTACCGTCACCGTCGTTATCCTCAAAATCACCGTTTGTGATGAAATTGTCACCAATAACCGTAACTTCGCAGGTAGTAGTAAACTTACCCTTCTCTACAGAGATAGACTCTCCCTTTGAATCATATGAGAAAGCGTCAATATCACCGGTTACAGTAGTTGTTCCAAAATCAGCAGCCTTAATAGTGTCAGCAACATCGTCAGGCCATACGACATTCACCTGAACATTTGTCCCGTCAGTAAGATGAACAGTAGTCTGTGTAGGAAGGTCTGTGCTCTCATGATACTTTGTCTGAGCAGTAAGAGTATCTATATTCTTTACATTTACAGGGCCACTCGATCCCGTCTTTACATACTGATATACCTTTAAAGACTCAAGAGCCTTGCCCGTATAATCGAAATACGCCTGATTATCCCAAGTACAGCCATTTTCATCGTCATGGACTTCAGGATCGTAACCCTTAGCGTACTTTGAAGCCCATCCTGAGCCATACTTGTTCCATGTGGATTTGTCAACAGGAAGCCATGCCGGTTCCCAGTAAAATGTTCCTAGTCCCATCTTGCCTACACTTGCGACAGCAGCCATCGCGTCCCTAATAGCCTGTGCCTGGCCTTCAGGAGTGATTGGATAATTGTAAGTCTGATCTCCTGCCTGTCCGCTTACAATAACACCATAACCATCACCATCTTCTGTGGTAAATGCGTAAGAAACCTCGGCTACCATGACCTTCTTGTTAAATGTACCTGCTATCTTCTTAAGATTCGTGGCAAGGGTATCAGCGCTGCCATGCCAGAAAGGATAGTAGGATGTAGCAAATACATCAAAATCAACGCCTGCAGCAACAAGATCCTTTACTCTGCCATACTGATAGCCTTCCTTCTGAGGATCGGTATAGTGAACAGCTATTAATATGTCAGGATCTACAGCCCTTACCGCCTTAGCGCATGCTGACAGGAATGGAAATACATCAGAATCCTGATTCATTCCGGCGCAGCCATTATTTATCTCGTTACCTATCTGAACCATGCCTACATCTACACCGGCATCCTTAAGGGTATTAAGAGACTCGGTTGTAAATTTCGCTCCGGCTTCTGCCTTCTCGGAAGGTGTCATATCTGTCCAGGCCTTAGGAGCCTTCTGCTTATTAGGGTCAGCCCAGAAATCCGAATAATGGAAATCAATAAGAACCTTCATTCCGTGATCGGTGGCAAGCTTGCCTATGTAAGCCGCGTTGTCGACATCACAGTTTCCGGCACCGTATCCTTCAGGATTTACTTCGGTTCCATCCGACAGAGCGTAGACGGTGTATCCCTCGTCACCGGTTGAAGCTGTTACGTCTCCGGCGGAATATTCCTTGCCATTGTCATCCACATACTTGATGTTACCGCTGTCATCTACAGCGTAAGGGCAATTCCATACACGAAGACGGACATAATTCACTCCCGCTTCCTGTAATATATCAAAAAGGTTTGCCTCATTGCCATCAAAATCATAATACTTAGCGCCGCTCTTTATCTCTGAGAGATATGAGCTGACATCAACTCCGTTAATGAAGTCTGAGCTTAAATTATCGATTTTCTTCACTGATATACCCGCGTCCACCGGACCATCATCTGTTTCCTCAGCAGCAGTGGTCGATGCTGAGGACGCAGCTTCTGAAGCTTCGGAAGCTGACGCGCTGCCGGTGGTGGAAGCAGTGCTGCTTACGGTACTGGCTGATTTGACCGTGCTTCCTGAAGCGCTGCCGCTAGAAGACGAACGTCCGCAACCGGCCAACATAGAAATTGCCATTGCGAAACACAGTGATAACGGTAGAACCTTTTTTCCTTTGCTTTTCACCTTACATACCTCCATACATTGCAATTTTGCGCTATGATTAGATACCGCAATATTGCTACTGCCTATATTATAACATACGGTGAAAATAATTGCTATCAATAATACTTAACAAAGTTTCAGGCAAAAAATTGTGCATAATGCACAAATATTTATTTGGTACAGGCGCAACTTGCGCTTATATATTCACTTCCTTATGTTCTCCTGCTCCTTCAATGCCCGACAAGCCTCAGCTTCTTGCGTTCCCTGGCTGAAGCATAAACTGAAGTAGTGACAAGCATTCCTACCGCTATGGCAAGCGCTATAACTAAAGTGTTCATTCCCGTCATACTGAACTCATGCCATTTCTGATCAACCGCGTATGACAATGATCGGTAGAGAGAACCTCCCGGAACAAGGGGCATTATAGCCGATACCAGAAAAATAGTCGCCGGAGCCTTCTTGTACTTTGCCATCTTTTCAGCGTAAAAAGTAACAACTATTGTAGCAAAGAGATAGCGCGACGGGTCATTTACGGTAAATGTTCCCGCAAAAAGGTAGGCTATCCATGAAAGGCCACCTCCCAGTCCGCAAGCCGCAAGCCTGTCACCCTTGACATTATAGATAGTGGAATATCCCAAAGCCCCGAGAAAAGCCATAACAATTTCCACCGGGTAAAGTATGTATAGAGGCAGCGTAAAAGCCTTATCAGCGCCCAGGACCACAAAGTTATTATTAAAAAAATGTTCCGACGCCGTAAAGCCAAAGGCAATAGTTACAGCCGTAAGAATCGCTTCAAGAAAACGCACGACTCCAGTAATGGTATCACCACCGAACATATCACGCATGGAATTAGTAAGAATAATCCCCGGAATCAGTATCATAACGTCTCCGATACTTACCATACTTACCGAATGCGCAAGTCCCATTGCTACGAAAGCCGAAGCGAGGAATCCTCCTACGAGCGAGCTTACAAAAAGCATAAGGAAGTTGTTTAGCTTAAACCTATTCCATACTATATCTATTCCGAAAAACGGTATTGCTATAATTGCGCTTACAAGTCCATCACTTACATCTCCGCCAAAGAACATAGAAAAAGCGAATGCCACAAGAAGATAGGCAAAAAGGCGTATCTGCCATTGATATCTTCCTTCAGCTATGACAGAGTCATATTCTTTTCTGGCCTCTCCCACGTCCATTTTTCTCTCGCATATGTGACGACTTAACGCGTTCATCTTGTCAAGTCTGTTCATGTCAGATGAAAATCCCTTTATACGCCTCGTCTGCGTAACTGAGCCCTGCTCTTTTGGATATACAGTCACTATCAGACTCGTCGTAATAGAGAGTACCTCTGCCTTATCAGCCCCATAAGCCATACAGATTCTGTAAATGCTGTCCTCTACTCGCGATACTTCAGCGCCGGATACCATCATCTGCTCACCTATATCAAGTATAAGTGTCAGCCTTTCATCCCATAAATTGCCTTCCATTGTCTGCCACCCCGGTCAATATCTCTCAAGAAAGCTGTGCTTCACATCATTGTCCTTGTAAGCGATTACGGTCTTAAGATTTACATTTTCCATACTCTTAAATATATTAGCTTCAACGCTTGGATTTGTTTTATGAAGCTCGGCTATGAGATTCTTTACATCATCACGTCTGCTGCCCCTGCTGCCGCCACAGGACGTACAGTTTTCCGTAAACCGGCAGGCGCACTGGATAAAAGAAAGTCCATTGTAATCCCTCCATGCCTTAATAGCCGATTCATGTACCATATACATAGGCCTGATAAGCTCAAGTCCCGGAAAATTGTTGCTGTGAAGCTTCGGCATCATAGTCTCAAACTTACCGGCGTACAGCATCCCCATCATAACTGTCTCTATGACATCATCAAAATGGTGGCCAAGCGCTATCTTATTGCAGCCTCGCTTACGAGCTTCCCTGTATAGATATCCACGGCGCATTCTTGCGCAGAGATAACACGGATTCTTCTCCACATTCGCAACGGAATCGAAAATCCGGGTCTCAAATATCTCAATCGGAACACCAAGGAGCTTCGCGTTATCCTCAATAATTTTCCTGTTTTCAGCGTTATATCCCGGATCCATAACCACAAACTTTAGGCCGAAGTTAACCTTGTGGTGCTTCATCAGCTCCTGCATAAGCTTTGCGAGGAGAAATGAATCCTTGCCTCCCGAAATACAGACCATGATGTTATCGCCCTCATTTACGAGTTCATATTCCTTTACAGCCTTAATAAATGGGCTCCATATATCTACGTGGTATGTCTTTATTATGCTCTTCTCTATAGCCCTCGTGCGGTCCTTAAGACCATCTTCTCTCGCAACGGTTTCCTCAAGTCTCTGCCTTACGAGCGACCGCCAGCCGCCAAGCACATTCTTCGCGTTAAAGCCATGAAAACGCATTACATTCGCGACAAAATCGCTCCTTAACCCAGTATGGCAGAAAATAAACAGCGGAAAAGCCTTCGCGTCAGACTCGTTCTTACAGATGTCCGGAAATTTTTCGCATAAGAAATCAACTATCATAGTCTCAAATGGCTTTACTTCCTCTATCTCCATATCATCCGTAACAAAGAACGGAACTGAAAAAGCGCCCGGGAAGGAACCGCGCTTAAAGTCCCCTTCCGGACGTATATCAATTACTGCCCCGGCAGCCGCCGGGGACTCAGAGTTCTTAAAAAGTTCTGTCAATTCGTCTAAACTAATGCCTTCGTTCATCTTATATACTCACTTTGAAACATTATTTCCTTCTTCAGTGATTGCCTTGACAGCGCTCTCGACAGTTTTTCTGTTCGCAAGGAAATAACTCTCGCCGTCAACATCAGCGCGGCAGAAGTTATCGTCATAACCGTAATAAGTTACCTTCGAAGCCGAGCCGTTCTTAAGCTTGAATGATACGGTCAGTACCTCGTCAGTTCCTTTATATTTCTCGCTAGACCTGTCAGCTTCCCTGTCAATGGTAATCCCTATAATCTTAGAGTATATATCCGTGAAGGTGCTCTTGTCAACCTCTTTGCCGTCCCAAAAATATTTTGTTACGGTTTCATCGTCTGATGTTATCGATGATGAGGAGGTACCATCGTCCACAGAGCTGCCGCTTGCGACTTCCTTGATAGACAGTTTATAAGCCTTTCCGCCGCAGGTTACATCCATAGAGCTAACATCCTTTATATTAATGAGCTCAACAAGAGAATTTACAACGTCCACACGATTCACATCGACAAGCTTAGATACAGCGTCAGCGCTCATTTCGTAGATACCGTTGTCGCCCTCAATCTGACAGTAATAGCTGCTGCCGAGAGAGTTCTCATTTCCAAAGCTTATGGAAAATGTCTTTAGCTCCTTTCTCTTTATAGCAGCGTCGGTTGAATTGTAGCCGGTCTCATCCTCATAATAAGACACAGTAAGCATAGAAGAAGGATTATCCAGGCCATACTTATCCTTTTCAGAATCCGTCGCCTTCCATGTGACGCAGTCACCAAGGGTAAACGAACCATAATTGCCAAGCAGACTTGTGACCTTATCCTGGTCGGCAGCCATAATCCTGTCATACCCCTGCTTCAGTATCCACGGATCACTTCCGGTTGTATCTATATCATTATCCGGTTCGTATGAGAGCTCAATATTTCCGTCCTTCTTCTCAATCAGAAGATCGGTTATATAATCAGTGGTTATAGAAGGTGTGGCAAGCTTAGCTATAAGATCGCTCTCGCTAATCTCGAAGGGACTTCTGAGCGATGTTCCACCCAGGTAAATGGTTGTCTCATCATTTATAGAAAAATACGTTCCATCAGCAGTCGGATTCTCGTCTCCTATATTAAGGGTAACAGACCCTGCTGTAGCGCATGAAAGAGTTACGGTAGCGTAGGGCTTAGCGAGTCCGTATGTCTCCATCTCGCCATTATCTATAACCTTATTGCTCTTATCGGCCCCAAGTACAGCCGAAATAATATCACTTATCTTGTCCCCGTCAAGAGGAAATGAACTGTCATCCTTTAGTGACCAGCTCTCACCATCCTTAACGGCAATCGCTGACAGACTCGCGGTCTCAAAGCTTACAGTATTTACCTCATCCTCAGAAAATGAAACAATCTTCTTATCCTCTTCCGAAAGGGTGGAGGCACTGCCTTCAGCTGACACCGCTGATGATGAGCTTCCCTCGTCGCTCTTTTTCTTCATTGCTGTAACAGCATAGAGAGCGATGAGGATAGCGAGAATGAGCACGAGAATCAGGACATTTCTGCCTTTCTTCCCCATATCAGAGCCTCCTTCTCTTCACAACTTCGATAGCGCCAAGACCGACTACGATTAGTGGAAGAAGAATTATCGTAAGGAACATAAGGAAGTTCTGAGTTGATGTAGGTATAGCGAGGTATTCCTGGGAGAAGCTCTTGGCAGGAACAGTCAGCTCACTGTCAGTCCTGTCAACTACATAGTTTACGCTGTCTGTGAAGAGGTCAAGGTTGCCCATAGATGAATATCCTGTAAAATCAAGAGTTCCCTGACCGTTCATATCTATAGCGCTAGTAAGCGAAGATGAACTGTATACTATAAGGTGAGTCGTGCCATTGTCAACGCTCTCTTCAGCCGACATACCGATATAAAATGGTCCCGCTATATCCGCGTCTTCCTTCTTAAATGTACCGCTTGAAAGGTTTGTCTTTGAATAAGCGTTATCGCTCGTCTGAAGGAGTCCCGTAACCTTCACGCTGCTTCTTACTTCCACATCATCTGAAAGGCCGACAGCCTCAAAGAAGGCAAGAGGCTTATTATTGCTCGCTGTATTACTCGTAATATCGCTTGATAGCACAGAAGGATTGAGTACGTAGGAAATTCCGTTAATAGTCTTATCGGAATCAGGCTCCATGACAATTCCCGATACAGTCTTTATGCCATAATATTCCAGAAGGCTCTCGAAATTTGTCATATCATTCGTAGTGTAAGCGCAGGTAATGACAGCATCACCGCCATTTTCAAGGTACTTCTTAATCATATCGGTCTCGGCAGTCGTGAAATCATTGACAGGAGCGTTTATGATAAGAGCCGAACAGCTTGCCGGGATTTCAGTCTCACTTACAGTCGCAAGCCCCTCTACATTTACATTCTGCTTCTTAAGGTAGCTGTTCGTGCTCTCTGAGAGGTCTGACTCGCCGTGTCCGGTCGTATAGTAGACGGTAGGAAGCGTTGTGCTCGTTACATACTGGATTGCGCTTGTTATCTGCCCCTCTACGTCATATCCCGAAAGCTTCTGCTGATATGTTGACTGGTCAAACGTAGTCTGGACAAGGTCATAGGCCGAGATGAACTTTGATCTGCCGTTTGTCTCATCAACTACAATAACAGAATTCTGAGAAACAGAGGTTGTTGTTGTATCTACGTATGTTTTTACAAAGTCAGGATATACGGTAGGGTCCTTATACTCTACCTTTACCTTCTTTGAAATCTTCGTAAACTCATCAATCATCTTGCTGATTCTTGTATCAGCGCCTGATTCACTCGCGAGAACATAGATATCTATATTGTCATCCAATTTCTTAAGAAGTCCCTTTGATGTATCGGTAAGAGTGTAGAGATTACCCTCTGTCATATCAGCCTGAATTCCAAGATTTGATACAACAAGGTTTAATACAATAACTACAGCTACCACAAATACGGTTATAAGGGTGGTATACCCGCCATTTTTAAATACACGCTTTCTATACTCCGCGGATTTCTTTTCCGGAGTGCGGGCAGGCTTATTTTTCAAAGAAACTTCCTTATTCTTGTCCGCTTCGGAAGCTTCGTTTTTCTTAAATAATGACATCCTTCTCTCCTTTCATTAACTCCAGCGTCTCTTCTTTATTACCTGAACTGACAGGAAGACAAAGATGAACGTGAAACTTATCATATAAACAATATTTGACAGATCAATTATTCCGTTTGTAAATGTGGTGAATCTGTCCGTTATTGAAAGGAAATTACCGAAGTTGGCAACCAGGTTATCATATACCCCATTCTTAGCCACATAGAGCACGATTGCCACTGCTTCGCAGATGCCAAAGCCCGCGGCTGAAAGAAGTACATTTTTAACTATATAGTAAATGATGAGCCAGAGGATCGCCAATAATACGGTAATGAAAATAAAGGCTGACTTGTTATCGCTTGGAAGCATGCCCGTAAGCGATGTAATAAAATAGAGAATTATCGTCGCAATAAACGAAACAACCGCCGATACCATCTGGTTTTCACAACAGGTCGAGACAAAAAGGCCGAGTGAAATAAAGGCCATACCTTCAAGCGTAAATCCGAAGATTGTGGCATAGGCCGTACCAAGGCTGACATTTCCATACGCCTTCATAATCAGAGGATAGAAGCATATTACCGCGATTCCGATTAAAAATACGGTGATTGTAGCAAAAAACTTGCCAAGGACAATCTTCTCAACCGTAACCGGACTCGTGAGCAGGAGCTGGTCTGTCTTCTGGTGACGTTCCTCCGCCATAACCCTCATGGTAATTACCGGCGTCAGTATGAAGAATATAAATGATACGCTTCTCAGAGTATACTCAAAATTAGCATATGAGTTCATTATATTATAGGCTGAAAAGTAAATGCCTATTATTATAAGGAAAAACGCTATGAAAGCGTATCCTATAAATGAAGTAAAGTAGCCCTTAAGCTCCTTTTTATAAATCGCTTTCATCTTTTTCCTCCTCTTTGCTTATTTCATCCTTGTTGATCTCATCAGCGCTCGCTAGAATCTTCCTCTTCTTCCCGGTCCTTGCGGCATTATCGGTGAGCTCGATAAATACCTCCTCAAGAGAACGGTTCTCATGGTGCATATCATACATTACAAGGTTATTTTCCGCACACGCCTTGAAAATATCAGGACGAGGATCATTTTCACCTTCAGCGGTAATAAGGAGCTTCACATGACCGCCCATATCGGAATCGACGGTAATTTCCTTAATTCCATCCACAGAATCAAGTGCTCTCATTACATCGCCCTGCTCTCCCTCTATCTCAACATGGATAAGAGCGTTCTTCTCCATCTGCCTTGCAAGGTTCTCAGGGGTATCCTCAGCGACAAGCTTCCCCTTATTTATAATAATAACCTCATCACAGATAGCGGCTATCTCTGAGAGAATATGCGAACTGATCATGATAGTATGGTCCTTCGCCAGATTCCTTACAAGCTGCCTCATCTCAATAATCTGCTTAGGGTCAAGACCTACTGTAGGCTCATCAAGTATAAGAGCCTTAGGGTTGCCAAGAAGCGCCTGGGCAAGACCTACTCTCTGACGATATCCCTTTGACAGGTGCTTTATAAGGCGTCCCCTTACGTCGGCAGTACGGGTCAGATTCAGAGCCCTCGTGACCTGGCCTTCCACTTCATCCTTGGGAACTCCCTTAAGCTCAGCTCCAAAACGGAGATATTCATCAACTGTCATGTCCGGATATACAGGCGGAATCTCAGGCAGGTATCCGACCGCCTTCTTCGCCGCCTCCGGCTCCTCCAAGATGTCATGGCCATCTACTATTACTGTGCCTTCTGTAGCTGAAATGTAGCCCGTTATAATATTCATAACGGTACTCTTACCGGCTCCGTTAGGCCCAAGGAATCCGAAGACCTTGCCATCTTCAATTGAGAATGACAGATGATCCACGGCGAGATTGCCATCGTAGCTTTTCACAAGATCCTTTACTTCTATCAAAGCTATAGCCTCCCATGTTTCTTTCTATGTTTATACCGCTTACGCGATATATGAATGCCACAGACTATGATAATACGTAATAGTGAAGAAAATGTGAAATCCCGGAAATTTCTCAATATTCTATAGCGTATATAAAGCATATCGGGTATCTGACGTAGTCTATCTCAAGTGATTTATCGGTGTCATCGATATCCGTAAGCGACCCGCTTATCCATCGGTAATTGCCGCGGATTCCGTCATTCTTAAGCATTTCCTGCTCGCTGTTACGTTCAAAGAAGAGTATGGATATCACAAAGAGTCCCTTGCGCTCCGTCTTCTTAGGCGGCAACTCGCGCAAGCTCTCATGGAGCGCCCGGATCTTCCCATCAAGCTCTGTCGATAGCTCATCAGATATTTCGGCCGGATGAACAGTATCCACGGTTTCTTCGTCCATACGTTCATCAAAGCCCGAAAGTGCGTCAAAGGGCATGAAGAGCTTTGCCCGTTTTGACCGCGGCATCTTCTGATGCCTTACAGAGAAGTCGTCATTTATATGCTCGGGACGCTTTTTATTAATTATCGCCCTATAGTCTGTCATGATCTGTGTCCTCCGATCTGCTTATTTCTTGTTATCGTCATGGCGCCGTCACTTAAGTTCATGCCGCGGAGCAGGGAATTCGCCCCATACTTTGCTCTCACCGAAAGCACTGCCTGTTCGAGTTTTTTCTCTTTTTCAAGTTTATCATAATCATGGAAGATGTCAAACTGGTAATTTATCGCATCCTCCGGCATTACGTTATTCAGCGTTACGAAAATGCGCCGTATCTGAAGCCCCGGCTTTGTTATGCGGGCATACAGGCGGCCTGCCGTATCAATAATCACGGAAGCGTACGAAATATAGGTACCGAAGCGCTCCGTGCCGTATGAATATCCGGGTACTGTTTTTCCATAGTAGTTTAGCTTCTTTTCACCTTCATAATCGGGAGAGCATATCTCATAACCGATATACATGGTCATGGAATCACTCGCCAGATGCTCTCCTATAAGCTGCAGCGCCAATATTTCCGCCTGTTCTTTCACCGCAAGAAGGGCCATATCATAGTCGTAAGGCCTTGGAAGTACCTGGCCGTTAGAAAGCGAACGGTTTCCGGTATGATAGCTCTTTATATCCTCCATAGTGCACGACTCGAGCCCCCACGCGTGATCTATAATAAGCTCACCATTTACGCCAAAGAGCTCATAAAAAAGCTCTTCGTTCTTGAGGGACATATTCGCGATATCTCCCATGGTGTACATGCCGTGCTTATAAAGCTTCCTTGAGATGCCACCCGCTATCTGCCAGAAGTCGGTTATCGGCATATGGCCCCATAGGAGCTTGCGGTATTCTTCCTCATTAAGGGAGGCTATGCGCACCCCGTTCTCATCGGCAGGTAGGTGCTTCGCAACTATGTCCATGGCGATTTTCGACAGGTAGAGGTTGTTGCCGATTCCACACGTCGCGGTTATTCCCGTTTCCTTTAAAATGTCCTTAACGACCATCATGGCAAGCGAAGCCGGTGACATGGCATAGAGCTCCTTATATGGTTCTATGTCAATAAATACCTCGTCCACGGAATACACATGAATATCTTCAGCCGAAAAATATTGCAGATATACGGAATACACCCTGGCGGAATACTCTATATACCTTGACATATGGGGGCAGGCTATAATGTAGTCTATATGTCGCCCGAGTCTCGCCTCGGCAAGCTTTATCTTCTCCTTCGCCTCATAGAGCCTCGGTCTTCCCGGAACACCGAGCGCCTTAAGAGAAGGCGACACGGCGAGGCAAATGGTGCCGTCGGTCCTTGACTCATCAGCTACAAGAAGGTTAGCCGTGAGCGGGTCGAGGCCTCTAGTGACGCACTCTACCGAGGCGTAAAATGACTTCAGGTCTATGGCAAGAAATAAATGATCCCTACTGTTCTCATTCATGCTTCCTCACAAATTCCACTGAATAAATATCTTCTTACACGGTATTTTAGCATAGAAATATTATGCTGTCAACCCTGTTTTCGCAAAATATGTGTAGTATTATTATTCATTTGATCATTTATTACAATAGCTATGGAAAAATTTACAGGGATTTGATATAATTGCTATTAAAAGAAAAGAAAGAGGGTATTACCATGGAGCTTTCTGTTTGTATGCTTGTGAAAGATCACGCAGCACAGCTTACTGAGTCGCTACCTGCGATAAAGGATGCCTTTGGGCATTTTGGTGATGAGGTTGAACTTGTAATTACGGACCTTGGATCGACAGACGGCTCAATCGAGCTTGAGCGGCTGTTTACCGATAAGGTTTTCCCCTATAATTACCGGGGAGATATTTCCTCTGCCGGAAATTACTGCGTAAAAAAAGCCGAGAGCGACAGAATTCTGTTCTTAAACCCTGAAGATAAGCTTAAATTCATATCCGATGAAAAATACAGGGCTTTATTGGCTCAGATTGATTCTCTTCCTATGTCCGTAGGAAGGATAATGGTGTATAACACCTACCTTAAGGATGACGTTAAAATGCAGTACCCTGATAACTCTCCGCGCATTTTCAACAGGCAGAATATGATTTTTAAAGGAAAAAAATCTGCTGTCTTGCAGTACAAATCAAAGACAGGCAAGGGCGGGAGTCAGGTTACATATTATTCCACCGAAATAATGACCGACAGATACATTCCAAAGCTTACAAGTGAAGAAAAGGCGCGCGAAACCGCCTATAACAATACCATAAAAATAGCCGACACCGTTATAGAGAAAGAGACACCAAAAAAATATTATGACCTTGGCAAGACCGAATATGTCTGTGGTGAGTACAATGACTGCTTCAGATACCTGCTTCACGCCATGGAGCTCTTTACCGATAAGGATTACATGAATACATGGTATCTGGAAGATTTGCTTAATACTCTCGCTTATTCCTCAATGAAAATAAAGCGAGAGAACGATGCCCTCAAGGTTTTGACAAGGGCAAGCGATTTGGAGACAGAATTAAAGCAATCCGCTGATTTTATGTTTGTATATGGGCTTCTCCAGATGAATACCGCGCATTTTAAGGACGCTGTTAACACCTTCATAAAGGCCACAAAATTACCGGCATCAAGAACTGCCGGAACAAATTCATTTATGGCATTTTATAACGCCGGAGTGATTTGCGAGGTTACAGGCGACGCAGACAGAGCCACCGCCTTTTATGAGAAATGCGGAGATTATAAACCGGCACTTGAGGGGCTGGAACGACTGAAAGATCAAGACGAAAAAGCAGGTGGCTGATACCACCTGCTTTTTATTACTCATCTTCTTTTTTTTCTGCTGAATCAGAATCTTCCTTCTCATCATCGCTGTTGAAGAAGTCATCATCGTAATCTGCGTCAAAGTCATCGTCGAAATCTTCGAGTCTGTCAGGAATGAAAAAATAGTATACAGCATACGCGATTGCGGCAACGCACGCTATAGCACCGATAATGGCAAGCACTATGACAAGAGGGCTTGTCTTCCTATCTTCCTCGCTCTTCTTGGATGGAAGTACGCAGACAGTTTTCGCATTGTCAATCATGCTTCCAACATTTCCCTTCTGGGTCTTAAGAAACTCCTTAAACTTTTCGTATGTCTCGTCCATAGTGTCCCGCTCCTTTTCATAATCTATTATCATTCGCTTCAGCGAATAGGTTCTAGTACAAGAATAACACATTGACTTATTATTTACAAGAGATAATATAAAGTTTTTTTAATACATAAATATAGAGTCCCTCGCCATATACTTTGGCACTCCCGGAGGAGCGCTTATCGAAAGCAGGCTCCTCGGAATTTCATCAATGAAGCGGGACTGGTCACTGTATCTCGTCTCACCCCTTAGCATTCTCGCCGCTGCGCCTGACAGATAAAGCTCTTCCTTAGCCCTTGTAATACCGACATAGCAGAGCCTTCTCTCTTCCTCTATCTCGCTGTCATCACCGGAATTGATACTCATGTATGAAGGGAAAAGACCTTCTTCCATACCTGCGATAAAAACAACAGGGAACTCAAGTCCCTTGGCTGCGTGAAGAGTCATGAGAAGTACGGAATCCTCATCATCCTTTACATTATCAATATCAGCAACGAGAGATACATCATTTAAAAAAGCCTCGAGACTCTTATCTTCATCGCCTGTAGTCATATCGTACTGCTTTACCTTATTTACGAGCTCTTCTATATTTTCTATACGGCTCTCAGCCTCATCGGTATCTTCGGCCTGAAGCTCGGTGATATACCCCATCTCATCAATGAGGTCAGATACAGTCTCGGTGAGATCTGTATTCTCGGCAAATTCCTGCTTGAAGCGCTCTACAAAGGCGACAAACTTCGTTATCTTGCCCGCTGCCCTTGAAAGTCCCGGTATAGATTCAACCCTCACGCAGGCCTCATAGAAGCTCATATTGTGAAGAGCCGCGAAATCAGCTACCTTCTCCTCACTTGCGGCTCCGATTCCACGCTTCGGAACATTTATAATACGTCTTGCGGCCAAATCGTCACTAGGGTTAGCTATAAGCTTAAGATAAGCTAAAATATCCTTAATCTCACGTCTCTGGTAGAAATTTACTCCGCCGACCATTTTATAGGGAATCCCGGCGTAAATAAAGCGCTCCTCTATCACACGCGACTGGGCGTTAGTGCGGTAGAGCACGGCGATATCGCTATAGCGGCGTTTTCCTTCTTCTACCATATTTTTAACAGACATGGCAATGCCGGAAGCCTCCTTTAGGCCATCCTGGTACTGGGTATAGGTTACCGGTGCGCCTTTCCCTTTATTTGTAAATAGGTACTTACCCTTACGCTCGGTGTTATTTGCGATAACCTCATTTGCCGCGTCAAGAATATTCTGGGTCGACCTGTAGTTCTCCTCAAGCTTTATGACCTCAGCGTCGGGATATTCTCCTTCAAAATTAAGGATGTTGTGAATATCGGCCCCTCGGAACTTGTAAATGCTCTGGTCCTCATCACCAACTACACAGAGGTTGTGCTCTATAGTGCCGTTTTCATCATGAGTCGCTAGCTGCTTTAAGAGCTTAAACTGAACCCCGTTCGTGTCCTGGTATTCATCGACAAGGATAAATCTGAAACGGTTCCGATAATACTGAAGAGCCTCTTCATTCGCATTAAAAAGCTCAACCGTTTTAAGCAGAAGGTCATCGAAATCGAGGGCGTTATTGCTCTTAAGGCGCTCTTCATATTTCCTGTAAACCTTTGCGTACAATTCGTGGTCGCCACCGGCAAGGCCTTTCTTAGCTGAAAACTGCTCGGCACTGATACAGTTATTCTTATTTTTGCTTATCATAGAGAGCATAGCCCGCTCCGGATACTGCTTAGGGTCTATATTACATTCCTTAAGGATGGCCTTCACTGCCTGCTTGCTGTCATCGGTATCATAAATTGTGAAGTTCGCGCTGTAGCCTAAGGTATTTATATATCTCCTGAGAATTCTCACGCAGGTCGAGTGAAATGTGGAAACCCATATTGACTCAGCGCCTGTATCCACAAGCTTGTCGACCCTGTCCCGCATCTCGCCCGCGGCCTTATTCGTGAATGTAAGCGCCAATATGTTCCAGGGATTCACACCGTATTCATCTATGAGATAGGCTATGCGGCGGGTGAGAACTCTTGTCTTTCCCGAACCGGCTCCGGCGAGGATAAGAAGGGGCCCCGTGAAATGCTTGACTGCCGTAACCTGGGCCGGGTTGAGATCTTTTAATATATCTTCCATGTTATACTCCTGACTAAAAATCTGCATGTAAAAACCAGCCTTCACATTCTACCATATTTTCATAAAAAAATAAAGACAGGCAGACAATTTTGTCTGCCTGTTTAAATCACTTGGCGGTTACTGTGCCGTCTTCGGTGCCGTTTACATATACTGTGTAGGTGCTGCCTGACTTGATGTTTTCTTTAGAAGCGGTAAGGTTTCCGATGCGCTTTACGCTTGTATAGGTTAAAACCGTGTTTCCGGCTGAATCCTTAACAGTTATTTCACTTCCGCTTGATACATTTCCGGAGAAATTATAGGAAATGTAGCTCTGGCTGCCGCCGGTAGGATTTTCTATCATATCAGCGACTCCGGCTGCTATAAGATTGCCTCCATTAACTTCCATCGCGGTACCGTAGTCAAGAGCTCCATTACCGCCCTGCTCAGGTCCGTTTACTGTTATGGTACCACCATTTATATAGATATAGCCGTTTGAGTCAAGTCCGTCGCCTTCTGCGTTGATAACGATATTGCCGCCATTTATTGTCATTATGGAGCCATCATTGTCGCCTGCCATTCCACCGCCGTGGCCACCGCCAAAGCCTCCTTTACCTCCGGGACCCATTCCTATAGCGCCACCGCTTGCGTTTCCGTCCCTGTCAGGAGGATTGCCCGAAGGTCTTCCGTTATCGGAATTACTGTCATTATTCGTGAAGTAATCGTTATTTCTCGTTGTATTTGAATTAGAGCTTGAGCTGTTTGCGCTTGCGGTAGTATTGATTCCGTCATCGCTTGAGGTTATATCAACATCGCCTCCGTTAACTGTCAGGAAGTTCGCCTCAAATCCTTCGTATGACTGGGTAACCTTGATAGTTCCATCATTTACTGTCATGTAGTAATCAGAATGAAAACCGTGGCCATTCTCGGTACATGTAACCGTAATTGTGCCACCATCCACTATAAGATTTTCCTTAGCCTTGACGCCATCATCCTTTACATTAATTGTAAGAGTTCCATCCTTTATGGCGCAAATGTCCTTGCCGTAAATGCCATCATCCTCAGCGTTTATAATGATGTTGCCGCCGCAGACCTTGAGCTTGTCCTTGCTTGTGATGCCGTCGTTGTTGTTACCGTTTACCGTAAGAGTTCCGCTTCCGTTAATTGATAGGTCGTCCTTGCTGTAAATAGCTGCTGTGAGCTTTGCGTTGTCCTCGTCATCGCTGTCATCCCTTTCTGTATCGCTTATCGTATTCTCTGTGCCATCCGCAAGAGTCATGGTAACCTTATCTGCCTGCTTTACGTAGACCGGAGCTGTAGTCTTGCTGGTAAGAGTCAGACCGTTAAGCACTAACCAGACCTTCTCATCCTTGTCAGCGTTTACGATAATGTTTCCATCATCACATTCGCCCGAAAGAACATAGGTGCCTGCCTTTGTAATAGTTACAGTTGTTCCGGAAATTTCGACTCCATCAGTACTGTCAGCGCTTACGCCTGAATCTGTAAATGTAATGGTAGTATAGATTTCACTCTGCCAGTCAGTCTTCGTGTCACTATTGTTGTAGCTTACCTTTGTTACTTCTTCAACCGTATCGCTTGAGCTGCTATCTGTTGAACTCTCACTTGAATCGCTGTCATCGCTCTCTGTATCCGCGGCATCCGAATCAGAATTCTTAGTCGTATTTGTCTCGGTAGCTGTCTTTGTGCTTGTAGCGTTTCTTGTCTCGCTGCCGCTGCAGGCTGTAACCATGCTGATAGCTAATACAATTGCGAAAAGTGCGCTCATTCTCTTATTCATTTTCATCATAGTGATTCTCCTTTCAAGGCGCCATTGCCTTTAGATTAAAGCTCCATCTCGTCCTTCTTAGGTCTTCGAAGCATTACAGTTAAGTTTCCATTTCTCGTTCTGATCTCGTCGATCATTTTCTTCTCCGTTCCCGGAGTCTTTACTTTTACATTATATGTAAGTTCAAAAAGAGAACCCATGTTAGCTGTCTTTACCTGGGTGAGATCATGTTTCACAAGGTATTTCTCAAAAATATCATCATAAATCTCTTCATAATCCTGGTCCTCAGGGATTGTAATCTTTAATTCTCTTATCGAAGTGTCATCTTCAGCAAAATGACTTACTGAGAGAATGAAGAACACAGCTCCGGCAATTGCGGCAAATACAACCGCGTATCCTATATATCCCATGCCGGTCGCAAGCCCTATGGCCATTGTAAAGAATACCGCGGTAATTTCCTTGCTATTTCCCGGCTGGCTTCTGAATCTTATAAGGCTGAAGGCTCCCATAACCGCCACGCCTGCGCCTATATTTCCATTTACCATCATGATTACTATTTCAACAAGCATTGGCATGATGGCAAGTGATACCGCGAAATTCTTCGAGCACTCGGTTGTTTTTGCGTAAACCGCGGCGAAAATGTTTCCTAAAATGAGACTTGCAAGAGTGCACATGAGTAGACTTTCGATTGTTACACTCCCATTAATTACGCTGTTAAACATAAAATCACTTCCTTTCAACCTAGCCTTGCGGCTGTTAATGCGTTCACTTCTAATCTATCCAGATCATCCTCTGTGACAGGATAAGGATTTTCTTTCATTCTTGCCTTAAAAATGTCACGCCCGATATTCTTATAGATGGCTCCGTATTTTGAAAATGAAACCGGGTAAATTTGTAAGTCATTAAGAATACTTGCCATCCAAAGAGGGAAGGCACCGGGAACCTTTATTTCAAGAAGGTAACGCCTGTCTTCGAATACTCTCTTTCCGGAATCCCCATCTTCAAGGTAGAGATCATTTTCACGATAACGGATATCCTTATCGATGGTAGCTCTGAAGGATGGGTCCTCATTTCCTACGTAAGCCGTCCTGTCATAAGCTATAAAGAGCTTAGGCTCGGGATTGTAAAATTTTAGGAAGTACTCTATTTCCCGAATGATCTGTGAATCCTCCGATGGCTTAATCCTATGGTAAAGAAATCCTTCGGCCTCCGAAAGATTCATGACTGCCCTTCTCTTATAGACGATTCCGTCATATTTCTTCTTGATCTCCGTAAATACCTTGTCTTCCTTAGCAGGTATTCCGTAGCTCCTAAGTCTTAGCTTTTCTTTATAGACAGGCGCTTCGATCGAGCTTCTTATGAGGTCATAATCTCTGTTATCGAAGTAAATGTTCATAATGGTTGTCATTCCATAGGCGTCAGCCTTCATGTAATCGGCTGTCCTTTTAAGGAACTCTTCCTTCTGTGCCTCAGTCATGAAATATTTCTTCTCGAACCTCTTAAATACTGTTATATCGCTCATATTTATCACCTGCCCCCCTGTTGTGTAGAAGAAATTCAGCAGAGCTGAATTTCTTAGAAAAGAAGCCGATCGATTTTCGTTCCTTCGGACGAAAATCGCGGGTCACATTGCTACGTAATGTGACATTTCACGTTTCGATACACTCATGAAAAATCTTTGTTTTTAGTGTATCGTGTCTTGTATTTGTTTAATTTGTATGATATGATAATAAAAGAATTTTGTGTGCGTGAAATGTAAAATCTGTGAAAAGGAGGTGAACTTTATGACCGAGGACTTTGTACGAGAACTGGAGCCCTTCGATAATCTGAAAGACCCTACAAATACTATATATGACCATCTTCCTTATGTTAAGGATATAACCCTTCCGGGGATTGATAAGATTCAGGTTGATTCCGGAAATGTTGTGAAGTTCTATGCTCAGGAGAATGCTGAGCCCTATGTGATAGATACTAATAATAAGCAGATAGAATTAATAGAGGCAAACGCCGCGAGAGATGAGGCTATGATCTCAGAAAAAGTAGCGAGAACTCCTGACGCCGAGCTTGATACCGGTTCTGCAGTAGATGAGGCGTCCGGTGAGGCTGTGGCTTCTGAGGAGATAAAGCCTGAAGCTCCGGCTGCCGAGCAGACGAACTCCTTCGCCAATGTGAACGAGGATGACGATGACTTCTCCTTCTTGAATGACTGATTTAGAAAAAAAAAACGGAGCCACATAGTTTATAAATGGCTCCGTTTTTTTTCGCTTAATGCGATTTATCGTGTAAGATAGCTTTCGCAGCGTAAATGAATAATACAACCTGGCCATGTTTTTCTTAAATTTAACATTTCCATGATTTCGAATTTTACAATACTTTGATAACATGATTTGCGGAACACAAAAAAATACATTTCACTTAGAAAGTGGGAGGAAACAATGTTAACTAAGAAAAAGATTGCGAACGTCTGTCTCGTACTCACAGCAGTGACAGCCATTTCCGGCATGTCAGTCGCTGCCTCAACTTCACACTACGCTGATTCATCAAGCATCGTAAGCGATAGCGAATTTGCGCAGGCTAAAAAGGACTGGGAGACAGTATCAGCTGACTTCACAAAGGTTTCTATCGAACCGGGTAAGACTGAGAAACAGCTCAACTTCGCATGGATGACCGAAAAGAGTGACAAGAACGCAGCAGTGGTTTACTTTGGTACAAATAAAAAGAAACTAAAGAAGTATACAGGTAAATTTACAGATGCTGATTCTACTCTTACAGGCGGGGTGGATTACGTATCAAATAAGGTTACCGTAAAAGGTATAAAGCCTAATAAGACCTACTACTACCAGGTAGAAAAGAACGGTGTCAAGAGTGAAATAAAGACATACAAGTCTCAGAGCAACAAGGATGTCAAGATTCTCTTTGTAGGTGACCCACAGATAGGCGCTTCTAAGGGTCAGACCCAGAATGGCAATAAGCTTGTAAATGAGAGCGGTGCCGCTAATACCGCTGCTCTTAACGATAGTATCGCATGGGACAGAACCCTTGATATAGCTTATAAAGAAAATCCTGACCTCAACTTCATCATCTCCGCAGGTGACCAGGTAAACAAAACCGGTAAACCAAAGGAAGAGGAATTCGCAGGATACCTTAACGCTTCAGCATTAAGCTCACTTCCTGTAGCTACAACAATCGGAAATCATGATTCACTCTGCTCCGATTATTCAGCTCATTTCTTTACGCCAAACTCAACTAATTATGGTAAAACACAGGCCGGCGGTGACTATTATTACAGCTACGGAGATGCTCTCTTCATAGTATTAAATACAAATAATTACAACGTCGCTGAGCATAAGAAGGCTATCGCCAAGGCTGTCAAATCTGATAAGGACGCTAAGTGGAGAATCGTTACGATTCATCAGGATATCTATGGCTCAGGCAAGGATCATTCTGAGACAGATGGTATGATACTTCGTACCCAGCTCACTCCTGTATTAGATAAGTATGATATCGATGTAGTTCTTCAGGGACATGATCATAGCTACAGCCGCTCCAAGATGCTTCACAGCGACGGACGTACACATGATTCCTATGAATTCCAGCTAAATGCCGATAAGACTGATTATGACTGGAGCAACGCATTTGATACGACTACAAATACTAAGATTGGTCTTTATCCTGATGAGACAGACGCTGAAGGTCAGGCTGCTCTTAAGGATTTCAGAACCGATACAGGCTGCTACTGCCTCAATGACGTTCAGGGTAACAAGGTTGTCAATCCCTACGGAACACTTTACATGACATCCAATTCAGCTTCAGGTTCCAAGTACTATGAGCTTACTCCTGTACAGCAGGATTTCATAGCTGAAAGATCTCAGAACTGGCTTCCAAGCTACTCTGTAATAGAAATTACAGCGAACAAGTTCGTCATTGATACATATCAGATCAAGGATGACGGAACAACCGAGAAGATTGATGATACATTTACAATTGAGAAGAAATAATTTACATGAAGAAAAAAATACTTAATCTGCTTGTCAGATGGGGAATCCCTTTGGGGTTCCTCATCGTTTTTGTGTGCTTTGTGGTATGGGTAAATATGGCGAACAAGACTACCCTTATAAACACCACGGGGCAGACATTTGAAAAAGGAATTGTCACTCAGATAATAAGCGATAACCTTACAGAGAACGGAACAAGAGTCGGCGAACAAAAGGTAAAGGTTAAAATGACAACAGGCGAAAAAAAGGGCGAAGAATTTGAAACAACCAGTTCTTCGGGCTTCCTCTTTGGCGCAGCCTGCAAAGTAGGAATGCGTGTCATTGTAATTCAGTCCGTAGCCGGTGATTCAGTTGTTACGACAGTATACTCACAGGATAGGGAATACGTTATTTATATTTTCGCGGGCTTATATCTGCTTGCGCTGATTGTAATAGGTGGAATACAGGGACTAAAAGGCGCCATTGGACTTATTTTCACCTTTTTTGCGATGATATTTGTGGAGGTTCCAATGGTTTACAGGGGATATTCAGCAATAGGCACAGCGATATTCCTCTGCTTCATAACTACACTTGTCACCATGTATTTAATAGGCGGGGCAACTATGAAGACCCTTGTCGCGACCTTCGGCTCTGTGACGGGTGTGGTTCTAGCCTTTTCCTGCGCAAAGCTCTTCTCTCTCGCTTCAGGGATTACGGGGTGGAATGTATCAAATATAGAAAATCTCCTGACATTATGGAATTCAAATGGAATACAGGTTGGGGACCTGCTGTTTTCGGGAATTTTGATTTCAAGCTTGGGAGCTGTTATGGATGTCGCTATGTCTGCGGCCTCCGCTATGTCAGAGGTTGTAAGACAAAATCCCACCATATCAAGGCACGAACTCTTTAAATCAGGAATGCGAGTCGGCAGAGATATGATGGGAACTGATTCTAATACACTTATATTGGCTTTCGCCGGTGGAAGCCTTGCGGAGCTGTTCCTCGATTACGCTTACGCTCTGCCTTACAGGCAGATAATTAATTCAAATAATATCGGCATCGCTATAATGCAGGGCTTAGGTGGCAGCTTCGGTGTGGTACTGTCCGTGCCGGTGACCGTGTTTATTGGGAGTCTGCTTCTCTCTAAAGATTAATACCCGTGCCTGGTACCAAAATAATTTTCATAAACTAACGTTTATGAAAATTTTATGGGACCAGGCACTTGCTTAGCCGTTAAAATCGCGGGACATACTCAGCTTAAACAGTTATTAACGAGCAAAGCGAAGTTAATGAATGTTTATGCTGGTGTGTCCCCGTTCATTGATAAGAGAATAGGTCTTCGACCTCTTCGCGGGTGAGCTTGTTGAGGAAGACTTCGCCTGCTTTGATTACCGAGTCGGCGAGGTCCTTCTTCCTCTCCTGAAGCTTGTAGATCTTCTCTTCTATGGTACCCTTAGTGATAAGCTTGATAACGCTTACATTCTTTTCCTGGCCGATACGATATACACGGTCAGTGGCCTGCTCTTCTACCGCAGGATTCCACCAAGGATCGTAATGAATTACCATGTCGGCTCCTGTGAGATTAAGACCTGTGCCGCCTGCCTTGAGACTGATCAGATATACATCTCTTTCACCCGAGTTAAAGGTCTTGACATCCTCAAGTCGTTGCTTAGCCGGAGTCTGACCATCAAGGTAGAAATAGCTTATCTTCTGCTCCTTCAGCTCATTTTCAATAAGATGAAGCATCGAAGTGAACTGAGAAAATACGAGTATGCGGTGACCGTTCTCTATACCGTTTATAAGGAGCTGGGTAAGAAGGGTAAGCTTTCCCGATCCACCGTCGTAATTTTCGATAAACGTCGATGGGTGGCAGCATATCTGACGAAGCCTCGTGAGACTCGCGAGAATCATCATGCGGCTCTTCTCGAAACCATTCTTATCAATTTCGGTATCGATTTCCTTCTTCATATTCTCAAGATATGACAGATATACTTCCTTCTGCTCATCAGTCATATCCGTAACCATCTTCTGCTCGGTCTTATCAGGAAGCTCCTTAAGCACATCCTTCTTCATACGACGAAGGATAAATGGTTTGATGTGGAAATTAAGCTGGGCAAGAGCGTTCTTGTCATCCATACGCATTACAGGCTTCTCATATAGATTTACGAACTTTGAATGCGTATATAGGTATCCCGGCATCAGGAAATCAAATATGCTCCAAAGCTCGGACAGATTATTTTCTATAGGCGTACCTGTAAGGGCGAACCTGTGCTCAGCGCTAAGCAGCTTAACGGCTTTTGCGTTCTGGCTGTTAGGGTTCTTAATAAACTGGGCCTCATCAAGAAATACGGAATTAAAATTCTCCTTTGAGAGAAAATCAATATCCCTTCTTAAAATTGGATAAGACACAATAACTATATCATAGCCTTTAGCGTCATTTATCTGGTTATGGCGATCATCAGGATTGCCCGAAATTATTACCGTCTTTAAATCAGGCGCGAAGTTCTCTATCTCATCCTGCCAGTTATAGACAAGAGATGATGGGCAGACAACGAGACTGACGCTTCCTTCTACAGTCCTCTTAACATATGACAGATAAATGATGGTCTGAAGCGTTTTGCCAAGACCCATATCATCAGCAAGAATACCCGCGAGACGGTGTCTTGCGAGAGATGCAAGCCATCTGAAGCCTGCCTCCTGATATGGACGAACATCAGCGTTAATATCATCAGGCATAGCTATATCGAGGTTTTCAGGATGGTCAATCTCATCTATCAGCTGCTTCACGGACGCATCCATCTCAAGCTTATATACGCCATCCTTCATAGCCTGATTGAGGTAGAAAGCGTAATCGATGCTTGTAATCAATGTACCGTCTTTTATATGCTTGTCATCAATATTTCCGATTCTGTTAAGAAGCTCGGTAACCTTAGACAGGTCGCCGCCGGAAAGATCAAGGAAGCTTCCATTTTTAAGACGGAAAAACTTCTTCTTTATTTTCAGCGAGCTGAATAATTCTTTTAACTCCTCATCGGTTACATCCTCAAATTCGAAGCCGACCTCTAGAAGATTATTTGAACTCTCAATTCGTACTGATGTATTAAGTAGCTTCGGAGCGTTAATCTTAATATTCCGGAACGAATCCGAATAAAACAGCTCATATTTTTCCGATAAATCGTTTAAGCCCTGGGACAAAAATTCATATATTTTTGTCTCATCTGTCAGATAAAAATATTTGTCATTCCTTACGAAGCCGTATGTCTCTATTTCCTCAAAGCACGCCTGCTCTCTTGACGGCTGTCGTACGATAATTACCTTAGAATCAGGTATAACGTCAAAAGGATTAAATTTATAATCTCCATACTGGGCGATTACCTGTAGCTTAAGTCCGGTACCTTCTGTATCAAGATAAACAGAGAATTTCGCATCCTCCGTAATATAATTATCCTTAAGAGAATCAGGAATCGTAAGTGAAAATGTCTCCTGAATTCTCGGCAGCACTGACTTAAGGAACCTATCCTTCTCTTCGCCCTCAAAGGTAAGCGCATACTCGGAATCATTGTCAAGGCTGTGATAGAAAGGCAGGAAATGTCTTGTAAATATTTTTCCCGGGTGATAGACTACCCCATCATAGAAAAACATTTTCCCTTTTTCATCAAGAGGAATAATTCTGTTATCATCCCATGACAAAACTATAGAGTCATCATCATCTGATAAATTAAGATAAAAATTAATATCAGGTTTTTCGTCTCGGAAAATAACATTTTCAAAGGCTTCCTTACCGTAATCAAGCTTAAACGCCATATTTTCAGTAAGGCGCATAAGCCTTAGAAGCATGTGTCGGTCCATATATAATTCCGACTTGTTAAATACACCGGATATATTACCCTTGCCGGTCATTTCCTGTATATCATATATTTCCGTTAAAAATTCGAGAATACGGTCGGAGTCCTTATCAAATCTGCTCTCTCCCGGGAAATAATTAAAATCCTTGCCCAGAGTAATACTTCTTCCTTCCACATAATCGCCAAGGAATTTTCGTATATTTTGTACCTTATACATGCGGGTACTGCCGGCGTTAAGAGAGATAGCAGCTTTAACGGAATTATCGACCTTAAGCATGGATGGAATCCTGACCTCAAGTTCTATGTGAAATATCTCACCGAGACCTGAAAGATAATCCATCTTGTCAAAATAGTCGAGTATCTGTGTTATTTTCCTCTTGGTGCCTGACTTGATCCCGTCCGTCCTGTTCCTCTCGCGATAATCCGCGACAAAAAGAAGTGTCGCGACCACGTGCTTGCAGGCTCCATCGTGCTTTGCCGCTGACGGACAGTTGCAACGATATTTTATATGTTCAGGATTGGTAATATCCACATCAACCGTATATTCGCTCTTTCCCTGGATAGTAGCGCGATAATGCTCACGGCTACGTGATTTTGCGATAGTTCTTATCGCTTTATTGCTGTAATATCTAAGTCCACGCTGATAAACGATATCATCTACAGCGAGATTTTTTATCATATTTCTGGTAAGTTCGTAATCCATTTATTTTCTACTCCAGGTTTTCGGATAAATCAATAAAAGCATAGGGAATATTTCAAGCCTTCCCGTTAACATATCAAAAATGAGCACAATTTTTGATCGAGTCGAAAATGCCGAAAAATTGCCGGTAGGACCAACCATGCCCAGACCGGGGCCTATATTATTAAGTGTGGCGACAACAGAAGTAAAGCTCGTCTCGAAGTCAAAATTATCAAGAGTAATAAGTAAAAATGAGGCGAAGAATATTATTACATACGAGACAAGAAATACGTTCGCGTTACGAAGCACTTTATGGTCGACTGCTTTTCCGTCCATTTTTATAATCTTTACGCTCTTCTGATGTATCATGCATGATAGCTCTTTTTTCAGAGACTTAAGGTATATCATAATTCTCGATACCTTCATACCACCGCCTGTAGAGCCTGCGCAGGCGCCGATGAACATGACAGTCACAAGTATACATCTTGAAAACATAGGCCACTTGTCAAAATCAGCGGTCGCGTAGCCTGTAGTTGTCATAACTGCGGCTACAGAGAAAGCTGCGTCCTTAATATTTACCGTCAAGGTCTGCCCATTATTTGCTATATTTAATACGATAAAAATGACCGCGGCAGCGTAAATTCCAAAATACCATCTCACCTCTTCTATCGAAAAAGCGTCCCTATATTTTCCCTTAGAGAGGTAAAAATATAAATTGAAATTAACGCCAAAGAGCATCATAAATATAGTTACTATTACCTGCTGTACAAATGTATAGTTGGCACAGGAAGAGTTTACTATACCAAAGCCACCGGTACCGGCGGTTCCAAGCGTAATGCATATGGCCGAGAACGGGTCCATATTTGTGGCAAGTAATATTATAAACTGTAAAATAGTAATTACAATATATATATTATAAAGATAAGAAGCGGTTTTACGAACGTTCGGAACCAGTTTACCCACAGATGGTCCCGGGCTTTCCGCCTTCATTATCTGCATATCCTGGCCGCCAAAAAGTGGAAGAACCGATATAATAAATACAAGTACTCCCATGCCGCCGACCCAGTGAGAGAAACTCCGCCAGATCAAAACACAGTGAGGAATATGCGAGAGGTCAGCGATAACAGAACTTCCCGTCGTGGTAAAACCGGAAACAATCTCAAAAAGCGCATCCACATAGCTGTGAAAAGCGCCGCACTGTAGAAGCGGAATAGCCCCTATAAGTGAAATAACAAGCCAGGTAAGGGCGCAGATAACATAACCTTCTCTTGCGTAAAAATGCCTGCTCTTAGGCTTAATTCTCGTTATAAGAAAGCCACCGAGAGCCGACGCTATGGCGCATAAAAGGAAGGGAATCCCCTCAGGTTCGCCATATATCATGGCCGTAAAGGTCGGCACCAGAAGGAAGGCTCCCTCAAAGGTGATAACCCATCCGATTACATTTAATACAATAAGATAATTCATATATATTTACACTTCCAGAATATCATTAATACCGGAAAGTCCCTTTAAGGTAGTTACAACTACTACGCTGTCGCCGGGTAATATAACATCTTTTCCGGAAGGAGTGATAATTTTTCCTTTTCTCGCAATGGAAGCAAGAAGAATATTGTGCTTAAGCTTCAGGTCGGAAAGCGGAATATTTGTAACATCGCTTTCATCTTTTACAATAAACTCAAGCGCCTCAACTCTTCCGCCGACCAGACGATAGAGGGTCTCCACATTTGACCCGAAGGAATTCTGCATAGAGCGGACATATTTTAATATATATTCGCTCGTAATTTCCTTAGGGCATACTATGGAACCGACAGGAAGTTCATTTATAACTTCCTCAAAATCTATTTTATTAATCTTAGTTATAGGCTTCGCCTTCGATACATGGTGAGTATAAAGCGAAAGCAGCAAATTTTCCTCATCAATATTAGTAATAGATACGACAGCGTCAGCCTGCTTTATGCCCTCCTCAAGAAGAACTCCCTTATTAGTAGCGTCACCATGAATAACCAGCGCTTCCGGAAGCATCTCTGAGAGCTGCTCACACCTGTCATTATCGGATTCTATTATCTTCACACTGACTCGAGCCCTGATAAGCTCCTGAGTAAGGTAATAAGCGATGGTGCCACCACCGCAGATAATAACGTTTTTAATAGGACTTGAGTTTATACCTACCTTATGGAAAAAGCTGTAGCTGTCACGAAGTCTCAGGATACAGGAAATAGTATCTCCCTCCATAAGCACAAACTGTCCCGAAGGAATCATAACCTCATCGCCTCTGCGGACTATGCATACGAGGACATTGCCACCGAACATCTGGGAGAAGTTAATGAGACTCATGCCGTTAAGCACAGAACCTCCCGGTATGGTCACGCTTATAAGGTTAATTCTTCCCTTGTTAAATGTATCAACCTCGATAGCGGATGGAAAATGAATAAGTCTCGCTATCTCAAAGGCAGCTGTTCTCTCCGGGTTTATGGCCATGGAGAGTCCAAGCTCCTCTTTTATGAAGTTAATCTCAGCGAAATAATGCGGATCGCGAACTCTCGCTATAGTCTGGCAGTTACCGGCTTTCTTGGCTATAAGGCAGCAGAGAAGGTTTATCTCATCCTTCCCCGTAACCGCGATAAGAAGGTCGGCGTTCTCTACGTCAGCCTCCATCTGAATCTTATAACTGGTGCCATTTCCCTGAACCGCCTGAATATCAAGCACGTTCACAGCGTTCTGTAATTTCTCACTGTCAGTATCAATGACAGTGATATCATGATCTTCCTCTGAGAGCTGCTTCGCAAGCGTATAGCCTACTTTGCCGCAACCCACAATGATAATGTTCATCTCTGTCTCCCGGCTTTATAATTATTATAGCTTTCTTAAGCAACCTATTTATTATACACCCATTTCAACCATTAATCAAGACCTATAAAACAGATATCTGACCTACTTGTCATTACTGTTTTCCTGAATACCCATATATCTTCTGTCAAGATCGGTAATCACGTCCTCTTTAGGAAGTCTCATGAAGAATTTCACCACAAATGGAATGCAGATAACCGACGTCAGGATATCTGCTACCGGCTGGGCCAGTTCTATACCCGTAAGACCGAGGAAGTGCTGTAATATAAGGAGCGCCGGCAGATAGCAGAGGCCACTCCTGAGCGACCCGAGAAACGAAGCAGTAGCGCTCTTTCCTATTGACTGAAAGGTCATATTCGAGACAACGCCAAAGGGCTGCATAATCATAGCGAGACACTGGAATCTAAGCGCCATGGTTCCGATTTCTATAACCTCAGGGTCATCTCTGAAAAATGTAATTATTGGCCTGGCGAAGATAAATGTAATAATCGCAAGCACCGTAAGCACAAGCTGCCCCGCCTTAAAGGTAAAATTAAAGCCATCGCGGACCCTCTTATATTTTCTGGCGCCATAATTATACGCGGATACCGGCTGAAAGCCCTGCATAATTCCAATCATAACAGAACCTACGAACATATTCACGCGGCCTGTTATCGTCATAGCCGCAATCGCCGCGTCGCCATAGGGATTCGCGCAAATATTAAGGGTCATCGATGAGAGGCTGTTAAGTACCTGACGGCAGAGACTCGGTAATCCGTTAGAGAGTATGTGGAATACGTTTCTTGCGGAAAATGATATGTTCTTTACGGAAAGCTTTGTGATTGTCCTTCCGGAGAGATACATATACAGAAGCAGGAACAGGCTCACATACTGAGAAATCGCGGTTGAGAGTCCGGCTCCGTGAATTCCCATATCAAGGCCAAACATCAAAATCGGGTCGCCGATAATATTAAGGACACCACCCGATACAAGTCCTACCATAGCGAGCGCTGCTCTTCCTTCGTAGCGCAGCACGTTATTAAGAACACAGCTCATGGAAAGCGCCGGTCCTGAAATAATTATATAATATCCATATATTACGGCATATGGGAGAATCGTCTCGGTGCTGCCAAGTAGTAGCATAAACGGTTTTATGAAAATCAGCTCCGGTATCATAACAGCGATACTGAAAATTGCAGACAGGGCAAAACCGGTAGACCCGGTGGCGTTCGCACCTTCAGTATCTCCCTGGCCTAATCTTCCTGAGATTATGCTTCCCGACCCATGGCCGCACATGAAGCCTATAGCCTGGAATACGGCCTGCACCGACATAAGAATGCCGATCGCGGCCGCTGCGCTCGTTCCTATTTTTCCAACAAAAAAAGCATCAGCAAGATTATAGATCATAGTTATCATCATGCTGATGACTGTAGGTATAGCAAGCTTCGGTATCAGTTTATTAACCGGTGTCAGCACAAGCTTCTCGTACTGACGCCACTGCTTATCTTTGTTCATAAAAATATACGTGTCCTACTACTTCCATGCGGGACATACGCCATTAAATTTTTATAGACATAGTTTATAAAAATTTATTGTCGTGTGTCCCCTTACCTTAATATTCCTTGACCTTCTGCGGAGCCTTGTTCCTCATCAACTTTATAGTCTCGTCAGATGGTTCAAAGAGAATCTTATAAAGTGTACCGTCCTTGTTCGTAATGGCCGCGTATACTCTCGCGTTAGGATCAAGAGAGCTGAAGTTCTTAACAACTATATTTTCATTGTGGTTATAGGCCTTGATTGCATCAGAGCTTACCGGAGCTACTACCTCGCAGTTATCAAGGTCTATGCGCATCATATTCTTCCGCTTTGCGTTGCCGCTGATACGATCAAAGTCTATCTGGCCGTCGGCATATATATACTCATATTCCACCTTAAGCCTTCCGAATATAAAAACGGTTAGCCATATGACAATTACCGGAACCACTATAAGGAACTGGCTTAACGGAACAATCATGAAAGAAACAATGCAGGCTAAAATCATAAGAAGCCTTATAGCAAAGTTCTTAGGCGTATCAAGCTGCTTTACATTATCTTCTGTGTATGCGTCATTCATAATGCACCCCTTGTAAGTATTGTAAATATTTGGAACGTAAATAATTCCATACATCTGTTAATTATACACTTAAAATGACATAAATACAAGCAAAAGTAGAAGAAAGGTGCTTAAATAAAAATAAAATATTACAGGATGTCTATATGCTCTCCCGCAAGGGCCTTATTTATGCTTCTTACGGCGCAAAATTTGCCACACATGGAACATGTATCGCTATGATCATCTTCAGGAGCCCTAGACTCCCTTATTTCACGAGCCTTCTCCGGGTCAAGAGAGAGTTCATACTGCTTATCCCAGTCAAGCGCCCGTCTGGCGTCCGCCATAGCATTGTCACGTTCCATAGCGTGAGGGATGCCTTTAGCTATATCGGCAGCGTGGGCTGCTATCTTTGAAGCGATAATGCCCTCCCTTACGTCATCAATGTTTGGCAGAGCCAGATGCTCCGCAGGAGTCACATAGCAGAGAAAAGAAGCTCCGCTCGCTGCCGCAATAGCGCCTCCAATCGCGGAAGTAATATGATCGTAACCCGGCGCTATATCTGTTACAAGAGGTCCAAGTACATAAAATGGAGCGTTATGGCATATGGTTTTCTCTATTTCCATATTTGCCGCAATCTGGTTCATAGGCACATGTCCGGGGCCTTCAACCATAACCTGGACATTTCTCTCATGACACCTCTCCACCAATTCGCCAAGTCTAATAAGCTCGCCTATCTGAACCGAGTCCGTAGCGTCAGCAAGACACCCCGGCCTGCAGGCATCACCAAGACTGATTGTCACGTCATGCTCGTAGCAGATATCGAGAATTTCATCAAAATGTGTATAAAAAGGATTTTCAAGTCCCGTCATACTCATCCAGGCGAAAATAAGAGAGCCGCCCCTCGAAACAAGATTCATTTTCCTTTTGCCGGCTTTAACCTCTTCTATCGTTTTCTTGGTTATTCCACAGTGAAGGGTAACAAAGTCTACCCCATTTTCGGCATGTAGTCTTACTACATCGATAAAATCCTTCTCGTTAAGAGTATCGAGGTCTCTCTTATAATGAATTACAGCATCATATACGGGAACAGTTCCTATCATCGCAGGGCATTCACTCGTCAATTTCTTTCTGAAGGGCTCCGTATCTCCATGAGAAGAAAGATCCATAATGGCGTCAGCACCGAGCTTCACCGCCTCCATGACCTTAGCTAGCTCCTCATCATAATTATTTACGTCACGACTGACACCGAGATTTACATTTATCTTTGTCGAAAGCTTAGAGCCTACCGCTAAAGGCTTAATGCATTTGTGATCATGATTTGCGGGAATCACTGCCGATCCATCCGCAAGCATCCTGGATAATAAATCTGCCGACATTCCTTCGTGCTCCGCCGCAGCCTTCATTTCAGGAGTAATAATTCCCTTTTTCGCGGCTTCTGTCTGGGTTTTATATTCGTTCATATATTTTCATCCTTATATTTACTTTTTATATCGTATCCCAAGTCCATGGGACCATGACCATGTCCTATGTGAAAATTGGCCTTAATCGCGCCATTTAGGAATTCACGACCTATTGCGACCGAATCCTTGAGACTGTAACCTTTCGCAAGGTTAGACGCTATAGCGCTTGAAAGGACACATCCCGTTCCATGGGTATCTTTATTATCTATACGCTCACCATGAAAAACCGAGATTCCATTATTTACTTCACAA
>OMWY01000016.1 GCA_900314885.1 uncultured Eubacteriales bacterium
GATATACACAAATCCAATAAATGCCATTGATTTTCACAACAGGTCAATCCGACTCATTGCAACACCAAAAGATTTCACTGGCTGAGCAGATATTTTCACTATAGGCCTGTACAACACACGACAGCACCAACAAAATTTTCCTGCCAAGCAGATATTTTCACTATAGATTCAAACCGTCTGGAATAGTACCAATAATTTTCCAGAATTTTGGTGCCGTCCGACTTTTTTCATGCGTATGGTGAAAATACCATGCACTATACTAATGCTTATATGGTGCGGTAAATCTGTAAATGTATCTATTGTGAAAATCATCTGTAATTCCACAGGCAAAACTGGTGCTGTCGCAAAATCATCTGTAATTCCACAGGCAAAACTGGTGCTGTCGCTGATAAACTTATGCTATTGTGACAAAAAGCCATGAGAACTTTATTCTCATGGCTTTCTATGTTTTTCTATATTGATATTATATAAAGTTTTATTGTATATTTAAACAAATGTATTATAATATTTTCTCACTCGAATTCAATAGTACCTGGTGGTTTGCTGGTGAGGTCATAGAGTACGCGGTTCACCCCTTTGACTTCGTTTACGATGCGGTTCATGACCTTCTCAAGCACCTCATAAGGGATGTTCACGGCTTCGGCGGTCATAAAGTCATCTGTGGAGACGGCACGGAGAACTACGGCGTAATCGTAGGTCCTGAAATCTCCCATGACACCGACTGAACGCATATTTGTAAGGGCCGCGAAATACTGGCTTATCTTACGGTCAAGCCCTGCTGCCGCTATTTCATCACGGTAAATCTTGTCAGCATCCTGAACTATGCGTACCTTCTCAGGCGTAACCTCGCCTATTATCCTGACTCCAAGTCCCGGTCCCGGGAAAGGCTGGCGGAACACAAGGTAATCCGGAAGTCCCAGCTTAAGGCCGACCTCACGCACCTCATCCTTAAATAGGAGACGGAGCGGCTCAATAATTTCCTTAAAACCGATATCCTTAGGAAGGCCGCCTACATTGTGGTGGCTCTTAATCTTAGCGCCCTTGCCAAGACCCGATTCAACCACGTCCGGGTAAATGGTCCCCTGGCAGAGGAAATCCACAGCGCCGATTTTCTTAGCTTCCCGTTCAAATACACGAATAAACTGCTCGCCGATTATTTTCCTCTTTTTCTCAGGCTCTTCTACTCCCTTTAGCTTAAGAAAATATTCCTCGCCCGCGTTCACACGAACAAAATTCAAATCAAATTTTCCCTTCGGGCCAAATACAGCCTCGACCTCATCTCCCTCATTTTTACGAAGAAGGCCATGATCTACAAATACGCAGGTAAGCTGCTTACCGATAGCCTTACTTACAAGGCTCGCCGCGACAGAAGAATCAACACCGCCCGAAAGCGCAAGAAGCACCTTCCCGCTTCCTACCTTTTCACGGATTGCTTTTATCTGATCCTCTATAAATGTATCCATCTTCCAGTCGCCTGCGCATTTGCAGACATTATAGAGAAAATTATGGAATACCTTGTGGCCCTCCACGGAGTGCTGTACCTCAGGATGAAACTGAACAGCGTATATTTTCGCCTCATCATTTTCCATACCGGCGACAGGACAGTCCTTTGTTTTCGCGGTAACCCTGAATCCGTCAGGCACCTCCGCTATATAATCCGTGTGAGACATGAACATAACAGTCTCATCGCTGATATCGGCGAGTATTCCCGATTTATCAGTGATATTTACATCGGTCCTGCCGTACTCGCTGACCGGAGCTGTCGCAACCTTACCGCCAAGCTCGTAGGCTATAAGCTGGGCACCATAGCATATGCCAAGGATAGGTACTCCAAGGTTAAATACCTCTTTGTCGATATGCTGGCTCTTCTCCTTATAGACTGACTGCGGCCCGCCTGTGAAAATAATTCCCTTCGGAGAAAGTTCTCGCAGCTTCTCCATGCTTATCGTAGACGGGTAGACCTCGGCATAAACGCCCTGATCTCGCACTCGCCTTGCGATAAGCTCGTTGTACTGGCCGCCAAAATCAATGACGGCTATTAATTCATTTTTCATTTTTCCCCCAGTTCATCAAGTGTTTTATTGTAAGAAGGAATAAATTCAGCCAAGAAAATATCTACCTCAGGAAGTCCCATTTTTTTAATGGACTCAAGTGTTGTTTTCTCAGCGGAAATAAATTCCGTATTACCACATTTTCTTTCCTCGATACATTTAATATAAGCCGATAATTTATCAGCGGCCTTAACTAATTTCCTTTCATAAATAAACGCATCGCCTTCAGGTTCAAGAATTTCCCTATAATCCGTTTTCATGTCATCAGGCAGGTAATTAATTAATTTTTCCGAAGCCCGATGTTCTATATCCTTATAGATATTTTTTATTTCCGGGTTGAAATATTTCACAGGAGTCGGCATATCACCCGTAATTATCTCCGAAACATCGTGGTACATGGCTATAAGGGCCGCATGCTCAGCGTCAAGATTTTTATTAAATCTCTTATTTCCTATTACGCAGAGGGCATGCGCTATCATCGCCACGTCAAGCGAATGCTCAGCGAGATTTTCCTCGCGGGAATTTCGCATCAGCTCCCACCTGTCAATATAACGGAGACGAGACATCATAGCGAAAAAGGCGCTGTTATTTTCTTCCATATCTCGTTTCCTCCGCTGCCATCGATAATTCCTGCATCACGCTTCCGTCAGAAAATGTATCGCTTCTGCCCCGCTTATTTACCCACTCGCGGTCTCTGTCGAGCATTTTCTTGACATAATATCCCGTATAGGATTCCTTAACCTTCGTAATTTCTTCAGGTGTTCCCGTCGCCACAACCGTGCCGCCGCGGTCACCGCCCTCAGGACCCATATCTATAATATAATCCGCTGTCTTGATTACGTCAAGATTATGTTCGATAACAACTACCGTATTTCCGCCGTCAGAGAGCCTCCTCAAAATATTAATCAGCCTGTGTACATCGGCAAAATGAAGGCCCGTCGTAGGTTCGTCGAGAACGTAAATAGTTTTACCGGTACTCCTCTTTGATAATTCAGCCGCTAATTTTATTCTCTGGGCCTCACCGCCGGAAAGCTGGGTGCTTGGCTGTCCGAGACGGACGTAGCCTAAGCCTACTTCCTTAAGGGTCTCTATTTTCCTTCTGATCTGCGGAACATTTTCAAAAAATTCAAGGGCCTCATCAACTGTCATATTTAATACGTCGTAAATTGATTTTCCCTTGTATTTTACGTCAAGTGTTTCGCGGTTGTAGCGCTTCCCGTGGCAGACCTCGCAAGGCACATAGACATCCGGCAGGAAATTCATTTCTATTTTAACGATACCGTCACCGCTGCAGGCCTCGCAACGACCACCCTTTACGTTAAATGAAAATCTTCCCTTGCTGTATCCCTTCGCCTTAGCGTCACTCGTCGAAGCGAAGAGGTCTCGGATCATATCGAAAACTCCTGTATAGGTCGCGGGATTAGAACGAGGTGTCCTTCCTATTGGTGACTGGTCTATATCTATTATTTTATCGAGCTTTTCCTCGCCGACAATTTCCTTGTGCTTTCCCGGAATTGTCCTCGCCCGGTTTAAGTCTCTCGCAAGGGTTTTATATAATACCTCATTAATTAATGAGCTCTTACCTGACCCCGAAACTCCGGTAACAACTGTCATTATTCCAAGCGGAATTTTTACGTTTACGTTTTTTAAATTATTTTCCGCGGCGCCGCGAATTTCAATAAAATCAGTCGGCTTCCTTCTTTCGCAAGGCACAGGTATCTGAAGTCTGCCCGAGAGGTAGGCTCCCGTTAATGACTTCGGATTTTTCATAATTTCCTCAGCCGTTCCGCTCGCTACAACCTCGCCGCCGTTTTCACCGGCGCCCGGCCCTATATCAACTATAAAATCAGCCGCCCTCATGGTATCCTCATCGTGCTCAACCACAATCAATGAATTCCCGAGGTCGCGAAGCTTCATTAATGAAGCGAGCAATTTATCATTGTCTCGCTGGTGGAGGCCGATGCTAGGCTCATCGAGGATGTAGGCAACTCCCACAAGTCCCGAGCCTATCTGTGTCGCGAGCCTTATTCTCTGCGCCTCGCCACCTGAGAGCGTTCCCGCCGCCCTGGAGAGAGTCAGATAATCAAGACCGACATCATTTAAAAATGCCAAGCGGGCGATAATTTCGTGCAATATCATGTCGCCTATTTTATGTCCTGTCTCGCTAAGCTCAACATTTTCAAAAAATGACTTAGCGTCACGGATAGATAAATACGTCACGTCAATAATATTTTTCCCGCCAAATGTGACGGCAAGCGCTTCAGGGCGAAGCCTCTTGCCATGGCAGGCGCGACAAGGTGTAGTTGTCATAAAGCTCTCGTATTCGGCCTTTATTGAATCGCTCGCTGTCATTTTATAACGCTCGCGGGTATTTTCTATAATTCCTTCGAAGGCGACATCATAAATTCCCGTTCCCCTCTGGCCTGTATATTTTACCCTTACTTCCTCTCCATCGGTGCCGTAGAGAAGCATATCCTTGATATCATCGGGCAGGTCCTTATATGGCACGTCAAGTGAGAATTTATATTTCTTTGACAGGGCCTCGAGGAGGCAGTGAGAATAGCTCTTCGGGTCCTTCGACGACTGCCAGCCAATGACCTGGATTGCTCCCTCATTTATAGAGAGATTCTTATCCGGAATCATCAGGGCCTCGTCAAATTCCATCTTATACCCTAACCCTGAGCACTCAGGGCAGGCACCGAAGGGATTATTAAATGAAAATGTACGAGGTTCAAGCTCATCAAGGCTTATACCGCAGTCAGGGCAGGAGAAGCTCGATGAAAATGTCATCCGCTTTCCGTCGACCATATCCACGTATAGAAGACCGTTTGAAAGCTTCATAACAGTCTCTATGGAGTCCGTCATTCTTTTTTCGATGCCCGACTTAATTACAAGTCTGTCGACAACTATTTCTATATTGTGCTTTTTATTTTTATCGAGAGCGATTTCATCGGATAATTCCATGACCTCGCCGTCAATATTTACACGGACATAACCGCTCTTTTTCGCGCTCTCAAGTACCTTCTCATGGCGGCCCTTTTTGCCTCTTACTACAGGCGCGAGCAATAATATTTTCGTCCTCTCGGGAAGCTTCATTATTTCATCAACCATCTGATCGACGGTCTGCTTATGAATTTCCTTCCCGCAATTAGGGCAGTGCGGAATACCCGTTCTCGCGTAGAGGAGTCGCAAATAATCATATATTTCCGTGACAGTACCGACCGTAGAACGAGGGTTTCTGTTTGTGGATTTCTGGTCTATGGAAATGGCCGGCGACAGGCCCTCTATGCTGTCTACCTGTGGTTTATCCATCTGACCTAGGAACATTCTCGCGTAGGATGACAGAGACTCCATATAACGCCTCTGTCCTTCAGCGTAAATCGTATCAAAGGCGAGAGATGATTTTCCCGAGCCCGAAAGTCCCGTGATTACCACAAATTCATCTCTCGGAATGTCTATGCTTATTCCCTTTAGGTTATGTTCCCTCGCGCCTTTAATTCTGATATATTTAATATCCTTTTTTGCTTTAGCCATTTATTTTCCACCTGTAGCCTTCAAAAGATACTTCTTAAACTCAAGTATTTCATCCCTTAATTTAGCCGCTTCCTCAAAATTTAATTCCGCAGCTGCCGCGCTCATCTTCTTGGTAAGCTCGCGGATGATCTTATTTAATTCGTCGGCATCCATGGACTCAGCGTCCTTCTTAAGGTGAGTGCTGTCCTCTTCGACCTTCTTCGATACGGAGATTAAATCACGGACCGCCTTCTTAATTGTCTGCGGCGTAATTCCGTGCTCTTCGTTATATTTTTCCTGGATGGCCCGACGCCTGTTCGTCTCGGTGATAGCCTTATTCATGGAATCGGTCATGGTGTCGGCGTACATAATTACATGACCGTCAGCGTTTCTCGCGGCACGGCCGATAGTCTGCACGAGGCTCGTCTCTGAACGAAGGAAGCCCTCCTTATCGGCATCTAAGATAGCGACCAGAGTAATTTCCGGAATATCAAGACCCTCACGGAGAAGGTTAATTCCGACAAGCACGTCAAATACATCAAGACGCATATCACGGATAATTTCCTGACGCTCAAGCGTATCTATATCAGAATGTAAATACCTCACTCGCACTCCCGCCTCACGGAGATAATCTGTCAGATCCTCAGCCATTTTTTTAGTAAGAGTAGTAACGAGAACCTTATTTTTATTTTCCGTCTCTTTTCTTATTTCCGATAATAAATCATCGACCTGACCCGCGACAGGCCTTACTTCTACCTTCGGGTCAAGCAATCCTGTCGGTCTTATTATCTGCTCTACCCTCATCTGCTCATGCTTCTGCTCGTAGTCAGAAGGAGTGGCCGACACGAAGAGCATCTGATTTATTTTCGATTCGAATTCCTTGAAATTAAGGGGCCTGTTATCGAGGGCAGACGGAAGCCTGAAGCCATACTCAACGAGGGTAGTCTTCCTGCTCCTGTCACCCGCGTACATGCCGCCTATCTGAGGCACCGTTATGTGGGACTCGTCGCATATTATAAGAAAATCATCAGGGAAATAATCAATTAAGGTATAAGGTCTCTCGCCCGGTTTTCTCCCCGAAAGCGGTCCCGAATAATTTTCGATGCCGGAGCAGAAGCCCGTCTCCCGCATCATTTCCATATCGTAATTCGTCCGCTCCCATATACGCTGGGCCTCTATTAATTTATCATTGCTTTTGAAATAATCCACCCGCTCTTTTAATTCTTCCTTGAGACGGACAAGAGCCTTTTCCATTTTTTCATGAGAAACTATATAGAGAGAAGCCGGGAAAATATATGCGTAAGTGAGCTCTCTAAGCACATTTCCCGTCAGTACATCAATTTCCGAAATTCTGTCTATCTCATCGCCAAAAAATTCAACTCTTAGAGCCTTGTCACTTTCAGCGACAGGAAATATCTCAAGCACATCCCCGTGGAGCCTGAAGGTGCCGCGCTTAAAGTCCATATCATTTCTCGTGTACTGTATATCTATGAGCCGCCTTACCAGCTCCTCAAGGTCATAATTATCCCCCGGTCTTATGGAAAGAGAGAGATTTTCATAGTCATCAGGCGCGCCGATACCATAGATGCAGGATACGGAAGCCACAACAATTACATCCTTCCGCTCCGCAAGTGAAGCCGTAGCCGAATGACGAAGCTTATCTATCTCATCATTTACGGCTGAATCCTTCTCTATATAAGTATCCGTGGACGGAACATAGGCCTCGGGCTGATAATAATCATAATAGGACACAAAATATTCCACGGCGTTATTAGGGAAAAATTCCTTCATCTCGCTGTAGGTCTGGGCCGCAAGGGTCTTATTATGAGAAATAATTAATGTCGGCTTATTTAATTTCTCGATAATATTCGCCATGGTAAATGTCTTGCCTGAACCAGTAACACCTAGGAGTGTCTCAAATTTATTTCCGCGTGCGAAACCGTCCGCAAGCGCGTCTATCGCCTGCGGCTGGTCACCTGTCGGTTTAAATTCCGAGTGCAGTTCAAAATGTTCCACGGTATTCTCCTTAAATGATTAATTGAACTTATATATCCTTCTCGCTAATTTATATCCCCACACGATAAAGTTCCTGCCAGGCTTTCCCGGTAGCTGCATGCAGAAGCCAAGCACCGAGTGCTGGACCATCCTGTACATGAAAATATTTTTCTCTTTTAAATACTGCCAGAGCTCTTTTTTCTTCTCAAGATTTTCCTTCGACCCTGACCTTATTAAAAGAACCGTAGAAATCGTCATCATCATAATTAAATATGACAGCATATAATTTCTAAGCTTAGGATTCCTGATTTTAGTGAGGTCGTAGCTGTCTATCATTATCTTTGTGACCTTTATCTGCTGGTCGATACGACTTATCATGACCTTCTCATTTACAGACTGGTCTTCCCTGCCTATAAAATAGCGATAGAAATTCACATCCATATAGTACATGGTCTTGACATACGGAAGCGGATTATATACAAAAATATTATCCACGTAAAATGTGTGCTCAGGCAGCTTTAATTTAATATCGCGAAGTAATTTCGTCCTGTAAACCACGGAATGCATTAATATATACTGAGACTTTCTGAATTTTCCTATGTCATTCCAGGTAAAAAATTTACTTACAGGGAGGCAGTTCCTGTAGCCCATAATCACGCTCTTATTTTCGGATACCTTTTCGTACACATAATTAAATAAAAGCATGTCAAGATTCTTACCGTCAGCGACAACGCCATGCAGAAACGTCATTACCTTAGCGAGAGCGTCGGTATTTACCCAGTCATCGGAATCGACAACCTTGAAGAAAATACCTGTCGCGTTCTCGATACCGGTATTTACGGCAGCCCCATGGCCGCCGTTCTCCTGGTGGATAGCCCGGACAATATTGGGATATTTCTTCTCATATTCCTTAGCTATCTCTAAGGTATTATCCTTCGTCGAACCATCGTCGACAATAAGAATCTCTATCTCATCACCGGCCGTAAGCAGGGTCTCAATCGCATGGCTCATATAAGCCGCCGAATTATAACATGGTATAGCAACACTTAATATCTTCATTTTATTTCCTTCTAAAGTTAATCTAATGAACTGATAAATACATTTCCCGCGGATGAAAATGTCTTGTCCGCGTCATCAAATGACATGCTCCTTGTCTTTCCTGTCACCGCGTCCATAAGGGTAACGTCGCCGGGGCCATAGCCCGTTATAAGAACCGCCGTACTCTCATCCGTAAAGGCTATAACAGGATTTCCCTTTGAAATATAGTAAAGCGTCTCATCGAGTGAGGCTCCCGTAAGATTTACAGGAGTTACGTACTCCTGCTTCGCGAGCAGGCCATAATAATCACTTCCCGCGGCGTATAATTCCTTATCGGAAATATAGACACCGTTTGTCGTAAGGAAGAGTCTCACCGCAGCCTGGACACTGGTATCCCCTTCGGTTATATAATCAAGGTCTATATCATCACAGGTGCCTGAACTTCCCGCGACACCGCGTTCCCATACGGTGTGAAAATCAGAATCAAGCACGAAGCCCATTCCGTCATCGGCTATTTTAACTATATCACCGGCATTTTCAGACGATGCCGTAATCTGCCCCTCCGTACAGGCGTAATAGCGTTTTACGGATTTTTGCTCATCAGGCATATGGAGGGTGACATCGGTTGAAATGATGGTCATCTTAGGCGGGTTGTCTACCTTAGGCTCCTCCTTAAGCGTGACTCCATACGGAAGCGTCAGGTAATACTGGGTGAGATATTTTTTGGTAACCCTCGTCACAGGCCTGATTACCTTTTCCGAGGCTTGCGAATTATTTAATATCTGGTCTCCCGATGTCGCGATGAATTTTCCATCTTTCTTCTTCACACGTTTCAGCATAATAACGGAATCTGACAGAGTAACCCTTGTGACATATATTTTCTTATGGAAATATGTCTTAAGCGCGTTACCCGACGTATCGGAAATTATTATCCTCGTGCATGGAAGCGTGGTTGTCCCATCGACATTCGTAATTAAATTTTTCGGATTCGCAATTCCGTAAACAATATTACTGTCAATGCCGCCGAATAATAAAATACATCTGCCCGTCGGCGCGTCAATCGACGTCTTAACGCGGTTTTCAAGATTCATGACAATTATTTTTTCTGATTTTGTATCATCAGAATTTTCCTGCCAGGCAATCTTCTTTTCTGACTTAATATATACAAACGAATTATCCTTAAGTCCCTCAGCCACAACCGTAAGCTGCTTCTTTATCATGCTGTAGGAATAAATCGTTCCGTTAATTTCAAAATAATAAAATGACTCGCCCGATACATACGAAAAATCGTTTAAGTCCTCACGAAGCATCTGGTAGGGCTCATTCACAGGCACACAGACCTGCTCCTCAACCCTGTTCTCGCCGTGAAAATACCGATAAACAACTATGCCCGTTCTTCCCTCGTAGGCACCCCGGTTCATATATCCATACACTGAAAAATCGATATTTCCCGCATTATCCATGCCAAGGATTTTTATATCATGTTCGTCATAATTAACCCTGTTATCACCTGTATCACCGTTTCTGAAGGAAAATACCTTGACGGCCTTATTCTCAGCTGAGCTGTAATACCAGAGCTCCCGTTCTCTGACGAAGGCGATTATATTTCCGTCAGGACTCGTCGTAAGCGGTACTGTCGGATCTCCCGTAACGCCAACCAGGAGCTGATTTCTTGAAAGTGAAGCGAAAAGAGGGTTAAACATTTCCTCCATCGTTCTGTCATATGAAAGCAGGTACATCGCGTGTTCAGTATACTGAACCCTGAAATATTCCCGTACATCAAAAACTCTGTTATCCTTGCCGGCTTCAACCATATATTTTAATAAAAAGGCCGACGTATTAGAATTATTTTCAAGGACGGTCATTTCCGTATCGCTAACCTTGGTCGGGTTAATTCCGTTAAATGTCACCAATTCATATGAAGAGTGAATATTTACGTGGGCGAGCGTTGAATTATCCATCGTCTGGTTTGACTCAAGATAAGGCTTCACAGCGCTCTCATTTTCACCCGAAAATATAGCATTTTCAAATTCATTTACAAAAGCGATATTTTCTTTTAATTTACTGTTATCAGACAGGCGTAACGTCGTATAAAAATATGAACGCCTGCCCTTGTCATTTATTACCGTTAACTTTAATCCGTAATCACCACTGCTTGTAAGGGGCTCAGCAAAACGGAGAACGGCGGAAACAGTCCCGTCTTTTTCTGTTTTGATATTTTCCGCGTCACCCTCGTTCGTGGTCGTATCGTCTGTTCTGTCAGTCAGCTCGTACTTAATTGATTTAATATTATTTTCCATTGGCATGACAGAAATAACTAATTTTCCTGCGTCTTCAACCGGTGTAAGCTCGTTCCTCGGAATTTCCATGGTATCAAGAGCGTAGCCATGAAGCTCATTTATAAGGCTCCCTCCCGCGGATATTTTAACTAACGGAAATGAAGCCTCGGTCATGTCCGTAGTCTCGGTCGTGCGGGCATTATCAGTGTCCCCGAGGTTCACTATAAAGTAAGTTAGCGAGCCAAAGAAGAGCAGAATCATTAATATCAGACGGTAAATATGCCGCTGCATTTATTAATTCTCCAATCACACCTTAAATCTGTATCCCGCGCCCCAGACGGTCTCTATATACTGAGGATGGGCGCTGTCGGCCTCTATCTTCTCTCTGATCTTCTTAATATGGACCGTAACAGTCGCTATATCTCCGACCGAATCCATCTGCCAGATAGCCTTGAAGAGCTCCTCCTTGCTGTAGACATGGTTCGGGTGCTCCGCAAGGAAGGTAAGAAGGTCGAATTCCTTGGTGGTGAAATCCTTCTCTATTCCGTCCACAAATACGCGGCGGGCCGTCTTATCTATCTTAAGGCCTCTGATTTCTATCCACTGATTTCTGCTCTCATCATCGCCCACAAGTCTCTTGTAGCTTGCGAGATGGGCCTTTACGCGGGCCACGAGCTCGCTAGGTGAAAATGGCTTAGTCATATAGTCATCGGCGCCAAGACCTAGGCCCCTTATCTTATCGATGTCTTCCTTCTTCGCCGAAACCATAATGATAGGAATCTTCTTAATCTGGCGAACCTCACGGCAGATCTCGAAGCCGTCGGTGCCCGGAAGCATGATATCAAGCACGATAAGGTCGAAGTCCTCCTTTAATGCCTTGGAGAGTCCGGCCGTCCCATCATTTTCAATTGTAACCTCAAATTCGGAGAGCTCGAGGTAGTCCTTCTCAAGCTCAGCTATAGCCTCCTCATCCTCTATTATAAGTATTTTACTCAATGTTATCTCCTTTCGCGTTTCCGCTATCTTTATTTTCTGAAATGTCCTTGCTTACGTTCGGGTTCTTGCGAAGCATGAAAATTACCGTCGTGCCGGTACCCTCAGTGCTTTCGGCCCATATTCTGCCACCGCCGTCTTCTATGATCTTCTTGCAAATAGCAAGCCCCAGTCCCGAGCCTCCTGTCTTCGAATTTCTCGAAGCGTCAGCCCGATAGAACCTCTCAAAGATATACGGAAGGCTCTTTCGATCGATACCCTTTCCGTTATCCTCTATCTCTACCCTTATGAAATCCTCCGCGTCCATAAGTCTTATGCAGATAAGACCCACCTTCGCGGGATCACGGTATTTCACGGAATTAGAAATTATATTATTTACAACCCTCGTAAGCTGCTCGGGATCCGCTATAACATCGGTCGTCTTGTCAGCGTAAGGGAAGAAGGCAAGCTCAATATTCTGCAGTTCAAGGTCCGTCTTGATATCGCTAATTCCATCTTCAAAATATTCGAAGATATTTATACTCTTAAAATGATACGGTATCGAGTTCGTATCAATCTTGGCGAAGGTCGACAGTTCATCTACGAGTGTAGTCATTTCACCGGCCTTCGTGAAAATGGTCCTCACGTACTTTTCCCGCTTTTCAGGCGTATTCGCGACACCCTCGAGGAGTCCCTCGGAATAGCCCTTGATAGCGGTAAGCGGTGTCTTAAGGTCGTGCGAGATATTTACAATAAGGTCCTTCGTATCTATCTCATGCCGCCTGTTCTCAGCCAGCAGCTCCTTGATATGCCTTCGCATATCGTCAAAATCGGACGCGAGCTCCCCTATCTCATCATTTCCGGTTACCTTGACCGGCGTGTCGAGGTCACCGCTCTTCATGCGCTTAGTGGACGCACGTAGAGAATTAAGCGGTAGGAGAATACTCCTGTAAAGCCATATGGCAAGTCCGCCTGCCGTAGCTAACATAATAAGTATAACACAAAATATCAGAGTTACCAAACCTTTTTTTGAATTTTCTACGAGCTCGCTGATATCCGTGATAATAAAGGCGCTCCCGACCGACCCGTCAGTCAGGGTATACGAGAGCTTCTTCACAAGAATGCCCTTGTTTCCGAAATAATTTCCGCTGTCGGCATTCCCGACACTCGTCGATACACGGTCAAGCATATCCTTTGACTTGTTATAGAGGGATTCGCTTCCTTTATATGTAGCAACCCCGTTCTTTTCTATGACAAGGGCCGACTTGTAGGCGGCTAACTTCTTATTCAGTTCATCAAGGTACTCAGCATTCGCAAGCCTCTCGGGAGTTTTCTGAATGCAGAGCGAGAGCTCGTTAAATACCTCTCTCGTCACATCGTTCGCGTACTCAACCGGATTTGCCGCCACAGATATCGACGATTCCCCAAAATTCGCGTTCTTATTGGGGCTCGTGTAATTCTGCCTGAAAATCACGAAAAACGCAATAGTCGTAAGCACCAGTGGGAAAATGAGCACCAGGGCGAAGGCTACCGCTATCCTTTTCTTTAGTTTCAACAAACCACCTCTTTGTGTGTTTCACGTCAATAGTACTTGACCTATTTTACCATATTATTACACATTTGTCTCCTTATATTTTTATAACTTTTCAGACCCTTTTTCTAAATTTCCATATTTTTCGGTAACGTTTCCATTGACATTTGTGAAGCAGCCGTTGTATAATGAAGCTAAGCTTATTAACCACTCACACAGGAGGTAAATATTATGCCGGAATGGCTAAAAGACGCGGCTTTCTATGAGATCTACCCTCAGTCCTACAATGACACAAACGGGGATGGCATCGGTGATTTCGACGGTATCACGGAGAAGCTTGACTACATAAAGAGTGTTGGTTTCAACGCCCTTTGGATAAACCCGTGCTACGATTCACCATTCATGGACGCAGGATACGATGTAAGAGATTACAAGAAGGCTGCTCCAAGGTATGGCACAAATAACGACTTATTCAGGCTCTTCGGAGAGGCCCACAAGAGGGGAATCAAGGTATTTCTCGACCTGGTTCCCGGCCACACAAGTGACAAGCACAAGTGGTTCCTCGAGAGCAAGAAGCAGGAGAGAAATGAGTACAGCGACCGCTACATCTGGGCCGACCATGCGTTTTTCATGAAGGGCCACCCTTATATAGCCGGAATGAGCGAGCGTGACGGCATTTACATGCTTAACTTCTTCGCAAGCCAGCCCGCCCTCAACTACGGCTTCGCCCACCCGAACGAGCCATGGCAGATGAGCTATGACTCAGAGGCCGCGATCGCTACCCGAGAGGCCATGAAGGATGTCATGCGTTTCTGGATGGACCGGGGCTGCGACGGCTTCCGCGTGGATATGGCGGATTCTCTCGTGAAGGATGATGATCCTGACAAGAAGTACACCGGTCTTCTCTGGCAGAACGTCCGTGAGATGTTCGATAAGGAATATCCTGAGTGCGCTCTCGTCTCGGAGTGGTCGAATCCTGAGCAGTCCATTTTAAATGGATTCCATATGGACTTCACCCTTGATAATCCTCAGACGGGCTACCGTTCACTCTTCCGCGACTACAGGGATGTACTCAGCAAGTCGGGCGGTTCGGGCATTAATTCGGATTCTGTCGATCTCGCTCAGGATAAGAGTTATTTCAGAAGTGAGGCTGACAGCGATATTACCAAGTTCCTCGACTGGTACCTGCCTCAGTACAACAAGACAAAGGATAAGGGATATATAAGTATCATTTCCGGAAACCACGACACGCCAAGATTGCGTCGCACGCTTTCGTATGATGAATTAAAGATTGCTTATGCTTTCATGTATACCATGCCGGGCGTTCCTTTTATGTATTACGGTGATGAAATCGGTATGCGCTACCTCGACATCCCTACAAAGGAAGGCGGATACGGCCGCACCGGCACGAGAACTCCTATGCAGTTTAACCACGAGGCAAATTACGGCTTCTCAGACGCTAAGGCAGAAGACCTCTACCTCCCTCAGGACCCGAGTCTCGACGCGCCGACGGTTGAGGAGCAGGAAGCTGACAAGAATTCACTCCTTAACACAATAAGAGCAGAGCTTACCCTCCGTCACAAGTACGATGACCTCAAGGCAGACGCTCCATTTACTGTTCTTCACGCAGAGAAAAATGATCCGCTTTTTGTCTACAAGCGCGGTAATTTAACCTGCGCGGTAAACCCTTCAAAACGCGAAACCTCATTTGAAGGAGTAAGCGGAAGCAAGGTCCTCTTCTCACTCGGCGAGACAGAGCTTTCCGGAAATAAGATCACATTAAAGCCACAGTCATTTATGGTTATAGGGTAATAAATTCACATAAAAATAAAAAGCTCCGGGTCTTGTCCCGGAGCTTTTACTCCATCATAAAGTCAATTATTAGTTTTTATTAATCGCGGATTCGCTCGCGTTACTCGCGGTCTCCGTGCCGAACATAAAACTCATCATCTCAGGCTTAACAAGGCTCCAATCAACGAGTACTACAGACTTGCCATCAACCCTTCCGAGGGTCATAGCTTCATCCTGAGGAAGTCTGTCCTGCCTTAGCTCTTTGCCTGCGAGCATAAGCTCAAGGCCGTCAGCTATGTAAGCCGTCATGTTATCCTGCTTAATATCGGTGGTCAAATAAGGAAGTACCGTATTAAATGCCGACAGAGCCTTCGTCGGATCGCTCTTTGCCTTCTTAAAAATAGCGTTAATTACAGTCCTGTGCCTCGTGGTACGCCCCATATCATCATGACTTCCGTCAAGTGTGCTTACATATCTGACACGGCAATACCCAAGAGCCTGGTTTCCGTTCATGTGATTCCAACCGGTTACCATAGTCCTGTTAGCTTTTTTAGATATATAATTTGTGTGATTCAGATAGTTCGCTTCCGTCTCAGTAAGCTCGATATCAACGCCACCGATAGAATCAATCACGCTCTCAAAAGCGTTAAAATCAACCAAGAGGCTTCCATCCATTCTGATGCCGTAATTCGCGGCAATGGTCTCATATAACAGATTAACACCGCCATCGCGGAAGGCGGCATTTATTTTATTACCGCCGAATCCCGGTATCTCTACATAGCTGTCACGCATAAGACTTGTGAGTCCCAGGGTCTTGTTATTCGTGTTAATAGTCGCTATCATTATAGAATCGGTATGACCGGAAGCTGTATCGGCTCCGATTCCCTCAACGCCTAAGAGAACGATATTATACACACCCTCCTCGTGAAAGGCGTTTTTAAATGTATCGCTCATCTGTGACATATCAATATTATCAACAACGGTAGTACTCTCGCCGGCTTCTATGGCCTTCTCGGTAGCGCTTTCAGCTACAGCGCTTTCCGATACCGCGCTGCCGGTAGCCACCTTTACCGGACTAGGTGCGACCTTCTTCATATTTCCATACATATACTGTGTCGCGAAGCCGACCAGTATACGTCTGCCCGGAGGCGTAAAGGCAAGGAAGGCTCCTGCGCCAACCACACAGCAGAGTACAATGATTATAATCTTAAGGGCTAAAAATTTGTGCTTTTTCTTAGGCGCTTCCTTTACACTATCATCCGATTCTGATGAGTTTTCACCTAATTCTTCGTTTACGGCAGACGCAAGAGAACTCACAATATCCTCAGGCATCTCATTTTCATCATTCATGTAAATCCTTTCTAAAATCAAGCACTGACTGACAGTCAGTCAGAAGTCACATTTCCGGACCTCGTCATAGTGGTTCCTGATGTCTTTACCGGATGCGGATTAAATACAAAATTCAAAAAGTTCGTCTTAAGAGTCGGCCAATCCGTAACCTCGACCATATCGGCACCGTTAATTACCGAATACTTGTATTCGGTACCGTCAGGCTGACCCTCAGGAAGTCTCAGCTGATCCAGAGTCTTACCCGCAAGAGCAAGCTCCAAAACGCCCGCCATATAAGCAGTCGCGTTCTGCTTTCTGATGTCAGTCTTCACGAGCGGAAGAACATTGTTCATGACTCCTATTACCTTTGTCGGATCCTTCTTAACCTTCTTATATATAGCGTTTATCACACGTCTGTGACGGGCTGTACGCCCCTGGTCATCCTTAGTGCCGTGAAGCGTCGCGATTTTTCTGATTCTGCAATAGCCGAGAGCCTGGTTGCCGTTCATATGGTTCCAGCCTGTCTTCATGATACGATACTTCTTCTCGGAAATATAGTTCGTGTGGTTCAGATAATGCGCCTCTTCCTTGGTAAGCTTAATATCTATACCGCCGACGGCATCCACAACCTTCTGGAATGCTTCAAATCCGACAATAGCGCATCCGTCAAGCTTAAGTCCGAAGTTCTCGGCAATCGTCTCATACATAAGCTCAATGCCGCCCTGCCTGTACACACCGTTTATTCTGGTGTCGTAGTACTGCTCACCCGGAACAGAAACGTAGGTATCGCGCATTATTGATGTGAGGCCCAGCTCATTTGTATTGGTATTAATTGTAAATACCATTACGGAATCGGTATGGCCCGACTCCTCGCTTGAATCAATAGCCTCTACCCCAAGAAGGAGGATGTTATAGACCCCGTCCTCGTGCATAGCGTTCCGATATGTATCGGACATCTGAGACTCATCTATATTAGTCGTGGCCTGGGAAATATCCGCCCCATTCAGGCCATCATCTGCAAATGAGCTGCCGGCAGAGGCTGTATTTATCTCGTTATTATTCTTATCTATAACAGAATACGCATACTCAGCCATCCAACCCACAAGCACCCGTCGTCCCATAGGCGTGAGTACTAAGAACGCCGCGCATGCTGTTATCGCTATCAGTATTCCGAGGAATACCTTGAGTCCCGTATGTTTATTTTTCTTCTTATTTTTTTTACTGCCTGCCATCCTGTTACTGTCACCTTCACTGCCAAGCTCATCATTCACTTCCTCAGCGAGTGAGCTCTGCAGGTCCTTCATAAAATCGTCGTTATTACTCATTTCCCCTGTCCTTGATTGGGAGACTCCATGCGATTAACTCCCATTTAACATTTGACACAATATCCCTATATTTATACCACATTGTCACTGAAAATACAAGTAAAAAATTGTGGCAAAAGCTTGTAAAGTATTGTGCATATTACAATAATTAAATTAAAATAAAAAAGGCAGACGTCATATACGTCTGCCTCTGTTAAAAAATAGGTAATTATTATTTGATTGTGATCCTTCCCTCGCCAAGTGGATTGCTGTACTTCTCAGGGATTGTTCCCTTAAGGGTTGTCTTAAGGTAATCGGCAAGAAGATCTGCATCATTATAGTTCGCGTCACCCTCAAATGTTGCCTCACAGCCTGAGAATGCTGTATTGCCATCACCTGAAAGAAGAAGCGTGTAGGTAGTACCCGCTACGGTATAGGTCTTGTTAAGGTCAAGAGCTTCTCCGTTAACCTTGATATCGGTAACTCTGTACTTACCATCCTTAACTCCCGTAAACATGCCCTTCTCATCTTCAATCGCAGCTGATGAAACGCTTGTGTCAACTGTGCAGGTTATGCCGGATACATGAGCGAATCCACCGTTCTCATCGCTCTCAACCTTTCTGTATGAGAACTCAAGGAAATCACGGAGCTGCTTTCCGGTAACCTTGATTACGACAGGTGTATTATTGAATGGGAATACAGTGTAGGCTGTACCCTTGGTAATCTTGCCTGCTTCTATCTGGATTCTGATTCCACCACCATTTACAATAGCGATATCGGAATTAAGCTGTGCCTTATAAGCATCAGCGCAAAGATCGCCGAGGTTTGTCTCCTTAGTCCGGATAATTCTCTTTGAAGGATTGGCCGGGTCCATGGTGTAAAGGGTATACTTGCTTGTGGCAAGAACCTCATTCATCTCAGTTTCATAGCCACTCTTAATAGCCTTTACGTAATTCGCAACAGTCTTATTTTCATTCTGTGGCTTAATAAGCTTGGCAGAAATCTTACCGGTCTTCTTATTGATAACAATTCTGCCGAGGTTGGCAAGCTTTGTACCTGTCTGGGCAAGCACAACATTTTCACCGTCCTTGTTCTTGACCTTCTTGTCATATTCTTCATGAGAATGGCCATCGATAAGAACGTCAATGCCGGTTGTATTTTCAATAACAGCATCACTTGTCCATCTGTCAGTAGTTCCGCTCTCTCCAAGATGGCCTAATGCTACTACGTACTTAGCGCCGGCCTTTCTCGCTGCGTCTACTGTGCTCTGAACAGTCTTATATAATGTAGCGCCTGTCTCGTCCTCAGCGAATGAGTAGAGCCAGTTCCCATTTGCGTCCTGGAAGTACTTAGGGGTACTCTTTGTAAATGTCTCAGGTGTATCAATTCCTACGTAAGCGACCTTGGTGCCATCGTAGTTCACAATTTCATAAGGTCTCAATACGGTATCACCTGTGCCCTTGTAGGTAAGGTTGCAGCAGAGATATGGATACTTAGCGCTTCCGGCAAGCTTAAGGAAGTTATCAAAGCCATAGTCGAACTCATGGTTGCCCGGAATCGCAAGGTCATATCCTGTGGTATTCATGATCTTTGTGATGTTAAGGCCCTTGGATACGGTTGCGATATTCTCTCCCTGCATCGCATCACCGGCATCAACAAGAGTAACATTGCTCTTTCCATACTTCTTCTGAAGTGACTTCTTGTAGGCGGCTACAGCGGCAAAACCGATATTAGTGATATTGCCGTCGGCGTCCTTCGTCTGCTCTGTCGAAGCGTGGATATCATTCGTATGGAGAATGATAATGTAGTTGTTGCTCTTCTTCGTAGCGGCCTTGGCTTCAGTCGGAGCAGCTGCTGTAACTACGGACAGCGCCATAATGGCTGAAAGCACTACAGAAGCGGTCTTCTTAAAAATGTTGCTTTTCATGTTCCCTCCTATAGAGATTAGTTTTCAACAACATCTTAAGTGTAGCACATGTAAAGAAAAAATTAAAGAGCTTTTTTGTAAAATTTTATCACTCTGTTCTGAGCGCTATTACCGGGTCCTTCTTGGCCGCGTTCTTTGAAGGGATGAAGCCGCCTATCATGGTTATAATTACGCTTATAACTATCAATACGAGAGCGTACTCCGGGGTCAGTGTCGCCTTGATGGCGTCAGTTCCAATCTGGTCAGCGAGGATGTTATTTATCGGGAAGTTTAGAAGCGTCGCTATGATAATTCCAAGGGCTCCGCTGATAAGTCCTATGATAAAGGTCTCAGCGTTAAATACCTCCGAGACATTCCTCTTTGACGCTCCGAGCGCACGTAGGATTCCGATCTCCTTTGTACGCTCGAGGACGGAAATATTCGTGATAATTCCTATCATTATTCCCGAGACAAGAAGTGATACGGCTACAAAGGCTATAAGGACGTAGCTTATTACATTTACGATTTCGGTTATTGATGAGGTAATTAAGGCGACATAATCCGTATAAGTAATCCGGTCATCCTTATCAACCGTCTTGTTGTAATTTTCTATGCACTCTGTAATTTTATCCTTATCCTCGAAATGATCTGCGTAAATGCTTACAGAGCTTGGGCTGTCATAATCGCATTTTCCAAACAGGGCCATGTTAGTGTCATAATTCTTTTCATCCTCAAAGGAAATGCCTGTCAAAATATCAGTGTCCTTATCCTTTCCCTGGGCCTTAACAACCTTGCTGTCATTTGTATAATCAATTACATAATCAGTTAATTTTGATGTGTAACCGATTGCCGTTGAAATAACCGCGTTTTCAGCATCCTTCTTAGGACGAACAATTCCGGTGACCTTTAATTTAAGCCCTTTCTTCATTAATTTTTCTATTTCTTCGCTTGTGCTTCCGTAATATTTAAAAATATCACCATCCTTTTTATAATTATCACAGGCCGGTACTAGAGTAAATTCGTGATTTAAAATATCATCATAATTAAATGTAATTTCATCAATTTCCTTTTCGTCCTTTAAATCAGTCGCAAGCTTCTTATAATCATCGGCAGAAATTAATCCCAGCTGATATAATACACCCGCGTCTAATTTATTTTCTTCGTCAAGAACAAGCACAACCTCGTCATAATTTTCCGGCCACGCCCCCGTGAGAACGTCGTAGCTGTCAGTGATTATGCTGCTTACAACAGAGTCATTTCCCTCCATGAGCTGTGAGAAATTCGTCGTTCCCTGGCTCGTCTGCCCGCCATTTGCCATCATGGACATGTTCTGCTCACGTTCTTTCTGCATGGTGCTGACCATACTTTCTGTGAGACCGGCAGCTGCGTCTGTGTCGGAATTATTCGCCACTATATTTCCATCTGCGTCCTTCGAATAAACGGTAAAATTCAAATCATATGAATATAATATTCCGTTCTCGCCTACGTAATTATGAATCTCACTGTCAGGATTATCAAGGTATTCCTTGAATTTCGTCAGGTTATTTTCCGCGACACTCGAGGAGGTATCCACTTTATTTTTAAGTGACTCAGTATCCGCGATAATTTTATCCGAATTATTTTCGTCACTGTTTTTTCCTAGCGTCCTCGAACCGCCGCCCGACATACCTGCGCTTCCCATAAGGGCTGTCATATCTATGGTCTGCGAGGTAATTGTTATAGGATAAGAAGACATCGTCTCCGTCTGAATATCATCTATATATTTATTCACACCGCTTGATATAGATAAAATAAGGGCGATTCCGATAATACCGATGGAGCCCGCGAAGGCGGTCAATATTGTCCTCCCCTTTTTAGTCCGCAAATTGCTGAAGGAAAGAGACAGAGAAGTAAAAAATGACATTCCCGCCCGCTTAATTCTTTTCTTTTCTTTTAATTCAGTGTTTTCTATCTGAAATGGGTTGCTGTCGTCAATTATTTTCCCATCCTTTAACTTAACTATTCTTGTCGAATATTTATACGCAAGCTCCGGATTATGGGTAACCATTACGACAAGTCTCTTCTCAGCAACCTTCTTAAGAAGCTCCATGACCTGGATACTTGTCTCGCTGTCAAGAGCTCCCGTCGGCTCATCGGCGAGAAGAATCTTCGGATCATTTACAAGAGCGCGGGCAATAGCGACACGCTGCATCTGGCCGCCCGATAGCTGGTTTGGCTTCTTATGGTACTGGCCTTTAAGGCCCACCTCATCGAGGGCTTCCATGGAACGGCGCTTGCGTTCATCTCCCGAAATTCCGCTAATCGTAAGGGCCAGCTCCACATTCGCGAGAATCGTAAGGTGCTGGATGAGGTTATAGCTCTGGAAGACAAAGCCTATGGTGTGATTTCTGTAGGTATCCCAGTCCCTGTCGTTATATTTCTTCGTGGAAATTCCATCTATAATCAGGTCACCTGTATCGTATCTGTCAAGGCCGCCGATGATGTTAAGAAATGTCGTCTTGCCTGAGCCTGATGGCCCTAATACCGAAACAAATTCATTATCACGGAGGTTTATGGAAACGTGGTCGAGTGCCTGTTGGGTAAGCTCTCCGGTCTTATAGGTCTTGGTTATGTCTTTAATTTCTAGCATTTATTCGCCTTTCTGTCATATAATCCGCTGCAACTTAAGTAATAATACTCTGACCTCTGACATCTTGTCAACATGCTGTCTATCGGTTTATGAAACTTTTAGATTGAAATAAAGTTTCTGTTAAATTATAATAGAATAGAAAGGGGATGTCGCTTTGGAAAATCTTGTATTCAGTCTTAACTCGGTAATGCCCATCTTTTTAATGATGGTGTTAGGTATATTTTTAAAGAAATGGGGACTTATAGATACCGCCTTCGCTTCGAAATTAAACACATTTGTCTTCAAGGTATCGCTTCCCATATTGCTCTTCTCCGACCTGTCATCGCAGGACTTCAGGGAAGGCTTTGACCTTAGGTTTGTGGTCTTCTGTTTTGCCGCGACCCTGTTATCTATAGGACTGGTATCGCTGCTCTCGCTATTTATTAATGAGAGGCCGCTTCGCGGAGAATTTATCCAGGCAGCATACAGGTCAAGCGCCGCCCTTATCGGAATTGCCTTTATCAAGAATATCTATGGCACTTCGGGTATGGGACCTCTTATGATAATCGGGGCAGTACCTCTCTATAACATTATGGCTGTGGTGGTTCTTGAAGTGACCGCAGAGAGAAATGATGAGGAAATCGCTGATAAAAAAGCTCTCGCAAAGAAAACTGCTCTTGGGATCGTGAAGAATCCTATACTTATCGGAATAGTTGTGGGGCTTGTCTGGTCTCTCTTAAGACTCCCTAATCCCGTAATTCTACGGAAACTCACCTCATCAATCGGCGCCACAGCGACTCCTATGGGCCTTATCGCCATGGGCGCCATGATTGATTTTTCTAAAATCCGCGAGGTTGGAAAGCCGGTAATCGCGGCAGCACTTATTAAAACCTTCGGCCTTGAGGCCCTCTTTATGCCCATTGCGGCCTACCTAGGCTTCCGCAATGAAAATATGGTCGCCATCATGACAATGCTAGGCTCCGCCACGACTGTCAGCTCATTTGTCATGGCAAAAAATATGGGACATGAAGGTTCCCTCACAGCGGGAACCGTTGCCCTCTCTACACTCATTTCAGGCTTCTCGCTCACCTTCTGGCTGTGGCTTGCAAAGACCCTGGGGCTTGTGTGAAACAGAGACACGGACAGGAACCGGATGCTACCATATTACCTTATCTAAGCGCTTACCTGTTGACGATAGGGTTTAATACGAGATATCTTTTCGAATTCACCGGAAACTTTAAGCATGTCAAGCTCATATTGATTCTGCGCATTCATCCAGAATTCAGGACTAGTGCCAAAATATGCAGACAACCTTGCGGCAGTATCAGCGCTTATGCCACGTTTTCCGCTAATTATTTCGCTGATGCGTGATTGTGGAATATTAGTGTCTTTCGACAATTTATAGGCAGAAATATGCATCGGTATTAAAAACTCTTCTTGCAATATTTCGCCGGGCTTAGTCGGTTCAATATCATACATAACCAGGTCCTCCATTTTTTCTAATGATAATTGCATATGTCTTGTACGATTACCCGCCCATCATTCCAGTAAAAGCATATCCTGTAAGTGTCGTTGATTCTGATACTGTGCTGTCCTTTTCTGTCACCGCTCAGCTCTTCCAGATGGTTAGAAGGCGGTATTCTCAGATCATTTAGTGAAACTGCTGAGTTTAAAACAACCAACTTTCTTCGGGCTGTTTTCTGAATATCCTGAGGCAGCTTCGATGAAAAGTGCATATCCCATATTCTTTTCCCTTCCTTGTCGTGCCATTCTGAAATCATATATACTTCCGTCCTACGTAACTATTTCTATTTATAGAATACACTAAATACCGTCATTTGTCAATAATATTCTAATATACCGCATGGCAGGAATCTCATACCGGGTTGCATGGCCGATGGCAAGACAGAAGAAGCGCTTAGAAATGCTGATGTTATCATTTCCGAATGGATTGAAACAGCAAAACGTGAAAACCGGCCAATCCCTGTTCCTCAGTACGCTCGCTATGTATCAGCATAGGTATCATAGTTAGGGCATCGCGAATCTTGTAACTGCTATTAAAAGTCCTTTATCTGGGGGTTGACAAGATTTTTTCCGCGTGTTATACTGTTAAGGTCGGTGTAACCGCATGTATGAGTAGCTCAGCTGGATAGAGCGTCCGCCTCCTAAGCGGAAGGTCGAGGGTTCAAATCCCTTCTCGTACATATAACAATAGCATGAGTTTATCTCATGCTATTGTTATATGTACGAGATTTTTAACTCTCATAAGCTGAGTATTATAGCGGAAGGTCGAGGCTTATCGTTGCGCTTCGCGCAACGATGCCTGCCCGGCGAGGGCCTTATCGTTGCGCGAAGTGCAACGATGCCTGCCCGGCGAGGCCCTTATCGCTGCGCGAAGCGCTGCGACGCCCGTCTGGCGAAGACTTCAAATCCCTTCTTACCTTTAAGGAGACCAACCATGATCCAGGATATTTACCCGCATCGCCTATATAATGAATATCGTCCGCTTGCTTACGCAAACGCCTTATCACCTGTATTTTCCGTCAAGGAAAATTCTGTCCTGCTCCGTGTCGATGGCAGTAAGGTTTTCATTCCCTCCGTCTCTGACTTAGGCCTTCTTGAAAAGGACCCGAATCTCTCCTACCTCTTCGCCCTCGATGACAATGAATACTTTATCTACCGAGGCGAATTAATGTCTGTTCCCGCGGGCTTCGAATACGTAAACTTCCGTACTATCCGTCATACCATGCCCCCTGTGGATAAATCCATGACATTTATCATATCAACCGCCCTCCACGTGGGCGATTGGTACTCGAAAACAAGATTCTGCGGGCGTTGCGGCAGCAAAATGGCCCATTCTCATACCGAAAGAGCTATGATATGCGAAAAATGCGGCAACATTGTATACCCTAGAATCATGCCTGCCGTGATAGTGGGTGTCTTAAACGGAAATAAAATGCTCGTCACCAAGTACGCGAACAGACCATTTACAGAATACGCTCTTGTCGCCGGATTTACAGAAATCGGTGAGACTCTTGAGCAGACTGTCGAGCGTGAGGTTATGGAAGAGACAGGTCTTAAGGTAAAAAATATCCGCTACTATAAGTCCCAGCCTTGGGGAGTAGCGGATGATATACTTTCAGGTTTTTTCTGCGATGTGGATGGTGATGATACGATTACCATGGATACCGGGGAGCTGAAGCTCGCTGAATGGGTGACACCGGAGACCATTACGCTGCAGTCAAATGACATGAGCCTGACTAATGAAATGATGGCTTTATTTAAAGGAGGACTGTAAATCCTATCACTCCGTCCTTCCAGGCGACTGAGATTTTTCCTTTCAGCGCCTGGGTAAGCCCCTCAGCCATCGAAAGCCCAATGCCGTAGCCGGACTTCTTAGAGTTGTGAGACTCATCATTTCTGTAAAAACGCTCAAAAAACTTAGAACAATCAACGCTTGAACCATCCTTGTAGTCATTCTTCACTACGAATTTTACATTCTTTCCCTTATTGGCCCGCCCAAGAATAACGGATATTCTTCCGCCGTCGTCGCAGTATTTCGCGGCATTATCCATTAATATATTTATTAATTCACGAAGCATATCCTTGTTAGTATTCAGATGAATATCGTCCTCTATCTTGGTCTCAAGAGTCTTTCCCTGCGTTGAAATGACTGATTTAAATGAGTTCACTGTTTCAGTCGTAAGCTTGCTTACATTAGTATCGACAGGCTGGGATTTTCCGTTCTTCTCATCCATTCTTGACATGGAAATTAGTGCATTTACAAGGCCCGACAGCCTTTGTACCTGGGCTAAGGTGCTCTCCGTCCACTCATTTTTACCCTCTGTCATTTCGAGAACCTCGGTGTTCGCGGAAATGATGGCAAGCGGGGTCTTAAGCTCATGGCCTGCGTTTGTGATAAACTGCTTCTGCTTCTCCGAGCTCTCTATGGCGGGCTTTATCGCCCTCTTTGAAAATACATAGACAAGGATAAAAATAACCGCATACGAAGCGAGGCCGATTCCCGTAGAAAGGTTAAATAAAACCTTTGTAGTGGAAAAACGAGCCGTGGTGTCAAGATAGGTTACTCGCTTTCCGCCATCATCCTCATCGGTCACTACATACATATATGAAGAGCCGTCTTCAGTGTATTTTATGCCTGTAGTAGCGTCACTAGAAAGCGCCTCAGTAGCATACTTTGTGGCTGTCTCCTCATCTATCGAGGCAATATGGCCAAGGTTTACATCCGTCACTGTACCGCTAGTATCCGCTATCACCGTAAAATATCTGGTCTCATAACGGGTTTCGGGCGTCACAAGCTTATTGAATTCATCCTCGGTAAGATTTTTAAAATGTGTCGAATCCCATTTGGTGGGAACATCGCCACTGTTATTGGCTATCATTACGAGACGTTCATTAGCTTCATTGAAGACATGACTGTAATATATCGCGTTAATGAGTCCCAAAACAGCGCTCATTACAACAAATACAACAGTCATTGCGATAACTATAAACTTTTTCTGCAGTTTTTTAAGCATAGGCACTTTCCTCTCCCGCGCCTTCTGTCTCTATAAGCTTGAAACTGCCTCCTTTCTCTCCTTCTATAGTAAGGTCAGCAGCTATTGAGACCAGTTTTTTGCGCAAATATGATATATAGAGCCAGACCGCGTTCTCATCCGCATCCGCCTCATCTGTAAAGAATCTGTCAAGAATTTCCTTTGTCGAAAATTCCTTGTCAGGGTTTAACATGAACATCTGCATAATCTCAGCTTCTCTCGTAGCGAGTCTGATGGAATTCTCACTCACAAGCTCAAGGCTCTCTGTATCAAGTGAAACGGTGCCTAAAGTGACGATTTTATTGTTATATTTTGTAAATCTGCGTTCCATGGACCTGATTCTCGCTAGCAGTTCTCCCATGGCAAATGGCTTTGTGAGATAGTCGTCAGCGCCTGCGTCAAGTCCTATAACCCTGTCATCCACCTCGGCCTTCGCCGTAAGGAAGAGGACCGGAGTTCTGTCTCCTGCCGCGCGCATATTTTTTACGAGAGTTATCCCGTCCATCTTTGGCATCATTATATCGAATACGCCCAGATCATAGACATTTTCCTTGGTCAGGGCAAGAGCTTCTTCCCCATCGGAGGCTCTGTCGACCTGGTAGCCCGAATGCGTAAGGACCGCCGTCAGCGCCCTCTGCAGGTCAATTTCATCTTCAGCAAGTAAAATCTTCATATTGCATACACCCCTTAGTGTTTTTATTAACTATTTTCTTGAATCAAATCCCTTATCGTCTGCATAGAGACGTCAGTACTCGCCATTTCGTCGGCACACCTCTTTAACTCTGACACAATAAGGGCCTGATTTTTTACATTCTTCTTATATTTCAACTGGTGCTCAAGACTCGCCCAGGAGTCCATCGCTATGGTTCTTAGCTGTATTTCCGCGTAGAACTTACCCGGTTTATTTCCCAAGATATCGGTAATCGGCGACTCTACACGGACTATCATATGGTAGCTCCTGTAGCCGTTCGGTTTGCTGTGCCTGATATAGTCCTTTTCGTTGATGACCTCGACACCGCCGAAATCCCTGATATGCTTCACATTCGCGTACACATCATCAAGGAAGCCGCATACGATTCGCACGCCTATGGCGTCGTGAATCTCGGTAAGCGCTGACAACGGGGTGACCGGCAGCCCCTTGCGCTCACACTTTTCCCGCATGCTCTCTTCGGATTTTATCCTCGTCGACACAAATTCTACCGTGTCATGGCCCGTCTTCTCAACCTCAGCCTTACGTAAGAACTCTATCTTATCGAGCAGCGACTTCGCCACCATCTCAAGTGACCCGGCGTAACCGCCGTATATACTGTCAGAATTTACATCCATAAAAATATTTCCTTTGTTATTGCAAATTTCTCATTTATAGTATACCATAGAAGTATGAACATTTGGTATAAAAAGGTTGTTAAAGTATGTTAAAATATAAGCTAAGAATAATTACCGTTTTTTTAACATTTTCTGTCATCGTCCTGCAGACCTCAGGCTGCGGACAAAGTAAGTCTGCTTCTTCTCTTGAAAATGTTCCGATTGCGACCTCTTCATCCGAAATCTCATCGGAGGCATTTTCATTTGACAGCGGCAAGGCGGTTTTCACGCCCGGGAGCGATCCGGCGGAAGCCTTATCCGCCCAGGGAGAAGCGCAAAATACCTTCACCGCTAAGTCCTGCGCTCTACCCGGTGATGATACTGTCTACACCTACAGCGGCTTTTCAGTGAGTGTAAATACCGACGAGGCGGGTAAAAGCCTTGTAACTGACGTCCTTCTCACCGATGACAGTCACACCACCGCAGAGGGGGCATACATAGGGCTTTCCGCTTCAGACACAAAAAAATTGTACGGAGCTCCCGTCGAATCAGGAGATTCGTACATCTATACGAAGGGCAGGACCGAACTGATTTTCATTATTGAAAGAGACAGCGTAGCAAGCATTGAGTACAGGCTAATCGGCGGTTAAGGTTAGCCGCCTGCCTGCATCATTTTACTTACCTGTTTTTTTACAACCACAGCAAAGCCTGCTTCCGGATACTCCGCAAGCACGGCTCTTATTTCATCCTCGCGAGGCTCATTTTCAAACCCCTTCTTCCCCACGCACATCTTGATTCCGTCATCATCCATGATGCATTTCACAACATAGTTGATCATCCCTGATCACCTTCCCCCATTCGGCGCGCTCAAGTCAGCGCTGCTTTAAATTTTTTAAGGCTTACGAAAAATATATCGGCACAGAGTTGCGAATAGTTTACACAATTTTTATATTTTTTGAAAAACATACGCCGTTGGTAAAACCAGCGGCGCATTATTATAAAAACAAAAACCGGTTCTCATCGCTTTGCGATGAGACAATACTTAAAACTTCCCAGCTTCAGCAGCTTCCTGGATTGAAACCGCAAGTGAAACCGTACAACCTACCATAGGGTTGTTACCCATTCCGATGAGACCCATCATTTCTACGTGAGCAGGAACTGATGAAGATCCGGCGAACTGAGCGTCTGAATGCATACGTCCCATGGTATCTGTCATACCGTAAGAAGCAGGACCTGCTGCCATGTTATCAGGATGAAGTGTACGTCCTGTACCACCACCTGAAGCAACTGAGAAGTACTTCTTGCCGGCTTCAAGTCTTTCCTTCTTGTATGTACCTGCTACAGGATGCTGGAATCTTGTAGGGTTTGTAGAGTTACCGGTGATAGAGATATCTACGTTCTCAAGCCACATGATTGCTACACCTTCGGTAACATCATCAGCGCCGTAGCATCTTACCTTGGCTCTTGGACCATTTGAATAAGGTGTCTCAGAGAGAACCTTAACCTTGCCTGTAGCGTAGTCCATCTCAGTCTCTACGTAGGTAAAGCCGTTTACACGTGAAATGATTTTAGCAGCGTCCTTGCCAAGTCCGTTAAGGATAACGCGAAGAGGCTTCTTACGTACAAGGTTAGCCTTTGTAGCGATACCGATAGCGCCCTCTGCTGCCGCGAATGACTCGTGACCCGCAAGGAAAGCGAAGCACTCTGTATCCTCTTCAAGGAGCATCTTGCCAAGGTTACCATGGCCAAGACCAACCTTACGATGATCGGCAACCGATCCCGGGATACAGAAGCTCTGAAGGCCCTCACCTATAGCGGCAGCTGCCTCACTTGCCTTGCGGCAGTTCTTCTTGATAGCGATTGCGGCGCCTACAGTGTAAGCCCAACAAGCGTTCTCGAAGCAGATAGGCTGGATGCCCTTTACAAGATTATATACGTCAAGACCTGCGTCTACAGTAATCTGCTTAGCTTCCTCGATAGAGGAAATGCCATAGTTTGCAAGGACGCCGTTTATCTTGTCGATTCGTCTCTCATATGATTCAAATAATGCCATTATATTTTCCTCCCTCGAAATCACTCTTTACGTGGATCAATGAACTTAACAGCGTCATCGATACGTCCGTACTGGCCGCTTGCCTTCTTGTAAGCGGTGTTAGCGTCGTCACCGGCCTTGATGAAGTCCATCATCTTACCAAAGTTAACGAACTTGTAACCGATGATATTGTCATCCTTATCAAGCGCGAGATCGGTAATATAACCGTCTGTCATTTCAAGGTAACGAGGTCCCTTCTCAAGTGTTGAGTAAATGGTACCTACCTGTGAACGTGTGCCCTTGCCGAGGTCCTCAAGACCTGCGCCGATTGCGAGACCGCCCTCTGAGAACGCGGACTGGGTACGGCCGTAGAGAATCTGTAAGCAGAGCTCTCTCATAGCTGTATTTATAGCATCACATACAAGGTCGGTGTTAAGTGCCTCGATAACTGTAAGACCCGGAAGAACCTCGCCTGCCATAGCGGCTGACTGGGTCATACCTGAACATCCGATGGTCTCAACGAGAGCTTCCTGTATGATGCCATCCTTAACGTTAAGAGAAAGCTTACAGCAGCCCTGCTGAGGAGCGCACCAGCCGATGCCGTGAGTATATCCGGAAATGTCCTTGACTTCCTTGGCTTTAACCCATTTAGCCTCCTCCGGAATAGGCGCAGCACCATGATGTACGTCCTGGTGTACCTTGCACATATCCTCTACCCTTTTTGTGTAAATCATGTGGTTTTTTCTCCTTTCACCATAATTGGCGTATTGGTTTTGCCGTGTCGTCTGACACGTTTTGCATACACCTTATCATAGCGCCTTTTATATGGGTTAGTCAATGCAAACTTGTCGTTTTCAGCAAAATTTCATAATAAAAGGCCGCTGAAGGCGGCCTCTTTAATCGCGGGACATACTCACCTAAAATTTATGTAAAAAAGTGAAGCGCAGTTTACAGAAATTTTGGGTGGTGTGTCCCCGTTCCTTAAAAAGGATTCTCTCCCGGATATCTGTCTCCTGCCGGTCTGTTGAACTCAAAGTTACAGGCTTCTACTCCGATATAGCGGAGAGCGTCATATAAGCTCTTACCGTAGTGGCCGAACATTACAGCGCCATGGTGAGGGAAATTATTCTCAATTAACTCATACCTGTAGAATCTTCCCATTTCCTTGATGGCAAATACACCGATAGAGCCAAACGACTTGGTCGCTACAGGAAGCACCTCGCCCTCAGCGGCGTAAGCAAGGAGTCTTGCGTCAGCGGTTGACTGAAGTCTGTAGAAGGTTATTTCGCCCGGAACTATATCGCCCTCGATCGTTCCATCGCACCATTCAGCCGGATGAGTATGAGCCATAATCTTCTGGAAATCAAGATGAGGCTTTACAAGCTTCTTGGAGCAGGTATTTCCGCAGTGGAAGCCCATAAATGTATCCGTTAACTTATAATCGTAGCCAAACTTGCCCTTAATCTCGCTCTCGTACATGTCGCGAGGCACAGAGTTGTTGATATCAAGCAGGGTTACAGGCTCGCCCGATACGCATAGGCCGATATATTCTGAAAGAGTTCCGTAGATATCAACCTCGCAGGAAACAGGAATTCCGCGGCTCATGAGGCGGCTGTTAACGTAGCAAGGCACAAAACGGAACATATCCTGGAAGGCAGGCCAGCATTTTGTAGTAAGGGCAACGAACTTCTTGCAGCCCTTATGGCTCTCAGCCCAGTCAAGAAGAGTAAGCTCATACTGAGCTAATTTGTCAAGCATAGCAGGCTCTTTCCCTGACTCGTAACCCATTTCTGCCGCCATATCAGCCTTAACAGAGGCTATCCTCTCATCGCCTTCATGCTTTGTAAATGACTCGTAGAGGTCAAGCTCACTCTCCTCCTCTATTTCAACGCCAAGATTGTAGAGCTGCTTAATTGGCGCGTTGCAGGCAAGGAAGTTAGCAGGTCTCGGACCGAAGGATATAATCTTAAGGTTTGAAAGGCCGTAGCGAACCCTTGCGATTGGAAGGAAGTCATGAATATTTTCAGCAACACCTTCTGCGTCACGGACAGGATTTTCAGGAATCCATGCCTTAGTGTTTCTGAGCGCAAGGTTATAGGAAGCGTTCAGCATACCGCAGTAAGCGTCGCCCCTGCCCTCTATGCCAAGAGTGTCAGAGCGTTCCTCAGCGGCGGCTGAGAACATGACGGGTCCGTCAAAATATTTCGCGAGCATGGTCTCTGAAATCTCAGGTCCGAAATTTCCAAGGTAAACGCACAGAGCGTTGCAACCATGCGCCTTAACGTCCTCGAGGGCCTTTACCATGTCCTCCTCGCTCTCAACGATAGTGATAGGACATTCGTAAATATCATCCTTATTAAACTTTGCGGCGTAAGCCTCAGCTACAGCCTTCCTCCTGTTTACGGCAAGAGGAGCCGGGAAACAGTCACGGCTGACAGCGACAATACCAACTTTGATTGACGGAATATTTTCCATTTTAAGTAAACCTCCGATAATTATATAGTTTTATAGATATCCTTTAAGGCAGGATATAATTTCCTGTAAATGCTGTAACGCTCGTCGTAAGCCTTAGCAAGCTCTGCTTCTGGCTCAACCTTATCCTTGATTTTTGTGAGCTTCCCACATGCGTCACCTACCGAGTTAAATTCGCCACAGGCCACAGCCGCAAGGATTGCACCACCATAGCCGGGCCCCTGCTCGGTCTCAGGCACAGTAAGCTCAAGATTCATTACATTTGCAAAAATCCTCTTCCATAGAGGGCTCTTAGCGCCACCTCCGCAGATCATGGATGACTTCACATCAATGCCAAGAGCTTTCGCGGCTTCAAGCGAATCACGCATGCCGAAGGCGACACCCTCAAGCACCGCAAGCGTCATATCCGCCCTCGTCGTATCCATGGACATGCCTATAAAGGCACTTCTTGCGAATGGATCGTTGTGGGGAGCTCTCTCACCCATAAGGTAAGGCAGGTAAAATACATGATTTTTGCCTAATTTACTTAAATCGATTTTTCCCTGTTCACCGGCGAAATCCTTAGTGCCGATAATATTGCTCTCCCACCAGTTGTTGCAGGATGCGGCAGAGAGCATACAGCCCATCAGGTGAAAATGGCCGTCCGCGTGAGCGAACGCGTGCAAGGTATTCTTGTCGTCCACCTTGAATTTATCTGACGAAATAAATATGGTTCCGCTCGTGCCGAGAGAAACATTACACTTTCCTTCGCCCGTGACTCCCGTACCTATCGCTGCTGCCGCATTGTCACCCGCGCCTGCCGCGACCTTGACTCCGTGCGGGAGGCCTAAATCATCCGCAATACTATCCTTCACCGTGCCTACACATTCATAGCTCTCATATAAATGAGGAAGCTTATCCTCCGTGAGACCGCATATATCTAGCATTTCAGAGCTCCAGCATTTATTCTTCACATCGAGAAGAAGCATGCCCGAGGCGTCCGAATAATCGGTGGAAAATTCTCCCGTGAGCCTGTAATTAATATAGTCCTTAGGGAGCATAATTTTAGCAATCCGCTTAAAATTAGCCGGCTCATTTTTACGAAGCCATAATATTTTAGGAGCGGTAAAGCCCGCGAAGGCTATATTTCCGGTGTATTCAGTTAATTTCGCCCGACCGATTTCGTTATTTAAATAATCGGTTTCAGCGGAAGTTCTCCCGTCATTCCAGAGAATTGCCGGACGGATAACCTCTCCATCCTTATCAAGAGCGACAAGGCCGTGCATCTGGCCACCTGCGCCGATTCCGGCAATTTTCGTTCTGTCGCAGTCCTTTATTAATTCAGGAATTCCCGCCCTAACCGCCGCCACCCAGTCGGCCGGATCCTGCTCTGACCACCCCGGGTGAGGGAAATGCAGCGGATATTCCTTAGACACGATATTCTTTATCGCGCCTTTTTCATCCATCAGCAGAAGCTTCACAGCGCTAGTGCCGAGATCAATACCTATATAAAGCATAAGCCATTCCTCCACGCTCTATTCTACCAAACCCGGCTGCAAAAGTTACCCCTAAAAAATAAATATAATTTATGAAAAAAGTTCAGTGAGCTTCTCCTGCAAATTTCCATTCTTTGCGTACTCGAGGGCGTCACACTGCTTAAAATTATCCGTCTTTATCCCCGCATCCTTATCAAAGCCAAATATATAAGCCATTGCGATTTTATAGATTATCTCTGTCGGAGCAAGCCCGTATACCTGTCTTGTGAAAATGTGCCTGAGTCTCTCCTTATCGTCCGGAAACTTAGCTCTTATAGCCTCGCTGTTATAGAGCCTCTTCACGATTTCCGTAATATATAGGCCAGATTTCATGTAGAGGTCTATGAAGGTTTTATCCGGATCGTCAAAGCAACCGGGATTTTCACTCAAGAGGTCATCCACCATTTCCTTAACTATCCTTTTCGGTGTAAATATCTGGTTTGTCTTCTGCGGCGGAATATAGTCGAAAATGTCCTCCGTCTGATTCTCATCAAAATAATTCGCAAGCTCCGATTTCTTTTGTAAAAACCTCGATATCGAATCATTAAAAACAACTTCGTCAAATAAATGTCCCGGAAAATGCTTTACCTCGCCGCTTTCTTCGTCCTTATAATCGCCACCGTCTCTAAGGAACCTGAACTCCGCCTCAGTAATTCCCGTAACCTCAAGAAATACATCGTCATCGGTATAATCATCAAAATTAGCAAGGGTCAGATTCTCATCACCGTAGGCCATGATAAATGATGGGATTGTCCTTGAAAATCCGGACAGGTGTGCTCTCACCGAATCCTCCACATCCCGTTTTTCTTCCTCGGCCTTGTAGGTCTCGACCTGCTCTATTACTTCCTTCGGCTTTTCATCTATTGTTTTATTTACCGTTTCCTTAACAGCGTCATTAAATAAATGCATGGCGTCCTGCATTTTCTGATAATATGATTCTTCCGCCACACGGATTTTTTCGCTGTCACCTTCCGCTTCGGCACGACTCCTTGTAAGCTCTGCTTCGGCGATTTTTGCCTGATCGGTAAAATCAGCCTTTATATTATTAAATTCCTTATCTATAGAGTCATTTATCTGCTTTTGGAGTTTCGATGTCTGACCCTTTTTCAAATTATAAGAATCAACCACCGGCTCAATAAATGTATTATTAAAATTCTCTTTTACCTTTTTTATAAGCTTATCAACATTTTCAGTTAATTCCTTTCCGCTTGTATTTTCAGTAATATTAATAATGTCAGAAATTAATTCTTCTTTAGCGTCAGCGTATATCTTATCGCCAAATAAATCCTTGGCTGTGCCTATTACCCGCTCATTCGGAATAATGGCATCGCCATTTTCATCCACATTTACATCAGAAATATTTTCTATAGCGTCCGCGGTATTTCTATTCTTCTCTTCACGCGCGACAGTTAATTTTTCGATAATATCCTTAACCGCTCCCTGAGCGCCGAATACGTTTGAAATATTCTGGAAGAGGAAATTCGAAATAAATCCATGATTTACAACTTCCTCGCTCTTTAATTTTCTTGGAATAGAAAGGACGCTTGCGGCGTCAAGCTCTACCATTTTTCCCTGGTCGTCCTCACCTATTACAGGGAAGAAATTAAGGAGTCTCTTAATATTTTCCTTTCTCTCATCCACCGTGCCATTTCCGCCTGCGGTTGAAAGAGACAGGTTATTCGCAAACTCATCAAAAATTGTCAGGGTCCTCGCCGGATCAAAATCGAATACATAAGCGTTTTTCTTGCGATAGCTTTTCCCGTCCTCACCCTTAAAAATGCATGGATTCTGGGCTCTGAAGGCTGCCTGCATATAGGCGGACGGGCTCTTTAAATTGCAGAGCATAAAAACACCGCTCCACTCAGGCACAGTAATTCCTACGGTTAGCTGGCCCACAGTAAGTGTTATGGTCTTATCATTATTTTTTATTGCCTCACGTACCCTCATTAGCGAATCAGAAAATTCATTTTCATCATCGAGCTTTCCGTCGCCTGCCGCAAGTACTATATCGTACTCCGAAAATACCGGATCCCCCTTAAGGAGCTTTGCGAGCGCCTTTGCGGAAGCAACACGGTTAAGGTACCAGAGTGTATGCTTTAATTCATTTCTAAGTTCCGGCGTTGAAAATGGATATTTTTCACCGGTTGTAAGGGTCTTAAGGAATTTCTTAACTTCCTCTTCGTGGGTAAATTTTCCGTTTTCATTTGTAGCGAAAAATTCATTCAAATCAAAAGCGTAATCACTCCTGTCCGCATTCTCCGAAAGGTCAATTCCGTGGCGGAGCTTATCTGCAATCATATTTGAGACCTGATATGTGAACATGGATAATTTCGGAAGCTCATCATATGGATTATGGTCGTCACTCCTCCATGTCTCCTTCGCTTCCTGCTCATCGGCATAGGACCAGTTATAGATCTGGTCTTTCGCGAATTCGGCGCTCGCAAGCTGCTTAAAAGGCGTACCTGAGAGATAGAGCGTATGTTTTCTTGCTATATTTAAAAAAGCTCTTTCTGTTTTAAATGTATCGACGCCTTCCTGAGATTCGTCAATAATTAATAAATCAAATGTAATTCCTATCGCGTCATTTCCATATTCATCAGTGTATTTTTTAGAAATCCATGAAAGCTTTGGGTATTTTCCGCCGAAATATACCGAGCCTTTAAGACCCTGAAGGGACTCAAAAGCTACCATACCTTTTGGATTATCGGCCGCCTTATTTTCTTTTATATATTCATCGTGACTAATAACTCCCTCGTGGTCCTTAAGAGCGTCATTATCCGATACGAAGGCGAGTTCGTCTCTCCATCCTATAAATTTTGTAAAGTCATCCGCCCACGAATTAGCTATACTTGGCCTATTGGTTACGATTAGGACCTTCTTATAGCCCATGGTACAGATAAGGTCGTAAGCAGTAAGGGTCTTACCGAAGCGGGGCTTAGCGTTCCAGAGGAAATCGCTGCCACCTTTTTCAAAATATTCTTTCGTGACTTTAACGGCTTCAGCCTGCTCCGCACGGAGAGTGTAGTCGCTGCCCTTTTCTGTATGGCTTGTCCTGCGGCTTGCGAAGCGATTAAATAAAATCTCGGATCTTTCTCCGTCTATATTAAACCATTCCGTGTTTGGTTCTCTTTTTATTTTTTCATCTCTCTCAAGGTAATTATGAAAATCGTAATCCTTGAATAATTCTCCGCTTCCGTCCTTGTAAATGGCGTTATCCATCCAGGCGAGTTCCCACTTAATATTCGCCGTATGGGTCTGCTGGTTTATCCTGTCCTCTACGGTCTGCTTCTCGGTATAGCCAATCTTGGTCCACCCGTCATGGTAGGCGATACCGGGCGTATTGTAGGCGTAAATCATAGGAGTGACACGGGCAAATGATTTAATTTTCGGTACAGGCAAGTTAATTCATCTCCTTTACATGGGTCTCTATGAAGTTAATTTCCTTTTCGTCGAGATTATATTTTTTATAGAGCTGCTTGTCAATATCAGGAATTGACGCGGTCCAGTCGATGTCGGAAGAAGAAGTGAAGTCCTGGAGAGGAACGTACTTCCATTTATCTCTTGTATTATCCTGTGTGATTTTTAATATTCCCAACATTACTCTGGCAAATTTTGTTTTCACATACTTCAAGCAGTTTTCCGCCTCAACTTTAGTTTTGAAAGAGCCTATAGACAAAAAGGTTTCTGTTGCCCCGACAAGGGGTTCCCCGACAAGGGGTTGTGCTTAATACCTCTCCTATGGCACCAGAACCGTTCGCTTTGGGGATAAAAACCTTATACCTATAAAAACTATCCGGTACCGTCTGATAATCCATTCTCGCCCATTTATACACCCTTTTATTATTCAACAGGCCTAAGAATTTTACGTACTCATTATCAGAATCAGGCTTTTCATCAAAAAATACAATATTATCCAGAATTCTAAAAGCTCCTGCTCCCACATCGGTCGCATGTCCTTTTGATTGAATATCACTAATTTCCGGATGTTCCTGTAATGCCTTCGCCGATAATTTATATACACCACGGCCAGATATTATTTCGTTCAGAGCCGACTTAATTGACGGTTGGACTTTATTTAGGATATTATTAAGTTCAGGGAAAGAAGTAAAAACATTTATTGCTCCAAATTCCTTATCTTTGTCATGGTAAGTAATTGCAACCCCGCCCTTAATATCCGTATTTGCAAAAACCTTTGACGCATCCGGTTCATATTTTATCACTTTGAGATGCGGATCCTCAAGCATCTTCTTATTCCATGCCTTTGGAGTACTTCCCGCATTAAATAAAAACCTTGCCGGAGTAATTAATTCGACCTTATCACTCACCTCATAAGCCGCATCCATAAACTTGTCATAAATCGGTGGCGCAAAGCCCTTGTTATCACCCAGAGTCTCATCCTGATACGGCGGATTTCCTATACAAAAATCAAATTTCATACCATACTCCCTTCAATAACTTTACCCTTGAACACCCCATCCCGAGTCAGGCACCGTGGAATAGTCTTCGCCTATCCCACGAGAGCCAGACACGGGATAGTAGTTTCACCGTAAGTAACAAAATCAGATATTCCTCAGTGTTTGTAAAATTCATCAAGGAACTCAGCTACAGTAACTATCTTAATATTCTTATACTCTCTGATAGAAAGTAAGTCTTTATCTCCCGTCGTAATAAATACACAGTTAGCATCAATAGCACAATTAATAAATTTATCATCGTCCGGATCGCGACTCACCTTTTCATCACTTATCGGATTAATAATTTTACATGTGCTTATTATATAAGATAAGTCAGTTCTAGCTTTTTTATAAGGATATCTTTCTTTAAGCTCCATAACTGTGGCCTGGTATTCTTGAATTATGTCAGGCGTTACATAAGCATCTATTCTATGTTTAAATAATAATACCAAAAGTTCCTCTGGCTTTCCTCCAAAATAAACCGCCGAGGCAATCACATTGGTGTCAATTACAATTCTCATCCGCGTGCTTTTTTCTCCTTACAGTTCTGATTGCGTCATATATATCGTCCTCAGTCAGCCCTACCTCCTTCGCCCATTTCTGTGACTCAGCCATAGATTTTCTAAAATCTTCTAATGTAGGTTTACGAATAGGTTTCAATAGTATGTTTTCTCCATCAGTAATAATAACAAATTGAATTCCTTCATTCAATGTCATGCTTTCACGAATATCCTTCGGAATCATCACCATTCCTTTTGAAGACATTGATGTAATCTCTGTTATATCGTTCATAATATACTCCTTTCATTCTTCTTGGCCATCCACCTTCGTTCCGCCATTTCCGTGTCTGGCTTCGCACGAAGTGCGGTGCCTGACTCGGAATAGGCCAGCGCCAACCATTAGCAACAGTCAGTCCACTCATTAATCCAGCACTTTTGCATTACTCGAAAGATGAAATCTCTCCTACAATCTTGTTAATTCCGTCCTTATCATACTTTACAGTAAAACTTTTTTCTTTTCCCAACTTATCAATTAAAAGCACCGATACATCTTCACTTTTTCCAACATTGAATTCCAGGTATGAATCATTCTTCCCATCATACTAAAGTTGTATTGTATCATCTGCCGTTGGAAAGACCTCCGGTTCTCTTATTAAAGAATCAAGCAGTTCTGAGACCTTTTCAACAACTTCCTGTGAAATTGGAGCCGCTCCGTAGCCATTCCAGTTATCGCCAAGTTTACTAATGTCATTCAATTTTTTTCTGACATTATCTTCGCCATCATCAATATTCAAGGATTTATTTTTATACAAATCAAGTGTAAATACATAAACCCGATACGCATCTGATTCATTTAAATCTTTCAGCATAGACACTGTTTTTTCAATCGTCCCAGTCATATTTACTTACCTCAAATTATCATTCAAACAAAAATATATCTTATTTTTACTTTACCCTGTAACATTCCATCCCGAGTCAGGCACCGGGAAATAGGCTTCGCCTATTCCCCGAGAGCCTGACACGGGATAATATCTTAGCTACATTTTACTACTCTTTCATATTCCTGTAAAGCACTGTCTTCCCGGCTCGCCAGTCTTTTATCTTGCAGGGCATAGCGGTCCCGGCCACCTCATTTTCCTCTGACTCAAAGAAGCTGTACTGGTGGCCTTCCGCAACCTTTACCCCCTGTGGGAGGGAATCAGTCAGGCCATCCATCTGCCAAAGGTTCCAGCAAATAATATTAGTTATTTTATTAAGCAGCTTTTTATCGTCGACCTTTTTACCCCATCTGTCTTCATAATAATCGCAAAAGGTCATCAGAAAATTTATCCTTGCGATAAGTAAATTGTCTCCCTGATATTCGAAGCCGTAGCAGCTCTCAAAAGCTCTCAGGGTCCAACTAACCCAGTCATCATAATTATCGGTATTTTCATTTACAATACGAAGCTTTCTGTCAAGAATACCGATTCTCTTTTTCGGTGGAATTATCAATTCTCCGGTAACGGTATCATATCTCGAAACGAGAAAGGGAGCCTCACCACAGGTTATCTCGAGGCGTCTCGAGTCAACGTATTCCATCCAATTCTTATCCGCCGGGAATTCCACCTTTTCTTCATTTATCTCCCATTCATTACCAGTAATCCTGTTAAATACAACCTTCCTCCCGAACCACTCTTCGTCAAGGATATTATTCATCCTGGCGCATAGCCACGACGGAGTGAAAACCTCAGCCTTTTTTCGCGTCCTGTCTGACTGGTCGCCAGCGTCCTTCGTGACTCTCGGCTGTATCGCGAGCGGGTCTATTCCACCCAGCTTCGCGGCTGTTATCTCATTTTCAGCTCCGAACCCTTCACCATTATTGGCATAGCTGTCCGTCGCGAAAATAATATTCTTCCCACTCGTCTTATCCTTAAGCAGGGCAGACAGCTCATCCTTAACCGGATACGACCGCAGATCAATCAATTTATCCAAAATATTCCTCAATTCAGTGACAGGCGCTGTTAACAAATTATGAACAGATAATTTCGGTAATCGTGAAGTTGTCATTTACCGTATTGTGAGAACCAATTCCTCAGCTTTTCTTTTAGGTACATGGTGTCTTCCTGCCTCATCGTGGTAAAACTTTATTCCGTGTCCACCGTCTGATTCATCTTTTACTGGATCGATGACAATCTCCTCATCCCTCACGCCAAGAGCTATGACAAGCTGAATCTTATACCTTTCCGGTAATTCAAGTACTTTTGACAATTCCTGCTTATTTATCTTTTCGAGCATGCAGCCGGATATCCCCATGCTTTGAGCACAAAGTAAAATGCTCTGCGCCTGAATTCCGCTGTCAATCTCTGCTTTTTCGGCTATATCAGTGTCAAGTACCATTATAAGATATGCTGCCGGTCTCTGACCCGGTTCCGGTCCAGCCCAGTCAGTAATATAAGGAGCCCATATCAGGTTCTCAAATATTTTCCGATTCATCTCATCCGAATTAGAGATAATGTATTTCATAGGCTGCTTGTTCATAGCAGAAGGACAGTAAGACGCCACAGAAACGAGCTTCATTAAGACATTATTTTCTATCCTCACATCCTGCTTAAAGCGCCTTGTACTGCGTGTCCTTTTTATCAAATCTAAAAAATCTTCCTGCATATTTTGCCCCTTTCCAGTGACAGGTGTTGTTAACAAATTATCCATTTAAACTCCCTTCTAATGATAATCAATTTTCGCCCCTACTCCGTCAGCAGCCTGCACTTTCCCATTGCAATCTCCGCTTTGATTGAGTGATCATTTTTGCCTTTATCTTTACACTTCTTGCCTAATTTTTTTCCATCCATGAAAATGCTTCCAAAGGAACAGTCTATATCAAGCTCCGCATCGGAAACCCACGGCGTCTCTCTCATTGTGAAATCACCCATGGCAAGGTCGGCGTTAACAGACCTGATATTTGAATTACTTAAAGTGAGGTTTCCCATGGCAAGGTCCATCTTCGCTGAATCTATATTGCAGCTGTACATATCAAAGCTTCCCAGCGCAAGATCTACCTTCAGTTTAGCAAAGTTGAGGCCGGTCATTTTGAGTGATCCTAAGCCGGATTCAACGCTTGATTTCTTAGCAAAGCCCATAGTTGCCGGAATATCTATTGTGAGATTTCCCTTAGGCATATTATTAAAATGCTCATCCTTATCGTATTTTATTTTTAGGACGTCCTTATCTATTTTTACATTTGGCATAAGCTTCTTATGACCGGTAAAATAAACATTAATATCAGAAATGTCATCACGGGCTTCGATGACAATATCCGTACAGGCAATATCTATTTTTATGCCCGCGGCGGCAGAAAAACGCCAGCTTTTATTTACATCATCCTTATCGTTATTAGTACTGAATGCGTCTATTAGTCTACCCAAAAAGCTTTTGTGGCTTCCGTCAAAACCGTGATTTATTCTTTCATTGCTGTTTCCATCATACAGGACAGGTGTATTTGGCATTCCAAGTGCCTCACGTAATTCAGCCGGATCGCCAAACTCCTTCATTACTATCCCGGCCGCTTCCTCATCGGAATGACCATCCCGCTTCAGTTCGCTGAACCTGTCTTCCATCATAGAATACAGCTCATTCCTCGCCCTCGCGACCTCCTCACTCTCCGGATACGCCGCAAAAACTGAGTCAAGAAAATTCTTCAATATATCCATATTGTGCTCCCTTTTATTACATCATTTACCGCCATTTCAGTGTCTGACTCGGAATAGGCTAGCGCCAAACTATTTTTTGAACAGATCTGAATGAGATCCTGTATTAATTAAAGTCAATGTAAGTACATTATCTTTTTTATAATAAACAAGAAGCCAATCAGGGTCAATGTGACATTCTCTGAAACCTATGTAATCTCCCGTGAGTTCATGGTCATGATTTCTTTCATCGAGAGGTTCATCTCTCTGTAGCCTGCCAACAATTTCATTAAGAAGACTCAGATTCATACCTCGTTTCTTCATCAACTTATAGATTTTTTTAAATTTGGTAGTAAGTATGATTTCTCGCATTAGTCATCTATATCCTTAACTGCATCAGCAAATGTAGCATATCTTTTAGTGGCTGGATCGTTCGTAAGCTGAATAGCCTCTCTCATAGCTTCCTCGGTCTCTTCATTATATCGAGGGAGCTTAACATCAAACGGAAGCCCACCTACAAGAAGCGACTGTGAGAAAAACATATTAACAGCCTGTGGAAGCGTCATACCAAGTTTCTGATATAACTGTTCCACACTGTTTTTCTTATCTTCATCTACTCTCATATTAAAATTAGCTGTCTTTGTAGCCATACAAATCACCTTCCTTTGATTGTATAATACCACAAATGTTGCACAATTGCAAGCGTTTGTGAAACTTTTACAAGTAATTTGACTTTCTTTGCAACAAAAAAGAGGGCAGATATTATCTGCTCTCTTACGGGTATCAGGAACCCCCCTGTCAGTAATCCCCATACTCATCCTGCACAAGTGGGAGAAGGCGTTCCTGTAAGTCCTCTTCTACCTCCTGCATAAGGTTCTGGGTTAATTCAGAGTACTCATCAGCTGAATAATTTGTTATGTCTACTTCTTCTCCATCCGGCATATCGATATCGGTATCAGTTGATTCGTCAATATTTACACTATTGCCGTTACCCTCGGTGTCATCAGACTTCTTCATGTAAAATGATACGGTCATTTCTCCATCATAGTCATCGGTAATTCTCTCACTTAAGTCAGACAGGAACTTTCCATATTTCTCAGAGATAAAATCCCTTTGGATCTCAAAGAAGTTCTCATGCTCTTTGGCGTAAGTGAACTGCCTGAAGCCAAAGAATCCTGCTACAATCAGCGCAGCTATATCTTGTATCTTCGGGCAGAATGTGTTACAATCGTAGATAGTTTATGCGCAAAGGAGTTAAAATGTACAACGATTTATTTACCATAGGAAAATTCACGCTGCACGGCTATGGCCTGATGATTGGCCTTGGCTTTTTATTCGGTCTTCTCGTTGGACTTCATATAGCTAAGCAGCGGGGAATTGAGCAAAATGATGTGATCGACCTTGCCCTGCTCGTATTTATTTTAGGCTTCGCGGGAGGGAAGCTCCTATACATCATCACGGATCTGCCTGATATTATTTCCGGAAAATATACCTGGCGGGATCTGTCGAATGGGTTCGTGGTCTACGGCGGAATAATAATGGCGCTTATAGTAGCCTTAATTTTCTGCAGGAAGAAAAAGATAGATTATGGCGCGATGGGAGACGTAATAGCGACGTCTACCGCACTCGTGCAGGGATTCGGTCGTATAGGCTGCTTCCTTGCGGGCTGCTGCTACGGGATGGAGACAAAGTCATGGTTTCATGTGACCTTTACCCATTCGGATTACGCTCCGAATAACGTTCCTTTAATTCCTACCCAGTTAATTTCGAGTGCGGCCAATTTTCTTAACTTTGCGGTACTTATGGTTGCCATGAAAAAATGTAAAAAGCCGGGTCAGGTATTTGCCCTGTACCTTATTAATTACAGCATCGGAAGATTCATTATCGAATTCTTCAGAGGCGATTTAATAAGAGGTCAGGTTGGAGTCCTTTCGACTTCCCAGTTTATTTCGATATTTATATTAGCTTTCGGAATATGGTTCTACTTCTACAATACAAAGCGGAAGGCGGAAATAAAAAAGGCGGCAGAATAATCTGCCGCCTTCTTTTAATTTAATTAGTATTTATTTGGTTTCAAAACCGTAACTATTCTGCTCCCTGATTTCTCTTTTGTCAATAGGAAATTATAACAATTTTCATATTTCATGATATTTAACACATGTTTAACTATGTCGCATTACTTATTGACTTATTAATTTTACACTTGTATAATCATGATAGCAAAGCATTTAAGGAGGCACAAAACCATGAAAAATCCGGCTGATATGATAGCTATAGCGAACGCGATGAAGAAGTTCCAGGCTGACCACCCGAAGGCTGTCGCTTTTTTCCAGAATGAGATCCTGTCCGGCGTTCCCGAAGGAACCATCATAGAGTTCTCTGTCGAGAAGCCCGGCGGAGCCAAGGTCACCAGCAACCTGAAGGTAAACGCCGATGACCTCGCCGCCTTTGAGAAGCTTAAAAACATGAAGCCCTGACACGGTTTCGCACGCAAAGGAGGCAAGATGTACAACGATTTATTTACAATAGGAAAATTCACGCTTCATGGCTACGGCCTCATGATAGGGATCGGCTTCATAGTCGGCCTCCTCGTGGGCCTTCATATAGCCAAGGAACGTGGCATAGAACAAAATGATGTGATAGACCTTGCTCTGCTAGTATTCGTATTAGGTTTCGCAGGTGGGAAGCTCCTCTACATCATCACGGATCTTCCTGATATTATCTCAGGAAAATATACCTGGCGGGACCTCTCGAACGGCTTTGTGGTCTACGGCGGTATAATAATGGCTCTTGTGGTTGCGCTCATTTTCTGCGTAAGAAAGAAAATTGACTACGGCGCCATGGGGGACGTTATCGCCACTGCGACGGCCCTTGTTCAGGGTTTTGGCCGCATTGGATGTTTCCTTGCGGGCTGCTGCTACGGGGTTGAGACCGATTCATGGTTTCACGTCACATTTACCCACTCGGATTACGCTCCGAATAATGTGCCGCTTGTCCCTACCCAGCTTATCTCAAGCGCAGCGAATTTCCTTAATTTCGCGGTCCTTATGATAGCCATGAAGAAGTTCAAGAAACCGGGCCAGGTATTTGCCCTCTATCTCATCAATTACAGCATAGGAAGGTTCATCATCGAATTCTTCAGGGGCGACCTCATAAGAGGCCAGGTTGGAATCCTTTCGACCTCCCAGTTCATTTCCATATTCATACTAGCCTTCGGACTCTGGTTCTTCTACTACAATACAAAACGCAACGCGGAAATAAAAGAGGCGGCAGAATAATCTGCCGCCTATCTTTATTTCTTTATGCCATAATTTTTCTGAAAAGTTCTATAACCTGCTCTTTAGTAGCTTCACGCGGATTTCCCGGATAACAAGCATCGTTTAGAGCATCTGTTGCAATAGTATCAAGGTCTTCTTCCTTAATCTTGTCAAGTGTCTTAGGAATGCCTACATCCTCTGAAAGTTTCCTTACAGCGGCGATTGCGGCATCACGGTATTCATCCTTGCTCATGGAATCTACACCCTCAACACCCATTGCTCTCGCTATTTCTCTGAAACGCTCTCCTGTATAATCACGGTTGAATTCCATGGAAATAGGAAGGAGCATAGCGCACGCGACACCGTGAGGAGTATCATAGTGAGCGCTGAGTGTATGCGCCATTGCGTGATCTATTCCAAGGCCAACATTTGAGAATCCCATACCTGCTATATACTGCGCAAGCGCCATTCCCTCTCGGCCTTCAGGCTTATTTGCGACAGCGTCGCGAAGATTCCTTGAAATTAACTTAATAGCCTCAAGGTGGAACATATCAGTCATTTCCCAGGCGGCTTTTGTAGTATATCCTTCTATTGCATGAGTAAGAGCGTCCATACCTGTCGCGGCTGTAAGTCCCTTAGGCATAGTGCTCATCATGTCAGGGTCAATGACCGCTGTCTCAGGAATATCGTCAGGACCAACACATACGAACTTACGTTCCTTCTCCGGATCTGTAATTACATAATTTATGGTAACTTCGGCAGCGGTGCCCGCGGTTGTAGGTACAGCGATTGTAGGAACAGCATGATGCTTTGTAGGCGCAACCCCCTCAAGTGAGCGAACATCAGCGAACTCAGGGTTATTAATAATTATACCGATTGCCTTAGCTGTATCCATGGATGAGCCACCGCCGATAGCAATGATAGAGTCAGCCTTAGCTTCCTTAAAGGCGGCTACACCTTCCTGCACGTTCTGGATAGTAGGGTTTGGTTTAATCTTTGAGTAAACCGAATACTCGATTTTTGCTTCATCGAGCAGGTCGGTAACCTTCTTTGTAACACCGAATTTGATGAGGTCAGGATCGGAAGTGACGAAGACCTTCTTCCATCCCTTTGCGGCTACAATTCCGGGGATCTCCTTGATTGCGCCATGTCCGTGATAAGAAACACCATTCAATACAATACGTTCTGCCATTGCTTATGCCTCCTTATGTCTGCCAGAGTTGGCACATTTGCCAAATCACTCCGTTGTTTAATGCCTTGCATTATTAATTATACACATATGAAACGGTATTTTCAAGTGGTAATATAGTAAATTTGCACATATAAAAAGTCAAAAAAATGACCGCCCACTCCCTTAAAGTTGCGGTCATTTTTTGATCAACTAAGGGCAAAACCGTCTACTGGTAGTGCCTCTCTATCTATACTATAACATTTTTGTTCAAAGGCATCAAGAGAAAGTTAAGATATCAAAAAAGGCGGCAATATCTGCCGCCTTTTCTTATCTATCCAAGTTCCATCACTTCGTGATGGAAAAACTTATCTATCCTTCCACTTCCACTCGGAAACCTCAGGAAGGTCTACGCCGTACTCATGTATGTACTGAGCATGCTCTACGAGCTTGTCGCTCATCTTCTGGTAGAGATAAGCGCCGCGATTGCCGAGCTGTGGCAGATAGCGGAGAGCCGCCTGTACAAGGTGGAAACGGTCTATATGGTTCTGTACTCTGACATCAAAGGTCGTAGTGATAGTACCCTCTTCATGATATCCCCTTACATGCATCATACGGTTGTTGTGACGTCTGTATGTAAGCTCATGAATAAGTGTAGGGTAGCCGTGGAAATTGAAAAGTACCGGCTTATCCTTAGTAAAGAGCATATCATACTCCTCATCTGAGAGACCGTGTGGATGCTCATTCTGAGGCTGAAGCTTGAAGAGATCGACTACATTTATGAATCTGATCTTAAGCTCAGGGAGCTCCTCGCGTAATATAGAAACCGCCGCGAGAGCCTCAAGCGTAGGAGTCTCACCCGCGCAGGCAAATACGATATCAGGATCTCCGCCCTGGTCATTAGAAGCCCAATCCCAGATGCTGATGCCCTGCGTGCAGTGCTTTACAGCCTCAGGCATGGAGAGCCACTGAGGACGAGGATGCTTGCTCGCGATCACAACATTTACATAGTTGCGGCTTCTTAAGCAGTGATCCATGGTTGAAAGGAGGCAGTTCGTATCCGGTGGAAGGTAAATTCTTACAACGTCCGCCTTCTTGTTGGCTATGTGGTCCATGAAGCCCGGATCCTGGTGGGTAAAGCCGTTATGATCCTGCTGCCATACGGTTGAGCACATGAGGAGGTTAAGACTTGCGATTTCCTCTCTCCAAGGAAGCTGGTTGCAAACCTTGAGCCACTTAGCGTGCTGAGCGACCATGGAGTCCACGATACGTGAAAATGCCTCGTATGTGTCAAAGAAGCCATGACGGCCTGTAAGGAGATAGCCCTCAAGCCAGCCTTCGCACATATGCTCTGAAAGCATGGAATCCATTACACGGCCAAAACGTGAGAGATGGTCATCCTCGTCAGTCATCCGGGCGTTCCAGTCTCTGTCAACCTCGTCAAATACAGCAGAGAAGCGGTTTGAGTTATTCTCATCAGGTGAGAATATACGGAAGTTCTTCGCTTCAGCGTTAAGCTTAAATATATCTCTTATAAACGCGCCGAGATTTGAAGTATCCTGGCTTTCCTTCTCGCCATGGTGGCCTATCTCAAAGGCATAATCCCTGAAATCAGGAAGGCGAAGATCACGGAGAAGCTTACCGCCGTTAGCGTGCGGATTGGCGCCGATTCTGTGGTTTCCTTCAGGCGCGAGAGCCGCGAGCTCAGGGATAAGACGACCATTTTCATCGAAGAGCTTCTCAGGATGGTAGCTGTGAAGCCAGTCGGAGAGAATTTCCAGGTGCTCAGGCTTATCCATCATGATAGGAACCTGATGCGCAAGGAAATTGCCCTCTATACGGTTGCCGTCGACTACCTTAGGACCTGTCCAGCCCTTAGGAGTGCGGAGGATAATCATAGGCCATACAGGACGCTCAGCGTTATTATTCTCGCGGGCATTCTTCTGTATTTCCTTGATTCTTTCGATAACGGTATCGAGGGTCTCAGCCATCTTACGGTGCATAGGCATAGGATCGTCACCCTCAACAAAGTAAGGCTCCCAGCCGCAGCCATGGAAGAAGTCGACGAGCTCTTCGTGAGAGAGTCTTCCGAAAATGGTTGGGTTCGCAATCTTATATCCGTTAAGGTGGAGAATAGGAAGAACAGCTCCATCATTTACAGGATTTATGAACTTATTGCACTGCCATGAAGTAGCGAGAGGGCCTGTCTCAGCCTCGCCATCGCCGACAACGGTAGCAGCGATAAGATCAGGGTTATCGAAAATGGCGCCACAGGCGTGAGCTATAGAGTAGCCAAGCTCGCCGCCCTCGTGGATGGAGCCCGGTGTCTCAGGCGCGCAGTGGCTAGGAACGCCACCCGGGAATGAGAACTGCTTGAAGAGCTTCTGCATACCGGCTTCGTCCTGAGATACGTTTGGATAAACCTCGCTGTAGGTGCCATCGAGGTAATCATTCGCTATAAAGAAATTTCCGCCATGTCCGGGACCCGAAAGAAGGATGAGGTCGAGATCATAGCGCTTAATCGCACGGTTTAAGTGGGTGAAAATGAAGTTCTGGCCCGGAACGGTGCCCCAGTGGCCGACAATCTTCTTCTTGATCATATCCATGGTAAGAGGCTTCTTAAGAAGCGGGTTATCAAGGAGATAGAGCTGGGCGGCTGAAAGATAGTTGGCAGCCATCCAGTAGCGGTTCATTTTGTCGAGAAGTTCGTCCGTGATAGGTCCCTTCTCTTCAATCATTGTTTCCATGTACATTCCTTTCGCATACGACTTGTTTAGAGTATGCTAAATTATTTTTGATACATGTGAAATTATAACCGCTCATGGGGCAAATGTCAAGAGGAAAATATGTCGTTTGGCCTCATTTATTAAGTTTAAGTGGCTATGTTTTGCGTTATTCTAAACTTTTTTATATTTTTCTATTTTCTCCGCTGCCACGTTTTCTTTTGTCACTTCATAATAATCGCTGTTAACAGTATCCTTATATTTACCTTTAGCATTTTCCGTTGATAAATTAATATTGCCAAATTCATCATAATCTGCTTTATGGTGATTGTCTTTTCCTTGCGCGGCCTCTATTCTTTTTCTGATATAATCCCGCATTCCTGCGTTCGTACAGTAAATATAGCATCCCTTCATTCCGCGTGTCATAAGAGTTCTATACGTGTTCTTTATGATTTCATCCGCACGAACCTTAGCCTCTTCAGGTGAACTTTTCGCAAGCTTTTTAAGTCCCTTAATTGACTGATCGGTAGAAGCACGCCTGGTAAAGTCGGTAATAACCTTACCACTTTCATAGCGCATATCATCACCGATAATAACACCAACATAGTCAAATTCAAGCCCCTGGGTCGTATGAATACATCCCGCCTCATTTACAGAATCAGGGCTTATTGCGAATGCCTGCCCATTTTGGAGATTCCAGCTTATTCCGAAATCGCCAATCTGAATATCATGATAATTTGTATTTTTCCTTTCGCTTGTTGGCCATTCCCAACAGTAGCCGGCAAGGATTCTGGCTCTATTGGCAAGCTTATTTTTCTCAATAATAAGCTGCCTAACTTCTTCAGGTGTATCAAACACACGAATATCATAGTCCGGACTATCCATGGTAAAATTTGCGGTATCGCGAATCTGCAGTAAATCATCAATAAAGGCTATGTAACCATCAGACCCATTGCATCTGAATTGAGATACAAGCTGCATTTCAGTTACCTCTGAGCCCTCTGCTTCAGACCATCTCCTTATCTCGTCTACGGAACCTATATCGCTCATCGTAACTCGTTGACTTTCATCAATAAAAAAATACGGAACATATGGCAGAATGAATTATTTCTTTGATCTGATTTACACCCTTATTGTGAAATATACCCGATTTTTCATTTAATCGGTGAGCTTCATCCACCAAAAGCGTTTGTATAAGGTTATTCTCCGTATCCGTATAGCAGCCGGATCCCTTGAACATGTTATCTACGCTGCTCTTTCTTATGTTGCCCTTGAGCTTGGCGGCGTATACTTCTCTTGGCGCGGTATTTTTTGACACATACTGGACAACCATTCGATTAGCCCCGCCCGTGTACGTCTCTACTAATGAATCGGATTTTTCTACTTTAGATAATTTTTCCCACTGTTTTAGTTCCACTATCACCATTTCCGGTGTACTTTTCTCATTATAACCGGATATAATGAAATCTACACGCTTTGCTGTCTGGGGAATATTATATTCTATAACAATTCCTGCATCATTCGGGATTTCGTCATCTTTAATAACCATATACATGCGGCTCATGGAATTCACCCAGGACATAAATTCATTCTTTTGTGTATGGCGTCCCATTTTCTCAAATATTTCAGCCTCAATTTCATCTGCGAGTGTCTCATTTTCGACGCTCTTCATAAAATCCGTTTTCAATCCATCATAAATAATCATATATTATTATAATTCCTCCCACTATTTTCTGATGCAGAGAATTCCCTATGCAAAAATCAAATTTCATATCAAACTCCTTTCACTATCCACGGGACCTAGCGACAGTGACAGGCCTCGTATAATTGCGCTTCGCACAATTCTAGTCGTAGCCAACTCTCCCACGGCTTACGCTGCTGGTCCTTCTCTACGACAACACCTGGCACGGGTATTCCTAGCCATGGTAAAGTCTTACTTCTAGCTATTCCTGTCATTTAATCTACTATTTGCGCGCACATGGCAAGATGCCGTCTTTGCGAAGCAGAAAGTATCAACTCACTTTCACTTCCATGAATCTCGCTATGATACTTATTATTTCTCGACGGTAGATATTTCACAAGCGCTTCTGTTTCAAGACAATTAGAAACCCTTACTTTAATAATTGTTCCTGAAAGCCTCTTGCTCATGTCTGCTTTAACTTCCTCGTCACTCCTGTAATCTCCTCTGTCAACCGACAGACCATTTTTATCTCTAAAAACTGCCGATGATCCTCTGCCATTTTTCTTCCAAAACATTTCTGTCGGAAGTACGGCCCTATATAAGCCCTCATCCCCAAAAAACTTATCATTCATAGAATTCTCCTACAATCTTATTAATTTGATCTTCATCACACCTTATAGCAAAATCTCTTTCATTGCCCTTCTTGTCAACTAAATAAACTGCTGCCTCATCACTCTCATCAATATTGAACTCCAGGTATGATTCATTTTCGCCGTCATATTCTAACTGTATGGTATCATCGGCTGTTTGAAAAATCTCGGGTTGCTTATTCAAGTTTGGAAGTAACTCAGCAACCTTGTCAATTATCTCTTTAGATATCGGCTCTGCGCCATATCCATTCCAATTACTATCCAGTTTACTTATCTCATCTAATTTTGCCATTGCTTTATCAACGCCGTCATTAGCACTCTTAGATTTGTTCTTATATAAATCAAGCGTAAAGACATAAACCTTGTAAGCCTCCGGCTCACTTAAATTTCTTAGCATTGATACTGTCTTCTCTACTGTACCCATCATAATTATATCACCTCCAACGTGTCAATTAATACTACCAAATATGCTCAAGCAAAATCCTTATGTAGCACATCCATGCCTTCTTTCACTCACTACGTGAGCGGGTCCCTCTCTACGGCAATAGGTACCATTCTTCCTTTCATTTCCAACCATTTCTGTTTTTTCCTACATCCATTATACCACACGGCTTGTAATGGCTCAAGCATTTACTTTGTTGCCTTCAGTTCTCTGTAGATTACAGTCTTCCCACCTCGCCAGTCCTTTATTTTACACTGAATAGGATTTACGTCCGGTTCTCCTTCTGTCTCAAAGAAGCTATACTGATGTCCCTCCTCGACCTTGCCACCTTGCGGAACTGAGTCCGTGAGTCCATCCATCTGCCAGAGATTACAGCATATAATATTCTTTCCCGTGGTCTTGTCCTTAAGAAGAGCAGGCAGTACTATGTTAACCGGATACGAGTCCAAATCTATCAGCTTATCCAATATGTACCTCTATAAAAATCTTGGGTCAGAAATTTCATACTATTCCTTCAGTCACCCACTCACTAAGTGTTTTATCGTTTGTAGAAAAGTTTGCGCCAATCTTTATAATCTTCTTACCTGACGATTCATAAGGCACTGCGTAGCCTTTGGTTTCAATCTGTTCTAAGGCTTCCTTGGCGGACAAATCCTTCTTAAACTCGAAAATATACACATATTTTTCATTCTCTACAATAAAATCACTTCTTCCCTTTGATGAATGGACCTCTGCACTCACATATTGTCCTAAAAGAGCAAATATTACATACACAAGATTTCTCCATTCCTGTTCATTTGCAGGAGTTGTTCCTTCCCAATATGGTATTGATGCTAATAAGGCCTTTATCATATTCATAAATTTATCGACAGCGCCATCATCGAGAAATTCCAACATAGAACCTATACTAAATTTTCCCAAATCATACGAATAATCGGGCGACAGCGTAGGAACCAGAGATGAATAAAAACCATACTTCACTTCATCGTTTGGAAATGACAGTTTATATTCTTTTACTAGTTTGTCATACCCGCTTATAGTAAGGTATCCGGTCTGATAGAAGAGTGGTATGACATTGGGACTTTCCGCCCTATAGTTTGTCATATCATCTTCACTTGCCGTAACTCCATCTTCAAACATTTCTATATTAATGCCTGATTTCTTTATACTGTTAATAAGAAATGTAGGCGTTCCGGTACTGAACCAAAAATTATCAAGTTCACCATCTGATAGGGCGTTAATCAGACTGAATGGATTATAAACTCCCTTTCCTTCCTTACTGAAATGATATCCATCATAATATTGTCTAAGTTCCCCAACACACTCATTGACGCCAATATCCATTGAATCAGCCATCTCTGTTATTTCTTTGCCATATGCATGAATCATTTCTTCCTCCGTAATACCACATATTTCGGCATATCGCGGATTCAGAGATATATCCTTTAACTGATTTACATCCGAAAATAAGGACACCTTATTAAATTTGGTAACTCCTGTAACAAATGCAAATTTTATATATTTATCTCCATCCTTAAGCGCGCAATAGAAGCCCTTTAAAATTCGTCTGTTAATTTCCTCAAGTTCATTATTTACAGACATATTATCAATTAACGGTTTGTCATATTCGTCTATTAAAATAACAACGTTTTTTCCGGTCTGCTCACTAACTTCCTTCATAAGATTGACAAATCTATCCCCAAGAATATCATTTTCGCGTGCGGGAAGATTGTATTTTTCCTCATATGTTCTTAGGAATGTTAGTAGTTTTTTGTTTAGCTCATCTGCATTCGTATAATTACCTGTCGCAAAACTGAGATTAAAAACCGGATATGGTTCCCAAGGTGTTTGGCTCTCATTTTCTACTTTTTCAATGCTAAGACCATTAAACAGCTCCTTTTTACCTTCGAAGTATGCTTCGATAGTCGATAGGAACAAGCTCTTTCCGAATCTTCTGGGTCTGCTCAAAAAGTATACCTTGTTCCTGCTCACAAGATCGTATATATATCGCGTCTTGTCAACGTATATATAATCATTTTTCCGCAAATCCTCAAATGACTGTATTCCAATCGAAAGTTTTCTCATTTATTATTTCCTTTCTAATCTTCCTTCCACGATAGCCTATGGAGCTCTCCGGTTTCGCGGAGACCTGTGAAGTTATTCTGCCTTAGGGCTTCGTAGAGAACTATAGCGACGGAATTGCAGAGATTTAATGAGCGTTCGTCACCTGCCATAGGAATTCTTATACAGTCCTCCTCGTGGTCAACCAATATTTCCTCAGGTATTCCGCGACTCTCCGGCCCGAACATGATATAATCACCGGGATTAAATTTCACATCCGTATATACCTGATGGGCCTTGGTGGTCGCGAGCCACACTCTGTGACCGTCCGAAGCCTTCTTAAAATCAGCGTAATCATTGTGCACAGTAAGATCAAGGCGGGGCCAGTAATCAAGCCCCGCCCGCTTTATATATTTATCCGATAAAACAAATCCAAGTGGCTTTATTAAATGAAGGGAATTACCCGACGCCACACAGGTACGCCCGATATTTCCCGTATTATACGGAATCTCCGGTTCATAAAGTACTATATTAAACATTTAACTTCCTTCATATCTATTATTTACTGAAAAATTTATCTATTTCCGCTATTATTTTCGCAGGCTCTTCCGTCTTAAGAAGATAGCCTTCAGGCTTTAGTGATAATACCGACTTTACCGACTCAGCGTCACTCTTGCCCGTCAGGAAAATGACCGGAATATTCGCGTACTCAGGCTCATCGCGAATCATACCAAGAACCTGCCTGCCGTCTACTATAGGCATCTCATAATCGAGCAATACAAGATCGGGTATCTCAAGGGCCAGGGCCTTCATAGCTCTCGCCCCGGAATTAGCAAGGGTAATCTTGTATTTACCCTCAAGCCATCCTTTGATTTTACGAAGCATGGTTCCAGAGTCATCGACCACAAGGATCTTCTTCTTTGAAAATACGCCGGCAAGATCCTCGCTGATTGCCCGGGCTGCTTCCTCCACATTAACAGGCCTTGTAAGCTCTGCCCTTCTCCCTGAATCAGGGAATTTCTTAAAGGCGTCGAGCTCCTTGTTGTCGCCAATAATATAATAAGGCAGGCCATGCTCATTTATTGTATCCGAGAGAAATGTCATGACCTTCATGTCATCGACTAAATCAGGACTCCCATAAAGAATGACAGCGCTTACATCCTTCTCGGCATTTATAGCATTTACATCAGCAGGGCACTTGATAACGTCATTCCCTGCCGCACCAAGCTTCTCGGCAAGTGAAGCAGCTATCATACTGGCACCCTTTTCTATAAGCAATATGCGGTATTTCTTATCATCAACCATCTCGTAAACCTCCCTGTAACCATTAATTCCTTCTTACTTAAGAATAACATTAATTGGCTGATTAATCAACATAAAAATCACTTCACTGAATCTCCGCTTCCGCGATTCCTATCATTTCCTCCGCTTCAGTTATTATATCGTCACTCGCGACATCCGCCACAAGTGCCTGAAGCTTTGTTAAATGTGCCGATAATGATTCAGGCAGCTTCACGCCGGTTAATTCCTTTAACGCCGCGTCTGTCCCGTCGAGATCGAAATCATCAGCCGTAGACTTGATTTTATTAAGCAAGTCAATAATCTCATCCTTAGACGCTTCCCTCTTATCACCGTCATCATCCGCGGCAAAGCGGGCGAGCTCAGACTTCATGCCCTCGTATTCGGCGAGAACAGCCGGTGTCTCAGCATTTATAGCCTCCACGTCATTTGCGTCACCTAACTGCTCGAGATGATAGAACTTATCCCCTAGCTCCATGGCTCCTATGGTCCTGGACGTAGACTTAAGGGCATGCACCTCTATAGTGTAGTCCTTTATAAGGCCATCCTTCAGACAATCTCGGATTTTCGCGGCCTTCATATCTATCAGCCTATAATAATCACCAAGGAAGCCCTTAAACATCTCCGCCGATCCCGAATTCTTTATGCCCTCCTTGATATCAATTCCGGCAAGCTCTGGGAAATCGGCCGCCTCGTCATAGTCAGCATTCAGTTCGACTTTTTGCTTTTTTACCTTTTCCTTAGGCAGATATGTCTTTATCTTCTTGCAAATGTTGTTCATCTCAATAGGCTTCGGCACGAAATCGTTCATGCCCGCGGCAAGAAACTCCTCCTTGGCGCCTGCGACAGCGTTAGCCGTAAGGGCGATAATCGGAACATTTTTCATGTAAGCGCTTTCTCGAACCCTGATTTTTTCTGTGCATTCGATACCGTCCATCTCAGGCATCATATGATCCATGAAAATGATGTCGTACCTGTCGTCGGTAATTTTACCAAGCGCTTCCTTGCCGCTCCCCGCTGTATCGATATTCATCTTTAACGGCGCAAGGAGTCCCTTCGCTACCTTGAGGTTCATCTCATTATCGTCGACTATGAGGATCTTTGCGTCAGGCGCTATAAAATCAATCGTCTCCGCATGAGTCTCAAATGTGGTGACCGTATCATGGTTAATTACCTGGCAGAAATTAAGGGTGTAAAGCGGTTTATTTAGTGAGAATTCCTTCGCGTCAGATTCCTCTGTCATAGGATTCTTAATTAAAATGTGCCGCATCTTGCCCTTATTCGCTTCATTTTCAAGAAATTCCGAATATTCATCATGCATTGCGCTATCACAAAATATCACTTCAGGAATTTCTCCCTTTAAGGCCTCCTTAAAATCAATATAACTAAGCCCGTACTCACGGCAAAGGGCAACAAGCGCGTCATTTAAGTAAGGTGAAGCAAATATTCCGCTCACTGTCTGTCCCTTGTTTTCTTCCCTTATTTCGGCAGCGTATTTTTCGGATGCTCTGTGTTGATAAATATCAAATGTAAATGTGCTTCCCTTGCCATAGACGGATTCCACACCTATATGGCCTCCCATCCGCTCCACAAGGCTCTTTGAGATGGCAAGACCAAGGCCCGTTCCCTCCTTCTTCCTGTTCCTCTTTGTATCAACCTGAGAAAATGATCCGAACAGTTTACCTATATCCTCTTCCTTAATTCCCTGGCCGGTATCCGCCACTTTAAAAATCATATGAATTTTGTCAGGATCATATTCACAGAAGCTATATCTCTTGAAAGAAGCCATGCCTTGATAGCTATCCTTGGCCATTCTAACGGCATACAAAGGAGACAGATAAGGCGGTGCTTACTCATATACTCATCACGCTTTAAGGCCTTATCCTGATATTTTTTTGTAAGCTCCGCAATCTGTATTTCAGCGTTTTCAGGTGAAATGCCGGTAAGTGGCGTTATAAATGTATGGAAATATTTATCTCCGATTTTCTGTGAATCGCCTATTTCACCTTCATTTACATTCAGATTACATTTTGTAAACTGATCTAATATCTCATCCGGCAGCTTGTCTCCCGGATTCAATTTCTTCAGAGAAGGAAATACAAGCTTTGCGTACCTGTTCGAATCAAGATATGCGTAGGAAGTATTTACGGTGATAAATCCATCTTCAACCTGTTCAAAAACCCGATTGCGAGCCATATTTATTGTGCCGAAGAAATCTCCCCTCACTACGGCAACGCCTATCGCAAGCACAGATATTGAAGAAAAGACGTGTACATAATCAAACGTAATATTTACCATCATTTTTGAAATGAGCGCAAAGGCGACAAACATCTGAGCCCACATCATAGACCTCAGATTTCTCTTCCATGCCGCAAGTCGGTTTTTACCGTACAGGTAGACCGAATATCCGAACAAAATAAACATTAGAGCTGCCGTAAAATAATAGTTAACGTAATAAAGGATCCCATAGTCAAATGTCATATAAGAGAAACCAAATTTATTATCAAAATTATAAACAATGTTATCATAGTACAGTGATGACGTCCGGTCTTCCGAAATAATCATGAGGGAGGATATTACAAGTATGCCATACACTGCAATAGCTTTAGACAGCCTTTTAAATTCCAGATAAGAAACCATAAACATTAGATAGAAAAAGTAGAAGAGCATATTGGCCATGAGACAGAGCTGCATGGAAAGAAAAGCGGCATCTTCGCTTTCTACGCTTATAAAAAGCGCGTACACAACATTATAAAACAGGCAAATTACGTCAGCTATTAAGAGCATAGATGACTCACGTGTCTGATATGTCTTTAGAATTATTATCATGCCGATTATCGGAATTATAACTCCCAAAATACAGATAGCCACAATATACGACGGAATATGATATGCCCCATTGCTGATATTAACGTGCTCCACCGCGTCAGCAAGTTCCGCCCCTGCTCCCGTTGTCAAAAGAACATTCAAGAATCCAATCCGAGCCAATAATATATCCATATCCATGCCTCACCTTAAACTAAAGTTGGATTTTTCTTCCTTTTATCAGAGTTCCGGCTTTTTTACCATCGATTATATCGAAAATAGTCTCCGGCTCTCTGCCGTAGATTATAAGTACATCAATTCCTATTTCCGTGGCGAATTTCGCTGCGCTTATCTTGCTCTTCATACCGCCCGTGCCACGCTTGCTTCCCGCTCCACCGGCGGTTTCAGGGGCGATTTTATTTATATCATCGACTCTGTCTATTATCGTCGCCTTCGGATTCGTCCTAGGATCTGAATCATAGAGGCCATGTATATCCGATAATATTATCAGCTTCGCCGCTCCGACGAATTTCGCTACAATCGCGGAGAGCATATCGTTGTCGCCGAAAATCCTGTCCTTGCTCATAATCTCCGCATGGCTTATGGAGTCATTTTCGTTTATTATCGGAATAATATTATTTTCTAACAGGGCCTCAAGGGTCTGAGCGAGGTTCTTCCTCTTCTCCTCGTTATCAAGGTCTTCACTTGTAAATAATATCTGTCCGACCGTCCGGCCGTATTCCATGAAGAATCTGTCGTATAAGTGAATAAGCTCGCACTGTCCGACTGAAGCGACCGCCTGCTTTAGTCTCGTTTCCTTAGGTCGCTCAATAAGGCGCATTTTGTTGGCTCCGACAGCTATCGCTCCGGATGACACGAGGACAACCTTATAGCCCATACTTTCCACCTCGGAAAGGGTTCTCGCAAGCCTGTCTATAGCCCGTAGGTTTGTACTGCCATCATCATTTGTTATGGTTGAAGTTCCCACCTTCACTACGATAATCTTCTTATCAAGTTTCATCGTTTTCTCTCCTATATTAAGCATTTCATATTGACACCTTAATTTTAACACAAGAGACAATAGCATTTCAACCTATATAAAAAGAGCAGGCATACATTTTCTGTATGCCTGCCATTATAGCAGCTACTCTGTTATAAGCTTCATGTGCTTTCCATATTATATACCCGCAAATATGAGAGTAATGAAGAATACTCCAACAATTACCGCAAGAAGGATAAATCCGGCGACAGTTCCCTTCTTTGTCATCTTGTAGTTGCGGTAGTATTTCTTTGTTTTAAATACTTCCCATAGAATAAGACCAATTATAGGGAAGAGGAAACCAAGTACTCCATACCACATATTTCCGGTATCGTGAACAGGAGCATTAATGATGTAATCTCCGCTTGAAAGCTTCGATTCAAGTGTCTTATCATCATCTTCCTCTTTTATTCTCGCAGCCTCATCATCCTTGAGCTTCTGCTCATGAGAAACTATATTAATCGACTTGATAGGCTCGCCCTTCTCACGAAGCATCTTATACTCTTCTATTTCCTTCGTATTGCCATAAACGAAATGGTTATGCCCAATATTTACCATCTGAGGCTTATCCACACTGTAGTCATGGATTGAAGGGTCATAGGTGTATAATTCCTTATTCTTCTCAAGCTCTGGATCAGGAATAGGAATCGCTGAAATAAGGGAATGGGTGTATGGGTGAAGTGGGAAGTTAAAGAGCTCCTCAGCGTCAGCTATTTCCACAATATTTCCCTTATAAATAACCGCAATCCTGTCTGATATATAACGTACAATCGAAAGGTCATGCGCTATGAAAAGGTAGGTTACACCCTTTTCCTTTTGGAACTTCTTCATCAGGTTAAGGACCTGAGCTCTGATTGATACGTCGAGCGCTGAAATAGGCTCATCGGCTACAACAAGCTCCGGCTCCATAACCATAGCTCTCGCAAGACCGATTCTCTGCCTCTGGCCGCCCGAGAACTCATGAGGATAACGGGTCAGATGCTCCGGAAGAAGACCGACTTCCTTTATAATATTTTCTACTTTCTGTACACGGTCTGTCTCGTTTTCATAGAGGTGGAAATTGTACAGACCTTCAGATACAATATAATCTACGGTCGCGCGCTCATTAAGAGAAGCCGCAGGATCCTGGAAGACCATCTGTACATTCCTTATTACGTCACGGTCAAGAGACTTAGGTATCTTACCTGAAATTCTTACGCCCTTATAATCGATCTCACCGGCCGCAAGCGGGTTAACCCTGATTACAGCACGACCGATAGTTGTCTTACCTGAACCTGACTCGCCAACAAGGGAGAAAGTCTCTCCCTTATAAATATCGAAGCTTGCGTTCTTTACAGCCTTAACCGCGTCATCGCCCTTGCCGAATGTAATATCTATATTCTTTACGGAAAGAAGGACTTCTCTTCCGTTCTCATCTATAGGACCATGGTCCGGTAAATGCGCCGGACTGGTCGTCTTATTCTTATCAGCCACAATAAAACTCCAATTCTTTGTTTTTATACGTTCATCTGATCAAGCTTTTTGTTTTATATGTTGAAGGCTTGTTCGAGCTTTTCCGTAATGTTGTCTATTGCCGCAGGCTTCTCGATTTTAGGCGATCTAGGGTCAAGGAGCCATGTCTTAGCGTAATGCGTCTCTGTTACCTTAAACATAGGCGGCGACATAAGCGTATCTATCTTCATGCAGTAAGGGTTTCTCGGCGCAAACGCGTCACCCTTGATTTCATTATAAAGTGAAGGCGGCGTACCGGTTATAGAGTAAAGCTCGGTACCCTTCTGGGCAAGCTGCGGCAGGGATGAAAGGAGTGCCCATGTATATGGGTGCTTCGGGTCGTAGAAGATTTCATTTACCTTACCGACCTCTACAATCTGGCCTGCGTACAGAACCGCTACCCTGTCAGCGATATTTGCTACAACACCTAGGTCATGAGTAATAAATACTATGGTGTAATGTAATTCCTTCTGCAAATCCTTGATGAGCTTAAGAACCTGAGCCTGAATCGTAACATCAAGGGCCGTTGTAGGCTCATCGCAGATAAGAATCTTAGGCTGACATGACAGGGCAATCGCGATAACGATTCTCTGCCTCATACCACCCGAGTACTGGAAAGGATAATCGTCAAACCTGTTCTCGGCATTAGGAATTCCGACCTTGTGCATCATCTCTATAGCCTTCTTACGAGCTTCGGCTTCTGAAAGATGCTGATGCTTCATGATAACAGACGTTATCTGTTTACCTATCGTAATGATAGGATCAAGGCTTGTCATAGGATCCTGGAATACAGTAGCTATCTTGGTTCCGCGAATCTGTGTCCAGTCATCAGCGTACTTGATTCTCGCCATATCCATGACACATGTGCCGTGAAGCTTCTCTTCTGTCTCATCGAGGTAACGAACAAAGAGAACGACCTTGCTGAATTCCTCGTTACGAACCTTAACATCGGAGAGGTCCTTGCCGACACGCATAGCTTCTCTTAAGACCTTCAGAATCCTGCCTGTTGCGCCAACCCTCTTTTTGAAGGTATATCTTCCTACCGAAAGATATATTTCCTTAGCGATTATCAAATTTCTCTTCTTAGTATCCTCGGAAATGCTTCCTGCAATTTCCTTTGCGTACTGAGCCTTCAAGGAAGCCATCTTATTGTTATAATCTGATAAATAAGCTGTATCGGCAGCTAAATCAGCTTTATGCTTCTTTATAAGTTCAGCCTTCTCCTTCTGAAGAGCTTCTATCTTCTCTTCATAGGCCTTAATCTTGTCAGCGCTGGCCTTAATCTTATCTTTCTCTGTCTTAGGGTCAAATGTCTGCTTCAGGTTGACCTCTTCAACCCTGTTATAATTTAAGTCGTGAAGACGGCCCTCTATATCCTTTTCTTCCTCAGGAGTAAGGAGGCCCTTCGCTTCCTTTTCTTCCTTGAGTGCCTGCATTTTATTGTAGGTGTCGGCGCCTAATTCGAGCTTTGAATATTCATTTAGCTTATTATAAGCCTTTTCAACCTGGGACTTATTGTTAGGTACAACCGTGTCCTCAAGCTGTTTATCATTAAATATAACCTCACCGCTATCTATAAAACCATTCGAATCAAGCATTCCGGCGAATGTCTTGGTGAATACGGACTTGCCTGAACCTGACTCACCTACGATGGCGATAGATTCATCTTCATATATATCAAGTGAAATGCCTCTGATAGCGGTTAAAATTCTTCCGCGGACATGGAACTTAACTACCAGGTCCTTGACGGAAAGAAGTACATTCTTATCTGTATCTGACATTGTTATTTTCCTTTTCCCGCAGTACCCTTGCTTCGCAAGCACACTGCTCTTTAATAGGAGCTACAGCCCATTAGAATAATCTGCTTCGCAGATTATAGGGCCTAGGCGGTGCAGTAATCTCGCTTCGCGAGATCACTGCAGTTTACATATGAGTACGTGGATCGCTGGCATCACCGAGGTTCTGGCCTACTACGTAAAGAGTGATAGTAAGAACAGCGGCAAGCGCTACAGGGCTCCAGAACTCAAATCCCCAGCCCGGTGTAAGCATCGCGTTCTGAGCTGAGTTAATAATCTTACCAAGAGACATCTCAGAAAGTCCCATACCAAGGTAAGCAAGGAATACCTCGTAAGAGATATATGAAGGTATGATCTGCGCCGCGTACATAACGATAACGCTCGTAAGGACCGGAAGAATATTTCTTGTAGCAATCCTTCCCAGAGGCGTACCGAGGCACCTTGAAGCAAGGTTATACTCACGATCACGGATAATAACAACCTGAGTTCTTATAAAGTAAGCTACGAACATCCAGTCAGTGATACACATAGCAAGTACCATGGTCCAGAATGTAGGCTTGAATATAAGTACCAATACCTGCACGAGAAGGATTGTAGGTACATTTCCGACTATGTTTAACACCTCAGTCATGACTATATCGAACTTCTTACTGTAGCCCCATACGGCACCAAGAAGCACACCGATAGTCATGTTGATGAGTGTACAGATAAGTGACATAGACAGTGATATCTGAGCGCCATACCACATAGCGTCAAATGTCGACTGGCCGGCAGCGCCTGTACCAAGACATGAATGCAAGCTGAATCCGAACTTCGCTATAGCCTGCGCAGGAGAAAGGTGCTTCGAGCTTGCGTTCATAACGTTTGCGTAAGGGTCGTAATTGGTTACGGCCGGGTAGATATAAGTAAATACAAGTATGAATCCAAGTATACAGAGCATTACGATATTAAGCTTACGGCTGAAGAATACTCTGAATACCGAACGCCAGTAAGAATATCTCGGAGCTGTAATCTTCTCGGAATCGGCATCATTGTTGTCGATATGGGCGAAAAGCTGCTCATTTGTCAGACCAAACTGGCTTAAGTCTGTTAATGTTTCATTATTTTCCATTTTACTATCCCTGATATATTTTTAATTACCTGGCCTTTGATGTGAACGAGATTCGAGGATCGACGATACTCATAAGTACATCACCAAGTATTCTCGATGTGACGGTAAGTATAGCATAGAAGAATGATACACCGACAATTACACCGTTATCATACATGCTTATGGCTCTCGTGAGCAGGTTACCTGCACCCGGAACTACATAAACAGATTCAGTGATAATCGCGCCGGTAAGAGCTCCCAATATACTTCCCGGAACACCCTGTACTATAGGGATGGACGCGTTTTTAAATATATGCTTTGAGAAGATTTCTCTTTCTGAAAGGCCTCCCGATCTTGCGAACTTTACGTAATCAGCATTCATCTGGTCAATCATGTATCTCCTGAGCCACTGCATGAGGCTTCCGATTGAAGGAAGGGAGAGTGAAACTATAGGAAGTACATACATTAGCTTGCTTGTCGAGTCCATATCGAACGTCGTCGGCAAGCCCATAAGAGCTCCGATAGCCTTGAACATATAAATATAAGCAAGACTTGGTACCGCAAGAATAAATACTATGTAAGCTGTACCGATCTTATCAACGGCCTTGCCCTTATGCCTTGCCATGGAAATAGCAAGAGGAATACCTATAAGGTAAGCAAAGAAGACCGCGATAATACCGATAACAAAGGAATATCCAACCTTAGAGAAACCTGACTTATATGTGTCGGTTCCTGTGTATTCATCTGTAAATCTGTCCTGGGTGACCTTATTATCCTCAAGTGAATTAGCTACAAATACAGCTGTGTGAAGGTCATCGGCAGAATTCTCAACGTGCCCTGTAGGATAGACAACCTCACGAGTTACGTAAGATCCCTGAGACACATTCATGGTAGTAAATACATCTATACCCTTATTTACAGAATATGAGGTTCCCAGATTAATCTGGAAGAGATTCTGGTGGAGATAAGGAAACTGATTGTCAAAATAAAGTAAGTACTTATGGTAAGTACCGTTTCCGATAATAGCCGGAGCGAATTTTCCGTTATATACCGGATCATGTAATGTAAATGTAATGCCACGATTTGGCACATCCGCCTTTACCGAGTGAATAGTATCCACTGTTATAAGGTGTGTGAAATAATGCGCAAGTCTTGAAGCGAGTGATTTATTCTTATAAGCAAAATACTGCTGATGTCCGCCCTTCGCTTCCTTATTGGGAGTGGACATAATAGCCTTAAGACGAACTACCTTATAGCCCTTAGACTTATAATATTTCTTGAACTTATCGACGTAAACCTTTACCTCGTCGCTATCCTTATCCTTGGTTCTTGCGATTCCGGTAACCTTACTCTGTTCTTCTTCTGTGAGTTCACCTTTAGCTACAAGGTCAGCAAGCCAGTCCTGATATGATACAAGGTCAACATAGCCAAACTGCTCCCATTGCGTGTACCTGTATACAACCTTAGTATTATTCGTAAGGTTGCGGTATACATCATCCTTTGCGAAAATAAGATTTCTGTCAAGCAGTGAGTAGATAAGTACCATGATAATACCTACTACTATAAACACTGAGATGAGTCCATGGATGATTCGTCTTATAATATATTTTGCCATAACAAGCCCCTAAAAACAACAGAAAGATGGCGTTTCCTAAGGAACGCCTCCTAAGTGAGCCGCTCCATCGCGCCATCTTTCTAAAATTTTAAAAAAATGCTTTGCGGAAACTATTTACAAAACGGAGTCCGCAAAGCGGACATCCGGGAATTAATACATACCCATAGTCTTTGTCATATAACCTGAGTAGTTAGGAAGAAGTGTTCCAAGGTAGGTCTGAGGATCACCATAGTCAGGACTCCATCCTGAGAGGTCAGCAAGGTCGCCGTTTGACTGATAACCTGTCTCCGGATAGTACTCAGCGTAATACCAGGAGTCAGCGTCAGCGCACTCGATGATGTTAACCTGAACATATCCCTCTGTAGCTTCTTCTATAGACTGCTTAAGAACGTTACCCCTGTTAGCATAGGTCTCACTACCTGTAAAGCAAGGATAATCAAGCTGGATAGGATGATCCTTGTCAATTGTAAGGCCCTGAGCGGCAAGTTCACTTACAGCTGCTTCAATCTCGGTCTTAGCAAGATCCTTATTGTACCAGCCATCGAAACCGTCGCTAAGCTGTGTATCAGCATCCCAAACCTTGATAGCGTAGCCATCAGCGTCAAGCTGAGCCTGCTCGATCTCACCAAAGTATGTGCCTGCCTTGAAGGTTGTAGATGTACCATTAATATCAACAGTTACATCCTCATCAAGTGTAACGAAGTTACCCGGAACATATGTATTTCTAAGGTTTGTAAGCTTAACATCCTCACCACGAGCCTGAGCGTTATAAGAAGCTCTGTCAAGAGAGTTGCAGATAGCTCTTCTGAAGTTGAGGTTCTGCATAGCTGCATAGGTTCTGTTAGCCTCGCCTACTGTCTTGTTAGATACGCACTTTGTAGCATCATTGAAGTTAGCGAATGCCTTACGGTTAAGATTAAGGAAGCCCATGTATGAGCTTGCGTCTGTATCTGATACATAAGCATACTTATCAAAGAGGCCATCCTTCCTAGCCGCCTCTATAGCTGAGCTGTTAAGACCTGAGCCATCAATCTTGCCATCCTTAGCGAGGTTGTATGCTCTTGTAGCGTCAGTACCATCATCAAACATCCATGTAACGGTTTTGATTGTGCAGTTGTCCTTATCCCAGTAAGAATCATTGAGCTTAAGAACAATCGTATTCTTCTCTGTAGCGTTTGTTATAAGATATGGTCCGCAATATGCGATGTGGTCGGCATCCTTGCCATACTTATAATTAGAATCGTCAGCTGAAAAATCAGCACCGAATTTACCACCCTGTGATGTATAGTAAGCTCTGCTCATAGGAGCGAATACTGAATATGAAAGCATTGTTGTGAAGAATGTGCAAGGCTTATCAAGTGAGTACTGAACTGTATAATCATCTACAGCCTTAACACCAACCTGAGTAAAGTCTGTTACATCACCGCTGACATATCCGTCTACATTAGTAATACCTGCGCCATCGGCTCCAAGGAGGTACTCAAGACCTGCCTTGCAGTCAAGAAGATGCTGCATACCTGCAACAAAGTCATCTGCCTTAAGGTCAGCGACTTCACGTCCCTGAGAATCAACCCACTTAAGACCCTTCTTAAGGTGGAATGTATAAGTAAGACCATCATCGCTTACTTCATAGCTGTCAGCGAGAGCAGGCTGAAGTACATTTTCATCGTCATACTGAAGAAGAGGATCCCATGTCTTAGAGAGAAGCTCATTATCGGCAGCACGGCTTGAGTTAAGCGTATCCCAGGTTACAGGGTCGCTTACATATATCGTATTATAGGTATCCTTAAGGTTGATTCCGTTATCCTTGCAATATCCGAGAACCCACTCACGGAATGTGCCTGTGCCCTTAAGTTCATTCCACTTATCTCTAATTGCCTGGCGCTGATCAGGTGTAAGGAAGGTATCAGCTACAAGCATCTTCTGCTGACGATACTGATCCATACCATAGAGAACAGTAGGAGCTGTCCTAGGAATAACCTGACTAATCGCATAGTTACCGCCACCTGATGTAAGCGGAATCATAATAGCTGACTCAAGCATCTTAGCTTCAGCGATAGCCATATGCGTAAACCTCTCTGAAACGCTTCCTGCGTCAACAGCTGTCTGGTACTCCTTGTAGAAATCACCAAGAACGCTGTTATAAATCTTGTCGGATTCATCTGTCCAGTTTGAAGAATCATACTCACCTGCGTCTTTAGCAAGAGTAGTATCAGTGAAGTCAAGTCCGGATATATCAACACCGGATGTACTTGTTTCAGATGCCACTGAAGATGTAGCCGCTGAAGCGGATGAAGAAGCCGCTGATGATGTGGAGCTCTCTTCGTTTACGACATCAGATGATACTGATGAAGTGGTGGAGCTGTTGCCACAGCCTGTCATGAGTCCCGCTGTAAGCGAGAGGGTGAGAACTGAGGCAATGAACTTGGAATAACCTTTTTTCATGTCTGTTCCTCCTTGGAATTTTTATAATGTATACAATAGCACAATTTAACAAAAAATTCAATATAATAAATTGCGCTTTTGTGACCCGGTTATTATAACCTGAAGGAATACCTTTTAACAAAAAACCCGGCTTCCTCCTAGGAAACCGGGTACCCATTTACCCTAATAAATGCATGCTTCTGTATTCCGGTATATCCTTACGCTGTTCCTCGGCTATGATCTCACAGGCGCGGTCAAAGCCCTTCCATTCCTCGTCTGTCATGCGTTCCTTAAGCCTCTTAAGAACATCGTTGACATACCCTGAACTTATGTTGTAATAATCTATATACTTTTGCGTTACCCTCAAGAAATACTCACGTCTGTCGGTCTTAGACTGTATCTTCTCAAGGTAGCCCTTCTTTATAAGGTTATTTACCTTGTAAGCCGCATTAGGTGATGATATCTTGATAAGTTTCGCGAACTCATTGATTGTAGGACACTGCATAGCGTATATAACCTCCATGCAGAAGGACTCAACCGTCGTCAGAGTGGCTTCCTTGTTCTCAAAATTACCAAAGACATCCCTGTAAAAATGTATCTTGAAGTTAGTATAGACTTCAAGAAACTTATTTTCAGTCGTCATACCGTCACTCCTTTGCTGCAATAATATAAGTCTTGCGTCCACATATAACGGCTAAAGAGCGAAGTCAGTTTCAAGTCATCTTTTGCGAACAATCACAATTATAACACATAATTTCGAAAATGCAATTAAAATATTTTTAAGGTTTGCGTCCTCTCCTTCGGCCCACTGTTTGTAGAATATACAACGAAAGTCTTAAGTATCTCAGTCCGTAATAGCGAATGATATCTCCGCCTGAACAGCCACCTCATCGCCAACCTTTGCGACAGCCTTTCCGAAGCCAACCGGCCCTCTTCGAGCCTTAATCTCGCAATGAAGCGACAGCGTATCGCCCGGAATAACCTGTCTCTTGAATCTTGCGTTCTTTATTCCACCGAAGAGGACTATTTTACCCTTATTCTCCTCCTCGGAAAGGAGGGCCACCGCTCCCGTCTGCGCAAGCGCCTCTATCATGAGGACTCCCGGCATTACAGCCTTCCCCGGAAAATGCCCCAAAAACTGGATTTCATTCGCAGTAATATTTTTTATGCCATCGGCGTACTGCCCCGGCTCGCAGTCAGTGATCCTGTCCACCATGAGAAATGGGAAGCGGTGCGGCAATATCCTCTGAATCTCATCACTGTTAAGCTCCATTACATATCCCTCCCGATTACAATTGTCGCGTTATGTCCGCCGAAGCCAAGCGAGTTCGACAGGGCGTAACGGATTTCGGACTTATAGCCCTTATTAGGAACCACGTCAAGATCGCAGGCAGGGTCCGGAACCTTATAGTGAATTGTAGGCGGAAGGAAGCCCTGCTCCACGGCCTTCGTCGTGATAACCGCCTCCACAGCTCCTGCTGCCCCGAGTAAGTGTCCCGTCATGGATTTCGTAGAGCTCATCTTTATTCGTTTAGCGTCATCGCCGAAGAGAAGCTTCACTGCCGCAGTCTCACCGGCATCGTTTAATTTTGTGCTTGTACCGTGCGCATTGATATAGTCGATATAGCCTGTAGTTATACCTGCGTCCTCTATAGCCATCTGCATACACCTCGCGGCACCTGAACCATCAGGCCTAGGAGCCGTAATATGGTAAGCGTCGCAGTTAGCCCCGTATCCGGCAAGAATTCCGTAAATCTTAGCCCCTCTTGCCTTTGCGTGCTCATATTCCTCAAGTACAAGCGCTCCCGCTCCCTCGCCCATTACAAAGCCGCTTCTCTCAGCATCAAATGGAATTGAAGCCCTCTCGACATCATCGCAGCCCGTAAGAGCCTTAAGAGACGTGAATCCTCCTATCGCAAGCTCCGTAATAGAGGCCTCAGCGCCACCCGCTATCATTACATCATCGTATCCGTCCGCTATGTGCCTCGCTGCGTCACCTATAGCATTCGTACCGCTTGCACAGGCAGTAACCACGCACGTACAGAAGCCCTTCATGCCGAAACGAAGCGCAATATTTCCCGCAGCCATGTTGCTTGTACACTTAGGTATGAAAAATGGTGATATCCTGTCATAACCTTTTTGTATACCTCTGACCTTTTCTTCCTCTATGGTTGAAATGCCACCGATACCGCTCGCCATTATGACACCCCACCTGTCACGCGGTTCTTCCGTCTTAAGAAGCCCCGAATCCTCCATAGCCTGGGCAGATGCCGCTACAGCGTAAACCGTAAAGAGGTCCATTTTTCTCTGTTCACGCTTATCTATGTAGTCATCAGGATTGAACCCCTTTAACTCACCAGCAAGCTTAACCTTCCTGTCACTAGTATCATACCTTGTTATCTTATCAATACCACATTTCCCCTCGACAACGCTCTGCCAGGTCTCCTCTACCGTATTTCCGATAGGTGTCAGGCACCCAAGCCCTGTTATAGCAACTTTTCTTCTCATCACATACCTCCTGTTACTTCTAGTACCTGTCCGTTTACGTAAGAAGCTTCCTTTGAGATCAAAAAGGCGACTGCTGCCGCTACCTCTTCCGGCTCACCCGCCCGTCCCGCAGGGATCTGCCTTGTAAATGCCTCCTTAGCCGAATCGCTGAGCACTTCCGTCATTTTCGTATTGATAAATCCCGGAGCTACAGCGTTCACGGTAATATTCCGCTTGCCGAGCTCCTTAGCAAGACTCTTCGTCATCCCGATAATTCCCGCCTTGCTGGCTGCGTAGTTTACCTGACCCGCGTTCCCTGCGACTCCGACTATGCTTGAAATGCTCACAATCCTTCCGTAACGTTGCCTTAGCATAATTTTAGCCGCGCTTCTCATACAGAAAAATGTTCCGCTTAGGTTAGTATCAATTACCTTACCGTAAGCTTGATCATCCATTTTCATAATTAAGCTATCCCTTGTAAGGCCTGCGTTATTAACCAATATATCAAGGCGGTTTCTTACTGAAAATGCTTCGGCAAACATTTTCTCAACCTCATCGCTTTTTGAAATATCCGCTTTAAGTATTTTTGTTAACGGAGCGCCCGCCTCGAGACATAATCTCTCCGTCTCCTTCGCTCCTTCTTCATTCGAACCGTAATTAATTATTACATTCGCTCCCAGTGACGCAAGCCTCACGCAAATGGCCCGACCGATTCCACTCGCGCCACCGGTTACAAGAGCAGTCTGCCCACTCAAATCACAGAAATTCGTATTCATATTTTCTCCAAATCTTCCACATTTTCTATTGATACAGCCTTGATTGCAGGAGCGGTTTTTCTTATGAATCCACCAAGAACATGTCCAGGTCCTATTTCTATGACATCAGTAACGCCCTTCGCAGCAAGGAACTCTATTGTCTGTGTCATTTTCACAGGGCTCATAATCTGCCTTGTTTCAAGCTCGATTAAAGTATCTTTATTCAGATCGGAAACAGTCTCTCCAATTGCGTTAAATACAATCGGAAATTCCGGCGGGTTAAATTCTTCCCTCTTCAGGAATTCATTTAATTTATCAGCGGCGGGCTTCATAAATGATGTGTGAAAAGCACCCGATACCGCAAGCTCTATACACCTTTTAGCTCCGGCAATTTTAGCTAATTCCTCGGCTTTTATCACAGCGTCTGAAATGCCCGAAATAACAGTCTGACCGGTGCAGTTATAATTAGAAACCTCCACCTTTTTTCCTGTAATATTACTTGCGTCATTACAGATATTTTCCACTACCTCCGGGTCAAGTCCTAATATAGCGCACATTTTCGCATCAAGGCCGGCGCCCGCTTCTTCCATAGCCTTCCCGCGAAAGGAAGTAATTTTCATTAACCGGTTAAAATTAATTACTCCCGCGGAATAAAGAGCACTATATTCTCCTAATGAAAGACCGCATACAAAGTCAGGCTTAATTTTTTTATCACGTAAAATGGCGGTAATACCGGCTCCAAATGCCGCAAGTAAAGGCTGAGTAATGCTTGTTTTATTTATTTCTTCGGCCTCACCGCAAAACATCATTTCTTTTAAATCAAAGCTATTATTTTCCTTTAAAATATCCGATGCTTCATCTATTGCCCTTTTAAATGTCTCTGATGTCTCGTACAGGTCAGCGCCCATTCCGGGCTTCTGCGCTCCCTGTCCGGCGTACATAAATGCTAACATAATAATTACTCCGATTTATCTTATTAATAACGGTTTATCCGATCCAAAATTGTCCATAATTTCATTTGCCTCATTCACCATCGAGGAAAATATATCAGCTACAGGACGAATTTCCTTTAATTCACCACAGTCCTCACCTGCCATAAGTGACCCTTCATCTATATTTCCGTCAAATACAGCCTTTCTGAGTGACCCTAAAGTAAATTTCTCAAGTTCCATCCTGTCAGCGCCTTCACGTTCACGTCTGATATACTGACGGGCCATTTTGTTTTTAATAATTCTTGTAGGAGCGTTAACGCTTCTGCCTGTGACCGTTGTGCTATTATCCTTAGCCTTAATTAATTCATTTTTATAATTTTCATGAATCGGGCATTCAGTTGAAACAAGTAAGCAGGTTCCCATCTGGACTCCGATAGCGCCAAGGGAGAGCGCAGCCACAAGACTTCGTCCGTCAGCGATTCCTCCGGCCGCTATAACAGGAACATCGACAGCGTCAACCATCTGAGGAACAAGGGTAATTGTGCTCATTTCGCCCACATGGCCACCTGACTCGCCACCTTCCGCAATAATCATATCAGCGCCGTCTTTTATTAATCTTTGCGCCAGCATGACACTCGCCGTTACCGGAATTACTGTAATACCCGCATCCTTCCACATGGAAATATATTTTCCAGGAGATCCTGCTCCTGTCGTCACAACCTTAACGTGTTTTCTCGCAACAACCTCTGCCATGACATCAGTATCAGGATTCATAAGCATTAAATTAACACCGAAAGGTTTGTCGGTTAGTTTCTCGCATTTATCTATATTTTCAAGAAGTTTCTCAGCGTTCATACCGCCCGAACCGATAATTCCAAGGGCTCCTGCGTTAGAGCATGCTGCCGCGAATTCACCTGTCGCTATATTTGCCATACCGCCCTGAATAAAAGGGTATTTTATCCCCAATATTTCATTTAAGAGCTTTTTCATACACTGCCTCCGTTTACATTTTCCATGTTCTGATTTATTTTATATCCAAATCCCACATAGCGATTATAACGACCGTTAATTAATTCTTCGCTATTTGCCTCTGATAAATAATTAATCGCCTCCGCTATCGGTTTGTGAAGTAATTTATTTATTTCCGCGGCATCATTCTTTATTCCGCTGCCAGGCTCTTCTATCACCTCATCGACAACACCGGAATCAAGCATATCGTAAGCCGTCATTTTCATTACCTCGCAGGCTTCACGGACACGTCCCTTTTCCTTCCACAGGATACTGGCGAAGCCCTCAGGTGAAAGTACCGAATAAACAGCGTTACTTAGCATAATTGCCCTGTCGCCCATGCCTATCGCAAGCGCTCCGCCACTGTTTCCTTCGCCTGTAATTATATTTATAATTGGAACCTTTAAGGTACTCATAAGGGCAAGGTTTTCCGCGATAGCGGCGCTCTGTCCGTTCTCTTCCGCTTCCTTTCCCGGATAAGCGCCCGGAGTATCTATAAATGTAATTACAGGCCTCCCGAATTTCTCGGCTTCCTTCATTAATCGTGCCGCTTTCCGATAGCCGTTTGGTTCAGGCATGCCGAAATTTGACCTGATATTTTCCTGAATATCATGGCCCTTTCTGTGGCCGATAATCGTAACAGGAATTTTGTCAAATAATCCTATCCCCGCAATTATCGCCCTGTCTTCCATGCCGAGCCTGTCACCTGAAAGCTCGGTAAAATCAGAAAATAATGCGTTGATAAAATCCTCCGTCTTTGGCCTCTTCCTGTCTCTCGCTATAAGTAAGCGGTCATATCCTGATAATTTTTTGGGGGATATTTCATTAATATTTTTATTGAAATCAGTCAAAAGCGTATTATTCCCCGATTTCTCCCTTAATTCATTTATTGAGATAACTTTTTCACTCTTTTTACCATAGCCGTGAAGTATTAAGAGATTGGAAATTACTTTTTTCATCTCCGACCTGCTGACTACCATATCGCAGGCTCCGTGAGCAAGCTGAAATTCAGATCTCTGAAATCCCTGTGGAAGCTTTTCTCCTATTGTCTGCTCTATTACCCGCTGACCCGCAAAGCCTATCAAAGCCCCACTTTCCGCAATTATTATATCACCAAGTGAAGCGTAGCTTGCCGATACGCCACCCATGCAGGGATTAGTTAAAACAGAAATAAATAATCCACCATTTTCCTTGAATCTCTCACAGGCAGCGCTCGTACCCGCCATCTGCATCAGAGAGTACATACCCTCCTGCATTCTCGCGCCACCGCTCGCTGAAAATATTACGAGGGGCTTTTTTTCACGTCCGGCTATTTCAAATACCGCCGCTATTTTTCTTCCCGCAACAGTACCCATAGATCCCATCATGAAAAATTTTGAGAGTTCCCCTAAGATTACGTCAGTTCCATTTATTTTAGCTTTAACAAGTGTAAATGAATCCTCAGCCTCAGCCTTAGCCCGCTCATTTTCAAGTTTTTTCATATAACCGGGAAAATGAAGGGGATCATGGCTTATCATATCGCTGTAAATTTCACTCACGCTTCCCTCATCGGCAACAAGCCTTATGTAACCGCCAACAGGGTGAAGCTCTGTCTTCTTTTTTCGTAATTTTCTGTAGGAATCAAGTTTATTTCGCTTGTCAAGAAACGCGTTCATCATTTTTTAGAAGCCTTTCTGCTCTCTTTATCCCATTTTAAAATGGCCTCACTGTTTTTAGCGAGAAATCCCGTATCCACATGCCCCGCCACGTAATCCTCATTGTGCATCAGAAGGTACATAAAATCAGCGTTCGTTTTAACTCCGGAAACAGTTAATTCCATAAGAGCCACACGCATTTTCCTTATCGCTGAAAGCCTTCCCTCGCCTTTTACGATAATTTTAGCTATCATCGAATCATAATAGGGACTTATTTCCGAGCCTGAAAATACCGCGCTTTCAACTCTTACATCCTTGCCTCCCGGAAAATGAACGAATTTAATTTTACCGGGGCTGGGCATATTATTATTTTCGGGATCCTCAGCGTTAATTCTGCACTCTATAGCGTGACCGTATATTTTAATATCGCTCTGCCTGTAGGCTAGCTCAAGGCCCGCCGCTATGCGGATCTGCTCCTTAATAATATCGACACCGGTTACCATTTCAGTTACCGGATGCTCTACCTGAACTCGTGTATTCATTTCTATAAAATAAAAATGGCCTTCCTTATCAAGGACAAATTCCACGGTTCCCGCACTCACGTAACCCACCGCCTTAGCGGCCTTTACCGCAGCCCGTCTGATATTTTCACGCAATTTATCGGATAAATTCGCCGCAGGCGCCTCCTCGAGAAGCTTCTGGTTACGACGCTGCATGGAGCAGTCACGCTCACCAAGATGAATAATATGTCCCTTCGTGTCCCCCAGAATCTGAACCTCTATATGTCTCGGATTTTCGATTAATTTTTCAAGATACATGGAACCATTTCCGAAAGCGGCCTGGGCCTCAGCCTGAGCCTCATGATAGGCCTTTTTTATTTCCCCTTCATCACGGGCAATCCGCATTCCGCGACCACCGCCACCGGCAGTTGCCTTGATTAAGACCGGGTAGCCTATTTTCGCCGCAACCTTTACCGCCTCATCCTCGCCCGATAAAATTCCGGTGCTTCCCGGGACTACCGGCACGCCGCTTTTTTCCATGAGACTTCTTGCCGACTGCTTGTCGCCCATGCCTCGTATCATTTCAGAAGTCGGACCCACAAAAGCAATGCCGTTTTCTTCACAGAGCTTCGCGAAATCAGCGTTTTCCGAGAGAAATCCATATCCCGGATGAATGGCATCACATTTATAAGCCTTCGCAGCCGCAATGATGGAATCAGCGTTCAGATAGCTTTGCTCGGGATTCGCGGGGCCAATGCAGACCGTCTTTGTCGCGAACTGGGCAGGAAGCGAATCCGCGTCCTCACTTGAATAGGCTAAAACCGTCTCTATATCAAGCTCCTGGCAGCACCTGAAAATGCGCATCGCTATCTCACCGCGGTTTGCTATAAGCATTCGTCTGAACATTTATTCACCCGCCTTTTTTATCTCAAAAAGCGCCGCTCCAAACTCAGTGAACTTTCCGTCATCCGCCTTAATCTTCTCAATCACGCCATCGCATGGTGATACAATATCGTTAACCATTTTCATGGCTTCTATTAAGCCCAATGTATCACCCTTCTTAACAGTGCTTCCTTCTTCCACAAATGGCTTGTCCCCGGGCTTCGCTGACCTGTAGAAAATTCCCGCAAGAGGTGCGTTTACAAGGGTATTCGAAACTTCTGTATCCACTTTAAAAGATTTCTCGGATTGTGAGTTATCCACCGTTTGTCCACCGCTTGGTTCATTATTTCCACGTTTATCCACAATTAAGTCACAATTCGGTGGATAACTTCGCGAGAATTCCACAGATATGCCGTCAAATTCAGCCTTCATTGTGGATAAGTCTGATTCCCGGAAAAGTTCATAGGCTTCCTTAACAGCCGCAAATGAGCCATTTTCCTTCTTTTCGTCCATGTCTCAGCCTCTGATTATTTATGTGAATCGATATAATTTACAAGGTCACCGACTGTATGTAAATTAGGCAGTTCCTCATCCGGGATCTTAATAGAGAACTTCTCTTCGATAGACATGGTAAGCTCAACGAGGTCAAGTGAATCGACCTTCAGGTCCTTAGCGAAATCAGAGCTCTCAGTGATGTCCTCCCCATCGAAGCTGAGTGTTTCGATAATCATATTCTTTACTTCTTCAAATGTAGACATAATAAATACTCCTTTAATGTGTTGTGTTTGAGTCTTATAACACTATAACTCATTAAAGGAGCTTTGTCAAGTACTATTTCAATTTATTTATGTTTATTATGTATCATCGTGTATAAAAATACATCTTACGACTTTTAAATCCTCCGCATGTGGTTTTTTATACCACATGAATTGATATTTGATATCACATAACTTAAATACTAATGTAGCATTAAGCCTTTACCTGATAAAACCTTAGTTCATCTCCCGACAAAATAGAGTCATTTAGTTTGTAATATTCCTTTTCATCAACTTCTTTTTCACCAATAAAGTATTTGGGGACATCCATTGTTGTATTTTCGGTTGTTTCGTAACATATCAGTTCAGATTGAGCTAAATCTGTTGATACAAATTGTCTCCATTCATTGTCAGAAGCTCCACCTGATACACCATAGATTCCATTTTCATATATTGGATTGAAGCTTCTATAGTTCACTAATGCGCCATTAACAACGTCATCATTCTTTTGTAAAATAAGGTATTGACCATCATTATTCTCTATAAGAATGATAATCTCATTTTGGCCATCCTTATTCAGATCGCAAGAAGCAATTTCCTTAATCTTTGCACTGTATTCAGGCTCGACCGGGTGAACTGCATCAATATAATCCAGGCATTCTTTTATGGAAAGCGTAACATTTGTTCTTTCCCCATTAAGATAGGATATGATGCTAATTTTCTCATCCCTCTCAAGCACAGATTTAAATCGCCTTATTCCATAATATTCCTCTGATGTCATCTCACGTCTAAATTGTTTGATGTCAAGGTATTTTTGCTCCGATGATTCGGAATCACTTTCCACTCGGATTAATATCGTCGCAAGTAAAGCCAAGATAATAATTCCGCCAAATATTCTTTCTATTATCCTTTTCATAGATTTTTCATCATCCTATATATTAATTTTGCAAATTTCTTCCGCTCAGATAAAGCAGGTTTACCAGCACCTTCAAAATCGATGGCAAATTTCGTTGTCGCTTCATCTAATGAAGCTGAATTCAATATCTTCCTCCATTCAGAGTTACATATCCCCTTGGTTTCATCACGGAAATAGGCCAGCTGTGTTCCTACGTCTCCAACAATTGTATTCATTTCATCAGCTTTGTTCTTCAATCCTTCTTTTCTTGTAAAATATGTCCACTGAATAAGACCGTATCCCACTTTGTCATGTATTCTATAATTATATTCTGGATTATTAAGACCTGGGTATGAGTCATCCTGAGCATTAGTTGAAGAGAATGCGGATTCTCTTTTAATATTTCCACAAACAGCGGAAGCAAAACCAACAGATAGCCCCATTCCAACTCTCAAAAATGTCCAGGTTTTCACAAAAGTTGTTCTCGGCTCACTATTAAGCCCTAAGGATTCAGATATCGTATTTAGAGAGCCGCTACGATTTACCTTATTTGCAAAATTATCTGCAGCTTGCAGTTTTCTGAGAGTTTTGTCGTCTAATCTACCTGTCTTATCCAGCCCATACGCATCCTGGAAATTTTTTTATTGCCTGTACACTTGACCTCGTTGACAAATTTGAATCTCGGGGGCCATTATAAAAGCCTAACATCCTCAAATCATCTTGAATCTGGCCATTACTCATTGAAATGCTGTTCACCTTACTAATAGATAGAACGGCCGCTGTGCCATCTCTTTCTATATTCCGTGCATCTACGTCATGTATATTACTATGGTTAACAGTATTGGTAGATGATTTAGCTGAGATTTCCTCAAGACTGCCTCCTAGTGATAAACTTATTTTGATTTGATTACTCATTATACCCTCCAATTATATTTCTGACGCTATGTAAAAGATACTTCCTATTATATAACACCATCATTTATTATAGTCTAACTCTAAAAAAAGTCAATAGTTCAAATAAAAATCAACTTGTTTTTTATACTTTCTAATAAACGTGATTAGTAAAATAGCAATAACAATAAAAATAACAGCCCTCCACGTAATACCGCTTTTGTCCGACTTCATGTTGAAGAAGGAAGAACCATCAAGAGCCTTGCCAGTGAATACGGTGTCACTAAGGCTTCAATATTTAACTTGACCAGAGATTTTCGCAATGAATTCCAAAATGATGAAAAAGCCAAGGAAAAATTGTTTATCTTCATTATTAACACACAGATAAGGAGCTAACAGAGTCAATAAATGAATCTGCGTATGTTCACTACAGAAATCCGATTAACCATTTAATCAATTGCCGCAAAATCATGCGGGCGCATATTCATTTGCCCGCATTTATAACTTATCATTTGTGCATATCCAATTTACCGTTCTTCCTTGTCTTTAGCTATCTTTACAAAGCTCCGTTTTTTGTTAAATGAGATGCCATACTTATAGATCTCGTCATACCCTGACAAGATAAGATCCTCGACATAGTTCTTATCATCTATCTGCTTAAGCACCTTATCGCAGACCTTTTTATAGTTCTTTACTATAGCGCCAATCTCTTGTTGCTCATTATTTCTGTGGTTCCATGTTCTATGTAGAAAATTATCTTATTATGCTTCGCTGCTAATTTGTTTACTATATCGTAGTAATATGATTTCGATTTAGCATCCAATCCCGCTCCTATTTCATCTAGTAAAATAATATCAGCCTTGCTACTAAGAACCAATAATTTTAATAGCATCACTTTCTTTAGCTGCCCTCCTGATAACGACATACCGTTATCACTTATTATCGATATGTCTTCATCTATATTGCATAATTTATATAGTTCCAATATATCGTTTTTATCCATCGTCTCTCCATTTATTTCATTTAGATATTCGTCTATTGTACCATTTAAGATTTTTTCATTTTGGCTTATGTACAATACTCGATCATTAATAACATGTCTTGAAATATTCATTATATCGGTATCATTAAAAAATATGGTTCCCTCATACGGTATTAGTTGACCGGCTATAAGTTTTAACAAGGTGCTCTTCCCTTTTCCGTTGCCTCCTTCCACCCTTATAACATCACCTCTCCCAGCGGTTAAATTATAGTATAATGCAGATTTCCCCTTTTCATTATACATATACTTTACATCACTTATTGTTATTGATTCTACATTTTCTATACTTCCATTATTATGTGAACATGCAAGTTTCAACACGTCATCTACATTTTTGAAGCTGGGTACGTTCTTAATCACTGACTGAAATAGCGCCGAACTTTTCTGCGATTCATTCACAACTATACTGGTCGTTAAAGTAAAATAAACCAGATCAGTTAGTGGGTTTATCGTCGTAGGCACAAGCACCAATAATGCTGATATTGCTAATGATAATAATATATAATAGTTATTTATAGTTTCATTCCAAAAGACTTCCGGAATATCTGCCTTTCTTGACTTTGTTATAAAATTATCAATGGATTCGCCAAATTCCTTATTATAATGCTTGTCATACACGTTTGTCTGTACATAAGGCAGCATACTCATGTATTCAGAGCACAAAGCGTCATACTTTTTCATTGCCAAATTAGTCTTGCTTTCAGCCTTAACAATTGATTTTTTACTAATCAATGATAGTAAGATACCTATAATTATAGCCATCGTTAACGTTACTGTTGCTTTAGTATTATAATGAGCCGAAAATATAAAGGCTACAACCGTAATAATAATTGAGCTCATTATAGATGGTATATGGTGACCTATAGTCAAAAAAACGTTTATGACATCCATATATAATATATTTCTCGTGCCTGCTCCAAATTTTTCCTTTATTTCAATCAAGGAGGCGTCATATAATTTTCCCTTTAGTCTTAATACTAAATCCGTCATATACGAACCACCAAATGAATCCAACGATCTCATTGACAATATACTTAACAAGCACTTCAACATATAAATGATAACGAAGCCAATCATGCCACATATCATAGACATTGAATTCCGCCTTGAAACTATATTATCAATGTAATCCCTACTTAATCTAGGAATTAAAATGTTTATAAACGCTACCATCAAGGATATAGAAATACTTTTTATAAACATTAATTTGTATTTCTTAATCGCCTCGACAAAGTAGTTAGACACGATTTTCATCTTTCTCCTCCATAACGATTCTTGGTTGTTATGCATGTTATCGGATTACTTCTATCTATCCTATTATAGTATGCATATGCTAGCATTCTGCAGTCCGTAATACTGCATTTTTCTCTGTAGCCGCAGGATATGCAGTCAATAGTTTTATGACTTTTTTCATTTCTAAACATTTCAATAATGTCGCCACCGTTTGTCCACACATACTCTAGACCTTTATCAAATACATTATATTCAAATTTAAAAATATCAGCTACTGCTGCATTGCATATTTTCATGCTTCCATCCGGACTAATTGTCGCTTGTGATATACCGCCTGAGCATCTGCTTACGGTTTTATGTCTTTCCACCATAGAATGAGATTTTCCTTCATTAAACAGGTATGGAAATCTCTTATTCACTTCATACAGCTCTTTAAGTTGAAAAGAACATTGACCATTAACATCGTTTGGAAAGACAAGATCATTGGTATGAATAGCCGATGGAAACATTTCTCTTATATATGTATTAAATTCATTCATATAATCTATATTGTCTTTCATTACTGTAGTGGAAATATATAATTTTACATTCTTATGCCTATATATTTCTTCTATTGTGTTAATTGTAACATTATATGCATTACTATTTCCCCTTATTTTATTATGTATATATTCACTTCCATCCAAACTAACTTTTACAATGAATTTATATTTTTTCGTTTTTTCCATTAGCTCTTGTATCTTTTGATAATTAAGTCCATTTGTAAAAACACATAGTTCAAAGCCTCTGTACAATAAGTTTTCTACTATATGTAAAAAATCTGGATGTAATGTAGTCTCACCGCCTGTCAATGCAATTCGCCTCACATTTAGCTTATAGAAAGTTTCAATATTATTGTCTATCCACTCTGTGGGCATATACATCGGCGTCGATTCTAAACCGTAATTGCCATAGCAATGTACACATTTAAGATTGCATAGATTGGCCAATTCGATAGATAACGACGTTAATGTCAGATCCGTATCCCTTTTTACGAATAGTGGAACTAATTTATTAGGCTCGTCTTGTGAATCACAAATAAAACCATTATCTTTTAACATCCGAAAAAATTTCCTTCCCAATGCCCCATACATCAATTTATTTATGCCACATTCGCCTGTTAATTCTAATAATTTTGCATATATGGCACCTACCTCAATACTATTTTTTAGTTTATTATTAAATACAGTATAAGTATTATCCAAAACGTTTTGTTTACTTTGAATAATCCTTGTTCCTGGAAGTAGTACAGTCTTTTTCCTCATAATAATATCCTCTTCTCAGACTTCAAGCATTGTAGTTGCGATTGAGCGCTCAATAATCGCAGCTACAACTCCTGTTATAAAGTTTGATAATAAATCACATCAAAAATTAACAGTTGTCACCCTGGCATTGCCATCCAGCTTCACCTGCGACCATCATTGATTCTTCATTACGCACCTTAAGCTTGAACATCTGCTTTACTATTGTTAATATCTTTGTCATAGTATTTTACCTTTCCCACATGCAAATTCCAATTGCTGTGAGGTTCCTTTCTAATTCTTTGTCTTTTTGCTTTTCACTTGATTTCCCGGGTTCAAGTGATATCTATATATTACCACCATTTTCTCTGGATTAACATATCGTATCGTGCAAAATATTTTTGCACGATACGATATGTATTTTTCTTCTATGCCATGGTATAATATAGATTTTCAAATAAATTATGAAAAGGAGGACTCTATGAAGTCGATTCTTAGACTTTTAAAGCAGCATTATTCTTATGTCTGCTAATAAGTACATTTATTAGTACCATAGTGACAGCGCCTTGGGGTGTTCTACCTATCTTATAACATCTTAAGCTGCCGGCAATGCGATTCATAAGTGCATTGCCGGTGTATTATTGGGATATTTTCACAAAACTCCGCTTCTTGTTAAATGAGATTCCATACTTATATATCTCATCATACCCTGACAAGATAAGATCCTCGGCATAGTTCTTATCATCTATCTGCTTAAGCGCTTCATCGCAGACCTTTTCCATGGCCTGCAAGCCCTCGGTTTCTGAGTATTTAAGCTCAAGGATGGCTGCTTTGTTCAGTTTGTCATTTACAATCGTAATATCAGAGAAGCCGTTCCCGCCTTCCCTGTTGCTCTGAATATCTCCAAACTGCGACAGGAGACCTAAGATAAAACCATGGTAAAAGTTTTCTTTCAGGTCTTTTCTCGCGAATGTATCTCTTACACTAACCGACTTCCTTAACAACTTATTAAGAACCTTATTCATCTCAGCCGGTTCGCAGTTTAAGCAAGCGTTATAAAATTTAGTTGCCGATTCCGTATCTCTTCTCACCCGGTTGTCAAACCATTTTAATATATCGTCCTCATATATCTGGCGTACTTCTTTATTAGGAATCCAGAGAGTATAAATATTATCAGCGCCACGAGTTCCGGTAAGATAGCCTGTAGCGTAAAGAATGCCCCAGAGGTTATCTATACTTCCATCTAAATCTCTGTATGTAAGGTTCTCATTAACAAGTTTTTCAACCTTTTCACCGGCAACAAGCTTCTCAAGCTCTTCTGTTGTTTCCTTAGTGGAAATATCAACAAATTCCCTTACAAGTTCATTGCTGCTCGAGTTCGCCCAGTAATTCTGTGGCTCTAGTTCTCTGTCATTTATATGTTTCTCAACATATTTCAGAACATCCCATGGGCAGTAAACATCCTTCTTGCCAAATTTATAACCATCATACCAGGCCTTAACCTCAGGTTTCTTATCCGTCAGGTAATAGTCCTCAAGTATTTTGGTTACTTCTGTCTCATTAAATCCAAACAGGTCATCACATTCCAAGTCGCTGATACTATATACATCCAGATTATTTAGGCCTGTAAATATACTCTCCTTCGAGACACGTAGACAGCCTGTGAGTACACCGAAAGCAAGGTTAGGGTTCGTCTTCAGTGCGGCATGGAACATTCCTCTTATCAGCTCGACCATCTTATCATAATAGCCGTGAACATGAGCCTTATCTAGTGGTACATCGTACTCATCGATAAGTATTATTACATTAGTAGCATAATGCTTTTTGAGTAGATATGAAAGTTCAAAAAGACTAGAGATGATTGTATCCTCGCTCATACAATAATTTTCTTTAGTCTTCTCGTCACGCATAATCATCCTACGATAGCCTATTTTATCATTTTCAGTAAGGTTATCGCTTTCTAAGAGAAAATTAAAGCGCTCAGCTTCATGCCCAATGACATCACGCATCCTGTTAAGGGCATCACCGTACGATAGCCCACTTACAGTCTTAAGCGAAATCGATATCACCGGATACTTTCCCTGATACTTCTGGCACAACTCCTTGTTATCAGCAATTGCGAGTCCGTCA
>OMWY01000014.1 GCA_900314885.1 uncultured Eubacteriales bacterium
TGGAGCTAAAATTCCAATAAAAACCTGCCGTTCTCGATCTGGAAATATGATACCACAGAATGGGAGGAATTAAAATGCGTATTTATTTGTACCGCTTACCTTAAGGCTACTCATGATGGCTTCAGCTTTACTAATAATTTCCTGCTGTTCAAAAATGTTAACTTCTACTTGCTTTTTGCTCTTTCTTGGTTTATTATTCATTTTAGGTACCTCTTGTATCATTAAATTTATACCAACGTGTGAGGTCAGTATAAATCTAGTGTACTTGAGGTATCTTTTTATGTCAACTTATCGGGCCTATTTATATTATACAGGAAGCTTTCATCAGAAATTAATACTCGTTCAGATTAATTTTTTCATCAAACATTCTTAGGTATTCTTCGTCAACATTATGTGTAACCATAATTATAGTCAAATCTTTCCGCAACACCCTTTCTGTAACATACATTTCATTCTCTTTATCAATAGCTGAAAACGGTTCGTCGAGCAACAAAACTTCTTTGCCAGAACACAATGCTCTTAAAATACTCACTAACTGCTGTTCACCGCCGCTCAATTTACTGCAATCTTTTGCATTTATAATATCATTGTACTTTGAAGGAGGAATTATGTCAAACACATCCTTATTAACCTGATAGCTACCATACATTGATATATTGTTTATAAGATCATCTTTATAAATATGATCATCCTGACTGACAGTGAATATATTATCGTTCAAGGCCCTGCGACTTGGAAGCTGCCCGTTTGTTTTAATTTTTCCTTGCTTCGGTACTATTATACCTGCTATAATTTTTAACAGTGTACTCTTTCCAATTCCGCTATCACCTATTATAATGTATTTCTTGTCTTTAACAAAGTTATACGAAAATTCTTTTAATATAGTTTTATCGTAGTCAACAGTTATGTTTTGCAATTCAATATCGCCAACATTAACAATTTCGGATTGACTCTCAGGTTCATTCTCGCTGGAACTTTCATCCAGTACAACAGAGTTTGCAGTTTTACTAACCGATTTAGCGCCGCTGACGGCGTCCATTATAGTCCTTATTGGAAACATAAAATCCTGAATGTACGCAATTGTTGCAGTTGCTATACCAACAGTTATGCTTTTTTTCATAAGCATGACAGCAATTGTAGCAAAAGCCGCAGCATTTATTAGATACATAAAGCTGCCATTCAGGATATTTACCATTGTTTTGTAACAACCGAAATGAAATCTACTGTCTTCCATTTCATTTAATGAATCCTCATGTTCACGTAGAATATGTCCTGAAGTTCTCGTATCTATAAGATTATACCCACCTAACAAGTCTAAGACCTTATCAGTATACAAGCCTGTCTTTTCCAATAGTGTTTGTTTTTTAGTGGCAAATTTCCCGCCAGTGAATTTGGGCAGAAAAAGACCTATTACCGCTACAGAATAAATGATTATTGCCAATATTGAATTAAGCATAAAAATGTAAATTGCATATACAATTACTCCAGTAACTGCTTCTGCTATTTCCATGATAAATTCAACATATTCATCACATGCCGCAATATCATTTATGAGCACTGAGTTATATTCTCCGATGCTTTTCTTATAAAAATCATCCGGATTCTTCTCAATTATCTGACTAAAATATTCGCTTTTAAGCAATGAAAGGAGTTTCCTGGTTAATTTCCAGGCTCCCTTCTGCGAAATATACTCAGCCACTGTACTAATAACAATCAGTGCAACGAACATGATTACATATATTAGAACATCATATATTCCATTCTCATATGAACTATCAATCATTATCTTTATGACGTACGGTAAACCAGCTATAGCTGCCATATATATAAAATTAAATATAAGTCTTATTGTTATTTCTAGCTTACATTGATTTAATACTCTACGCATATTACCATCTTTCTGCCTTAAAAATTTTAAATTAAATACAAACCATCATGTTACAAGTCTATTATATTAGTTGCACAATTATTTTTCAACCCCCAAATTTGGAATATTACTGCTATGAAATTATTCCAAATTCGTATCACCAGAGCAAGTTTTCTGTTATATTATAATGTCTTATTTTAGCGTACTTTTCGGGATGGAACGTTATGTCAATATTTACTATAATGGAATCAACTTATTCCATATCCGTTAATACATCTGTCATAGTATCCCTCGCTGAATAAGCAAAAGACGCGGATAATTCCGCGCCTCTTGTTCAATGCTAATACAATATTTTTATGCCACTTTAATTTTAAATGCTTCGATAAGCTTTGAAAGCTCAGCGGACTGGTCGGTTAATTCCTGCGACACAGCGCTCGACTCCTCGGCGGTAGCGGAGTTGTTCTGAACTACATTTGATATCTGCTCTATGCCCTTCTCGATTTCTTCCATATGGGCTACCTGCTCGTTCGCAAGATCTCCCGACTTCTTCATGACGTCAGCTACATTATTTACAGATTCCTGCATATCGGTAAGGGCCGCTGTGGTCTCGCCTACAACCTTATTACCATTATCAATCTCAGCAAGCGTATCATTTATTAGCTGATGCGTGCTCTTAGCCGCGTCAGTACTCTGGTTAGCCAGCTGACTTATCTCATCGGCCACTACCGCAAAGCCTCTGCCGGCTTCACCTGCGCGGGCAGCCTCGATAGAAGCGTTAAGGGCAAGAAGGGAAGTCTGTCTTGCGATAGCTTCAATATTATTGGTAATCTGCTCTATCTTCTTGCTAGCCTCGGTAATTCTTGTCATAGCCTCGGTCACTTCGTTCATCTTGTCAGCCGACTGGGCAGCCTTGTCCTTTACCTCGCCTGACATTTCCACGGATTGCTCGGAAGAATCAGCCATCTGCCTTGTCTGCTCTGTTACCGTATTGATGGAAGCTGTGAGTTCCTCAACCGCTGCTGCCTGATCCTGACTGCCGCTCGCAAGATCATTCGCGCCTTTGCTCATATTTGAAGCACCTTCGGCGACCGCCTCAGAGCTCTGCTGGACATTTCCAAGTGTCTCTGAAAGATTATCGGCTATTCTGTCAAATGATTCTCTTATCGTTACATAGTCGCCTATATAGAGCTCCGGCCTGTCGGTACCGTGCGAAAAATCGCGATTTGAAAATCTCTCAAGTGTCTCTATTACATCCTTAACGATATCCGAAATCATGGAGGTAGACTTCGAAAGGTCGCCGGCGAGACGGCCAAGCTCATCATTTTCATGATAGTCAATATTAATATTGAGACTTCCTGCTGCCATATCATCCGATCCCTTCATGATTGCGGAAACCGGTTTCATGATAGCTGTCGCAAGGTCGTTTCTGCTCTTTCTCATTACTCTAAGTGTCAGCGCAATCAATACAACCGCAGCAAGCGCAAGCGCTATGCAGACCGCTGTGCTTACCTTGTAGTTCATTAACCAGTAAGAGTCAAGGTCATCACCTATATCCTTGAGATCATCATCCACTGCCTCAATAGAAGGATACAACGTGTCATTAAAGAAACTTAATGACTCGGAATATTTATCGTTAACGTCGGTAGACGCAAACGCGGCATTTACAACTGCCTTAGAATACTCATCAAGTTTAGTTTCAAGAGTTTCACCGTTTGCGACAACAGTATCTATATCAGATGACAGCTGAGAGAGCTTGGTCTTATCGGTGTAAACCTTGCCAAGCTTCTTGAGCTCACTCTGGAGAGACTCAATATTGTCTTCAGTCTCAGCGAGATGCTCGTCGCGTTCATCCTTGCCGTCAGCCGAAAGAACCCAGAGATAGTTCTTCGAAAGCTTCTGAACGTTCATTCTAAGCTTCTGCGCTTCATGATCTGCCTCATAAGCCTTGTTATAAAGGTTGCTTGATTCTGAAATGGAAAGCACAAGTGCCACAATAAGGAGTATAACCGTAATTATACAGTACTTCCCTATTTTCTTAAAAATAGCCTGAATCTTGCCAGCCAGGCCGTTTGGCGAAAGCTTTGGCATCTCTGCCGTATTTTCCTTCTTTGAAGACATACTTATACAACCTCCTTAAAATGTATTGTATTCGTGGTTTTCGCCACACGCATTCACTTATCATGTATTATACTATTGTAATAGCAAATATTCAAGGTAAAAAAGCAAAGATTTTGACAGAATATTATACAAAAAGCAGAAAGAGTTCACATTTCTGTGAACTCTTTCTTCTCATGCATCCTTCATCTCTTTTACGTAGTCATAAATGTATGGTCCCGCCTCGTTTCCGTACTTTTCAACAAGCTTCACGATAGCTGAACCTACTATGGCTCCGTCAGCGATCTCATACATCCTATGGGCCTGTTCAGGGCTGTGGATGCCGAAGCCGACTGCAACGGGCGTATCGGTAACTTCACGAATGCTTTTTATTATAGAAGTAAGATCTGTCTTTATCTCATTCCTTACGCCTGTAACACCCATAGACGATACAAGATAAATAAAGCCCTTAGCGTCAGCGGCTATCTTCTTAATCCTGTCTTCACTGGTAGGAGCGATCATAGAAATTACATCAACTCCATGGCTAGCCGCAATATCTGTGCACTCCCCCTTTTCCTCGTAAGGAAGATCCGGAATAATTATGCCGCTTATTCCGACTGTCTCGCATTTAGAAAAGAATTTCTCATATCCATAGTGATAAACAGGATTGAGATAGGTCATAAATACGAGAGGCATCGCGGTCTTTGTGCGGAGATCTTTAACCATATCGAAGACGCCGTCAGTGGTCGTCCCATTTTCAAGGCTCCTTAAATCCGCCTCCTGAATAACCACTCCCTCGGCGATAGGATCGGAAAAAGGAATACCAATCTCAACCAGGTCAGCTCCGGCCTTCTCCATTTCAAGAATAAATTTTTCTGTGTTATCAAGGCCGGCGTCACCGGCAGTAATAAAAGGGATAAAAGCCTTCCCATTTTTAAATGCGTCGCTTACTTTTTTAATCATGGATATCCACCCCCCTGTATCTCGCAATCGCGGCTACATCCTTGTCACCACGGCCCGAAAGATTAATTATTATTATATCATCCTTTTCCATGGTCGGCGCTATCTTTAAGGCATGGGCTACTGCGTGAGCGCTCTCGATAGCGCAGATAATTCCTTCGGTTTTAGCGAGGTATTCAAAGGCATTTACCGCCTCATCATCTGTTACGGGAACGTATTCGGCCCTGCCAGTCTCATGCAAATACGCGTGCTCAGGCCCGATTCCCGGATAATCTAGCCCAGCTGAAATGGAATAAACAGGCGCTATCTGACCATATTCATTCTGACAGAAGAGAGATTTCATTCCGTGAAATACTCCCATGGAGCCGGTAGAAATCGTTGCTGCCGTAAGCCCTGTATCTACTCCTCGCCCCGCAGCCTCGCAACCGATTAATCTTACGTCTTTATCATTAATAAAATTATAAAATGCCCCGATAGCGTTGCTGCCACCGCCAACACAGGCGATTACAGCAGTCGGAAGCTTCCCCTCAGCCTCAAGAATCTGCTCTCTTGCTTCCTTAGAAATTACCGACTGAAAATCACGTACAATAGTCGGAAACGGATGTGGACCCATGCATGAACCCAATACATAGTGAGTATCGTCAACACGGTTAGCCCACTCACGCATGGTCTCATTTACTGCGTCCTTTAGTACCTGAGACCCGCTCTCAACCGCGTGAACCTTGGCTCCCAAGAGTTCCATCCTGTAGACATTAAGAGCCTGGCGCTCACAATCCTTCTTACCCATAAAGACCTCGCACTCAAGGCCCATTAGGGCGGCTACGGTCGCTGTAGCGACACCATGCTGGCCCGCTCCGGTTTCCGCAATTACTCTTGTTTTCCCCATTTTCTTAGCGAGAAGACATTGGCCTAATACGTTATTTATTTTGTGAGCTCCCGTATGATTTAAATCTTCTCTTTTTAAATAAATTTTCGCGCCACCCAGGTCCTCTTCCATTTTTTTTGCATGGTATAATAGCGAAGGGCGGTTAGCGTAATTTTTAAATAAATCATCAAGTTCCGCTACAAAATCAGGATCGTCCTTGTAGTGGTTGTAAGCCTTTTCAAGCTTGATCAATTCGTTCATAAGAGTCTCCGGCACGTACTGACCGCCGAATTCGCCAAATCTTCCGTTACTCATATTTCACTCCTTACTGCGTTAATTATCTCTTTTACTTTACTTTCATCCTTATAGCCGTCCGTCTCGACAGAGCTTGATACGTCGACGGCATAGGGCTTATATTTCTTTATTACCTTGCTGACGTTTGAAATATTAATTCCCCCCGCCATAAAAAATGGTCTTATATTATTAATTAATCCCCAGTCGAATGTCTCTCCGGTGCCTCCCTTTCCGTTATCAAGAAGAATAAGGTCAGCGCTGCTTTCATTTGCCTTTTTAATATCATTTTCGTCTTTAATTGAAAATGCCTTGATGACTTTTATTTTATCCGGTAATTTTTCTATTAATTCTCTTATATAAGCCTCACTCTCATCTCCGTGAAGCTGTATATATTCGAACAAGCTAAGTCTTACGCCTTCTAAGATATGGTCTATCTCAGCATTTACGAATACACCGACCGGAATTATTTCTTCTGATAAATACGGTCTTAATTTCCCTATATCATCGTACGAAATAAATCTTTTTCTCATCGGGTCACATATAAATCCGACGAAGTCCGGCTTGTATTTATTTACGATTTCTATATCTTCCTTCCGCCTGAGTCCGCATATTTTTATTTTGCTCATAGGCAGAGACTCCGTAGCTCCGCGAGTTTTGCTTTTTTATCCGGAGCTCTCATAAGTGTCTCCCCGACCAGAACGGCATTTACTCCCATGTCATATAATTTCTTCACATCCTCCGCGGTTTTTATCCCGCTTTCAGATACAAATATTATATCATCAGGGACGAGAGAACGAAGCCTTCCGGCATTTCCGGTGTCTACGGAAAAATCTTTTAAATTCCGGTTATTCACCCCTATAATTTTCGCTCCGGCGGCTTCGGCCCTCTTTATTTCCTCCTCGTCATGGGCTTCAACGAGGGCTGAGAGGCCGAGGTCTTCAGCTATTTCGCCGTATTCCTTAAGCTGCTCATCCGAAAGAATAGCGCATATAAGGAGCACCGCTGAAGCGCCCAGGAGCTTTGCCTCATATATCTGATATTCAGATACAGTAAAATCCTTTCTGAGGAGTGGAGTCGAAACCTCATTTGCTATTTCCCGAAGATACTTTTCGCTCCCGAGAAAATATTCAGGCTCGGTCAGGACCGATATTGCGGAGGCTCCTGCGCTTTCATAATCCTTAGCGATATCAAGGTAAGGAAAATCCTCCGCTATAATTCCCTTTGATGGGGAGGCCTTTTTCACTTCGCATATAAAATTCATGCCGGGCCTTGAAAGGTTTTTATAGAATTTATTTTCCTCAAGCCTTGGCGTACTTATAGCTCTCCTCTTGATTTCTTCAAGCGGAAGTTCGCTTTCGGCTGCCTGTACTCTTAGAACTGCCTTATCCCTCAGCGTATCAAGTATCATAACTACTCCTGTAAATACTCAGACTCAGTTAAATTTCAAGGTTTGTGAGCCTTACAAATTCATCAAGCTGCTTCGTTGCCTTACCGCTGTCTATCATTTCAGCAGCCTTCTCAATTCCGTCTTTTATACTTATTCCTTCTACTATATGGAAGGCCGCAGCCGAATTAAGAAGGACTGCGTCTCTCTTAGGCCCCTTTTCACCCGCAAGTATTTTCCTTGCGATCTCAGCATTTTCAGCAGGAGTTCCACCAATTATATCTTCCTTTTTGGCCCTTGTGAGTCCAAAATCCTCGGGGCTGATTACATAATCGTTAAATGCTCCGTCATTTATCTCGCAAACTGTAGTTGCCGAGCTTATTGATATTTCATCGAGGCAGTCCTGACCATATACTACCATACCCTTCTTTACTCCAAGCTTTGAAAGGACTCTCGCAAGCGGTCTAACAAGGCTTTCGTCATATACACCGAGAAGCTGGTAGGTAGCGCCCGCAGGGTTTGTAAGTGGTCCCAAAATATTAAAAATAGTCGGCATAGGAAGTTCTTTTCTTACAGGAGCGACGTATTTCATCGATAGGTGATAATTCTGGGCAAAAAGGAAACAGAAATTTATCTGATCTAATATTGCTTTAGACCTCGCAGGGCTTATCGCAAGCTTCGCGCCGAGCGCCTCGAGGCAGTCAGCGGTACCGCATTTACTTGTGGCTGCCCTGTTGCCGTGCTTCGCGACCTTAATTCCCGCTGACGAAACTATAATGGCGCTTACGGTTGAAATGTTAAAGGTTCCCGCCTTATCGCCGCCTGTTCCGACTATTTCAAGCACAGGCGCGTCATTTAAGAATTTCTCGCAATGATTTCTCATGCCCCTCGCGCAAGCTGTAATTTCATCTACTGTCGCGCCTTTTTCTGCTAATGCGGTTAGAAACGCGCTCATCTGGATATCGCTGGTCTTTCCACCCATTATCTCATCCATAGCGCCTTCAGCAAGTTCTTCGCTGAGATCTTCTCTTGCGACTAATTTAATTATTGCTTCCTTTATCATTTTCATGCCCTCCTGAAATACTAATATATATTTTTATATCAATATGTTACAAAGTTTCTAAGAATTTCTTTCCCGTGCTCTGTCATTATTGATTCCGGATGGAACTGGAGTCCGAAAATAGGATAATCCTTATGCTCCACCGCCATAACCTCGCCGTCATCTGTCCTTGCGGTTATTTTTAGAGAATCAGGCATTTCGTCAAGGTCGGCTGCAAGCGAATGGTATCTGGCAGCCTTTATTTTCCCGGGAATTCCCTTAAACATTACGCTCTCATTATCAAGGCTTATTATTGACTGCTTACCGTGCATCAGTTTTTTAGCGTAGGTTATTTTCCCTTTAAACGCTTCGCAAATAGCCTGATGGCCGAGACAGATACCAAGAAGCGGAATTCTCTTCCCTAATTTCAAAATCACTTCCTCGCAAACGCCCGCGTCACACGGCCTTCCGGGGCCGGGCGATACAATGATTTTTGAGGGATTGAGGTTTGCTATTTCATCTACCGTAAGCTCATCATTTCTAATAACCTTAATGTCCGGATTAAGCTCTCCTATATACTGGTAGAGGTTATAGGAGAAGCTGTCGTAATTATCAATCAGTAATATCATAAGCGCTCCTAACAAAAAAGTCCCTGACAGACCTGAGCCCAATATGCTCCAAGCCTGCCAGGGGCAGAATAAACTTATTCCACGGTGCCACCCTGACTGACGCAATAAAATCGCGCCATCTCTGCGAGATACCATCATATCTCCGGCAACTGACGTATGCCAACACGTCGTGTGATACTAAGCACAAATTATGTGCCTTTCCCCACGCCCTCAGCGGTCCATTTACGAACCGGCTCTCTGCCCCACTCTCACCTTAAGGGACTCTCTGTAAGCGCCTCTGATCGTTTTATCTCCGCATCAACGGTTTGTGTCTTTATTAAATTGTCCTTACTTTACCACACATGAGTGCGTTATGTCAAGTGGTTTTGCTATAACGGATAGTTATAGTATCTATTCTGTAATGTTTTCTCTTTCAACCACTGTAATCTCATATTTTGTAGAATTCTACACTTTTTCATACCAGATTTATCACTTTATGGACATTCTGGCAACATAATTTGTAGAATTCTACACTTTTTGAGATTACGAACTGAGTTTCCTCACTTTCGCATTCACTAACACAATGGTCTTTGGCTATTCTTCTCGTCATCTCAAACTTCTCCGAACCAGGGTTCATAGATAGCTGCGCAATTACCCCGTGTCTGGCTCACGCGTAGCGGGTGCCTGACTCGGAATAACATCTTCACATCTACCGGTGAACAGCAACGTAATCACAACCTTTGCGCCTTCTCAAACTTATCCGAACCAGAGTTCAGATATATACCAATTTATTGCCTACCACATATCATTATCATTTCACAGCTACTGTGTGATAGTAAAATTCTTCAACTGTACTCCCAAAATTCGAGCATCATCGCTTTCGTTATTATCAGCTGGAGAACTCGCTTTAGGTATTTCAACTTTTATATCAATGTTTTTCCTATGTCCGGGATTAGCAAAATTAAAATCAATTGCCTTATCATCGTCCGTAACATCGCCTTCAAATACTAAATTATCATTAACAATAATTTTTACCGACTGTTTTCCATGATATACTCCGGCAATATTAAATCGACCATGAAGCTGATTTCCTGCTTTATTCAAGGATTCATCATCCAAATACATACTCATCTCCATTTCCGTGCCATCAGTCCATCGGTATCCCTCTTCTGCACTGCCAATTCCTGAGTATACGTATTTATTGCAATCATCTGTATAAAACATAATTTCGTCACCCAAATGATAGGAATGGTTTTTGATATTATCTGCCGCAGTTACGAATGCATTGAAATTATCTTCCCTTTCAGCTGCCTCGCATAACACTATATCAGGCTGATAGGTCTCTACTAAGCGGTAAATATCGGGCACAACCGGCTTAAAAAGCAAGTCAGTCTCATGAAAGCTTTCCGCAAAATCATCCATCAGGAAAGATCCTATATAACTATCTCCAAGAATCAACACACGGGTGTCATTATTTACGCTGTCGTTCGAATAAGCTTGGTTTCTACTATCAGAATCTTTATCAAGTACAAGATTGGAATCAGAACGATACGCTTTTGGGTTTTTTATTATGAAAGCCTCCTGCATCTCATTTAAATGAATTCCACCTGATATTGTGGAGCCCATCTCCTTTGGAGTAAGGTCATAGTCTGACTCCTGCAATCTTTTATACATTCCTTTATTACGCTTATTAATCGCATCCATCACAGCACAATACCCTATATACGAGCCTCGCAATGACCAATGTGTAGGATCACCATAAGTGCAATAAGTCATATGCGACTTCTTCTGGTTAATAAGCTCATTTTTGGGATTAATTATATCCACATCCGTTTTCATCTCCAGATTGTCAACGACCTGTTCGGTCATAGAAATATCTGATATCTGATTAAGCGTATTAGGAAACTGTTCCGGGTAAATGCTGTCTTTATCCCAACACTGGAGATAATAAAACTGAATACCTCGGCTTTCTACAAAGTCCTTTACATGCTGCATGCCATCACAAATATTCTCAATTTCATCAGAGTTTTTTAAATTATTCCTTATATGATCATTTATTTCATTTTCACCGATATAATTAAGTGCCATCTTGGGGCCAAAAACTAAATTGCTTTTTTCTGCAGGCTGACGAAAAACGTAATACTTAATTCTGGCATTCATGTTCACAAAGAAATCTCGGAATCCAATATTGTCATTAATCCAATTTTCATAATCTTTGTTAAAGTTCTTATTAAGCGCACCGTTTTCATCAAACAATTTAGCCTGAGGCGAGAGTGTTCTATTTTCAGCAACAGACACCTTGCTTTCATTATAATTAGCAAAAATAAATGGCATTAAAATCATAGTCATAAATATTACAGTAAAACATATCGGTTCAGTTTTCTTTTTCATGTATCCACCTCAAAATTGAAAATATATAAATGGGTTATAAGACCCTATTACCATTTGTGAAATCGAATACAGGAACAATATAACAAGGCAAACATCACCTATTACCACACTTACGGAATGTTTAATATTACAAGTGGTCTTACAACAAATACTACGTGGCAAAGATGATGATAAAATTATCCCTGCGACCAAAATAAAAATATTCCATGGGGTAAGATACCAGCCAAGTCTATAATACGTGGTGCTACCAATGCCAACTCCAAACATAGTTTTTATGTACTGCCATGCTGAACGAACGCCATCTGCTCTGAACATTACCCACCCAATAATAATGACTAATAAAGTATAAATACGTGATAATACCATTTGCAATTTTTTATATTTTTTCAGTGCAGAAATATTATGCAACTTTATATACCGTTCGATCAAAATGAAAAAGCCGTTCCACCCCCCCCAAACAATATAATGCCATGAAGCCCCATGCCATACGCCTGTCAAAATAAATACAATCGCAAGGTTTAAGTAAACATGTTTCCTGTTCCCACCAAGAGGTATATAAACGTAATCTTTAAACCACGAGGACAGAGAGATATGCCATCTCCTCCAAAATTCCGATATACTGCTTGATGTATATGGAATGTTAAAGTTCTCAAGGAAATGAAATCCAAACATTCTTCCTAATCCAATTGCCATATCGCTATAGCCTGAAAAATCAAAATATATCTGTAGCATATAAGCGATTGCCCCCACCCAGGCAATCGCTACAGTATTCTGATCAACTCCTGCGTTCCAAATACTATCTACCATGGCACCCATTGTATTAGCTATAAGTATTTTCTTTGAAAAGCCCAGTACGAACCTTTTAGCACCTTCAGAGAAATCAGATATAGACACTGTCCTATAATCAATTTCTTTTGCTATATCAACATACCGTACTATAGGGCCAGCTATCAATTGTGGGAATAATGCTATATACAGAGCCACTTTCAGTATGTTTTTCTGAGCATGAGCCTTATGTTTATACACATCAATAACATAAGACAAGCCTTGAAATGTAAAAAAAGAAATCCCGATAGGTAACGCAATTTCTTTCTCAGGAATGGATACATTTCCAATTCTATTGATCGCGTCAATTGTAAAATTAAAGTACTTAAAGTAAAATAAGAGTCCAAGGTTAGCAATTATACTAATAACTAAGCAAGCACGACGAACAACCTTATCACTCAAATTATCAATCAATATAGCGCCTGCATAATTAATGCCTATACTGAAAAGAATTAGCCAAAGATAATTAAACTGCGCCCAGCAAAAGAGAAACAGGCTGACAACGAGCAGCCATATGTTCCTTCCCTTTGCGCTCATCAAATAATATCCGATTAATGTCACCGGTAAAAACACAAACAAAAAAATGACCGAGCTGAAAACCATATTAAAGCTCTCCTTAGTTTATTACATTGTATTATGTTATATAATGTATTATTTTCTATAGATCTTGCATAGGTAATATTTGCTTGTTAATAGGAAATGACTTTATACAACATTCGCCGCATCTTTAACTAACGACTTGGATGTAAGATACTCATTTACATCAATTCCAACTGTATCGCATGCATCAGCCGCAGATATTCCTTGTCTCTTCATCGTTGATTCTACCAACCTTATAATAGTCTTTGCCTCTGTTTCCTTTTCCGCTGCATCAATTTCAGGTTTCATTAATGTATTAAAAGCCTCACACATATCCGGTTCCTCCTTTATCTCCTTAAACACACTTATATTCTGCTCCATTGTTACCTGGAGAAGAGAATCAGCATGTTCCTTATCATCTTTGTCTTTCAGTTCACTTGCTGCTATTATAAGCTTTCTACACAAGTCTTTACTCAGATTATTTGTCAATGACCTAAGCCAAATATTATCATCATCCTGAAGTAATGACGTTACAACAATTTGTGTAGGAAAAATGGTGTAACCTCCTGATATATAATATACACCTTTGTATTTTTCTTCAACATTACAACCTTTATCGGCAAACCAGTTGATCAACTTTACCGGTTTCCCATCCCGAACAAGAGATACCGTAATATCATCAAACTTCCTGCTATCCGCCTTGGGAGACGCAGCTTTGTAAAGACATGCGTATCCAACAAGCTTAGCATACTCATCAATTCCCAATTCATCTTTTGGGGATTTGAATTCAAAAATATTATACTTTCTGAATAATTTTCCAATAACATTTTCTATTTCTAATCCCGATTCTTTCTCAATAACCATCAAGTCAAGCATGATAGGCTTAGAGTTAAGATTTAATTCCGACTGAAATACGAGTTGCTCTTTATGTGACTTAAGTCCAAGTTCCATGCAAACACAAAACGCTGGGTGCCACTGAATTTTTTCTAACTCACTCATTATGTATTTCTCCTCATTGTTAATTTATATTTATCCTACTTTAGTATAGCACACTCCGCTATAGCTGTCAATCTTTATAATTAGGTGAAATATCAGTGGACTCATAGTTTTGTCAAGTATTTAAGAAAACACAAAGCCCCAGATTTCTCAGTGGCTTTGTTAAGCTTTATATAGATCAGAGTTTAAATTTCTTTACTACCGAGTCGAGGTCGTCGGCTATTACCTGCTGGTCATGGGACATGTCGGAAACCTGGGTGACAGTTCCGGAAACCTCTTCTACGGAGCTAAGGACGTTAGAACTGATATTCGCGGTATCCTGTGAGGATTCGGCGATGTTCTGGATTGCGAGAGATACCTGACGCATGATCTCCTGAACGCTGTCGGACATTTCCGCAACCTTCTTGGAAATACTTGCGAAATATTCCGCGTCTTTGCCATACTGGCTGGCTGTTTCAGTAAAGGTGCCATAATCAGGCATAACCGTATCTGTGACAAATGAGAGCAGGCCCTTTGAATTTCCTGAGAGATCCGAGAAGGCGCTCTGGACCTGATTTACGGTATCCTGAATATTCTTTACGGCGGTAGATGTATCATTCGCGAGCTTTCCAATTTCACTCGCTACAACAGCGAAGCCCTTGCCTGCCTCACCGGCTCTTGCGGCCTCAATTGAGGCGTTGAGTGAGAGAAGATTTATCTGCTCGGCGATTCCGGCGATAACATCCGCCATCTGTCCTATGCTTTCCACAACCTTAGAATTTTCTATACTGTTGCTGAGCTCTGTCTCAAACTGGGTTGAAAGGTTCTTTGCCGATTCAATTGCGGTGCGGGCCTGGGCTTCAATATCAGCCGCCCGTTTCTTGATTTCTTCAGCCGCCTTAACCGATGCCTCTGTCTCTTCAGCAAGTGAATCCATGGAAGATGTAACCTGCTCAGCCGAAGCGTTAACCTCTTCTGTAGCAGCGGATGAGGATGTGGTCGCCTCATTTATATCGGACATATACTTTCTGATATCTTCAAACTTCTGATTTAACTCACCAGAAGCCTGCTCAAGTTCAACACTAGAAGAGGACATCTTCTCCGCGTGTTCGGAGATATTTTCTATCATATGTCTGTTGCTTGTGTACATCTCATTCAGGGCGGAACTCATCTTGCCAATCTCATCCTTCGACTTAACCTGAAGCTTAGGTATGGTAAGGTCTCCCTTCGCAAGTCCGTCGGAGAACTGCTGAACTGACTTTACGCCTTTTGAAATTCCATTTACCTGTATAATTACAATAATAGTCGCGGCCGCTACAGCAATAACGCAAACTATCATAAGAATAATTGACATTCGGTAAATAGGCTCTCTCAGCTCATCTGTCTGGATTTTAACCATGAGCTTCCAGTTAAGGTCAGGAACCGTTTCATAGTAAAGGTTATAAGTCTTGCCGCCTTCGGTGAAACTTGTCTGACCCTCACTATTAGCGAGCACCGCTTTCGCCGCATTCGCGAATGATGTGTTTGAATCCTCAGTAATCTTTACGGCGTTCGTGATATTGTCATCACTTGTGCCTGCTATATAGGTTCCGTCATCAGAAGCAAGAACGGCTGTCCCCGTCTGTCCTACCTTTACATTACTGATTATTTCGGAGATGGTCTTCATTGAAATATCAATTGTGACACAGCCAACGAAATTTTTATCCCTGTCATACATAGGCGATGAAAATGTGACCATCATTATCTTCGCTACGGAATCATAGTAAGGCTTTGTCATATAAGCCTCGCCCGATTTTCCGTTCTTGGCGTTAAGGTACCATTCCTCATTATTATAAGGACCATTTTCCTCGGCATAATTATAAGAAACCTGAAGTGTCCCGCTCGAATCACGTGCCGCGAATGGGCAGGTGTACTGGGTACTCTTGTCGTAGGCATAATCCTCGAACCAGATACCGCCGCCATTTGCCGAATCCTCGCCCTCAAGAGATGTTGTTACAATGCTTGCAAGCTGTTCAATAGGGAGACCCGCATAGGCATTCTGTACCTGTGACGCAAGAGACTTACACTCGGCTTCCATAGGTTTTAACTCAAGCAGAACCGGTTGGAATTTGACTCAATGGTCGCGTCCATCGTCTCATTTATCTGTGAGTTAATGGTTATTGAACTGGAATACGCCGCAATGATCATGAGAATTACAAGTGCGGCCGCAATGACTGGGACTAACGTTGCCAACATTCGTGAGCGTATACTTTTAAATCCCATAAGCTTTCTCCTTTCCGGACTGAGTCCGAAAGCAGTAACCTTTAATGTTTTTAAGAGTGCCTACACGTTCAGTATAAACTAAGTGCTCACGAAATGTCAAGCGAAATTATTGCCATTTTAATACAGTTTCTAACATCTCTGCCGTATTGAGGACGCCGTAGGCAAAACCCTTTCTTACAAGCTCATCCGGGACGAATTCATCGTACTTTTCAAAGTCGGGAACTTCCTTCGGATAGACCAGTTCAAGCGGATCAAACTTCTTTGCGGCTTCCTCTTTTACAATGCGGAAAAATTCTTCCTTCGAAGCCTTCATGGTAAACTGCATATAGTAAGGTCTTGCCGGAGAGAGGCCCTTTAAGCCGAGACGGTTTGCGCATTTTATTTTTAAAAAGCGCTCAAGGGCAAGGAATGAGTAAGTTCCAAGCCACGGGAAGAGAGCCCACATATTTCCGCCTAAGTTAATAAGGGGATTCTCTGTTAAATGTGCCTCACGAGCCTGCCCCCTTGCGATATTTAACCTGCCCACGGCATTTTTCATTAAATATGGGTACATATTATCTTCTTCAAGGACCCGCTTCATTCTTTTCACAATTTTCGTATTGAGGTCACCGGGAACATCGCCAAAATAAGCCGGAACTATGCCTTTTACCATGGTGCAGTATACAAGGTGACGCTTCCTGTCGACATCCTCGACAACCCATACATGGCCGCCTATAGCTATTTTATCTCCCGGTGGCGGCGGAGCGCAGAGGGTGCCAATTTCCTCAGACTCACTCCTTACGGTGTACTCTTCATTTTCAGCAAAAACCGCGTAAAATTTATAATCATTGATTACCCGCTCACCGGCAAGCCCCGCTATCAGGCCGCCCCGTTCGGTCTGCTCTATATGGTCTATATCAATAAGATGCCTTAAGAGCACCTTATAGTCATCGGTTGAAATTCTGTAAAAAACTGACAGGGGCAGCACGTGGCCCGCAAGTTCAGCGGGTGTCATCTCACCAAGGCTTGCGAGAGTGCTCATGGTCTGGTGGTAGAGAAGGCTGTAGGGAAGGCGGTCAAGCCTTGGGGGCTCAACCCATTTTTCCTCTAAATAAATCTGCACAAGAGCGATAGCCTGAATTAACTTCCATGGCACGCTCTCGGGCATCATGGCACGCGGCAGAACCGGGTCCTCGCGGATTACAAACCACATCTCGGGCGGCAGATTCCGTCTTCCGGTCCTGCCCATCCTCTGCAAAAATGATGAAACGGTAAAGGGGGCGTCTATCTGGAAGGCCCTTTCAAGCCTGCCGATATCAATTCCAAGTTCAAGGGTTGCCGTGGTCACGGTTGTTATGGCTGTATCCTCATCCTTCATCGCTTCCTCAGCCGATTCACGAATTGATGTCGAAAGATTTCCGTGGTGAATCATAAAACGGTCAGGCTCATCATTTGCCTCACAATACTGCCTCAGGGTACTTGTGACAGTTTCTGACTCCTCGCGAGAATTACAAAATACCAGACATTTCTTCCCTCTTGTATGCTCAAATATATAGGCCATGCCCGGATCGGCCGAGGCGGGCGCTTTATCGGTAGGGGCCGATAGTTCAGGGAGAGGTTTATTATTTTCATCCACCGCGTCTCCCGCTTCAGGGCCTCTTGTAAAGAAATGCTCTACTGAAATGCGCCACTTCTGCGGAATATTCGGGATATTCGGTATTATTGTTTTGCGCCCACTCCCCGCAGCCAGGAATTTTCCTGCCTTAACCGGATCGCCTATGGTGGCTGAAAGACCTATACGTCTCGGGTAAACTCCTGTAATGCCTGCAAGTCTCTCAAGAAGGCAGAGTGTCTGTCCTCCCCTGTCACCTCGCATGAGGGAATGTAATTCATCAATAACAATAAATCTTACATCCCCGAATAATTTATTCACCAGGGAATGCCGTCTTAATAAAATGGCTTCAAGAGACTCGGGGGTTATCTGAAGAATCCCTGCCGGATGCTCCGTTAATTTTTTCTTTTTTGACTGTGACACATCGCCGTGCCACCTGGTTACAGGAATATCGCAACGTGACGCTATTTCGGTAATTCTGTCATACTGGTCATTTATCAGGGCCTTCATAGGCGCTATATAAATAACTCCGACCGATGTCGGCGGATCCTCAGATAAGAGGGTCACTATAGGAAAAAAGGCCGCTTCTGTCTTACCTGAGGCTGTCGAGGCAGTAATCAGTACATTTTCATCGGAATTAAATATAGCGTCTCCCGCCGCCGTCTGCACGGCTCTGAGGTTTTCCCATCCATTTTCATAAATATAATCCTGAATAAATGGGGCATATCTGTCGAAAATATCTATCATAAATCCTTACTCCGTTATACAGTCATTTTCGATATCATTATAACGCTCTTTGATATTTTAGTAAAGTTCTTGGTAATGTTAGCTGTCTTCCGGAATCGTTTCCAACTTAATAATATAAAATATCCTTAAGTGTTTTTCGAATCAGGCTAACAGACTTTTATTCACCTGTCTAACTTTTGTATTATGAAAGTTATATTTTATTCTACGGTCTCTATATCGCTACTATAGGTTGTAGGATATAAATGTTAACTTTTACGAAAGGAAATAAGATGAACAAAAGGCAGAAAAAATCCATCGACAAAATGGTATCTTCAAGACTTAAGGAAATGAGGATAACATCGGGAATGTCGCAGTTACAGGTGGCTATGAAAATAGGTTACTCAGAGTCTTCGATATCAAGCTTTGAGCATGGTTCAAGGCTGCCATCCGTAGAGCAGCTTGTTATACTCGCCAGATTATATAACACCACGCCAAATTACCTGACAGGCTTTGACGACAAGGATACCCTTGACCTGTCTAAGGCCCTGCCGGCCCAGGCCGAGTACCTTAGAAAACAGTATGACACTTTTCTCTCAGATAACACCGATGCTTATAATCATAATGTTATGAGACGTAAGCCACCTAAGAGAAGCTGAATAGCTATACGAAATTTGAGGGACGCATATCATTATTGCGCCCCTCCTTGGCACTAAAGCTTCTCTGCCTCTTCTATCGCAAGCACCACAGCCTTTGCCTTATTGCGGCACTCGTTGAACTCATTTTCAGGGATGCTGTCAGCCACAATTCCGGCCCCGCTTCTGACAAATACCTTGCCCTTCTTCTTTACAGCAAAGCGGATCGCGATGCACACATCCATATTTCCGGTAAAATCAAGGTAGCCTATAGCGCCACCGTAGATACCTCGCCTGTCTCCCTCATATTTATCAATAAGCTCGGCCGCTCGTATCTTAGGAGCGCCTGAGAGAGTTCCCGCCGGTAGAACCGCGTCTATAGCGTCAACCGCGTCCTTATTCTTCGCGATAGTTCCCTTTACCTCGGAGCCTATATGCATAACCTGTGAAAATCTCTCGATTTCCATATATTTTTCAACCTCGACGGAACCAAATTCGCATATTTTACCGAGATCGTTTCTACCGAGATCGACGAGCATGTTGTGCTCAGCCCTCTCCTTCTCATCTGCAAGAAGCCCCTTTTCTAATTCCTTATCATCAGCATCCGTGCGTCCTCTTGGCCTTGTTCCCGCAAGCGGAAATGTCCTGATGTCGCCATCCGTTAATTTAACCAACGTCTCAGGTGAAGCGCCTGCCATTTCTATATCGTCACCGTGAAAATAGAACATATATGGCGAAGGGTTAGTCGTTCTTAAAACCCTGTATGTATCAAGTAGGCTTCCGCTAAAGTCCGCTTCCATAGGATTAGAAAATACAAGTTGAAATATATCACCTTCCTTTATATTTTCTTTTATTTTATTTACCCTGTCACAATATTCTTTTTCATTAAATCCTAATTTAAATTCCGATAATAATTTTCCTTTTTCAATTGTCTTTTCCGCTCCGTCTCGAATTAACTTTTCAATTTCGTCAAGCTCTAAAATAGCCTTTTCATAGCTCTTTTCTATATCACCGGTTTCCACATTCGCAATTAAAATAATTTTCTGACTTACATTATCAAAGCATATTAATTTATCAAAAAGCATCAGGTCCACATCCCTGAAATCATAAGGATTTGCGGGAGCGGGCTCTAGCTTCTTTTCTCCGTACCTTATATAATCATAGGCGAAATACCCGACCAAGCCTCCCGTAAAAGGCGGAAAGTCAGCTAATTTCGGTGATTTATTTTTATTAATTATTTCTCTTATAAATGCACCCGGATGGTCGACAGTAAATTCCTTATTTTCACTCCCTGTAACGCTCATTTTATGATCTACACACGAGAGCTGAAGCTTAGGCTCATAGCCTAGGAAGGTATATCGTCCCGTTCTCCTGTCCTTCTCAACAGACTCAAGTATAAAGCAGTGCCGAGATACAGCAAGCATCTGCTTAAGCACATTAACAGGAGTCTTGATATCTGACAATATTTCCCTCTTCACAGGGATTAGAGTATAATCCCCTGTATTTGCGATCCTCTTAACTTCCTCTAAACCATTATCCATCATAAATCCCTCCAAATCAAAAGTGGTAAAGGCCTGTCCTTTACCACTTTAACATAATGACTTGTCCTTGTCAATCAGTAATTATACCTCATTATCATCGACCTTGTCGGGAAGAGGAGGGGTGAATCAAAGTAAACGCAAAGAATCAGATAGATCATCAGGATTACCGTTCCCTTCACGACTCCCAGCTTAAGGAAAATTATGGTCGTAATTGTTGACAGCAGCAATTGCGCTATAAGGGGAATGAGTAATAGGTAAATTCCTCTCAATCCACTTACTCCTCTCACTCTCACAGGCCAGATACAGTCATAAGGAATACCAAGGCCAAACCCTCCCGAAGATATGATTGACGAAAGGACGAGAAAAATAAACGCAGCCAGATTTGCAAACAAAATATATATAAGGATTCCCCCAAACCATTTCCTACGGCTTCCCACCCGTAAGAGTACCCGGGCAGCCGAATTGTGCAGCTCTTCATATGGGAAAAGCGCCGTATAAAGCGATGTCAATAAGTAATAAGTAAACCATGGCGCCGGAAAGTTGATATTGTCTGCATGAAACATAGAAGCCGGATATTCTCCCTTAAAAAATCCAACATATATATCCGCAAAGGATGGCTTCCTGTGAAATATTGTCCGGCTGTAGGTATTAAAATACATTATTACAATAGCTATAAAAGCAATAAAGATGATATTCATTGCGTATCGTTTGATTATGCCACGCTTCACATTAAATCTTATCATAATCCGCTCCACCTGTAATTTTTATTTTGGTAAATTGCAATAATACTTACAAAGCAAATAATCAGATAAACTAACATTCCCGCAAAGGTTCTTGTGAAATTGTATGTATTCTCGAAATAATAATAATCAAAATCAAGCAGATTGTTATATATCATAATATTCCGGAAAGGAATTTCACTAATTGATATAGCTGCAAATCCCATAAAATAATAAATCTCACATCTGTATATTTTAAACATTATATATAACAAGGTTGCCGTGAATAATCTTATAAATATCAAGACTACCATAAGAGCGACTATTACAGCGCCGTTTTCATACGTCATTCCGTTGGTTTTAAAGACAAAGTAGCTGTTTGCTACATTCCAATTAAATAATTCCTTATTTCGACAAATAAAGGCTGCCCCGACAAACAAAGAAATGATAATTATGGCAATCCTGACTACAAAATAGCCTATATACCTGCTATAGACTTCATCATAGCTTTTATTACGAATGAAGCTATGGTAGCCGTCTAGATACGCGCCATCAAGCGCCATAGTTACTATAAAAGGAAAGAGCGCAAAAGGAACAAACCTTGTAGGGGTCATGAATGACTTTACGTAATCAATAACGCACGGCAAGCCGAAAGTTCTTATCTTACCATTTACCAGAAAACCTAGAATAACAGCCACAAGGCATATAATATCGCTTATAATTACTCTTCTCTTGATCATCTTATCATAAAACACCTTTTTACAGGATAGAGTCCATCAACCAGGAAAAATGTCGGCCCCTTTTCCTTACCGATATTTTTCCAGGCCTCATCAGTGAAATTCACGTTCTTATACATAGTATAGTCAAGAAAGCAGGTCTTCGTCTCTCCCGACGTAAGCTCCATATTTAACGGAGGCTTCTCTTCCAGTTCTGCTAACTGCATATTAAGCGCATTGTGAAAGTGACTGTCTGACTCAATATGGACATTGTATGGGTAAAAGGTTACGTCAACATCCCCTGTGTTTGTGAAACAAGCCTTAATACTTACCGCCTTCGTAGACTTAAGATCTTCTTCATAATAATACTTAGACTTAAGCTCGTTCTCCGGTATTATTCTTGCCGACAAGACTCTCATCTCAATATTATTTTCAACGATATCAGTATCACCTGATTTTACATTAACTATTTCTGGTTTAGGGTACTTATTGTTAACATATACAATCCTTACAATACACATTAAAGTGACTATTATAACAGTTATTATGATATAAAATTTTTTTACTTTGCTTCCTCATGTAATTTTCCATCTTCCATTTTTAAAAAGATATCAGATATTCCCTGTAATTCTTCCTTATCGTGACTCGTAACAATTACAAGCGCTCCGTGCGCCTTCTCCTCCTTTATAACTTCATTTAATACAACGATACTGCGAGAATCAAGAGCGTTAGTTGGTTCATCAAGAAGAATTATATGAGGATGTTCCATAACAGCCGCTATAATGCCTAATTTCTGCTTCATCCCAAGCGAGTAAGATCGTACATGCTTGCGTGACCTTGGCTCAAGGCTGAAGCGCTCCATATAAGCGGATATTTCCTCATCACCGATTTCATTCTTAATTTCAGCCAGCAGCTTCAGATTGTCATATCCGCTCATACTGTTTATCATGCCAGGTGTATTTATTAAGGCTCCGATGCTCTCAGGGAAGTCTCGGTCCTTAAAGAGCATTGCGCCATCCGCCTGTACACTTCCCGCCGTTGGCTTCGTCAATCCGGCTATGATAGATAGCAGCATAGACTTACCGCTACCGTTTCTTCCCTGCAAGCCATAAATTTTATTGTCTATAAATCTATATGAAACATTATCAATTATCTTCTCATGTTTTATTATCAAGGATACATTCTTTAACTCAATCACTATTCTTTCTTCCTTTCACTGACACAAGTATAAATATAAGGCATAACGCTATAGCGCCGGAAAGCCAGACCAATATATTCACAGGAGTTGTTCCATATACTCCGGGGCACAAGGTCTTTGCGGTGTTTAATACCGTTACTGTCGGATCTACAGTAATAAATCCTGCATATGACAGAGCAAATGGAAGGAGCACATGTACGAATGGCAGCTTTGAAAAATACGACAGTAATGATGCAAATACTGCTATACCTCCTCCCACAACAAAATCAAAGAGTAGATATAGGAAAAGATATAATCCGTAGTTTTCAAAATACATATTAAATCCGGCATCCATCACCCACACTCCAAAGCCTGAAATAGTCTCCGGATTTTGGAAAGGTAGTGCCAGTAAGCTCATCAAGATGCTCGCTGCCATTGGTATTACTATAGATAGTCCACCTGCAATAAATGACACAAGGAGCCACGTGCCGTAATATTCTCCCTTTTTAGTACGTATCAGGAACTGTTTTGCGGCTCCGCCTACTCTTTCGTAATAAAAATCCATGGAACCGGCAAGTGAGGCTAGTAACGGCGCTATCATATAGAACGCAAAGCTTTGTACCGGGTACATAGAAGCTCCAAGCCAGTGATATGCTACAATTTCGGTATACCCATTTTCATTTGGCTGAATCACTTTAAAAACATCCGAAAAGCTGTACCATACAGCAAATATCAGGCCAATAACAACAGAGAGTATAAAGAATCGTCCTTTAAGTACCCTCGTTAGTTCTCGCTTAAACAAAGTCTTCATGTCAATAAATTTCATATTCTATTATATCATACTTTAAGGTAAATGTGAATAAGGTATTTAATGTTTCATAGAATAAAATGGAAAAATTCAAAAAGATCCCTATATAGATATAACGTCATATATGGGGATCTTTCTTAGACACACTATAATTTTGAAATTGTAATTACTTAATGTTGATAAGCAATTACATCCTGTTTATAATAGTACTTTAAATAATCTTCAGACGATGTTACAGAAACGCCAAAGTTAACCTCAAATGTATCCCCTAATCCAGCCTTTCCTCCTGCATTTACTGTCGATGTCTGCTTGCCGGTCTTATAAAAATCACCGTTAATAACGTATTGAATTTGATATTCGTTTATTAGCCACGATTTCACTGAGCCTGAAAACAAGTAACAAGTATTTCCATATTGGCGAACCAACTCCGTATCATAAATTGACTTTATACCCCACCAATTTCCACATTGGCTTGTCTCGCAATAGAACTCTAATCTAGGATGATAGTAAGATAAAACATCCAGTGTTACAGATAACACTCTTATGGTGCGTGCTCTTCTTATAGAATTTATTGAGTTAACTGCTATATTTTCTCCAAATAAAGTTCTATACGCTTCGAAGTAGCTAACACCTTTATCTCTGGCAAGTTTAGTTGCCGCCTACGATTCCGTCATGGGCGCACTTACCTCTACGTTATCGCCATTCAACGAAATAACGCTTTTGTTATTAAGCTCCGCAGCTTCGGCTTTATATGGGCAAATAAACATAATTAATGTCATAATACCTATAGTCCGAAGCAGTCTTAAACCGATCGATTTTTTCATCATACGTCTTCTCCTTTAAATTGCAGTGTTCTCTTATGCATTCCAATAGTAAATAACATAATTCCAGCAATCCACCAAGAACCACAAATCAAAATCTGGTATAATGGCTGTGTAAAGCCATTCCAATATATTGTAGCTTCTCCTTCAGAATGAAATGATAGTACTCTAGAGACTGTCACCATCAATCTTGCGGTAAAAGGCCCTATAAAAATGCATATGAAACCGATAATAAAGTAAATATTTATCTTGCTCTTCTTCATTATACAACTAATCGCCCAAATACTTTATGAGCTTACTTAGTCCTCCTTTCCTTAAAGTATGCAGTTACTGTAACTCGTTGAATTCAACAAATTCATAGTATCATACAATATACAGAAAGTCAATAGAACTAAATGGAAAATTATTTTTTCTATTTACTGCAAATTGTGTCTCTTTTATGAAAATTGATGTCAGCGTATGAGAATATATTATCCTCGTACTTCATACTCAAAAGCCGGGCAGAAATTGTTCTGTCCGGCATTTATAGGTTATAATACCCGGCTCATAAGCCTTGTGTGTAGATTACAGTTCATTTAATAATGCAGGTATGTTCTTTTGTTTTTGGTAAATAATTAACTCCCACTAATAGCAGATTATCCTTATAATCTCGTAAAGTCATCGGATAATCTTATCTCTAATCTGATTAATTGCTGTACTTGCGTTCATATCCCATTTAAGTTCTACAATCATGGGCGGCTTATTTAAGCGCTTCCTTCTTGGGATACTTAAATTAATCATAACATAGCGGTTAGGAATTCAATTACCGGTATAACTTCTATATCTACACCATTTCTTTCTATGTCCTTTTTCTCCTCGTAGGTAACGATGATAAATCGCGTTGCTTCAGAGAAATTCTTCGATAAATTAACCAGTCCATCAACCTCCCGGAATTCAGCCGGTCCTTCTATAGACCAGGCTACCTGAATAGCTGTTGAGGTTTCAGGCACAAAAAAGTCTATGTCTGTTCCCGTCTTTGAACTTTTCAACGTAAAGAAATTATCGCCATATTTTCTCTTAAGCTTCAGAGCCACAATATTCTCAAGCAACGACGATTTTTTATCTAACAGGAACAGATTTAAAATACCATTATCATAAAAATAATACTTTTGCACACTCTCGCGTTCCGAGAATTTAGCGAAATAATTTTGTACGCCAAAAAGAAGGTATCCTTCCTTTGCGTAATTCATATACGAGGCTACCGCGTCATTACTGATCTTTACGCCGGCTGAGACTACGCTGTCACGTAGTCTGTTATAGCTTATCTCATTTCTGACTGCTTCAGCTGCCTTTTTCACAACCAGTTCCATAGCCTTTGTATTTCTAATACCATATCGCGCGCAAATATCGCCAAGAAGGATTTTCTGATATACATTCGATACATAGTTTCTCTTATCTTCGAAACGCAACGCCTCAGGAAAACCACCATATGAAAGGTATTCGTCTAACAGGTTCTTTATCTTTGCCTTACCGCGATTCGTATATCTGCTTTCATCAGAGCTGTCTATATCATTCGCCCTTATATATTCCGTGAAAGAATAGGTATACACTTCCTTTGTCATATATCTGGCGCCCAGCTTCGCTTCCATTTCCTTGCTAAGCATAGTCGCATTGCTTCCTGTAATATAAACATGCTCGTCAAAATCCGCAAGTCTCCTTGCGAATTTTTCCCACCCTTCGACATTCTGAATCTCATCAAAGAAATAGTAAGGCTTGTCATTAGTTAATTCGGCTGCTGTCTCCTCGATGTCAGCGAAATCATTAATATTGAACTCCGATAGACGTTCATCCTCGAAATTTATATAAATGATCCGCTTATAATCTACACCTGACTTCACCAGATCAAGAACCTTTGAATGCAGTAAGGTAGACTTGCCCGCCCGCCTTATTCCGGTCACAATATAATTGGCATTTGGCTCAAAGCTATAGTCTCTTTTTACTATTTCCTTTCTCTTAATCAGTCCGTGCGTATTGTAAATTATAGTCTTAAGCGTTTCATGATTCATGGCTTGGCATCCTCCTTTGCAAAACTTTCGAGTATACTATACCATATTTCCGCAAATTTGTCTACTATATATTTATAAGTTCAACATAAAAGCTAAAAAGTCAAGGTAAAGTAAAAAACCCCTCAAACAATTTTGAGGAGATTTTAATCAGCATCACAATATTCAGTTACTTTCTGAAATCTTTTTAACAGTTTCTTTTAAGAGCAGCCTCGTTGGCATTACAATATTTACCTTACGGTTTTTATCCTTCATGCTGTCCGGGTCATTTATTAGCTTGAGAATTTCCGTCACAGCACGGCATCCTCGCTCGTTAACGTCCTGATAAACCGTTGTAAGGCGAGGCTTATGGATATCGCCTTCGAATATTCCATCAAATCCCGTTATCGTAAGATCATCCGGAATTTTATAACCATGATCTTCAAAATACATCATAGCCTCAAGGGCCATCAAATCCGACCCGAAGCATATGGCGGTGCATCCGTAAAAATCATTCTTACGCCACCTATGCCACTGCTTGCGGCGCACTGTCTGGTTGAATTTGAGGCTCTCATACCAGTCTGCTGATATAGGTAGTCCCGCTTCCTTTAGCGCGTCCTTATAGCCTTCGAGGCGGCTTAAATCGACATACATTACACCATTTTCATTTATCCGCTCAAACTGCATTAGCGATAAAAACCCGATTTTTGTATGTCCCTCATTTATGAGGTAATTCACCATCGCTTTTTCGCCGCCGTAGTCATCCAGTCCGACATTTACATAATTCGTGTCATTTACAGCGAAATAGGTATCTATCGAAACAATCGGCGTTGAGAGGTTATTTCTAAGGCGATAATATCCCTGTCTTTTGGCGCCAAGAAGAATAATTCCGTCTACCATCCAGGCCTTCGCCATTTTAAGGCATTCATCTATATTCGGATTTGAATAGAGCATTAGAAAAAATCCGTTCTGCTGTACAGCCGTCTCAACAGAATTTACTATAGATGCCACGAACGGATCGGTAATGATATTTTTCCTGTCCGAATTATTATAGGCTAAAATGAGCGCGATTATGCGGGAACGTTTATGCCCTAACATCTCCGCGCCCATATTTGATACATAATTATTTTCATCAAGGACTTTTCTTACCCGATCGAGCGTGTCAGGCGAAACCTTCTTTGTTCTCCCATGGAGAACATTTGAAACCGTTGTCGGACTTACATCCGCAAGCTTTGCTATTTCCTTGATTGTTATCATTTAACCCTTGACAGCTCCTTCTACCATGCCCTTCATGATCTGCTTCTGCGCGAAGAGGAATACTATTATCATAGGTAATATGGCAAGCAAGGCGGCCGTGAGAATGAGGTCCCACTGCTTTACATAAGAACCTACGAAGGCCTGAACAGCGACAGGAAGTGTTTTAACCTTACCGTTCTGTCCTAACATAAGTGATGGAAGAAGGTAATCGTTCCATATCCACATGCCGTTAAGAATGGTTACTGTAGTAATTACAGGCTTAAGGAGAGGGAAAATAATTTTGAAAAATGTTCCCTCAGGTGAGCATCCATCAATAGCTGCCGCCTCTTCAAGGCTGTATGGAATTCCCTTAATAAAACCGGTCAAAATAAATACCGTCATGGCGCCACCGAAGCCAAGGTAGGCGAATACAATTCCCGGCACTGAGTGGAGCATGGAAATTCCTACAAATTTTCCTACATCCCTGAATGTAGAAATAAGTGGAAGCATAACAACCTGAAATGGGATAATCATTGACGCGATAAATACCATATAAATCGCGTAGGCCCATTTCTTTTTATTATTTCTTGAAATAACCCACGCGGCCATGGCTCCAAAAAGGGCAAGTAAAATAAGCGAAATAACCGTAATTAAAGCCGAAGTTCCGAAGGCGTACCAGAACTGGAAATTCGAGTTATTTACAACGCGGTCAAGGTTTGTCGTAAGCTGCTTAAATGAAGCTCCCAAAAATCCGATAGGGCTTGAAACTATATCAGCCTGCTTCTTGAAGGAGTTGAGCACGACGAGATAAAACGGGAATAAAATATATACAGCTATAATTACTCCCAGAATGGTAAGAAGTATCGATTTAACTTTGCTTTCTTTACTCATTACAGCTCGACCTCCTTCTTATTTGACATGTTAACCTGGATAAGTGAAACTATCGCAAGTATAATGAAGAAAAGTACCGCCTTAGCCTGAGCCTGAGCGTAATTATTTCTCGCTATCGCAGTATTGTAAATATTAAGCGCCAACATCTGGGTTCCGTTTGAAAGGTAAGAACCAAGGAAGTTCTGAACGCTGCCTGCGCCATTTGTAAGGGCAAGGTTTACGTCGAACTGCTTAAAAGCGTTTGTAAGTACAAGGAAGTTACAAATTGTAATTGTTGAGGCCATCATAGGCATTTTAACCTGGAAAAGTGTCTGCGAAGCGTTCGCTCCGTCTATTTCCGCGGCCTCGAGCACGTCCTTAGGAATCTGGGTAAGTCCGGTTATATAAATGAGCATTATATAACCGCCGTACTGCCAGAGATAAACAAGAACTATAGCGAACATCGCCGATCCTGTCTGCGAAAGAAGCGACGTTTTTGTCATATTAATAAGAACATTGTTAAATACGAACTGCCAGATATATCCGAGTACGATACCTCCGATAAGGTTTGGCAGGAAAAATGAGGCTCTGAAAAATGCTGTGCCTCTGATTTTTGATGTACATAAAAGGGCAAGTAAAAACGCTACGACATTTATAAGTATCATATTTAAAAATACGAATAAAAATGTCATAAGCACTGACCAGATAAATGCCGGGTCCTTGAACATATTCGCGTAATTTTTAAATCCGACATTATTAGCGAGCTTAACGCCGTTCCAATCCGTAAATGAATATCCGATACCGAGAATTAACGGAATAATTACTGTAATTATAAATGTAAATAAAAGTGGGAAGAGGAAAATAACATATACAATTGTCCTGTGGTGCTTCAAGGTAGGTATCAGGTAGAGGCCGATCAAGAAGGCAATAATGCCGCCAAATAACATCGCGCCTCTGCCGGCGAACCCATTTTTCATAAAGTCGCAAATGAGCGCCGAGATTATTAGGTCCGCTCCCGCAATCAGCAATAATATCGACATCGGTTTATTGCCCTGCTTTATAGTCCTCATAAGCATACCTTCTTTCTTGAAAGAGATTGCGGGCGGTAAAAGCCGCCCGCCGGTTATTCCAAATTATTAGTTATTTCACTATTTCAGGCTGTCTCAATTTGGATACTCCCGCCATTAAAGTTGCGCTTCGCGCAAGGCGGGAGCTACGAGGCAGCCTTTCAGGCTGTCTCAGTTTGAATAATACTGCTTGCAAACCTGCTCGATTGTTGATGTAAATGTATCAGCATCCTTGATATTGCCTGAAGCGTAGTCCTGATATACTACACCAAGAGCGTTCTGAGCAAGGCCTTCCTTGTTGTCAAGCCAATGCCAGGCGCTTGTCTTTCCGGCCTTTGTATAATCGGAAATGGTCTCAGCGAAAGGATCGCTTGCGACATATGTGCAGGACTTGAATGGGCTTATGAAGCCTGCCTTCTCAACGAGGATCTTCTGTCCTGCGTCTCCTGCGCACCACTGAAGGAACTTCTCGGCTTCAGCTGTGTTGTCGTTCTGGAATACTGCCCACCATGAAGGTGAATTTGTCTGGATTGTATCGATGCCATCCTGGAAAGCGTATGGAAGCATACCAACCTTGAAGTCGCCTGCCGCATCATAAGCTTCCTTGTCATCATTTGTCATTGTAGCTCCGATCCATGATCCCTGGGTTACAAACGCGTACTTGCCTGAAGCGAAGTTAAGGATCTGCTGATCGTATGTACCTGAAACAAGAAGTGATGGATCTGAATACTGGTTGAAGAGTCCAATCATCTCAGCGTATGGCTTAAATCTTGTCTCATCAATCTCACCACCGTTGTTTAACTTGTCAGCATAGGTAGTATCATCTCTTGCGAGGCCTGCGTCCTCATAAATGCCGAACATATGGTTACCTGTTGACCAGTAGAGGTTTGTAGCCTCTGCGCAATAGCCGATAACAGCTGTAAGTCCGAGCTCGTCCTTCTTGCTGTCAAGAGTCTCAAAGGCGCTCTTCATGGAGTCAGGTCCCGTGATAGAAGCAGGATCAATTCCGGCCTTAGAAAGGATATCAGCGTTATAAGCAAGACCTATAGCCTCTGTTGTATATGGGAAGCCGATAACCTTGCCATCCGCGTCCTTGTAAGCAGCATCTGTATCGCTTACCCAGGCCTGATTGCTCATATCCGCGAGCATTCCGGTCCAGTTAGAGAAATCAGCTGAACCACCGCATACGAAGATATCCGGCATGTTATCTGACTGATAGTAGCCCTTAAGTGTACCCTGAATATCAACACCACCACCCATGGACTCGATCTGAACTTCAACTCCGGTCTCATCCTTATAAGCCTGGGCAAGCTCCTTCAACTGGGCGTCAACCTCGATCTTACCATTTACAAGACGAAGTGAACCGCCTGATGAGCTGCTTCCGGTTGAAGTCGTCGCGCTGCTTGCGGCCTGGCTTGTAGTGCTACCTGATGTGTTAGTTCCGCTAGTGCTTGTGCTGCTTGATGAGCCGCCGCATCCTGCAAGCATCATAGCAGCCATAGTACCTGTAAGTACTACCGATAATACCTTTTTCCTCATAGTTTTGCTCCTTTGTATGTACCGGGTCGATGTATCCGCATCAGCTCCGGTTCCCATCTACTACAATTCCGATAATAGCACGGTTTGGATCAAATGTCAAGTACTTTTTGTGCTTTTTGCACAATTTTATATATTTTCCCGATTTGTTTTTGGGTGGTGTTGCGAAACACTAGATTTTGTGGTATTGTTAGTGTTACACAACACCATTGTGAATCTAGTCAAATATCAAGATATATTAACTAAGATTGACCAATAGTACAATATGTGGTAAACTAGGTACTGACAGGATGATTTTGACAGGAAGACCTCTGTCAGAGATTGGAAGGTGACGGATAATGGCTGAAGAGATAGAGAGATTGTGTGTACTTACGGCTGACGGGGTTACTACGGATGGTATGAGGCTCACTGCGCCTTCGGGTGAAAATGTGGAGCTGCGTGTGAAAATTCCCCGCTCATGCGGAGTGAAGGAGGCGAAGCTCCTTATAAAAAACGACGAGGAGGACCATTTCAACGACTATGCCCTTCCATGGGCACGTCTTGATGGGGATTTTGATATATACGAGACAAGGCTTCCGGTAAATGAGGTCGGGTTATATTGGTTCTACGTTAAGTTCAGGGCCTTCGGCGGAGACTACCTTGTCTGCAGGAATGGCGCTAAGGCTATAGTTGACCACGTGTATGAGGGATTCGCGAGTTTCCAGTTCACAGTTTACGATAAAGAAATGACTACGCCTGATTTTATAAAGGGCGGCGTATTTTACCATATATTTGTCGACAGATTTTATAAGGGTGAGAGTCAGGCAATCGATGACAAGCCATATAACCCGGAGAGACCTGTGGTGAGACGTGATGACTGGGGAGCCGAGCCCGAATGGCGGCCTGATGAGAACGGCGAGATACTGAACAATGATTTTTTCGGTGGTAATATCGCGGGGATAAGAGAGAAGCTGCCCTATTTAAATGATCTCGGCGTAACCTGCCTTTATCTCTCCCCGATTTTTGAGGCATATTCTAACCATAAATATGACACCTCCGATTACAGCAAGATTGACTCCATTTTCGGGAACGAAGAGGAATTCAGGAGTCTCTGCGATGAGGCGGCGAGGCTTGGAATCAGAGTTATACTTGATGGTGTATTTAACCACACGGGCGCTGACAGTATTTATTTTAATAAATTCGGTACATACGGCAAAAAGGTCGGGGCCTATAATGACTTTAACAGCCCATATCATAACTGGTATAATTTTATAGTATTTCCGAGAGTTTACAGCAGCTGGTGGGGAATCACTACCCTTCCGACCGTGAATAAGGACGACAAAAATTACAGGGCATATATGTTCGGTGAAAATGGAATTATAAGAAAATGGCTCCGGGCAGGCGCAAGCGGTTATCGCCTTGATGTAGCCGACGAATTATCCGATGATTTTTTAGCCGAATTAAAAAGCGCCGCGCGAACTGAGAAGCAAGATGCCCTCGTGCTAGGCGAAGTTTGGGAGGACGCTTCGAATAAATCCGCGTATGGCAAAAGAAAGCATTATTTTCAAGGGCATGAACTCGACTCAGTCATGAATTACCCTCTTAAGGATTCCATAGTAGATTTCGTCCGTCGAGGTAATGCTGAAAGTCTCGCTTTCGTGGTTGAGAGCGAGCTTGAAAATTATCCCTCTGATGTTATCGACTGCCTGATGAATAACCTTGGCACCCACGACACAGCGAGAATTCTGACTGTACTCGGCGGAAGGGAACTTCCTAACGATGCCTCAAGGGAAGAGCGCCATGTCACTAAAATGGCATTCAAGGAATTTAACGCTGCGATTGAATTATTAAAAATAGCGGTATTCCTCCAGATGACTCTGCCCGGAGTGCCATGTATCTATTACGGTGATGAGGCCGGTATGGAGGGCTATAATGACCCATTTAACAGGGGATGCTTCCCTTGGGGAAATGAAAATATGGACTTAACTGATTTTTATAAGAAAATGATAAAAATCAGAAGGTCAGATCCGGTTTTTAAGCACAGTGAAACGAAGGTTCTGTACGCCAAGGATTCAATATTTATTTTTGAAAGAAGCGTCGGGAAGGAAAAGTATATTATCGGAGTCAACAGGAGTTATTTTCCTGTGAAGTACGAAATTATTGATTTCGACAAGCTTAGCAGTGTACAGAATGTCATGGATGGTTATTCCGATGTTGAATCAGAATACATAATCATACTACCTTATGGGAAGATGATGCTTAAAATATCGTAAAACAGGCAACTCTCCTACTAGGAGAGTTGCCACTATCATTGTAATACAATCATCTCCGCGCCATGGGCAGGAATTTCTATTTTTATCACACCGTTATTTATATTAGCCTGATTTATTTCTTTGTTTGTCCAGGCGTCGGTAATTTTATTAACCTGCATATCTAATTCTGATGTGTCGAAGGTTATCTCTTTTTCGCTGTCGCTTAAATTAAAGAGTGCCAAATACCTCCCTCCATCAATCTCGCTAGTCCAGACAGCATGGTCGTCATCGCGGGCAAGCTCTGTCGGATGCGCTCCCTCCTGATTAGCCCGGATAAGATTCTCATTTGTAAGAAGGCCTAATGTGAATTCATCTAACTCTCTTAAATCTCCTCCCATCATTAACGGAGATTTAAATATACACCACAATGTCATTAATGTCTTCTGTTCATCGCGAGTAAAATTGGTATCTCTTCCCGCCCTGAAGCCTGTACCAATTCTTCCGAGAGGGAGCATATCGCAGTCAGGGAAGCAACCGGGACTCACATGCTTCTGCCATACTTCGCAGCGCTCAAACATTGCTTTTAATAATTTCCAGTCATCCCAGAAATCATCCGTGATTCGCCACATATTCGCGTCTCGCTCCATCTGCCAGGCCTTTTCTATTACAGCTGGTCCGGGTGACAGCGACAGTACCATATCCCTCCCTGAATTATCTATTGCCTTACGGATCATGTGTACTTCAGCTTCGCCATACGGATGGTCAGGATATAAATGCTCGTGAGCAATATCATCTACCTTAACAAAATCAACACCCCATGAAGCGTAGAGGGCAAATATTGAGTCATAATATTTCTGACCTTCAGGTGTATCCTTAACTCCATACATATCCCCATTCCATTGGCATATCGAAAATGGATCGGCTACGTCTCTTGCCCTGACATCGGTCCCTATAACCGGACAGTTTAATTCCACTGCCTTTCTCGGAATTCCTCTCATAATATGAATCCCGAATTTAAGTCCCATAGCGTGAATCTTATCAGCTATGTCCTTAAATCCCTTCCCGTCTGCGGCTGACGGGAAGCGGTTTACTGCCGGCATCTGCCTGCCGTACTCATCTATTGTGAGATCCGCGAAGTCACGATAGGTAACATTTTCAGTTCCCGCAAGAGGTTCAGACCACTGAATGTCACAGACGACGTACTCCCAGCCAAACTTTTTTAGCTTTTCCTCCATAACTTTGGCGTTCTCAAGGAGCTCCACTTCAGTTACATTTGCCGCGAAACAGTCCCAGCTGTTCCACCCCATAGGCGGCTTAAGCACCACCAAATTTTTGTTTTTAAATAACATTGCCTTCCTCCGTACATTATCACTAAAAATCCCGTCTTTATGATAAATTCTACCATAAAAACGGGAAAGCGTCAATATTGCAACTTTTCTCGCAGCAATGAGATGTTAACGTTTAATCACAAATTTCCCATCAAAAAGGCCCTCATAGTTATCTAAGTTATGAGCTATTATTACCATGAGACGTTTTATATCCTTCATCCTGCTCATAAAGGTATCAATTGTCACCTGGTTCATAGCTGAAAATGGTTCGTCAAGGAGTATCACAGGCTTCGCACTACATAGTGCCCTTAGCAAAGCTATCACCTGTTTTTCACCGCCACTAAGATTTTCCGGCTCAGTACTTTCCTTGACATGCTTTATTATGCTGTCGGGGAAATATGTCTCGTACTCAGCTAGCTTATCTGCGGAGTATGTTCCATAAATAGTCACATTATCAAGCAGCGAAGCGTCAAAGATAACCGGGTTCTGAGGGAGGTAGCATACGCTCTCTGAAATGCCATCCGGAAGATCTCTATTATTGTACAATATCTTACCTGTATCAGGTTCTTCAAAGTGCATTAGCATTCTGAACAGAACACTCTTTCCTGCGCCATTTTCTCCTGTAACAAGATATTTCCCCGGGTAATCCATTCTTAATGGTTCTATATGTATTTTAGTATCATTATAATTTTTGGTAAGTTCTGTAGTCGAAATCTCGTGAATTTCCTCAGAATTTGCTGAATCTATTGATCCACCATTAATAATATCGAGCAGCTTCTTCTGAATATCACGCACAGAAAGCACAGTACCTATCTCTGTATTGAGTTCATACATAGGTTCCATAAATTTGGTGCTATAGTTAAATGCAATAGTAGCCATGCCTAACGTAATTTTACCATGAAATAGCAATATAGCAACAGCAATAAAAGTAATCAACGACACAGCATCAACCGAGCCACCATTTATTACCATTGCTAAACTGTTTAATTTTCTGTAATTCATATATTTTAGAAACACACCATTAAGGTCATCATTGTGACGCCTCTTAATAGTATCCTGGCCATCCCTGTCAAGTATTACATGTGATTTAAAATATGTATGTATCGACTTTGTATATTTTCCTAAACCATCAAGATAAGCCCTGTTTCGCTTAGCAAGTTCATTAGCCGTAATTCTCGGAACAAATACTGTCAGCACAGTGAATCCTATAATAAATATTGTAACATATACATTCACAAATATTATTAATGATATTCCAAATACGACTATCATTATAGTTGAGTTGAAAATCGAGTAAAGCGGATTCATATAATTTTGCGTCATCTCAGCTATATCGTTCGCCTGCATGGATATATATTCAGATATATCATATTCATGAAAGGACTTAAAGTTTCTTGAAATGACTGAATCAAAGAAGTCCTTTTTTAGCATTTTCTCAAACCCCAGTCTTCTTTTATCACCACACCTATTGCCAAGATATGCCATAAGAAGATACAGAACAAAAGTAACAGTGTAACCAGCAAAGAGCTTTTCCATATATGGCAGGCCTTTTTTATATCCATCGACGAGCCACCCTGGAAAAAGAAGCATAACCGCTGTCACCACAGATTCGATTATACTTACAACTACTGAGCCGGCGAGTAGCCACCTCATTTTGAATAAATACTTTTTCATTTATTTAAAGTATCCTCCTATAAATCATTATCACAAACACAATAGTATCAGTCGGAGAGCTGTTCTCCGACTGATACTTTGGTTTAGGTATTAGTTCTTACCACTGCAGTTTGTATGTTTTACTGCGGCGTTAACTTCTCTTACCTTAACCTCTTTAAGCACAGGCTTTTTGTACATTGTTCTCTCCTTTTCGCCCAGGAACAGAGCTATAATATTTATAATATCAACCTTTATGGCTGCTATTATCGATTTTTCTTCTTATTCTTGCCGCCCTACATGAATATTCATCCCATAACATTGCATCACCTTTTACAGCTTCAACAATGCCTGTACATCTGACACAATATTCACTGTTTTCACATTTGCTACACTTTGGCAAGTTCTTCCATCTCAGCCTCCTTACGCTGTTTAAAAAAGGATTGTTCCATAGGGCAGATATTTTGTATGATTGTTCCTTGATATTTCCTAGTTTTTTGTACCACAAATTGCAAGGATAACAATCACCATGGGCATCAATAAATAAGCTATAGTTCAGTTCACAACAAATTGGTTTATCAGCATTTTTCTTTTCTTTATAAATTCCTCCATAACGTCTTTTGTCTATATACTCAATACAATCAGATAATTGGCTATCACTTATCACTAAGCTCCTTGGGTCTTTATTTCCTTTCACTGATGGAAATATTCCTTCAGTTGCCAGGTAATCTAAACCATATCTGTCACAGAAGTCTGATATTACCTTATACTCATCGGCATTGTTTTTCATAAGAACTGTTTTCACCTGAATTCTTATTCCCGCCTCTGAGAGTTTAATCAAATTGTTTATAGTTCTTGTGGCTGTATTCACCCCATTAGTAATGCTGTCATTAATATTATCATCCATTGAGAACAAGGTTGTGCTTATGCAGTCTAGTGAAAGTGTCTTTAACTCCGCTATTATATCATCTGTCAGCAGAGATATATTGCTTAATACAGACACGTAAAATTTCAATTTACGTGCATATCGTAGTATATCCAGAAAATCTTTTCGTAGAAATACCTCACCACCGGTAAATTCCACTACAAATACACCAAATTTTCTTAAATTATCTAACAGTTTGAAGATTTCCTTAGTTGTAAGGCCCTCACATGAATAATCTTCTATAAAGCAATGTTGACACCTGTAATTGCACTTTGTCGTAAGTTCAATACGTACCATATACATATACTTATTTTTTGCATAATACTCCTTCAAGTTAATCTCATTCACCATGCTTTACCAGTCCTGTCTTAAATAAAGATTTTACAAAGTCAGATACATCATCAACTACTGTTTCAAGACTGACATTATAATAGTTCGCAACCTTATTTTGAAGATCAGTCAATGTAATTCCAACATTTTCCGCAATACACATCCATATCATAAGTTCAGTATCTTCAAATTCATAGTACTTTCTTGTTTTCATATTGCAGGCATAAGCAAAACTTTTATCAGGCACAATCTGCCACGCTATTTCATCAGAAAATATAATTTTATCCATTAATAAATATCTCCTTCCGGATCCGACTTATAATTTGTACTTCGTATCTTTGCGAGTAGACACGTAGCCTCGCAATTTTCTTCGTATTCGCATTATCTATTATCTCATATACCATAGAAGGAGGCAACTCCATCTTATTATTATCAAGGTAACAATGCTTGCAGTGCCAGTTGCACTCATTGATTAGCTCTATCGTTACAGTGTATAGATTTCGACCTTTAATATATAGCTGTTCTATGCTTATATTATCCATAGCATTCGTATTATAACTTACCCTTCCTTTCAGATATTAGTCAATGACAGTTAATTTTGTTGCTCCCGCTTCATCAACTACCAACATTGTATATCATAATCAATTGAAACACCATGGCGTATCGTGCAAATTTTTTTTTGCACGATACGCCATGGTGAAACAAGGACTTCCATGTTATACTATGTATGTACAATTTAAATACGAAAGGAGTCCAGTCCAATAATGAAGCATTTTCGCAGATTGCTATCGGCAATCACTATGGTCTGTCTGCTGTTATCACCATTTATTGGTCTTATCAGTCAGGAACCATGGGATATACCACCATTTTTCTAAACTGCTTACCGTAAAGACTCTGTTCCAGTAGGAATCTTTACGGCTTCACTTGTCATTTCTTATCTTTTAGCTTCTCCTCATAATAGCCTTGTATCCTTTCCACAGCTATTTCTGATTCATCAAAGTAGTGTCCAAGAGTGAGACTAAGTCTTATCCACGCACGTGCTTCTTTATCACAGTTTTTACTATTTTTGCCATCTTTAGATGTCTCATGCAGGTAACAGGCTATACTATACGCTGATATATACAGCATATTTTGAGTAGGACAGTTAAGAAGTTCCCGTACTATCTTTTTACTAAAATCATAGCACTCGTCAAGTCTTCCGCTCTGCCCGAGATATTCGCAATAATTTGTCAATGCCTTATTAATAGCTGAATTAAACGGCATATTGTTCTTAAATACATAGTCCTTAATATTTGCATATACAGCATCACGTTTTTCATATTCAGAACATGCGTTATACGCTATTCCAAGCATGTTTAAGATACTAATCTCTGTCTCATTCATAATGCGGTTAAGTGAAAAATGCCCAGTATGGTAGTCATTAATCGTTTTGAGTATCAGGCTTTCAAGTTCACTGATATAGGTTTCTTTGTCAATAGCACCGTCCGAAAGCCTAGCAAGTAATGACATTCTTCCCCTGATCTGTTCTTTCTCATGCTCGTCCATAAAAGCATCCAATAGTATGCTGTTAATATAGAATTCCCTAACGGCCTCATCCTCCTCATGTTTCTCGAAGTGCTTTTCTATTTTCATATAAGCTTCCTGGTCCGAAAACACACCTGTATTATATGAAAATCGGTAATTTATGCCTGCTCTGTGCATTTTCATAAGAAGCCCCTCAAACTTTTCTCTTCCCGGGTCAAGCTTCCCAGCTTCATAACGCGCAAGAGCCGAAACATCGCATATTCCATCCGCAAGCTCTTCCTGCGTCATACCAAGCTCATTCCTAAGAGAGCGTATAAGCTCACCTTTAGTGATAAGCCTTCGATTCACATCATTATTTTCAACCATACTACTAATATTTTCTATTTGCTTAATTGAATTATATAGTTCGTATTCTTCACCCCCGCTTTCTATTTCACCATTGCATCCATTAAACTTATATCCCAATAGCGTTTTGGTACCTTTAAGAGCATTTGTTTCTTTTAAATAAGTTAATGTCCTTGTCAGATATCCTTCTTTCAATTAATCATTCTGTTCAGCCTTACATAGTTCTCTTGTTACTATTCCAGAGTAATTTAACCTTAAAATATCATACGTTCCTCTACCTTCGAGATATTCATGTAGCGCCTTCCAATACAATGTATTATCCGTCAGTATAAGGTAGGATATAAGAAGCTCAAATTCCTGCAAAGCATAAAATGGCTGTAGTAGTGAGTCTTTATTGTCATGAGTAAGTCGGTATCCATCATAGTAATATTTTCTTGCTTCTTCTATTTGACCTTTTTGCTTACTAATTTTTCCCATTAGAAGACATCCATAATGCTTATGTATGTTTTTACCAGCGTACCGTTCATTATAATATTTAATCAGATCCTCATATTGAAGCAGATCAGTCATATTGGATACCGCATCAAACATTTTCCGTAATTTGTAAGCTTCAGCTTCGCTATATGAGGATACATACTGTATTCCAGATGTATCTGTTCCCATCCGTTGCAGGATAAAGGAAGCTGTAAACATATCAGGTATGCTCTCTTCCGACTCGTATCGGCTATACGTCGACTGGCTGCATATCCCACTTGTCACATCTTTTATGGACATATGCATTCTGTCCCTTCTATATAACATCAGCTGACCAATTGTCTTGTCCTTCATTTTGCATTCCTTTTTAATAGCAATTGCAATCGTATTTGGGTTATCCGCAGGAAGTTTACATATATTTCCATAAAAATAGCCCGTCTTTATGATAAATTCTACCATAAAGACGGGAAAGCGTCAATAATGTAAATATTAATCACAGGGTTATTTCATGAAGCTGTTTCCTGACCACTTCTCTCAGCCAATTGAGTCTTTCTATGACTGCTTTCGCCTAATATATTCTTTGTTTCAGACACCTATACGTTATCCGAAAAAGAAGCGCATGCCTCCCCTATGACATCGAAATGTCATTTTTTTACAGTTGTTATATTTTACATTACGCCTTCATTCCCGGCTTTCAACTTTACTAAAAATATATTTCTTCAACAGTTTGGCCGAATGACCTTCGAAGTAATCCATAGCTCCCTGAATTTCACAGCTCAGTCCTTCCTTTTTTATTACCAGTCTCAAAATATTATAAACAAACTTACGTATTATCGCTAGGTTGTTCTTGCTTCCATGTGCGGTAGAGCGATCTTCCTTCATGACCTCATCGAGTTCATGATGAAGGTTGTTTTCTATTCTCCAGTGATTCCGCTTATACGCAGCCATTTCTTCGGCTGTGAGTTTCAGACCACTGAATGTCACAGACGACGTACTCCCAGCCAAACTTAGCCAACTTCTCAGCCATGATTTTAGCGTTAGCAAGGAGCTCTTGTTCCGTCACATTTGCGGCAAAGCAGTCCCAGCTGTTCCACCCCATAGGCGGCTTAAGCACCACCCGATTTTTCTTTGCAAATAACATTGCCATCCTCCTGAATTATTTGTTATATTACTGCTCATTTATTCTTACGCAGGCGAGCTTTTTATTAAATGATATCCCATATTTATATATGTTTTTCGCCACACCTGAACGAATAAGTGTCTTATCATATTTCTTAACCACAATCTGTTTTATGGCCGCATTGCAGGCCTTTTCCATAACTTCGACATCATCAGAATCCGCATACTTTAATTCTAAGATTGCGGCAGTTTTATTCCCGCGGTCAAGAATCATTATGTCAGAATATCCATCACCCGACTCAGAATTACTTCTTATTCCTTCGAAACCGGTAAGAAGCCCAAGCACAAATCCATGGTAAAAATTTTCTCTAAGGTACTTTCTTGTATAAGTATCCCTTATACTTACTGAATCAAACAGGAGACCATTCAGTACCCCTTCCATTTCTTCGGCATTACCGGATAAAGCCGCATTATAAAATTGTTCCTTTGAGCTTGCATCCTCACGCACTTTTTTGTTGAACCATTTTATTATATTTTCCTCATATATCTGACGGACCTCCTTATTAGGAATCCATAAGTCATATAAATTATCATTTGTTCTTATACCTGTTAAATAACCTGTAGCATATAAAATTCCCCACAGATTATCTATCGTGCTATCCATGTCTCTGTATGTAAGATTTTCATTAATGCTTTTCTTTACTTTTTCCCCAGATACAAGCTTTTCAAGGTCCTCAATTGTTTCTTTCGTAGATATATCAACAAATTCACGCACAAGGTCATTGCCGCTTGAATTAATCCAATAGTTATTAGGTTCCTTAGTTACGCCTGAAATATTATCATCTACATAGTTAATTACATCCCAAGGGCAATATACCTCATCATCACCAAACCTGAATCCATCATACCATGCCTTTACTTCATCCTTATTCTCTGAAATACCATAGTATGCAAGCATCTGCTCAACTTCATTATTACTGAAGCCAAAGGTTTCACCACTGTTTAGCATAGATATAGAATCAACTTTCATGTTATTCAGGCCGGTAAATATACTCTCCTTAGATACTCTGAGGCACCCTGTAAGTACAGCAAAGGCAAGGTTTGAATTAGTCTTAAATGCGGCATGAAACATGTCTCTAATTAACTCGACCATTTCATCATAGTAGCCATGAATGTAAGCTTTATCAAGTGGTACGTCATATTCGTCAATCAGTACAACCGCCTTTAAGCCATAGTGCTTATTTAGAAGCTCAGTCATAGTATAAAGGCTTCCCGACAGCACATCTAAGGGCAAGTCGAACCGACTTTTACCATTATCATCGACTTTAACCAGTTGCTCATACAAAGCCTTATCACGTTCCGAGAGCTTTGAGCTGTCTTCTAAAAAGCTGAATCTCATGGCTTCTGTTGCTATAACCGCCGCAAGCTTATTTTTAGCCTCTTCATAGGTAAGTCCACTGACACCTTTAAGTGAAATTGAAATAACTGGATATTTGCCCATATATTCATTACAAATAACCTTGTTCTTTGTAATCTCAAGTCCGTCGAAGAGCGATGGATCACTCCCGATTTCAAAGAAGTTCTTTAACATGCTCATGTTCAGCGTCTTGCCAAAGCGGCGTGGCCTTGTAAAAAGTGTTACTGCGCTCCCTGTTTGTATCAGGTTGTTTACAAGCCTTGTTTTATCCACATAATAGTAATCACCTTTAATGACTCGTTCGAAGTCATCCCATCCGGTTGGTAATCTCTTCATGCTTTTATCCTCCATTGTCGCTTTGTGTAGCAATGCGACTAAAAAAATCCGACCTTTATGATAAATTCTACCATAAAGACCGGACAACGTCAATATTATTGCTATTAGTCCGACGCAAGTTTTGCTTCAAGTCTTGCGTTATTTATTATATTTCTTACTGCTTCAACGATAAACCATATAAATCCTACAATCCATCCGCCCTTTACCTCAAGGGTAAAGGCCTTGACCATACTCATATTTATTCCGCCGCCTGTCATTTTAGCAAGAGCTCTGAGTGGCATATTGTAAATAAATAATATGTTCAAGTCAGGTTTACCTCGCTTAAGCGATATCTTAAGCAGAATGGTAAGTACAAGCCAAACCAGCCAGAATATAGGACTTCTTCCGTGAATTAATTCACCGAAGGTAATATTCTCATCTATCTTCTTTATTTTAGATGATGGAAGTGCATGACCTAGGAGGGCTGCGAATTCTGTATCACTCACATTTTTTACGTCAGCTGCGTAATATGAATCTATACTACCCCGCTTTAGTGGGCTTTCCGCTATATCACCCAGGCTCTCAAAGTCGACCTTAAGTCTAATATCGCGGCTGCTGGCGCCAACCTGTATTTCCCATGACGCGGCTTCGGTTTCCCATTTATTTTCTTTTATGTCAAAGAAGCGAAATGTCTTATCATCAAAAGGAATAGTTACAGTTTTGCTTTCGCCTGCCTTTAAATAAACCTTCGTAAATCCTTTTAATTCACGCTCAGGTCTCGGAATAATTCTCTTATCCGAATTATTATTGTGACGGTGGGCATAAAGTTCGGCTATTTCACTTCCCTCCATGCTGCCTGTATTAGTAATTGTAAATGTAACACCGTTTTCATTTACGGAAATATCACTGTATTTAAATTCGGTATATGATAGCCCAAAACCAAACGGAAACTGAACCTCGATATTAGCGGTATCATAATAACGATAGCCTATATACATGCCTTCTCGATATTCGCTGGTCCTAGCGTGGCTCGGGTAATTTCCGTAAACAGGCGAATCACTGTACTGCATAGGAAATGATTCGGATAATTTTCCACTCGGATTAATTTTCCCCGTAAGGACATCAAGCGTCGCTTCCGCTCCCGCCTGTCCGCTTAGATAAGTATCAATTAAGCCCTTGCAATCCGAAAGCCATGGCATCTCAACCGCGCTGCCACCTGAAAGCACAACTACAACGTTAGGATTAACTCCTGCTATAGCGTGAAGGACCTCAATCTGATTTTCATCTATCTTCATATCAGACCTGTCAAGGCCTTCGCTTTCCTTTATCTCGTCAAGACCCATACAGTAAATTACGATATCGGCCTTAGAAGCTAAAGCGGTGGCCTCATTTAATAAGGCCTTATCGCTACCACCGTGGCGCTTATAGCCTGTAGCAAATCCTGCAATATTTAATTCATAATCACCGATCTTATCGGTCATGGATGATAATTCTGTAGGATTTACAAGGGATGAGCCTGCTCCCTGATAGCGGGGTGTTTTAGCAAAATCACCTATTAACGCGACACTAGCGTTCTTCCTAAGAGGTAAAATATTATTTTCATTTTTAAGAAGAACTATTGATTCAGCGGCTACACGTCTCGCAAGGTCATGATGAGCTTTTTTATCGAATTCCTTTTTCGAATTCTTAAGAGCCTCATCGCTTGTCATAATTATTTCAAGAAGCTCGTTTAACCTGTCATCGATAATATTCTCAGAGAGTCTTCCTTCTTTTACCGCCCTAACAAGCTCTCTTGTGGAGCCACCTCCGGGAGCGGGCATTTCAAGGGCTGAACCGCATCTTACGCCCTCGACGTGAGAATTACTGCCTCCCCAGTCCGTGACAACCATGCCGTCAAATTTCCATTCATCTCGTAAAATATCCTTTAATAAATGGGAATTTTCATTTGCGTAAAAACCATTTATTAAATTATATGACGTCATTATTGTCTTAGGGTTGCCTTCTTTTACTGCTATTTCAAAGGCAGTGAGATAAATCTCCCGAAGCGTTCTCTCATCAACAATAGAGTCGCTCGCCATTCTCTTTAATTCCTGGTTATTCGCCGCGAAATGCTTAGGGCAGGCGCTGACTCCTGTTTTCTGAATTCCCCTTATATATCCTGCCGCCATTTTTCCGGCAAGATATGGGTCTTCGGAAAAGTACTCAAAATTTCTGCCGCAAAGAGGCGAGCGCTTCATATTTAAACCGGGGCCAAGAATGACCCCGACGTTCATGGATTTCGCTTCTTCACCAAGCGCTTCACCTACTTCTTCACCTAGCTTAGGATTCCAGCTGTTAGCTACAGTCGCCGCGGTAGGAAAACAGGTAGCCGGGAGCGAACCGCCGAGACCTAAATGGTTCGCTCCTTCCCCCTGCTTACGTAAGCCGTGAGGGCCATCGGATAATTCCATCGCAGGAATTCCATAGCGCTTATAACCTCTTGTGGCGAATGTCTTGCCACCGGAAAGCATAGAGCACTTCTCGGCTAAAGACATTTTAGAAATAATATTCTGATATTTTCTCATATTATTCTTTTTCTTCCGGTTTTTCAGCGGTAATTTCAACAAAATCGTCCTTGTGCTTCATATATGACCTAATTGCAAGAGCATAAAGAAGTACAATTACAGCGCCAAGTATAATATCAATCACAAGCTGTAATATCTGCCAGGTCTGTAAGCCACCGTGAAGATTCTCAGGAGCGTAAGCACGGCTGTTAACTACGGTGTACATTATGTTCTTGCATGCCTGACGAGCAGCTGAGATCGCAGTAGCGCTTTCCTTGTCTGTTAAATGGTTTGTCTCGGTATCGTAATTAACAAGCATTATATCATTGCCGTTTCTGATTGCGATATCGGCATCCATGTAACCGTATACACCGTAATAATCGGTGAGAACCATACCCTTGAAGCCCCATTCATCACGAAGGACATCATTTAGGAGGTTGCTACTTGCGCCACACCATCTGTAGCCGATGTAATCAAAGCCGCTCATGACTGCCTGGGCTCCACCCTGCTTTACGGCTATTTCAAATGGCTTCAGGTAAATTTCACGAATAGCCTGCTCATTTGACCATGTACAGAGCATATTTGTTCTGTTTGTCTCCTGGTCATTTAATGCAAAGTGCTTAATATAAGCGTAAACACCATGGTTCTTAGCGCCAATTACAGCGTTTGCTGCCATATTTCCTGAAAGAACACCATCCTCTGAATAATATTCGAAGTTACGTCCCGCAAATGCTGAACGGTGCGTATTCATGGCAGGAGCGTACCAGCCTGATACGTTCATTTCATTTGCCATTTCACCTATGCTGTCACCGAACCGCTCGGCAAGGTCTACATTCCAGGTTGCCGCAATCATGGTAGCGCATGGGAATCCGACTGAACCGACCTTAGTAAAGTTATTATTGATACTTGCAGGTCCGTCGCAGTCATATGTCATTACTTTTCCGACTGAAGATGCCGCTGTGGTAGAATAACCACCGAGAGCAATCATCTTATCCATATCATCTATGGTTAACTGATCAAGTAATTTATCCCACTTTTCATCGTCGTAATCCGCGCCGCGAAGGTCTTCAAGCTTAATGCCATTCTTTGCGCCGGTTGTAGGCATTACAGCATTTTCATCATTATCCTTTGTTACATCATAGGAGCCGTTATTTACAAAGTTATTAAGTGTTTCTTCTGAAGCTGAAAATGTCGTAGGTGCCGCTGTCGCTGTCGCGTAATTTTCAAAATGATTAGCACGGCTTAAATATGTGACATCTCCCGCTGCGTAAGAAAATTCATTCTTGGCTACAGTCTCATCACTTGAACGCTTATTGTCACCTGAATAAACAATCTTTTCAGCTACATTTACCTTGTCACTGGCGATAATATTGTGCGAATCATTATTTATTGAAATAATATAATCGCCTGCTTCAAGTACATAGCTTCCGTCACCTGTCGTATCGTAAGAAGCCATATCCTCTTCGTTAAAAGAAATATTAACGGTAGCTGATTCACCCGGCTTAATTATATCGGTCTTAGCAAACGCGATTAAAATAGCGCTTGCCTTCTCTATGCCGCCGTTTGTATATGGAGGATTATAATAAGCCTCGACTACATCCTTTCCTTCCTTGTCACCGGTATTTGTAACCGTCACAGTAAACGAAACCTTTCCGTCCGCTACGGTTATAGGGCCCATTTCCTGCTTAAATGTCGTATACGAAAGTCCATATCCGAATGGATAAACTACTGCCTTATCGTAATCGATTAATCCTTCTGTGGCTGCCGTCTCATAGAATTTATATCCGACATAAATTCCATCTGTATAGTTTACGAAGGTAGGAAGCTGAGTAACCTCTGTATCTGAGCCAAACGGTTTTGACGTATAGGCGAATTTATCCATGTTATCATAGGTAAATGATCCGAAATTATTCCAGGTTGGTGTAGAAGTCAGATCGGCTACCCATGTATCTACTGTACGTCCTGATGGATTTATGGTTCCCGCAAGTACCTCGCCAAGGGCCTCAAAGCCGTTCTGGCCTGTGCCCGCGCACCAGATGGCACCCTTTATCTGCGGATATTCATTTATAAAGCCTAATTCCATGGCGTTAGCGCCGTTATAAACTACAACTACATTTTCGAAATTAGAGGTTACGATATCGAGCATTTTCTTTTCTGTCTGGCTTAATTGTAAATAATGCTCGCCTGCTTCAAAATCCTTATAATCCTTCGAATTATCTGTATATGTAACCTTGCTTACATCTGTTGGGACATCGGCTCCCTCACCACCTACACGGGTAATTACAACAAGAGCTGTGTCTGAAAAGCTCTTAGCGTTATTTAATAATGTATCTGTGTAATAATCAGGAGTAGGCTCCGGAAGCGTCCAGTCCTGAGACCACATACCAACTACCGGACGGTCAGCCCTGTAATCGGTATACATTTTCGTTAGCTCATCATTTAACTTAAATCCGGCGTCAGTAAGTCCCTGTAATAATGTCGTTGTCGGATAAGCGTCTGAAAGTGCGCCTGATCCGGTACCGCCGTAGCAAGGATTCGTGCTTGCCCAGCCGAATACATTTAAGTTAGAATTAGCTGAAAGCGGAAGAATATTATTTTCATCCTTAAGAAGGACAATACCTTCTTCGGCAATAATTTTAACAAGCTCTGTTGCTTTCGCGCTTGTCTCTTCCTTAATCGTACCGCTGCCTGTAGCGAGCTTAATCATAGTATTCATAGGCCCGGTAACAATCATATTTAATACAATAACAATTACAAGTAAAAATGAAATCCAGGTTAGCTTTCCTGAAAATCTTCTCTTAGGCTTATTTTTAATCTTAACCCTATAAATAACAGAAAGAACTATTGCCGCTACAAGCGCAACCCCTAGCGCTATAAGATAAGGCTTAAGTGTTGTTAAAACCTTACCCACGTCATCCAAATTAATCTGTAACATTATGCTTCTCCTTTCGCTGTCTGCTTCTTCGCCTCATCATTTTTCTTTTCACCCTCAGGGAAAATGATTTTAAATACGAAGAAGAATACTATCATCGAAATACCACCCATAATAAATGTACTTCCGATGTTGTAGAGCCATCCCGGCACTACATCCTGCATAACGCCTACCCAAAGGCAGTTAAGGGAATTTACGACCGGTGTGATAATTATCCACGCTATGAAATACCACATCGCCTGATACCACGGATTTCCGTGGGACTTGAACGTAATATTTCTCTGGAGCGGAAAATTAATGCACTGGGCAAGAAATGATCCGACGAGCATCGAAATAAAGTATCCGAGGCCGCCGCCTATCATGACATTTCCGTTCGCGTCATAGAGGACATCATATCCAAGGGCGTTCCAGGTAAATGTCTTGCCGAAAAGCGTTACCGGGATAGCGGGCCAGCTCCATGCCGTACCGGCGAGCTTCAGTCCCAAAAGCTTCGGCAGGAAGGCGAAGATTATATACTGGAAAATCGTTACGCCTTCCGAGAACACGATGAAGAAAAATATCTGGTAGAGCCATTTAGCGAGAACCGGATGCTTTTCTTTAAAAGATGACCACCATTGTTTCATTTGCGTGCTTCCTTTCTTGATGTTTTCTGTATCATAACACAAAAAGGGATAAAAAAAACAGTCGGTGCACAAACTGTCGAAATTTGTGCACAAACTGCATTTATCGTAGAGGAAGTAACACATTCAATATAAACCATTCGTTAGCTACGTTTACTGTTGCGGTGCCGCCGTAGTGCTCGGCTGTTGTCTTTATCGACTTCAGTCCATAGCCGTGATAAGCCACATCAGGCTTAGTGGTCTCCGGCAGGCCGTCACGCATTTTAAGCTCACCGCCCTCATAATAATTCTCAAACTTAGAGAGAACGAAGCCCTTCTGCCTGCAGACCGTAACTCTCACCAGCCGCTTCTCCTTATCCGGAATCCTCTTCTCATATTCTATAGCGTTATCAAGGGCATTTCCGAAAATGGATGACAGGTCCATTACGTCCACAAAGTCAAGGAGAGAGCCTTCAACCACACATTTAAATAGAATAGAATGCTTCTGGCAGTATAGCGCCTTACTTGTAAATATAGTATCAAGCACGACATTTCCTGTCTTATACTGGGCCTCGTAGGTCTTAATGCTGTTCTCCATCTGATCGAGGTATTCATTCTTCTTGTCCGGATCATCCATTGACCTGAGAGCATTTATCTGGTGCTTTAGGTCATGGTATTTCTGATTAATTAAATTAATGCTCTCGCGAGACATGCGATATTGGACGTACTGGTTCTGAAGGACATTCTTTAACGCGGCAATCTCATGCCAGGCACGGCTCTGACAACAAATCACATAGTGAGTATAGAGGATGGCGAAGCCACCTATATCGGTTAATGTCCTCGTGTATAGGACGTCCATCGGGTATTGTACCGAAAAAGGTGTGTTCGAATATACAAAGCTTATATTGCTGACACCAAAAATAATTATTCCCGTAATAAAGGCAGTAATAAATTCCTTTACGGAAATATTTAATTCCATGTCTGACGGCAGCCTGTCCTTTTCCACAAAATATATAATAATTAATATTGCGGCATATATTATTATAGGGAAAATGAATTTCTCCACAAAAGGACGAGTTCCGGTTTCGTAGAAGAAAAATACATAGAGCTGCCACTCAAGTGATGCCATCATTTCCGCGAGAACGAAGGCACGGATTGTATAGTAGGCTGCGTCCCGTCGCTTCATTTTAAGGCTCATAAATATATATATAAACATCATGAGCGCCGCAAGAGCCATGGCAGGCATCCAGAAGGCAAGGGGGAATTTTTTTGATACCATTAACCAGGAGCTGAGGCCCAGTAAAAATGCCAGTGATATCAATATCTGCTTTAGCAGGTTATACCGCCTGTTAAACATGACTATATAAAGCGTGCACGCCGCCCATTCGGCGACTGCCGTAAATATACGGGGAATATCAGGGACCTGTCTTATCGCTTCCATTATGTCTCCTCCCCTATATATTCCGCAAGCGCCTTCATAAAGTCATTTTTTCTGGCTCTTGAAATCGGAAGCAGCTCATTTTCAATTACAGCGCAGTTATCCCTTACGCCGTCCACAAAGGATAAATTTACGATATAGCCCTTGTTGCAGCGGATAAAGTGATAATTAACCAATTCCTCTTCTATCCCCTTGATAGTAGCTGTTGTGCTTATATTCTCGTTCTTTGTATGAAATATCAGGTTATGTCCCTGGCTTTCCACGTATTTTAATGATTTGACATTTATTTTCTTTGTGCCTTCCTTATTTGACACCACGATGAAATGCCTGTCATCCTTAGGGAGCCTCTCTATCGCCCGTTCTATGCTCTTGCTGAAATCAAAGTATGACACCGGCTTTTCTATATAATCGAGAGCCGACACAGCGTAGCCTTTTATAGCGTACTGAATCATATTCGTAATAAAAATGATTATTACCTGTGGGTCGACTTTTCTTATATTTTCAGCCGCTGTCATACCATCCATAAAGCGCATTTTAATATCGAGGAGAATTATATCGTATTCAGGCTTATAATTCTCCACGATTTCATCTCCGTCCGTGAAACGGGTAATTTTAAATTCCTGGCCCGTCTCACGTCCGTATTTATTGAGATACTCCGTAAATTCACCGGCGTATGTCTCCTCATCCTCACAAATTGCTATTTTAATCATAACGTTGAAAATTTTGCTACCGTATTCATAAGCTGTCCCGTTACCTTTTCGTTCTTATCCATGGAGTCGTTTATCTCATGGATGCTGTCAACCATCTCGGTCGAATTCTCAGCGGACATCGCGATTGCCTTCGTGCTCTCGTCAATACTCGTGACAATCATCTCCACGCTCTTAACCATTTCGGACATAATCTCATCGAGGTTCGATGCCTTCTCGTTAAAGGTGGAGAGCATGGAATTCATGGTATCGGCTGTCTCTTCGTATTTTCCGCCTGTCGCTTCAAAATCATCATAATCAGGAATTACCGTATTATTGATGAAGTCAAGTACCGCATTCGCGTTATCGGCAAGGGAATTAACTGCGGCCGTAACCTCAGTTGAAATGTTCTGAATGTCGGCAGCGGTCTTCCTGCTGTCCTCGGCGAGCTTACTTATCTCAGTCGCTACAACGGCAAATCCCTTACCTGCTTCACCCGCTCTTGCGGCCTCTATGGAAGCATTAAGAGCAAGCAGGTTCGTCTGACCTGCGATTTCAAGAATTACGTCAGTGAGCTTGCTTATCTCGCTTACCTTCTCCGAATCCTTTACAGACTGGGCAAGTACACCCGAAAGCTCATCCATCTTGACTCCTGCGTCCTTCTTCTTAACAGATACATGCTTCTTTAATTCGTCAGCCTCAGCCTTTATGTCATTAGCAGTCTTAGTTCCGTTTTCCGCCTCGTCATAAATATCATGGGCGGCGCTTCTTACGTCATCCACGTTTGATTTAATTACATTTACATTTTCTGAAACAGTATCCATGCCGGCTGATAATTCCTCAAGGGCAGCGGATGTATTTGTAATGCTGTCATTGGCGTCACGAACTTCGTTCAATACGCTTTCAGTACTGTCGGACAGAGTATCCGCTCCGCTCTTCACGTCCCTCATGATATTCTGAAGGGTGCCGAGGAAGTCATTCATGCCATTTTTAATATAAATCAATTCCGATTTTGTATCTACTGTAATTCTCTTTGTGAGATCACCTTTTCCTTCTTTTATTCCCGAAATAATATTATTTACCTCGTCGGAAATAGATTTAATTTTTAATACAACATTTTTGTAATTAAGTATGAAATTTATTATCATCAAAACAATTACTACGATTGCTCCGATAATAGTTACAAATACTCCCGCGTTAAGAAGACGGTCCATTTCACCCTTAATGCCCTCTGTATTTGAAACAATTAACTGATTGATTACCTTTGTCGAATGGAAAATGGAAACCTTCTGAATTTCCGCCTGGTTAAATAATTTATTATAGGCGACCTCGGTATTTCCCGCATCACTCTGGGCAATGGCTTCATCAATCATTGCGCTCATGCGCTTATATGAATCTTCTATCTCGGTAAGGGTTGTTGAAACCTCTTCGCTGTCATTTCCGATCTCATTTTTTAAATCGGAAATATCCTTTTCTATGCCTGACTTGGCGTTTTCTATCTCTGGCTTGAGCGCGTCCCTTGTCTCCTGCTTATCGGCGGCAACGTAGCCAGTAGCCTGATCATAGAGGGACATCACATCATTTTTAAGGCTGGCCTCTTCACGGGTCAATGTCATCATGTAATCAAACATGGAGACACTGTTATTCGTGCTTCTCTGCATAGCAGTTGTCACAAGTGTCATGACAATCGAGAAAGCGACAAGTATTCCGATATTCATGACGAGAAGCTGAAATATAATTGTATGGACTCTCTGCGGTTTATTTATTACCGCTTCATTTTCTCTGCTCATTTTTCCCCTCCTTATTTAGCGTAATAATCGGCAGTTGCTTTCTTTAATTCCGTTGCGAAACCGCTTGCGTCCAGTTCTCCGCTTGCGTAATCAAGAAATACCGGCGCTGTGGCATCCTTGAGTCCATCCTTCATATTAAGCCAGTGCCATGCGCTCGTCTTTCCGGAACTGATATATTCGCTGACAGCTGAAGCGATAGGATCGTTTGAAACATATTTGCAATCCGTATATGGACTGATAAATCCGGCTTCCTCAACCAATATCTGCTGCCCATCATTTTCAGAGCACCACTGCAAAAAGGCCTTAGCCTCGTCAGTGTGGCCTTCCTTCATCACAGCCCACCAGGACGGAGCGCTCGTCATAATCGTCTCTGTGCCGTCTGTGAAGGCGTATGGAGCCATGCCTATTTTAAAATCACCTGCGTAATCATATTCCGCTTTATCATCGCCTGTTAAGAGGGCGCCAATCCATGACCCTTGGGTTACAAAGGCGTATCTCCCCGAAGCGAAGCCCTTTACCTGGTCATCATAGGTACCGGTAGTTAATAATGCCGGATCGGAATATTTATTTAATAATTCTATATATTTCGCGTAGTCGCTAAGACGCGCATCATCAAACTGACCGCCGTCGTTTAATTTATCAATATAAGTAGTATCATCTCTCGCAAGTCCTGCGTCAAGGTAGGTTCCGAAGATATGGTTACCGGTAGACCAGCCTAAGTTCAAGGCTTCCGCGCAATATCCGACTGCTGCCGTAAGGCCCAATTCCTTTTTATTATCGTCGAGTGTCTTAAAGGCGGTTTCATAGGCGGAAGGGCTTGTGAGTCCCGCAGGGTCAATTCCGGCTTTCTCGAGCAGATCCGCGTTATAAATAAGCCCTATCGCCTCCACGGTATATGGAAAGCCAATAGTGCCATAATCACTATCCACGTAAGCAGAATCGGTTCGACCGGCCCATTCCTCATCCTTCATGTCAACAAGGAGGCCCTGCCAGTTAGCGAAGCTCGCCGACTCACAGGTGATGATGTCGGGCATGTTATCTGAAAGATAGTAGCCCTTGAGCGTCGCCTGAAGGTCTACTCCTGCGCCGGGAGTCTTGACATTTACGGTCACGCCGCTCTTACTGCCATAGGTCGAGGCCAGCTTCTCTATCTGACTCTGGACCTCACCCTTGCCGTTCAAGATGGTGATTGAAGAGGCTGAAACTGCTGAGTCTCCCTGTGACTCAGTATTTCCGGATGCGCTGCTTTCCCCGGCAGTATTATCTTTACCGCCACATGCTGTTAATCCCGCAAGTGACATAGCCAATATCAGCGATAACGAAATAAGCTTCTTTGCTTTCATATTTTCCTCCTGCTTCCATAGCACAGTAATAATTACTGTTCAAGCCTACATGTTTAGGTAAATTGTATCACATTCTTCACGTTACGTCAAACTGAAATACGCAAAAAGCGAAGGGAGAACGTGTTTATTGCTTGTCACGTTCTTCATTCGCTTTGTTTATAATCTCATCGTGTTAATTTTACCACGCACTCCACAGAATCTGTCCACGGGAACATATCTACCGGAACAGCTTTTTCGGCCTTATATCCCGCCTTCGTTAATATGCCAAGGTCTCTGCCCAGGGTCTCGGGATTACATGAAACATATATTATTTTATCCGGCTCCGCCGCTATGGCGCTCGCAAGGAATTCCTCACTTGCGCCGGCTCTCGGTGGGTCCATAAATATTACGTCAAAGGGCTTTTTATCGCCACCGCTTACACGTTTCGTCAGCTCAAGTCCGGCGTCACCGGAAATAAATTCTATATTTTTACAAGCATTTATTCGGGCGTTTTCCTTAGCGTTTAAAACAGACTCATTATTTAACTCGACTCCCGTCACAGTCCCGGCCTTATCCGAGGCTATGATACCAATAGTGCCTATACCACAGTAGGCATCAAGCACCTTTTCTTTCCCTGTCAATTCGGCAAGCTCTATCGCCATATTATAGAGTCTCTCAGTCTGCTCGCTGTTTACCTGGTAAAATGTATCCGGCCCGATAATAAACCTCTTACCACACAGTATGTCGGTAACCTTTCCTTTTCCGTAGACAACCTCGGTGTCCTTAGGGCGGCCTAAAATCATGTTCGTGCGGTCTTTATTTACATTTATTAAAAATGTAGTGACCCCGGGGAGTCTCTTCTTTAGCTCCTTCGCGAAGTTTTTCTTCCCCGGAAACATAAAGTCGGCCGTTACGAGCACGAGCATTATTTCCCCTGTCGTGTGGCAGGTACGAACCAGTATATGGCGAAGAAATCCGGTCTGCCTGTCCTCATCGTAGGCCTTCAGCCTGAACTCATTCGCAAGTGAGCATACTGTCTCGATAATTTTATCCGCGCGCTCATTTTCAATGAGACAGCCTGCTACAGGCACGAGGTCGTGACTTCTCTCACCGTAGGTTCCGGTGACAAGGTTATTGTAGCGGTCCTTCCCGAACACGGCGTGAACCTTGTTCCGGTAATGATAAGGTTCCTTCATGCCTAATATTTTATCAGGCTTTACGTATTTTCCAATAAAATGGGACACTGTCTGTTCCTTCGCGTTCAAGGTTCCGCCGTAAGGGCGTCCGATAGTCGAACAGGCTCCGCACTTCTTTATGTATGGACAGGTTATATTCATGCTAAATTCCTTTCCTTTGATAGCTTATCGGCTTATATTTTAGCACATGCGCAAGGATTTTTCCATACATAAATGAAACAGCTCCTAATGCCCATGAGAGCACATTAATCTATATGTGATGTGATAAATAGCATGTCACCTTCAAGGTTTATGCTGTCATAGCCGTAAGGAGCGATAAAGTTATCGCCCGGCTTAACAGGTACGCCATCAACCTTTCCTTCGCCTTCAAGTATATCGACTATAAGGAAGGGATATGGGTTATTTATTGTTATATTATTGTTTACTTTATATTTTGTTACCGTAAATAAATCACAGGATACTAATTCCTGTTCTATATTTCCATTAGAAATTACCGGTTCTTTTACGGTGTTGATATTTTTCTGCGGGCAGCGTATCACGTCTATACTCTGACTGATGTGAAGTTCACGAGGTTTGCCGTTCTGGAGTCTGCCATAGTCATAAAGCCTGTATGTCACGTCGCTGTTTTGCTGCGTCTCGAGAATAAGCGTGCCCTTCCTTATCGCATGAACCGTGCCTGAAGGAATGAAGAAGAAATCACCCTTGTGGATAGGAAGAACCGTAATCAAATCATCCCATTTTCCATCGGTAATCATTTTGGTTAATTCTTCTTTTGAGGCGGCGTTGTGGCCTATAACAATATCCGCCCCCTCATCGCAGTCAACTATATACCAGCACTCAGTCTTCCCCTTGCTGCCATTTTCATGGGCTCGGGCGTATTCATCATCAGGGTGAACCTGAATCGACAAATTGTCACGGGCATCTATTAACTTTATTAATAGTGGAAATACGTCGCCCTCAATATTTCCGAAGAGTTCACGGTGATTCTCCCAAAGCTCAGTCAGGGTCTTACCCTTATAAGGGCCGTCTTTAACAGTGCTGACCCCGTGGGCGTTAGCCGCCACGACCCAGGCCTCGCCGGTGTGGTCGCCATCCGTCTTATATCCGTATTTCTCGTGAAGCTTGGTTCCACCCCAGAGAACCTCCTTGCAATAAGGTTCCATAAAAAGTAAATCCATAGTTTTCGCCTTTCTGTGTAAAATGTATAGCTAAAAACAGTATATCAGACTAAATTTACTTTGTCATCAATTATTATTGACAAGAATGAATGATTGTTGCAAAAAAATAAACCCGCCTGTAAAATACAGGCAGGCATAGAAAGTGGTTATGACTTAAGATCCTTGTAGGTCTTTCGGATAATCACGACTCCGATTATAAATGTCAATATATCTGACACAGGCATGGAGTAGAGAACTCCGTCGAGGCCGAAGAAAATCGGAAGGACAAGGGCGAAGCATACGCCGAACACAACCTCACGAAGGAGTGAAAGGATGGTTGATTCAACAGCCTTACCGAGCGCCTGGAGGTAGATAAATGTTCCCTTGTTAACCGTCGCGAAATAATATCTCCCGATAGCTTAAATGAATCTCTTGTAAGCTTAATAGCCTTCATATGGCAGAGATACCATATAGCAAGCACTGCGGTCACAATCTGGCCTAATACTGTAGCGACCGCGGCACCCATCATACCCATCCTGCATGGGAAAATAAATACCGGGTCAAGAATAATATTTACTACGCACCCTGCGAGGGTCGATGCCATGGCAAATTTCGGGCTTCCGTCCGAACGTATTACCGGGTTCATAGCCTGGCCGAATACGTAAAATGGGATTCCAAGCGTAATGTAGAAAAAATATATTTTAGCCTGGGTAAAGGTCTCATTATTTACCCTGCCGCCGAACATGGTAAGGATCGGGTCGGCAAAGGCAAGATAGAGGACGGTCAGAATTACTCCGATAATAATGCTCAATATTACGGCGTTACCGACCGTTTTAGAGGCCTTGTCTTTTTCATGACTGCCAAGGCTTATACTTACAAAGGCGCAGGCGCCGTCGCCGACCATTACGGCAAAGGCGAGGGCTACTACGGTAAGTGGAAATACGACTGTATTCGCGGCGTTTCCGTATGAGCCAAGATAGGTGGCGTTAGCTATAAATATCTGGTCGACTATGTTATAGAGGGCTGCTACAAGCAGTGAAATTATACAGGTCAATTAGGAAGCCTTTGTAAAAATTTCTTAACTGTTTAACTTACATACCTGAAGCTCTTGTCAGTCATCGCCCTCGCGATTACAAGTCCAAGCGGAAGGGCGATTATCATGAATATTCCGTTTACTATCCAACCCGCTCCTTCACCGACATTCGTGGCGCCGAGGTTATAGACACCGCGGTAGAGGTACATTCCCGGAACCATGATAACTATACTTGGAACCGAGATAGAGATCCTTGGCACGTCCATTTTCTTTTGGGCGAGGGAGGCTAGAAGGCCTGCCGTGAGCGCCCCGATAAATGAAGCGAAGGCTCCCGGTATATGGAGGTTCGTCACAAGCTCTAGTCTCAAGGTATTTGCGAGCATTCCGATGATTCCAGCCGTGAAGGCAAGCCACCTCGGGCTGTTAAACATTTGCGAGAAGCCATATACACCTATGAAGCTGCAGAAAAGTCTGAGCCCGATACGTAAAGAAGGTGTAAGTTCAAGAGGCATGAAGTCGTTAGGCTCGAAGCGAAGCGACCAGGCTACAATCCAGCCCGTAAGCGTCGCGACCGTAATTATCATGATCGCGTAGCTCATTCGCTCGAGGCCCGACCTCATATGGGATTTCGCAAGGTCGATGCCACCGGTGATAAGCGGAAATCCCGGAATTATGAAGAGCATGGCGCATATATATCCCGCCTCGTGGCCCGTCGAGGCGTGCATGCCGTACTCCGCTATCTTATAAGAAATGACACTTGCGACGCAGGCGAAGGCGACCGATACCACTACTGTAGGTATGAGTGAGATATGCTTGTCAAGCATCCTACGCCTAAGCCAGTTGCCGAGGCCCGCTCCTACGAGGGCGCAGACCATCTCTATGAAGCCGCCTCCAAGTAAAAATGTGAAGCCGAAGCAGGCAATTCCGGCCGAAAGTCCCGCCTGCCATGGTTTATAATTTCCCGGCATATGCTTTATGGTGTGGAGCCTGTCAGTGATTTCCTGTAGAGTCATGCCTGCGCCCTTGCCCGGGAATTCATTTACAAATCTTTCCATAGCCATAAGCTTGTCCGTATTTACACCCGTAGTCGTTATGCTGATGCTTGCGGCGCAGGATTCTTCACCCTGCATGCAGGTGTAATTCAGAGAAACGAGCCCGATGTCAGCTGTACACCGCATTCCGAGCTCCTTTGATATGACGTCCATACTATAGAGCACTCGCCAGGCGCTGGTGCCGCATGATAGGAGCATGGCGCCAAATCGCCCTACTATCATCGTCTTTTCCTTGATAGAGGCCTCACCGGCCGGAACCGTGCTGTCGCTCATAAGCTCCCACCAGTGGATATGCATGTGTATTCTGTCGTCTTTTATTTCTTCTGCCATTAAAGTTCTCCCTTGCTGTTTAAGCATACAATAGTTACTGTTCAGGCCTACACATTCGAAATGCTTCAATGATACCCACGCCATTAGAATTGCGCTTTGCGCAAGGCGAGTCGCATTGCTTCGCAAAGCGACAATCTACGAAGCACCGCTAGCGCGGCACTTCAATCTTCGCATTTCTCATGTAGCAGGCTCAAGGGAAGCTGTATTGCTTCATAATTTGTTGGGTCTGAACAGTAACACACATTATACACTATTACAATCGATTTGAAAAGTAGTGTTGACAGATTTTCTGATAAAGCTATAATTATAATTGAAGTGCTGTACAAGGCGGGGGTATCCCGTTTGGTACTTACAGCAAACAGATTACATTACAGGAGAGCAATATGTGCGGAATATGCGGTTTTACCGGTAACAGACTTAAGAACAGAGAAGACATCCTCACGGCCATGATGAACAGGATTATCCATCGCGGTCCCGATGGTGCGGGAAAATATATTGACGACGGCATGAACATGGGCCACCGCCGCCTGTCAATCATTGACCTTGACAATGGCCGTCAGCCCATGACAAATGAGGACGGCTCGCTAATCATTACATTTAACGGTGAGATTTACAATTATAAGGAAATCAAGGAAGACCTCGTAAAATGCGGGCACACCTTCGCGAATAAGAGCGACACAGAGGTCCTCATCCACGGCTACGAGGAATACGGCCCTAAGCTCCTTGACAGGCTTCGCGGCATGTTCACCTTCGTCCTCTGGGATAAGAATAAGAAGAAGGTCTTCGCCGCGAGGGACATGTTCGGAATCAAGCCATTTTACTACACTGTGGTTGACGGCGAGCTTGTCTACGGGTCGGAAATTAAGAGCATACTCGAGTATCCCGGCGTTAAGCGTGAAGTGAATTTAAACGCCCTCGAGCAGTATCTTTCCTTCCAGTATTCGGTCCTGCCCGAGACATTTTTCAAGGGAATATATAAGCTCATGCCGGGCCACTATATGACCTTTGAGAACGGAAATATGGAAATCGAGCGTTACTTCGATCCTATGCTTACTCCGTCCGAGAAGCCGGTCGACCACGCAAAGCTCGTGGATGAGATAGATGACGCGGTTAAGAAATCCATAAATTACCATATGGTTTCGGATGTTGAGGTCGCCTCCCTTCTTTCAAGCGGTGTCGACTCAAGCTACGTGGCAAGCAACTTCCACGGGGCCAAGACATTTACAGTCGGCTTCGATTATGAGAAATATAACGAGATTCCTTACGCAAAGGAGCTCTCTAAGAAAATCGGCATAGAAAATTACAGCAAGATCATTTCCACGGAGGAGTACTGGCACGAGCTCCCGAGAATCCAGTACTTCATGGACGAGCCCCTTGCTGACCCTAGTGCTATAGCCCTCTATTTCGTAGATCGTGAAGCGAGCAAGCAGGTAAAGGTTGTGCTTTCAGGCGAGGGAGCGGATGAGCTTTTCGGCGGTTACAACATTTACCATGAACCTATGAGCCTCGCGGGCTACCAGAAGCTACCTAAGGGACTGAGGAAGGCTCTCGCTGCGGGAGCTGAGAAGATTCCGGGAAGAGTAAAGGGAAAGAACTTCCTCATTCGCGGCAGCAAAACGGTCGAGGAGCGCTTTATCGGGAACGCGAACATTTTCACGGTTAAGCAGAGAAATAAGGTGCTTAAATATAAGACGGCGAAGTCGGATCCTAAGTACCTCACGGCCCCTTATTACGCTAAGGTCAAGGACCTCGATGATGTAGCGAAAATGCAGTACATAGACCTTAATTTCTGGCTTATAGGCGATATCCTTCTTAAGGCCGATAAGATGAGCATGGCCCACTCGCTCGAGAGCCGCGTGCCATTCCTTGACAGGGGCGTATACGAGGTCGCAAAGGATATTCCTGTAAATGAGAAGGTCACGGACACGAACACGAAGGTCGCCTTCCGTGAGGCTGCCCACAGGTACCTCACGAGCGCCGGGGCCGAGAAGAAGAAGCTTGGTTTCCCTGTGCCTATAAGGATCTGGCTTAAGCAGGACAAGTACTATAATATCGTGAAGGAAGCATTTACAAGCGAAGCGGCAAAGAAATTCTTTAACACCGATGAGCTCGTGAAGCTTCTCGATGATCACAGGGCAGGTAAAATGGACTACAGCAGGCATATTTGGAACGTGTACATGTTCCTGCTCTGGTATAAGGAGTACTTTGTTGAAGGCGGATGTGACGTGAGCATCGAAGATGAGCTCGCTATGGAAAGGGAGAAAACAGCTTGAAAATAGGTATTATCGATATCGGAGGCGGTACGAAGGGTGTCTACTCGGCGGGATTGTACGACTACTTAATAGACAGGCATATTACTTTTGACTATTATTTGGGAGTTTCGGCGGGAGCGGCGAATCTCGCCTCCTACCTTGCGGGACAGAGGGGTAGGACCGCTAACTTCTACCTCGATTACGCCTTCAGAAAGGAGTACATGGGCTTCCGCGACTGGCTTTCTGATGGAAATTTCTTCAATCTCGGCTACGTATACGGCACACTCTCGGTCGAGGGTGGCGAGGATCCGCTCGATGTGCGGGCCATGAAGGCAAGCGGGAAGGAATTCCAGGCGGTCGCGACCGACGCCATGACAGGACGGCCACATTATTTCGGTATGGATGATTTTACGCCGACCGACCTCTCCGTATTCTGCGCTACATGCTGTATACCGGTAGCCTGCAGGCCCCAGAGGGTCGGGGACAGGTTCTACTTTGACGGCGGCGTATCGAACCCTATTCCGTGGAAGCACGCGCTTAATGACGGCGTTGACAAAATGGTTGTAGTCTTAAATCGCCCGATAGATGAGACAAAGAATGTCGAAAAGCACCTGAAATGGCTGCGCAATAGGTTGCGCGATTATCCGGTCATTTTTAAGAGGATTGCAATGAGACATGTTCTCTACAACAGCGAACTCGACGGACTCATAAATCTCGAGAAAAAGGGCATAGTTCTAAGGGTTGGGCCTGATAACCTCGAAGGTGTCACAACTTTAAAAAGAGACAAAGAAGCATTTGCAAAATTGTACAATAAGGGGTATGATGATGGTGTAAAGGTTGAGAAATTTCTCTCATCCATAAAGGAATGACACAAAGGAGAAAAGGTATTATGGTATTTTCTAACATCGACAGACTGCTTGCGTACGGTATTGAGAAGGGCTTGCTTGAGGCTTCGGACGTCTTCTACGCAAGGAACAGGCTCCTGTACACACTTGCGCTTCCTTCATATGAGGACTCAGATTGCGCAAAGCTTATCGACGAAGCGGCAGCAGGCAAGGCTACCGGAGTTGTCCTCGCTGACGAGCTTAAGGCCCTTGTTGAAGAAGGCCGTAGGAACGGTGTCTGCGGCGAGACCGCGACTGACGGAGATCTCTTCGACACTAAGCTCATGGACTGCCTCCTTGCCCGCCCGTCTGAGATCATAAGCGAGTTCAATGCGAAATATGCGCAAAGTCCAAAGGAAGCCACGGACTGGTATTATGACTTCTCAAGGGCCACAAACTACATCAGAGTCGACAGAATCGCCCGCGACGTGAAGTGGCAGGCTGATTCCCCTTACGGAAAGCTTGATATCACCATTAACCTCTCAAAGCCTGAGAAGGACCCTAAGGCCATAGCCGCAGCAAAGACCATGAAGCAGACCGGCTATCCTAAGTGCGCCCTCTGCCGTGAAAATGAGGGCTTTGCGGGTGACCTTTCCCACGCGGCGAGGGAGAACCACAGGGTTATACCGATTACCCTAGGCGGTGAGGATTATTTCTTACAATATTCCCCATACGTCTACTACAACGAGCACTGCATTGTCTTAAATAAAAACCACGTACCTATGAAAATAGACCGGGCTACATTTGACAAGCTCCTCGAGTTTATAACGAAATTCCCTCACTATATGCTTGGCTCTAACGCTGACCTCCCAATCGTAGGCGGCTCAATCCTTACCCACGACCATTTCCAGGGAGGCCACTACGAATTTCCTATGACGAGGGCTGATGTCGAGAAGGAAGTTACATTTAAGGGATATGAGGACGTAAAGGCAGGCATAGTAAAATGGCCTATGTCAGTAATACGCCTTGATGGAAGCGACAGGAAGAGGATAGCTGAGCTCGCTGAGAAGATACTTGCCGCATGGCGCGGATACTCTGATGAGAGCGTCGGAATCCTTGCCGAGAGCGATGGCGAGAAACACAATACAATCACCCCTATAGCCAGACGCCGGGGCAATCTCTATGAACTCGATCTGGTACTAAGAAATAACAGGACCGATGCCGAGAATCCGTTAGGTATCTTCCACCCGCACGCTAAGCTCCACCATATAAAGAAGGAAAATATAGGCCTCATCGAGGTTATGGGCCTCGCCGTCCTTCCGGGAAGACTTCTTAATGAGATGGCTAAGCTTAAGGAAGCGATGCTCTCAGGAGCCGACCTTAGAAGCGACGAAGTCCTCGCTAAGCACGCCGACTGGGCCGACGAGATCAAGGCAAAGTATCCTGACTTTACCAAGGATAACGCCGATGAGATAATAAGAAAAGAAATTGGCCTCGTCTTCTCCGAAGTCCTCGAAGACGCAGGAGTATACAAGAGAAACACCGAAGGCATGGAAGCCTTTATGAAATTCATATCATCAGTAAATTAAAAAAAGAAGGGGCCAGAACTTTAAATCTAGCCCCTTCTTCCATGGGGCCAGAACTACAGATCTGGCCCCTTCTTCCATGGGGCCAGAACTTTATATCTGGCCCCTGACATTATCATATTTTGAACTTATTAACCTCCCCATTGAGGTGTTCGGCGACTTTAAGGTTCTCATCAGCATTTTCACTTATGCCGCTGACCTTCTCGGTGAGAGCGACACTAGTCTCTGATACTTCGGTTATTCCCTTTGTGCTCTCTTCGACGGCCTGGTTGATAGCGTCGATTGAATCTCTGATAGAGTTCATATTCTGCTTTATGCCTTCAGAAGCTCCGGCAAAATCAACCATCATATCATGAATACTGCCTGCATCATTGTTGTAGCTTTCTGCTACGCTCGCGAGCTTATCCATATCACTTTCCGTGGACTCGGTGAGGTAATCTATCATTACCTGGGCTTCATCCGCAAGTGAATTTACGGCATCGATAACTTCACGGCTTACCTGCTCAATCTTAGACGCAGCATCTCCGCTGTTCGCCGCAAGCTTTCCTATTTCATCCGCGACAACTGCGAATCCGCGACCTGCTTCACCGGCCCTCGCAGCCTCTATCGAAGCGTTCAGAGCGAGAAGATTTGTCTGGTTTGTAATGGAGATGATATTTTCAGTAAGAGCGCGTATTTCATCGACTTCCTTGCTGCGCTCAATCTTTTCCTTGACAGCATCTGCCATTTCAGATGCTTTAGCAAGGCTGGCTTCCTTATCCTGCTCCGCCTTCGCCTTGATATCATCTGCCTTAGTCATGATATCCTTAGCGAAGCTCTGACCATCATTTGCCTTCTTAGCGACATCATCGACGGAATCGTTCGCCGCATTTACAGAATCGTTAATCGTAGTCAGGGTCGCGCTTGTCTCCTGCATGGAAGCGCTCATCTCTTCCATAGTGGCGGATACGTCTGTGATGTGATCTTTCGCTTCCGTGAGGTCAGTAACAACTCCCTCGGATGAAGCTGTAAGCCGCTCGGACCCCTCCGCGACGTTCTGCATTACATTTCTTATAAAGCCTAAGAGAGTATTTACGTTATCAGCAATAAGTTCAAGCTCATCACCACTCTTCACGTCAAGCTTCTGGGTAAGGTCACCGCCATTATTCGCTATGTCGTAAATGCGGCTGTTGACCTTGTTGAGGTTTCTTAAAATAGAACGGACAAGGAGAATAGCCACAAGCACAAGTATTATCATTCCAACAAATATCATGATAAATGTAGACTTGAGCGAATAAGAAAGCCTGCCCTGTATTGACTGAGCGTTGTAGTCGGCGCCAAGAACCGCGACTACGTTACCGTCGTTATCCATGATCGGCGAATAAGCGGAGATTACCGGTACATCTTCAGACTCAGTATCTATTTTCCGATCAGCAGTGGTCTTGCCGGTATAAGCCTCATCAAGTTCCCTGGTGTCGTCGTCATATGCGTCTCCAAGATTCATGGACTCATCATTTACTATAACATACTTGTAACCATCATCAGCCTTATACACGATGTATAAATACTGGATGTCGTTAGCCTTCATCTGCTTGTCGACATCATTTTTAAGGCTGCTCTTATATACCTCGCTCTTAGGCGAATTGATATAATTTGTTACATTGTCGGAGAAAATGTTCCCGGCGGCTGCCTTAGCGACTGCCTCGGCTGTAATCCCTCCCTGACCTGTGAGTGACTCCTTTAAGAGGCCATACGAGGTATAGCCAATTAGCACAAGAACTATAATAATCAGCACAGTAATAGGAAGAATTATCTTCGTGCTGATACCCATTTTGCGCACCTTCATTGACGCGCCTGACTTTGTGGTTGAATCTGCCATGGTTAGCTTCCTTTCATATTTTGTGCCGTTTCACTTCGGCAAAACAGAAATACAATTCACGTTAGCGTAATTCCTTTTTTATTCTACACCATCTGTGATAATAAATCAACACAAAAATGAAACTTTGTATGATGTACTACTCTTTAGGTAGATTTAACTTGAAGAGCTTTAATTTTAGGGGTTACATTTAGCTGAAAGTGTGCTATAATGCAAGTAAGTATATCTATGGACGGCTAAGGAGGTGATCCTATGAGTATCGGAAGTCTCTATGGAGGCTATTCTTACGGAAATTATGGGGCTTACAGCTCTTATGGCATGAATACCGTAGGCGGTGTTAAGGGTGTCGGGAAGCCGGTGTTAAACGAAAATCCGGTTGACCCTGTAAAGAAGGTCGGTACGGTTGACACCGAAACGGGCGGTAAGATCACGGACCCGCAGAAGGCTAGAATCGCTGCCATATCAGGTCACGAGGATGACGTCGACCCTATGGAGCTAAAGGCTCTTAAGAAGGCAGGGATAGTTAAATGCGAGACATGCGCAAGCAGAACCTACAAGGATGGCTCTGATGAGGCGAATGTCTCATTTAAGAGCGCTGCCCACGTATCTCCTGAGCAGAGTACGGCGGCAGTGGCAAGTCACGAGGGTATGCATGTTAAGAATGCTGTCGCGAAGACAAGCGGAAATGACGCGAAGCTTCTTAACGCAAGCGTAAGCATTTCTTACGCAACCTGTCCTGAGTGCGGGAAGCGGTACGCAAGCGGCGGCCTTACGAGGACCCAGATAGCGTATAAGCAGAATGACCCGTATTCACAAAATGAGAAGAGCCAGGACTACCTGTCGCTAAGAGGCGCTTTTGTGAACGCGGCGGCATAAATGAACGGCGACATGCTACAAAAAATTTTTCATAACTTCGCTTCGCTCGTTAAGAACAATTTTATGTAGCATGTCCCTCGATTAGAATCGGACAGCAGAGCTGTCCGATTTTTTGTGGCGAAAATTCATTTTTGTTAAGAACTTTTTCCTTGACTTATTGAGCATTAGCCTATACAATGGTGGGAGACAGTTGTAAGAAATATTTAGGGAGTAATGTTTGTATGATTAAGCTTTCGGATCATTTTACACGAAAGACGATGTTAAGGTTCACTTTTCCTTCGATAATGATGATGATTTTTACATCTATCTATGGAATGGTGGACGGCTTTTTTATTTCTAATTTTGTAGGAAGTACACAGTTCGCGGCGGTAAATCTTATAATGCCTTTTATTATGATATTCGGCGCTGTCGGCATGGTGTTCGGTACCGGCGGAAGCGCTTTGGTATCTATGCTTCTTGGCATGAAGGAAGAGAAGAAGGCAATTGAGACCTTTTCTTTCCTGGTGTATTTCGCGTCGGCCTTAGGATTTGTATTCATGTTCCTAGGTATTGCCATAACCGAGCCGGTCGCGAAGGCTCTTGGAGCAAGCGAAGCGATGCTCCCGTACTGTGTAGCATACGCAAGGGTATGTTTTTTAGGTTCGGTTCCCTTTGTGCTTCAGAACCTCTTCCAGGCATTTTTTATTACAGCAGAAAAGCCACATCTCGGCTTCATTGTGACTGTAGCGGCGGGAATTACGAACATGATCCTTGATGGCCTTTTTATGGGTGTCATCGGTTGGGGAGTTGAGAGCGCTGCGGCAGCGACAGTTATCGGTCAGGTCGTAGGCGGAGTAATTCCTGTATTTTATTTTGCTAACAATAATAATTCATCTGTGAGCTTCCATTTTGGCGCCCAAAATACCGATGAATTAAAGAGCCTTTTAAAAAAATGTCTGCAGATTGTACTTGGGTTTGCCCTTATATTGACGGCGTTAGCGGAAATATTCGCGACACCTCTGTCAATGATATTTGTGGGATATAATAAGGAATTGCTCGATATTACAACGAACGCTTTCCACATTTACGCCATTTCATTTATTTTTATGGGCTTCAATATTTTTGGGTCAAGCTTCTTTACGGCACTTAATAACGGAGCGATTTCGGCTCTTATTTCATTTATGAGGACCTTAGTCTTCCAGGTGATAGCGATACTGACCCTGCCGCAGTTCTTCGGAATTAACGGAATATGGTTTGCCGTCACCGCGGCTGAGGCTGGCTCGATTGTACTTACCATCATTTGCTCTATAGCAAACAGGAAGAAATACCAATATTATTGATTTTATAAAAGCTTGAATTAATGCAGGCTTTTTCTTTTGCTGATTTTCTTTTTTGCAAATGTTTCTCTCACTCATCTCGTCAACCTTGTCAACCGATTGGGGGTTGACAAGTAGGCAAAAATGGTTATAATATATAAATGTGTGTCCTATGAAGGCACAAAGGAGTATAAATATGGCTAACGATATTGATTTAGATAAGCTCTCGGACGAGATCATCGCTGGCAGGCGCCTCACAAGGGACGATGACTTACATTTTTTCATTACCTGTGACCTTACAGAGCTTCGTCACGGCGCCGATAAGATTAGAAAGACACTCTGTGGCGACAAGGTAGATCTTTGCACTATAATAAGCGGTCGCGAAGGAAAATGCGGTGAGAACTGCAAGTTCTGCGCCCAGTCAGCATTTGCCCATACAGGCTGCGCTGTCCATGACCTTCTTGACGCAGACACCATAGTGAATCAGGCTCGCTTAAACGAAGAAGAGGAAGTAGACAGATTCGCGATTGTGGATTCAGGCTATGGCCCTACGAAGGCGGATTTCGAGAAGATAATTGAAATCGTAAATAGGATGCATAAGGAACTTAAAATCGAACTATGCTGTTCGCTTGGCTTCCTTACGGCTAAACAGTTCCACAGGCTTCACGAGGCGGGAATTACCGGGATTCACTGCAATATAGAGACCTCGCGCCGCTTCTTTCCGGAGATCTGCACGAGTCATAGGTTCGAGGATAAGATAGAAAATATAAAGCGCGCCCAGGCGGAGGGTCTGGCTGTCTGTTCCGGTGGCATAATCGGTATGGGTGAGACCTGGGAAGACAGAATAGATATGGCATTTACATTAAATGAACTAAATATCCGTTCGATTCCCATTAACTCTCTGATGCCGCTTAAGGGAACGCCGCTTGAGAAGCTTCCGAGACTTACTGAGGACGAGATTCTTAGGACAATCTCCATCTTCAGGTTCATAAATCCAGACGCTGATATCCGCCTCGCCGGTGGCAGAGCCCTGATGAAGGACAACGGCCGCGCGACATTTACATCAGGCGCAAGCGCTTCCATAACGGGCAATATGCTTACGACCTCGGGCTCGACCATAAAGAGCGACAAGGCTATGCTAGCTGAGCTAGGGAGAGACACAACTCCCGACTGGCAATTGCCGGAAGGAGAACGGTGGGATGGACCGTACCGCTATATAAGGTAAGGGGACACAATAAAGGAGGGAAAATAAATGTCAGAACCAAAAGAAATCGCAAAAACTATGGAAAAGAAGCCTAATTCCCTGGCTCTTAACATGACAACCACGGCTATTATGACCGCTGTGCTCTGTGTACTCGCGCCAATTTCAATTCCTATCGGGCCGGTACCAATTTCACTTACCAACCTCGTCATATACGTGTTCATGTATGTACTTGACGCAAAGAGGGGAACGATAGCTTACCTTATATATTTACTGTTGGGGCTTGTCGGACTTCCGGTATTTTCGGGATATGAGGCAGGAGCCGGTAAATTATTCGGACCTACAGGTGGCTATCTTATAGGCTTTATTCCTATGGTTTTCCTACTCGGATCATGGCTTAAGAAGCATTACACCAGAAAAATAAGCGACAGAATATTATCCGTAATAGTTATGGAAGCAATTACCTGGATTCCTTACTTAATCGGAACCTGGTGGCTCGCTGTTTCATCGACAAAGCTCGCCGGAAACTTCGCAGCGGCGCTTGCTTTAGGTGTCACGCCATTTATAATTGAGGACCTTATTAAAATGATTATCGCGGCCCTCGCAGGTCCTGAGCTCCATGAGAGATTGAAACGATTCATATAAATTATAACCCGTACAGCGATTACTGTACGGGTTTATTTTACCTAATAAATATATCTATGCTTCGTATCTCTCCATCACGAATTTTTACAGCTGTCGGGCCGGAAAGAGTATCGCCTTCAGCTTCTTCAGTATCTCCGCGAAAATAGCTTAATCTGAACTTATATATTCTATAGGTCGAAGGAAAATAATTCCTTTTTTCGCTAAAATGATATATTATTTTGGTCGTCCCAAAAAGCGTGGCGCTCATAGTATTATCGTCCTTTATCAGGTACTCAGGTATGGCCGGGGCAGGTGAAAAGGTTAATATGCCATTTTCATAGGTAAATATTTTATTCCCGAAAAATATCATTTTCCACATAGATAAGAATTCAGCCGTTGAGCCTGAAAGCCTTGCGACAAGCCCCTTCCCATGGATACTCTCATCAGGATTCGCGCTTGAAGCAATGAATGATGAATTTTCAAGGATGCTTCTTCCATAAACATCGCTGTTCATAAAAGGAATAAAGGCTGTTTTAATGTCTTCAAAAAATTCATCATAAAGTCCGTTCTTAATTAATTCGAGTAAATATTTGTACTCCATGTGAAGCCATATCGACTCATTTTCAAGCCATCCCGGCGTAAATGAGCGGCAGCGGCCGATTTCAGAGGTGGCGTCACTGAGAGCGGAATTTACCTTGTACATGGAAAGCTTCCTGTCGTAGAGACTTCCACCTTTAACGGCATGATAAATGCTTAGCGCTTCTTCCCTGTTCCTGCATAGCTTAAGCGCATGCACGCTTCCCTCTAAGAAATCCGGCATAAGCTTTATATCAAAGGCTTCAGGCAAAATACCATCTACTTCCGAATATTTAGTAACATCATAATAAAAATATGTCGTAACAATATTATCGTAATAATTTTCCATGCGTTCATGATTTGCTTCAAGTATATCTCTAAGCAAATTAAGGAGGCAGAGTACCTCGTTTACGGAAATCGCCTTCTTTTCGCCGCTGATACCCGCGTAAACCACAGCCCGATATTTTTCTTTTATTTCATTAAGGCCCAGATATCTCAAGAGGGCGCTCTCATTACTGTCACCGCAGACTTCATCGTCCTCGGAGCAGTCAAAAAAATCGGTGAGTTCATTAATTAATTCTATTAATTCCGCTGAGAGGGAAATATTTTCCTTCTCGCTTAAAGAATCAATCGTAAAATTAATAAAACGTCTCAATTCAAATGCTTCATTAACCGATGAACCAAGCATACCCGGGAGCCCGTTTAATGCGTCATACCAGCCGGGCTTTCCGCCTTCCATTTCTATACCGAAACCGTAAGGGTCAAGTGTCATGAATTTTATTAAATCAAGCAGTATTAACTTCTCGATAAGAGAAACTTTTATCGGGTTGCCGTCCTTATTTTCAAGGCACTCTGATTTAATATCGGCCCTGTTATCCTCTAAGAAGTGATACTGCCTTATGCCCTTATCTGTTTTTTCATAACGCCTCTTGCGCGGAAGAATTTTCTTCTCCGGTCGCCTGATCAGGCAACTTTCCTCAAAGAGTAATTCGTCTCTTTTATCAGGAAAAATTGCCAAATATTCATTTATAAGGTCATAAATATAGGTGAAATGGTCGCACCAATAGCCTTCTATAAAGGTAGAGTGAGACACTTCCCTTGAATTACCTATAATCTCTTCGAATAAGGTTTTACGGTCTTCTTCGGCCTCGATACCGTCTAGAACAAGCAATAATTCACCGGGGGTAAATTCCCGTCCCTCGAGTGCTGATTTAATTGTGTAGCCTTCTATCTTATCCTTTTTGCTAAGTACCTTCGCGAGATTTTCTTTACTGATAATAAATTTCTCCGGGTCCGTCTGCAGTGGATTATATCCGTCAGGCTGAATTAATGAAGCGAAATCTATGATATTTTTCTCTTCTGTAAATGGTGAGATGACGACATCCTCGCGCCTGTTCTGCAGTACATCCCTGAAGTTCCCGTTTCCCTGCGAAGCGTACTGGGGAAGGGTAGTAAAATAATTATAATCTCGCTCGAGGTCACCATGCTTCCTTGAATATACGTAAAATGATTTATTTCCCATTTTAACAGGAAAACCACCGCGAAGGCCGTTATCGAGGTAGCACATACGGGTGTAGTCATCAAAAACCTTCGATGCGGTCTCTGTCGCGACACGGTCGGTGAGGGTGTCTGTAAGCGCGATAGCACTTGTTAATTTATCATCAAAATAAGAAAGCGGACGGCTCTTTTTTACAAAATCAATTAAAATCTCACTTGACGCAGCTTCGCCGTAGAGCTCGTTTATCACAGTGCTCTCGCCATTTTTAAGTGAAACAGCCCTTGTAAAAAATGCGCATGGAAAAATATTAGAATTCCGCATTTTTATTTTGTCTAAGTTAACTTCCCTAGTGAGGCCTGCCGGAATTTCAAGGCTTGTATCAAAGCCGAATATAACTGCGGAATCGTAGATAACCTTTACAGGGTCCAGCTCCTCGGTAAAGCCTGCCGCGAAGTTCCCCTCGGGCACATCCTTAACCTCAGCAGAATCAGCCATACTTGCCCTGACCTTTGCGAAAATGAGATTATCCATCAGGCTCTTGACCTCCATAAAAGCCTTCGAGGTCTCGGTCATATTCTTAAGGTTGTCCGCATTTACACCGTATGGTATTATCTCAGGCATACCGTCAATGAGGGTGAAATTTAAGGCCCGCTCACCGATATTTGTAATTTTAATTCTTCTAACCAGGGCTCCGACCGGTTCTTCGGGTAAAATAAAATACGTGACCTCTGTCTTAATTCCCTTTTCTTTATTTTCCTCGGCGATGGTGAGAGTATTCTCACTTATATCCATTTTCGTGTCAGAACTATTCCTTACATTGAATGGTTCATAAATCTCTTCATTGCTGATACGCAAAAATGTCCTGAAGCCGTGAAGCGGGGTCTCCTCGTAAGCCTTATGGGCCGGATAGAATTCCATGATAGCATGGTCCTTGTCACGAGCCCCGAAGCCTGCCACGCACTGGCCGCGGTTTACATACATGCACCATAGTGGAATTCCATGTATTCCGGCGATTCCGGGAAGGAAGCTCGCGAATGTGCTCTTCCTTCCATAATTATCCATAACAAAATGTGATGACATAATAAAAGTCCTTTCTTAATCAAACTGACAGCGGTTAATTCGTAATACTTTAGCATTATTTTACAACCCCTAATATCGCGGTTAAAGGTCATTTTTCTCCTTTAAGTGTCATTTTTATCTGATGGTATTGCATTATTTTCCTGCAAATGTTAAAATGTTCCTTGAATACATTAAGGAGTTAATAAAATTGGGAAACAATACAGATTTGGAAAGAACCTCAGGAACCGATGGAGAGAATCCGCGTCAGTGGGCCGTAACGCTTACGCTTATAGTCACGAATATAATAATATATTTTGTTTTCAATATAATAATGATTCCCCTCGGATCTGACATTATGAACGAAGCTGATAATTTCTGGCCTGCTGTTATGGAAGATCATGAATACTACAGGCTCTTCACCTGCATGTTTTTACACGAGGGAGTCGACCACCTTATAAATAACATGATGGTTCTCTTTGTAATAGGAAGCCGATATGAAGTCGCAGAGGGACATATACGCACAATAATTTCATATTTTTCCGGCGGAATCCTTGCAAGCGCCGCCTCAATGCTTTATAATATGCATTATGGGAATATGACCGGCTCTATTGGCGCAAGTGGAGCGATATTTGCCCTCGTAGGCGCCTTCGCGGCAGCGCTCCTAATAAACCGCGGACGGCTTCAGGGAATAAATGGCCGAGGGCTTATCATATTCATCGGATTTTCGCTTTACGGCGGGTTTGCGAATTCAAATGTTGACAATGCGGCTCACATCGGCGGTCTTGTCTGTGGCTTTTTAGTCGGACTGATTGTGGCTGCCATAGGGCGCAGAAGGGGAATAAATAATTAATGGTAATCAATCTTTATTACGGAGGACGGGGCCTTATAGAGGATCCCTGCCTCTACGTATGCGATAAGGTTTCAAATGTTCTGTCGGAGCTTCACGTAACAGTGCGGCGCTACAACCTTTATGAAGAGAAGAATGGCATTTCCATGCTCCCTAAGACACTTAAGGAGTGCGATGCCGTCATTCTCGCGTCCGTCGTGGAGTGGTTTGGTTTCGGCGGCTTCATGGCGCAATTCTTGGATGCCTGCTGGCTTTACGGCGATAAGCAGAAGCTCTCAGGTCTCTATATGATGCCTATCGTGACCAGCACCACATTTGGCGAAGAAGAAGCCCTCTTTAACCTCACCAGAGCCTGGAAGGTACTCGGTGGCTACGTCACCGAAGGCGTCTGCTCTTATGTCAAGGACAATACCGAATTTGAGTTAAATGGTCCTATCAGCAAGAAAATAGAGACAGCAGCAGAAAATCTCTACAGGTCGGTAAATCAGAAGCGCCCGGCATTTCCATCGAGCGAGCTCTCTATAAGGCGCGACCTTGACGCAGGCACTAAGCTTCCGCTCACGCCTCAGGAAAGTGAGCAGCTTTCGGAATATGTCTCCAACGACACCTACGTTAAGAAGCAGAAGGAAGACATAGAGGAGCTTTCGCAAATGTTCCGACAGATGCTTGGAAATACCGGAAACAGCGCCGAGAATGAGACCATTAAGAGCTTCAGGAATCATTTTAGGCCTAAGGATGGTTTCTCTGCCAGCTACAGGTTAGAGCTAAGCGATAAGAATTCCAACCTAATCATAGAAGTAAATGGGAAGAAATTAAAGGTATATTTTGGAGAGAAGCAGGATGCCGAGGTTAAGGCGAGACTTTCAAGCCAGACTCTGACTGATATAACCGACGGCAAGCTAACATTCCAACGCGGATTTATGTCCGGCGCGATAGCTGCCAAGGGAAATTTTAAAACGCTCAGAATATTTGATGAGATATTCAATTTTACGTAAAAGGAGAGTAATAAGATGAAAGACGAGAACTGCATTTTCTGCAAGCTTGCAAATGGCGACATTCCTACCAACACTGTCTATGAAGACAGTGATTTCAGGGCAATTATGGACGCATCGCCTGCGAAAAAGGGCCATGTAATTATTTTACCTAAGCAGCACGCAAGCGATGTATTTTCGCTTGATCCTGATACTGTCGGTAAGGCCTTCAAGGTAGCGAGAAAGATAGCTGCCGCCGTAAAGCAGGTTACAGGCTGCGACGGAGTAAATATCCTTCAGAACAACGGTGAAGCCGCGGGCCAGACAGTATTCCATTTTCATGTACATGTAATTCCCCGCTTTAAAAATGACACCGTAAATATCGGCTGGGATCATGAGGAGTACGCTCCCGGCGAAGCAGAAAAGCTTGCGAAGGAGCTTGCGAACGCGGTAAAATAATAGCCGCTGTCTGCCAATGTAATTATCACTTTGTTATTATTCCTGTATAATAACAAAGTGATTTTTTTTATAATTAATAATTCCCTCACTCTTCATTTTAGAGAGCTCTCTCGAAAGGGCTGACCTGTCAAGGTTTAGATAATCGGCCATCTGCTCACGGTCAAAGGGAATATCAAACTCATTACTACCTACCTTTAACGTAACAGAATTGAGATACGCCTGGATCCGTCCGCGGGCATTTTTAGGCGATGTGTGAAATGACCTGTTAGAGAGCATTATATTTTTATTGGCCGTAATCATAAGGAGATTCCGTGTCAGCTTCATCTGCCAGGCTTCTGAAAACGAATTCCCGCGAAGAAGGCCTCCTATATTTAAAAATAATATATCACAATTTTCATTCGCGACAGCGTCCACCATAAGCGGTTCATCCTTAAGTATAGCATAGGTTTCAGCGAAAAAGCCCTGAGCGGCAACATTATTCAAAACAGTCCTGTTGCCCCACATATCGTTGCTCTCTATCGTGACACTCCCCTTTACAACAACACCAATGTCATCGGTAATACTTCCCGCTGTCAGGATAAGATCGCCTTTTTTATACGATTTCTCGCGTTTATTTAGCTTTACAAGGGCAGTCTTCAGCTCATCCTCTGTCATTCCCTGGAAGAGCATGATCCCTGATATGATTTCTTCCTTATTCAAAAAAATCTTCCTTTCTTTGATTAATGTTGCTATGGCAACGTACTTTCAATTCTGATTATAGTAAAATGAATCCATAAAGTCAAGAAGAAATATTACTGTCAAAGGAGATAAAGATGGTTAGACAGATAATTCATATTGATGAAGAAAAATGCACAGGTTGTGGCATTTGCGCAAATGCCTGCCACGAGGGCGCGATTGACATTATCGATGGCAAGGCAAAGCTTGTTAGGGAAAATTTCTGCGACGGTTTTGGTGACTGTCTGCCGGAGTGTCCTACAGGCGCCATAACATTTGAAACAAGAGAAGCCCCGGAATATGACGAGGCAAAGGTAAAGGAAGCAAAGGCAAAGAAGGAGGCCGCTAAAGCTATGAACGAAGAATTTAACCACGAGGTACATGATCACCCATTCGGAGGATGCCCGGGATCAAGAATGATGACATTTGACCACAGCGCTGATGAAGCTAATGAAGGAGCCGCTGAAGCTTCTGCTTCGTCCGGGGTTGCAAGGCCTGTATCGCGTTTACAGCAGTGGCCTGTCCAGATAAAGCTTCTCCCTACCGAAGCACCATTTTATAACGGGGCTAAGCTGCTTATAGCAGCTGACTGCACGGCTTACGCTTACGCTAACATGCATGAGGACTTCATGAAGGGTAAAGTTACCCTCATTGGCTGCCCTAAGCTCGACGATATTGACTACACAGAGAAGCTTACGGAAATTATCGCAAACAACGATATCAAGTCAGTAACGGTTGTCCGCATGGAGGTTCCTTGCTGCGGTGGTATCCAGAGAGCCGCTGAGAACGCTCTTCGTGCGAGCGGCAAGTTCATACCATGGCAGGTGGTCGTAATATCCCGCGATGGTAAGATAATTGACGAATAAGCGCTTTAATTTGCTTATTTAGCTAAAAAGAAATTCGTACAGTTCATCTATGGTTTTAAAATAATTTTCCGTATTTGACCGCATAAAATTCTCTATTTCAGGAATATCATTAGCCCAACCGGCTGCCGCGAATGGAACTCCGGCAGCCTTTGCCATGTCAAAGCCCGGCTTTAAATCATCAATAACAATCATGTCCTCCGGTTTCAGATTGTATTTTTTCATTATCTGTTCTAAGGCCCATGGCTTAGGTTTTCTTATCTCTATCGGGACCTCCCACCCATATGTGATGTCGGGATTGGGAAGATCATTTTCACGATAATCACGTAAAATATACTCAGAATAGGAGTGGCTCACAACAGCGATAATTCCACCCTGTCTCTTCTGTTCGGTGAGAATTTCCTTTATTCCCGGAAAGGCCTTCGGCACATGGCCCTTTACATAATCCCGCCAGAAGTCCTGCTCCTTAATAACATCTTCCTCAGTCATGCCACAGATTTCTCTGAAGAATTTTACCACGCCGGGATCAAAATTATATTTGAAATATTCTTCCAGAGTGAATTTTTTCTCAGGAAAATATTTATCCATAAATTCCACGAAGCTCGGAAAATGAACTGTCGCAGTCGAATTCACTACCGTGTCATCGTGGTCCATAACGAGACATTTATATTTTAAACTCAAATAATTAATTCCTTTCTTACATGCTACTTTTTCAAAATATCCTTGTATTTATTAAGTTGCACCCCTAAGACTTTCAGTGCTCTTGAATCATTGTATGCTTGTAATTTCTCATTTAATCTATCGTAGTCCAATTTCAGGGTAATTCCACCTGTAGCGGCCTGTAATTCAAGGTTCGATGAAAATGGTCTGCCGCATACATTTATATTATTAATATCAATATCCGGCGGGAACATTACATAGTCGCTAAGTAAAGCCGCACCGTTATCAAAAATCGGGGCAAGTCTGTATTTCCCGGTTACGGTATTCGCTATTACTCCCAAATTATTCATGTGCCGGTCTGTATTTAATGTCAGCATATCAAATGACAATGTGTCCGAAATATATCGACTGACATCAATGCCGGTCTCATTTTTTATCATTGAAACAGTATAATCAATACGCTCCTTCGGTGAATCCATGACATTTATCTTACCTTCAAGCTCACCTCCGAAGGCTGTGTTATATATTCTCTGGAAGCTGAGAAATATCTCATCTTTACCCGTAAAATCATTCGACTTGCATCCGGGCCTTCCATCCACATCGCACCTGGTGTAAATGACATAATTATCCACATTTGAGCACGATAAAATCTCGGAGCAAAGCTCCTCAGCAAGTCCCTCGTAGCCGTGCATGTCCTTCTTATACCAGACTCCGTCCCTATAAATCTTTTCCTGGGCTCCCGCGGAGCTACCCGTGGTCTTAATAAAGCCTATAGTGTCTATCATCATCACCCGCCTTCATGTATCTGTCATTCAATATTATACAATACCACAGGAGGGATTGCAAGAAGTGTTCCACCAAATTTGAGTTTCACTTGACAAGGTACTAATCATCTTCTATACTTAATACATTAATTATACAGTAGATAATAGTTTTAAGAAGGTGAAAAAATATGAAATTAACCAAAGAAACAATGTCTGATGCCCTAAAAGAAACCTCCATCGAACTTCTCGCTATTCTCGCTAAAGCACAGGAAGATGTATCATGTGAACGCACCGCACCCTTAAAGGAAACAATGGATAATATTCGTAAGGATCTGAAAAGCTCAAAATCACATCAATAATAAAGTTTAGGTCATCACAATGGCAATGTCATATTTTATCCGCCAATTCCGTGTCTGGCTTGAGCTGCAACGCAGCTCGTGCCTGACTCGGAATAGACTGGAAGCCAGGCTACGGCAAAGGCTCCCTCTTTGAGGGAGCAGTCACAGCTATGCTGTGACTGAAGGAGTTCGCATGAGCCTGACACGAGATTAAAGACATTATTATAAATAAATATAGAACCCATATTCCACGTAATCCTCATCTTGCACGGATGCGTCCATTGTCCATGAAGAACCTTTACCCTTTACCATAAATTTAGTATCATATTGCGTAAATTCACCTTTACTTGTTACCTTGCTATCCGTAATTGTAACTTGGTATCCCTTATTTTCAAGTTTGTTCAAATATGCGGCAATGCCGTCAGTTACATAGACAGACTTCCATTTCTTTAATTTAGGAATATTGCTCACCGCATCTACATTATAATATTCTTTCCTCTTAGAATTACTGAATCTTTCATCAATATCCAGACCAAGTTTACTTGACTCACTCGGCAATAAAACATTGGACTTTTGGGTTCTCTTTTTTTCTGAGTCTTGCTTCGTCTTCGATTTTGTTTTTGAATCCTTTTTCGACTTATTGCTTGTCGATTTATCAGTACCTTCTAAGCTTTTTGCACTATCATCTGTGTCTGATTTTTTCACAGCCTTTATTGAACCAATAATCTTGGCAAAATCACTGTCATATTTATAAATAGTACCATTTGCCTCAGTCAATGAAAAGAATACCCACTTACTGCCATCTTTTGAAGGAAATCCAAAGAGGTCTCCTGTTCCATTATTTTCATCCTTTTCGTATCTGAATGCCCATAATCTGCCACTAATACTGTTATTACTAACCGCCTGTGAAAATGTTACTTTATAATTATTGTATTCACCATACTTCGCAAGATATTCATTCGCCAGGGTATCCGCACTTACTTCATCATTAAGAATTTCAGCTGATACCTTATCATCTGAATATCTGAAGTCCATCATCAATACAGCTGAATTGTCACCTGTCTCAGCGTACGCAGAGTATAAGTCATCAGTTATATTGCTATCATCCTCGGTATAATACTTTGGAATAGTAACAGTATACCCCTGTTTTGTTATTTCACTCGTGCTATCAAATCCGTCCTTTTGCTCTCTTGTATCTCTTACGGTTACGTCACTTTCCACGTTCTCGTCTGCACCAGATACCGCTGAACTGCTTTTGTTTTCATACGAACTCACTATAGACGACGATTTCGATTCCACATTCGGAGTATTGTTTACTTCCGCCGTCACAGTCTTCTTGGATTCAGATTTTCCAAAATATCCTGCAATATTAGGATATATTAAGGCAAAAGTAAGAAAAAGCAATATATACCTTACCCACCTATATCGCGTCTTTATTACGTTCCCATGTAATAGAACAGCTATTACAAGGCAGATAATTTGAAACACTGAAACGACAATAGGTAAAGGCTTTCGTACTGCCACTCCCACTATAAATAGCACAATACTGACTACGGATCCTATTACCGCTGCTTTACTGAAGAGATCCAATCGTCCCCAAAATCCAGCAGCTTTGTTTTTGCCCTTCAGCGACTCCTTTGATTCTGACTTCTCTGCATGAAATTCACCTTCAACAGTCTTGGCAGAATCCTCATTGTCATTTTCAACTTCCATTACAAATTTCGCTAAGTCATCCTCAAGACTATCTGGTTCCACCCTGGCTCCACACTTACTGCAAAATTTTGCTCCGTCAGATATTTCCGCTCCGCAATGTTTACAAATCATATTACACCTCTATTAATGCACATTGAAACCTATAACACCATCTTCATATACTTTACCTTCGGCAATTCCCTTATATTTAATTCCGCTTTGCTTTATGGTAACTTTTACTTTAAAGAAATACCCGCCATCGTCCATATGCTCTTTATATAATGTTCCAGTCCACCAATGGCATGTAAATTTATCGTAAATCTGATTACCATATTCTTCGAATATTCTCATTGCTAAAGCTTGATCAAGCTCATCTGAGTCATTGCCGCTATCTGAACTCAGCGTATTAATATCCTCATTTTCTATCTCAGAATCCCGACCATATTCCACAAGTCCCTTGGTTACGGTATCATAGGCTTTTCCATCTTTAATCTTATATACATTATTTTCACTGCTGCTATATTCGAAATTCGACAAATGATATTTTTTATCCTTATATGAGACATCCCAAGATATTTCTATATCATCGTCCGGATACCCATACTTTTGAAGGGTTAAACCATCCACATGCCATGTATTCTTATTTTTAACTGACCATGAACCATTTTCTTTAACAATGACATAATAATCCGTCAGATCATCTGAGTCATCGTCGAAAGAATGGAATTTGCTTTTATCGTATTTATTGTTAGTCTTAACATCCTTAGCCGTCGCATTAGTAAAAGCTACAACAGCCGCTCTCATAGCCTTAGTTTTAGAGAAGCTTACCTTAATGCCATCAGATTCATATTCATCAATTTCGTAACATTTCAAAGTGATTTTCTGATTCTTTTTAATCAAGGTATCAGCCTTAACACTCTGCGATTTAACTTTATATGAGTCTTCAAGATAATCATCCACTGATGGCGAACAGGTAATATTATCATCAGATATTCCCATATCTGACAATACTTTCTTTGCGTCAGCGACTGTTTTTCCTTTTAAATTCGGCATATAGTGCTCACTATCGCTCACGCCTTTGAAAGTTGTCGGGTTATTGAATGTTATAGAAGCACTATCATGGTCAAGCTCACTTGTAAATGTCATATCACTCTTAACATTTATCTTATATGTCCCGCTTATACTCTCATCCTCAACATCAACAGCCTTAATAATGTGCTCACCAGAAGTTGTATCAATCTTGCTGTCGATACCCTTACCATTTTCAATTGTCCCTACCTTATCATCGTCTAAATACAAATCTATATCATAGGTAGAGAAAAGTAAGTTTTCTGCTGAATTTACCCTAAGTCTCAGGCTGCATTTTTCTTCTACGTCAAGAACTATCTTATCGTCTGGCGAAATCATGTCTCCAAATGAAAAGTTCTGTCCACTTACAGTACAATTATCAGATAGGATATCCACATTATCGTCACCAAGAGTGATATTAATAAATCCAGCTTCCGTGAGAATCTGTACCGCATCTATCACTGATTTACCATCCACATCCAGCATTGCTATGCTTTGCGCTGATGATGAATTTTCTGAAGCGGAAGAGCTTACCGTATGCATGGTAGTGATGAATACTGTAAGTGCCAAGACACAGATAATAATTAAACTTATCCTTTTGAATTTATCATTCATCATTTTCTCCTTTTTTCATGCTTTAAGTATATATTTTTATTCTCAAAAATTAACAAGTTGTCAGACAGTACCAAATGTTTTAGTGAAGAATTTCTCCTTCTGTAGCATTTTAGGAAGCCTATCAATCAAAAGATTCATGACCTGCGTTCCATATTCCTTATATTTTGAAAATTTCTTACTATCTGTTAGTGGTGCGCCATACAAAGTATTGCTTGGATCTAATTCTGCTAAATTTATATTGATACTATCAAGTTCCTCCATTACATATATATAATCCGCACTTTTTTTCTGTCTTCTAAAAAGATGTTCAATATGTTTCTTTAACTGAGAAATAATATCTCGTTCATCTTTACGACCCCCTATCCCCATAATAACATCTTCAACATAATACTGAGAATCATCTATCCTATCACCCAAAATGTGTGTGTAATAAATAATTGCACTCAAATCCTCGCACTGTGATGAATATCCTAATAATTTACCATCGCCACCACCTATAGATATCTTCTTTTTAAATCCAAATACATAGTTTACAGTTGCAAGTAATACGCTTCTACGATTTTTCCACCGCTTTTGATCAGATTTTGATGTGTAAAAACTTACTTCCCACCCTCTATGCGATGGTGACCTATGCCTTTGTCCTGCTGCCACAATGTTATAATCATGTTTGCTTACATTTTTTTGCGGAATCCCTTTTACATCTTCACACAGAGAATCCATATCAGCCTGCAACTCACCATTCATTTGGTCAATAGCAAGGCGAGAAGCCTTTTTTAAGTCATCAAGCCTCTTTTTTTGTCCTTTATTTAACTTATTCGTATCAAAACCTTCACCAAATAAAACTTCTTCTAATTGTTTATTGTGGTAAGCTACAGGCCCAGCATAGGTGATGTTACTAATCATTAATGAAAAAATTACTGCTAATATACAGCATATTCTTTTTTTCACTTTTCGACCTCAAATTTATAAACTATGTTTTTTATTAATGGCAATCCATCTTTCTTTACCTTAAAATTCACGTTTATACTCTTTACATCGCTCATACTACTACCATGAGGTTTGATCGTTAATACAACCTTTGAAGAAGTCGTATATTTTTGATGCTTGGCTTTTTCACTCTCATATGTAGCATAGAATGTATTGATATCACCTTCTTTACCCCTTTTCACTTTACTTAACTTCCAGTCGGAATAAGTAGTTGTTTTACCACCTTCGGTAACGGTAAAGATAATATTAGCTTTATCGGACACAAATTTTGCAGGGACAACTAATTTCTGTGGACTGGTAATGCTTCCTGGCTCCATAGATATATCGCCTTTATTTATTGCCAACTTCTGGCTTGAAGTATACGCAGCTTCTATAGATGTATTCAAAAATAGCGTTCCGCCTCTATGAACTATAACGTCCACTTTCTTCTTATCCGCATTGCTTTTCTTGAGCTTGTTTTCAAGACTATACAACATATCGCAGTTTAACGCAAGTGGTTCATTCACCGGTGGAAGCTCAGTTTTACGCTTTGCAACCATCATCTTATACATAGCGCTTATCTCCTGCTTCTGCTCTTTAGTCATGTCTTTCTTGGCGGATTCCTTTTTTACCTTTTCAAGGTAGTTTTTGTTCTGATCTCTCTGTTCATCCGCTAAGAGATTCACGTTATCAAGAGCTATGTTATAAGCCTCATTTAAATATTTAATCTGCTTTGTTCTGCTATAAAGGTCAATATTTGTCTGAGCGGCAAAATATCTGATTTTCCAATCCGAGCCATCCGTTTTCTTTGTATTCTTATCTATCAAACTGAGGTAATGCTCAACTGTAGATATATACTTTTTCCCCTTAAGACAATAATTGGCTGACGCAATTCCCTTTATTAACGTATCCGCAAAATTATAATCCCATCTAAAAATACCAGAATAGTCTGTTTTTTCATACTTTGAGATTGAGCTTATACATTTCTTATACTGCTTATCTGAATAATATGCATCTGCCAGGACAAGCCAGTAAGGTCCAAAGTTTTGATATGTTTTCTTATTGGAGGTCAACCATCTGATTTTACTCTTGGTTTCACTTCCGCCCTTATCCTTCCAAATGATAAAGTTGCTGATATCACTTTCACTCAGTGTCAGTCCTTCAGGCAACTTATAAGCCCGTACAGTATCGACCATATAATCAAATATGCCCTCTCTGCTTGTATAAATGGCTTTTTGTTCCTTATCATCAAGATTCCAATTCTCTTCCAAATACTTCATATCTGCTGCATTATTCGCCGTACTATAACTTGATATCGAATCCACTACCATATAGGATAATGAGCTAACAAGCTTAGGAAGACTATATGAGGCCGTAGAGCTTAATAATCCCAATGGATTAGGCATTAAAGCTCTCACATTTTGGGCCTTACTCTGATCATATAGATAAGAGAGTCTTTCCCTTTTTGTGTCAATAAAACTATAGTCATGAAGAGTATTGCAAATTGCCTCATATTCCGCCTGCGTTCTTATGTCTACCACATTAGGATTAGTATCATCAATGAGACGGCTATATACCTGGTCAAGAAAGGCTCTACTCTTATGGTCATTATTTATCTGCCCTGTAATATACGCAAGGTGATTGAGCATATTTATAGAATTTCTCTGTTTTGCTGACAACTTTGTAGCAGCCATTACAGGATTAATCGATGCCACAAAAATAGTTAATGCTGCAAATATTAACAGTATTTTTCTAAGGAAACTTTTATAATTTCGATTCATATCTTTTGTATTCACAATTAAGTATATCATTATGGCAATTCCTTATCTATATGGGCAGGTTTAATATAGTTACAGCACTCTGTGCCAATTCCACTAAAGTTTATTTTGGCGCTATCCTATTCCGAGTCAGGCACCTTTGGATGGGCTACGCCCACCCAAAGATAGCCAGACACGGAACAGCTATTCTCATTGGTGGCTAAATCCAGTGCCGGGTACCATGAAGGTCTTGTGAACTTCGCTTTGCTCGTTCACAATCTGCTTCATGGGACCAGGCACTACTGTTTGTCGCTATTCACTTACAGAGCTAAGGTTCATTATATAAACTTCTACCGAATCATATGTTACTGACTCATAACTTTTTGTCTCATTATTCCATTTGCGTATGTCCGCATCAGATGTATAACGCTTCGTCTCTCCTGAAGGAATATTTCCAAACGAGCTGATTGCGTAGTGAACAGGAACACCATTATTAGTATAAGTAATTATATAATCACCATTACCTATGTACATTCCGCTATTATTAGTTATTTCAATAGCAAGAATTTTTCCATATTCCGATTCATATTCCGATGTTTCCTCTTTAGTTGACAC
>OMWY01000004.1 GCA_900314885.1 uncultured Eubacteriales bacterium
GGTTTCCTGCATTTTGTTCCCGCAGCCGATCACCCCGAAGGTGCCATGCGCGATGTGCAGGATTGGGATACCGGAAGACCCTTAGGACAAATCCCCCAGATTGCACACACTTATTCGGTAGTGGGCAACACGAACGAACACCAAGTCACCATCGGGGAGACCACTTGGGGCGGACGCGAAGCCCTCTGGGACACCGTCGGCGTGGACTACGGAAGCCTCATCTATATCGCGCTGGAGCGTTCCAAGACAGCACGCGAAGCGATCGAGTGCATGATCGCACTCGTGAACGAATATGGCTATGCCTCAGAAGGAGAATCCTTCTCCATCGGTGACCCCAACGAGATCTGGATCATGGACCTCATTGGCAAAGGTCCCGGAAAGAAAGGCGCTAACTGGGTAGCCGTTCGTATCCCGGATGACGCTATCAGCGGACATGCCAACCAAGCTCGTATCACTACCCTTCCCCAAGGAAAAGTCAAACTAACCAAAGAGCAGAAACGCCTCCAGAAGAAACTGAACTGCATCTGTCATGGCGATTGGATGTGGGATAAAGACCTCATCGTTTTTGCACGCGAAAAAGAGTTCTTCAAACGATCTCACAAAGCTCAGTAAACAAATCTATTATTATTTCACATTGGGGGCAGATTATGAAGAATCAATATGTGGGAGACATAGGAGATTTCGGAAAATACTCTATGCTCCGAGCATTTATAGATGCAGGAATTAAGGTTGGCGTGAACTGGTATCTGACGGAGGACGATGGTTCTAATGATGGTAAGTTTACGGACTATTTGAATAAAGGCGTAATGCGAAGATATTGTCCGGAAGTATTTGATGCATTGAAGGGCATTGCAAAGAACAAGGACAAATCTGTTTTTGATATTGAAAAGAGTGGCATTCTCCCTGGAACAGTATTTTACTCAGAGATTCTTAAACCGGAGGGTACGCCTAATGATCGAGAGCAGGAACGTAGCAGTTGGTTTCAGGAAAGTTTGTATGAGCTTAAGGATGCAGAACTGATTTTTATGGATCCGGATAACGGCTTACTTGAAAGCAATGATGCCACGAAGCTTGGCGGTGAGAAATATGTTCTTCCAAGCGAAGTTGAAAGCTATTTTATTGAAGGACATAACGTTGTTTATTATTGCCATAAGGGAAGAAGACCATATGAGCAGTGGGAAGCTCACAAGAGCCTAATGTTTAAGAGAATTAAGGATGCGAAGCCGGCAATTCTGACTTACCACAAAGGTTCACAAAGATCTTATATATTTTTGATTCATGATAAAGATTTCGTGAAGTATAGAAAGGTTATAGACGGAATCCTTGGTGGATGGTACAAGGTGTTTTCTGAAGAGTATACATCCAAGGGAAACGCGGCAGGAGAGTCTGTCGGTGATGCTTTTGAAATTGAGTATGCTGGAGCAAGGTATACAATTGAGAAAAGAGCTGATGGGAAAATACAGATGAAAAGCAGCAAGGAGCCAAATACTACTCGGATAGTTACGGTTGATATGTTTTTAAGGGACATTGGATTTTAAGGAAGTGGTTTAATGTCGAATGGAAGGTATTCTGATGATCTGCGAGAAGATTCATTGTTTAGAGACGATGAAATGCGCTTAATGGAAGAATTGGAAAAAGAATCTAATGAAGGTAAAAGAAAGGCCCCGATTGGATCGGTAGTTTTATTCATTGTGATAGCAGGCTTATTTATTTGGTGGTTCTTTTTCGGATAAAGGAAAAGGTGGTTATATAAAATGCAACTTGGCTGGGTGGATTATTCCAGAGAAGAAAGAGAAACAATTAAAGAATTGCTAAAGGTTCTCGGGGAATCAGGTTCTCTGGATGAGCTTGGCGTTGGCATTGTAAGAGACAGTATTTCGGATCTCTTATATCCGGGAACCTCTGTCTTACATACTCGTGCGAAGTATTACATTCTAATTCCGGAACTTTTTAAGAAAGCCATGAAGAGTGGACTTACAACCGGAGCTGAGGTTAGAAATCTCATTAACACAGATCAGGATAGAATCGCAAGGGCACTCAGACGTGCGATAGATGAAGAAACAGGAACGAAGGCAGCAGGAATCATCGGCGGGCGTTCGGATCGCGGTGTTAAGATGAAGCCTACAAGAATCTATTGGAATGCCCTGCGTACAACCGAGATTTTATGTAATGGGGATATGTCTTTTGATGACGCTTGTAGTGCTGTTGCAGGTTATAACAGAAAGACACAGAATATCGTAATCAAGTATGAGAGCGACGATGATGGTGGCGATGCTGATGATGCCGGAGTAGGTAATTTCGCTTTATTTAATGCTCCTTGTAAAGAAAGAATAGAGGACTATTTGGATAATCCGACTTTACATCTTAGAAAAGATGAGGCGGATTATTTGCGTACCCAGTTTTTACATGTCCCTGTAATGAAGAATACGCTTATGGAGTACTGCCTTAAGACTAAGACATCATATCAAGGTGTAGCACTCGATGATATTCCTACCGAAGGAATGCCGGAAGTTTTGGCACATAATTTGGAGCTGGCAACTGAATTTGCAAACTTTATATATGGTGCCTATATCGTCTATAACCTTTTGTTTATCGAGAATGGTGGAGAGTACGCAACTGCTGAAGAAAAAAGCAGATTAGAGAATAAGTATAAGGATTGGAAGAAGAATAGTCCGGGACTGCCTCATCGTGATGAGATATTAAAGCTTGTTAGAAATCACGAGCATTATAAAGCGGCACTTCGGGATTTTTTGATTCGTTTTGAAAGTGCTGTAAAAAATAATACTACAGATAGTTGCTCCGATGAAGAAAAACGGATTATAAGACAGCGTGAGCAAGCTTGTAAATCCGTTAAAGCTAAGATTGGCAAGGATTATCCATATCAGGAGATTCAGAGTTCGCCAATGAATTACAGACATGGTACCGGTCAGACTATCATTTCTGATATTTTGAAAGGAATGGTGAGAGACGATGCCTAGAAGAAGATTTGATCAAAACAATGACCGTGTAGATTACGGTGAGCTTTTAAGTGCTGATGCATATTATGAATTGGATCAAGCAGTATGCCTTACATATTCGCTGGATATGGAAGCGTTGATGGGAATACCGCTTTGTCTTGGGATGCACGGAGAGATGACGACAGGTCAGAAGAATAATCCTCTATATGTGCTTGAAGCTATCAGAAGGACAGGAAAGAAGCTATCTATCTTTTGTAATGTGGGCTGTATTAAGGTGCCAAAGACGGAGAGTAGGCTTTATGCCCTTTTAGAAGACAGCATCCATGAAGTCAGGATGCCGAACTATAGAAATAACTTTCATCCGAAGTTATGGGTTCTTCAGTATCACAATATTCATGATGGCAGTCTAATGATTAAGATTGTTACGTTGAGCCGTAATCTTACCTTTGACCAGAGCATGGATGTTGCAGTTGATATGGAAGGCTTTGTAGGAAGTAAGATAAATCCAAAGAATCAGCCGATAGCAGATCTGCTCACATTTGTATCGCAGTTTGACAGCAATAAAAACAGATACAAGATACTGATAGAGAATGTAAGAAGAGTAGAAAAGTTTGAGCTGCTGGACTGCTTTGATGATTATGAGTTCCATCCATTTGGAATATATGGGAAAAATGAAAACGGAATAAAGAGGATATCATCAGCCGAACGTCGAAAGACGCCGCGCGAGATGTTCAGAGATTGTTATGCTTTATTTGTTGTATCGCCTTTTTTGTCGGAAACAGTGGTCGGAGATCTGCTTGATGATTATAGTAAGAATCCAGAATCAGGCCCAGTTAAAAGATGTTTGATTACAAGGGATACATCTGTTACGAAGAGAATCTATGATGCGTTTAACCGCAGAGCAGGCGATGGTGTTTGGACAATCAATCCAGCGCTAAGCTCTAATGATGCATTAGAAGACGGAGATACATTTGGCTATGTGAACCGTGATGTTCATGCAAAGGTATATTTTACTGATAAGTATAATGAACCAAAGAAGTTATATTTAGGATCGCTTAACACATCGAATAATGCATTTGATCATAATGTTGAGTTTTTGTTGGAGCTAACATATAAACCGTATCATGCAAGTTATGAAAGCGTAAGAGACGATTTTATACCTGCCAACGATGAAAAGAACGGTTGCCCGTTTGTGCAGATGACGAGCTATGATGAAATCGAAAAAGAAGATGAAGAATCTGAGGTTGATTTCAGGGAGGCAGTGTACGGTGTTCAGTCAGCAGAAGTGATTCCAAGCAATGGGGCATTTGCTATAAAAGTATACTGCGAACATGATTTTGAAGGTGTAACGATAAGACCATTTTTTGTAAAGACGAATATAAAACCTCTGACTGAAGAAGTGGTTTTTGAAGGTGTAGCGTTGAATAGTCTTAGCAACATGTTTGTTTTGACAAAGGATGGAGCGGACTGTCTTATTCGACTGGAAGTTACAGGAATGCCTTCTGAAGAAAGAGAAGATGCTATCTTTAATGATATTATCAGCAATCGTCCTATGTTTATGACATACATGCGGTATTTGCTGGATGAAGACTTTTACGACAGCATAAGTTTTGAAGAACTTTTGAGTCAGAGCAAAGAAGTAGGAGATAAATCCGAGGGTTATGGCTTTGCGGTAGAGCCGGATATTTATGAAAGGATGCTTAAGGCGGCGGCAGAATATCCGGAGCGATTTGATTCCATGTATGAAGTAGTGGAAAAGATTGATGATGAAAAGATAGGCGAAGAATTTAAGCAGCTACTGGAATTATTTATAAAGGCAGCAGGCGGAAAGGGGAAAGGTCGAAAATGATAGCGAAAGATTTTCAAGAAGCAACAGCGACTCGAATCGTTGACCTTTTCCGGCAAGGACATAACCGTGTCCTTCTTGCTGACGAAGTTGGCTTGGGTAAGACGATAGTTGCAAAAACTGTAGTAGAAAAGACCGGAGTATGGCGCAAAGAAATCAATGATCCGGATTATGTGGTGGTTTATATATGTTCTAATGCCGGTATTGCGAACCAAAATTGCAGCAAGCTTGGAATAGCAAAGGAAAACCGGGTAAGCATTTCAGAAGGTCGTCTTTCCATGCAGCATCTTATGCTCGCCGAGACGGAGAGCAGAACCAATGTAAGACTGATTCCTATGACTCCGGCAACATCATTTCAGATAAAGAGCGGTGCAGGTACAGCGCATGAAAGAGCACTGGCTTATTTGATTATAGATTACAGTGGAATGTGCGGTAGTTACTCAGAAGAGCTTTCCTTCTTTATGCGTACATATTTTATTGAGAAGCCGGATTCGTGGCAGTGGTATCTCGATTATGAGAAATGGAGAATTGATCAGCTTCCGGATAAACGCAGCTATCTAAAGAGAATGAAGGAAGAACTTCAAAACTATATGAAGGAAGACCTTGTCTCTGAGATAAAGTCGGTATGCAGAAAAATCAGAAAGCATTGGGATGAGTTGCCGGATAATGCACGTTTGCATGATATTTTGTCATGGCAGGAGCAGAAGGATCTGATAAACAAGATACGGTACTGTTTTGCTGAAATCAGCTTAGGCATGTTAAATCCTGATCTTGTCATTATGGATGAGTTTCAGAGATTTAAGGATCTTATTGAAGTAGATGAAAACGACCATAGTGACGGAGCATTACTGTCAAAGAAGTTTTTGAAAGATAATACGGATAGCTGTGTTCTGCTTCTATCAGCTACTCCATATAAACCATATTCGACTTTGACTGAGCTTACCAATGGTGAAGAGACGCATTTACAAGGCTTCATGCGTGTAATGGATTTCCTCGTTAATGGTAAGCAGGAAAACGACAGATTCCATACTGTTTGGGAAGCATATTCTGAGCATCTGTCTGAAATACGTGGAGATAATCTTAGTGTTTTAATTGCTTCCAAGAATGAGGCGGAGCATGAGCTATATGGCCATATGTGCCGAACGGAGCGTAGAGATTCAGGCATTATCAATACTGAAAAGGCTCGTGCCATGTCCATTGACAACTTGTCCGCAGCAAATGTTTCTTCCTATATAGAGTTGCAAACATTTATGTATAAGATGGGAATCGGTAATTTCCCGATTGAGTATGTAAAGTCAGCTCCGTTTTTAATGTCTTTTATGAACTACAAGGTAAAAGATAAGATTGATGGAGCAATGGCTGGCAAGAAGTATCCGATAGATGCTTCGTATAGAAACAAGTTAATCCGCAATATGCCGATGTCTTTCCTGAGACGGTCAGAGATTAATGAGTACAAGCCGTTGCCTGATACAAATGCAAGGTTGAATACGCTGTTTGAGGAAATATTCTCTAAAGGTGAGGATAGAAAGGGGTATCCTGAACTGTTGCTGTGGATACCTCCGGCCAATAAGTATTACAAAGCCGGAAGTAGAAGTATTTTTGAACAGTGCGAAGGCTATTCTAAGACACTGGTATTCTCCAGCTGGGAGATGGTGCCGAGAGTGATTGCAACATTGACCTCGTATGAAGCCGAACGTTTGGTGAATCGGCGTATCGGTAATAAGAGTGTGGAGCAGCAGTCTTATTATGCGTTGCCTGAAGAAGCTGACTTCGATGATGAAGTAGATCCTAAGAAGAATAAACGTGGTAAGACGAGATTTCTTATCAGAGAACAAAGAGAGCTTGTGGATTATCCGTCGGTATGGCTGGCAGAGAAATATGATTACAAGGCTTATTACGGGCAGGAGCTTTTCAAAATCCGCAAAGATATAAAGCAACTTATAAAGGAAGATATAGATAAGGTTGCAAAGGAAACCGGTATTCCGACAGGAAGCCTTGGAGCTAAGCAGTTGCTATCTCTTCTTATATATATGGACGCAAGTATATCTGAAGAAGAATGTGAGCTGCCGGAACGTCTTCCGTCTGATGAAGATTTAGATACTTTGGTTAATATGGCAATCGCTTCTCCGGCTGTTTGCCTGTATCGTGCCCTTGATGATGTAGAAGACAGCGTTTTAAGAATAGAACTGGCACGGACATGTTGTGATCAGAGCTTTGTTAGTATGTTTAACAGACCGGAATCCCGGAGTATTATGGATGCTGTTTTTGAAGGCCGAAGAGGATCCAGCGAAGAGAAGCATTACGAGCAGGTGTTTATTTACTGTGCTGATGGTAATTTTCAGTCCATGATTGATGAGTATAAGTTTGCACTGGGCGTTACCGGAGAAGACTTTGTGGAAGCAATAAATGATTCTTTCTTGCAGACATCGAACTTACCGTATGTATCACAGGAGTTTTACAGGGCTAGTTTTACTGATAAGCCGATGAAACGTGCCCCGAGACTTAGGGTTCATTTTGCAGCTGGGTATTTTGACGCTAAGACCAGCGATAAGACGATACAGCGAGTAAATAATGTAAGAAATGCTTTTAATTCGCCGTTCCGTCCGTTTGTGCTGGCAACAACATCTGTCGGGCAGGAGGGATTAGACTTCCATTTATATAGTAGAAAGGTAGTTCATTGGAATCTTCCGAATAACCCGATTGATCTTGAACAGCGTGAAGGTAGAATAAACCGGTATATGTGTCATGCCATCAGACAAAATGTAGCAGCGAATGAAGATGAACCTGATTGGAATGACAAGTTTGATGCGACGCGAGAGAAGTACGGAGCAAATTCTTCAGAGATGATACCGTATTGGTGCCTGCCGGAAGACTATCCGTACAAATACCAAATAGAACGTATAGTACCGATGTATCCGTTCAGTCAGGATAAGACGAAGTATGACAGACTGATAAACGTGCTGGCGTTGTACCGGCTGACACTTGGACAGCCACGACAGGAAGAGATGATATCGATCCTGCAGCGTGAGGATCTATCGTCGGAGCAGATGGAAGAGTTGTTCTTTGATCTGTCTCCATACAGCAGGAAGCAGAAGAATAAGGGGTGATTTTCTGAATCATAAGATTTTTTTAACAAAGCAACATATAGTAATGGCTGTCGTTCAGTATTGCGCAGACCATAATGATGATATGCCGGGGTTGGCAAAGATGCTTGATAATGGCGCAATGTCTATCGTGGAGTTTTCCGATGAAATAGTTATGGAGCTAATCAGGCATGCATACGATGTAAAAATGGAAAAGAGTTCACTACGCAGTCATCTTATGAAGGAAGTTCTCAGATGATGCCAACGATGCCATTACCCAGGCTTATTCTGAATGGAACGACGCCCTCAAGAAGATGGGCGTAAGCATGAAGAAGCTCGGATTCAAAAACTGATCAATCCACAATACGGACAAATCACCGCTTTCATGTTCCAAGAAGACGGAAAGAATAAGAAAAATGAAAAAAGAAGGCTTTCGTGGCCTTCTTTTTATTCATTCGAAAGCCTGCGGATTCTTTCCACCAAAGCTTTCGAAAAATATATACCATGTGACTCCATCTCTCTTATGATAGGCATCACAGCGGGAATCACATTGTTAGTTTTTGCCTTAATAAGTACTCCAAGAGTGCCTGTTAGTGGCAACTCCAGATATTCAGCCGTTTTCCTGGCCGACAAATCATCTATGATGACAAGATCCGCTTTCTTTTCCTGAGCAAGTATCATGACTTCTACCTCTCCATCATGTAATCTTGCTTTGTACATTTTCTTGTCGGCATAATTGGAAATATTTTCTATTTTGATCCATGACAGGTTTTTCTTTATTAGCGTCATGACAGCATCATTCTTTTCGGTCACTTCTCTGTATACGGCTTCCGGAATTAATATTTCCTTATACATCGCCTTAAGGATGTCCAGCCTTCCGATTTTGCACAGAGCAATTAGCGGTGTCGAATTAACTACAACCTTACGCATTCTCAACGTCCCTCGTAAGCTTATCTTCATCATCGAATCTGAAAACATCTACCTTATTCTGACCAAGAAATAGCATAAACTCTTCTTCAGTCATTCCGGCTATCTCTGCGCAGTATCCTATAGAGACATTGTTTTTCGTATAGTATCCTAACGCAACCATTCGTCTCGCAAATAACTCCGCCTCTTTTGCTGACATATGTGTATCATACAAGACTTCACTTGGTATATTAAAAGAAACCTGACACATAACGACGTCCTCCTATTTTTTGATTTCCATATCTCCTGCTGCATCAATTAATCTGATGTATTCTTCGGGCGAGAGCAAAACACATTCTGCCTTGTTGTTTTTCATGACTACTTTTGCCCCGTCCTTTTTTACATCGTCGAAGATTTTTCCTGCCATCCCGCGATTAAACATCGATATGTTTACAGTATTTATTATAGCTGCTGATATGTTTGACATACAACCACCTCCATATTTGCAGTATAGCATATCTTGCGCTCTACGTCAACATATTTATCGACATATTTGTTAATAACAGCAGAAAGCAGTTGGAGGAAGGTTTTGGTTGACATACTCCCACGACTAAAGTCGTGGGATTCTTAAGAAGGTCTACTCTTACGAGAAGCTTATTCTTAAAGGATGTGCCAAACATCCACTAGACGGTAGCTCAAATGAGTATCCGCTTACCTTGCGAAGTATGTTCGCGGCACCATTAACATCAGCATTGATAGTAGTGCCGTCTGCTGATTTATACAAACCTCTGTGTATACGCCTGCCACTAAATACGCCTGTATATGGCTGTTCTGCCTTATAGACGGGGAGAACATCTTTATCAAGATAGCTTGATTTTGATGTATAGGATTCTTCCTGCTCTATGTACTGAATACCATATCGCTCGCATAGATAGCTGATGCTTGGGCGCAAGTCTCCAAGCGGAAGCTGGACAAAGTTCTGGTTATTCTGCTTGCCAAGATTTACATTGCGTTTAAAGTCTTCGTTATAGCCAACAACAAGCGTACCTATGTTATGGTTTATACAGTAGTTAATGATATACCTTGATGCCTTGCGTATCGTGTCTTTGACCTGATTATTACGCTTTATTGTAAGTGTACAGATGCGCTTCGTTTTGCCGCCTTTAATATTTTGATGGTCAGCGATAGCCTGATAGTACGCCTTCTGTTTGTTCCAGTGTAAGCGGTAATTATAGAGCGTCTTTTTTTCGTGGCGTCTTAGGAGCCTCCGGCTGCTCCACCAGATCCACGAACATCTTTAGGTCGGTACCGGTATAGGAATTCTCATATTCCTTATACCTCTCCGACCATGGCATCATATCAGACAGGAAGCTTCTGTCTTTTCCGTCAAGGTGTTTTGAAGACGTTCGTCGGGTGTGAGCTTACGCAGAGGCTCTTCTGCCTGATATATGTCTCTTATCAGCAACAGGGCCTTTGTCTCCTCAAGGTCGGCAAGCTGGTCATCGCTCATAGATTCATTGGCGTAAACAAAAAACGCTATGGCGAAGTTTCTTCTGCAGTGCATCATGCATTTAGCGCTGCTTATTCTGCCTTTGCTTTCTTCCGCGAGGACGTCATAGGATATATACGCGTCGGAGATTATATATCCCGAAAATTCCCTGTAATAATCACGCAGATGGTCTGTCCCGCGCGTTTTCTCAAAGCAGAAAACAATAGATGGATGCCCGCCGGTCAGTTCCCCGGTAGCGTGAACCCACATAAAACTTTTGCTCCCGGGCTTTCTTCCGTCCTTGTTTACACGGAAGTAGGTTTCATCGACCTGATTACAGTCTGCTTTGCGGCCTTCATCTTTAAGAGCGTCATACACGGGTCCCAGCAGGTTCGGAACGCATTTATTTATCCAGCCTATGATCAGCTGACGGCTTATGTCAAGGCCATGCGCCTTATAGTATGACGCCATTCTGTAGCATGGGATGCTGAGACAATACTTGTTATAAAGGATTTCGGCCATAGAGGAAGAGGAAAGATGCGTTTTAGGTATTATCGGATTTTCGTAACGCTCAGTTTTGAGCCTGTGTTCAAGTCCGACTGAGATTACCGGTGTCTTTATTACCTCTACGTAATACGGCGAATTGATCTTTTTTATAACTTTATGGATTTTGTACCCTCTTATCCTCCAGTTCCATTTACCATATTTCCTGTCAAGCTCTTCCGAATCAAAATCATATGTTATTAAATGTGGCATTTCATCCATGGAAGACTTAAGGCGGGACTCATGTGTTTCGCCCTTCCTGTTCCGCTTTTTCTTCCCTTTGATTACTGAAAGGCCGGATCTTTTATTGCCTGACGCAGTGTTCTTAACTTTATTGGGAGAATCCGCGTCATTTTCCTCATTACGACTCTCGTCAACGGGCTCTTTAAATCTGCTTTCGGCTAAGTCCGCTATGGCATCGATTTTTTTCACTCTTCATGCCATACATCGCTTTGATTTTGAGTTTTTCTTTGTCCTGTTCCTTTTGAAGTAGTACGATCAACTCCTTATTAGCTGCCAGAGCCTTGTCATAGTCCGCTTTCAGTGTGTCGTAATCCTGGTTTAGTTTCGTGTAAAGCCGGTTGCAGTTTTCTATAAGAGCATTAGCCTGGGCCAGCTTTGCCAGCGCGTCAACAAGCTTTTCGTGTTCGGACAGCAGGAAATCCTTGGCGGCCGCTTCGCTAAGTTTTGATATAAATATGGCGTATTTTTCACGTTCCGCCTTTAACATTTCCTCACCGTCCTTTCACGCGTTAATCAGTCTCCTATGACCATTTCTTTAAGAGAGCCTCAAAATCAGAAATCATGTCCTGCTTCTCTTTTTCAAGCTGTCTGATTCTTGATTTAAGCTCGGTTATTGTCTTGTCCTTTTCAGCTAGCATGGCTACCTGCTCAGTGATAGGTTCTTTATCACTTGGAACACCTTCCTGTTTATACGGCTTTCGCCCGCTTTTTCCGGTAGGAACGATTTCACCGGTAACAGGATCGACTTTGCCGATCAGTTTTCTTTTTGACCGGGGCTGCTGTTTTTCCTTGTCCCAGTAGGATTCGGACTCATAAACGTAAGTTACTCCCGAGCGTTTGTCTGTATGTCTTACCAGCGACATGTAAATCACCTCCTTATAGGTATAATTATACAACATACCTATTTATAAGTCAATACTTTTTGAAAAATATTTTCTATAAATATCACTAGGTTTGAGGCGTTAAAAAGCACGATAAATCAGATGTTTATCGTGCTTTCCAAAAGTATATCATATGGTGATTTACGCCACTATTGCTCCCGAGCTGTCGCCTATGGTGGATTCGATTGAATACCCATCCATAAGTCTTATAAAATCAGACTTATTCACCTCACGGGCTTCTTCGGCAGTGCGTGGCCATGAAAATCTGCCCTCGGCGAGCCTTATATATAGCATAACAAATCTGTCGCCCAGCCAGAGCAGGCCTTTCAGCCGGTCTTTCTTTGTGCCGCAGAAAAGAAAGAGAGTTCCTTTTTCCATAGGGTTCAGGCTGTATTTCATTTTTATCATTGCGGCTAGTCCGTCAATACCCTTACGTAAATCACATTTGCCAAGCAGAAGAATTATTCTGCTAAACGTTATTCCGTTTTCATCCAATGTCTTTCACCACCTTCAGGGCTTTCTTGAGGGATGCCTCGTCAACTCCGTTTGAAACATCTATAGAAAAGCCGCGATAATTAATTGTGATTCGGGATGAATTGACATCAGGAATGGGTAACATCTGCTGTTTCACCGGCGGCTCTTCAGTCTGTACGTGGCCGCATATAGGAAGAGAGTTCTGATCGTTATCATTAAGTTCTACAAAGACCGGTCCGTTATCTTCCTGCGGCACAACACATGGAGCATTCGAAATATCAGGGCGATTAAGCGCGTACTTCCTTATGACACGCTGCCAATAATAAAAAGCGCTCCGATTAATCCCGTTTTCAGCACACCAGAGCGTTTTATTTTTCCCGCTTTTTGCCTATAGCTCGAAGACCCGAATCCAGTGCCTGATTCGTACCTCCGTGACTTCTTTATCCATGAAAAAACCTTCTCAAAATGATATTTGCTTTAATGATATCACTTTGAGGAGGCTGAAGAAAGACGCCTTATAATTACCGCTTACAAATTTCCGGAAGAAGATGGTCGTAGATACTTTTTACTGTATCTAAAACCTATTATAAATGGAACCGGTAATTATTATATTGAATCGCGTACAAGAAATAATGAAAGGACTGACGTGATTGTTGATTATAGGGGCGAGCAGTATATAATTGAATTGAAAATCTGGCGAGGAAATTCATATAATGAACGTGGCGAGAAACAATTAAGTGATTACCTTGATCATTATCACCTAAAAAAGGGCTGGATGGTCAGTTTCTGTTTTAATAAGAATAAGAAAATCGGCGTCCATGAGGTGAAGATAGGAGATCACAGACTCGTGGAAGCGGTAGTGTGATCAATGCTGGTGACTGAAGGAGTAGTATGGGGTTCCTGATCTCCGTGGGGTGCACGATTATCACAACAGGAGAAAATTATGAGTGATTTAGGACGATTCTTGGACGCTCAGGAACATGATTATGATATTGCTCTGTCAGAGATAAGGTCAGGGCATAAGCGCAGCCATTGGATATCCATTGATTGACGAACATGGTTATGCTTGACATATGATGAATCTTCATGTATAATCATTATAAGTAATATTGTATATTATATAAAATGATTAAAGGAGGATGATATGCTATATGAATATTTGAAGAATCACTATTCTGATGGAGAACCGATTTTTACTTCTGATATTAATATAGAAGGCATGACCCGGGAGAATTTCTGCCAACAGCTAAAAACACTGACCGATAATGGAAAATTAGTACGCTATGAGAAAGGAATTTACTACCTTCCTAGAGAAAGCCGTTTTCATAGCGTTATTGGACCCACCCCGGAGACTATTGTGAAATATAAGTATATTTCACGTCGGAATAATATCTCCGGTTTTTATTCCGGTAGCAGTTTCGCAAATGCTTTGGGCATTTCTTTACAAGTGCCAATGAAGAAAGAAATTGTCAGCAATAATACTGCTGCTATTGTGAAGGAAGTTACATTAGGAAAGCAAAATTTTATTATCAGAAAGTCAACTATTCCTGTCACTGAAAACAATGTACGTACTTTACAACTACTTGAGCTATTGAAAAATTTTGATAGATATTCCGATTTGGATTACCAAGAAGCAAATAAAATAATAAGGAACTATATAAATGCTAATGATATTACTAAGTCCGGTATAGATAAATATATAAGGGAGTATCCTGATTCAACATTTCGAAATTATTATGAATTGAAGTTAGATAATGTACTTGCATAGTAATATATCTCTGTTCAAGGACGTAATAGCTGAAGTAAATATTCGGACAGGAATCGCCCAGTCTGTTCTTGAAAAAGACTATTATCTAACGATGATTTTAAAGCTACTTCGTGAGAAAAATGATGACATTGTTTTTAAGGGCGGTACTTCACTTTCTAAGTGTTACCATTTGATAGATCGTTTTTCTGAGGACATTGATATTACTTTTGGCGAGCATATTGGTGAAGCCCGACGAAAAAAATTAAAGTATAATGTTATAAAACCTGTTAGCGATGAACTTGAATTGCCGATTGGAAACTGGGATAGTATAGAGAGCGACAGGAATTATAATTATTATCTCTTTAGTTATGATTCCGTAGTTGAAGATGAGGTAATGGGTATTACTCCATCAGTCAGACTCGAAACTGCGCTTGTATCATATTCATTTCCTGTGGAAGAGAAATATGTGAAGTCTATTATTGGCGAATCTTTGACGGATTTTGCGCAGGATATGGTAAATGAGTATGGACTCTCTCCATTTATGATGAAGGTGCAGGATGTAAAACGGACCTTTATTGATAAGATATTTGCGCTATGTGATTATTATTTACAGGGTAAATCAAAAAGGTACTCCAGACACCTTTATGATATTTACAAAATATATCCCTCTATAGTAATCAATGATGATTTCATGAGATTACTCGAACAGGTACGTAATCACAGGGCTACATTATCAATTTGTCCTTCCGCTCAAATTGATGTTGATATTAAGTCTATTATAAAAGAATTCATTGATAATGATTTCTATAAGAGGGATTATGAAAACGTTACAGAAAACCTCATCTCTGATAATGTTACTTATGAGCAGACAATAGATACTATGGAAGAAATAGCTGAAAAATTATTTCGGCGCAAATAAGTTTCTTTTAAAAATTGACAATTGAAGTGTCACGTAAGTGCTGCTTCGGACATAATGAAAGGTAAAAAATGAGGAAACTGGCAAGTATACAAAGGATATGGCAGATAGATGAGATATCGGGCGCTGATAAGATTGAAACGGTACATGTATTAGGATGGACCTGCGAATATCTGCGACAAGTGATGTTAACAAGTTATTAACAGTAAATTTCGACATCTCTGAAGCGACAAATTTCACTACACTTATTCATCCCAAAGCACATGAGGGAATGTAGATGAAAATGTCTGGATAAGTTCTGAGGAGAAAAAGTTTTTATCTATTTTAACAGGATATTATGCAATAAAGGACCGCAAGGACGCTGAAGAGTACATGAAGAATACGATTCTGTCCGCGAGACTTATTGAGATATCTAAGGCATTGCTTCAGCTTGATAATTATGATCCTGGCGACGTTATGGGCTATCCTGATGATCTGAAGCTTAAGTCTTCTATGACTCTATTCTCCATAGTCAGTGAATTTGCAGCGGCAGAATATCTGCAGACAGCAGATGTGAAGTCAATTCCCGCAGGAGAGAAGCAGGTCGTAAATGACGGCAGGGAAATAGCTTTTCTGGAGTGCCATTCCGAAACCGGGGGCAGAGAATCCGCTGCAGTATCTGAGGAGGTATAATCTATGGATAAGTCAATCTTGCCACGGCTTCCTGATGACTTTATGTTTCAGTTGACGAAGGATGAGATTAATGTCGTGAAGTTGCTGCTGTTGATCTTGACTGTGATGTGGAGCTTTGGAGCAGCGTTTCGGATACCATCCATGATTTCAATAATGATGCGGCTGCGGTTTTCCGTGCTGTCTCTATATTCGTCTGTGCGATGATTGACTGCCGGGCTGATGAAACGGCTCAGGAAGAAGTAATGCGCTGCGTGAATTGGAACAGGATAAACTCATCACGAGGAAGCAGTACAGCACGATCCCGCCGACGGTAGAATAATCGTTAGCAGAAAGAGGCAGGACACTGATTCCGGCCTTGGAGTCCGTTTATAAATGGGCGGAAGAACAGATGAAATGAGCCATTTGCGATATGGGGACGTATGATTCCATGTTACCGGGAAAGCAAATGGGATTACCATATAGAGGAATATTCTGAAAAGGAAAAGAGGTGAAACTATGAAATCTTTACTGATTAAGGATACCACAAGGGAAGAACGTATAAAGATAGTGCAGCAGAGCTTGAATGTCTGTGGTCATGAGTGTGAATTCTGCAATGGCTGCGATAACCTGGGTGGTGGAGCGCCTGAGGAGTTCTATGCGCCTTATATCGAGGGCCGGAAGGAACTCTCTGAGATTAATATGGAATTCAACAGAGGGATTGTTCACTGATTGGTGTTTATTTCGAGATTGATTCATTTTTACCTGTAAATGAGCATTTTGACAATATGACGGCAGAGCATCCAAGGGAAGGCCTTGTAATTCGTCCGAAGGAACCTGTATATTCTAAAACTATAGAAGCTTACCTCTCAATGAAAGCTGTCAGCAACAGGTACTTAGCAAAGAAAGCAAAGAAGGAATAATATTAGTATAAAAGAAAGGAAATAGACAAGATGTTAATGATTGCGCTGGGTGGTTTTTTTATGGCGTTAGCGGATAGTGTGCCGGGGGTGTCCGGTGGCACGGTCGCTTTTATCATGGGATTCTACGATGACTTCATCGGCTCTATAGAGCGCCTCTTCTATGGAAAGGCTGATGAGAAGAAAAAGGCGGTTATTTTTCTTCTGAAGCTCGCGCTTGGCTGGGTTGTCGGTATGGGACTTGCGGTCGTCGCTTTAAACGCGATGTTCGAGAGCCACATTTATCTGATCAGCTCTGTATTTATAGGCTTCATAGCGGGCGCGATTCCTCTGATTATCATGGAGGAAAAGGAGAGCTATAAGCATTGGGCAAAAGGACTTCCGTTTTTTATTATCGGAGTCGTATTGGTCGTCGCGGTTACGCTTGCAAACGGAGCCGGTGGCGGCGCAAGTATGGACCTTTCAGCTCTTTCCTTAGGCCTTGCCGTAAAGCTTGTTCTCGTAGGAATGGTCGCGATTTCGGCTATGTTCCTTCCGGGTATCTCGGGCTCAACAATGCTCTTAATTTTTGGGGCCTATATGCCTGTCATGTCGTCGTTAAGGAAAATTATGGGAGGCGAAATGGCATATTTACCGGGAATCCTTGTCTTTATCTGCGGTATCATTCTTGGCGCCTTACTTGTGGTTAAGCTTATAAGGACCTGCTTAGAGAAGTTTCGTCCACAGACAGTTTATATGATTCTAGGCATGATGATCGGATCATTTTATTCAATCGTAATGGGGCCGACGACACTTGAAAACGCACAGCCTGCCATGACCTTCGGAGCCTTCAACTGGCTCGCCGCTATCCTTGGAGTGGCACTGGTTCTCCTTCTGCAGTTCATAAGGAATAAGACAGAAAAAGTTGAAGATAAATAGTATTGACATTTCGAATGGATAGTAGTAAAATGCGTAGTTAGAGAAAACTAACTACGCATTTTTTTATGCAGGAGGCAAAAATGGATTACACAGAGATTGAGAAGGTTGTTGGTCGCGAGATTCTGGATTCCAGAGGAAATCCAACTGTAGAGGCAGAGGTAACGCTTTCGGATGGAACGGTTGCGAGAGGCGCATCCCCAAGCGGCGCTTCTACAGGTGAGTTTGAAGCTCTTGAGCTTCGCGATGGCGATAAGAATCGCTATGTTGGTAAGGGCGTAACGAAGTCAGTTGAAAATGTCAATACAGCGATAGCTAAAGCGGTAGTTGGCCTTGACGCTGCTGACACATATGCGGTTGATGGGGCTATGCTTGCGGCAGATGGAACAAAAGACAAGTCTAAACTAGGCGCTAACGCAATTCTCGCGGTTTCAATTGCTGCGGCGAGAGCTGCTTCTGTTTCTCTTGATTTACCTTTATATCGCTTTCTGGGTGGCACACAGGGAAATACTTTGCCGGTTCCTATGATGAACATACTTAATGGTGGTGTTCATGCGACAAATTCTGTCGACACTCAGGAATTTATGATTATGCCGGCGGGAGCGCCGAGCTTTAAGGAGGGATTACGCTGGTGCGCTGAGGTCTATCATGCTCTCCAGAAGCTGTTGAAGGCAGAAGGCAACACCACAGCGGTTGGTGATGAAGGAGGCTTTGCCCCAAATCTTAAGGACGATGCCGATACTATCGAGCATATCTTAAAGGCTATTGAGACAGCGGGATACGTACCGGGTAAGGACTTTGTACTTGCGATGGACGCGGCTTCTTCTGAGTGGAAGTCCGAGAAAGGAAAGGGCTTTTACCATCAGCCGAAGTCGGGAAAGGATTTCACATCTGATGAGCTTATCGCACATTGGAAAGGGCTCGTTAATCAGTATCCTATATATTCTATCGAGGATGGTCTTGATGAAGAGGACTGGGATGGCTGGAAGGCTCTGACGGCTGAGCTTGGAGGTAAGGTTCAGCTTGTGGGTGATGATCTCTTTGTTACGAATACAGAGCGTCTTAAGAAGGGTATCGATCTGGGCTGTGGAAATTCTATACTTATAAAGCTTAATCAGATAGGCTCGGTTTCAGAAACCATGAACGCTATAAAGATGGCCCACAAGGCAGGCTACACAGCAATTGTAAGCCATCGTTCAGGAGAGACTGAGGATACAACCATTGCGGACCTCGCTGTCGCCCTTAACAGCTGCCAGATTAAGACAGGCGCTCCTTCAAGGTCAGAGCGTGTCGCAAAGTACAACCAGCTTTTACGAATAGAAGAGGAGCTTGGAAACGCTGCGGTATATCCCGGATTCGCCGCATTTAACATAAAAAGATAAGCATAAAAGTGACAGGTGCTGTTAACAAATTATTAAGAGAAGGCTTCACATAACGTGAAGCCTTACTTTGCCTTTAGACTCCTCCCTGTAAGATTCTGATTGCTTTTTATGTTGCAAAATGGTATCATTAGTGCTGATATATGGTTAGAATAAACTAACCGGCTGGTTAAATAGCAATCGATTGGAGGCGTTATGAAACCTGACTATAAGAACTGGATGCCAAAGGGTATGATCACAGGAATTGCTGCCGGGGCAGCGCTTGTCACAGTCTTCTTTTTTCTGTTTGTCCTGGGTGTCTTTCCGTTTCCGCAGAACATTCGAATCGCCCTTTCAATTGTCTTCGGAATCGGTATGATTGTGCTGTTTGCCTTCCTTGTATGGGTCATTGCCCTGTATAAGGCATTCGACTATAACGGCAGCAGACAGATGTCGCGGCAGATCATCGAGGGAACGGCGGACTACGTGAAACTTCCGGAAGGCGGCAGAGGCCTCGACGTAGGCTGTGGGAGCGGGGCTCTGACGATTGCCTGCGCAAAGAGGAATCCTAAGGCATACATGCTTGGCATCGACCGGTGGGGTAAGGAATACGCTTCGTTCAGCAACACCATAGATAATGAGAGCTCGGTGATCGGAACGCTGCGTACGTCGGGCTACACGAGAGTTGAGCTCATAAGGCATTACATGACAATGCCTGTCATTGTGACCGTCATCGGCGCGGGGCTCGGGAACCTGGCAGGATACACGGTTTTCAAGGATATCGTCATCAAGCTTTATTACAATAGCTACAGTTTGCCAGAATATGAGACTGTGTGGAGCCCGTCAGCCCTGATTAAGACCACAGTGATTCCGCTCGTCCTGATGTTTTTCATCAACCTTTTTGTGATCTCTTCCAAACTCCGTCTGAGCCCTCTTCGTTTTCTCAGGCATGATCTGAAAAAGAAAAAAAGGCAGAAGGCGGTTCGCCTTCCGAAATGGTCCTTTTTGAGGAGGTTTCGGCTGCGGGTGATTCTACAGAATATTCCGGATTATATCGTCCTGGTTGTCGGCGTCATCCTGATTGAGGTCATGTTGTGCTTTGCCTTCGGCTTTCCGGATTCCCTGGATTATTACGCGGAAACAGCGCCTGAGATGCTCTTTACAGAGAATCAGTACCTGCTGACCGGGATGAAGGATGATGAAGGCGAGGAGATAACGACGGATACGCCCGGCGCCGAGCACTTCAATTCCACGACTCTGCAGCAGGAAAAATCGGCGATTCTTTCCGAGGGAGGCTTTGGCGGAGGCTCCGGCGAGGATGTAACCGTATATGGGGTTGAGAAGGACAGCGCCTATATTGACATCGATGAGGAACTGAAGGACGGGGAAGTCTTTCTCTCGGAAGCTTATGCGAAGAAATACGGATTCGGCAAAGGAGACACGATTTCCCTCAGTGAAAAGTATGAGGAGAAATCCTATGACTTCACGGTAGCGGGCATTTACCCTTACGAAGGTGCAGTAGCCGTGTTCATGCCGATTGATAATTTCAACCGTATATTCGAAAAAGATGATGGAGCCTTCGCAGGTTTCTTTTCAGATGAGAAGATTACGGATATAGACGACAGATACATAGCCTCAGTGATGACGAAAAAAGACATCACCAAGGTGACAGACCAGCTGCAGCACTCCATGGGTGACTTCTTTGCCGTTTTTTAATACGTGCTTCTCGTTCTGGCCATTGTGCTGATCTATCTCCTGACAAAGATCATCATTGAGAAGAATGAAAATGCAATTTCCATGTCAAAGATCCTGGGCTTTCAGAACGGAGAGATTGCATCCATCTATATGCTGCCGACGGCGATCACCGTCCTGATCTTCACCGGCATCAGCTTTGTGATCGGCTATTACATCATGGCGCTACTGTTCCGGATGTCATTAGGTCCCGAAATCAGATCATCCCGGCAGGGGAGAGGGAGGAGAACATTGCCTGTGACCTCAATGATTATTCCTGGATGGAAAAGATCGATGGGACAAATGGGGCAATCTTCTACGCGGCAGGAGTTCTTTATTATTTTACGAAAGAGCAGGTAAAAAATCTGACGGTTGAAATGGCGGAGAAGTTCCCGGGAGGCCGTCTCGTCTTTGACACGGTCGGGAAGTTCGGACGGGATGTGCTGATGAAAGGCACCCTTAAGAATATGGGCATGAATGATGTCTCCGGCTTGTTCTGCGTCGAAGACCCGGCTGACCTCATGGGCTGGTCGCCGAAAGTCCGGCTGGCCACGCGGAAGAGCTATATGCAGGGCTATTACAGTCTGGATGACCCAAACATCAAGGGCATTCACCGTTTTCTGGCCGGACTCTGCGATCGCCTGGCAAAGATGTATATCAACCGGATGGAATTTGAGGAATGAGATGAGATTTTATGAAAAGGGAGATTCTATTGAGAATTTTGCCACGATTAGGAAAAATTCTCAATAGTATAATTGATATATTCCCTCGTTGAAAATATTTGTCAGTTTGTATAACATTTTTCAACGCATTTTACGAAAGCCGATTTTTACAGGAAATAATATCTTCTTGAGAATGATAACCCGTCAGAGGCTGACGCAAGGTCGTGGATCTCATAGTCAGCAGCCGGTTTGTTATTGATAAATATACTATCTTCTTCTGTGAAGAGAGAGGCTAAGGAAAATAATGCCTTTCTGATAGAAGTGAGGAATCTGTGGTTCTTTGAATAAGTGTTTTTCATAGTGTTTGTCCTTTCTGTTGTCGTGCCACGAAGTGGTACGACCCGCGATGAGCAAAGCGATTTAATCACCTCTGCCTGTCGTACTTTGTGTGACGTACTACTTTATACGTCTATAATACTACGAGAGACATACTATGTCAAGCCTTAATTTGATGATTTATATATAGAATATGCCTATAATAAACCTACTAATAATAGATATGCACTATAAGAAATGGTTTGATTATTCAAATAGGATTAAGGGAGTAAGTATGAACCAATTACTTCAAAGAATATCTCAAGTACTTTGATATTGCATTTTGAAGCGGAAAGTTATATACTAAAGAGTAAGTAACTCATGAGTATATAACATGCAAACATTGAAGGGAGCCGCAAATGTTCTTTGGAAGAAAAAAAGAGTTAAAAGAGCTTGAGCTTAGATATAGAGGAAGTCGAAAAGAGTTTGGCATAATATACGGTAGGCGAAGAATAGGTAAGTCCGCACTGGTACGGTATTTCTTTAATGGCAAACGAGGGATTTTTTTTCAGGCTAAACAGGATACTTCATATGGCAATCTTAGATCATTTTCGTTTGAGTTAAATAAGCTGTTAGGGCTGCCTGTCTCGTTTGTATTTTCAAGTTGGCAGGAAGCTTTTGATTCGGTACTGCAGGCAGCCGGTGAGGAAAGGTTCCTGTTCGTAATAGACGAATATCCATATATTGTATCACAGGATTCTTCCTTTCCTTCAGTTTTACAGGAGTTTATAGACAATGCTCCGGATAATATTTTTATGCTTATCCTTGGAAGTGATGTTGCCTTATTAAAAAAAGAACTTGAAGACCAAAAGTCGCCTATATATAAGAGAAGAACTTTTGAGATGAATATAGGTAAAATGCCGTTTGACGAAGCCGCTTTATTTTTAAGCGGTTTGACAGTTGATGATAAATGCGCGTATCTTGCGCTGATGTCTTCTTATCCTTATTATTTGTCGGCTATTGATAAGGACATCTCTTTTAAGGAAAATATGGAGCATTTGCTTTTTAATGAATATGGTATTTTTTATAATCTACCTGATCAGGTCCTTTCGAATTCTACAAAGGTTCAGGATGTATATAATGCCATTTTGCGTTCAATAGCACACAGGCATTATACATTAAAGGATATCAGTACAGATATACATGAAGAGTCAAGCAAAGTATCTAAATATATATCCACTTTGTTGAAAAGTGAGATTATCGCAAAACGATCTACGTTTATGGGCAGCAAGAATAGCCACTATTATGTGATCTCTGATCCATTATTGCGATTCTGGTATCTTTTTATATATGATGAGCAGGAGCTCATAAAGATAAATGGGGCAAAAGTCTTAGAGGATAACATACCTCTTATTAAAGACTTCGTTAGCAGAGGATTTGAAGATACCGCAATACTTTTTCTTGATCAGGAAAATATAAAAGGGAATCTTCCCGAACTATTTCCGGAGATACAGAATTTTAAGGAGGACAATACCGTGCTTGGAAGATCAGTGGAAATTGATGGTCTATCAAGGGCTAAGGATACATTGCTGGTGGTGGAATGCAAATATAGAAATAAAATGTTCACTAATGCTATGCTAGAACATCTTATTGAGAGCGCGTCCATCTTTACTGATAAATTACATCGGGAATATTATGTGTTTTCAAAATCAGGTTTTTCCGGTGATATAAGGCGGGGAGAAAATATTCATCTTTATACAGCAGACAACATTTTCACCGCTGTCTCAGGGCCTTCTGACGAGCAAGTATAAGAGACATGTTGGATGATGATTTTTACTTGCCAAATCGGACTCGTTGGTGTAAGATATATAGAAATGTGATTAAGAAGGGGTAAAGTTATGAGTCTGAATTTCATCAAGCCGGTGCTTACACCTGAGGAACTTAAGGAGAGATTCCCGATGAAGCCCGAGTGGGTAGAGAAGAAAAAGGAAAGAGATAAGGAGATAGCCGACATTTTCACGGGCAAGGATGACAGATTTCTTGCCATCATCGGCCCCTGCTCGGCCGACAGGGAGGATGCGGTAGTTGAGTATACCGAGCGCCTTGCTAAGGTCCAGGAGAAGATAAAGGATAAGGTTTTGATTATCCCACGTGTCTACACGAACAAGCCTCGCACAACGGGCGACGGCTACAAGGGAATGCTCCACCAGCCTGACCCCGAGAAGGCTCCCGACCTGTCAGACGGAATTATCGCTATCAGGAAAATGCACCTCCACTCCATAGAGGCAACAGGCCTTTTTGCCGCGGATGAGATGTTATATCCGGACAACTGGTCATTCTTATCGGACATTCTTTCGTATGTGGCGATTGGGGCGAGAAGCGTAGAAAATCAGCAGCATCGCCTTGTGTGCAGCGGTCTTGATATTCCTGTCGGTATGAAGAATCCGACGGGAGGATATCTCGATATCATGTTAAATTCAATCCAAGCTGCCCAGCACAGCCATACATTTATGTACCGCGACTATGAGGTTAAGAGTGATGGCAACCCTCTTGCGCATGCTGTCCTTCGCGGGCTCATTTCCAAGCACGGCCAGTATATAGCGAACTACCATTATGAGGATATTAATCTTCTTATGCAGCTATACGCAGAGCATGACCTTGTGAATCACGCGGTTATTATTGACAGCAACCACGCGAATTCCGGTAAGAAATTTAAGGAGCAGATCCGCATTATAAAGGAAGTCCTTCACAGCAGGCAGGAGTCACCTGAGATTCATAAATTTGTCAAGGGTGTCATGACCGAGAGCTACCTCGTTGAGGGCAGCCACAAGATTGGCGACCATATTTACGGTCAGTCGATTACCGACCCTTGCCTTGGCTGGGAGGATACCGAGAACTTACTCTACTATATGGCGGAGAAATGTTAATTTATGGAAATACCTGTAAAAACAGAGGCCTTCAGCGGGCCTCTTGATCTTCTGTTGCACCTTATCGAGAAAAATAAGGTGAATATCTACGACATTCCTATAGCTGAAATCACGGACCAGTATATGGCCTATCTGTCAAATATGAGCATCCCTGACCTTGATAATGAGAGCGAATTTCTTGTTATGGCGTCAACTCTCGTGAATATCAAGTCGAGGATGCTTCTTCCTGTGGAAAAGGATGAGAACGGCGAGGAAATCGACCCTCGTTCTGAGCTCGTTGAAAGACTTCTTCTCTATAAGATGGTTAAATATTCGGCGGAGCTTCTTGCGGAACGTGAGGATGAAAACGGAGTGGGGCAGTACATTTTCAAGGAACCTGAAATTCCGCCTGAGGTGGCGAAGTTCGAGGTGAAGCCTGATATAAGTGAGCTCACGAAGGGCCTTACCCTCTCAAAGCTTCACGAAATCTATGATTTCCTTGTAAAACGTCAGAATGATAAGATCGACCCTGTGAGGAGTACCTTTGGTGAAATACGTCGCGAGCCGGTTAGTCTCGCTAACGCTCTGAAGAGTCTTACCGATTATATGAAGGACCACGATAGCTTTGATTTTACGGATTACCTCATGAAGCAGCCTGACAGACTGCATATTGTGGTAAATTTTCTGGCTGTCCTTCATTTGATGAAAATGGGGGCGGTGGAGGCTGTCCAGGATGGTCCGCATGACGACATTTCGGTGCGTTTTGTGAAGGACCCTGAATTTACGGACGAGGATATAGCTCAGATGGGAGATATGTGATTTGAATATGGATGAATTAATGGCAAAGATTGAGGCTGTGCTCTTTTCTCTCGGAAGCGCGGTATCACTGGCAGTGCTTGTAAATGTGATCGGGTCGGATGAGGACACCGTGAAGGTGGCTCTTAAGAAGCTTATGGAAAAATATGACAGCGACGACCACGGAATTAAGATTATTGAGCTCGACGGTTCCTACAAGATGTGCGCTAAGCGGGAAATGTACGAGACTCTTATCAAGGTAGTGCATGCGCCTAAGAAGCAGGAGCTAACGGATTCGCTTCTTGAGACTCTTTCGATAGTAGCTTACAGGCAGCCTGTCACAAGGTCTGACGTAGAAGCCATAAGAGGAGTAAACAGCGACCACTCCATAAATAAGCTCGTCGAGTACGGTCTTATTGAAGAGGCGGGCAGGCTTCAGGCGCCGGGACGGCCTATAGTTTTCGGAACGACAGAGAAGTTCCTCACTACATTTGACATAACGAGTCTAAGTGACCTTCCTGTGATAAGTGAAGAACAGGAGAGTACCATGAAGGCTGAGGCCTTAAATGAAGCGAAGCTGTCATTCGGTTTTGAGGATGAGGATTTCCCGGCGGGTGAAGGGACAGAAGATGAGAATTCTGCCGAAAGTGATGAGGAAGTTTCACAATTATCAAAGTCGGATGAAAAATTAGAGAATTAATGAAATAATACTTGCGAATTGTTACGAAAAACAGTATACTATAAAAAGAGTGTGTGTGCTTATTTATAAATGAGCGCCACAATGAATGAACTCTAATATTCTAACTATATAACGGAGGTTTGAGAATGGGTAGTCAGACGTTACTGTCGGCGAGAGACAGGGTTCTGTCACTCCTCGACGAGAACAGCTTTGTTGAGATCGGCGCTCTTGTTACCAAGAGGAATACTGATTTTAACCTTGCTGAGAAAGAAGTTCCGGGCGATGGTGTCATAGCCGGTTACGGTCTTATCGACGGCAATCTTGTTTACGTCTACAGCCAGGATAAGGATGCCCTTGGCGGTTCCTTAGGCGAGATGCACGCAAGGAAGATTGTTAATATCTATGACCTTGCTCTTAAGGTTGGGGCCCCGGTTGTTGCCATCACAGACTGCGCGGGACTGAGACTTGAGGAATCCTTCGACGCCCTTGACGCATTTGGCAGGATTTATGAGAAGCAGGCGCTTGCGAGCGGTGTTATCCCTGTCATTTCAGTAGTTGTTGGAAAATGTGGCGGTGGCGTGGCTGTCGGAGCTGCTATGTCTGATTTTACAATCATGACAAAGGAGAACGCTAAGCTCTTTGTGAACTCTCCTAACGCTGTTAAGGGCAACTATACTGAGAAGCTTGATACCGCAGCCGCGGCATTCCAGGCTGAAGCCGGAAATGTGGATATTGTGGCTGAGGATGACGCTGACGCTCTTGCGAAGGCTCGCGAGCTTATTAGCATTTTACCTTCTAACAATGAAGATACGGGCCTTGCCGACGAATGTGAGGATGACCTCAATCGTGTAGTGGCAAGTCTTGGCACAAGCCTTAAGGATGCTGCCGTTTCACTTCGCGAGATTTCTGATAACGGTTGGTTCCTTGAGATGAAGAAGGACTACGCTAAGGAAATGGTTACCGGCTTTATCAGACTTAACGGTTCCGTAATCGGCGCCGTAGCTAACCGCGCCGAGCTCCTTGACGATGACTTCAAGCCTGTAGAGAAGTTTGACACTGCTCTTACTACAGACGGCGCTAAGAAGGCTGCTGATTTTGTAAGATTCTGTGATTCTTATTCTATACCTCTTCTTACACTTACAAATGTAACCGGCTTCGCTTCTGACCTTGCTGAAGAGAAGACTGTTGCGAAGGCAGTGGCTGAGCTTACTTACGCATTTACAAACGCTACTGTTCCTAAGGTAAACGTTATTACGGGCAAGGCTTATGGAAGCGCTTATATTGCCATGAATTCTAAGCATATCGGAGCTGATCTTGTATTCGCATGGCCTGATACCGAGATTGGCATGATGGATTCTAAGCTTGCGGCTGAGATAATCTGCGGTGATGACGCGGATAAGGTAAATGAAAAGGCTTCAGAGTACGCGAAGCTTCAGAACAGCCCTGAGTCTGCCGCGAAACGAGGCTTTGTTGACAGCATAATCGAACCTTCAGCTACAAGAAAGCAGCTCATCTACGCGTTCGAGATGCTCTACACCAAGAGGGAGAGCCGTCCGCAGAGAAAGCACGCAACAGTATGAAAGTGAGGAAGATGACTATGAAGAAACGTTTATCAGCTCTTCTCATCACGATACTTTCGTGCATGTTTTTACTGAGTGGCTGCGAGGTACTTCCTTCCACAAAGGTAAGCTTCGACTATGACCCTGCGACAGTGCTTCAGATGGGTGAACAGTTCGTGCAGAACTGGAACGACTTTGACTTTGAGAGCGCCCTTAAGGAAAACGGAGATGACCTTACTTCTGACATGAAGTCGGCTTATGAGACTTCGGTCAATGTCAAGAAGGAAGTCGGAAGCGTACAGAGCATAGAGGATTCTAAGCTTGTTGAGAATACAGATAACCTTAAGGTTACTGAGACTGCTGTATGTGACAATGGTAAGGCTATTATCACCATCTACGTAAATAAGAAGATGAAGATAGAGAGCTTTACGGCTGAGAAGTATGAGACATTCGGTCAGAAAATGGGTGAGGCCGCGCTTAACACGGTATTTGCCATGTCATTCATTTTCATAGTTCTCATATTTATTGCCTTTGTAATCAGGCTTTTACCTGCGCTTGCTAAGGCTGCTGACAGAAAGAAAGCAGCTGAAAATGTACAGCCTGCGGCTGCGGCAGCTCCTGCTCCGGCTCCCGTACAGGCAGCGCCTGTTGCGGAGGATGACAGCGAGGTCATAGCTGCGGTAATCGCTGCGGCGATAAGGGCATACAGTGAAGAGAATAATGTAAGTACAGACGGACTCTATGTCCGCTCTATCAAGAGACATAATACATCAGCCTGGAAGAAGGCAGTATAATTCCAAAAAGGAGATATTACGATGAAACAGTATACTATTACGGTCAATGGTACCGCTTATGATGTAACAGTTGAAGAGGGCGCAGGAAGCGGCGCTCCGGCACCGGCAGCCAGACCTGCGGCAGCTCCTAAGGCAGCGGCTCCTGCTCCTAAGGCAGCTCCTGCGGCAGCAGGAAGCGCAGGCGCTGTAAAGGTTAACGCTCCTATGCCGGGCAAGATTCTTGCCGTCAAGGCAAATGTAGGCACAGCTGTTAAGAAGGGTGACGTTATCCTTGTTCTTGAAGCTATGAAGATGGAAAATGAAATCGTAGCTCCTCAGGATGGAACAGTCGCTTCAATTAATGTTGCGGTAAACGATCAGGTTGAAGCCGGAGCTTTACTTGCTTCCCTTAACTGATCCCTGTAACCGTTTACATTAACCGGAGGTAGATTTCTAATGGATTATATTGCAAACGCGCTTCGCAACCTCGCGGGTCAGACGGCGTTTTCCTACATGACATGGGGAAATGTCATCATGATCTTCGTTGCGATCGTATTCTTATACCTGGCCATTAAGAAAGGGTATGAACCTCTGCTGCTTGTACCTATTTCTTTCGGTATGCTCCTTGTGAACATATACCCGGATATAATCAAGGAAGGCGGACTCCTTTACTATTTCTTCAAGCTCGATGAGCTCTCAATCCTTCCTTGTCTTATATTCCTTGGCGTAGGCGCGATGACGGACTTCGGTCCGCTTATAGCTAACCCTATAAGCTTCGTTCTTGGCGCTGCTGCCCAGTTTGGTATATTCACTGCATACTTCTTCGCTATCATGATGGGCTTCAACGGCAAGGCTGCCGCTGCTATATCAATCATTGGTGGCGCTGACGGCCCTACAAGTATTTTCCTTGCGGGAAAGTTAGGGCAGACTGAGTACATGGGACCTATAGCCGTGGCGGCTTATTCGTACATGTCCCTCGTACCTATTATTCAGCCGCCTATCATGAGAGCTCTTACAACAGAGAAGGAGCGGGCTATCAAGATGGAACAGCTCCGTCCTGTAAGCAAGCTTGAGAAGATCATTTTCCCTGTACTTGTTACCATAGTTGTTACGCTTATCCTTCCTACAACCGCTCCTCTTATCGGTATGCTCATGCTCGGTAACCTTTTCCGTGAATGCGGCGTAGTTAAGCAGTTACAGGAGACAGCGAGCAACGCCCTTATGTACATAGTTGTTATTCTTCTCGGTACATCTGTCGGTGCTACGGCCAGCGCTGAGGCCTTCCTTAAGGTTACAACTCTTAAGATAGTCTTACTCGGACTTATCGCATTCGCTATCGCTACCGCGGCCGGTGTACTTTTCGGTAAGCTCATGTGTCACGCTACGCACGGAAAGATCAACCCTCTCATCGGTTCGGCGGGTGTGTCTGCCGTTCCTATGGCAGCCCGTGTATCCCAGAAGGTTGGTTCGGAGACCGATCCTACAAACTTCTTGCTTATGCATGCCATGGGCCCTAACGTAGCAGGTGTTATCGGTACCGCTGTCGCGGCCGGTGTATTTATGGCATTGTTTGGAGTACAGTAAAGCAGGTTGCGTTGCCAAGCAACGCGACAACATATAGGAGATATAGATATGTCTGAAGAAACAAGGAAAGTAGGCATTACAGAGACTGTTCTCCGTGATGCTCATCAGTCCCTTATCGCAACCAGGATGCCTATCGAGCAGATGACTCCTATCTTAGATAAGATGGATAAAATTGGCTATCATGCCGTAGAGTGCTGGGGTGGGGCCACATTTGACGCCTGCCTCAGATTCTTGAAGGAGGACCCATGGGAGAGACTCAGGACTCTCAGAAAGGGACTTCCACACTGCAAGCTGCAGATGCTCTTCCGCGGGCAGAACATCTTGGGCTACAATCATTATGCCGATGACGTTGTAGAAGAGTTCGTATTGAGATCTCTTGACAACGGTATCGACGTAATCCGTATTTTCGACTGCTTAAATGATATCAGAAACCTTCAGACTGCCGTTAAGGCGGTCCAGGAGGCTAAGAAGAATTATCCTAACGCTCACGCTCAGATAGCTCTCTGCTATACCTTAGGTGACGCATACACCCTTGAGTACTGGGAGAAGCTTGCGCATGATGTAGAGGAGCTCGGCGCTGACAGCCTTTGCATAAAGGATATGGCGGGACTTCTTCTTCCTCAGGCCGGCTACGACCTCGTCAAGGCCCTTAAGAGAGGAACCAAGCTTCCTATCGAAATCCATACCCACTATACCTCAGGTATGGGTTCTATGACCTATTTAAAGTGTATTGAAGCGGGCGCTGATATAATTGATACAGCCAGCACCCCATTTGCCCTTGGTACATCTCAGCCTTCCACTGACGTTATGGTTAAGGCTCTCCAGGGAACTCCTTATGATACAGGCCTTGATATGGATAAGCTTATCGAGATTTCCGATTACTTTACACCATACCGTGAGCAGTGCATCAAGAGCGGACTTATGTCTACAAAGGTACTTGGTGTCAATGTCAATACCCTTAAGTATCAGGTACCGGGCGGTATGCTATCTAACCTCATTTCCCAGCTTCATCAGGCCGGAAAGGATGATAAGCTTACTGAGGTTCTTGAGGAAGTTCCTAGAGTTCGTAAGGACTTCGGTGAACCGCCTCTTGTTACGCCAAGTTCACAGATCGTTGGTACCCAGGCTGTTATGAACGTAATTACAGGCGAGCGCTATAAGATGGTTCCTAAGGAATCACATAAGCTAGTTGCCGGTGAGTTCGGTCGTACCGTAAAGCCTATGGATCCTGATATGATGGCTAAGGTTTTGAAGCCGGGCGAAACGCAGATGACAGACCGTCCTGCAGATCATATCGCTCCGCAGTTGCCTAAGTTCCGTGAGGAGACAGCCAAGCTAGTACCTAATCCTACGCCTGAGGATGTACTTGATTACGCCCTCTTCCCACAGGTTGCTACTGACTTCTTTAATTACAGGAAGGCTCAGCAGACAAAGGTAGACAAGAAGGAAGCCGATACAAACGCTAAGGCTTACCCTGTATAATTATCGCTGACAAGAAAATTTTTTCATCAACTTTCCTTTCGAAGGATTGAAAGCTTAGGCTTTTCAATCCTTCTTTTTTGTGTTATAGTAGAGGTGAGATTTTTACATGTGAAAGGAAATAAAATGGAGACTTACAGATACGCTATATTTGACTGTGACGGAACTATTCTTAATACTCTTGATGATTTGCGTGATTCAATGAACCATGTACTTGAGGCTCACGGATTTCCGACACATTCGCTTGATGATATCAGAAAATTTGTCGGAAACGGCATCAGGAAGCTCTGCGAGAGGGCGGTTCCGGCTTCCGAAAGCAGCAATGATAAGCTGATAGATGAGATTTTTGCTGAGATGACTGCCTACTATAACGCCCATTGCAAGATAAAGACAGCTCCTTATCCCGGCATGGTTGAGGCGGTTAAGAGGTTAAATGAAAATGGCTTTGCCTGCGCTATTGTGTCAAATAAAATCGATCCGGCTGTTAAGGAGCTATCGGCGGCATATTTTCCGGGAGTATTTGCCGCGTCACTTGGTGAGAAGGAAGGCATAAGGAAGAAGCCATGCCCTGATATGGTTATAGAGGCCATGAAGGAGATAGGGGCGTCAAAGGAGAATTCCATTTACATTGGAGATTCCGACGTGGATATAAATACGGCGAAGAATTCCGGTATCCCATGCATTTCCGTTCTCTGGGGCTTCAGGGATAAGGAATTCTTAATAGAGCATGGGGCGACAAAATTCGCTGCTGACGCCGATGAGATGGTAGAGGAGCTCCTTGATTTTAAACCTTTGGCTCGTTGAGTGAAACAGAAAACTGAATTATTTTTAAGTTTATGATTTATGGGTTTAAAAATTATACAGGTTGTGTTATGATAGAATAATGCGATAAAAGGAGGACTGCACTATGTTTAAGGTACTTTCGAAGAAATATCTGGCGAACAGGATATGGACGGCAGTTGTAGAAGCTCCAAATGTAGCGAGGACTTGCCTTCCCGGTCAGTTTGTTATTGTTAGGCTTGATGAGAAGGGGGAACGTATTCCTCTTACTATTTGCGATTATGACAGAGAAAAAGAGACAATTACAATAGTTTACCAGACTGTAGGCGCGTCAACCACGAGGATGTCAAAGGAGGATGACGCTGGCTACGCCGATATAGTGGGCCCGCTTGGGAGACCCTCTGACCTCTGCTTTACGGCGCCTGAAGTTCTTGCCAAGGAAAAGGTGGTTTTCATGGCCGGCGGTGTTGGAACCGCTCCGGTTCTTCCTCAGATTAAGTGGATGAAGGAGCATGGGTACGAGGCCGATGTTATTGTCGGAGCGAGAACGAAGGAGCTGCTCATTTTACAGGATGAGCTTAGGGAATACGCCGCTAATCTCTATGTGGCGACTGATGACGGATCCTTCGGATTTAAGGGGAATGTAAATGACTGCCTTAAGGATTTAATTGGCAATCAGGGAAAGAAATACACGAAGGTCATAGCGATTGGGCCTATGATTATGATGAAGTTTGTCTGTCTCACTACTAAGGAGCTTGGTATCCCTACGGTTGTATCCATGAACCCTATAATGGTTGACGGCACAGGCATGTGCGGGGCGTGCAGACTTACGGTTGGGAATGAAATTAAGTTTGCCTGCGTAGACGGACCTGAATTTGACGGGCATCTCATAGATTTTGACCAGGCCATGACTAGGGCCCGCATGTATAAGACGGAAGAGGGAAGAAAAATGTTAGCGCTTACAGAGGGCGATAGTATGCATAGCCCTGACTGCGGCAAACCACAGGTAATGGCCTGAGAAAAGGAGAAGACAATGGCGGTTGATCCTATGAAGAGAGTACCTGTGAAGGAGCAGAATCCACAGGTAAGAGCTCATAATTTTGATGAAGTATGTCTTGGATATGATATGGAGGAGGCAAAGGCTGAAGCGAGCCGCTGCCTTGACTGCAAGAACCCGAAGTGTGTCGGTGGATGTCCTGTAGGTATAGATATTCCGGGATTTATAAGGGAACTTAAGAGTGGAAATGTCAATGAGGCTTTCTCGGTAATTTCAGAGTATTCAGCCCTACCGGCTGTCTGCGGTCGCGTATGTCCTCAGGAGACCCAGTGCGAGAAATACTGTATCCGCGGCATAAAGGGCGAGCCTGTAAGCATAGGCAAGCTTGAACGATTTACGGCGGATTATGCCCGTGAGCATGGCATTTCACTAGATAAAGCCGCTAAGAAGAACGGCAAGAAGGTGGCGGTTATCGGAGCCGGACCCGCAGGTCTTACCTGCGCGGGCGAGCTTGCTAAGGCAGGCTGCGATGTCACGATATATGAAGCTCTTCATAAAGCCGGTGGCGTTCTTGTTTACGGAATTCCTGAGTTCAGGCTTCCTAAGGACAAGGTCGTTGCTTACGAGGTTGAAAATGTTAAGAAGCTCGGTGTCACAATAAAGACCGATTATGTTATCGGTAAGTCCGCTTCAGTTGATGACCTTATGAAGGAAGAAGGATACGATGCCGTATTTATAGGCTCAGGCGCCGGTCTTCCGAGATTCATGGGGATTCCGGGAGAGCTCGCCTGCGGGGTATTTTCAGCGAACGAATACCTCACGAGAAGCAACCTCATGAAGGGCTATGACGACAATTATGATACGGTTATGCATCCGGGTAAAAATGTGGTAGTCGTAGGAGGCGGCAACGTAGCCATGGACGCCGCGAGAACTGCCTTGAGACTTGGAGCTAAGGTCACTATAGTCTACAGGCGAGGTGAGGAAGAGCTTCCGGCAAGACGTGAGGAAGTAGGCCATGCCAAGGAAGAAGGGATAGTATTTGACCTTCTCCGTAATCCGGTAGAAATTCTCGAAGATGAGAATGGCTGGGTAAGAGGCATCAGAATCATTAAGATGGAGCTGGGTGAGCCTGACGATTCGGGCAGAAGAAGACCTGTTCCGATTGAAGGTTCTGAGTACGAGATAGAGTGTGACACTGTTATTATGGCTCTCGGCACGAGTCCTAATCCTCTGATAGCGTCTACTACGGAAGGTCTTGAGACAAACAGGCATGGGTGCCTTACGGCAAACGAAGAGACAGGCGAAACCACGAAGAAGGGTATCTTCGCAGGTGGTGATGCCGTTACGGGGGCTGCCACGGTTATACTTGCCATGGGGGCAGGCAAGAAGGCAGCTAAGGGCATACTTGAATACTTAGGAGTGCAATAACTCTGTAAAAGGGGATATTACTTTTGGATTACATAGGATTTATTATCGCGATTATCGCAATTTGCGCCGCAGCCGGATTCTTGGCCGTCCTGCTTTACAGGACAGCCAAGGAAAAGGGCGCGCTTGATAAGAAGCTCATGGAGAAGGATGATGAGCTTACTAAGGTATTAAAGGAAGTCACTGACGCAAAAGAAGAGCTGAGCAATAAATATCGGGAAATAAAGGAAAATGAGGCGAGTATTAAAAAGCTCGCTTATGAGGATAAACTTACGGGTCTCCCCAATAAGGCTGCCTTTGATGAGCTTCTCGGTCATACTCTTGAGACGCTCAGGAAGGGCGAGAGCTGCGCTGTTATGTACATCGATCTCGATGATTTTAAAACCTTCGATGATACATGGGGGCATGGAAACTGCGACGAGCTGATACTTGACATAAGCCACCGCCTTCGCCAGAATCTCGATGAAAATGACTATATAGCGAGAATGAACGGTGATGAGTTCATTATTTTGACGCAGAACATCGAAGATTCCGCGGAATTTGATAATAAGGTAAAGAGAATAGAGAAGGCATTTCATTTTCCATTCCTTACTTCCTTTGGACAGATGATGGTAACTGTCAGTATCGGTATTGCCATGGCTCCAAAGGATGGCAAGAAGGCGGATATTGTTTTAAGAAACGCCTCGTATGCCCTGGCTGAAGCTAAGATTATAGGCAAGGATACTTACTGTTATTTTTCCGAGGATATTGAGAAAAAGGAGCTTGACGAGATCGACCTTAAGAGTGATCTCGCTAACGCCATTCAAAATGATGATTTCCTTTTGAGATACGAGCCTGTCATAAATATCAGGGACAAATCGATTGATTCTCTGAGGCTAAAGCTTATCTGGGATCGAGGAGAGAAGGGAATTTGGCGGGCAGCCAGGTTTTCGCGTTTCGCTGAGAAGACAGGCCAGATAAATCAGCTTGGCATGAACGCCTTCAGACGGGTCTGTGAGGAAATGAAGAGATTTCCGGATAAAAAGATGATATTTCCGCTCACCAAGCGCATTTTCATGAGCGTCGATTTTGAAACATCCATCAATACCATAATTAATGAGACCGGTGTAGACAGATCTAAGATTATCTTTGAGCTTTCTGAAGAGGTCATCGGTGAAAATTTTGATGACTGTCTGTTTTTTGTAAAATCTCTAACGGATAAAGGTTTTCAGTTCAGAATAGGATCATTTGGAAACGGACTCTGCTCCATGCGGATTCTAAGGGATTTTCCTGTGAATGAGGTGGCAGTGTCTGTTATGGGAATTTACGCTGAGCATGAGGACGAAGATTCCGCTGAATTTGTTTCTCTTGTAACGGAAAACATCAGAAAATTCAATAAGGTTCCTGTATTCACGGATATTTCCGACCCTGTTTATGAAAATATTGTGATTAAAAATGGTGGAAATCTCGTTGAAGGCGAACTCTATGGCGGTATAATGACGGCTGAGCAGGTTGAGAACCTTAAGGCATCAGATTATCTCTCGGCGTGATTGGGCTTGACTAAACTTGCTTTAGGGTGTAAAATCTTATTGTTTGGGCTCTTTAGTTGCCTAAAATATTAATAATCCGGGGTATTACTTATGAAGGGCATTATTCTCGCGGGCGGGTCCGGCACAAGACTCTATCCGCTTACCAAGGTAACAAGCAAGCAGCTTTTGCCTGTGTATGATAAGCCAATGATTTACTATCCCCTTTCAACGCTTATGCTTGCGGGGATAAGGGATATTTTAATAATTTCAACTCCTGTTGATTTGCCGAACTTTGAGCGCCTGCTTGGCGATGGAAGTGAGTTTGGCGTAAGACTTTCCTATAAGGAGCAGCCTAAGCCGAACGGCCTTGCTGAGGCCTTTATTATAGGTGAGGAATTTATCGCGGGAGATCCCGTCGCTATGATTTTGGGCGATAACATTTTTTATGGAAACGGCCTATCTAAGAATCTGCGCGAAGCGGCGGCCAACTCCGAAAAGGGCGCATCCATCTTCGGGTACTATGTGGATGATCCTGAACGATTCGGAATTGTGGAGTTTAATGATAAGGGTGAGGCTGTTTCTATCGAGGAGAAGCCTGCTCATCCTAAGTCAAATTACTGCGTGACAGGATTATATTTCTATGACGGGCACGCAAGTGAGTACGCTAAGAGTCTCACACCTTCAGCTAGGGGCGAGCTTGAGATTACTGATTTGAACAGGATTTACCTTGAAAAAGGAAAATTATCTGTATTTAAGCTGGGCCGAGGCTACGCATGGCTAGATACGGGCACTATGGACTCACTGTCTGACGCTTCGGAATTTGTCCGCGTTATAGAGAAGCGTGAAGGCATTATGATATCGGCGGTTGAGGAGATAGCTTATGTCAATGGCTGGATTAACAGAGATGAACTCCTAACAAGCGCTGAAAAGTACGGAAAATCCCCATACGGCGGCCATTTGAAGAAGGTTGCCGATGGTAAAATTATATACTAAGGCAGGAAATTTTCATGAGCGAAGAACAGAATTTAACCAACAGACAGAAGAAAAAGGAAAAGCTTAAGAGCTATAAGAAAAGAAAGAGAATAAGGAACACCGCTATAGCGATTGTTATTATTGCGGCCATATTGGGCGCCATGTTCGGCGGCTACTATTATGGTCATAAAAAGGGCTATGACAAGGGATATGAAGAGGGTGCCCTTGCGATGCAGAATTATATGAACGCTATCGCGAGCTCATCCGCCATTAACGCTTCTCCGTCAGCCGTTGATGAGGGAACTGTTTCAGGCTCGGCTGAAACGGCTTCAGGTTCATCGGTTAGCAATTAAAGAGTAACTTGGTTTTGGCAGTAGAACATCTTAACAGCATATCTGTAAAGGACATGAGGTGAAATATGGACATTAAGAAGGAACTTACTGAAGGTTTCAGCAAATATTTTGGTGGAAGCGCAGATGGAGCCAGATTTTTCTTTTCTCCGGGAAGAGTAAATCTTATCGGTGAGCACACTGACTACAACGGTGGTCATGTATTTCCGTGCGCTCTTACTATGGGCAGCTACGCCATAGTAAAGAAGAGAGATGACAAGAAGATAAGATTCGTGTCTCTTAACTTTGAAAACGCAGGAATTTCTGAAAGCAACCTCGATGATATTCAGTACGTAAAGAAGAACGGCTGGGCTAATTACCTTATCGGAGTTGTATGGGCATTCGCTGAGGCAGGATATACCATAGATCAGGGCTTTGACCTTGCCATGTGGGGAAATATTCCTTCGGGCGCCGGTCTTTCGTCTTCAGCTTCAATCGAAGTTCTTATGGGGACCATTTTAAAGACTATGTATTCTATCCCTGTGGATATGGTAGCTGTGGCTAAGTTCGGCCAGAAGTCCGAGAATGATTTCTGCGGTATGAACTGCGGTATTATGGACCAGTTCGCCGTAGCCATGGGTAAGAAGGATAACGCCATTTTCCTTGATACGGCCGATCTTTCATACGAGTACGCACCTATTAAGCTTTCTGACGCTAAGATCATGATAACCAACAGTCATGTTAAGCACAGCCTTGTTGATTCGGCTTATAATGACAGAAGGAGAGAGAGTACTAACGCTCTTAAGGCTCTTCAGACAAAGCTTTCGATAAACGGACTCGGAGACCTTACCGAGGATGAATTTGAGGCGAACAAGAGCCTGATTTCAGATCCTGTGGAGCTTAAGAGAGCAAAGCACGCTGTATATGAGAACCAGCGTACTATTAAGGCTGTAGCTGCGCTTAAGAATAACGATATCGAATCATTCGGAAAGCTTATGAACGCAAGCCACGTTTCACTTCGCGATGACTATGAGGTATCCTGTCCTGAGGTGGATAAGCTTGTTGAGATAGAATGGAGCGTACCGGGTGTAATAGGCTCGAGAATTACCGGCGGTGGATTCGGTGGCTGTACTGTCAGCATTGTGAAGAATGATGCTCTTGAAAACTTCAAGAAGACTGTTCTTAGCGAATATAAGAAGGCTTGCGGTATTGACGCTGAAATCTATGAAGCTGAAATCGGTGATGGGGCGAGAGAGCTTGTCTGATGCCTGTATTTATTCATGACTTTACGGGAATCGCGGACTTTGAAGATTACTACAAGGACAGCGATTTCCGTATCTTAGATGAACGTGATATAGAAGGAACAAGGGGCTATCTTGACCCTGAGGCAGGCAGTAAACTTATGGAGCAGATCCGTAACGAAAGCTTACTGCCTGCGTTTCATTTTTTGGATTCGGGAAATTATCACTATATGACAAGGCTCTACGCTTCGCTTATAAATGTATCTTATGACCTTATTGTATATGATAACCACACCGATATGCAGGAGAGTGCCTTTGGCGATATTCTCTCGTGTGGGTCATGGATTGCCGACCTGTTTAGATATGACCTGAGTTTACCTGCAAGCTTGTTAAGGAACGTAGTTCTTATTGGAGCAAAGAAAGAATATATAGATAATCTCAACGGCAATTACGATAAGAGAGTTATTTTCGCGGATAGCTACAAGGAAGCAAGTAAGGGAGGATGTATAGCCGATGATCTTCCGGTATATTTATCAATAGATAAGGATGTGCTTTCCGAGTCGGAATTCATCTGTGACTGGGATCAGGGCCAAATGAAGCTTGACGGGCTTATCGCTGACATTCGGAACATTTTAGATAAAAGAGATATTATCGGAATTGATGTCTGCGGAGAGCCGGAAGTGGGAGACCCCGAGGCTGCCCATAAGAGCAGTGAAGTAAACAGGAAAATAATAAAGGGTCTTTTAAAATAAGTCAGTTTGTGTTATTATGTAATAGATTAGTTATAAAGTGAGTCGGGTATGGACAGGAAAGACAAAGAATACCGCAGAAAGCGGGTTGAGCGCATAAAGCGTATCATGGTAATTACGGTGATAGTCCTTATCCTTCTTCCTACTGTTTTATGCCTTATTCTTTTCGCAAGAGTTCATTCGCTTTCAAATGAGCTCGAGCAGATAAAGGAAATGAAGCTTGAGACGCTTTACGCTGCTGAGAACTCTAAGGAAGGGCGTCTCCTTGCCGGTAGCTCGACCGGCTCCGCCATTGTAAATATAGGCGGAGACTATAGCGATTCATCAGGTTCGGCCGTGACTGACGGAGATATCAGAGAGGGGACGGATACCTCGGATGTCGGCAAAGATGACAAGAATTACAAGGGTGTCATTTATCTGACTTTCGATGACGGTCCCGGTGCGAATACTGAGAAGATTCTTGATATTCTCGATGAGTATAAGGTGAAAGCGACATTTTTTGTGACAGGAAAAGAAGACGATACTTCTAAGGCTCTATATAAGGAGATTGTGGCAAGGGGCCATACCATAGGCATGCATTCATACAGTCATAAGTATGATGAGATATATAAGTCGGAGTCAGCTTTTAAGAAGGATTATAATAAGATCAGCGCCTTACTGACTGAGGTTACCGGTGAGAAGCCATGGCTTTACAGGTTTCCGGGAGGCAGCAGCAATACTGTGAGTAAGGTCAGTATGAAGAAGCTGATAAAGTTTCTTAAGAGCGAAGACGTGACGTATTTTGACTGGAATGTTATGAGCGGTGACGCGGTGCCTGATCCGCCTTCGTATAAGAAGCTTGCTAAGAATGTAGAAGAAGGTGTTACTGAGTTTGATGAGTCGGTTGTGCTTATGCATGACCTTCCCGAAAAGAAGAGTACCGTGAAGGCTCTTCCATATATCATAGAAAAGTTATCTTCGGAGGGTTACGAATTTCTTCCGATAACTAAAAGTACTACGCCGGTGGTACATAAACTACAATAAGCCGGAAATATAAAAATGGAGGTTTACGATGAGTTTCTTAAAAGATCTCGCAGAGGATATCGGTACTGCCGCAGGTGAGCTTGCGGATGACGCAGTCGGAGTGGCAGCTGATGAAAATGAAGAAAAGGTGGATGAAGAAGTGAGCGCTAAGAAAAAGGCAGCAGAAGAAGTTAATGTAGAGGAAGAGACAGAAGCAGTACCTGCGTCTGACGATCTTGCCGGTTTTGACCTCTCAGAGGAAGATGATTCTGTAGATACAGATATGTTAGGGAAGATTATGGAAGAAGAGGCTGCCGCCAAGGAAGCTGAGATAGCGGCTAAGGAGACAGGGCCTGAGGTGGCTGAAGCTTCCCTTCCTGAGGGCGCTACAGCTCCTATCGTTTCGGGCAGCGAAGAGCCTGCTCCTGTATTTGACGAGAATTCTGTTGATTCAGGCAAGAGTACTGTTATCGCAAAGGGTACAACCATTAACGGAAGCATTGTAAGTGATGGTTCTCTTGAGGTTTACGGTACCGTTAAGGGCGATATCAACTGCTTGGGCAAGCTTTCAATAGCCGGAAGCGTAATCGGTAACTCAACCGCCTCAGAGGTATATATTAATACAGACAGACTGGACGGCGGCATTACGAGCAAGGGCAGTGTAAAGATTGGTGTCGGAACGGTTGTAATCGGCGATATCACAGCATCAAGTCTTGTAATCGCCGGTGCCGTTAAGGGTGAAATTGATGTAAATGGTCCTGTAGTTGTAGATTCTACTGCGGTTGTAAAGGGCAATATCAATTCCAAGGGTATCCAGGTTAACAATGGCGCCGTTATCGATGGTTTCTGCGCTCTTCCTTACGCGGCTGTCGATATTGATTCCTTCTTTGATGAGGCAGGTAACGGAGACCGCAAATAATGGCTGAATATAAGAGAATTTTACTTAAGCTCTCAGGTGAGGCCCTTGCGGGCGATAAGAAGACCGGCTTCGATGAAGATGTATGCGTCAAGGTAGCGAAGCAGGTAAAGAAAATCACCGAACAGGGCATACAGGTAGGAATAGTTATTGGCGGAGGCAATTTCTGGAGAGGCCGCACCGGTACATCCATAGACCGCGTCAAGTCAGACCAGATAGGAATGCTCGCTACCATCATGAACTGTGTATTTGTCTCAGAGATATTCAGATCGCAGGGAATGATGACGCAGGTACTTACTCCATTTGAATGTGGAGATATTACCAAGCTTTTTTCAAAGGACAGGGCTAATAAGTACTTTGGTAAGGGTATGGTAGTGTTCTTCGCCGGTGGTACAGGTCATCCATACTTCTCAACCGATACGACAACTGTTCTGCGCGCGCTTGAGATAGACGCTGATGTCATACTTCTTGCTAAGGCCATTGATGGTGTATATGATTCCGACCCTAAGAAGAATCCTGACGCTAAGAAGTTTGATGAGATAAGTTTACAGGAGGTGCTCGACAAGAAGCTCCAGGTCATAGATCTGTCAGCGACTATTATGGCACTTGAAAATAAGATGCCGCTCCTTGTATTTGCGCTTAATGAAGAGGATAGCATAATAAATACCGTGAATGGAAATTTTCACGGAACAAGGATTACGGTATAGGAGGTAAATATGTCCGCTGCGACAAAAGATTACGAAGATAAAATGAAGAAGACCATAGACAACCTTGCGGAGCAGTTTGTTACAGTCCGCGCCGGCAGGGCCAACCCTCATATCCTTGACAAGATAAGGGTTGATTATTATGGTCAGCCTTCTCCATTACAGAGTGTGGCGAACGTTTCCGTTCCTGAGCCGAGAATCATTCAGATTCAGCCTTGGGAGCCTAGCCTTATCAAGGCTATCGAGAAGGAAATTAACGCCGCTAACTTAGGAATCGCTCCTAATAACGATGGCAAGGTTATCCGCCTGGTCTTCCCTGAGCTTACCGAAGAGAGACGTAAGGAACTTACCAAGGATATCAAGAAGATGGCTGAATCGGCTAAGGTTGCCATCAGAAATATCCGCCGTGACGCTCTCGATGCCTTCAAGAAGCAGCAGAAGGCCGATGAGATTACTGAAGATGATATGAAGGATCTTGAAAATGAGATGCAGAAGCTTACCGACAAGTATGTTGGTGAGATTGAGAGCATGACAGATATCAAGTCTAAGGAACTTATGACTGTATAATGGCTGAAATAGTGATTCCAAGACATGTTGCCATTATCCTTGACGGCAACGGCCGGTGGGCTAAGAAGCGTTTCCTTCCTAGGAACGCCGGTCACGTTAAGGGCGCCGGAAACGTTGAGCCCGTCTGTCGGGCCGCCAAGGATATGGGCATAAAATATGTCACGATGTATGTATTTTCTACAGAGAACTGGAAGAGACCGAAGGAAGAAGTGGATGCCCTTATGGACCTCCTCTATAAATATCTTTCGGATTCAGAGGGCCTCTGTAAGCGCAATAATATGCGCATGTCGTTTATCGGCGACAGAAGCGCTCTTACGCCTGAGCTCCGGGAACTGATGAGACACACAGAAGAGTTTTCAAAGGATTTCACTGATTTTAATCTTATTCTTGCGATAAATTACGGAAGCCGTGACGAGATTACAAGAGGATTTAAAAGGATAATTCTTGATCCTTCTTTTGAAAACTGCAACCGTGAAGAGCTGGCTGAAAAGGTGACAGAAGCCTGTATCGCTGATCACCTTGATACTGCAGGAATTCCTGACCCTGACCTTTGCATCAGAACGAGCGGAGAGCAGAGGCTGTCTAATTATCTCTTGTGGCAGCTTGCTTATGCTGAATTCTTCTTTACGCCTGTCTTATGGCCTGACTTTGGCAAGAAGGAGCTTACCGAAGCGGTTGAATATTACAGCACACGTGACAGAAGATTCGGTGGAATAAAAGAAAGTAAATGAGGTTTTAGTGATTTATGTTTCGTACAAGACTGATTAGCGGTATTGTCCTTGTGATTCTTCTGATAATCACAATGAATGCGGGTGGTATGGTTCTTCTTGCCACATGCGCATTCATTTCCCTTGTCGGTCTGTATGAATTATACAGAGTCATGAAGATGGAGAAGACGGTGATGGGAATCATAGGATATATCATCACCGTTCTTTGGTATTATTGCGTGTATGTTCACGCTACCGAGCCGGGAGACCATATCCCTTATCTTCTCGTACTCTCATTCATGACCATAGCTATGCTCTGCTGTTTTGTTATAGGGTATCCTAAGTACAGCGCTGAGATGCTCTTCGCCGGTGCCTTTGGCGTCCTCTATGTTCCCTTCATGATCTCATATATTTTCAGGACCAGGGCTGAAGTTCCTCTCGGAAACTGGTTCGGCTATATGATTTATATAGCCTCATGGGGATCCGATACCTGTGCCTATTGCGCGGGGCGACTCTGGGGTAAGCATAAGATGACCCCTCTCTTAAGTCCTAAGAAGACTGTCGAGGGAGCTGTAGGCGGGGTTGCCGGAGCTGCCATATTAAGTACGCTTTTTGGCTTATGGATGTGCATAGACAGAGGTGAGCCCTATGAGATTCTTCCGGCCTTTGCTGTCATAGGCGCTTGCGGAGCGCTTATTTCCATGGTCGGTGACCTTGCGGCTTCGGGAATAAAGCGAGCGTACGGCGTTAAGGATTACGGAAAGCTTATTCCGGGACACGGTGGCATACTTGACAGATTTGACAGTGTCATTATCACCGCTCCAATAGTATATTATCTTGCTGATTTCTTTATGAAGGGGTATATGGTTCCCCCGATGTTAAAATAAATGAATATTTCTATTTTAGGTTCTACAGGTTCTATCGGCACGCAGACCCTCGATATCGTAAGGATTAATCACGATATGAATGTAGTCGCGCTTGCCGCGAATAAAAGTATCGACTTGCTATACAAGCAGATTTTAGAGTTCTCACCGGAGCTCGTGTGTGTATATGATGAGGAAGCGGCCGGAAAATTAGAGGCCATGCTTGCTGACGCTCATGGGAGAGAAGAGCTTCATACACTTCCTGAGCTCGTGACGGGTATGGAAGGCCTGATTGAGACCGCTTCGATAAGTGATGCCGATATAGTTGTAACAGCAGTCGTCGGCATGATGGGTATCGAGCCTACCATAGCGGCTATAAAGGCGCATAAGAATGTCGCTCTTGCGAATAAGGAGACCCTTGTCTGCGCCGGGCATATTATTATGCCTCTTGCTAAAAATGAAGGCGTTAAAATACTTCCCGTCGACAGCGAACATTCCGCTATTTTCCAGTGCTTACAGGGTAGGGCTGATAACAGAATCAGGAAAATTCTTCTTACTGCGAGCGGAGGACCATTTCTTCATAAATCCCTTGATGAACTGAAGTCTGTAAAAGTGGAAGATGCCCTTAAGCACCCCAACTGGAATATGGGCGCTAAGGTTACTATAGATTCATCCACAATGGTAAATAAGGGGCTTGAGGTGTGCGAGGCAAGCTGGCTTTTTGACACCAAGCCTTCTGATATTGAGGTTGTAATTCAGCCGCAGAGTATAGTTCACTCGGCTGTTGAGTTCGAAGACGGGGCAGTAATAGCCGAACTTGGTGTCCCGGACATGCACCTCCCTATAAGCTACGCGCTTACATACCCTGAGAGAAGGTTTGTGAGTAACGATTATCTTGATTTGTTTAAAATTGGTAACCTCGAGTTCATTAAACCTGACCTTAAGAAGTTTAAGGGCTTAGCGCTTGCCTTTGGGGCTTTAAAAATGGGTGGAAGCGCGCCTACGGTATTTAACATAGCTGATGAAGAAGCGGTGAAGCTTTTTCTGGCGCGTAAAATAGGCTACACCGATATTCCCGATATAATCGGAAAGGCGCTTGACGGTCACAAGGTGAGCCCAAACCCTGATGTCGATGAGATATTGGGTCTTAAGAAGGAAATTACGGAACAGATCGAAAGTTGGTATAAATGAACATAGTAATAGCAATACTTATCTTTTCTCTTGTGGTTATTTTTCATGAGTTCGGACATTATACGTTCGCGAGAAAAGCCGGTATAAAGGTAAATGAATTTTCTCTCGGTATGGGTCTGAGACTTTTCTCCTTCGAGAAGGGAGGCACAAGGTGGTCAATTAAGCTTCTTCCTCTCGGCGGTTCGTGCATGATGGAGGGGGAAGACGGAGAAAGCAGTGACGAGAACGCCTTTGGCAAGAAGTCAGTCTGGGCAAGGATTATGGTTGTCTTTGGAGGACCATTATTTAACTTTATCTTAGCCTTTATCATTTCGCTGATTGTTATAGGAATCGCGGGAATAGACCGTCCGTATGTGACTGAGGTAGTACCTGGCTCTCCTGCTGCCGAAGCCGGAATAGAAGAAGGATATACCATAACTGAAATAGGCGGCAAGCAGATTACCATAGGCAGGGAAATAGCTAATTATTTCCAGTTTAACGCTCTTTCGGAGAAGCCTCTTACCATAAAGCTAAAGTCGGACGAGAATCATCAGACTTTAGTCGTGAATCCGATAAAGCGTGATGTCTTTCTGCTTGGATTTTCCTATATGCCGAATGATAACAGCGATAAGAGTGGGGCTGAGATAGGGGAAATTTCCTCTGACGGAGCCCTGAGTAAGGCGGTTATCGCTACAGGAAGCGCAATAGCTAACGGAGAGTCTGAAGTTGTGAAAACCGGTGACCACATAGTTGCCGTCAATGGAAATAAAATTGAAACAGGTCAGGCCCTGCAGAATTATTTCAACGTAAATCCCCTTGACGGAAATCCTGTAACCATAACGATAAATAGGAACGGCAATACCTGGGACATAGTCGCTACCCCTGAATTTCAGGGCAGCAGCTACTATATCGGCATGGGCTATAATTTACAGCGTGAGCGTACAGGCATACTTGGCACTATTGTTTACAGCCTTAATGAAGTAAAGTACTGGATAGTTTCCACTATAGACGGCCTTGGAATGATGATTACGGGACGCGTAAGCACCAAGGATATAGCGGGGCCTGTGGGCATTGTGCAGATGATAGGAAATACATACGATGAGAGCAAGGCTGCCGGAGCCCTGTATGTTTTCCTTAACATGATGAATATTGTTATACTTATTTCCGCAAACCTCGGCGTAATCAATTTACTCCCACTTCCGGCTCTCGACGGAGGAAGGCTTGTCTTCCTCTTCATAGAAGCCATAAGGAAGAAGCCTGTAGACCCGAATAAGGAAGGCATGGTCCACCTGATAGGATTTGCGGCACTGATGGTATTGATGGTATTTGTCTGGTACAATGATATTATGAGGATTATAAAGTGAGCAGGTTAAATACTAGGGAAGTTCATATAGGTGACAGGGTTATCGGAGGCGGTAACCCTGTACTTATACAGTCAATGACTAACACTGACACCGCTGACGTAGAATCGACGGTGAGTCAGATTTTGCGCCTCGAAGAGGCAGGCTGTGACATAATAAGGTCAACGGTTCCTGACATGGCAGCGGCCAAGGCTCTAGGCGAGATTAAGAAGCGGATTCATATTCCGATAGTGGCGGATATCCATTTCGATTACAGACTCGCTATCGCTGCAATAGAAAATGGCGCTGATAAAATAAGGATAAATCCCGGAAATATCGGCGGCCCTGAGAGACTCAAGGCGGTAGTCGAGAAAGCGAAGGAAGGGAATATCCCTATCAGAGTCGGCGTTAATTCAGGTTCTCTTGAGAAGGATCTGCTTGTTAAATACGGTGGGGTTACACCCGAGGCGCTTGTCGAGAGCGCTCTTAAGAGCGCAAAATTGATAGAAGACTTAGATTATCGCAACATAGTCATCAGTATAAAGTCTTCTGATGTGATGACCGCCATAAAGGCTCATGAATTAATAGATAAGCAGTGTGAATATCCGCTTCATGTCGGAATTACCGAGGCCGGCGGCCTAAAAAGAGGGACGATTAAATCTGCTGTCGGTATAGGTACCATTCTCTATGAAGGAATAGGAGATACAATCCGTGTATCTCTTACCGGTGATCCGGTCGAAGAGGTGATTGCGGCTAAGGAAATTCTTAAGTCATTAGGCCTTAGAAAGAGCGGTATAGAAATAGTATCCTGCCCTACGTGCGGTCGTACTAAGGTAGATCTGATCGGTCTTGAAGAAAAATTAGAAAGATTAGCTGACGAATATAGTAACCTGAATCTTAAGATTGCTGTGATGGGCTGTGTTGTAAATGGTCCCGGCGAAGCGAAGGAAGCGGATATAGGTATATTCGGAGTAGGAAACGGAACCTGGGATCTTGTAAAGGACGGTAAGAAAATTCCGGTTAAGGAAGAGGATATTATTCCTCTGTTGCGTAAGGAACTTGATAAGGCAGGAGCTTAGTTTTTCCTGCCTTTCAGAAAGAGGAGGCAGCCATGGATTTTCATGACGCGTTTTCAAATATTTCAATGAATGAGGACCTTGATGAGGCCTTTGAGGGAATATCGGTCGACAAGGTTATCATGTCGAAGAGTTCACGTATTGTTACACTGAAAATTTCCGGAAAGAAAACAGTCGAACGGAAATACCTCCTGCGTATGGCAAGGACCCTGAAAGCACAGGTATTTACAGGAATATACGACGCACAGATTAAATTTGAGGAGCATTACGACCTGGGTGATGCTTCTCTTTCTGATATTTACGAAGAATATAAACAAAATTTGTTAGAAGAGCTTACTGAAATGGGGCCTGTGTACAGGACCTGCTTTGAGTCCGCTAAAATTACAATAGATGGCAATACATTTACAATTGAAGCATATAATGATTTCTTTACGGTAAGCCGGATATCGAGAATAGCCGATTATCTGCGGAAGGTATTTAAGGAGAGGTTTGGCGTTAACGCCGATGTGAGAACATTTTATAAGCCCCGCGAACGTGAGGATACCGATGATGGCGTTGTGACGATATCTCTTAATGAAATTGAAGCGAACGCTATAAACCAGAGAAATAAAGTAGCCCCTAAGAAGGGAAAGAATGATGGCGCTGACACAGTGAAAATGCCCGTCGCCAAGAAGGAAGAGAATAAGCCAACTACTACAGACAAGAAATTTTACAGGAAGCCAAAGCTTCCCGATGACCCTGATATTTTCTACGGTAAGCCTTTCGCCGGCGAAATGACAAAGCTCCATGACATTCAGGGCGAAATGGGCGAGGTCGTAGTCAGGGGTAAGGTCATGACCCTCGATGAGCGGCCTATAAAGAATGAAAAGACCATACTTATTTTCGCCTTTACGGATTTTACGGACAGTATAACGGGTAAAATCTTTGTTAGAAATGAGGAGCTTGACGAGATAAGGCCAAACCTCGCGGAAGGTTCATTTATCAAGCTTAAGGGAGTCGCTATGATGGATTCCTTTGAGAGGGAAGTGGCGATAAGCTCCATCACCGGTATCAAGAAGATAGACGATTTTACCGTAAAGCGGATGGATAACGCTAAGGTTAAGCGCGTTGAGCTCCATTTGCATACGATTATGAGTGAAATGGACGCCTGCGTGAATACGAAGCCTCTCCTTAAGCAGCTCTCGGAATGGGGGCACAAGGCTGTCGCGATTACAGACCACGGTGTTGTGCAGTCCTTGACCGACGCGTTTCACGCCAAGCGCGATATGAAGATGAATGACTTTAAGCTCATCTGTGGCTGCGAGGCCTATATAGTAGACGATACGGCTGTTACGACAGATATCAACAATATCGATGTCGAATACATTCAGAAAAATAAGTCCTACCATTGTATCCTTCTCGCGAAGAACGTAATAGGCCGTATCAACCTCTACAAGCTTATTTCTGAGTCACATTTGAAGTATTTTCACCGTCGTCCGAGAATCCCTAAGAGCTTACTTGCGGCGAACAGGGAGGGAATCATAATTGGTTCAGCCTGCTGCGCGGGAGAAATGTACCAGGCTATCTTAAATAACGAAGGCGAGGAGAGAATTAAGAGCCTCTGCGATTTCTACGACTATTATGAGATACAGCCTATCGGGAACGACCGATTCATGATAGACGATAACAGGCGTACTCCTCAGATAAAGAGCGATGATGACCTTATCGCTATAAATAAGGAGATAGTCCGCCTTGGCGAAGTAAATAACAAGCCGGTGGTCGCGACCTGTGATGTTCATTTCCAAAATCCGGAAGACGAAGTATACAGGCGGATGATCCTTAACGCTAAGGGCATGGGAGCTGAAGAGCCGGCGCCGCTGTATTTACGTACTACCGAGGAAATGCTCGAGGAATTTTCCTACCTTGGTGAGGAAAAGGCTTACGAGGTTGTAGTCACAAATTCAAACCTTGTGGCGGATATGATCGACAATATCAACCCTGTCCGCCCTGACAAGTGCCCTCCTAAGATTGAAAATTCGGATGAAATGCTCCGTGATATCTGCTACAACAGGGCCCATGAGCTTTATGGAGAAAATCTTCCCGAGCCTGTATCGGCGAGACTTGAGAAGGAGCTGACCTCTATTATCAGCAACGGCTATTCAGTCCTTTACATTATTGCCCAGAAGCTTGTGTGGAAATCAAACGAGGACGGATATCTTGTAGGCTCGAGAGGCTCGGTTGGCTCTTCCTTCGTAGCCTTCATGGCGGGAATTACGGAGGTTAACTCCCTTCCTGCCCATTACAGGTGCGCGAAATGCTTCTATACCGACTTTGATTCAGAAGAGGTAAAGAGCTACGGTGGCCGGTCGGGCTGCGATATGCCGGATAAGGTATGCCCTGTTTGCGGTGAGCCGCTTGTTAAGGAGGGGCATGACATACCTTTTGAGACCTTCCTTGGCTTCAACGGAGATAAGGAGCCTGATATAGACCTTAACTTCTCGGGTGAATATCAGTCGAAGGCTCATGCCTATACTGAGGTTATTTTCGGCGAAGGTCAGACCTTTAAGGCGGGAACCATAGGTGGTGTCGCTGATAAGACGGCTTACGGCTATGTTCTAAAATATAACGAGGAGCATGGCATTAACACCATGCGGAAGTCTGAGATAACCAGGATTTCCCAGGGCTGTATAGGAGTAAAGAGGACTACAGGACAGCATCCGGGTGGTATCGTCGTACTTCCTATCGGTGAGAAGATCTACACATTTACACCGGTTCAGCACCCGGCAAACGACATGACGAGTCCTATAGTCACCACTCACTTTGATTACCACTCAATTGACCATAACCTTCTGAAGCTGGATATACTCGGACACGATGATCCGACCATGATAAGGATGCTTGAGGATGTGACGGGCTTTGACGCTACCGAGATCAGGATGGACGATCCCGGTGTCCTTGCCCTTTTTCATGGTCTTGATTCGTTAAAAATAAAGCCGGAGGATATAGATGGCATTGATTTGGGGACACTTGGCGTTCCCGAGTTTGGCACAAAGTTTGTCATGCAGATGCTTCGTGATACGAAGCCTACCACATTTTCAGAGCTTGTGCGTATTTCAGGTCTTTCCCACGGTACAAATGTATGGCTTGACAACGCCCAGACCCTGATAGAGGAAGGAAAATGTACCCTTTCTACGGCTATCTGTACCCGTGATGATATCATGATTTATCTCATCCAGAAGGGGCTTGACAAGGGCCACGCCTTCAAGATCATGGAATCTGTCCGTAAGGGCCGCGGTCTCAAGCCTGAGATGGAAACTGAGATGATTGAGCATGGTGTGCCTGACTGGTATATCTGGTCCTGTAAGCGCATAAAGTACATGTTCCCTAAGGCCCACGCGGTTGCCTACGTTACGATGGGACTTCGAATCGCCTATTATAAGGTTCACTATCCTCTTGCATATTACGCGGCGTTTTTCTCAATCCGCGCTAAGGCATTTAACTATGAGGTCATGTGCATGGGTCGTGAGAAGCTCGATATGGCAATGAGGGAGATCAAGGGGAAGGGCAAGGACGCTTCTCCTAAGGAGCTTGATATGTTAGGTGACGGTCTCCTTGTGGCTGAAATGTACGCGAGGGGCTTTGAATTCCTGCCTATAGACCTCTACAAGGCTAAAGCGAAGCGCTTCCAGATAATTGACGGGAAGCTTATGCCATCCTTTGTTTCCATAGACGGACTAGGTGATACGGCGGCGATAGCTATGGAAGAGGCAGTAAAGCATGGTGAATTTGTCAGTAAAAATGATCTGAAGCAGAGGGCGAAGCTGTCTCAGACAAATATAGACAAGCTTGACGAACTGGGAATATTAGGAAATCTCCCTGAATCAAACCAGATATCGCTGACGGACTTTCTGACAGAGGCGGCTTCAGATTGATTGCTGCTGTTGACGGGGCATTTTAAAATAAAGGTTACTGTTCAGGCCTACGCATTCGAAATGCTTCGCAGTAACAAATAAAGTTTTGACATACGGGAAAGAATAGTCTATAATGTTAACGGGTGTGTTTTTACCCGTTGACATAGAGTATCAGAGGTGAATATATGTTATCTAACCAGACATTGCAGTCCACGCTTGACGGACTGAAGAATATCGCGAGAGTTGACCTCGCTGCTATGGATACCGAGGGAAAGGTACTCGCGAGCACATTTGACAACGCAGAAGAGTATTCTCCGTATGTAGAAAGCTTCGCCGATTCGCCGGCGGAGAGCCAGGGCGTTTCCAGAGCGCAGTTTTTTAAGGTCTTTGATGATGGCCAGCTTGAATACGTCATTGTCGCTAAGGGTGACAGTGAAAATGTATTTATAGTCGGAAGAATAGCGGCCTTCCAGGTAGCGAACCTGTTGGTAGCATACAAGGAGAGGTATGACAAGGATAATTTCATTAAGAACCTTCTTCTTGATAACCTCCTTCTCGTTGATATATATAACAGGGCAAAGAAGCTCCATATAGAGTCCGAAGCGAGACGTATAGTATTCGTCATAGAGACAAAGCATGAGAAGGATACGAACGCTCTTGAGATAGTAAGAAGCCTCTATCAGAGCAACCAGAAGGACTTCATAACCGCTGTTGACGAGAAGAACATCATTTTCGTAAAGGAACTCGCAAGCGACGAGGGATATGAAGAGATGAACCAGGTTGCGTCAACCATGCTTGATATGCTTAATACCGAAGCCATGAGCAGTGTTCATATCGCCTACGGTACCATTGTAAATGAAATTAAGGACGTATCGAGGTCGTACAAGGAAGCCCGCATGGCTCTTGACGTAGGCAAGATTTTCTATGAGGGAAGCAATATTGTCGGTTACAACAATCTCGGAATCGGCAGACTCATTTACCAGCTTCCTATGCCTCTCTGCAAGATGTTCATAAATGAGATTTTCGGCGATAAGACTCCGGATGATTTCGATGAGGAGACTATCGCTACCATTAACAAGTTCTTTGAGAACAGCTTAAATGTTTCCGAGACATCAAGGCAGCTCTTCATTCACAGGAATACGCTTGTATATCGTCTTGACAAGCTGCAGAAGGCTACGAACCTTGATATAAGGAACTTTGATGACGCCATAACATTTAAGATTGCCCTCATGGTTGTTAAGTACATGAAGTACATGGAAAGCATGGACTACTGATGGATGAAGAAAGAAAGGCGGCTATAGACCGTAAGAAAAAGCAGTTCTCCCTGGTTCACGGCAGAAGGCGCAATTCTGATATGCCGGTTATAGTTTTTCACGATGTGAGCAAGGACTATGACAGCGTAAACAACGGTGAAATGCACTCCTTAAAGAATGTCTCATTTGAGATAAACAAGGGTGAATTCGTGTTTATAATCGGTGACTCGGGAGCCGGAAAATCTACCATGCTCCGCCTCCTCATGAAGGAGATAGAGCCTTCGGATGGCACTATTTATGTGGATGGCAGAAGGCTTAACCGCTTCAGACGCGGTCAGGTCGCCATGTACCGCAGGAGTGTCGGTATGGTTTTTCAGGATTTCAGACTTCTTAAGGACAGGGATGTATTTGAAAATGTGGCATTTGCCTGCGAGGTTGTGGGCGAGAGCAAAAGAACCATAAAGCATCGTGTTCCTCAGATGCTGTCTCTTGTGGGGCTCACCGGTAAGGAGAGGTCATTTCCGGATGAGCTCTCAGGCGGAGAGCAGCAGAGGGTAGCGCTTGCGAGGGCTCTTATAAATGATCCTGTCCTGCTTTTAGCCGATGAGCCTACGGGAAATCTCGACCCGAGGAACTCTTATGAGATTATGAGCCTGCTTGAACGGGTGAACTCAAGAGGCACAACGGTTGTGGTTGTAACTCATAATATAGATATCGTAAATGCCATGCAGAAGAGGGTTATTACCCTTGAAAACGGCAGAATAATAAAAGACGAAAAGAAGGGTGGTTACGGTAATGAATATCCGGACGCTTGGCAGAAGCTTTAAAGAGGGCGTACGAGGTATCGGGAGGAATAAAATGTTCTCCCTTGCGAGTATCGGCACCATAACTGCCTGTTTATTTATATTCGGTATATTTTACTTTGTTCTGAGCAATTTCCGGTATATGGTAACAAAGGCCGAAACCTCGGTTGGCGTGACTGTATTCTTTGAGGAAAATATTACTGATACCGAAAAGAGGGATATAGGAACGAAGATTCAGGCGAGACCTGAAGTCTCAAGCCTTACCTACACATCAGCCGATGAGGCCTGGGCGAAGTTTAAGAGCGAGTCTCTTAAGCCTGAGCTTGCCGAGACCTTCGGGGATGACAATCCACTTGCGGGAAGCGACAGCTATTCTGTCTTCCTTAAGGATGTAAGTAAGCAGTCAGACCTGGTAACCTATATAGAAACACTGCCCGGAGTGCGCAAGGTAAATGGATCGAGCGCTACAGCTAACGGTCTCACAGCATTTAACAGCATGATAGGCTTTGTTGGCTTTGTTATACTTGCGATTCTGCTTGCTGTTTCAATATTCCTTATAAATACAACAATCTCTATGGGAATCAGCGTAAGGAAGGAAGAAATTTCCATAATGCGCCTTATAGGAGCCACCGATTTTTTCGTGCGAGCGCCATTCGTCATAGAAGGAATGATAATAGGATGCCTTGGAGCGGTAATTCCGCTCGCTGTGCTGCGGCTTATATACGGGAAGGTTATTACCGCGCTTTCTGAGCGCTATAACAGCCTCGCTAATCTACTCACCTTTATTCCTGCGAATGAGGAATTTAAGACTCTTACGCCTCTTTGCATACTGATAGGGCTTGGAATCGGATTTCTCGGAAGCATGTTTACCGTTCATAGAAATCGCGGAGTGTGATAATATTGTCGAAATTCTTTCAAGTACTTGGCGCGGGGCTTTGTGCCTCACTTATATGTCTTTCACTGACGGTTTTGCCTGATGGCGTCCTTCCGGTGAAGGCTTCTTCGAATGTCACTAATTCCGAGATAGAAGCGGCCAAGGACAGGAAGGCTGCGATAGAAGCTAAGCAGAAGGCCGCCGAGGCTGATCTTGCCGAGCTTGAGAGCAAGAAGGATGATATTTCCGACTATATAGAGGCTCTCGATAAGAAGCTTGAGAAGCTTTTAGATGACATGACTACTCTTAAAACTCAGTATAAGGCAAAGAAGAAGGAGCTGGCGGAGACGAGGAAGGACCTTGAGGCCGCGAAGCAGGCTGAGAGCGATCAGTATGACACCATGAAGGAGCGGATCCGTTACATGTATGAGAACGGAGATTCCGATTATCTGGATGTTATTTTCGGGTCGGATAACATTACTGACTTGTATAATAATTCAGAGTATATGGCAGATATCACCGCCTATGATAACGACCTTTTTGATAAATATACCGCCGCTAAGAAGGAAGTCGCTGAGAAAGAGAAGCTTGAAGAAACTCAGCTTGCTGATTTAAAGCAGATGTACGCTGAGTATAAGATTGATAAGCAGACGAATGAGACATTACTTGCCGACAAGCAGACTGAGCTTGCTAATGTAAATTCTCTTGTGGATGAACAGAACAGCAAGATAACCGAGCTTGCGTCAGCGGCAGAGGCGCAGGATTCCACTATTGACAGTCTTATAGCGAAGGAAGAAGCGAGAAGGGAAGCTGAGAAGAAGGCCGCCGAGGAAGCCGCAAGGAAGAAGGCGGAGGAGGAAGAGCGGAAAAGGCAGGAGGCTGCCGCCGCGGCAAATAATCAGAATAATGGAAACAATTCTGCCGAGGATTCCTCCGATGGAAGCTCAGCCGACTACAGCGCTTCCGTGAACAGCTCAAGCGGTGTAAGTCTTATATGGCCTATGCCGGCGAGCCACACCATTACCTCGGGATTTGGAAGTCGCGCGGAGGTTACGGCGAATTCCGGAACATTTCACTCGGGCGTTGATATCGGTGTCGCGGCCGGTACACCTATAATAGCCGCGGCCGGAGGCACGGTTGTTGAAGCCGGCTATCACTGGTCTATGGGTAATTACGTGCTTATTAGCCACGGAAACGGAGTATATACTGTTTATATGCACTGCTCTAAGCTCCTTGTGTCTTCGGGCCAGAATGTGTCCCAGGGGCAGCAGATAGGACTGGTTGGTTCAACCGGTGTCGCGACAGGTCCTCACCTTCATTTCGGATTAAAGATTAACGGAACATATGTTAATCCGCTAAATTATGTAAACTAATGTTTCTATAGAAAGGCAGTTATGAAAAAGCAGTTTTTTGGAGGCGTAGCCTTTGGCGTAATTTTTACTATTACGCTTACGTTGGTTCTCCTCTTTGGCCTTGTAGGAAAGGCGAGGATGCGTCTTGCCCTGGGCCTTGACCCGACAGAGACGAGGACTGTTAATAGCTCTAAGAGCGATACAGCAAGCCCGTCAGCCATGACCTCCCTCAGTACTAAGGACATTTCAACAAAGCTTACAGGTCTTGAGCAGATAATTGACACTTATTATCTGAATGATATTGACTATAATACCATGACCGAGTATATTTATAAGGGTGCTTTGGCAAGTCTTGGCGATCCTTATTCGGTCTATTATACGAAGGAAGAGTTTGACAGCTTTAATGAGCAGACTACGGGTAACTATTGCGGCATAGGCGTGAGCGTGAATGAAAACGCCAGCACGGGAGCCGTAACCGTAGTTCAGGTCTTCAAGGACGGAGCGGGAGCGAAGGCAGGATTTCGTTCCGGTGACATCATTTATAAGGTAGACGGAGAAGAGGTTACAGGGCAGGATCTTTCCACCGTAGTATCGAAGATTAAGGGTGAAGAGGGAACTACCGTAAATATCACTATTCTTCGAGGAAGCGATACATTTACAAAGACATTAACGAGAGCGACAGTCACGATTGATACAGTGAGCTCAGAGATGCTTGATAACAATATAGGTTATATCAAGGTAAATGAGTTTGATGAGGTGACGGCGACCCAGTTTGATGAAGCCATAGATGACCTTGAAAAGCAGGGCGAGAAGGGACTTATCATAGATCTTCGGGACAATCCGGGCGGCCGCTACGATATAGTCTGCGAGATGCTTGACAGGATGCTGCCTAAGGGAAAGCTCCTCGTCTATACCATGGATAAGTACGGTACGAAGGAAGAGCAGAAGAGTACTGACTCTGATGAATTTACAAAGCCGCTAGCTGTGCTTGTTAACGGTAATTCGGCTTCGGCTTCGGAAATCTTCTCGGGAGCTGTCAAGGATTACGGTATAGGCACGCTTGTGGGCACGACAACATTCGGTAAGGGAATAGTACAGCAGATACTTCCGTTAAATGACGGTTCGGCTGTCAAGCTTACGGTATCCAAGTATTATACGCCTAGCGGCAAGAATATACATGGCACCGGAATTGAGCCTGACGTAAGGGTTGAGTTAAATGACGATGCTGTGGAAAATGGGCAGTACGTTAAGGAAAAAGACAATCAGCTAAAAAAAGCAGTGGAAATTATTAAGGGAAAGATGTAAAATTGCTCTTAATGACTGATTGTTCATATATAATAAAATTTAGCAGGAGGGTTCTATGGTCTATAAAGACGTCAAAGCGGACATGAATTTTACTGACCGCGAAGAAGAAGTTTCAAAGTTCTGGGAGGAGAACGACATTTTCGAAAAGTCCATTAAGAACAGAGAAGGGTGTCCTACCTATATGTTCTTCGATGGGCCTCCGACAGCAAACGGCAAGCCTCATATCGGGCATGTTGAGACCCGTGTTATTAAGGATATGATACCTCGTTTCGCCACCATGAAGGGATATAAGGTTCCTCGTAAGGCAGGATGGGATACACACGGACTTCCTGTTGAGCTCGAGGTTGAGAAGGAAATAGGTATCAATGGCAAGGATCAGATAGAAAATTACGGAATCGAGCCATTTATCAAGAAATGTAAGGAATCAGTCTGGAAATTCAAGGGAATGTGGGAAACATTTTCAAGAAAAGTCGGTTTCTGGGCTGATATGGACCATCCTTATGTAACCTATGACAATGACTTCATAGAGTCGGAATGGTGGGCACTCAAGCAGATAGCTGATAAGGGACTCCTCTATAAGGGCCATAAGATCGTTCCTTACTGCCCTCGATGTGGAACTCCTCTTTCAAGTCACGAGGTAGCTCAGGGGTATAAGGAGGTTAAGGAAAGATCTGCGATTGTCCGCTTCAAGGCGCTTGAGGGAGACTATTATTTCCTCGCCTGGACAACCACACCATGGACCCTTCCAAGTAACACCGCTCTTTGCGTAAACCCTGATGAGACCTACGTAAAGGTTAAGGCCTGTGACGGTTATACATATGTGCTTGCCGAAGCGCTCGCCGATAAGGTTTTGGGACCGCTTGCGAAGGATGGCGAGAAGGCTTACGAGGTGCTTGAGACTTACAAGGGTATAGAGCTTGAGCACAAGGAATATGAGCCACTCTATGAATGCGCTAAGGCGCGCGCGGCTGAGCAGAAAAAGAAGGCGCACTTTGTAACGGCGGATTCATACGTTACCATGACTGATGGTACCGGTATAGTTCATATAGCTCCTGCATTCGGTGAAGATGATAACAGGGTAGGACATAATTATGACCTTCCTTTCCTTCAGTTCGTAGATGACAAGGGTAATATGACCAAGGAGACCCCTTTCGCGGGACTATTTGTGAAGAAGGCCGATCCTGAAGTGCTTGAGGATCTCGAACACAGAGGACTTCTCTTTGACGCGCCTAAGTTCACCCATGATTATCCATACTGTTGGCGCTGTGATACACCACTTATCTATTACGCAAGAGATACCTGGTTTATCAAGATGACCGCTGTGAAGGATGAGCTTATCAAGAATAATGATACGGTTAACTGGATTCCTGAGAGTATAGGTAAGGGCCGCTTTGGCGACTGGCTTAAGAATGTTCAGGACTGGGGGCTTTCGAGAAACCGTTATTGGGGAACTCCGCTCCCTGTATGGGAATGCCCTGATTGTGGCGAACGCCATGTAATCGGCTCCATAGCCGAACTCAAGGAAATGAGCGATAACTGCCCGGATGATATAGAGCTTCACCGTCCTTACGTGGATAAGGTTACCATAAAGTGTCCTAAGTGCGGTAAGCAGATGCACCGTGTTAGTGAAGTTATTGACTGTTGGTTTGATTCCGGCGCTATGCCTTACGCTCAGCACCACTATCCGTTTGAGAACGAGGATAAGTTTAAGGACCAGTTCCCGGCCGACTTTATTTCTGAGGCCGTAGATCAGACACGTGGCTGGTTCTACTCACTCATGGCTGAGTCGACACTTCTCTTCCATCAGGCACCTTATAAGAACGTCATAGTTTTAGGACTTGTTCTTGATGAAAATGGCCAGAAGATGAGTAAGAGCAAGGGCAATGCCGTAGACCCTATGGATGCCCTCAATAAGCACGGGGCTGACGCTGTAAGGTGGTATTTTTACTCTAACAGCGCTCCATGGCTTCCTAACAGATTTTACGATAAGGCAGTCAGTGAGGGACAGAGCAAGTTCTTAAGCACGCTCTGGAACACTTATTCTTTCTTCGTGCTTTACGCAAATATCGATAATTTCGACGCTTCGAAGTACACACTTGAATATGATAAGCTTCCTGTCATTGACAAATGGCTCTTAAGCCGCCTCAATACAACTATCAAGGCTGTAGACGAAGACCTTTCGAATTATAAGGTAAATGAGACAGCGAAGGCTCTTCAGGACTTCGTTGATGATATGTCAAACTGGTACGTCAGAAGATGCCGCGCGAGATTCTGGGCTAAGGGCATGGAGCAGGATAAGATAAACGCTTACATGACTCTCTATACGGCTCTTGTTGAAATAAGCAAGGCGGCGGCTCCTATGGTTCCTTTTATTACCGAGAGCATTTACCAGAACCTTGTAAGAAGCACGGACAAGAACGCTCCGGAAAGCATCCATCTCTGTGACTTCCCTAAGGTTAATGAAGCTCACATCGATGAGAAGCTTGAGAAGGATATGAGCGATGTTCTTGAGATAGTTGTTCTTGGCCGCGCGGGCAGGAATGAGGCGAATATCAAGAACCGTCAGCCTATCGGCAAGATGTTCCTTAAGATTGACGATGGTACAAAGCTTGATAATTCTTATCTTGATATAATTAAGGATGAGCTTAACGTAAAGGAAATCGAGGAAATCGACGACACTGACAGGTTCACAAGCTATATCTTCAAGCCACAGCTTCGTACCTTAGGTAAGCGCTTCGGCAGCAGGCTCAATGACCTTAAGGAAACGCTTAACAAGGCCGATGGCAGTAAGCTTATAGCTGAGTTAAAGAAAAATGGAAAAGTTACAATAAATGTAAGCGGCACCGATGAAGAGCTTGCGGAAGATGATCTTCTCTACGAACCGATTCAGGTAGAAGGCTATGAAACTACAAGCGACCACGGGGTAACTGTGGTTCTTGACAAGCATCTTACAAAGGATCTCATCAGGGAAGGCTATGTTCGTGAGATTATTTCCAAGATTCAGAACATGCGTAAGTCGGTAGGCTTTGAGGTAATGGATAAGATTACCGTCTACGCAAATGGCAATTCTAAGATAGAAGACCTCATGAATGAGAGCAAGCAGGACATTTTAACCGACATAATGGCTACTGATGTCATTACCGGTAAGATGGATGGATTTGAGAAAGAGTGGGACATCAACGGAGAGAAAGTAACACTGGGGGTTAAAAAGAACTAACGGCAGTTATAGAAACTTTTTAACATATAACTTCAGGAGGTATACTGCATGAAATCCAAGAGTATCAAGTCTTACCTTGTAAGAAGCTTTTCCATAAGCTCCGCCGTCATATTTATACTTTTATTTGTTATCACTGCGGGATTTGTGTATAACAGCTTTCTTGCCATAAAGAGCAATGGTGTAAAGAACACGCTTGATTCCGCTGATGAAAATCTTACAGCCCAGATTGAGACTATGTACGCGTCAGCGAGGGCTATAGCGGCAGATAAGGAAATATATACGACAAGCACCACATTTGAACAGAAGAAGGATAAGCGCGACAGGCGATGGCCAGAAAAACTTTAACCACTACGCTTATTTCTGGAGCAAGCCTGAAGCAGGTCTCTCATGGACCCTTGTATTTAAGCTTCCTCTTTCGGTTTATACCGAGGAAATGAATGTACTTGGTATAATGTTCGTAGTCGTTGGCGTGTGCGCAATTGCGGCCTTTATTATCGTTTCAGCGCTTATAGGCGGTAAGATAGGCAACCGCCTGATGAAGCTTAAGGGATATCTTGTCAAGCTTTCGAAGGGTGAATTTAACCTTGAGCCTGATAAGAAGGAACTTAAGAACGAAGATGAAATCGGAGTTATTTACAGGTCTCTCGGTGATATGATAACTGAGATAAGGAATACCGTTATATCAGTTAAGGACAGCAGCGCTAAGCTTGCGGAATCCGCCAACACTCTTATTGATACAGCGGAATCTCTCAAGCAGAATACCGATACCGTAAACCAGTCACTCAATGAAATCCAGCAGGGCAACAACCAGCAGTCTGAGGAGATCAATAATATCAACACCCAGATGGAGCATTTCAACGAAAATGTTGAGACAAGCCAGAAGAACATCGACAGTGTAGTTGAGATAAGCCAGGGTGCCGGTGAGAAGCTAAAGAGCAGTAACAAGGAAATGGAGAAGCTCTCCGCTGCGTTCGCTCAGTTTGCTAAGAACTTTAATGAGTTCAGGAAGATTCTTGAGGATATGAACGCCAACATGTCTAATATCGACATGATTACGTCATCTATCAGCGAAATAGCGAGCCAGACCAACCTTCTCTCACTCAATGCTTCGATTGAGGCTGCCCGCGCCGGTGAAGTAGGTAAGGGCTTTGCTGTCGTAGCTCAGGAAATCGGAAAGCTCGCCAGCGAAAGTGAAGAGAGCGCAAAGCAGATTTCCAATGTTGTCAATAATATTCTTTCAAGCAGCAAGCAGCTTATAGATTCTACATCTTCGATGGATGACCAGATGGCAAATCAGCAGTCTATATTTGCTGAAACCATGGAGAGCATAACAAAGCTTTCAGAGGATATAGGAACCATGTTCCCTATGATGCAGGATGTATCTAAGCTGAGCGAGCAGAACTTCGAAGCCGCTAAGACTATCGGCGATTCTATCCAGAGCGCTAACGCTATCAGTGAGGAGCTTGCGGCTACGACAACCGAAGTCGCGAATACAACCGATAACTTCACTAATTCGAGTGATAAGGTTACTGAGGTATCAGAGGAAGTTGAGAACCTTACCAAGACCCTTACAAATCAGGTTGCGTACTTTAAGGTATGACAATGAGAAACAAAGATATAATTCTTGAAAAGCTAAGGCAGCAGACCGGAGAAAGGGTCTCCGGTGAAGCCCTTGCTTCAGAATTAGGTATATCCCGACAGGCTGTATGGAAGAGTGTACAGTCTCTGCGGGATATGGGATATATTATTAATTCGTCAGGCAATAACGGATATATTTTAGATCCGGAAAATACAGTTTTTACTACCGAAAGCGTGGAGGAAATTCTTGGAAAGGACGTAGAAAGACTTGGAATCGACCTTAAGGTCGTGGATGATGTTTCAAGTACCAATAACGCCCTTAAGGAAGAGGCGAAAAGGGGAGCCCGTGAGGGTACAGTCCTTATAGCAAAGCATCAGAGCGCCGGGAAGGGGCGGCTTGGCCGAAGGTTTTTCTCCCCGAAGCATGGTATTTATATGAGCTTTATCCTGCGTCCTAAGCTTTCCATGCATGAATCCATGTATCTGACTACGATAGCCGCGGTCGCTGTCCGTGACTCTATTGAGTCGGTTACCGGGAAAGATGCCGGGATAAAGTGGGTCAACGATATATACGTCGATGGAAAGAAAATTTCCGGGATTCTCACGGAGGCTGAGGCCGATATAGAAAGCCAGAGTCTCTCATTTGCCATTGTTGGAATCGGAATTAATGTCACCGATCCGGATGGAGGGTGGCCGGCCGAAATAAAGGATGTGGCAGGATCCATATACGGAGCCGTGGATTGCCCTCCGGGAGCCATGGCAAGGATAAGCGCTGAGGTAATCAGAAATTATTTTGAAATATACAGAAGGCTTCCCGACAGATCATTTATGAAGAGCTACGGAGACCACCAGATTCTGAAGGGAAAGAGAATTTCTGTAATCAGACGTGACGGAAGCATAGAAGCAACAGCCTTAGGTACTGATGAGGACGGAAGGCTCCTTGTCCGCTTTGACGATGGAAGCGAGACAGCTCTCTTCACCGGCGAAGTCAGTGTCAGACTCGCGGGAACGGAAGAGATGAATAAACCGGTATTTTAATCAAGTAAAAAAGGGAGCCCCTTTCATAGCTCCCTTTTTTTATTAGCTCGCAAGCTTATGGTTCTCGATAGCGATTTCTTTTTCTTTCTCTGACAGCTGTTCAACTACATTAAGTTTCTTTTCCATAGGCTTTACAAATTTCCTTTACTGGTGTACAATATCATACAAGCGTTTAATCAAATTTGTAAAGGTGAAGGACAATGGATAAACGAGTAATCAAGACTAAGACAAATCTTAAGAATACACTTGTCGCTATGCTTAAAGAGAAGCCTTTTGAGAAGATTGAAGTGACTGAACTCTGTAAGAGAGCCAACGCGAGCCGCATCACATTTTATATGTATTACGGCGATAAATATGACCTCCTTCATGAACTCTATGAGGACATGAATGATGAGATGTACGCCTATTACGCTGAGCTTCAGCAGACTGATAATAGGGAAGATGATCCATTTAAGAGCTATCAGAATCTGGGCAAGGCTATCATTCATAAGTACAAGGAGCATATGGATTTCTATCAGAATGTGAAAATGGACGGAAGCAAGGACCTGCTCTTTTCTTACTTTGATTTTTCACTGAAGTACCTCGAGGATTTTGAGGAAAAATATCGCAACCAGCTTAAGCCCGTTTATCCGCCTAAACAAGTTGTGGTTACTCTGATGCTAGGCTTCTGGGGATTCATTTATACAGGATATTATGAAGGGGTAGATCCTGATAAGCTTGAATCAGATACGATGAAAATGATAAATTCCATGATTCAGGCGAATCTCTTCGAGAGAAAACAGTAATTTGGATTTAATCGGCAAATTGCCGGATTAAATAGTCGTACTAAGGCGCATTTTATTCTACAAGAAAGAAGGAGACAAAATGAGAAAGAAAATCTTAAGCACCATTGTTACAGCGGGACTTGTTATGAGCATGCTTTCGGCCTGCGGCGGAAGCGGTACGTCTACGGCATCGGGGAGCGGGTCAGGGTCCGCGTCGTCAGGCAGCTCTGACGCGCCGACACTTTCGACCACAGCAACTGTTACGTCGACTTCTGAAAGCTCCGGCAGTACTTCATCAGCCGCTTCAGAGACTACAGCTACAACAGACGCAAGCGGAAAGACATTTAAGGTCGGCATAGTTCAGTTTATGGACCACGCGAGCCTCGATCAGATTACCGAGAGTATAGAAGCTGAGCTTGACGCCAAGGCAGCAGAGACCGGAGCCACATTTGATTACAAGGACTATTTCTTCAACGGCCAGGGAGATGACAGCGTTTTAAGCCAGGCTATGAGCCAGCTTAAGGATGACAGCGTTGATATAGTGATTCCTATTGCGACGCCTACGGTCCTTAAGGCTCAGTCTGTTTTTGAAGACACGGATACGCCTATAGTGTTCTCTGCTGTAACTGATCCGGTCGGCGCTAATCTTGTGGCTTCCATGGACGCGCCGGGAGGTCATATAACAGGTACTAGCGACGCGCTTAATACCGACACGGTTATGGACCTTATTTTCGCAAATGATCCTGATGCCGATAATATCGGACTTCTCTATTCAACCAGTGAGGATTCGTCTACAAAGGCAATCGCTGACGCTAAGGCATACCTTGATAAAAAAGGCATCAAGTATGATGAGAAGACGGGAACCAATTCCGATGAAGTCAGCATGGCTGCCGATTCGCTTGTAGCTGATGGAGTAGACGCCGTATTTACACCTACGGATAACACTGTTATGGGCGCCGAACTCGCTATCTATGAGAAGTTTACCGACGCAGGCATCCCTCATTACGCCGGAGCTGACTCATTTGCCTTAAATGGCGCTTTCTTAGGTTTCGGTATAAGCTATAAGGATTTAGGTACGGCTACGGCTGATATGGCAGTTGATATCCTTGTAAATGGGAAGGATCCCGCGACTATGCCGGTACAGACACTCGACAGCGGTATCGCGACCATTAATACTGATACGGCGGCTGCGCTTGGGTATGATTTAACCAAGGTGGAAGAGGCCTTTAAGCCGCTCACTACGGAGATAGTGGAGACTACTACTTCTGAGAAATTCGAAAATTAATACTATTAAGGGGATAGCAAATGACTCTTGGGGTTCTTTTCTCAGCGCTTGAGTTTGGCCTTATATATGCTCTCATAGCGCTGTCTCTCTTTATAAGTTTTACCATATTAAATATATGCGATCTTTCTACTGACGGCTGCTATATGTTGGGCGCGGCCGTCGGCGTTTTATTTACAATAATGGGGCACCCTCTGCTTGCGATCCTTGCGGCCATGCTTGCCGGAGTCGCAAGCGGTTTTGTGTGCGCCATACTGCAGACTAAGCTAGGAGTTCCGAGCATACTCGCGGGGATAGTAGTAAACACAGGACTCTACACCGTGAATCTGTGTGTTATGGGACTTAAAACCCAGTTAAATCTCGTAAATAAAGATACAGTATTTTCCCTTTTTGGTGGAATCAGTGAGAGCGCCTTCTGGCAGAAATCATATAAATTGATTCTCTTAATAATCATAGTAGCGCTCGTGGGAACTCTCATCTATCTTTTTCTTGGTACAGGTCTTGGACTCTCTATCAGAGCTACAGGTGACAGCCCTGCTATGGTGAGGGCTTCATCCATCGATCCGTCATTTACAATTACTGTAGGACTTATGATTTCGGGATCTCTAACGGGACTTGCCGGATGTCTTGCCGGACAGTACAGTAAGACGGCTGAGATAAATATGGGAACCGGTATGGTGACTATAGCTCTTGCTTCCCTGATAATCGGTTCGACAATATTTGGAAGAGGCAAAATGCCTGTTAAAATTTTCGGCGCTGTTATGGGCTCTGTAATCTATAGAATTATTATCGCGATTGCCCTGAGACTCAGGGTACCTACTCAGGCCTTTAAGCTTGTATCGGCTATCATTGTCGCGGTTGCTATCGCGGCGCCTAAGGTTTCTGAGATTTACGCCATGAATAAGAGAAAGAAAGCCGCTATGGCAAGAAGGGGGAAATGATGTTAGTAATAGATGATATCTCAAAAACATTTAACCCCGGAACAGTAAATGAGAAGAAGGCATTAACACACCTGTCTCTTAGACTTAATGACGGGGATTTCGCGACGATTGTTGGCTCGAACGGAGCCGGTAAATCTTCTCTTTTTAACGCGATAGCGGGCTCATTTATTACGGATGATGGTTCAATAAGCCTCGACGGAGCTGACATCACATTTATGAAGGAGCATGAGAGGAGCCGCTTTATAGGCAGACTCTTTCAGGATCCTATGATGGGTACGGCGCCCCATATGACGATAGAAGAGAACCTGTCGGTTGCCTACCTTAGGGCATCGAAGGGACAGCATGGGCTGTTTTCAAGAATAACAAGGTCTGAAAGAAATGAATTTCGAGAGAAACTTTCTCTCTTGAATATGGGTCTCGAGGACAGAATGGAGCAGCCTGTGGGACTTCTCTCCGGAGGCCAGCGCCAGGCGCTTACCCTTCTCATGGCAACGGTGGTCACACCGAAGCTCCTTCTTCTTGATGAGCATACGGCGGCTCTCGACCCGGCTACGGCTGATAAGGTAATCGATTTAACGAAGAATATTATTGAAGAGAAACATATTACTTGTCTTATGATAACCCACAATATGCGGCAGGCTCTGACACTCGGGAACAGAACCCTTATGATGGATAATGGGAATATTGTCCTTGATGTCGGCGGAGATGAGAGGGCGAGAATGACTGTTGATGATCTTCTCGATCTTTTCGCCAAGAAGGCCGGTGATCGCCTCGACAATGACAGGATACTTTTATCATAGCCATAAATTTTTTTAATATATCTACTATAGTAGATACTTTTGTGCACCCTGCCCAATTTTCTCCGATTTTTTTGTGCATAATCAACATTGTGAAATGACGGTTTACCTGCTAAAATAATTCACGAAAAGCAGGGAAATGGAAGCGCGTTTCCATTCCGGACGACTGCTTACCGCGGAAAATGTAACAAGTAAACAAGGTCAATTAACCTAATTAGTTTCACATAAATTCAGAGAAAAAGAAAGGCGGGACTGTCATGAACAGTTTTGATTTGGAAGACACTTTTTTAGCTTATCTTAACGATAAGTGGGAACAGGGCATAAGCTTTACGGTTGGGAGTAAGAAATTGCAGGACCCGGCAATGTTCTACTCAGTAGCTACAAGCCCGGATTATATGGCTGACCTGATATCAGACGATAATGGAATGATAAGGAGAGTGAATTTCCAGAACATCAGTGGATATGCAGTCCGCAGCTAATCAACTTTAAGCGCCGTCAATAGACGGCGCTTTATTGTCGCTTTGCGAAGCAATGCGACCCGCGATGAGCGAAGCGAATCGATCGGCTTCTTTTCAAAGAAAACCAGCTATGCTGGTTTTCTACTAACTTTAATCAGGTGTGTCCCCGTACCTCGTCAAAAATTTCACAATAAAATCATTGACAAAACCCCACGGGTGACTTATACTTTAAATGTATGTGATTAGGAAAATCTCGAGGGAGGGTTTAAAGAGATGGAATACCGGATCGAACACGATTCGCTCGGCGAAGTAAAAGTCCCTGCGGATCACTACTGGGGAGCTCAGACTGAAAGAAGTCATGAGAACTTCCAGATTGGTGTAGGCATTGAGACTATGCCAAAGGAGATTATCCATGCTTTCGGAATTCTTAAGAAATCAGCGGCTCTTGCCAACCATGAGCTGAAGCCTGAGAAGATGACGGATGAGAAGTTATCCGCCATCACTTACGCTGCTGATAAGGTCATTAACGGAGAACTTAATGACGAATTCCCACTTGTAGTATGGCAGACGGGCTCCGGCACTCAGTCAAATATGAACACCAACGAAGTCATCGCTAATGTAGCGAATGAGCACGCCGGCAAGAAGCTCTGCCATCCGAATGACGACATCAACATGAGCCAGTCATCGAATGACACATTCCCGACCGCTATGCATATTTCAGCAGTTCTTGCTCTTGAAGACAAGCTGATACCTGCTGCGGAAGAGCTTATTGGTACCTTTAAGAAGCTCGAAAAGGATAACGAGGGCATTGTCAAATCAGGGCGTACACATCTTCAGGATGCTGTTCCTATCGCTTTTTCACAGGAAATCAGCGGTTGGAGAAGCTCTCTTGAGAAGGATGTCGAGCTTGTTAAGTTAGCGCTTGAGCCTCTTAAGAGTCTTGCTCTCGGTGGAACAGCCGTAGGTACCGGACTTAATGCTCCTAAGGGCTTCGACGAGCTTGTAGCTAAGAAGGTTTCCGAGCTTACCGGTAAGAACTTCGTTACGGCAGCGAATAAGTTCCACGCTCTTACGAGCAAGGACGAGATCGTATTTGCCCATGGCGCTGTTAAGGCTATGGCAGCGGATATGATGAAGATCGCTAACGACGTAAGATGGCTTGCGAGCGGTCCTCGCGACGGCCTTGGCGAAATTTCGATTCCCGCGAATGAACCCGGTTCATCTATCATGCCGGGCAAGGTTAATCCTACCCAGTGCGAGCAGGTAACTATGGTTGCCACGCAGATTGTCGGAAATGACGCGGCCATATCGATGGCTGCTACTCAGGGAAATTTTGAGCTTAATGTATTTATGCCTGTTATAGCTTATAATTTCCAACAGTCCGTAAGAATTCTTTCAGAGTCTATCCTTTCATTCAACAGGAAGTGCGCTGCTGGAATTACGGCAAATAAGGATAAGATGCACTACAATCTCTACAATTCCCTTATGCTTGTTACCGCTCTCAATCCTTATATCGGATATGAGAAGGCTGCTAAGACATCACAGATGGCTTACAGAGAGAACATTTCTCTTAAGGAAGCATGCGTGAAGCAGGGATTCCTCTCAGAGGAAGAGTTCGACAAGGTTTTCCATCCTGAAGAGATGGTCTGACACTTATTGTAGATAGGAAGGTTACATATGGTTTACAATTATTTTCCGGGCTGCACGCTTAAGAATAAGGCCAAGGATCTTGATAAGTGGGGAAGGAACAGTGCCGAGGCGCTGGGAGTTCCTCTTACTGAGATTCCTGACTGGCAGTGCTGCGGCGGCGTTTATCCTATGTCAAAGGATGAAATAGCCATCCGTCTTGCTTCTATCCGTGCGCTTGCTTACGCGAGAGATAACGGCGGTACGCTTGTTACTCTCTGTTCGGCCTGTCATAACGTTATTAAGCAGGTCAATCATGACATGCAGACTGATGAGAACATCATCACAAAAGCGAATAATTACCTTGCTGCTGACGACACCCAGTATCATGGTGAGACTAAGGTTATTCACTACCTTGAACTTCTCCGTGATGTCGTAGGCTTCGACAAGGTTAAGGCAGCTGTCAAGAATCCTCTCAAGGGACAGAAGATAGGTGCCTATTACGGATGTCTTCTTTTACGTCCGTCAGATGTTCTTGCGATGGATAATCCTGAGAAGCCGACTATCATGGAAGATCTCATTTCAGCCTTAGGTGCTACACCTGTAGTATACGCTGAGAGAAATGAGTGCTGTGGCGGTTATCTTACTCTCGAGGATAAGAAGATTCCTGAAAACAGAGTCCATATGATCCTTGAGAACGCTAAGGCACAGGGTGCCGAGACGGTCATCACAGCCTGTCCTCTCTGTTATTATAATCTTAAGAAGAACGTCGGTGATTCCGGCATCACTGTAAAGTATTTTACAGAGCTCCTTGCGGAAGCGCTTGATGTAAAGGAGGTAAACTAATGGCCTCTAATTATACTGTAACAAAAGAAGAAATACTTGCGATCAGTGGCGTAAACCCTCGCAAATGCATGAAGTGCGGCAGATGTAGCGCTACATGTCCTGACTATGATGAGATGGAATATCATCCTCATCAGTTTGTTGCGATGGTTGATGACGGCGATATAGAAGCTCTTATGGCAAGCAAGTCTGTTTATAAATGTCTTTCCTGCATGGCCTGCATCCAGAGATGTCCTAGAAATGTTGAGCCTGCAAGATTAATCGAGGCAGTAAGACTTGCTGTAGAGAGACAGCAGGATAAGAATCATCTTATTCCTGATGATCTTCCGGAACTTCTTGATCCTGATCTTCCACAGCAGGCTATCGTAAGTGCGTTCCGTAAGTTCACAAAATAATTACGGGAAAATATGAAGGAGCTATAATATGCAGAAAATTGGTGTATTTGTCTGTCATTGCGGTACCAACATCGCGGGAACTGTCGATGTAGCGGCCGTAGCGGAAGCTGCCCGTCATGTACCGGGTGTTGTATTCGCCACAGACTATACTTATATGTGCTCTCAGAGCGGCCAGGACCTCATTAAGGATACTGTTAAGAAGTATGACCTTACGAATGTCGTTATCTGCGCCTGCTCCCCTCACATGCATGAGAAGACATTTCAGAAGGCTGTCAACAGCGTTGGAATGAACCCATACATGCTTGAGATCGCTAATATCCGTGAGCAGTGTTCATGGGTACACAAGGATATGGCTCAGGCTACAGAGAAGGCTATATCTTTAATGAAGGCCGCTGTCGCCAAGGTTATCCTTGATACTCCGCTTTCAGCTGATTCTACACCTGTAACAAAGCGTGCCCTTGTAATCGGCGCCGGTATTGCGGGTATGCAGACAGCCCTTGATATAGCTGACGCGGGCTATGACGTAGATATCGTAGAAGCTAAGCCTACCATTGGCGGTAAGATGGCCCAGCTCGATAAGACATTCCCTACACTCGACTGCGCTTCATGTATCGTTACCCCTAAGATGGTTGAAGTAGGCCAGCACGAGAAGATTCATATATATTCTTACAGCGAAGTTGCTGATGTTTCAGGCTTCGTTGGTAATTTCCATGTAAAAATCAAGAGAAAAGCAAGGTATGTAGACGAGGATAAATGTACCGGATGCGGACTCTGCACAGAGAAGTGCCCTATGCGCAAGGTTCCTAATGAATTCGATATGAACCTTGACAAACGTTCAGCGGTCTATATTCCATTTGCCCAGGCTGTACCTAAGGTTGCTACAATTGATCCTAATTATTGTATCAAGCTTAAGACCGGTAAGTGCGGACTCTGCCAGACTGTCTGCGACGCTAAGGCTATCAACTACGAGGATACCGATAAATTCGTAGAGGAAGACTATGGCGCTATTGTAGTAGCTACAGGCTATGAGATGATAAATGTTGAAAAGTACGATGAGTACGCTTATTCTCAGAGCCCTGATGTCGTTACAAGCCTTGAGTACGAGCGTCTCATGAGCGCTTCAGGCCCTTACGGCGGCCACTTAAGTCGTCCGTCAGATGGCAAGCAGCCTAAGACCATCGTATTTATCCAGTGCGTTGGTTCTCGTGAGGCCTGCGACAGTAAGAAGGGCGGTAAGCCTTACTGTTCTAAGATCTGCTGTATGTACACCGCTAAGCATGCCATTTTAACAAAGGATCACTATCCTGATACAGATATTTATGTATTCTATATAGATGTTCGTACACCTGGTAAGAACTTCGATGAGTTCTACAGAAGAGCTGTAGAGCAGTACGGTGTTCACTATATCAAGGGTGCCGTAGGCAAGGTTGTTCCTGAGAACGGAAAGCTTAAGGTTCAGGCTTCAGACCTTATCATGAACAAGCAGCTTCATATCGATGCTGATATGGTTGTTCTTGCGGCGGCAATTGAGCCTAATAAGACAGCGAGACATCTTGGTACAATGCTTACCGCTTCTATGGATACAAATGATTTCTTTACAGAAGCTCACGCAAAGCTTCGTCCTGTAGAGAGCCCGACCGCAGGTGTATTCCTTTCCGGCGTATGTCAGGGACCTAAGGATATTCCTGAGACAGTCGCTCAGGCAGGAGCTGCCGCAAGCAAGGCTATCGGTCTTCTCAGCAAGGACGCTCTTGAAGGAAATCCTTGCGTCGCCCACTGCAACGAGCTTATGTGTACAGGATGCTCACAGTGCGAGACTGTCTGCCCTTATGGAGCTATTACTTACGAGGATAAGGAATTCCGCTTCCCGGGCCGTGTTATCAAGATCAGAAGAGTCGCGAATGTCAATCCGGCTGTATGCCAGGGCTGTGGCGCATGTACAGTAACATGTCCATCCGGTGCTATGGACCTTAACGGATTCTCGAACAAGGAGATCATGGCGGAGGTAGATGCAGTATGTCAGTAAATGAAAATAATGAGTGGAAGCCAAAGATTGTTGCCTTCTGCTGTAACTGGTGCTCTTATTCGGGAGCGGACCTTGCGGGAACGAACAGACTTTCATATCCTGCCGAGGTAAAGATCGTCCGTGTACCATGTTCATGCCGTATTAACCCTATGTTTATCTTAAGGGCTTATCAGAGAGGCGCTGATGGTGTTATAGTTTGTGGATGCCATCCGGGTGACTGCCATTATATGACAGGAAACTATCACACCAGAAGGCGTATGACACTTGTCTTCTCTATGCTTGACTATCTCGGAATCGAGAAGGAGCGTACAAGACTTGAATGGGTATCAGCGGCTGAAGGACAGAGATTCGTTGATGTCATGAATGACTTTGTAGGTAAGGTTACCGAGCTTGGCAGATGCAAGCGACTGGAGGATTTAAGATGCAGGGAGAATTAACTTCACGCGCCGCAAAGCTTCTCGAGGACGGTACCGTTAACCGTGTCCTTGGTTGGTCTGCCGGTGATTTTGTTTATGATATTACTCCTACAGTATTTGACAATGCTGAGGATGTTAAGAAGAGATTTGTATATGACGATTTCTGCGGAGCTAACCTTTCCAAGTATCTTGTAGAAGAGACGCAGAAGGAAGGAAAGATTGCCGTATTCTTAAAGCCTTGTGATACATACAGCTTTAACCAGCTATTAACTGAGCACAGGATTAAGAGAGAAAACGTCTATGTCGTAGGTATTGAGTGTGATGGCAAGGTTAGCGCCGAGACTCTTCACACGAGAGGAATATACGGTATCATCGGAATTAAGAGAGACGGAGACGACCTTGTCGTTGAAACCGCTTATGGTGAGACCAGGGTTCCTTTTGCTGAGGTTGAGGATGAGAGATGCCTTAACTGCAAATCTAAGAAGCATGTTGTCTATGATGAGCTTATAGGTGAAGATGGCGAGGTTATCGACAGCAACCGTTTTGATATGGTCGCTAAACTTGAAGCCATGACACCTGATGAGAGATACAAGTTTTGGCAGGGTGAACTATCACGCTGTATCCGCTGTAATGCCTGTCGTAATGTATGTCCGGCATGTACATGTGAGAAGTGCGTATTCGATAATCCTGACAGTGGTATCCAGAATAAGGCTGCTTCAAATGAATTTGAAGAGAAGTTATTCCACTTTATCCGCGCTTACCATGTAGCGGGAAGATGTACAGACTGTGGCGAATGCTCAAGAGTCTGCCCTGAGAATATTCCTCTTCACCTTCTCAACCGTAAGTTCATAAAGGATTACGATACACTTTACGGTGATTACCAGGCAGGTGCCGAAGTCGGTACCATGAGCCCGCTTAACGCCTATACAGAGGATAAGGACGCTGAGCCGTCAATCGTTAGAGAAGGAGGTATCAGGTAATGATAGAGAAATTCGCGCTTGATAAGCTTCCTGTTCTCATTTCCTCTATAGCAAAGAATGAGAAATTATACCTTCCTGTTGACAAGAAGGATGATATCTCAGTCTATAAGGAATACGAAGAGGGTGACGCGCTTTCTACAAAGTTAAATACACTTCGTTCAGCTAAGGATTTCTTCTTCCCGCAGGTTCAACCGCTTGTTAAGTTCAGAACCGAAGGCCAGAAGATTGAGGTCATTGATGAGAGAGAAGAGCCTGCCGATTATGTTATTTTTGGCGTAAGAGCCTGCGATGTACGCTCATTTGATGTACTTGACAATGTTTTCCTTGCTGATCCTGTAGATACATATTACAAGGCTAAGCGTGAGCACGCTACTGTTGTTAGCTTTGCCTGCTCGGCGCCGGGCGAGACTTGTTTCTGCCACAGCTTCGGAATAGATGCTGCCGCGCCTGCAGGAGATGCCCGCTTCTGGATAATCGGTGATGAGGTTTACTTCGAGGCTCTCACCGAGAAGGGTAAGAAGTTTGCGGAATCTATTGATTTTAAGAGCCTTGGAGCAAGTGAAGACGCCTCAAATGAAGAAGCTGTCAAGAAGGAGCAGGACAGAGTTCACGGTATCCAGGCGAAGCTTCCTCTTTATAACCTCAAGCCTGTCGATAATCGCGACAAGGAGCTTGAAGTATTTAACAGTGAGCTATGGAAGCAGTTATCAGATAAATGCTTAGGCTGCGGTTCATGTACATTTGTATGTCCTACATGCCAGTGCTTCGATATAGAAGAGTTCAGTGACGGTAAGGAATACAGACGTTTCCGTTGCTGGGATTCCTGTATGTATAAGGACTTCACCCAGATGGCAGCCGGTACGCCTCGTAAGACTCAGATGGAGCGTTTCCGTCAGAGATTTATGCATAAGCTTGTATATTACCCTATCCAGCATGATGGCATGTACAGCTGCGTTGGATGTGGCAGATGCCTCCGCCGCTGCCCTGTAAACATGAATATAGTCAAGGTCATGAAGGCATTCGAGGAGGAAGCATAATGGAAAATGAAGCTTTAATTCCACGCGTCGCCGTTGTTAAGGAAATTATCCAGGAGACAGGCGATGTCAAGACATTTCGTGTAGTTGGTGAAGACGGAAAGAAGTTATTCGAGCATATTCCGGGACAGTGCGCCATGCTTTCAGCTCCGGGGATAGGCGAGGCTATGATTTCCATTACATCATCTCCAACGATAAAAGAATATCAGGAGTTTTCCATCAAGAAGGTAGGTATTCTTACTTCATACCTTCATTCCATAGAGCCGGGCCAGGAGATCCTTGTCCGCGGACCTTATGGAAATGGATTCCCTGTAGATACCACCTTTAAGGGTAAAGACCTTCTCTTTATTGCCGGTGGTATCGGTGTAGCTCCGCTTCACTCAGTTATTAACTACTGCAGAGCCCACAGATCGGATTATGGTCATCTCACCGTAGTTTACGGTTCAAGATCAAAGGAAGACCTCGTTGATCTCAAGGAAATGCAGGAAGAGTGGATGAAGGAAGATAACATGGACGTATATCTCACCATCGACCGCGAGGAAGAGGGATGGGACGGACATGTAGGCTTTGTACCGAATTATGTTACAGAGCTTAATCTTCCAAATACCCAGACAGCAGTTCTCTGCGGACCACCTATAATGATTCACTTCACACTTGATGGTCTAAAGAAGCTTGGATTCCAGGACAATCAGGTCTATACTACCCTTGAGATGCGTATGAAGTGCGGTATCGGCAAGTGCGGACGCTGCAACGTCGGTGATAAGTTCGTCTGCAAGGATGGTCCTGTATTCAGCTTTGAAGAATTAGCTACAATGACCGGTGAGTACTGATTCCGGGCATGGTTTAAACTAAAGGAGTTAAAGAAAAATGGAGAACATGGTAAATATCTATCTGTTCGGAAAAAGATACGAAGTGCCGGACAATCTCACGATCATGACAGCCATGGAATATGCCGGCTATCAGCTTAAGAGAGGCTGCGGCTGCCGTAACGGATTCTGCGGTGCCTGCGCTACTATTTACAGGATTAAGGGAAAGCAGGAGCTTAAGATGGTTCTTGCCTGTCAGACCAAGGTTGAGAACGATATGTACATCGCTACACTTCCTTTCTTCCCACTTGTAAAGCAGATCTACGATATCAATAAGGTAAAGCCTGAGCAGGCTATAATGATGCAGCTCTATCCTGAGATTTACTCATGCATAGGCTGTAACGCATGTACCAAGGCCTGCACACAGGGTCTTAATACTATGCAGTATATCGCTTACGCTCAGAGAGGTGACTTCAAGAAGTGCGCTGAGCTCTCATTTGACTGCGTAATGTGCGGTATCTGTTCTTCACGCTGCCCTGCCGGAATTTCACATCCACAGGTAGCTATGCTTGCGAGAAGACTTAACGGTAAGTACCTTACCCCTGAGTCAGCTCATCTCTTAACAAGAGTTACCGAGATAGCCGATGGCAAGCATGAGGACGCTATCAGAGAACTTATGGGCAAATCCCTTGACGAGATCAAGGATCTTTACAACAATCGTGAGATTGAGAAATAAGGGAGGGAGCAAACATGTATCCGGAGAAATTTCAGGAATCAATCCGTAAGGTTGAGGCTGTAAGAGCTGCCAATGCGGCTATGGAGCCACCACGTATGACTGCTGACGAGAAGGATGAGCTTCTTCGTAAATATCATCCTGACTATCGTGAAAGCGAATTCGAGAATCTTATCATCGGCGAGAATAAGGGAGATAAGGTTCCTCATGAGCTCGCTGCCATGCTTCAAGCTCACTCAAGAGTTCATGAAGGTGATGTAGATCTTTCAAACCCTGATTATGACACAGACGTGCTTATTATCGGCGGAGGCGGAGCAGGATGCTCAGCTGCCATAGAGGCTGATGAGGCCGGCGCTAAGGTTCTTATCTGCACAAAGCTTCGTCCGGGTGACGCTAACACCATGATGGCTGAAGGCGGTATCCAGGCTGCTGATAAGGAGAACGACAGTCCTGCTCAGCATTTCCTTGACGCTTATGGCGGTGGCCACTTCGCAGCAAAGAGAGAGCTTGTATACAAGCTCGTTACAGAGGCTCCTGAGGATATCAAGTGGCTCAACGAGCTCGGTGTAGAGTTCGATAAGACAGATGACGGCACTATGATAACTACTCACGGCGGCGGTACATCAAGAAAGAGAATGCATGCTGCCCGCGATTATACTGGTATGGAAATCATGCGTACTCTTCGCGATGAAGTTCTTAACCGCAAGATTCCTATCATGGACTTTACAGCGGCTGTAGAAATCATCAAGGATGAGAACGGCAGAGCTGCCGGAGCTGTATTCCTTAACATGGAGACAGATGAGCTTATCACAGTCCGCGCTAAGACTGTAGTTCTTGCTACAGGTGGCGCAGGTCGTATGCACTATCAGGGCTTCCCTACAAGTAACCATTACGGCGCTACAGCAGATGGCCTTGTTCTTGCTTATCGCGCAGGCGCAAAGCTTCTTTACGAGGATACACTTCAGTATCATCCTACCGGTGCGGCTTTCCCTGAGCAGATCTTTGGCGCCCTTGTAACAGAGAAGGTTAGAAGCCTTGGCGCTAAGCTTGTTAACTGCGACGGTACGGTATTCGTTCACCCTCTTGAGACAAGAGACGTTGAAGCGGCTGCCATCATTCGCGAGACAGGTGACAGAGGCAAGGGTGTTGATACAGGTCATGGCAAGGCTGTATGGCTTGATTCGCCTATGATTGAGATTGTAAATGGTCCGGGAACCATCATGAAGAGAATCCCTGCTATGTACAGAATGTTCGCTAAGCGCGGCATAGACATGACTAAGGAGCCTATCCTTGTATATCCTACACTCCACTATCAGAACGGTGGTGTTGAGATTAATACAGATTGTATGACAGGTGTAGAAAATCTTTACGCCGCAGGTGAGGTAACAGGAGGCGTTCACGGACGCAACCGTCTCATGGGCAACTCACTCCTTGATGTCATCGTATTCGGCAGGGATGCCGGAAGAGCGGCAGGACAGAAGGCAGTTACCCTCAAGACCCCTGAGAAGCTTACACTTTCGCATGTATCAGCTTTTGAAGATGAGATTAAGAAGGCCGGCATTGAGACCGATAAGGTTTCACCTAAGCTCCTTCCTAACTATCTCCGCAACGATATGACACGCTACGACGGACCTAAGATTCAGTGAGTCGTCGATTGCAAAAAAAAGAGACTAGCGCATACGCATGTCATTTTTTGCGATCTCCTAGCGTTATTAAAAGAAATATAATGGAGAATATTTAAAATGGAAAATAAAACCGGTAGAAAGATTACTATAATCGGCGCAGGCTCAGTAGGTGCTACAATAGCTTATTCTCTTTCACAGAGAAGCCACGCTTCTGAGATTCTTCTCATCGATGTAAATGAGAAGAAGGCAAGCGGTGAAGCCCTTGATATAGCGCAGGCTACAAGCTTCCGCGATCCTATCCGTGTAGTTGATGGTACTTACGAGGACGCTAAGGGGTCTGATATTGTCATCATTACATCAGGTATCGCAAGAAAGCCGGGTCAGACCAGACTTGACCTTACTAAGACAAACGTCGGCATCATTAAGAGTATAGCTCCACAGATCGCCAAGGTCGCTCCTGACGCTCTCTACGTGCTTGTAAGTAACCCTGTTGATATCCTTACATATGTATTTATGAAGGAATCAGGCATCCCTGAGAATCAGATTCTTGGCACAGGTACAGCACTCGATTCCGCCAGACTTAAGTGCATACTTGCCGAGAAGCTCAATATCGCTCAGAAGAACGTTCACTCATATGTATTCGGTGAGCATGGTGATACATCATTCATTCCTTGGTCAGCCTGCCGTATAAGCGGTGTTCAGTTCGATGAATATGTTAAGCTCGCTAATGACATGAAGCTTGGTGTAGAGCCTATTGACAAGGACGAGATTTATACATACGTTCAGAAATCAGGCGGCACTATTATCGCTGATAAGGGAGCTACATTCTACGGAATCGCGGCTTCAGTTATGAATATCATTACAATGCTTACATCAGCTTATGACGCCTGCACATGCTGCTCAACCATGATGCATGGAGAATATGGTATAGATGATGTATGCCTCTCTATGATCACCATTATCGGACCTAATGGCGTCAAGGGAAGAGTTCCTATGCCTCTTACAGACGAGGAAGTAGCTAAGATGCAGAAGAGCGCTCAGGCTATGAAGGATCTCATCGCCCAGCTCGAGCTTTGATTTGATATAAGTGATATATATGACCCTGCTGTTTTGTCTTAGACAAGACAACAGGGTCTTATTTCTGATGAGGAGGAAAATATGGGAAAGCTTGATAAGGCAGCGATCGCGTTAAAAATGCTTGAATTCTACAAGGGTAATAAGGAGGACATCAATCATTTCCTAAAGGTATACGCGTACGCTGAAATGATAGGGCGCCTCGAAGAGCTGGATAAGGAGACCGAAGATACACTTGAAGTCGCGGCTATCGTTCACGATATAGCATGCCCTTTGTGTCGCGAAAAATATGGAAATACAAACGGAAATCACCAGGAAGCTGAGAGTGAGGCCCTCCTAAGGGAATTCCTGCCGGAATTTAACCTTCCCGAAGAAATGTACGAGAGGGTTATTTTCTTAGTCTGCCACCATCATACCTACACAAATGTAAAGGGAATGGACTGGCAAATACTGCTTGAGGCTGACTATCTTGTTAACGCGAGTGAAAATCCCGATAAATACCTGCCATCATACAGGAACTTCAGAGATAATGTATACAAAACCGCTGCCGGGAAGAGACTCTTGGCGTCCCTGTTTCCTGAGGCGCAATAACTTAAATTACATTTGTTGTTCACAATTTTGAAAAAACAGGTTGACAATGCGGCTTAAAAAGTATAAACTAGATATGTTGTATTGTCTTTTTAGGTACAATGATAATCTAATCAGGAGGGTACTTAGCAGTGCTATATTATGTTATTACAGCTATTGTTGCTGTAGTGATCACTGCTGTAGTCTGCATTCCTCTTTCAGGTAAGCACGCTGTCAACCGCCATAAGCAGGAGTACGAGGCCAAGGTAGGTACAGCGGAAGAACGCGCAAGGGATATCATAGAGAAGGCTAATGTAAAAGCCGAAACCACTATGAAAGAAACCATTCTCACAGCCAAGGAAGAAGCTCTCAAGACCAGGAATGATATTGAGAAGGAATCCAAGGAACGCAGGGCCGAACTGCAGAAGTATGAGAAGCGTGTCCTTTCGAGAGAAGAAGCCGCGGACAGAAAAAGCGAAGCCCTTGAGAAGCGCGAGCAGAAGATAACCGCCCGTGAAGCACAGCTTGACAAGGATAAGGCAGCTGTGGATGAACTTCACGCAAAGCAGTTATCAGAGCTTGAGAGAATATCAGGACTTACCTCCGAACAGGCAAAAGAGTATATTTTAAAGACAGTTGAAGACGATGTAAAGCATGAAACGGCCGTTATGGTCAAGGATTATGAGAACCGCGCCAAGGAAGAAGCGGATAAGAAGGCGAGGGAGATAGTAGTTAACGCCATAGAGCGTTGCGCTGCAGACTCAGTTTCAGAAGCCACTATATCCGTAGTATCGCTTCCTAATGACGAGATGAAGGGAAGAATCATAGGTCGTGAGGGTAGGAATATCCGTACACTTGAGACCATGACAGGAGTTGACCTCATTATTGATGACACTCCTGAGGCAGTGGTTCTTTCTTCATTTGATCCTGTAAGACGTGAAGTCGCGAGAGTCGCTCTTGAGAAGCTTATCGCCGATGGAAGAATTCATCCGGCGAGAATCGAAGAGACAGTAGCTAAGGCTGAAAAGGAAGTCGAGAACGAAATCAGGGAGTATGGTGAGTCCGCTGCTCTTGAATGTGGTGTGCACGGCATCAACCCTGAGCTCATCAAGCTTCTTGGCCGTATGAAGTTCCGTACAAGCTACGGACAGAATGTCCTTCAGCACTCTATCGAAGTATCACAGCTTGCCGGTCTCCTTGCGGCTGAGTGCGGATGCGATGTCAAGATGGCAAAGCGCGCCGGACTCCTTCACGATATCGGTAAGTCTATCGACCGTGAGCAGGAAGGAAGCCACGTACAGATTGGTACGGAGCTCTGCAAGAAATACAAAGAAAATGCTATCATTGTCAATGCTGTTGAAGCCCATCATGGTGATGTAGAACCTCAGTCTCTTATTGCCGTTCTTATTCAGGCTGCTGACGCTATCAGCGCAGCGAGACCTGGAGCCAGAAGAGAGACCCTTGAGAATTATACTAACAGGCTCAAGGACCTTGAGGATATCGCGAATGCCGAGAAGGGCGTTGAGAAGTCGTTTGCTATCCAGGCCGGCAGGGAAATCAGAATCATGGTTATTCCTGACCAGGTGGATGATTCGGAGATGGTTCTTTTGGCGAGGGACGTTGCCAAGAAGATCGAAGCCTCACTGTCATATCCGGGCCAGATCAAAGTCAGCGTCATCCGCGAGTCAAGAGCTGTCGATTACGCAAAGTGATCCTAAAGTACAAAAATCCCCGGGTGGTTTATCCACCCGGGGTTCTTTTGTAAATGCTATTGTAGTAGTAATTTACTTGTCAGATGTCTTTTCAAAGTACTTGGTAAGCTCTTCTATAGGGGCAGGCTTCGCGTATTTAAAGCCCTGTATGAAATTAAAGCCGTGCCTCTTACTGAACTCAACCTGGTCCTCATCCTCAACACCCTCGACAAGCGTTGATATACCCTTTTCATCCATCATGTTCATATAGGAATTTACGAGGGAATCAAGGGCAGGGTCTTCCATAGCCCGGTTCATGACGCTCTTGTCAAACTTTATAGTGTGGAAGGAGCAGGAGCTTATACGCTCCATATTTGAGTACCCTGTCCCGAAGTCATCGAGATAGAACTCTATGCCTTCCTGCTGAAGCTTACCCATATTGAACATTACCATCTCGTAATCATCGAAAATCGCGCTCTCAGTAATCTCTATGCGAATCTTGTTTTTAGGGATGGCGTTCTTATCAATAATTGCCGTAAGGTCGTTAAAGAGGTGCTCATCAGCGAATTCAAGGGCAGAGCAGTTAACCGTAATGGCATCAAAATCATAGCCGTCATCGAGAAGCTTCTTAACCGATACGCATACCTTGTTTAGCATTATAAGGGTCAATGCGTGTATGTAACCGGATTTTTCAGCTACAGGGATGAATACGTTCGGAGGAATAATCTTATCATTTACACCTAGACGCATAAGAGCTTCGGCTGTCCTGAAGGACTTCGTCTCTATATTGTAAATAGGCTGCGCGTAGCAGAGAATCCTTGGATCCTCGAGGTTACTCTCATCCTGAATCTCTTCAAGGAGGTTTTCTATGGCAAATGTATTTGAAAAATCCTGATAATCCTTCTCAGAGGCTATATAATACTCTGTCTCCATTCCGAGAGGATGATTTGCGTGCAGGTAGGTCTTAAAGGAGTAGACCATATCAGGGCTCTTAATTACATCATCACCGTAGATAACGTAAATGCTGTGCTTTGAAGGAAGGTACACATCAGACTTTAGATTCTCGTCCAATATGTCTTTTACCTTCTCGGTGAAGCTTTCAACTCCATCACCGGTGCTTATGGCAGTAATCACATAAGTAGATGTATCAAGTCTGAATATGGAAACTCCTGCCCTGATCGATTCTATCTCACGACAGATATCGACTAGCTTCTCATCGAAAATGCTTGACTGCTGAATACGGAGCAGAGGAAACTCTACGAAAATGAGTGTGTATGGCCTCTTTGCCTTAATCCTTGCGTCTATAAAGTTGTATAGGGCGTCAGCGTTCTGATGAACTGTCAGCTCGTTAAAAGGATTACTGTGGAAAATTATGTAAAATACAACAAATGGTATAGTATAGGTAAGTCCCAAAAATATAGTATTCTTAGCGAAGAGCTGCAGTGTGAGCAATATCACCTCGAAAGGCATGAGGATAAATGTTCCGTATCTCACAACTCTTGTCATGTGCTTGAAATATGGTATAATGCATACAAGAGCGAAGAGACAGGTTACTATTCCGTTGTAAGAGCATATCTTGACGGCAGTATAGCAAAGCTCAAGCGGGGTTATGCTTGTATTAAGATAGAAGCCGTGATAACCGTAGTAAATAAGATAGTCAACTGCGGCAACCGTAATCAGAGCCCATTCCGCTGAGAACTTGCTGAATACAGGCTTCCTTCTCGTTACTAAGAACCTTATATATTCCATAATAAGGGTGATAATAGCGACATATAGGAAGCAGTATACCAGGCAGAAGGCGACAGAAAGCGCCGCATCTCTCTCATTGCTTACGAATGTTCCCCGACTTATGAGAATCGCAAGCAGCGATTCAAAGAAGCTGAGAATAAGTCCCGCCCGGTCGATATTATAAATATATGACTTCTTCGGGTGAGTGACCTGCATCAACAAAAGTATCAGCAGGATTAGTAAAATATCAGTATATTCGTACATAGTGTTGAGGGAGGCCAATGAATGGCCGACGATAGGTGTGTTACTTACAATCATTAACATAATTTCATACACTAAAGTGTAAAAGTAAAATCAATAAACTCTACTTGTTACAAATGTTACGAGAACATTTTACTCTATTGTTCACAAAAAGTCAAGATATTGCAACGAGTTTAGTCAAATTTCACCTTAACTGAAAATAATTTTACTTATCAATAAATTTAGCCCAAAGGAGTACACGATTATGGAAATCAGCCCGATTGCGCATATATTTACAGAATTTTCTGATAAATTCGGCATCCCCAGGCAGAGCGGACTGGCGAAGGATACAATAGGTAGAATCGTATTCGAACCGGAATACAGGAACCCGGACGCCCTCAAGGGCCTTGACGGATTTTCGCATATATGGCTTATATGGGAGTTTACGGAATGTCATACTGATGAATTTAAGGCAAGTGTAAGACCTCCGAGGTTACCAAATAACAGCCACATGGGAGTATTCGCCACCAGGTCACCCTACAGACCGAATGCCTTAGGACTGTCATCGGTTGAGATAGCGGATATCTCGCCTGACAGCGATGAAGGGCCGATAATCTACGTAAAAGGAGCGGATATCCTCTCAGGCACTCCTATATATGATATAAAGCCATATCTTCCGTACGCTGACTGCCACATTGACGCCAAGGGCGGCTTCGCTGAAAATGTAGGAGATTACAGACTGAAGGTACATTTTCCTGATGACTACTTGAGTAGAATACCTGAAGAAAATCGTTCTGCCGCTGTAGAAGTTTTAGCTGAAGATCCCCGTCCTTCTTACGCAAAAAATGACCCTGAAAAGGTCTATGGACTGACATTTGCGGGGCACAACATAAAGTTTTCTGTCAATTATAAGAATCTATATGTTGTAGATGTATTTTAAAAAATTCAAAATTTCCTCTTTACAAATCTTCCGGCATGCTCTATACTAATACAAGATGTTGTGGCTCCGTGATTTAAGGAGCCATAAATAATGTAAAACACTGGTAAAAAGGGGTGTTCAAAATGAAGATTATCAAGAGGAGCGGTAAAGAGGCTGTATTCGACAAGGATAAAATCATTATCGCTGTAGAAAAAGCTAACAATGAAGTGCCTGAAGATAAGAGATTATCAGAGGGTGAGGTAAGCGACATTGCGCTTAAAATCGAGGATATCTGCGCGAATATGCCACGCGCCCTCTCTGTGGAGGAGATACAGGATTTAGTAGAGGATGAGCTCATGGGAACGGGGAACCATGAGGTCGCGAGAAAGTACATAACCTATAGATATAAGAGAGCCCTTGTAAGAAAGGCTAACTCTACGGACGAGCAGATTCTCTCCCTTATCGAGCGCGATAACGAGGAGGTAAAGCAGGAAAACTCCAACAAGAATCCTGTAGTGAACAGCGTTCAGCGTGACTACATGGCGGGAGAGGTCAGCAAGGATATTTCTAAGAGAATGCTCCTTCCCGAAGAGATCGTGAAGGCCCATGAAGCCGGCATAATCCATTTCCACGATATGGATTACTACGCCCAGCATATGCACAACTGTTGCCTTGTGGATCTCGAAGACATGCTTCAGAACGGCACCGTTATTTCCGAAACCATGATAGAGCGCCCTCACTCATTTGCCACAGCCTGCAATATTGCGACTCAGGCAATCGCCCAGATTGCGAGCAACCAGTACGGCGGACAGTCGATAACCCTGTCTCATCTTGTACCGTTTGTCCAGGTGAGCCGTGAGAAATACAGGAAGGCTGTAAGGGATGAGTTCGCCGAGGCGGGCCTTGAGCTTGACAGCAAGCGCATCAACGATATAGCCGAGATGCGTGTCCGCGATGAGATTAAGCGCGGCGTTCAGGTTATCCAGTATCAGGTCATAACCCTTATGACCACAAACGGTCAGGCGCCGTTTATAACTGTCTTCATGTACCTCGATGAGGTGCCGGAGGGACAGACAAGAGATGATCTTGCCATGGTTATCGAGGAAATGCTCCGCCAGCGTATGCAGGGAGTCAAGAATGAGAAGGGAGTCTGGATAACTCCTGCCTTCCCTAAGCTCATCTATGTCCTCGATGAGGATAACGTCTATCCTGAGAGCAAGTATTATTACCTCACTGAGCTTGCGGCGAAATGTACCGCTAAGCGTATGGTTCCGGATTACATATCCGCCAAAATTATGCGGCAGGAAAAGGGCGATGTCTTCCCTTGCATGGGTTGCAGATCATTTTTGACTCCTGACAGATTCACAGATAAGGGTGTCGGAAATATCGCTTACGCTAAGAACTTTGACGCTACTCATCACAAGTACTACGGCCGCTTCAACCAGGGTGTCGTTACTATTAACCTTGTTGACGTGGCCTGCTCGAGTAAGGGTGACGAGAAGGAGTTCTGGCGCATACTTGATGAGCGTCTCGAACTCTGCCACAGGGCTCTTCGCTGCCGCCATGAGAGACTTCTTGGAACTCCAAGCGATGCTGCCCCTATTCTTTGGCAGTATGGAGCATTAGCCCGCCTTAAGAAGGGCGAGACCATAGACAAGCTTCTCTATGATGGGTATTCAACCATTTCACTCGGCTACGCAGGTCTTTGTGAAATGACCCGTTATATGAAGGGAGTAGACCACACCGACCCTGCCGGTAAGGATTTTGCCCTTGCTGTTATGAAGCGTCTCAATGACAAATGTTCAGAGTGGAAGATGGCTGAGAACATCGACTATTCTGTATACGGTACGCCTCTTGAGAGCACAACCTATAAGTTCGCTAAGTGCCTCCAGAAGCGCTTCGGCATCATCAAGGGCGTAACAGATAAGAATTATATAACCAATTCTTACCATGTACATGTAACTGAGAACATAAACGCCTTCGATAAGCTGAAGTTCGAAAGCGAATTTCAGAGGCTTTCTCCGGGCGGCGCGATCAGCTACGTAGAAGTGCCGAATATGCAGGGAAATATTCCGGCTGTAGTTTCTATTATTCAGTATATTTACGATAATATAATGTACGCTGAGCTTAACACAAAGTCAGACTACTGCCAGTGCTGCGGCTACGACGGCGAGATTAAGATCGTCACCGACGATGATGGCAAGCTTGTCTGGGAGTGCCCGAACTGCGGCAACCGCGACCAGAGCAAGATGAACGTGGCCCGCAGGACCTGCGGTTATATAGGCACTCAGTTCTGGAACCAGGGCAGAACCCAGGAAATCAAGGACAGAGTATTACATACAAGCGAAGCGCTAGTATAATCTTTCATAGATTTTTTGCAGGCAGGCAGTTATCAGGCTGTCTGCCTTTTTACTTGCGAAATTTTCACATTTAATGTATACTGTACATGTTCGTATTATATTGATCATGAGGAAGTAAGCTATGAGACATGGATTTATTAAGGTTGCGGCTATTACGAATGATATAAAGGTCGCCGACACGGAATTTAACAGTAACAGTATTATAGATTATTTGAATAAAGCCGACGAGCAGGACGTAAAAATTGCTGTATTTCCGGAGCTTTGCCTTACCGGATATACCTGCGGAGAGCTCTTTTTACAGGATGAATTGCTTGATGGCGCAATTACCGGGCTTTCTAAAATAGCGAAGGCAAGCGTAGATAAGGATATGCTGATATTTGTCGGTCTTCCGTACGCTGTGGGTGGAAAGCTCTATAATGTCGCTGCCGCTATTAAGTCAGGTACAGTTCTTGCCTTTATACCTAAGAAGAATCTTCCTAACTATGGAGAATTTTATGAGGCGAGACACTTTACTCCCGGTCCTGACAGGGGAGACGATATTCATCTTCCTTTCCAGGACGAGCCTGTAAGCTTTGGTACGGATATTCTTTTTAAAAATGTGGAAATGCCTGAACTCTCCCTTGCCTGTGAGCTCTGTGAGGATATGTGGGTGCCGGATTCACCGTCCATAAGGCACGCTCTTAATGGAGCTACTCTTATAGTGAATCTTTCGGGTTCCACCGAAACTACCGGTAAGGATGATTATAGGAGAGAGCTTATAAGCCTCACCAGCGCAAAGCTTCTTTGTGGATATATTTATGCCACGGCGGGAGATGGAGAGTCAAGCACAGATCTCGTCTTTGGCGGCCAGAATATTATCGCGGAAGACGGTTCTGTTTTGGCTGAGAAGAAGCGCTTTGAAAATGGAATGATAGTCTCTGAGATAGATGTTAAAAAATTAATATTTGAACGTCGCAAGATGAGCACATTTAATATTGACAATAATGCCGAGAAGTCCTGTCACGGAGACACCGAAGAGATATTATTTACCTTTAATTCTCTCTATGGAGAAGGCGTGACCGAAGAAGAGGCAATAGAAAAAATAAATAATGGCGAGAAGCCACATATGCCTATGATTCCTCTCACAAGGACCTTCAGCAAAACTCCTTTTGTGCCTTCAGATAAGGCTGCAAGAGGCAAGCGTTGTGAAGAGATAATTATGATTCAGGCAAAGGGACTCAGTAAGCGCCTCTCCCATATCGGCTGCAAGGCTGTAGTGGTAGGTGTGTCGGGTGGCCTGGATTCTACCCTTGCCCTTCTTGTATCCGCCAAGGCCTTTGATATATTGGGACTTGACCATGAGGGAATTATCGCGGTTACTATGCCTGCGTTCGGAACTACTGACAGAACATATAATAATGCCCTGTCTTTAGCTAAGAGTCTCCATACAAGTCTCCGGGAGATAAATATCAAGGCGGCTGTACTGCAGCATTTTAAGGATATAGACCATGACGAAGAAGACCATAACGTGGTATATGAAAATTCACAGGCCCGCGAACGCACCCAGGTCCTTATGGATATAGCGAACGAAGAGGGCGGGATAGTAATAGGAACAGGAGATATGAGCGAGTTGGCTCTTGGCTGGGCTACCTATAACGGAGACCATATGTCCATGTACGCCGTAAACTGCTCAATTCCGAAGACACTTGTCCGTTTCCTTGTAATGTACTTCGCTGACGAAGCTAAGGCGAAGGGTGATGAGGAATTGTCAGATGTCCTGTATGATGTCCTTGATACGCCGGTCAGTCCTGAACTACTGCCACCTGATGAAGGAGGAAAGATAAGTCAGAAGACAGAGGATATAGTGGGCCCATATGAGCTTCATGACTTTTTCCTCTATTATGTGGTTCGTTTCGGATTTACGCCTGATAAGATATATCGCATAGCCTGCGTCACATTTCACGATGAATATGATGAAAAGGTTATATATAAATGGCTTGTCAATTTCTATAAGAGGTTCTTCGCCCAGCAGTACAAGCGTTCCTGCATCCCTGATGGACCTAAGGTAGGTTCTGTAGCCCTCTCACCGAGAGGCGATCTGAGAATGCCTAGTGACGCAAGCGTAAATATCTGGATGAAGAAGCTTGAAGCTATTAAGCCTCAGTAAGCAGAGAGGAGGACTGAATGAGTGTACAGTATATTACAGGTGGTGCTGACCTTGATATTTCTACGATAATGTATAAGTCAATTATCGCGGAGGCTGAGAAGAATATAGAAAAGAAATATTATATTATTGTACCGGAGCAGTTTACGCTTTCAACGCAAAAAAAGGTCGTTGAGATGACTGCTGACGGAGCCATATTAAATATTGATATTCTTTCATTTAACCGCCTGGCGTATAAAGTATTCGAGGAGCTTAATGAGAGTACTAAGCTTGTGATAGAAGATACCGGCAAGAACATGATAATAAAGAGAATAAGCGACGGTCTTAAACCGTCGCTCTCTTACTATGCGAAAGCCGCGAACAGACAGGGCTTTACCGAGGATATGAAGTCGCTCATTACCGAATTATATCAGTATAATATTACAGGTGATGACTTATCTGAAATGGAAAGTAAGCTATCCGAAGGTCGTAAAAATCCGGTATTACTAAAAAAAATAGCGGACGCGAAATTATTCCTTGACGCATTCAATGAATACAAAAAAGATAAATATATTACATCTGAGGAAATTCTTGACCTCTTAATTAAGGTACTTCCTGACTCGAAAATGCTTGATGGCTCAGTCATGTGCTTTGACCGTTTTACCGGATTTACGCCTCCTGAGCTTGACCTCATCAGGGTCCTTATGCATAAGACGAGCTTATTGATGTTCGGGATAACGCTTGACGGAAAATTTACGGAAAGCACAGGGCCACACGGCCTTTTTGCAATAAGTATCGATACGATGCAGAGGCTTCATCGCATTGCCAAGGAAGAAAATATACCTGAAAAATATAACCCTATAGAAAGTAATAAAGAAAATAACGCTATAGAGTTTCTCTCGAAAAATATATTCCGACATGGAAGAAATAAATTCCATATTGAAGGTGACAGCCCCATCACTATTAACATATGCAATAATCCGGAATATGAGTGCGCCTATGTTCTTTCTGAAATTACTCGCCTTGTCCATGATGAAGGTATGCGTTATTCTGATATCGCTATTGTAGTAGGAGATATGGAAACCTATGGGGAAAAGCTATATAATACCCTGACCGGAAGTAATATTCCCTGCTTTATAGATCAAAGCAGGAATATCATGTCTGATCCCTTTGTTGAGTTTATACGCGCGTCTCTTAACGTGCTTGATGATAACTTTTCCCGCGAAAGTGTCATGAGGTACCTTAAGAGCGGCTTTTCAGACTTTACAAATGATGAGATTGATCGCTTTGATAATTATATCTTAGCGTATGGCATAAGAGGGAAAAAGAAATACAGCAATTCATTTATTACTGAGAAAATTAAGGACAAACTAAGTGAAGATGAACTGACGGATTTATATGATATAGATAATATCAGAGAAACAATTATCGAGCGTTTCTCTGATCTTTCGGAAGAATTCGCGAAGAAGAATAAAACAGGCAGGTCGATGACCGAGGCTCTCTATAGCTTTGTCATGAAGCATGATTGCGCGACAGTTTTAGATGAGCTTTCTATAGAAATGGAAAACAGTGGTGAATTACTCCTATCGGCAGAGTATTCACAGGTATATAGGCTTGTGCTTGAGATATTTGAAAAAATGGTAACCCTCCTTGGTGACACAGTTCTCACAAAGGATGAATATACAAAAATTCTCGAGTCGGGGTTCTCTGAGCAGGAGGCAGGTATGCTTCCTCAGAGGATAGACCAGGTCATGGTAGGAGATCTTGTCAGGACAAGACTGCCCGAAGTAAAGGTTATATTCGCTATGGGCTTTAATGACGGTTTTGTCCCGAAAGTAAAGGAATCAAAAGGTATACTTACAGACAGAGAACGAGTAATTATTAAGGAGGCAGGCTTTGAACTCGCGCCTACAATAAGAGAAAAATCAAATAGGGAACAGTTTTATATCTACGCTAACCTGAGCAAGCCTACAGACAGATTATATATATCATACAGCAGCTATGATATATCCGGAAATGAGATAAAACCGTCATATTTCATTCCAAGAATAATGGCTTACTATGACAGCGATATAGCATTTACAAGGGATGAAGGTAGTGACGTTATAGCTTCATTTCGTCGTGACAGGGGACGAAATGTCTTAATTAACGCGCTTAATTCGTCCGATAAAGATATACTTGCCTCGGCCCCTGTCAAGGTAATAACCAGGTTATACAGTAAAAGTAATTCGGCAATGTATGAAAATATTATTGCCGGAAAAAAGAGTCATAACGCTTATTCTGAGCTTGAAAAGAATATAGCGAAATCTCTCTATGGCGAGCTTGCAGGCAGCGTTTCAAGACTTGAGCTTTTTTCATCCTGTGCCTTCGCCCATTTCCTCACCTATGGCCTTATGCTTAAGGAACGAAAGGAAGCAAAGCTATCGGCTCCGGACCTGGGAACTATTTTTCATAACGCTCTCTATGCCTTTGAAAAATATGTAACCCGGTCAGGTAAATCATTTTCAGAGCTTGCGAAGGACTCGGAGACCAGAAATAAATTCTGTGATGACGCGGTTAATTTCGCTGTGAGTGATGAAAACAGTATATTATATTTCTCTGACAGATTAAAGCATACTATAGATCGTGTCAGAAGATTAATTTACAGAACCGCTGAAACTATCTGCTATCAATGTGGACAGGGCCTCCTTAAACCTGAATATTTTGAGCAGGACTTTGTTCGCGATGGAATGAAGGGCAGGATAGACAGAATTGATACTTATATTTCTGACATAGTTCCTGAGGGAAGCGGACTGGTCGCGAGTGGTAAAAATATAGAATATGCCAGAGTAATAGACTACAAATCAGGTAATAAGGATTTTAATTTATCGAAGGTTTATTATGGCCTTGATTTACAGCTTTTTACTTATCTCAATCATGTAGAGGATGAACTTTTGAAGGTTCCGGGACATGAAAATAATATTATAGTTCCCGCAGGAATATTTTATTATGATATATCCGATCCGGATATAAATAAGGGAGAAGGCGAGGAGGCTGTGCTTAAGGACTTAAGACTGCACGGCCCTGCTGTCCGCGACCCTTATATCATGTATCTCTCAGACATGAATCTGGCGGCGGTTGATAATAGCAATATACCACCGAAATATACTTATACGACCGAAAAATTCGCTTCTAAGGTTATAAGAATAGACACTACAAAGTCAGGTGAGCTTTCTAAGAGCGCAATAGGAAATTCCTTGTCACTCAGTTCATATAATCTTATGGAAGACTATGTGGATAAAAAGACTAAAGCATTAAGGCGCGAAATCGAGAGCGGAAATATTGCTGTAAAACCATATTTTCTAAAGGGTGAAAACGCTTGTACCTATTGCGGATATAAGGCTCTGTGCGGGTTCGATGAACGGGTTAAGGGATACGGCTTCAGGTTCTTAAAAAATATGACGGAAGATGATGTTATAAACAAAGTTAAGAAAGAGGAAAGTAAATGAGTGTACATTTTACTCCTGAACAAGAGTCCGTTATTAAGGCAAGGGACTGTGACATTCTTGTTTCGGCTGCCGCGGGCTCCGGTAAGACTGCTGTTCTGTCGGAGAGAATTATTTCTCTTGTTACAGATAAAGAAAAACCGATTGATATTGATCATATTCTTGTCGTTACATTTACAAGGGCAGCCGCTGCGGAAATGAGCGAGAGAGTAGGGAAGAATTTATCTGCCCTGATTGACCTTTATATGGAGAAAGATCCGGAAGCCCCTATCCTTTCCCGTCTTCGCGAGCAGTATGATCTGCTTCAGAACGCGAGTATCTGTACTATTGATTCCTTCGCCAAGAGGGTAATAACTGAGCACTACGAGGAGGCTGATATAGACCCGTCTTTTCGCATTGCCGATATTAATGAGTTAAAGATACTTGAACGGAAAATTTTAGCTGATATTCTTGAGGAAAAATATTCCGAAGGAAGCGAGGAATTTATAAAGTTCACGGAATATTATTCTTCAGGAAAAAGTGACAGCAATATCGAAAAAATTATAATCGGACTTTATGAATTTTCAACTGCATTTTCTGATTCCGACAAATGGCTTGTAACAAAAAAGGAAGAATACCTGTCAGGTGAATCGTTCAAGAAATGCGTAAATGAATTAATATCCTTGCTCCATAAATACGCTGAAGGCGCTGTCTCAATAGCTGATAACGCTGTTACTGTATGTGATTCCCCGGACGGTCCTGCGGCCTATCGTGACGTTCTGTTAAGCGATATTGAGATGATAAATAAATTTATTGGCGCCAATAATTTTAGCGAAGTGAAGGCTTTGCTTGATAATTTCGCATACGATAAATTACCTGCCATAAGAAAAAAGAAGGACGAAGATGTAAGTGAAATCACTGAGCAAAAGAAAAAGCTTGTAAAAGACCTAAGAGAAGAATATAAAAAAGGATTAGATGATATTTTAACCTTGTTCGGAAGTGATATAGAAGCTCAGAGGTCAGTTTTTGACCTTACTAAGCCCTATGTCGCTGTAGCCTTTGACCTAGCCTTACTTCTATCGGAGAGATTCAAAGAAGCAAAACAGAAGAAGAATATTCTTGATTTCTCAGATATAGAGCATCTTGCGCTTAAGGTCCTTCGCGATGAAGCCGGCAATCCAACCGATGCGGCAAGGGATTACGCTGATTTTTACGCTGAGGTTATGACTGATGAATATCAGGACTCAAACTTTTTACAGGAAGAAATTCTTACCGCTATAACCGACGCTAAAGAAGGCATGCCTTATTATTTCTGTGTCGGTGATGTGAAGCAGAGCATTTACAGCTTCAGACAGGCAAGGCCGGATTTATTCATGGAAAAATACAGGACTTTTACTGAAGAGGGTAGGAAGAGAAAGATAATATTATCTAAAAACTTCAGAAGCAGAAAAGAGGTTACCGACTCCGTAAATTCTGTATTTACCGATATTATGCATGAATCACTGGGCTCTATAGAGTATGACAAAGATGCCTGCCTCTATCCCTATAAGGTCTTTCCTGATACCGACGGCGATTATAAAACCGAAATTATTATTTCTTCAAATGATGACCTGCCTGAGGATACGGATGAGGAGAAGGTAAATATAGCAAACCGCCTATCGGGTATTGATCTTGAGGCTTATTCAATAGCTGAGGAAATAAAAAAATTACACGCGGCCGGAAAAAAATATTCCGACATAGCTATCCTCCTTCGTAAAATGAGCGGGATAGGAGAAAAGATTAAGAAGGATTTATTAAGCTTCGGTATTCCTGCTGTGAGCGAGACTACAAGCGGGTATTTTGAAGCGTGGGAAGACCTCCTTGTCCTCGATATGCTTAAGACTATAGATAATCCTCGTGATGATATACCGCTTACTGCTGTTCTCCTGTCACCGGTTGGAAAATTCACAGTCGATGAGCTTGCGGAGCTTCGGACAAAAGGAAATAGCGAAGACTTAATAGTTGATTTGTTATATAATAGCGATACGAAAAAGGCGAAGGATTTTGTAAATGACTTAGACAGGTGGCGTAAACTGTCCTGCCTTCTTTCTGTACATGAGCTGCTCCGCCGCCTGGTTTATGAGACAAATTTTATAGATTATGTCTCTGCCATGCCAGGAGGAAAAATTCGTGAGGCAAATGTTAAGCGCTTTATAGAAATGGCATCTCAGTATGAGAGCACAGGTGATTATACAGTCAGCGGCTTTGTAAATTATATTGATTCTCTTATAGAAGCGGAGGTTGATTTCGGTGAGGCTGATGTAAATGATGCTCTCGATGCTGTCAAAATCATGACCATTCATAAGAGCAAGGGACTCCAGTTTCCTGTCGTATTTATTGCGGGACTCGGAAATAAAATAAATAAACGTGAACTTCAGGAACAGTTTATCATTAACGATGAATTGGGAATTGGCTCAAAATGCTTCAACCTGACTACAAGGGAAAAGTGGGACCCATTGACGAAGACTCTTATATCAAAGAAAATGAATGAGTCAGCAATTGCCGAGGAAATGCGGGTTATTTACGTGGCCATGACGAGAGCTGAGGAAAAATTATACATCTCCGCGGCCATGGATAAGACCGATAATCTCGCCGGTTTAGCCGTTAAGAATTCAAATTTCCTCTCACTTTTGAAGGCGGTAAATGACCTCGATATTATCTTGCCGTCCGTTTTGAGAGACAGTGAGCATTTTAAAGTATCAATTAAGAATAAAATTGATATAATTAATTCTGTAATAAGAAATATGAGCGAAAATGAGGCAAGTGCTGATGACCTGTCCTTCTTATCAGGGAACCTGCCTTTAACGTCCGATGAAGAAAAGGAATACGAAAAGCTAATAGCTGATATTAATTATATTTACCCATATGAAGATGCTGTAAATGAGAAGATAAAGTATACGGTAAGTGAATTAAAGAAGTTACATTTATCCGAAGCGGAAGCGGGGGAAAAGGCAGCACCGGAGGATACCACATTGGATGAGGGCAATCACTATATTCCTGATTTCGCGAGGACAGTAAATGATGTGGTCGGTGCCAATCGAGGAACGCTTTACCATAGCGTTTTGAGGCACATTGATTTCACAATAGATCACACAGAGCCGGAGCTTGAACATGAATTCGGGGGCTTAAAGGAGGCGGGTAAATTAACCGATGAGGAATATAATGCGCTTAATGCTTCGGACTTTATGAAATTATTTGATTCTGATCTCGCAAAAAGAATGGCAAATGCGGCAAAAGAAAACAGGCTCTTCCGAGAAACGCCGTTCGTATATAAGAGCGACAGGGTCAAATCCGGTACGGTTCTTATTCAGGGGGTATGTGATGCCTGGTTTATAGAAAAAAATAAAATTATATTAATTGACTATAAGACCGATAAGGTGTATAAAGATAATGTACTGAGGGACCGCTACGCGAACCAGATTGATTATTATGCGGAGGCGCTTTCGAAGGCTGTACATTTACCTGTGGCAGAGAAATATCTCTACTCATTTACAATGGGAAAGGCAATAAAATGCGACTGAGACCATGCATTGATATACATAACGGGGAAGTAGCGCAGATAGTCGGCAGCACGCTTAAGGATGAAGGAAATTCAGCGAAGGAGAACTTCAAGAGCGAGAGACATGCCGACTACTATGCCACACTATATAAGAAAATGGACCTGCCCGGCGGGCACATCATTTTACTTAATAAAAAGTATACCGAGTTCTATGATAAGGATGTCGAGGAGGCAAAACTGGCCCTGGCGGCCTACCCGGGAGGTATGCAGATAGGAGGAGGCATAATTGCCGATAATGCCGCAAGGTTTATAGAGATGGGGGCAAGCCACGTAATCGTGACAAGCTACGCCTTTGCGGATGGTAAAATTCTCTACGATAATCTCACAAAGCTCGTTAAGGCTGTCGGCAAGGAGCATATAGTTCTTGACCTTTCCGCCAGGATGCGGGAAAACAGGTATTTTATCGTGACGGACAGGTGGCAGAATTTTACAGAGGAAGAACTGTCACACCGCCTTCTTGAGAAGCTCGAGGATTACTGCGATGAGTTCCTTATTCATGCTGTCGATTCCGAAGGAAAAAAGGCAGGTATAGATGACAGATTAGCCGGAATGCTCGGGAGCTACGACGGTATTCCTGTGACATACGCAGGCGGTGTCAGTTCTATAGATGATATCGAGCGTTTAAATATGTACGGAAATGGCCGACTTGACGTAACTATAGGAAGCGCTCTTGATATTTTTGGTGGGAATCTGCCGTTAAAGGAGGCTGCCGGGTATATTAGGGCGATAAATAACAATTAATAACGGAAAATAATATGGCTGATTATGTTGGTTTTGCGGAGGTTTACGACCGCTTCATGGATAATGTGCCCTATGATGAATGGGCAGAATATCTTATTAATTTATTAAAAAAATATGGAATACACGATGGGCTTATCTGTGAGCTGGGATGCGGTACAGGCAACATGACTGAGCGCCTTTTTAAGGCGGGATACGATATGGTAGGCATCGATCTTTCGGAGGAAATGCTTTCGATAGCCCATGAAAAGGACCCTGATAACAGGATATTATATCTCTGTCAGGATATGCGTAATTTCGAGCTCTATGGTACAGTTAACGCTATCGTGTCAGTCTGTGACAGTATGAATTATCTGCTGGATATTAAGGATCTGATAAAGGTGTTTAAACTGGCTAATAATTATCTTGAAGCCGGAGGATATTTTATCTTTGACATTAATCCTGTCGGGTATTATAATAGCTTAGGCAACGAGGTAATAGCTGAAAACCGTGAAAATATGAGCTTTATATGGGAAAACCATTTTGACGAGGAAAGCCATATAAATGAATATGATCTCACGATTTACGCGAGCGACAATATATTTAACAATGAGGAAAATGTTGAGAATGTCGACCCTGACAGCGGCGAACATGAAGCTTTGTTTCACCGCTTTGATGAAACCCATTTTCAAAGAGGATATACCGTAGATGAGATAAAGCTCGCGATAGAGCAATCAGGCATGGAATTTGTCTCATGCTATGAGGCATTTACGGATAAGGAACCGTCAGAAAACAAGAGAACCTACTTCATTGCGAGAGAAAAATACCAGGAAGGAAAGAAGTATATATGAGCGACATAATGATTCGCGCTGCTGCAGCGGATGAGAAAGTAAGGGCATTTGCCTGTGATACAAGAGAGCTGGTTGAACAGGCAAGAATCTATCATGACACGTGGCCTGTCGTAACTGCGGCATTGGGAAGGCTGCTCACAGCCGGATCCATGATGGGAACCATGATGAAGGGTGAAAAGGACCGGCTTACGTTGAAAATAAAAGGCGATGGGGAGATAGGCGGACTGGTGGTTGTGGCTGACAGTAAGGGTGAAGTTAAGGGTATGGCATATGAGCCTCATGTGCGTGAAACCCTTATTCGTCCCGGGAAAATGAATGTCGGCGCGGCAGTTGGTCACGGTGAATTAACTGTTATCAAGGATTTGGGACTTCGCGAACCATACGTAGGAGCCGTTAATCTTGTAAGTGGTGAAATAGCTGAGGACCTGACATACTATTTTGCTGAAAGCGAGCAGGTTCCAAGTGCTGTTGCTCTGGGAGTTCTTGTAGGAACGGATTATTCCGTCCGTCAGGCCGGAGGCTTTATCATTCAGCTTATGCCGGATGCAGGGGAAGATATAATAAATGAAATAGAATCAAGGGTGCAGAAGCTGGATTCTGTTACAGAAATGCTGGAGCAGGGGATGGCTCCGGCTGATATGCTTGATGCAGTGTTAGGCAATCTTGATTTACAGATATTAGATGAATCAACTCCTGTCTATCATTGCGGCTGCAGCAAGGAAAGAATGGAAAGGGCTCTTCTTTCACTAGGCCGTAAGGATCTTCAGAGCCTTTACGATGATGGAAAGGAAGTGGAGATGTGCTGTCAGTTCTGTGATGGCAAATATATGTTCTCACACGAAGAGGTTGGTGAGCTTCTACAACGATAGAATACACTTTCCGATATTTTATAATCGATATTATTAAGACTTTTACCTTATTTGTGCCACAATATTCGTGTAGAATGGTTTTCGGAATGTGAAGTTATCAAAATGGCTTTGCAAAAGGAAGGAATAAAAGGAGGAATGTTTTTAAATGAGAAAAAAATTATTAACCGGGTTTTTAACAGCTATGCTTGCCATATCGCTTGTGCCGGCTATGCCAGCTTCAGAAGCAAAGGCGGCCAATGCTATAGTTTATAATCGCCAAACGCCGACGAAGGTTCTTAATAATAAAAAGATTTATCTCTATGTTGGCGGTAAAAGCGTAAATCTTGATTATAATATCGCAGGCAGAAAATCAGGCGTTAAGGGAACCTGGAGCTCTTCAAACACGAGCGTCGCTACCGTAAATAAATATGGTGTAGTGAAGGCTGTCGGTAACGGAAGCAGTACTATAACCTATAAATTTCTTAACGGTTCAAAATATAAGACACTTACGGTAAAGGTTACAGCAAGAACCAGAGCAGCCAGCGTTGCCCTTTCCGCTAATCCTGACAGTCATACAGCTACACCGGGTGCCGTAATTACATTTACAAGCACGCTTACTCCTAACGCAAAAGCATTGAGTATTAATTCTGATATCAGCTCTACCTATACGGTATATTACGATGTATGGTCGGATATGGCCTGCACGGTTCCTGTAACAGATGGTGCCATCGCTTTTTCAACTGCTACAGGCACGCAGACCACAGCTACCGTTGCCCGCCCTGGTACATATTATGTTACAGCTACAGCGAAGAATTCTCCTAACGCCGTAAAATATAACGTAAGGAGTACTCCTTATCAGTTAATAGTTGCCGAGGATACCAGCGTATCTGTAAGACAGACAAATACTAACCAGATTACAGTAAGCTCAAACAAGCCTATTAATGGGACAATAGTTACCACATCAGCCAATTCTGAGGTGGCTCAGCTTTCGCAGGCTTTCAGCGCTGACAGAAAGACCGAGGTAATTACCCTAACTTCAAATTTAATAGGAACCTATTCAGTCACGATTAATACGGAAGGCAGTACAAAGCAGACCGCAGTTACATGCGAGGGTTCGAGGGTTAACAGCATAAAGCTTAACCAGACAACGGTAAATAAGGCTGCCGGAACCTCAACCTCGAATGGCGCTAAGGCATATGCGTATTTCTCTGTATTCGATCAGTTTGGAAATAACGTAACGACGAACCCTGCGATAGGCCTTGATAATAACGTGCTTGCCCTCTATAATAACGTAGCTCAGAAGATCACAAGTCGCGGAGTAGTCGAGCTTGACCTTGACGCAAAGGCTGCTGTTAAGGGTACTAAGGGAGTTCTTACAATCACCTACAGACCGATTAACGCTACAGCCGTAACAGATACCGAAACGATTACAATTGGGGATGAGGCAGCCCTTGATAGTCTTAAGCTTGCGGGAATATATGTATATAACAGTAAGACCAAGACCTATTCTTGCGTCTTTGGCAGTGAGGCCTCAGGCTTATCAGCTGCCACTGTAATGAATACAAAATATCCGGGACTTTCCGCAGGTAAATATAAGACCGATGAGGATGGATATTATTACATTCTCCTAAGCGCAAAGGATTCTAACGGTGTTAACATAACGGATGCCAGTCTTATAGAATTAAACCTTCTTACCGATACCGGTATTGAAGTGGATAACAAGGCTTCTACCGCAGGAACCGTGAAGATTGGTGACAGTACTTATATTGCGTATCCTGTTAAGGCTGAAAAGGGCATAAAGTCAGGTTCGCTCGAGATTCAGGCAATAGCCGGCTCTAATACCTTTGAGCGCATTAAGAAAAATATACCTTCTAAGATAAGCTTAGGGCATATTGAAATTAATTCTGCTGTAGTTACATATAAGAAGAATGTCAAGAACATGGTTGATCTTGAAGCCACTTTCTATGATACTACGGGCAGCAAGATAACCTCGGGTGATACAGTTGAAAATCTTATAAAGGTTAACGGACAGGCTGTTTATACGCTTTCAAGTTATTTGACAAGCAATAATGGAACATTTGTTCTTGGGAAAAACAGTGATGGAAGTCCTCTGCTTATGTTCGCTCCAAATGACAGCCAGTATCCGGTAGGTCAGTCGGTTCTTACCGAATGGACCAACGGAAGCTCAGCCGATAAGAAAGAAAGTGGCAGATTCTATATAACGAGAGAAAACTAACCCTTATATGAAAGGGAAGGACTTCACATTGTCCTTCCCTTTTCTTGATTATCAAAGGTAAGTATAGTTTATGAGCGACTCTGAAAAAATCAGTGACGATGTCAAGGTCACCGTTTCACCTGTAATTAAGCAGGACGGCCGCGAGAAAATATTTATACAGTTTACGGAAAATGAGAAGAGCGCCGAGGCGATAATTCCGGGCTGTGTATTTATTCATAATGACGGCTTTGACGATGACCTTCTTGATGAATTTAAATTATGGTTAAAGGAGCACCAGTCCGAAGTGCTTGAGAAGGCACGCGGTATAAACGTGCTCAAGGCGTTTTTCGGGCTTGATAAGAAATGATAGATACAGTAGAAGTAAAAGAAGCGATACTGACGGATAATGGCATAGAAGGCGCTAAGGTACGTAAATCCATGGAAGAAAAGGGCATTTACCTTCTTAATCTCATGGGGTCACCCGGTGCCGGTAAGACGAGCGTCCTTGTTAAGACTATAGAGGCGCTTAAGGGTGAGATGAATATAGGCGTCATGGAGGCGGATGTAGACTCGACAGTTGACGCTGAGACCGTTGAGAAGGCGGGCGCAAGGGCTATCCAGCTTCATACAGGAGGCGCCTGCCATCTAGACGCTGCTATGACCAGGGAGGGGCTTGATAGGTTTGACCTTGACGGCCTCGACCTCGTTATTGTTGAAAATGTGGGTAACCTCGTATGCCCTGCCGAGTTTGATATAGGGGCGGAGAAGCGCGCCATCGTTTTCTCGGTTCCCGAAGGAGACGACAAGCCTCTTAAGTACCCGCTTATGTTTGAAAAGGCGGATATAATTCTTGTAAATAAAATGGACACCATATCTTACTTTGATTTTGATATGGAGAGGTTTAAGAGTAACGTAAATAAAAGAAATGACAGGAATATTCCTGTCATTCCGATTTCCGCGATTAACGGTGAGGGACTAGATGAGTTCTTTTCTTTCCTTTGGGAAGGTCTGTCTTCACTTCGTCGGAAATAACTGTGTCCGCAAGCGACACATTTCCATCAGTCACAGAAAAGGTTTTTTTGGCATCGGAGAGTAATAGGCTCTTCGATGCTTTTTTTCGCATGGTAAGGACCCTGACCGCTATATAACAAACAAGAAGTCCCATGGCAAAAGCAAAGGAAAACAAGAGCAAAAATTCAAGTACCGCTTTCGACATCTGTTGCCTCCTTCCCTTCATTTTCAGTCAACTCGCATAACTTTGCCTTGCTTTCCGGTGTGGTTGCGAGCAGGTTAAACTGAAATGTCTCCACAAAAAGCGAAGCTATAGCCACTATATTTAATACAAAACACCCGATTAAATATATACGATCATCAGCCGGTTCGGACAGATATATACCCATCGCAAAAAGCATGGAACTTAGCTCTACTATATACATGGGCATAAAGCGGGGACGCATCTTATGAATAAGGTTGAATATACCCACGAGCGTTCCTATAAGCGGAATGAGCCATACTGAAAATACCGCGAGTACAGCGAAAAGAAGCAGTGTAAGCATGGCTATACCAAAGTAAAAGAAGAAGTTTTTGGCGTTCTGCTCTTTATCGATATTTGTCGCTGTATCAAAGAGTTTTAATATCTTTTCTCTGAGTGAAAACCGGACCTTGCCGCTATTCTTTTTTTGCCTCTTGTACCCGCTTCTCTTCGCGAGGGCGCTTGCGTTTGCTATATAGACTGAGCTTACGGCCATAGAGAGGCAGGCGCATATCCACATCCAGGTGGAGGCGGAAAAGTTTTTAAACTGCCACATGATGAAGATAAAGGGTATGGTTCCGAGCGCCGCCCCGATGGTAAATTTACCGATATTAACGGGCAGATCGGCTGAAACCTTGCCTGTCACCCCATTTACAAGGGCGTAGCTTACCCTGTTAAGTGAGTGAAAGGTTAGCACCCAGACAGGCAGCAGGGCAGGAACCATCTCAACCGAGAGGTTTGGTAGGGAATCCACAAATGTCTGTCCCTTGAGGGCGTGAACCGTGAACTGACTGAGGGCGTCTGTATTTCCTATCTGCTCAAATATATTATCGCTTATAATCTTAAGCGCTTCCTTGCGGAATTCATCCGCTTCCGTTACAAATGGCAGAACGAGCGCGTCCTTAGTGTAAAGCTCGTCATAGGCAAGATATGAAGCGGTCGGAAATGGGGCGAGCTCCATGGCGCGGTCCTTTTCAAGGGCGGTAGTCGCTGGGAAGCTCATGCCATTATATTCTGCCGCTATATTAAGGCTGATATTATATACATTAGTTACATCCCTGCTTCCGTTCGCGTGGGATTCTGTGCCGGACAGGGAAATATTTCCGTTTGTCCTCGCCCGACACACCCAATAGGGGATGTATACTCTTTTGAAGCCTTCGAGGTTCTCTTCATTTCTGAACTTAAGCTCTGATAGTCTTGCGCCTTTTACCTTAGCTATATAGGCGTTCTTGGCATCCTCCTTTGAGAGCTTGAAGGGCATTATAAGCTTGGGAGTAATATCCATCAATTTCTCCTTCCTTACGTTAATTCCTAATAAATCATACACTATTTCCGGAATTATATCAAGTTAACTTGTTACCGGAAATGTGTGAGATGACAGACCATATAAATTTTAACTGAGCTTGTCTCACAAGGAAGTAGAGGTGATATTATGGTATTTACGAATGATCAAAGATTTACAAGAAAGTGTTCGGATATCTGAAGTCCCTAGGCGTGTCGCATATATATCCGGTAAGCTTTGGAGCTGATATCACGACCTGGACCTATATAAAGTATATTAAGCAGACAGGCAAGACCGGCCTTATCAGCCAGCCCTGTCCCGCTATAGTAAATTATATAGAAAAATATCAGCCTGAGCTTATCCCTATGCTGATGCCTCTTCAGAGTCCTATGATGGATGAGGCTATTTACCTTAAGAAGTATCAGGGCGTGAAGGAAGAACTTGTATTCCTGTCTCCTTGTATAGCGAAGAAGGCTTCTTTCGCTTAACGCAAGCATCGAAGCCGCAAGGGCCGGTGAAGCAGGCAAGGGCTTCGCGGTAGTCGCTAGCGAAATCAGGAACCTCTCTGAATCCACAAAGAATCAGATAGAGAATAATCAGAAGGAAGCCGAAAATACGATTCCTAAGATTAATTCCAGCATTCAGTCTATAAGCGACCTGCTTAAGCAGATAGAGGATATGAACGCCAGAATCGCTAACATAGCCGCGACGACTGAGGAAATATCGGCCCAGAGTCAGGATATACAGAGCATGTCAGGGAATATACAGACAGCGGTACAAGATTTATGAGGTGACGTAAGTCACCTCATAATTCTTGTTATGGGAAAGTATAAATTTTAGATATACCATATATTTTGAAAATAGCCTTGACATATTCATTGAAATGGTATATTATGCATTAAAGGACCTAAGAAATGTATAAATATACATTTTATTCATAAAAAGTAAAGGAGACTTATCATGGATAAGAAAGACATCAAGAAGGTTGTTCTGGCGTATTCAGGTGGACTTGATACCAGTATCATAATCCCATGGCTCAAGGAAAACTACAATAATTGCGAAGTTATTGCGGTTTCAGCCGATGTAGGCCAGGGTTCGGAGCTTGACGGCCTTGAGGAGAAGGCTAAGAAGACAGGAGCCAGCAAGCTCTATGTCCTTGACCTCAAGAAGGACTACGTGGATAACTATGTAATTCCAACCATGAAGGCAGGCGCCACCTATGAGCAGTACCTCTTAGGTACCAGCACAGCCCGCCCATGTATAGCGAAGGCTCTCGTAGATGTAGCTAAGAAGGAAGGCGCTGACGCTATCTGCCACGGCTGTACCGGCAAGGGAAACGACCAGGTAAGATTCGAGCTCGCTATCAAGCACTTCGCCCCTGATATGGCTATAATCGCCCCATGGCGTGAATGGGATATAGAGTCGAGGGACCAGGAAATAGATTATGCCGAGGCTCACAATGTACCTCTTAAGATTAACAGGGAGACAAACTACAGCAAGGATAAGAATCTCTGGCACCTCTCACACGAGGGACTTGACCTTGAGAATCCCGCGAACGAGCCTCAGTACGAGCACAAGGGCTTCCTTGAACTGTCTGTATCACCGCTTGACGCTCCCGATGAGCCTGCCTACGTAGAACTTGATTTTGAAAAGGGAATTCCTGTAGCTCTTGACGGCAAGAAGATGGACGCTCTTGACATCATTCTTAAGCTAAATGAGATTGGCGGGAAGAACGGTATCGGCCTTCTTGATATTACCGAAAACCGCCTTGTAGGTATGAAGAGCCGCGGTGTATATGAGACACCGGGCGGCACCATTCTCTACGCTGCCCATGATTATCTTGAGACTATAACACTTGATAAGATGACAATGCACGAGAAGCAGAAGCTCGCCCTTACATACGCTGATCTTGTTTATAACGGTCAGTGGTTTACACCTCTCCGTGAGGCGCTCGCCGCATTTGTAGACAAGACTCAGGAACATGTTACCGGTAAGACCAAGTTAAAGCTTTATAAGGGCAACATAATAAAGGCGGGAGTAACCAGCCCATATTCACTCTATTCTGATGAGCTCGCTACATTCGGCGTAAGCGATTACAATCAGGCTGACGCAAGCGGATTTATTAACCTCTTCGGCCTTCCTGATGTAGTGCAGGCAAGAGTAGACCAGAAGACAAGCAAGTAATTATAAAAAACAGGGGTAAGGCATGAACAAGCTTTGGAAGGGACGTACGGACGGAGACATGGACGCGCTCGCTGACGCGTTTAACTCATCAATTTCATTTGATCAGAGGATGTATGAAGAGGATATCACTGGAAGTATAGCTCACGCTAAGATGCTTTCAAAACAGGGGATAATAGCTAAGGAAGACTGCGAAGCTATAGTTAACGGGCTTAAGGGAATTCTTGCTGACCTTAAGTCAGGTGCTCTGCCTGTAGATGAGAGCGCCGAGGATATCCATATGTTCGTGGAAGCGGAGCTTACGAAGAGAATCGGTGACGCCGGTAAGCGCTTACATACTGCGAGGAGCAGGAATGATCAGGTAGCTCTTGATTTTAAAATGTACTGCCGGACTGAAATTGATGAGATAGTCGCGAACATGAAGGAACTTACGCAGACGACGGCCGACACAGCGGCTAAGTATAAGACGACTATTATGCCCGGCTACACTCATTTACAGAGGGCCCAGCCTGTCACGTTCGGACACCACCTTTTAGCTTACTGCCAGATGTTCTTAAGAGATATAAGCCGCCTCCTTGATACGAAGAGAAGGCTTAATATTTCACCTATCGGTTCATGCGCCTTAGCGGGTACAACCTATGACACCGACAGAATGTATGAAGCAAAACAGCTAGGATTTTATGATATATCTTTGAATTCCATGGATGGCGTCAGCGACAGGGATTTCGCCGTAGAGCTCCTCTCTGATATAGCGCTTGTGATGACGCATCTCTCGAGGCTCTCAGAGGAATTTATCCTCTGGTCATCCTGGGAATTCCACTTTATTGAGCTATCTGACAAATATACCACAGGCTCCTCTATCATGCCTCAGAAGAAAAATCCCGATATGGCGGAGCTCGTCAGGGGAAAGACCGGCAGAGTTTACGGCGATCTCATTGGACTCTTAACAGTCTTAAAGGGACTTCCGCTTGCCTATAACAAGGATATGCAGGAAGACAAGGAAGGCGTATTTGATGCGGTTGATACCGTAAATATGGCTATTAAGGTCTTTACAGGGATGATTGGCACCATGAAGGTCTGCGAGGAAAATATGCTAAATGCCGCTAAGCGAGGATTTATTAACGCGACTGACCTCGCTGACTACCTTGTCAGAAAGGGCATGCCATTCCGGTCGGCATATAAAATTTCAGGGGAACTCGTAAACTGGTGTATAGAAAATAATCACGTCCTTGAAAATGTACCGCTTAACGAATATAAGAAGCGCTCAGACCTTTTTGATGACGACGTATACGAAGCGATAGATCTTAAGACGTGTGTAGAAAAGCGAATCAGCGCAGGCGGCCCGGGTGCCGCTTCTATAGAGAGACAACTTGATTACGTGAAGGAGAAATTAGGAGAGATATGAATTCATTTTTAAAGCTTCTCGATTTTAGCCCTGAAGAGATAGGAGAGTTTCTTGACCTTGCGGCAGACCTTAAGGATAAGAAGAAAAAGGGAATACCGCACCGTCTGTGCGAGGGTAAAAATGTGGCCCTCATTTTCGAAAAAACGAGCACCCGTACCAGGTGCGCCTTCGAGGTGGCAGCGGCGGACCTGGGCATGCACTCGACCTACCTTGACCCCTTAGGTTCACAGATAGGAAAGAAGGAGAGTATTGCCGACACAGCGAGAGTCCTAGGCCGTATGTATGACGGAATTGAGTACAGGGGATTCGGCCAGGATATAGTGGAAGAGCTTGCGAAATACGCCGGAGTTCCGGTATTTAACGGACTCACGAATGAATTTCACCCTACCCAGATACTGGCTGACTTCCTAACCATCAGGGAACATTTTTCTAAACTTAAGGGAATAAAGCTTGTATATCTTGGTGACGCAAGGTATAATATGGGTAACTCACTTATGGTAGGTTCCGCTAAGATGGGACTAGATTTCACGGCCTGCGCGCCTTGTGAATATTTTCCTGACGGAGCACTTGTTAAGGAATGCCAGGAAATCTCCGAGAAGACCGGGGCGAAGCTCCACTTCGAGAGCGATCCAATCAAGGCGACAAAGGGCGCTGACGTGATTTACACTGACGTCTGGGTATCCATGGGTGAGCCGGATGAGGTCTGGGACAAGAGAATCAAGGACCTCATGCCTTACCAGGTTAACAGTAAGATTATGGAAAATGCCGGCAGCCAGTGTCGTTTCATGCACTGCTTACCTGCCTTCCACGATCTCGGCACAAAAATCGGCAGGCAGATCCATGACAAATACAATATAGACGCGATGGAAGTGACTGATGAAGTCTTTGAATCGCCACAGTCTATCGTATTTGATGAGGCTGAGAACAGGATGCACACCATAAAGGCCGTCATGGCGAAATTCCTTGCCGTGTAAGAAGGAAAAATGTTAGGCTTTGATGAAGACGGAAACGCTTTGGAAGTTTCCCGGAATGTTTTGGAGAAAGAAAAGGAAAATGTTAAGGTATGGGCCCACCGCGGGCTCTCTATGAATTTTCCTGAAAATACACTTATATCATTCGAGGCGGCGGCCATGGTTCCGGGCCTTACCGGTGTCGAACTTGATGTACAGCGTACGAAGGATGGTAAGCTCGTTGTGTTCCACGATGAGAAGGTCGACAGGGTAACTAAGGAAAAGGGCTATATCAAGGACTTCACCCTAAGTGAACTTCAGAATACAGAATTTAAGACTGATTCCGACGCGCCTGGGAGACGCCTTAAGTACGCCAATGATAACCGGGATATAGCGAAAATCTATGAGAAGTTCTGCGACGGGCAATATAAGCTTAAGGTAAGGCCGTTTATACCTACGTTTAAGCAGGTCCTCGACTGCCTTAAGCCTTATTGCGAAAAGAATCACCTCATGATAAATGTTGAGCTTAAGACGAGCATAGTGCGCTATGAGGGAATCGAGCAGGAGACATATAATGAGATAGCTGAAGCGGGAATGGCGGATTATATCGTTTACTCCTCATTTCTTGATGACAGCATCCGTATCATGAAGGAAATCGACGGAGGCGTCGAGACAGGTATGCTCGCCGACCCTCTTTCCGAAACTATTAAGCTAGGTGATAAGGTAAAATGTGACGATTATCACCCTTATATCAAGAAGCTCGATGTATCGGTTCCCGAGATAGAGGAACTAAAGAAGAACCACCGCATTATCCGCGCGTGGAACATGGAGGAGCCGCTCTATAACAGCGGTAAAGTCCTCTCAGACCTCGATTACAGAAACTTCGCGGTTTGGGGAATTACCGATATATTCGTGAATACAGCGGAGTTATATTGCTGTAAATAATTGATTGAAATATATTAACTTTGTAGGTTATTAACTTTTCCCGTCAATCTGTCGATAAATGAGTTAGAAAAGTAAAAGGTTACAGTCCGCAGGGCATTTACGAAGCGGACAAGACAAGGAAGTCAACATCTATATGGGAAAGGAAGCCTGATATGACACAGATTGATAGTTTAAATTCACTCTACTCGACCTACGCTAACGCAGCGAGCGCAAATAAGACGAATGCCGCTAAGAAGAACGATTCAGTAGCAAGTACAGGTAAAGCTGACAAGGCAGATAAGGTAACCGCAAAAGCAGAAGATAAGCTTTCTGACAAGGCTAAGAAGCTCCTCGACAGTCTCCGCACCAAGTACAGCGGATATGACCTTCAGGTGGCAGACTATAAGACAAGCGAGGAAGCCAATGCGATACTTAGCAAGAGCGATAAGGATTTCGCGGTTCTCTTCACAAGCAGTGAGCTTGAGAAGATGGCAAATGACGATGAGTATTCTCAGAAGGTACAGACATTTATCGAAGACTCCGCTAAGACTTTACAGGAAGCAGTAGCGAAGTTAAATGAAAATGATGATTCCGATAATGAGAATGGGGTAAAGAGTGCCGACATTAAGCGCCTCGGTATTTCATTCGATGGAAATGGCAAGATTTCATACTTTGCTGATCTTGTTAAGTCTACGGAGTCAGCAAATGATAAGGCTGCCGATATCCGTGAGGAGAAGGCGGAAGAGAAGAAGGCTGAAGCTAAGAAAGCCGAGAAGAAGGAAGCTAAAGAAAAGGCTGAAAGAGCTGCGAAAGAGAAAGCTGCTGAGGAATCTGATAAGACCGAAGAAACTTCAGGTACTACCGTAACTGTGAACACAAGCAAGAATGCCAAGGAGAAGAAGGCTTTCCTTACAGCCGATACCATGGATGATTTGCTTAAGCAGTTATCTGAGTTCGACTGGAGCAAGGTAAAGGCCACACCAGTCCAGGCAGGAAAGTATATAGATTTTTATGGGTAATCGTAGACTGAAGTGCTCATCGAAGATGAGTGCTTCTTTGACACGGCCTTGCGCGAAGCGCAACCTTAATGGCCGTGTCATCATTATCAGATCAGTAACAAAAAAGAACCTCGCATAAGCGAGGTTCTTTTTATTACTGTGCTGATGTTGTTGAGCTTGTGGTTGAAGCAGCTGAATCAGTAGTTGATGCTGCAGAGCTTGTAGTAGAAGCTGCTGTAGAATCAGTTGTGCTTGCTGCTGTAGAATCAGTTGTGCTTGCTGCTGTAGAATCAGTTGTGCTTGCTGCTGTAGAATCTGTAGTTGAAGCTGCTGATGATGTTGTGCTGGTTGAAGCAGGTGTGCTTGTAGTTGAGTTAGCGCTGCTGTCGCTGCCGCAAGCTGTAAGAGCTCCAAACGCAAGTACTGTTGTAAGTGCTAAAACCGCAATGATCTTCTTTTTCATGATGACATTACTCCTTTTGCTTTAAATAGTTTTTTCATTTGCTTAACATGTATCTTACATGTTCGTCGGTTATTATACTCCATGAAAATCAATTTGTCAAACAAATATCACTTCTTTTTGTGAAGAGATATATGGTCAATTTGCTCCTATTTCACAAAATGTACACAGAAAAATTTACAGATTTTGCCCTTTAAACTTTACTGCGGTGACTGATTAAAGCGACAGACGACTAAAATATGAACAAATTCGCTCGGCTTTTGCAGCGAAATATTTACAGTTTTCACAAAATAAATATAAATATCTTTAAATACGCTTAGTCTTGCAAACATTCTTTTGACAAATGAAGCAAAGAAAGGTATACTAGTATCTGTGTTTGTTAAGAACAGACACAAGGCAGTGAAAAAACCAAAAAGGAAGCAGACATGACTAAAGAAGAAAAGAAAGAGTTCAGGGACGATATCCTTAACAGATTTCTCTCTCTTGACTATATAAAGCCGGAGGATATTCCGGATATTGACCTCTATATGGACCAGGTCACGACATTTATGGATGAGCGCCTGAGCTCTCTAAAGCGACGTCCCGATGACAAGATGTTAACAAAGACCATGATAAATAACTACACCAAGAATAAACTCCTTCCTTCTCCTGACAAGAAGAAATATTCGAAGGAGCATATGCTGACGCTCATTTTTATTTATTATTTTAAGAACATCTTATCTATAAATGATATAGCGAGCATACTGAACCCGCTTACGGACGAATATTTTGACAGTAAGACCGGCGATGTGAGCCTTGAGGATATTTACTCAGAGATATTTACGGAGTCGAAGGATAACGCTGACAGCATAGGAAGAGGCATACTGCATGAATACCTTAAGTCAAGGAAGACCTTTGAAGAAGAGAAGGACGAGAAGAAGAGGAAGTTTTTAAATGACTTCTCCTTTATAGCCCAGCTCTCATTTGATATATATGTGAAGAAGACGATAGTTGAAAGTATGATCGATAAGCATATCTTAGAGAAGGACCTGGGAAAAGATAAAGAGGAAGATAAGGACAAAGACTAAAAGCCGTCCTCGCGGACGGCTTATCTTTAGCTTACAGGTAAACGACTCACTTATCTTCTGTGTATGGTTCTTTCCCGTCGAGGCGGCCAAATGCCATACCGTAGCCATCATTTCCGTAGATGAGTGACCGGTTTACCCTGCTTATAGTGGCTGTTGAAGCTCCGGTCTTCTCGGCTATCTCAAGATACGTCTTATGCTCAGTTAGCATTTTAGCTACTTCAAGGCGCTGGGCGAAAGAGAGAATCTCATTTACAGTGCAGACGTCCTCGAAGAACTTATAGCACTCGTCCTTATCCTTAAGGGAAAGAATAGCGTCAAACAGAAAATCAACTGCCGGTGTTTTTATTTTATCGTTCATATCTGCCTCATTGATGAATTTATAGTTACATTCATATAGTAACACTTTGAAGTAATAAAGTAAAGAGAAAGTTTGTTTATTTTGAAAGGAAATTTATGGCAATTAAGAAGGGCTTTGAAGCTGAAGGAAAAGTTGTAAGAAGAGATTTCCCCGATAAGGGCATTATATTTCTTCCTGAATCCGATAAATACGTTGTGGTAAAGGGCGGAATTCCCGGACAGACTGTAAAGTACAGAATTCTGAAATCACGGAATGGTCATTATGAGGCTATGATACTTGATGTCGTTAAGAAGAGTCCTCTTGAAAATGAGCCGCCTGTCTGTAAGAATTTCGGAGTCTGTGGAGGATGCGACTACCAGACCCTCCCTTACATGCTCCAGCTTGACATGAAGAAGAACCAGTTAAACAAGATATTTGATCCCGTTATTACTGAGGAATATATCTTTGATGGTATAGTGCCCGCGCCTAAGAGGTGGGAGACGAGGAACAAGATGGAGTACGCCTTTGGTGATGCTTACCTTGGTGGCCCGCTCTCACTTGGCCTTCACAAGAAGAGGCATTTCTATGATATCCTCTACACCGATGACTGCAGGATAGTAAATGATGATTTTAACAAGATACTGGCGGCTGTTTTTGATGTAGTAAATACTACCGGACTGTCATTTTATAATAAAATGATGCACAGGGGGTACCTCCGCCACTTGCTTATCAGAAGAGCGGAGAGCACAGGGGAAATTCTTGTGGTGCTTGAAACCTCATCTGATTTTATTACAGAGGAAGAAAAGGACTGTTTTAAATGTGACAGCCTAAAGGACTTCCTCGCTGGGCCAAATGCTAATTATAATAAGGAGGCTCCTGTCTCGGATGAAGAGAGAGCTATATTATCTTCCATAGGAGAGAAGCTTTTATCACTTGCCCTTGAAGGGAAAATAGCGGGCTTCCTGCACTTTATCAATAACAAGGAGAGTGATGACGTTAAGGCAGAGAGGTCTGAAGTACTGTATGGACAGGATTATATAGAAGAAAGGCTACTCGGTCTTACATTTAAGATCACTCCATTTTCCTTCTTCCAGACAAATACAAGCGGAGCAGAGGTGCTTTACTCAAAGATCCGAGACTACGTCGGTGATCGGAAGGATAAAGTTGTCTTTGACCTCTATTCAGGCACCGGAACCATAGGGCAGATCCTGGCTCCGGTCGCAAAGAAGGTAATAGGTATAGAAATCGTATCGGAGGCTGTTGACGCTGCGAATGAAAACGCTAAGCAAAACGGCCTTGGTAATACAGAATTTATAGCGGGAGACGTATCCGAAATGCTTGACAGCATTTCAGAGAAACCGGACTTCATAGTCCTTGATCCGCCTCGTGACGGGGTAGCGCCTAAGGCCCTCGCTAAGATATTAAAATATGACGTGCCCGAGATTATTTATGTCGCCTGCAAGCCGACAAGCCTTGCGAGAGATATTCCCGTATTCCACGAAAACGGTTACACCGTAAAACGGATGTGCTACGTCGATATGTTCCCTAACACTGTTCACGTCGAGACGGTAGTATTGATGTCACGAGTTCAGAAGTAAGGCGCGAAAAAGTGCTTGATTAACGGGCTTTTCTGGCATATGACCTTCAGCGGTGAGGAGCGGAAATAACCGCAAAAACCGCTCCGACAGAACATATCAAAGGAAATGTGCGGAGAGTTGAGTTGCCGGTTTAGATGTCGCAGGGTTGAGTTAGTGATATAGATGTTTTTATGATAGGGTTGAAGTTGTGATTTAGATGTCAGCGACTGTAGGAGGCGTTTATTTATGGAATACATCAGAGTAACAAAAGAAAATCTGGAAAAGGAGCATATCTGCTGCGCCATTTCAAATAACAATGACGTACAGGTTTCTTCCAAAAAGGCATGGCTTTTGGATCGGTTCGATGAGGGAATGGTGTTTTTGAAAAGCGTGGAACGCGGTAAGTGCTTCATTGAGTATATCCCTGCTGAAAATGCATGGAATCCGATAGATGCAGACGGGTATATGTATATCGACTGTCTGTGGGTCTCCGGCTCTTTCAAGGGACACGGATACTCCAATGATCTGCTCGGTGTTTGCATTGAGGAAAGCAAGAGCAAAGGAAAACAGGGACTTTGCATTCTTTCATCAGCTAAGAAAAAGCCTTTCCTTGCCGATCCGAAGTTCCTGAAATACAAAGGGTTTACCGTAAGTGACGAGGCTGATAACGGTATTCAATTGTGGTATTTGCCATTCTCTGCTGACGCTCACCAGCCTAAGTTCAAGGACTGTGCTAAGCATCCTCATGTTGATGAATCATGTTATGTTCTGTACTATACCAGCCAGTGTCCGTTCAATGCAAAGTATGTTCCGATTGTAGAGCAAACGGCAAAAGAAAACGGCATACCGTTCAAGGCGGTCCATATTGAGAGTAAGGAACAGGCACAGAACGCTCCCACACCGATTACGACATATGCACTGTTTTTCAACGGAGAATATCTGACGAATGAACAGATGAATGACACTAAGTTTTTGAAGCTGGTATCAAAATAACAGATACACCAAGGCTCCCACACTGCCATCATCGGCGGCGGGGAGCGCGTTTTACAGGACTCAACCAGCGGTAGAGTTGCAGGAAATCAACCTACGGTTCGTGTAAAAATAAGATGATACCGGCTATGCTTGAGTCATGAAAGGAGGTGCCCGATATGGATCAAATCAAAATTGGAAAATTCATAGCATTCTGCAGGAAGGAACAGGGCATGACTCAGGCAGTCCTTGCTGAGAAGCTCGGAATCAGTGACCGGGCGATATCAAAATGGGAGAC
>OMWY01000022.1 GCA_900314885.1 uncultured Eubacteriales bacterium
GACACAAAGAATGAAAATATTAAATTGCTTATTGTTAAGCAGCACAGAAAGTCGATTTCAATAAAGATAAGGAATTCCTCGCTTATAGAGGTTCATGCTCCTTTTGGCATCGAAGACAAAGACATCGATGCCTTTGTTGAAAAACATGGTGATTGGATAAATGCGAAGCTTGCCGAGATGAAAGAGGCTGAATCAGCGTTAAATTCAATTGATGTAGCAAGCAAAGCTGAATTTGACGAGAAAATAGAGCTCGCTAAGAAGATTATTCCGGAAAAGTGTGCTTATTATGCGGACATGATAGGTGTTGATTATGGAAGGATTACTCTCAAAGCTCAGAAAACGTTATTTGGCAGTTGCTCAGCGGCGGGGAATCTGAATTTCAATATAGCTCTTATGTTTGCGCCTGAGAAAGTTCTTGATTATGTAATTATTCATGAACTCTGTCACCTGAAGGAAATGAACCACTCCCGAGCGTCAGTGGCTTAATGATAACGGAGCTATGATAATGAGGAAAGCAGGGATAATATAACTGGCGTTGTGGTACGTAAAGAAATGATAAATTATATTAGTATAGGAAATGTCAATGCTCGCGAGGTTGAGGTCTTTACAAAACTGAACGAAAATGAGCTTAAGCATTATTTTGAGCCGGAACCGGATGGAATATTTATTGCGGAAACGCCAACAGTAGTAATGCGTGCTATTAATGGTGGATATGAGCCGCTTTCGCTTTTTATAGAAGATAAGTATGTCAATACCGAAGCAGCCGACATAATAAGCAGATGTAACGAGATATCAGAAAGAACAGGAAAAGATATTTCTGTATATACAGCTCCTCTAGAAGTGATATCGAAAATTACAGGGTACAATATTACGAGAGGAATTCTTGGAGCTTTTAAGCGAAAACCACTAAGGGATGCCTCAGAAATAATAAAGTCTTCAAGCCGTATAGCTGTACTTGAACATGTTGAAAATCCCACCAATATCGGTGCTATATTCCGTTCGGCGGCTGCGCTTAATGCGGATGCCATATTACTTACGCCCGGCTGTGCGGATACTCTTCAGCGTAGAGCTATAAGAGCAGGAGTTGGCACGGCCTTCCAGATAGAGTGGACCTGTCTTATGGATAAAAATTATATCGGTCTGTTAAAAAATGAAGGCTTTACTACAGTAGGAATGGCATTAAGAAATGATACAGTCGATATAAATGACAATAGACTTAAAAATGCCGACAAACTTGCCGTTTTCCTTGGAAATGAAGGAAATGGCCTTAGGGCTGAGACTATTGATGCTTGCGATTATACGGTAAAGATTCAAATGAGCCACGGTGTCGATTCCTTAAATGTGGCGGCCGCAAGCGCGATTGCCTTTTATGAGCTATTTAATTAATGAGGTATTATGTGCGCGAGATATCATTACACTGAGAAATGTACGGAAATATTGCTAAGAAAATTGGGGCTCTCAGTCCCAGAGTATCAGAACGGGGATGTGACGCCCGGCATGTCGCCCGTCGTAATAGGCAATTACAATGGGAAATTATCAGCTACCAACATGCATTGGGGCATGAAGGGCAAAAACGGTAGTCTGATTATTAACGCAAGGTCAGAGTCTGCTCTTCAAAAGCCAATGTTCTCGTCAGCAATAGAAAGCAGAAGAGTATTAATACCGACTGATAAGTTTTACGAGTGGGACAGCGACAGGAACAAAGTCACATTCAGCGTGAATGACTCTGATATTATTTTTCTGGCCGGCATTTACAATATCACAGATAATAAGATGTCATTCGCAATTCTTACCACAGCCGCTAACAGCTCCATGAGTCCGGTGCATGACAGAATGCCTCTAATGATAAGCGACTCAGATATATCTGACTGGATCTTCGATTTCGGTAAGGCAAATGCCTTGCTTCATAAAGGGATGCCTGCGCTCAAAGCGGAACGGCAGTATGAACAGCTTAGTCTGTTTGATGCCTGAAGGTGCGCAAGGATATTTCAAAGGCAGATACATGATATGTTATGATTCTGTTACAATTATAAATTATTTAATAAATTAGCACTCACTGCTTGACAGTGCTAATAATTGTGATATAATGATAATTGAGAGAAGGGAAGAAAGAAATCCCTTCCGGAAGCATCAGTTAATATCAGCTCGAAAGAGCGACAGAATAAAGGAGGCAGATATTATGTTATTCGCACCTAGTGTATTTAATGGAAACCTTATTGATGACCTTGTTGATGACTTTACGGATGGCTGGTTTACAGCTCCTGAGATGACAAACAGGATGCGCGGCATGATGAGAACCGATATCAGAGAGAACGACAATAATTATGAGCTTGGTGTCGAGCTTCCGGGATTTAATAAGAGCGACATTAATCTTTCTCTTAATGACGGCTATCTTACTATAGCGGCGAAGAAGAATGAAAACAGAGATGAGAAAGACAGTAACGGCAAGCTCATTCGTCAGGAGAGATTTACTGGTTCCGCAGAAAGAAGCTTTTTCGTAGGAGATGATATCACTGAAGAGGATATTACCGCAAGGTATGAGAACGGAATTCTGAGCCTTACTATTCCAAAGAAGCAAGTAAGGACGACTATTCCGGAAAAGAAAACAATAGCTATTGAGTAAGAGATGAAGCAAGTAAGCTTTGCTTACTTGCTGTTAGTAAAGCCGATCGATTTTCGTTTAACAAACGAAAATCGCGGGTCACATCGCTAAGCGATGTGACAACAACCAACATCCTGATACTGGGGCAGTGTCATCTGCCTCAGATCACGCTTCATCTTTATTAAGAAGGAGTGATAATTATGTTGTATCCAAGTATTTTTGGCGAAAATCTTATGGATGATGTTTTTGATGACGTAGACCGTGACATGGAACGTGAGTTTAATAGCCTGACAAAGCGGAATCCTTTGTTTGGTAAGAACGCTAAGAGGCTCATGAAGACGGATGTGAGAGAAACCGACAAGAGCTTTGAGGTCTCTGTCGATCTTCCGGGTATAAAGAAAGAGGATATAGAGCTTTCACTTCGTGACGGTTATCTTACTATCTCCGCAGACAAGGGCATGGAGAAGAACACCGAAGACAAGAAAGGCAGACTGATCCGCAAAGAGCGCTATACCGGCGCTATGGAGAGAAGCTTCTTTGTAGGCGAAGATTTGACCGAAGAAGATATAACTGCGAAGTTTGATAATGGTGTTCTGAAGCTTTCAATTCCTAAGAAAGAAGAAAAGAAGCCCGAACATAAGGCAATAAAAATTGAATAAGTTATTCCCCCAAAGCCTCCCGCATGTAACAGTGCGGGAGGCTTTTTTGTTAAATACCTGTTTTAAAAGAAAATTAACCTGTAAGTAAAAGTGCATTTTTGAGTTAAAAGCTGTATAATTGTAATATGATATATTGGCTTGACAGTGATTAATTTATAAATGGCGGTGAAAAATGGCTAAGAAGCAAAAGAGTATAGTTGATTCTATCATACTTGACCGTAGATATGATTGTCTTGAGCAGGGTGGCGAGCCTAACTGTAGCGCCTATATGACGGCTCACCTTCTTCAGCACTATGGTATAGAGAAGGACCCGGAAGATATCTATAATCGAATGGAAAGATTTATTGATTCCGAAGCGGTGGCCCCTTGGCAGGTTGTCCGTTACATAAACAGGGTTCTTCCTGAAAATTCGGTTCCTGCAAGGTACAGCTTCAAAGTATCCGGCAAACTGCAGGATATCCATACTGAACTTGAACATGGCCTGCCGGTTCCGGTTGTTATACTGTACGACACGGAATCAAGGACATTTGACGATCTTCATTATGTTCTCGTAACGGGTATGGATGATAGAAAAGTCTATATGATTGACTCACTTCATGATGGTGGCAGACGAACTTACAATCGTACTGTGAGCCTTGAGGACTTTATGATTATGTGGGGATTAAAGAAAGCGATTATTCCGGTAAAATTGTTCGGCATTCGAAATTTGATGCTTACCTGCCATTAGATGTCGCAATAAGGAATTTAATATGGAGGAAGGGATGAAAATACTGGTAATACCGGATGTACATCTGATACCCTTGGCAAAGACGAACTTGTTGCCTATCAGGCATCGAAACGTGGCGGAATCCTCTATTGCCGCAGAGAGGGTAACGGGATCTTTATGGCCGGGAAAGCTGCGCTTTATTCCGTGGGAGAACTGTTTGTATGAAGATCCTCTTATAATGATAGGGTCATGCTGTTGATCTTAATCATAAGGTCGTTGATAGCGTTTAAATCAGGCTCATCCGGTAATTTGCTCTTCAGCACTGCCTCGTTAAACTTTGCTTCGTAATCGGTCATGAGTTCAGTAAATGCTTTCGTCGGTGTTTTCATGTCGCTTTCAAGGTAATCACCGCGCCTGATGCTCATAAGAAGGTCGTGCTCCGCACCGTCACGATATGTCCTGAGATCGCCATCCATCAGAGATATAGCGGTCATATAAAGTCTGATGAGATGCATCATGTGCTTGGCTAGCTTTCCATGTTCGATAGCCTTTTCGTTTCTCTCAGAGCGGCCGTAATCATTCTTTACGGTATTGATCTCATTTAGGAAAGCTGATAACTCCGTTACCGGGAAGTCTGTCATGTTTACATTAAAGTACACGGTATCATCCCTGACGTAAGTGCTTACGCTTCCATACTTACTATATCTTGAGGCAACGCCGTTAAGGACTTTATCGATACTTCTCTTTTCGTTCTGGGCGAGTTGCAGCGTTGCCCTGACGGATTTGTTTACAAGGCGGTTAAGCTGGCTCTTTGCGTAACCGCCGAAGGTCTTCGCGGCACGTTTGGAAATGAATAGTTCCCTGTTATCAAGCAGGAGCCTTCCGATATCGTTCAGATAAAGGTAATCCTCATCGCGCAGACCAAGGATCTCTATAACGTTTGGATTGCATGATATGAGAAGCTTTACCATTTTCCGCATCGAATATATAACCGTGTCGGTATTATCATCGACAAACTGCTCACTGTCATCCTTGATGCCTAGGATTTCATCCTTTGTATTGGCATAAACGCCTCTGATATCGATATCAGAATTCTCGTTATTGGTCCCATACGCATAAGAGCCACCAAAACCAAGCAGGCAAATAGGTCCCGGGGTCTTTTCAAAGAGGCCGGCGTATTCAGGTTTGCTAAGTATATCCATCATCTCACCATCCTTTAAAATCAATACAATGCCATAACTTCCTATATATTATCATATTATTGACAAAACAACAACACTATCAGTAACTATAATAAGAAGAAGCAGGCCATGTGCGCCACGAATCAGGCATGAATCTGCGGGGGTATCTTCGATTCAACCATGAGTTGAATGAATAAATCCGTAGCCTGTACTATAATATAGACATTGGGATAATTGCAGTAAAGACCAAAACAGCTACTAGACAATAAAAACAAAAAAACGTATCGGGATACGCAAATTATGTATTGACAAATGAACTTACATGTGATATTATAAGAGTACAAGCTAAAGATGACCATTACGAATTGACAGTAGAGGTGATATATATGGATAACTATCATGGCATAGAGTTTTATCAACAGCTTAAGGCTGATGCCCCTAAGGGGATGTTTATTTCGGAGGCATTACTGGTTATTAAGCTTCTCGAAAGTCCTGAGCTTGTACAGGGAGATGATGCATTACTCACTGATGAGGAAACTTATACGAACATGCTTAAGCTCGCCGCAAGCATGAAAGTAAGTGTTCCCTTTGAATCTGAGGAAGAGTTTAAGAAAGCATATCTCGAATTCAGAGATATGGACCTAAAACAGTGGAACTGGGAACTCGCTATCCTTGCTGATATGGGTGAGACAACTATTATGTCGGAAGGCATGTTTTCGCTTCTGATAAGAGATACGAAGAAAGAAGATGAAAGCATCCTTGTGACAGACGCTGAAGAGCTTGTTCCTTATCTTTCCGGACTGGTAGAGAAAGACACTTCCTCTCATTATGCTCTTCACACGGGGAATAAGTCATATTTACTCGCTTTTAAGGAGATGTTTAAGGACAGACCGAATGTGAGGGTGTTTGACTTTGACATATATAGCGCGGGCTTTACAAATGAAGTTTTTGACCGTATTATAGCGGCGCCTGAGAATAAAAAACTTGATGAGGTAATATCCGGTGAAGGTCATGGTAAGCTGAACTTCTTTGGCAGCGATACGGAAACCGCCACACTCCAGAGCCTCCTTAATTACTTGACCGGCAATGGAGAAATTGATTTCCTTGCCGGTAATGGTGTGACAATGAGCAACGCCGGAGATGAGCTCAGGGATTACATTCTGGGGAAATATAAGCTGCTTGAGTATGATGAACTGGAATACAATGAAGGCACGATACGGAGGAAAAGAAAAGCAATCATCAGGATAGGTAATAGTAATACTACTGATAAAATAAAAGTACGAAAGTATTCTATGGGGTTATATCCCGGTAATAGCGATAATGGCAATTGCTGCTCGTTAACCGAGGAAAATGTAATCAGTGCTTCTGATATGGGAAAATTTTCAGGCTGGAGCTTCAGAAAGATGATGAGCTCTACTGACAAAGTGCTGATTGGCTATAGAAATTCTCAGATAAGGAAGGAGGAGCTGCGGAAGCTTGCGTATATATCAAGAGGCAGGCGAATAACCGAACGTAATGAACAGGGCAGATATGCCATATTAAGTGTCGGCAATATCGGTAAATACGAAATTGATTATGATGATGTTGGCAGGACTGATGGCGATGAATACAGGATGAGAGAGTCCGTACTTCAGGATGGTGATATAATAATGACCGCGAGAGGACGTGATACAAAAGTAAGATGCGCTGTATTTCAAAGCCATGGTTCTGAATATATTGCTTCTGACAGCCTTATTGTCATCAGACCCTATAAGGATAAGATTGACAGCGTATATCTGAAGATATTTTTTGACAGCGAGGTTGGCGAGAAAATTATTGGGAGCCTTATAAATGATTATAACCCGACTACCATAATTCTAGGCGCTATGGATCTTAAACATGTTAGGGTCCCGATGCTAAGCATGGATAAACAGAGGGAAATGGCGATGCGATATGAAAATTCTTACAGACGGTACAAAGAAAGGATAAAAGAAGCCGAAGAAGAATGGAACGGTAGCCTTAAAGACTTAAGAGATAATCTCGGGAAGCAGCTATGAACGCGATACCAATGACGGTTGACGCTGATGAAATCATTCGGCTAGTACTGCGCAAAGAGCTTGATGACACAATAAGACGTTGAACTCCAGACGGGGTGAACGTATCACCCCGTCGAAAGATATAAAAGAATTATATAACGGAAAAAGTAAACAGAATAAGTACGGAAACTATATTAACACATCTGAATTTCTTTTGGAACTTGGCAAGACTAAAGACATAGACCTGGCATTAAATAACATTTTCCACCGATATTGAATTAATTACATTAGATGACTGACTATTATACGATGAAAACAACAACTGAATATTAGGAGACAGCCTATGGATAAAGTTTCAGATAAGCTTATTTTTCTTGATGTAGATGGTGTTCTTAACTGCATTCATACTCATGAGAGATCGCCTGAAGGTTTTTCCGGAGTAGAGCAGGGCAAGGTAAAACTTTTGGCTGATATAGTAAAAAGAACCGGCGCCCTGATAGTTCTTTCCTCATCGTGGCGGGATGAGTGGCATGAAACGTCTGACGAAAGCGGAAACAGTAAAATGTCGCCGGGAGAAGATGGTATTTATCTGATGGGCTGCCTTGCTGAAGAAGGGCTTACGCTAGCGGGATTAACAGTGAAGGGCAGAGGGTATGAGCGTGGGAGTGAAATACTGGCATATCTCGCAGATCATGACCATGACAGTTATGTGATACTAGACGATGAGCCATTTGACTTTTCGGAGAAAGGTATCGCTGCACATTGGTGCCGGACAAGCGTTGAGACAGGCCTCACTGAAGGAAATGTAAAAGAAGCAGTAAGGATACTAAATGCGAAGATACCTGATGTGAACACAAAGAAGATTGAGAAGAAGAACTTCTTCAAAGATCATTTTGGCAGAAAGCTATAGCCATCTCTGCGTAGATGAGTTGGATTATTTTAGAAAGGAGCTTTGTTATGGCAGGGAGTAAAGAACTACAGAATAATAAGCAGGAGAAAAACGACAACTATACCGATGAAACACTGGATATTTATTCAAATATAGGTGATGAGGCTGAGCATACGACTAAGCGAAAAAGAATAACGCCCGGACAGACTCTTGACATCGGACTTATTAATGTAGATTGGTACAATGGCAGTAAAGATGAAGCTCCTCAAAAATCGAATACTGAGATGCTGGAAATGATCATGCACTGCAAGATAGGAGATGCATTAGACCGATACATTTTGAATAAGTATTCGTTTAGCGAGATGTGCGACCGGCGGGAAAGTGTAAAGAAGGATAACGCTGTGGATCTGATGGTAAGATACGTCGAGGAAAAGCAGAATGTGAATGAAGATGTAGATTATGATGAAATGTTTGACAGATACTTCTGCTCAGGCACCGACTTTCTTCTAAATGAAGGAAACATGTATATCGCGGTTTATTGCAATGGCTGCCACATATTTCTTGTCAAGGAATGGGAAAAGACATACGTAAAGCTTGATACTAAAGATGGTATAAATGAGCAAAACGCTCATAACTACATAGATTATATTAATAATACCGCTAACAGGGGATGGAGCGAAAGGGAAATAGAGTATCCCCTGAGAAATACGAGAACATTCGGCATCTACTGGGGAACAGCTTATGAAATAGGAGATCTGAAGCCGGACGAGCTTGTTAAGCGTTATAATATCACATCGGATACCTTTTCAAAGCTGTCGGGAAAAGATGGCGATAATATAGAAACCGGCAGTACGATCTGATTAACTGATACTAATGGAGAGTAAATATGAGCAGAGAAGACAATATAAGAACAGCGAAGGAGACCATAGCTATTACAAAAGCCGGCAGGTATAGCGTTAATGGAAAGGAAGTCTTCATCGGTGAAAGGAAGTTTTCCGATGTGCTGGTAATAAAGCCGGAGGAGAATATTGCAATTAACGGAGAGATGGAAGGAAAAGCGAATTACAAATACGCGAATGCAGATACCTTTGAAGCTGCAAGAGCATACTGTAAGAATCCGCTTGTGCTTAACTTCGCAAGCGCCAAATATCCCGGAGGCGGATTTGAGAAAGGCGCGTCTGCTCAGGAGGAGGCTCTTTGTCGGGCAAGCACGTTATACGCATCGCTGTCTACAAAAGAAGCCTTTGAAATGTACGATTACAACAGAAATCACAACCTGCCATGCTACAGTGATTACATGCTCCTTTCCAAAAACGTGGCAGTATTCAGGAATTCAAGTGGCGCATTACTTCGTGAACCATTTGAGTGCGGTGTTATAACTGTGCCGGCTCCAAACAGGAGCGGCCCGGCGAGAAACGTGCCACACGAAGAGCTAGACAGAATCGCTACTAATCGTCTTAGAAGGATGTTCACAGTAGCTGTTAACAATGGCTATAAGGATATTGTTCTTGGCGCATGGGGATGCGGAGTTTTCGCCAATAAGGCTGAGGATGTCGCAGGATATTTCCATACGTTACTAGTTGATGAAGGCTTTGAGAAATACTTTAATACGATAGTATTTGCTGTTTTCCGTGATAATGATAAGCTCAAGGCTTTTCAGAACGCCTTCGGCAAATAATAGGAAAATGGGAGCGGGTTATATTGAGGTGGTGAAAATGAAGAGCATATATCATGTTCATACAGAACGTTGCGGTCACGCGAAAGGCAGTGACCGCGAGATAATTGAGGCCTGTATAGCTGTAGGCGCCGATAGCGTTTATATTACAGACCATGCTCCGTTTCCGAAAAATCCGTTTGAAAACAGGATGAAGTATAGGGAGCTCCCGGAATACATTAATTCATTCTCAAGGCTTAAGGCTGAATATAAAAAGGATATAGAAATTCACCTGGGACTCGAGATTGAATACTTTAGCCAGTTTGATGACTACTACAAGAAGCTTTCAAATGACTCAGGTCTTGACGTGGGATTATTTTTGGGACAGCACATATATTATTCCGAAAAGGATAAGGCATACAGCTTTGACCTTGAAAGCAGTGAACTTAAGGCTGAAGAGTACCGGGAATGCGGAAAGGCTATAATAGATGCAATAAGGACAGGGTGTTTTACAAGGATAGCCCATCCTGACAGGATATTCAGGCGTTCTAAAGGCTGGAGTGATGACTATGGAAATGTGGCTGAACGAATAATAGATGAGGCTGCAAAATATCATATTCCACTAGAGGTAAATATTGAATCACTCGAGAGGAAACTCTTAAGACCACAGTTCTGGGAATTGGCCTGTAAAAGGGATATGCCGATTTACGTTGGACTTGATGCCCATTCAGTAAGTACAATACTGAAGTATGACGAGCTTATTGACCAATTGAAATCATGGGCTGATAGAAAATGTCCTGCTCTGTTAAACAGACTGGATATTTAATTAGTAAGAATATTAGAGAAAAGAGGTGACATAATGAACCTGTATATAAGTGACCTGCACTTTGGCCATCGAAACGTAATTAATTTTGACCATCGTCCTTTTTCAAATGCGGACGAAATGGATCATTATATGATAGGACTCTGGAATAACAGGGTATATGACGATGATGATGTTTACATTATCGGCGATTTCGCTTACAGGTCGGGAAAGTCATCCGACTGGTACCTGAGACAGCTGAAGGGTCATAAGCATCTTATTATAGGGAATCACGACAGATGTACCATTGAAAATAAGAAAGCCATGGCTTATCTTGAGTCTGTAGATAAGATGACTCATGTTACGGATGGTGATAAGCAGATAGTTCTGTGTCATTATCCTCTGGCTGAATGGTATAAGTCAAGGCATGGATCGTGGCTCATTTACGGGCATATTCATGGGAATAAGAATGATACATATGAGTTCATGAAGACAAGGGAGCACGCTCTTAACGCTGCCGCGTGTATAAATAATTATACACCTGCTTCATTCAGAGAACTTGTCGAGAATAACGCAAGGTTTCAGCAGTCAGATAAAGATATTAGGACTGTAAAATAGTTAATATAACAGATTCAAAAAGGAGTGAAAACACAATGGAGTACACATCAGCTGAAGCTTCAAAGCTACTAAAGAAACTTATTGACGAGAAGCAGAACATCCTGAGCATGGAAGGAAAAACCGCTACCTTTAAAGCGGCCCTCGGAGAAGATCCTGAGTCAGTGCGCCCGGAATATAATTTCAGACAGTCTGAAGACAGTTTAGAGACTGTAATGCGGAAAATCCTGAAGGTAAAGCACGCCATAAACGTCTTTAACTCAACGACTGAAGTGGGTGATTCCGGCATGACCATCGATCAAGTGCTTGTTTACCTTCCGGAACTTAACGCCCGCAAGCAGGTTCTTTATAACATGGCGTCACTCTTACCGAAGGAAAGAGTTGCGGCGAGATTTATGGGTGCCAATAACCTGATTGATTATCGTTATGCCAACTTTGATATTGATGAGGTAAAGAAGGAATACATAAGGGTAAGAGATGAGGTTATGGCGCTTCAGACAGCGCTTGATCTTGTAAACTCTACTGTGAAGTTTGAGATAGATGTAGATTAAGTCTTTTTCCGTGCAGAACCTGTCCGCGCTAAAAACGCATTTATGGTTGAAAAAGGGCGTGGAATTGTACAATGTAAAGCCACGTTTATCCGTTATTACTGATGTTATTTGGTTATTGTTAAGGTTTAAAGTATAAAACGGGTACGCCCACTGGTTACAAGAATATCTGGCAGGTTCCGCTAAAAACTTATCATGGTGGAAGTTCGGTTACAGGCCATGCGCCGTTGTCCGCTCCTGCGGGCAACGGCGGTATAAAAATTTTCGTAAAAAAGAGAGATAAATAACTGAAGAAAGTGTAACTAATTATTTTAAACAGAAAGGGCAGGAAGTAATGAGAAGAAGCAACAGTCTTGGAAATATAGTGATAGCTGTAGCTGCGTACGACATCAGGGACAATAAAGATGGCGTCAGCCTGAAAGAAAAAATACTTGACGACCTGGCTTTAAGGGCAGATGAACATTCAAAAGAGGTGGAGAAATATACCTTTCTTACTCTGATGATTCACCTTGCGGCATTTATTCCGGCTGTATTATTTCTTATGTTTAACAAAGGCACCGTTCACTATGAACTTATTATCCTAATCAGTATGTTCATGGGGATTGAGGCATTTAATGAGCTTTATGAAAACGCACTCGAAATGAACAGGATTAGTATAAAGCGAATGCGGTGGTATAAAAAGATATTTCTCGCAATGGAACTTTGTATTCTAGCGATGGCGGAATACTATTGTGTTTCGGCTATGCCATACCTGATATCCTCATTCGTAATCATAGCCCTTAAAAGCTTCACCTTGGGGCATATCGCGTATGAAGAAGGAATGTATGAAAGCTTTATGATGGCGGCAAGGTTTATGGAGGAACATCCGTTACCTGAGACTGAATTCAACAAACTGTTTGCTGCGAGCAGATATTTTGCGGTCGAGGTAATAATAGCTGAAAAGGAAAAATGGGCTGACGTTCTTAACGGAGTGGAAGATGACATTAATGAGGAGTCTGCCTGACTTCAAAGAACATCAGAGGCGAATAGGTTATCATATTGAGAGGATACAGGCTATGAACAGATATGTAAGTCTTAATGATTCCGACATGGTTATTGAAGCGCTTGTCAGAGATAAGCTTTATGGCGCTGAAGTAGATGAGCAGGTAATGAAAACTATCGAAGATATGCCTGCCCGCTCTTCATATGAGATTAAAAGGGAAGCAAAATACACGGTCTTATTCGTAAAGTTTTTGGCCGGAGCAGAAATGCTTCCTCAGTATGTAAATAATGCCTTTAAAAAGGATCCGTTTCTGTACGACAGAGTAATAAGAAGGGCGAACAAATTGTCGGAAGAATATATAACTTTTCTGGCAGAGAAAGGATCTGATGCTCTGCTTTTCCGGCTTACCATGTATAACATTACAGGAAATAGAAAGTACAGGGTGAGAAGAACCAGTATAGCGTCAAGCAGTCATAATAAAGAATTGTGGGAAATCGCAAGTATTATCAGATACTATTATAATGCCAAATATTGCGGAGAAAATCCGCCTTGTAGGGTTATCGATAAACTCTGCACAGACAGAGCGCTTTACGACATTGCAAACAGAATCGCAAAAGCTGCCAATAAAGTTATTACTATGAAGAGTACTGCGGATAAATGCGCTGAAAAAGACCATGGCGCTGAGCAGTCAGTCGGTAGACACAGACGAAGAGAACACAGCGCTGACCATTTCCCTGACTCGGGTTATCATTCTCCAAACCGGAATGACTCTGAAGAAAACGGGCAAAAGCGCAATAATACACTTGATGAAGATGTAAATGCTCCTGCCGATGTAATTAATATTGCTGGCAGAAAAGGAGACACAGTCAGCAAAAGTAATCTTCCATTAATATGGGGCTCGGGGAGATTTCATCAGGACACTGAGGGTGAAAGCAGGGGAGTGGCGTTCCGTAAATCGCCAAGAGAAATTTATGAGTATCTTGACCAAAATGTCATAGGGCAGACCGAAGCGAAGAAGGCTGTCGCGTCCCTTGCGTTTGAACAGTCAAGAGGACGGAGAAGGAACCTTTTTATCGTAGGCCCATCCGGAAGCGGCAAGACCGAGCTTTTACGAACCTTACAGAAGATAGACCCTCTTGTCTATATCTTTGATGCCGCCAATATAACGAACGAGGGATTTAAGGGAGATATAAAGTATTACAGCGTCTTTAAAGAGATGATTTCATGCGGGTTTGGAAAATGGCAGGCTGAGCACAGCATAGTTGTTTTTGACGAATTTGACAAGATTGTTACACCCTTTTATACATCCCACGACGAAAATGTAAGCAGTAGCATACAGGCTGAATTTCTAAAGATGGTTGAGGGGACGACTCTATCTATCAGGGACAGGGCTATTGACACATCTAACGTGTGCTTCGTCTTTCTCGGTGCCTTTGAGGAATTGCGTGAAAAACTTAAAAAGAAGGCCCACAGAAAGAGTCTTGGTTTTGGTGAAAGCTTGGAAAGTTCGGACATACATCTTGCAGAAGAGCCTGAGCTCAACATGCGTGATTTAATAGACTATGGCCTCAGAAATGAGCTCGCAGGAAGAATAGGCAAGATCGTACAGGTAAATGCGCTTACAGGAGAAAACTATGAACGCATTATAAGGGATGTTATGTCAAAGAAGGTCGCTCAGGAATATGGCATAGAAAAATTTGATATCTCAGATGAGGTTATCAGCGATATTGCGAAAGAGGCTATGAATTCTGGCATGGGTGCCCGTGATGCTTACAATCTGATAACCGATCGTATCGACGCATTGATGTTTGATACAGGTGAAATACCTGCGACTGTGTGATTGGCATCGTCTGCGTTATAAATACTACCATGGACTTATTGCGGAAATATATGACTTTATAAGGAGCGCTATTATGAATCAAAGCAGAGAGAAATATGGCTGAGTGCTCGGATTTTATTCCTGATTTTGATCTCCTTCGGGAAGAGTATGAGGGTAAGAATATACACCCTACAATAGAACCGGGAAACATTCTGCTTGTTATTGCGGATTTCTGCAACTACTATTACCACTCGGCGTATTATATTCCTTCTGATAACGAAGAAAGTGTACCGGTGAGCTTCTTTGCGCGTGAGCATGTAGGTGACTTTAAAGACAGTTTTCTTATCCAGTCAACAACAGGAGGAATTGATCTCAGATATTTTCCACACTGGCATAACATTGAATTTTATTCTGAGTGTACACATGGCAAGCCTTTATGGATTGAGAACATCGGTGATGGCACTTTGTACGCTAAAACATCAGTCGGGATAATCCGTCTTGACGCCGGTGAGAGAAAGCTTGTTGATAAGAGTAATGCAGAAAAGACCGACCCTTTTCTTGATGTCGGTGAGCTATATCCTACGATGTTTCTCGATTAAGGGCCATATAGGTAAATATAGATATAGTCTCTGATTGTAAAATAGAATACTTGACGGAAATGGACCAATAACTGAAGGCAATTCCAGATAAGAAGCAGGTGGTAATTTATGACGATAAAATTTGTTCGCAATGTTTTGAAGTTTGACTAAATTAGGCATTATATTTCGTATAATCGTTATTTTACGAAATAATATTGAACGCTCTCTATACTGGTTCAAATGTCAAGGACTTTTTTATGACAGAAATAAAAAACAGGGAAAGCCTTTGCGAAGGCTATTGCCCTATCGAAGGTTTCCCTGTATCTCTCTACATTCCACTCCTCGTTCCAGTCATCAGGTATATCCATTAGGCACACCGCCCTGTCAGCGTGACCATCTTTGATAATCTTCTCGGCCATATCAAAGAGCCAGAATTTTAAGTGTACGTCAGGTATTACAACTATTCTCAATTTTGTTCCTTTCCACTACTCCGCTACATTTTCTATCATAAGATGATATCATCGTCTTTATTGACAACGCTTTCAGAGCGGTTAGTGCTTTCAGCATAACCATGCGCTTTGTTATATTCGGCAGCGCTTTTAGTAGCTTTCAGTATTCGATTGCCTAATATATTTTCTTCGCGAGATAGTGGAGTCTTTAATTTATTAACATATTTATCAAAACTTTCAAAATCAATGTCCCAATTATTAGTGTATACAATATCGCAATCGTTTATACGCTGATATTTGTCTTTTCCCTGGTAAATGACATATCGTCCCGCAAGGTCTCTGTCACCAAGCTTATTTTTTATTTCGTCCTTTAAGATGGAAGCAGTATCATTTAAGCGCATATTATCATTATTATTCAGTTTGCACTCGAAAAGATACGCCTTTCTTTTGTCGCACAAAACAAAATCTATCTCATACGAGCTTTTTCTATCTTCAGCGTAGTACATTTCATAAGGACTGTTAATATCAGAAATATATTGGTTATATTCGTGGCATACAACAGACGCCTCATACAAATCACCAAGATATCTTTCAGGCAGTTCATTGAGGTCATATATGCACTTGGTCATCTGCGCCGATATGGTCTGATTTGTTATATACGCACGTCTTCTGCCACTTAACTGTATATCGCTAAGTACATCTACTACACCGATATTACTTAATTCGTTAAAGATCTCATTTAATATTTGTGACCTTATTTCTATATCAGTTTTTACTCCGAAATTTTCAAGGTAGTCGGCATACGCAATACTCCGCCCATCGCTATATATGGGAACCTTATCCGCGTTTTTTGTGTAGTTCTTGCATATACATTCGTAAAAAATTTTATATACCGCAGCTTCTATAACATCTTTGCCATATTGAGGGTAATAAGAAGCCAGATTTTCTATAATAGCTGTTTTAATGTAATTTCCCATTGAGCCAAAGGATTCGCAGGCATGATTCTCAAAAATGCCACCTTCGGTAAGATACTTCTTCATAGAACTGTCATTTTTATCAAGTTCATACAGGCGACAATATTCATCATATGAAAAATAGGTGGTATTTAACTGAATAGCGCGATGAATAAAATCGGTATTTAGCAGGCCATGAATCTTTGTGCTATCAGTTCCCGTGATGATTACCTTTACTCCCTCCTTCGCTTTTCCGGCAAGATATCCCGCAAGTCTGTCTTCCCCATCAGAAAAGTCCTTGAGCCAACTATATTCATCTATGAATATCAGATCATGGTTTTCCTGCCGTATATCATCAAGGACCTGAGCTTTTGACAGGCTATCTTCTCTACTTGTGGGCGAAATAAAATAGATTTTGTCCGACAGAAAATCCACCGTAGCCTGATATACTCCTGTGGATTTGCCTGTGCTTCTGAGGCCTGTTACTAATATCCCGCGTCTCGTGTCTTTACGCGACATATATTCTTTTAATGGTTTCACAAAGTCTCTGCTATATTTGGCATCTTCTATTTCTTTCTTGGCATATTCCTTGTAATTACGCCCTGTTTTACGAATCATGATAATAGCTCCTTTCTTACAGGCATATTTCCCCGCTGTGTATAAATCCGCACTCGCATCTTATTTTGATTCTTTGCGCGAATATGGCGTTGTCACGGAAATAGTCGCCATCAGGAACCTCAAACGTCTTATCTTTCAAGGTCATCCAGATCTTCGGCTTCTTCCCGCATTTTGGACACGTCGTCGATATCGCCCCATTCTGTATCATCTCTGTTTCCGTTTTGTCTGCTAACATAATGTATTTCGGTAATGTCCCAACTGATGTTTCGTTCTTTATTTGAGTATCCATATAATGTCTCCTTCATAAAATCATCGAGCTCGATGTACTGCCCTTCGTCTTCAGCTCTTCTTAACGCTTCCGATACAAGATCAGCTCTTTCCTTTTCTGTGAGGTTGGGCGTAAGCTTTGCTGCTGTAATACTTGCTCTGCACTCATCACGCCATGGTAGCGTAGTATGATAATTATTGCCTTTTTTATCGTCATCAAGATATTCTTGTCTATAATGTCTATAGCCATAATATTCATGAGCAAGTAACGCCGCAACACTCATCAAATCTCGTGGATGTGATGAACCATACCTTAAATCAGGCAATACATTTTTTGTTACAAACACTATATCTTTTTCGTAATTATAACAGGTGCTTTTAGGTATATGTTTTGGATCGTTAAAAATAAATTTACTTTCATCCGCGCCAATTCTTCTGATTTCTTTTTTTACAAATTCAATTTCTTCTTCGGTTAACGGCTTGCGCGTCAAATTTCTTTGACCATTTGACATGCCCTTTTCAGAAATTGCTTTATATGATATACGCATTTTTCTGGATTGCCTCCCATCTATATGCTTTTCATTTGCCAATAATAACCATTCGTTGCCTACTTTAATCGCTTTTGTGCTGCCTCGTAGTATTCGTTGTCTTACTGTTGCCGGAGTAATACCGTATTTCTTAGCGTACTCTTTTACTGTTATATATTCCATAAAACTCCTTTCTGCCACTTTGTCTATATTATACTACATTTTCGTAGTATTGTCAAAAAAAAGAGATGTGTCACGCCTCTCTTCTTACCTTTTCTTTCAGCTCATCAAGGAATTTCTTCGCCTTTTCCGACATATAAGACCTGCCTATACTGTAATGCTGTCCTTGCTTAGTGTATATGTAATAACCGTCGAAGTTCTTTTTTATCTTCGTAATGTCCCTGTACTCGTGGTACGAATTTACCTCTTCTACTCTCGCCACAAAATAGTCTTCATGGAAGGCATAGCTTATTACAGGGAGCTTCGCCAGAGTCTTTTTGTTGAGCCTGTTCTGTACTATGGCGCTCACTGTAGCGAGAAGCAGGAAAAGCAGGAAAAAGATGGCATCAAATATCAGTCCATTCCCGGAGCCTTTTCTGTCAGAAATATCATTGATAACATGTATGGCATATATCATTGCGAACATATACGCTGTAATATAGCTCTGCCGATTCGTTTTTTGCTCCATATTCGGGCTTTCAACTGTAAAAGTGTGTCGCAACAGCTGATGGTCCAACTAATGGCTCTGTGAACATATTTTCCCTCCTTATCCGGGATCTTAGTCTCCCATCATCATATTTGAGAACAACATTGTTGGCTCTTCCGAGTAATCAGGGTTTTGATCGCCACCGTCTATCCATCCTGTTACTCCATTTTCAGTGGTGACGTTAAGGTACATGTATGACCCACCTTCTTTTGTTTTTTGGGTTGTAACCTTGTTGATTGTTAACGGGCAGTCAGACAATGTTTCAACAGCGTTCGTTCCCGCCTTTGCGTCGGATAAGGTAGCATATAAATCCCTTTCCTCCGACAGGTGTGGAAGCTCATCGTCGGTTGTTAACGGCTTATTAACCTTGAACGTCGATGCCATTTTAAATTTCCCGTTCTTTACGTTAACGGTCGCTGTTATATCTGAGCCGCCAAGGACATAATCGCCAAGATGATTTGCTAAACCTTTCCTTGCACGGCGTAACGATGGTCCTCCCTAACCTGGTTAGTAATTTCTCATACTCTTTTCCATCTTCTTTTGAGTATTTCGGAAAGTATATCTCATCTGACACTTCGCTATTATCTGTCCCATGAACATAGAATTCACCGGAGTCAGAAGTATATTCAATAAACAGCCCAAATATCTTCGTCCGGTATTTACCGCCTGTGTAATCCCAGTGAAGTTTTTCACGTTCTGTGAGCCTGACTATATCTTTTATTAAGGTCAATCGCGTCCTGGCATGATAATCACAGGCAAGTTTTCTTGCCTCATTAGCAAGCCTGTCAAACGCATTCTCGGCTTCGTCACGGTCTATTATCTGTTTAAGCTCACCATCCCTTGAGTATAATGCCACCTCTTCTCTTCATTCTGTATATAATATGGCATATGGCCCCTCAAAAGTCTGAGTGCTCATTACAAAGTGCTCCCTGTCAAAATCCGGAGTTTCTTTAAAAGCGCCAAGCTTTTCAGCAAGAAAAGATTTATCTCCCCATAAACACCGTTTCTTTCTCGTTATTTTTAATAACACCTCTAACGTGCGCCTGGCCTGTTTGCTACCACTTTCTTCTTTCAACATCATTACACCTTTTCTGTACAAATGTTATTGCTTCGTTCTCATTATACCATATTATCTGATGATTGTCTTGTTTTTTCGCAAATTTTTCTTTTCTAAAATTTCTTTTACAACTTGCTTTTTCTGATATCTCTGTTATTTATGTTATATATCATATGTAACATAGGTTACATGATGCATATATGCTCATTTTCTCCTACGTATTTGGTATTTACGTAACATTGGCGATGGATTACATAATTTTCGCGCCTGCGCACTTTTCAGTGATTACGCTCCAGTTTTTTCAGACATCCTCTCAACGGCATATCCTTCATCCCTTTCGTCAACGAGGGTAAAAGCGATTCCAAAGGTATTTTTCTCATTTTTCTCTGACTACTTTTATTTTAACACATACAGGTATCTCCTAACGGAATTGGATGTCTCTTCACAATATAGTTAGGTGTCGAAACTGGTATATTAACTTTATGGTTTAATTATCTAAGAAATAGCCCGCCATTTGAGGCGGGCTAAGCTATGAAGGTCCTGCATAATCGGACTCAGCATTAATGATTTTTTTTCTGTGTCCTGATGGGCTTTAGGTCATTTCTACGTTCAAGTTCTTTAGTATGGGAGGTAAGCGCTACGTTGTCTCAACGCCCTTCCGGGCTTTATGTCATTTCTACATAACTTGACACTACACAAAAACTAATATATAAGTCTCAACGCCCTTCCGGGCTTTAGGTCATTTCTACAGCTACCACTGAAAGAACAGATTGACATCTGTCAAGTCTCAACGCCCTTCCGGGCTTTAGGTCATTTCTACAACACTCAGATTAAGATAAAGGAGGTAAATGGCAGTCTCAACGCCCTTCCGGGCTTTAGGTCATTTCTACGAGAAGATGGCAAATGACGATGAGTATTCTCAGAAGGTAGTCTCAACGCCCTTCCGGGCTTTAGGTCATTTCTACCCTTTCCTTTCGGAGGCCGCATGAATAGCGGGGTTACAAGGGCATTTTCCGGGATAATTCACAGAATATTCTGAAAATAAGCACTTTCTGTGTCATTTTTTGTTTTTTCATACTTGCTACGTTTAGCATAGTAAAATTCACTAATATAGCAAAGCCATCACTAATGGTAATTGTTAAAATGTGCATCAACACCTTCACATATATTATACTTCATACATGTGGCTTTTTCAACTAAATTCAGTAATGATATCCAGCCGCCAAATTTTATTGAAGTCTTAACGTATCTTCTCCAATCAAACAACCACGGCACCCAACTTCCGGCATATAATGATATTTAAGGCGGCTCTAGCAGTTTATCTAGCATAATCGATTGCACGACGCAACACATATGTATGTTTCCATCACAATATGTTCTCCGGCTTTACTACTCTTCCGGTCCATCCAAGTGACCTTGCCCAGCCCATTGAATCTCTGTCTTTCTCTTCATTTATCTCACGAAGCGTATCTGCATATCCATGTATACCACCAACATCATCCATTACAGGGAGGCCATCAGCGTAGACACAGACAGGTTTTTGCCTCTCTACCACCCGCCTCATCCTAAGAAGGTCATCGCCTTCAAGTATCTCCCCATTCTTATTGGCATATGAATCACCGCAAGCAAAGTACTCATCTGTGCATTCGATATAAACATGCCAGCTGTCGCCATAATCATACATATACTCAAGGGTGCCGGTCACAGGAAGAGCTATTGAAAATCTTTTGGCAAGTGATTTGGCGGTCTCGTATTCATAAGGAGAAAGAGAAATCACTGAAAGTAAGCTGTTTCGCTCTATGAGTTCGAAAAAGCTATTTTCAAAGTTTATTGTTGTCCCGAGTTCTTCAACAGTACCCTCCTCAAAACGTCTGACGCCTTTGCTCCGAGGCCTATCGTCTTCCCCGGTCTTTTTATGACGCTCCATCATTTCCCAGAAAGTCTCTCTAACATCAAACTCACTGTACTTATTCTTTAGGTCGGCAACTTTCTGCTGACAGTAGACATAGTTTTCGCTCTGTGCACCATTATAATATGGACCTGTATATTTGCTCTTCATCCATAGTTTAACGGTCTCACCGTCCTTGAAATCGTCATCCCAGAACAGATCATCAGTTTCTTCCGGAAAGCGGAAATACACGCCACACAACTCTGCCCATCGTGAAAGCTTATCACCGTCAGTTAACGCTTTTCTTATATCTTCAGACAACACAAAGCTATGGAGATGAGAGTTACGCCACCCGAAAGCCTGATTAATGAGATAATGTAATGCATGCAGAGGCATTTCAGAAGGCACAATAACGGTCCTCATGATATGGTCTTTCATCTTGCCATAGGCTTTTAATGTCTCTATCTCTTCATCTCCAACATATGGCATGTCAAGCGTCAGGTTAAGCTTCATCGCTTTTGGAGAGTATGGTGAGTCACAGCTATGTATCCTTACAGGACTATGTGGATAAAACATATTTTACCTCTTCCATTGTTTGTCTTCGTGTCATCAGCTAGTGCCCGTAATGGCATATGTTAAGATTTATCATACCATGCGCACGACTTTTCTGTTCAGCTTATCCTCCGAGCCTTTTGCTGAATAAGGCCAATGAGCAAGTTACTTTTCTATTTCACTGTTACGGTCACATAAACCTTCTTCTTACCGGACTGGATAGTAATCTTTGCCCTGCCGGTCTTCTTTGCGGTGATAACTCCCTTACTGTTTACTGTCGCCACAGACTTCTTGCTTGACTTATAAGTGATTTTTTCTTTCGATGTCGCCGGAGTTCTAACGACGCTTATCTTCGTCTTCTTTCCCTTCTTAAGCGTTACCTTCTTCTTCGACTTTAAAGTTAGCTTCTTTGTCTTAGTTGACTTCTTCTTGGCTGCTGTGACGGTAGTTTTATCAGTTTTATCAGATTTTTCAGATGATGTATCAAGTTTCTCATTATCATCTGCGTTATCCTCATACCACTGCCATGAGTCGTCATCATCCCCGTCAGAATCGTCATCATAGTAGTCATAATCATCATAATAATCATAGTCGTCGTAATAGTCATTATAATCATATGACGATGAGCTGTCAGTATCCTGCCTGCTTACCTTTGTGTCGTTTGTTGTGGATGTCTTTCCGGCAGTATCGTTCTTTGTGCCTGTTGACGTTGCCGTCGTAACACCTGTTGCGGTATCATTAGCACCCTTAGCAGATGAACCGGTTGACGTACCTTTCTGAGAAGATTTACTCTCATCGTTTTTCGATGAATCCCCTGAAGCGGTCTTAGGTATAGACTCATATTCTTTCTTCCCACAAACTGAACAGGTTCTTGTCTTTTTTCCACTTCGGTTAGCGGTAGGCTTTACAGTGACAGTCCAATCAGAAAAATTGTGGCCCGTAGACTTGATTGTCTCATACTTCACATATCCACAGCGTGTGCACGTATATTTCATAGTGCCATCCTGCGTACACCTTACAGCGACTATCTCTCTGCCAACGTCAAAGCTGTGACCTAGCGCCGGAACTGTTTCTGATGAACCGTTTTTAATATCTCCGCATCCGGTGCAGACAAGTCTCTTTTCTCCTTCCTCAGTACAGGTTGGTTCTCTTGTTATCTTCCACTCGTAAGTGTGTGAATGCACCTTGATATTTACTGATCTTGTAATAGATGAGCTTCCGGGTAACGTCATCGTGACAACAGCTTCACCCGATGAAAGGGCCGTGACCTTGCCATTATTAACCGAAACCACTGACGGATTACTGCTGGAATAGGTAGCGTTATCAATTGAGACGTTTACATTATTCCATCTGGTATAAAGAGAAGTGCTCTCTCCTACCTGAAGCTCTTTTCTGTCGGCGTTCAGTGACAGATAGCCGGAAGTCATATTAGCTTCAACACTTTTGGTTTGCGAGCCATCTGAAAAACTTCCGGAAGTCGCCTGCGCAAGAACAGTGTTGCTGAAACACTGGGTATAATAATATCTTCCGCCGCAGTTAACCACGCCAATACCGATAGCTGTGAACCCAGAATTCATAATGTTGGCGTGATGTCCCGGTGAATTCATCCACCCATTCATTACGTCCTCCGGTGAGCTATATCCATCAGCAATATTTTCACCAACAGTATAGTTCCCGCTGTATGACGGAAAGATAGTAAAGCAGTCTCCACCGTTTGGCCTGGTATGTGAGAAGTAAATCGCAGTCTCAAAAACTCTTTGGGTAGCCGTGTTCATAAGTTCCTGATCCATTGTGAGAGGGCTGAGACCTTCTTTCGCACGTTCTGCATTTACTATGTCAAGAATTTCAAAGGCATAGCTGTTGTTCACGTAACCAGTGACATTCAGACTGCATACATCGGAGCTCGTATATTCATCTGCGTCATCATAATATTCGTAATCGTCAGCATATGCTTCCGTTGTTAATGACATAGAGAAAACCATAGAAACCGCAAGCAATACACTCAAAAATCTTTTAATACCTTTATACATATTCCACCTCTTGTTATGTTATTAAGCTTATAGTAGCACATTCAAATGGGAAATAAACGGTAATTGTCAAGGTAGTTGTCGCATAAATATTACTAAAATTGATTGTTTTTCATATACTTAAAGTGTATAACAATTAATCTTATTACTCTTTATGC
>OMWY01000015.1 GCA_900314885.1 uncultured Eubacteriales bacterium
AGATTGTCTCACTGTTCAGTTGTCAATGTGCTGTCTCTGTTCTGATCTCTCCGGCTCGCTGTCGGCGTCAGTCACAAGCGACGTGTTATATAATACCACATCTGATTTCATTTGTCAACACCTTTTTTTATTTTTTTGCAGAAAATTTTCGTTGCCGGTCATGCCTACTTATCTCTATCGCATCCCACCTTTTTTTGTTTCCATTTTTCAGTTTTCATGTTCTTTTACAGTAATTCAAACATATTATTCGTGTCATTCTCTGGTTTTTGATGATTGCACTTTTTTGTTCACAAGTATTGAAATCACCGATCAAAATTTATTGAGTTAAAACCGTTTTAAGTAAATTTAGCAAATCTGAGCATTTTTAAGTTTTAACGAACCTATTGACCTTTTGACTTTCATAATACAAAATTTTCTCATTATATTGTACATACATTTTAACTTTTCAGATGCTATTATAAGATTTGTGCCTTTTGTGTGACCACAAAAGACAATACTAAATTCCATCAAGGCTGCAAGGAGGTTTTATTTTAATGGAGGCTATGAGGTCAAAAGAGAAGATTACTGATGAACAGAAGGAGGTGCTAAGACTTATAGGCGAGCAAATCATGCGCAGACGGCGGAGGCTCAGAATCAGCCAGAGAGAAATGGCTGAGCGGCTGTCCATTTCCACATCGCATCTAAGCAATATAGAAAGCGGCAAGACAAACGTCAGTCTCAGCATTTTTTTACAGATATTGTTTGAACTAAGTCTCTCACCGAGTGACATAGAAGAGCTCGTTATGAGCTCTAGAATCTATATTCCGGCGGAAAAAGGAAGGCTGCTCGCCGGAATCAGTTCAGGTGACAGAAGCTCTTCATAGATAAAGGCTCCCTCAGAGAGGGAGCTTTTTTGTTTCTCAGATTTTAAACGTAACCGCGCCACAGTTTCCTATCTTGGGATTCCAGTATTCATTTAAATCCGTCTTATTTTCAATATTATAAATAAGCGCATGAAGCGCCGCTCCGTGACTTACGACGAGAATATTTCCCTTTACATCCGCGTCATTTACAAGAACCCTTCGATAAAAGGCCTCAGTTCTCGCTATGACATCTATGAAATCCTCACCCCCGTCAGGCTTCTCGTAGGCTGCCGGATTTTCGGCAAAATTGCGGAGATTGAGAGGCAGCTTTTCTATAGCCTCAGGGTCCCGAAGATTATAATAGGCTCCTTCGCATACTCCGAAGCTCATCTCACGTAAATCATCATCTATAATCAGCTCCTTAGCGGGCCTCCCCGTAACTATCATTGCGGTCTTCTTCGCCCTCATCAGGGGGCTCACATATATTTTCTCAAACGTAACGCCATATTTTATTAACGAGTCATGCAGAGCCCAGGCCTGCTCCTCTCCCTTCGCGGAAAGAGGGATGTCCTTCATGCCCTGCAGCTTATGCTTTGTGTTCCACTCCGTCTCGCCGTGTCTAAGTAAAATAAGATTCACGTTATTCTCCTATGCGTGCCTTCTGTCATGCACCTTATAATATTCTGCCTTATTTCTGTACATCATACGCTCTGCCGAAAGCTGAGTTCTTTCAAGCTCGCCCGAATCAGGCGTAAATGCCCATCCGATTGAAATATTTACCGTATCGCTGTCGAGTGCCTTGACCTTCTCATTCATAACGCTTAGGAAATCGCGCTCATTCGCGTAATTCGTAAATGTTACTAAGAACTCATCGCCGCCTATTCTGTAGAGGGTACCCGAGCTGAAAATTCCGGCAAGGGTCTCCTTCGCCCTGATAATAAGCATATCACCCTTAGTATGTCCCTGGGTGTCATTCGTAAGCTTAAGACCGTTCAAATCAGCGAAAATAATTCCAAGCGGCTCATGCTCCCGTTTAAGCTCAACAGAATCTTCCTCAAAAGCGTTTCTGTTAAGGCAGCCCGCAAGCTGATCATTTCTTGAAAAATCAGTGAGCTGCTTTATAAGCTTCGCGTTTCTCATCTCGGAGCTGATAAAGAACGACACCGCCTTGATAAGATTATTTACATCATAGCTCTCATCAACCTTGTAATTAGCGATTACAAGGACACCGGTAATTTTATCCCCATCCCGGAGCGTCTGCACCATAAGAGACTTAATGTGAGAAAAATCCCGTTTGTCAAAGGCCGTATTGAGTGGCTGCTCTATTTCCTTAAAATGCGGTATGCTGATGTAGCCGTCCTCGTCCGTATGGGTAACCGACCACCTCGCAAGCGAAAGCGGAATCTCATTCACGTTACGAAGCGCAATATCGACACCCGGACTCAGCCACTTCTGGTAGACATCATATCTGTCATTATTATAGTTTCCCAGGTAAATGGCATCAGGGTGGGTAACCTCAGCGAGTACGGAGAGGATGTGGCCCATATTGTCATGGAAGCTGCCGCCGCCCTGAAGTATCCTCGCGCCCTGAATGATAACCGTATTCGTCCTCTCACTTATTTCAAGGCGTTCGGTCTCTGTGAGCTTTTTCTTAACGAAGGTCTTCCGGCGGCTGTCAAGCTCAAGCTTCTTGAAGTCTTCTATAGGTACAGGCTTTGAGTATAGATACCCCTGGAAATAGCTTACCGGATATTTCTGTAAGAACTGCTGGAGCTCCTCATTTTCAATACCCTCTATGCAAATGGTCTTGCCACTGTCGGTAACCATATGGGTGAGGGCGTTTATTATGTTCTGGTCTACACGGTTGTTGAGAATATTTTTAATAAACTGCCTGTCGATTTTAATCTCATCGATAGGAAGCTTCCTCATCAGGTTAAGAGACGAGAAGCCTGTTCCGAAGTCGTCGAGGGCGAATTTTATTCCCTGAGCCTTGAGCTCATTTACCTTACTAATCAGCATATCCTCGTCCATGATGCGGCAGCGCTCGGTAAGCTCAAGACAGACATTAGTCGGTGGAAAATGCTCCTCTCTCACTATAGACATAACCACATCGGCGAAATTGCTTCTCTCAATCTGGGCATAAGAAAGATTCACATTTATGAAAAAGTCAGGATTATCCTTTAAAAATGGCCTGACCTCTCTTAAGGCCTGCCTCAGGATAAAGCTTCCCAGATCCGGGAAGACCGCGTCCTTCTCGAGAATTGGGATAAATTCCTCAGGCGTAACTATACCATAGTCCTTGTGCTGCCAGCGAATAAGGGCCTCAGCCCCGTTTAATTTGCCATCGCGCACACGAACAATAGGCTGGTAGCAGATAAAGAAGCCGCTGCAGCCGTCAATTACGCTTTCACGAATAATATTTAATTCTTCAAGCCATTCCTTGCTCCGACTTGAAAGTTTATTTTTAAATGGTATGAGCTCGCCCTGGTGGTGATTCTTGGAATCCGCGTATGCGAATAAGAGGCATGAATATATGGTATGGGAATTCGCTCTCTGAGCGGTAAGATTCATGATTCCGCCTGATAAGAAGAGGTGAATCCTCGTCTCAGCGACATTGATTCCGTTCTTCACCTTCTGACGGAGAACCTCGTAGAGCTTAGTAAGCTCTTCCTCATCATTTTCTAATGATCTGATAACGAACTTGACTCCCTCCATCCTGTAAATCAAGCAGCCCTTGAAAATGGCATGAAGAAGCTCAGTAAAGGCAAGAAGGACCTGGTTTCCGAAGGAATAGCCGTAGATATCATTTACCTCGGAAAAACGGCTGCTGCCTATAAGAAGTACACAGCCCTTGAGGCCTGCGGTGGAGTTCTCGCGTTCCTCCTTAAGATCGTTAAAAAAGGCGTAAAGATTCGGAAGTCCGGTCACGGTATCAGTACGTGACTGCACTCCATAGTTATTAAGGGTACCCGCTATAAACTGCGGACGCCCGTTATCATCAAACACAACATTTCCGGTCTCGTCACAGGTGACGTAGCTGCCATTTCCCTCCTGCACACGGTAACGGAGCCTCGACTGGTTCACAACCCCCGGCTCTATTCGCGTCAGGTAGGCTTTCCTGTCGTCAGGGTGAATCCTCGCGACCCATTCCTTACCGTCATCGGGCAAAGTTTCACTTGAGAGTCCGAAAAATGAAACGGCGCTCTTAGGCCATTGCATTATGTGTCTGTTGAGGTCAAGCATGTAGGTATAACGGCCGCTCTCATCAGACGAAAATGCTTCAATTAAGTCATCAAGAACCTTCTTTTCATTGTTATCCATACCATTAACCACCCGTCAATGAATCCTTTACCCGATTATAACATTTTAGCAAAAAAAATAAAAGGGGGAATTTCAGACTCCTTCAGTTGTGGCTAAAGCCACAACAGCTCCCTCGGAGAGGGAGCCTAATTAGACGTGAGCCTTCGGCTCATTTTATTTTAAGCAACTGAGATAAACTTATAATCCTTGTCCTCGATGGCCTTCTTGAGGTCGGCCTCCGGGACATCCTTGCTTAGCTCCACTACGGCGGTTCCCTTCTCGTGGCTTACATCGGCGCTCGTTACACCATCGAGCCCCTCCAAGGCCTTCTTAACAGTTGCTTCGCAATGGTTGCACATCATTCCTTCGATTGTGATTGTCTTTGTCATCTTTTCTGTCTCCTTTATTTGATTTGTATTATTTTCATCAGAGTAGATATTTATCTTCTCTGTGGATTTCTTATGGGCAATTTTCTTATCATGGCTGCTGTCGTATATCTTAAAGAGATTAAGTCTCAATGCGTTAAGGCAGACAGTCACGCTCGAAAAGCTCATGGCGAGGGCTCCTATCGCGGGCGACAGCTCCCAGTCAGCATGGAAGAGAGCCTGATATAGGCCAATCGCAAGTGGAATGCAGATCGCGTTATAGAAAAATGCCCAAAATAGATTTTCATGGATATTTTTTATAGTAGCCCGACTCATCCTTATAGCGGCAGCCGCGTCGAGGAGACTTCCCTTCATAAGGACCACATCTGCCGCGTCAACTGCCACATCCGCTCCCGCGCCAATCGCGATTCCCGTATCGGCGGCGGTTAAGGCAGGCGCGTCATTTATTCCATCGCCTATCATGGCTGTCTTTCCCTGCTTCATAAGCTCCTTAACGACATTTTCCTTACCGGAAGGAAGAACTCCCGCTATAACCTGGTCCACACCGGCAAGCATTCCGACCGCGTTAGCCGTGCGCTCATTGTCACCGGTTAACATGACGGTCCTTATGCCCATATTTTTAAGCTGTCTTATGGCCTCGGCGCTGTCGGACTTGATAGTATCGGCAACCGCGATAATTCCAATTAACCTTCCGTCTTTAGTGAAGAAAAGAGGCGTTTTGCCGTCAGCCGCAAGCTTAGCTGATTTATTTTTCATTTCATTATCGACATCGCATTTCGTTGAAATGAATTTTTCGCTGCCGCCAAATACTTCGCTTCCGTCAAGCTTCGCCGTAAGTCCATTTCCCGGAAGGGCGTTAAAGTCAAGAGCTTCCTTAGTTGCAATATTGTTTTCCGCAGCATAGCCCGTAATTGCCTTAGCAAGGGGATGCTCACTCTTCGCTTCAAGTCCCGCGGCGAGAGTAATTAATTCATCCTCGGAAATTCCGTCTGCGGGGATTATATCAGTAACTATAGGTGTGCCGTTCGTGATGGTTCCTGTCTTATCAAGTGCGACAATCTCTGTTCTTCCCGTTGCTTCGAGGCTTGCCGCAGTCTTATATAAAATGCCGTTCTTCGCTCCTACGCCGTTTCCGACCATAATCGCTACAGGAGTCGCAAGACCTAAGGCGCAAGGGCAGGAAATCACGAGAACCGAAACCGCGCGGGCCATGGCGAAGCCGATATCAAGCCTTACTATCATCCACCCTATAAATGTGGCAAGGGCAATTAATAATACCGCCGGAACAAATACAGCCGAAACCTTATCCGCTATTCTCGCAAGTGGGGCCTTGGTAGCGGCGGCGTCACTCACCATTTTTATGATCTGAGAAAGAGTTGTATCCTCACCAACACGGGTAGCTTTACATTTTATGAAGCCTGAAGTATTGATTGTGGCTGCGCTTACCGTATCGCCAATCTCCTTGTCAACAGGAACGGATTCGCCGGTGAGGGCCGCCTCATTTATAGCTGAGGCCCCTTCTATGATCTCGCCATCAACAGGGATACTCTCTCCCGGACGAATCACGAAAATATCGCCCGTCTTAACCTCGCCAATCGGAACCGTCTCTTCCTTTCCGTCTCGCACAAGGACCGCTGTCTCAGGCGCTAGCTTCATGAGACTCTTAAGGGCATCGGTGGTACGGCCCTTGGAATATGACTCGAGCGTTTTCCCGATAGTGATGAGGGTCGGAATCATTACTGAGGTTTCAAACCAGAGATGCTTCATGGAGAGGTTCATGACCGTCATTGAATCTCCCTTTCCCATAGCGTCCGCCATAAGAAAGAGGGCGACAAGGCTGTAAAAAAATGAATCAGCAGCGCCAAGCGCTACGAGGGTATCCATATTCGGAGCTCCGTGGATAATTCCCTTTGTACCCGATATGAAGAATTTTCTGTTAATAAATAATACGACAAGGGCAAGGAGCATCTCAAGAATTCCAAGGTTTACCGCGTTCTCAAGGATTGGCGGAACAGGGAAGCTCCACATCATATGGCCCATCGAAAAATACATAAGGATAAGGAGGACAATCACCGAGGAAATGAGTCGCTTTACCAGCTTAGGAGTTTCCTTATCCTCTAAGGCTTCTTCGTCTGCCTTTAATCTGTCGGTAGTCTTACCGGCATCGCTCCCGCCGTGAACTGAGGCGCCGTAACCCGCGTCCTCTACGGCCTTAATAATTTCGGCGCTCCCGGCTGTTCCCTCTACCGTCATGGAATTCGTAAGAAGGCTTACGTTACAGGTCTTAACGCCCGGAACCTTACTCACTGCTTTCTCGACATGGGCCTGGCAGGCGGCGCAGCTCATACCTGTTACATCATATTTTTCCATAGAAAATATCCTCGCTTTCCCTTCTGATTCAACGTCACCTGACTTACTTCATGAGCTTCTGGACTAGCTCCACGAGCTCATCTATGGTGGCGTCGTTTCCGGCTCTGATGTCGTCAGCGACACAGTGCCTTATATGACAGGCAAGAAGGGCCTTGTTGAAGCTGTTAAGGGCATTGATGGCAGCGCTCGTCTGCATCACTATCTCAGGACAATACTTGTCCTCTTCAATCATCCTCTCGATGGCATTGACCTGACCCTCAGCCCGCCTGAGACGGTTAAGGAGAGCCTTCTTCTCGTCCTCCGTGCGGATCCTCTTATCATGAGTCGCGCACTTAGGACAAATATCACCCTCTTCAACGTTTTCCGCAGCTTTATTTTTATCTTCCATGCGGTATTACCTCCAGATTAATTCTGCACATACCCTGTGGGGTATCTACTGTCTGATAGTATTATATACCCCTAAGGGTATCTTGTCAAGAGCTATTTCGATGAATTTTATTGAATTTTTCTTTATTCTGTGATAAAATCGAGTTAAAGCAATTTATATGTATTATAATTTACTTTAACGGAGGTAAATATATGCTTATAGCGAGAAATAATGAGATAAAAATACTTGAAGATGCTTATAGTGCGGACGAATCGAAATTTATCGCAATTTATGGCAGGAGAAGAATAGGAAAAACATACCTGATAAGAAAGACATTTACTGACAGGATAACATTTGCCCATACGGGCTATTCAGGCGGTAATATGAAAGAGCAATTGTTTGCCTTTTCTGCGTCACTGCGTGAGTTCGGATACGAGGATTTTGGCAGACCTTCCTCATGGCTCGAGGCATTTGAGCTGTTAAAGGACCTGATTCGAGCTTCGAATGATGTTAAGAAGGTAATTTTTTTAGATGAGTTGTCATGGATGGATACTGCAAAAAGTGATTTTCTTATGGCGCTTGAAGGTTTTTGGAACGGCTGGGCAAGCGCAAGAAATGATATCCTTCTTATAGTGTGCGGTTCAGCCACAAGCTGGATCATGGATAACATTATTCATAACAAAGGGGGACTCTATAACAGACTTTCATATCAGATTGAACTGTTGCCTTTCACACTTGGTGAATGTGAGACCTACGCCAAGACAAACCACATTGTAATGAACCGCCATCAGCTTCTTAACTGCTATATGATTTTAGGCGGCGTGCCTTTCTATTGGAGCTTGCTAAAAAAAGGGTTAAGCCTTCCTCAAAATATCGACAATCTGTTCTTTGCCCGAAACGCTGCCCTGAAGGATGAATTTCAATATTTGTATTCATCTCTTTTCAAGAAGCCTGACCGCTATATCGACATCGTAAATGCCCTCGGTAAAAACAAGGCCGGTATGACAAGGGAGGAATTGTTAGCAGCGACTAAAGAGTCTAACTCAGGCGCATTTACAAAACGCCTTCTTAACCTTATTAATTGCGGCTTCATAAGAAAATACAATGAATTTGGCAAGAAGACCAGGAACTGCCGCTACCGGCTTGTAGATAATTTTACCTTGTTCTATTATAAGTTCATGGCAGACAGACCAAACGATGCGCATTTTTGGGAGAATCATTCAGAATCGGCGGAGGTTAATGCCTGGTGTGGACTTGCTTTTGAGAGAGTCTGCTTTGAACACATTGATCAGATAAAGAAAGCACTGGGAATATCGGGAGTTTCAACAGAGGTATACAGCTGGTCCTGCAAGAGGGATATAGAAAACGGCATTAACGGCAGCCAGATAGACATGCTTATAGTTAGAAAAGACCAGATAATTAATGTTTGTGAGATGAAATTCGCAAGAGGAAAATATACTGTTACCTCAAAGACTGACACCGATATTCGAAAGAAGATAAACGATTTTTTTGCGGTTACAGAGACAAGGTATGCCATTCACCCGATAATAGTCACCACGTACGGCCTTACGGAAAATGCCTATGCCGGAAATATACAGGCGGTAATAACTGCGGAGGATTTATTTAATTGATTTGCAAAATCCCATAGCCGTTCGGTGATGCCTTTGCTCCGTCCTCGGAACCGCTGAAAAGGCAGCTCTTGCGCGACAGACAAATAAGGAAGGGGTCAGGCCCCATTAAGAAAATATAAACTTAAGATAGGCTAATTATAATTTCCAATTTACGAATATGACGATTAAAAGCTTGAAAACAGAGGTCTATATGAATTTATAGATATAAAATAAGTGTAAATATATACATATTTTGTCGTGAAATAGTATAAATATTATATAAACTATAAAAGACTTGCAGTGGAGCAAACTGAGGCAAAACACTAATATATAGGCGGCAAATATAAAGAAATTATAAATATCTGCATCAAAAATAATTGCGCAAGCACCCATATATTGTCAGATGATTTCCAATTACATCTTCACAATGATTTTCTCTTATTCTTTTGTTGACATCAAAGCAAATTCATGGCATTATATTAGAACTGTATATATTTGGTTATATTTCAATTGCCTGACGCTAAGATATGGCAAGAACTAAAAGGCTGTTTTACAACGGTGGCATATTCCATGTGATTAACAGAGGGAATCGCCACCAGAGTATATTTCTGAATGAGGAGGACTATGAGATCTTTCTCTCTCTATTCTCACAATATCACGAGCCCTACGATTTCAAGGTGATAAGCTATTGCCTCATGACGAACCACTTTCACTTCCTTATCGAGATGGGATCTGTTTCTCTATCACTGATTATGAAGAAAATTCTCAGCGAATACGCTTCCGACATTAGAGGCACTAACATAAAAAGTAACACACAAAATCTAACTCCGGATTCGACTGCATTTGTCACGTAAAAATTAGGTCATTCGCTCATTTAATTTTAGGTCATCAGGAGTTTTATTTTGCTTCCTGTTCCGGGATTACCTATCATTATCAGGTTTTTGGTTTTTGCCTTCACCAATGAAGCGCAGGTTTATACGTGATTAATTTAGTACCTTATCGCACATATCAAGGGCCGACGCGATTACGGCATCCATGTCGTAATATTTATATTCGCCGAGTCTTCCACCGAAGATGACATTTTTCTCTGAAGCGGCAAGTTCTTTGTATTTATTGTAGAGCTTGCCGTTCTTTTCATCATTTACAGGGTAATATGGCTCGTCTCCGGGCTTCCACTCTGATGAAAATTCGCGGCTTATTACGGTCTTAGGTAGGTCATTTCCGTTTTCACCCTTACCGAATTCAAACCACTTGTGCTCTATAATTCTCGTCCATGGCGTCTCGCGGTCCGTATAATTAACGGCTGCGTTCCCTTGGAAATTAGGTATGTCAAGTACTTCATTTTCAAAACGGACCGACCTGTATTCAAGCGTTCCTAGCTTAAAATCAAAATAAGCATCTATCGGGCCTGTGTAAATAATTTTTTCCGCAATCGAATTAAAATAATCCCTGTCGCTAAAATAATCGGTATTTAATTTTACTTCTATGCCATCTAGCATATTCGCGACCATTTTAGTATAACCGCCAACAGGAATTCCCTGGTAGAGAGCGTTAAAATAATTATTATCAAAGGTCAGTCTTACAGGAAGCCTCTTAATAATAAACGCGGGAAGCTCTGTGCACGGACGGCCCCACTGCTTTTCTGTATAGCCCTTAATTAATTTCTCATATATATCGGTTCCAATGAGTGAAATGGCCTGCTCCTCAAGGTTTTCAGGAATGAATTCGTCACCCTCAGAAAGCCCTCTTTCAGCTAATTTCGCTACTATATAATCCTTTTTCTGGGACTCTATTTTTGCCTTCGCTTCATCGGGCGTAATTACAGACCACATTTTATTAAAGGTGTACATATTAAAGGGGAGCGAATATAATTCGCCCTTGTAATTCGCAACGGGACTGTTGGTAAAGCGGTTAAATGTCGCGAATTTAGTTATGTAATTCCATACCTTAGTATTATTCGTATGGAAAATATGGGCACCGTATTTGTGGACATGGATTCCTTCGACGTCTTCTGTATAGACATTTCCCGCTATATTCGGGCGTTTATCTATAACTAAAACCTTCTTGCCTGCCTTCGCCGCTTCGTGGGCGAAGACGGCGCCGTAGAGGCCGGCGCCGACTATTAGATAATCTATCATATTACTCCTTCAGACTCCTTCAGTCTCGACTTCGTCGAGCCAGCTCCCTCATAGAGGGAGCCTATAAGAACACTCCTTCTCTTTTGCCTCCCTCTTGAGGGAGGTGGCACAGCTTTGCTGTGACGGAAGGAGTTATTGAAAAGCCCTATGTATAACTTCTATTATCCTATCCTGCTGGTCTTCGGTCATCTTATTATCGCTTGGGAGGCAGAGGCCGCGTTTAAATATATCCGCGCCGACGTCAACCTCCTCGCCTTCATCGATATAGGCGTTACTCTGTCCGCGGCCATTTCCGTATCTTGTTATGAAACCATTCATCCTGTAGATAGGCTGCATATGCATTGGCTTCCAGATAGGCCTTCCTTCGGCGTTTATAGCGGTTATCATCTCTAAGATTTCCTGAGGGCATGATTTTCCTTCTTCACTCTTATATAAATAATCCTGCTCGCCGCGGACGAATTCCGACATGGCCTCTTTATCGATTATCATACAGGAGAGCCAGAAATTAGGCACAGAATTCTTCATATCGTAAGGATTCATTTTCACAGGCAGATCGGCAAGACCCTTTTTATACCTGTCATAAACAGCCTTCTTCTGCTCGATATGAGACTTGAGCCACGGCAGCTGGCCGCGCACAACTCCGGCAACTACGTTACTCATGCGATAATTGTATCCTATTTCCTCATGCTGGTACCATGGAGCCGCTTCACGAGACTGGGTGCTCCATTTTCTTACCTTGTCAGCGTCAGCCTTGCTGTCGGTAAGGTACATTCCGCCCGAGGAGCCGGTAATAATTTTATTTCCGTTAAAGCTTATAATAGAAAAATCACCGAAGGTACCTGTCTCTTTACCCTTATATAAGGCGCCGAAGCTCTCTGCCGCATCCTCTACTATTAATGCTCCATGTTCCTTAGCGATTTCCCTTATTTCATCTATTTTACCCGGTGTACCGTATAAATGAGCTACCACGATTAATTTAACATCAGGATAAATCTCATAGGCCTTCTTAAGGGCTTCGGGGTCCATATTCCAGGTATCGCGCTCTGTATCAATAAATACAGCCTCGCCATCTTCATAGGCCACAGGATTAACCGTAGCGTCAAAGGTCATATCAGAGCAGAAAACCTTGTGGCCGGCAAGCGTTCCCTCGTTTGGACGGCACTTACCATAAAGCCTCTCACCCGCTAATTTTATAGCTAAATGAAGAGCCCCGGTTCCGCTCGATAGGGCTACAGCGTATTTACAGCCTATAGTCTCAGCGACAATTCTCTCGACCTCGTTGATATTCTTCCCGATGGTTGACATCCAGTTAGTATCGTAGGCCTCCTTGATGTACCTAAGCTCATCGCCATGCATAGTCGGTGATGAAAGAAAAACCTTTTCCTCGAACCTTTCAATACCTGTTAAATCCTTCATATTCCGCCTCCAAAATATGTTACTGATTTGAGGGATGGTAGGTCTTAACTATACGTCCTATATCATCCCTGATATTTTCCTTATTTGAATAAGCAGCCCTCATAAGAGAATTTATATTGCCTAAAAATTCGTCCGTGTCAAACTTAAGCGGTTTGCCGATAAAGATGAGGTTATTGTCTGTCTTCGTGAGACCCTCCTCAGCCATCAGCTTTTCCTCATAGAGCTTTTCACCGGGCCTTAAGCCTGTATATTCTATCTTAATATCCTCATCGGGACGGAAGCCCGATAATTTAATCAGGTTCCTCGCAAGCTGGTCTATCTTAACCGGACTTCCCATATCAAGCACGAATATCTCACCGCCCTTGGCATAGGTTCCCGCAAGCATAACGAGACTCACCGCCTCGGGAATAGTCATGAAATATCTGATGATATCAGGGTGGGTCACCGTTACCGGCCCGCCCTCCGCTATCTGCTTCTTAAAAATAGGTATCACAGACCCGTTAGAGCCAAGCACATTTCCAAATCTTACCGCCACAAACTGGGTGTGAATATCCTTAAATACACTTCCGCTTCCGTCCTTATCGGCATTTTCCATGCCCTCATGGGTGAAAAGCTGAGGTATCTCATCGGCCTTTCCGGCCTTAATTTTAGCGTCAAAGCTCTGTATTATCATTTCGCAGAGACGCTTAGAGGCTCCCATAACGTTCGTCGGGTTCACCGCCTTGTCGGTACTTATAAGGACAAAGCGCTCACATTTATGAACCATGGCGGCGTAGGCTGTCTTATATGTGCCGAGGACGTTATTCTTAACAGCCTCGCATGGACTGTCCTCCATAAGAGGAACATGCTTGTGGGCCGCCGCATGGTAGACTATCTGTGGCCTGTATTTTTCAAATACGTCGTAGATTTTCCTGCTGTCGCGCACCGAACCGATCAGGACTACAAGGTCAAGGTCGGGATATTTATGCCTTAGTTCAAGCTGAATATCATAGGCGTTGTTTTCGTAAATGTCGAAAATGATGAGCTGTCTTGGTGAATGCGACGCTATCTGGCGGCATAGCTCCGAGCCTATTGACCCGCCGCCTCCGGTTACGAGAACTACCTTATCGTGAATATAATTAAATACCTCAGTAAGGTCAGCCTTAACCGGCTCACGCCCGAGAAGATCATCTACTGACACCTCCCGCATCCGGCTGACCTTAACCTCACCGCTAACCATCTGCTGGTAGGACGGAAGAGATTTTAATTCACAGCCTGTCTCCTTGCAGATATTTAATATATCGCGCCTGTCAGCCGCCTTGGCGTTAGGGATCGCAAGATAAATCTTATCGACGTGATATTTATCGCAGGCAGCCATTATATCATCCCGCCCGCCGACAACAGGGACACCGTCTATATAGCGTTTCCATTTGTTCGGGTTATCGTCTATGATGCAGACAACCCTCTCATTTAATTCATTATCCCGCTTAATATCGCGTAAAATGAGCTGGCCGGCGTTTCCCGCTCCGATAAGCATTATATTTTTATTGCCGGCGGCCTTACCCGCTTCACGGCTCTCGCGAAGCAGTAAAATAAATCTGTAGGAAAATCTGATGCCGATAACGAGTATAAACTGAAAGAAAGCTCCGACAACGTAATAGGATATCGGCATCCGTCTCTCAAATACAGTTATTCCGACACACTGTATCATGCAGGTCACAGCGTTCGCGGCAAGAGCTCTGGTTAGCTCGTTATAGCTTGCGAATCTCCAGAGGCTCTGGTAGAGCTTGAAAAAATAAAATACCACAAGGCATATGATCGTATAGTATGGGGTGAAATTTCTCCACGCCTCTAGGTATATCGGTCCTATCCTTGAAAATTTAAAGTCAAATCTTAATAGCAGCGCAAGGAAGTATGACGCGTTTACAGCAAAGGCATCGTATATGGCGATGAGCAGGGCTATTATCTGCCAGTGCTCCAGGGCCTTGCGCTTTCTTGTTTTTTTATTCATCCGCTAATACCCTATAACATTCCGGTCTTCGATCTCTCATGAGGCCCCACTCGAGCCTATCCCTGTCAGCCTCGGCAAGGTCAAGCTCGGCGGTCAGAACCTCCTCTTCGCTCTTTCCCGCTGACGCGATAATTTCTCCCGTGTCATCGGTTATAAACGAAGAACCATAGAAGGTGAGAGAGCTCTCCTGACCACCATTTTCCTTAGATGGAGTGACTGATTCGGTTCCTATTCTGTTTGCGGCCACAACCGGTACTATATTTGCCGCCGCGTGACCCTGCATGGTCCTTCTCCAGTGACCCGAGCTGTCGGTCTCAAGTATGGGCTCAGATCCTATGGCTGTCGGGTAGAGAATTATTTCTGCGCCGTTAATGGTGAGCGCCCTGGCGGTCTCAGGGAACCACTGGTCCCAGCAGATTCCCACTCCGACACGTCCTACGCTCGTAGAAAATACCTTGAATCCGGTATTTCCCGGGGTAAAGTAAAACTTTTCCTGATAATAGTGGTCGTCAGGAATATGGGTCTTCCTGTAGATTCCAAGGTATTTTCCGGAATCAAGCATCGCTACGGTATTGTAGAGCACATTTCCGTCCTTCTCATAGAAGCTTATCGGCATAACCGTGCCTGTCTCTTCCGTGAATTTAAGAAAATGCTTCACCGCCTCGTCTTCCATCACAGGCTTCGCGAAGGAATAGTAATCATACCTTCTTTCCTGACAGAAATAATTCCGCTCAAATAATTCCGGCAGAAGAATCAATTTCGCTCCCTTATCTACCGCTATTCGGGCAAGCCTCTCAGCATTTTCAATACTTTTATCTACATCAGGGAAGCACTTCATCTGTACTGCCGCCACTGTTAATTTTCCCAAATTATTTTCTCCTATATAAGATAATCGATTAAATGTATTCGTTATTTAATTCCGGCACTTCTTTTGTAATACAGTGAATATTCCCTCCGCCAAGCAAAATGGACCTGCTCGAAACAGGAATTATTTTCCTTTCCGGAAACAGAGGAGCCAGTGTCCTTACCGCTTCGGCATCATTTTTATCACCGAATTTAGGCACGAGCACCGCGTTATTTGTTATATAAAAATTCACATAGCTCGCCGCCAGGCGTTCTCCCAGGTCACGCTCCGCCTCGCCCTCTTCGAATTCATAGCCGTCAAGCTCATCCTGTCTTATCCTCTGCGGGACAGACGGAACATATAATTTATGCACATTTATTTTGCGGCCCTTTGCGTCTGTCGAGTTATTCAAAACCTCAAGATTGGCCTTCGAGTACTCATACTGGGGATCATCTTCATCATCGGTCCAGGCAAGGACTACATTTCCGGGGCTCGTGAAAGCGCACACGTTATCCACATGCTCATTCGTCTCGTCATTGTAAATGCCATGCGGGAGCCAGATTATTTTCTTAATTCCAAGGAGGGTTTTAAGTACGTCTTCTATTTCAGACTTACTTAATTCGGGATTCCGCCCCTTACTTAGAAGGCAGGCCTCAGTCGTAATCAATGTGCCTTCGCCGTCAGTTCCTATGGAACCACCTTCAAGCACAAAATCAGGCGAAATACTCTTTCGGCCGTGCAGGTCATAATGACCGACCTTAAGAGCCCTTGTAATTTCTGCCGCAAGGGCATCATCATTATTCCACGATGACAGAAGGCCGTCGACATAGCCTCCCCATGCGTTAAAGGTCCAGTCAATTCCTATGGTATCGTGATTTTTATTCTGCACAAAGGTTGGCGCCGTATCTCTTGCCCATGCGTCGTCTGTAAGGGCAATTAAAAAATAAACCGGAAAAGGCGTAACAGGAGTAATCATGGATGACATATGGTGGTACACGGTCCTGATACCGGCCGAATTAAGGGCCTTCTTAGCTTCCGGAATATGGAATAAATCAATCACAAGAAATACAGGCTCAGATTCGGTAATTGCCCTGATAAGCCTGACATAGGTCTTCTTAGCCGATTTTCCGTCAAAAGGAAAGCTCCCCGGACGGACAGGCCACACAAGTATAGTTCCCTCGTGTTTCTCCCATTCTGCCGGGAAACGATATCCGAACGGTATTCCTTTAACATCATTTTCAAAGAGTCCACCTGCCATAAGACCGCCTCGTTTATTTTCCCAACCGCATCTTAAAATCCTCGTATCCGAATTTTTTATTTACGGTTAATTTTCCATCGCCGTCAATTACATCTATATCAGGCAAAGGCATTCCGTTGAATGTGTTATTTTTTACAAATGAATAAATTGCCATATCGCCGAATATTAGCTTATCGCCGATATTTATTTCTCTGTCAAATGAATAATCACCTATTACATCTCCCGCAAGGCAGGTGCATGAGCCGAGCCTGTATGTATATTTACCCTTGCCGGGCTCCATTCCGTCAAGGATTGGCGGACGGTACGGCATCTCAAGAACATCAGGCATATGGCAGGCCGCGCTCGCGTCGAGAATTAAATTGGTAATTCCGTTATTCTCGGTCTTATCAAGAACAGTAGTTACAAGATATCCGGCGTCAAGGGCCACAGCTTCACCCGGCTCTATATAGACCTCGAATTTATATTTATCGCGAAAATAATTAATTATCTGGATTAATAAATCAACGTTATAATCTTTTCTCGTAATATGGTGACCGCCGCCGAAATTAATCCAATCAAGGTGCTTAAAGTATCTGCCGAATTTCATCTCCACCGCTTCCACGGTCTCATAGAGCGGTTCAGCTCCCTGCTCGCAGAGGGTATGAAAATGAAATCCCGTAACTCCGTCAAGGGAATCCCGGTCGGCCTCTATATCAGACGCAAGCCTCTCGCTTGTCACACCAAGGCGGCTTCCGGGAGCGCATGGGTCATATATCGCGTGACCCTCCTGCGTTGAAAGCTCAGGATTAATTCTCAGGCCTAATTTATTAATCCGTCCGCTTTTACCGGAAAGACAATAATCACGATATTTTTTTAATTGCGCTGTCGAATTAAAAATAATATGGTCGCATATTTTACTTATAAACGGCATATCCTTTTCTTTATATGCCGGTGAAAAAATATGCGTTTCTTTTCCCATCTCTTCGGCGCCGAGCTTAGCCTCATACAGGCCGGAGGCGGTAGTTCCCGCAAGGTATTTTCCTATAAGCGGGTAAAGTGGGTAAAAGGAAAATGCTTTTTCGGCGAGTAATATTTTAGCGCCGGTCTTACCTGCAATATCCGCTAATTTCTTACAGTTATCTTCTATTTTTTCACTGTCAATGACGTAGCAGGGTGTCTCCGCCATTAACAGTGAATATAATTTTTTATCCGATATTTCCATCATGGGACAAGTACCGGATTTTCATCGACCTTCCACGGAAGACCCCATTTATTAAGGGCGTCCATATATGGATCGGGATCGAACTCATCGGTTGTAAATACGCCGGGCTTTTTCCATTTTCCCGTGACAACCATCATAGCGCCAATCATGGCAGGAACTCCCGTGGTATAGGCAACCGCCTGGCTTCCGACCTCCTTATAGCACTCCTCATGGTCGCACATATTGTAAATATAAATATGGCGTTCCTTGCCATCCTTCTTGCCTGTAAATATGCAGCCGATATTCGTCTTACCCTTGGTAAGAGGCCCGAGACTTGCCGGGTCCGGGAGAAGGGTCTTAAGGAATTTAATAGGAACTATCTCATGTCCTTCGAATTCGACAGGAGTAGTCTTAAGCATGCCGACATCCTCGAGACACCTCATATGGTCGAGATAGCTCTGACCGAATGTCATGAAGAACCTTATGCGCTTAACCTCAGGCATATTTCTGCCTAACGCCTCTATCTCCTCGTGATGAAGGAGGTACATGTCCTTCATTCCGACACCATCGAAATTATATTCGCGCTTAATGCTCATGGCAGGAATTTCCACCCATTTGCCATTTTCCATATAGCTTCCCGGGGCGCTTACCTCACGTAAATTCACCTCAGGATTAAAGTTTGTGGCAAACGGAAGGCCGTTGTCACCGCCGTTACAATCAAGAATATCAATCGTATCTATCGTATCAAAATAGTGCTTCTTGGCGTAAGCCGCGAATACGCTGGTTACACCGGGGTCAAAGCCTGTTCCGAGAAGGGCTGTGAGACCGGCGTTTTTAAACTTATCCTCATAAGCCCACTGGTAGGAATAATCAAAATAAGCCGAAAATCCCAAATCCTTACAACGCTTCTCATACTGAGCCCGCCACTTTGGCTCGTCAGTATCCTCAGGCTCGTAATTTGCCGTATCTATATAGTCGACTCCCGCTTCGAGGCAGGCGTCCATGAGGGCAAGATCCTCGTAAGGAAGAGCCAGATTAAGAAGGGCATCCGGCTTATAATCCTTAATTAAAACGACCACGCTCGTAACGTCCATAGCGTCAATCCGGGCGGTCGTGATTTTCGTCTTTGTCTTGTCTTTTAGTTCATCGGCGATCTTGTCGCATTTACTCTTCGTCCTGCTCGCGATCATAATTTCATCAAAAACTTCGCTGTTCTGGCAGCACTTGTGGATAGCGACACTTGCAACACCACCTGCTCCGATAATAAGTAATCTGCTCATTTTCCCTCCTTAATACTGAGTTTTCCTTCTTCTTCCTCTAATATATCTTCAACATATTTCGGAAGCATAAACGCTCCCCTGTGAAGGTTCGTAGTGTAATAGTAGGTCTTTATCTTCCTCTTCTTCCAGCGTACCGGGTCAAAATCATCAAGCGGATGGTATTTCTTGCTTGCGAAGCCGAAGAGCCAGTAGCCCGACGGGCAGGTAGGAATATTTGCCTGGTAGACGCGACTTATAGGAAATACCGAAAATACCTTTTTGTGCATGGCCCTGAAGGATTCTTCATCATCATCAAAGAATGGTGAACCGTGCTGGTAGATCATGATTCCATCCTTCTTAAGAGCCCTGAAGCAGCCACCGTAGAATTCCTTGGTAAATAGGCCTTCCGTGTGGCCAAAGGGGTCTGTCGCGTCATTTATAATTATATCAAACTCATCTTCACGGCCTCGAAGGTAGCGAAGCCCATCCTGGTGGACGATATGAACTCTCGGATCGTCGAAGCCCTTGCTAGCCTCAGGGAAATATTTCTTACAGACCTCAACCATCTGCTCATCGGGCTCGACAACCTCTATGGACTCAATCTCAGGGTAGGCGGTCATCTCACGGGCTACGCCGCCGTCACCACCACCGATTATAAGTACCCTCTTGACGTCAGGGTGAACCGCCATCGGCACATGGGTCACCATTTCATTGTAAATGAACTCATCCGCCTCTGAAAAGAGTATATCTCCGTCAAGCATGAGAAATCGGCCAAGGTCAGGCGATTCGAAGACCTCTATCCTCTGAAACTCACTTTCCTCCGAATAGAGCTGCTTACTGACTCTGATTCCCATGCTTACCGAGTCGGTGAAAATTTCATTTACAAGTATATCTGATTTTTGTGACATCCATGTGCCCTCCGTTACTGTCTTAAAACTCTTATATTATTCGCCTCCGGATCCGCGGTGCCCTGCAGGCTGCACCCCTTCTCCTTAGAGTAAATGATGTGATTGATTATATCGTCGGTTATTAATTCTCCAGGGGCAAGAATCGGAATTCCCGGCGGGTAGGACATGACAGACTCACCCGCAATCCTGCCAGCCGAGAGGCGAAGGGGAACGCTCTCCTTCTCAGCATAGAAAGCCTCCTGGGGAGACGCGACAACCTCAGGTGTCACTGCGTCCACAACCGGAAGGGCGCTGGCGTCCTTCTTATAGAGTCTCTTAATATCCTCGAGAGCTCCCACGAGACGCTCTATCTCCTGAATCCTGTCTCCTATCGAAATATAGGCCATAATATTTCCAAGGTCTCCGAACTCCATCTGAATATCGTATTCATCTCGGAGAAGGTCGTATATTTCAATGCCCGTAAGTCCGATGTCCTTTGTAAATACGCAGAGCTTAGTCACGTCAAAATCAAAGACATCCTCACCGTCTATAAGCTCGCGTCCGTAAGCGTAGTAGCCTCCGATATTATTTATCTCATTTCTCGCGTACTCAGACATCTCTATAACCTTATCAAAGCTTTCGCTTCCGCGAAGGGCAAGGTTCCTCCTTGAAATGTCGAGACTGCTGATAAGCAAATAGCTTGCGCTCGTAGTCTGAGTGAGATTAATAAACTGCCTCGTCTCACCCGGATCCACGTTCGGCCCCGTAAGAAGAATTGAACTCTGGGTAAGGGATCCTCCCGACTTATGCATGCTTATGGCCGCCATATCAGCGCCCGCGTGCATTCCGGCAGTCGGAAGCTTGTCGTTAAAATAGGTCTGAGTTCCGTGCGCCTCATCGACAAGCACGCGAATTCCCTTGCTGTGGGCGTATTTCGTAATGCCCTCAATATCTGAACATATCCCGTAATACGAAGGATTTATTACGAGAATCGCCTTGGCGTCAGGGTTTTCATCTATAGTTTCCTTAACATCGGATAACTTCATGCCCAGAGCCACACCGATTCTCTCATGAATCCTAGGTCTCACGTAAACCGGCGTAGCCCCACAGAGAACCAGGGCGTTAATAACGCTCTTATGCACATTTCTCGGGACAATAATCTTATCACCCGTCTTGACACTTGATAAAACCATGGCCTGAACAGCGCTTGTGGTTCCACCGACCATAAAAAACGCATGCGCCGCCCCAAAGGCATCAGCTGTAAGCTCCTCAGCTTCCTTTATAACAGAAACCGGATTACATAAATTGTCAAGTGGCTTCATGCTGTTGACATCTATGCTTACGCACTGCTCGCCTAATAATTTCACCAGCTCCGGGTTCCCGCGTCCTCTTTTGTGGCCCGGAACATCAAAGGGTACCACCCTCCTTCTTCGAAACGCCTCAAGTGCCTCGCACACAGGCGCCCTTCTCTGCTTTTCTATATTCATCTTACCCCATTAAAGCCCCAGTTTTTTACTTAGTTTATCCGCTACATTTTTAAGGCAGCCGTCCTCAAAAGGATTATTAAGGCCAACCTGCTTTATAAGGACATTAAAATAATCCGATGCCGAAAGCTTGCAGAAATTAAGGTATGAATCCCATGCCGCCTTAAAGTCCTCATCCATCCATACCTTGTACTGGAGGGCATCAGTCTGCGCTATACAGTAATCTATATAGTAGAGCGGATTATCGTAAATGTGGTGCTGCTTCTGCCAGAATCCACCTTCTTCATAGTATGCGTTGCCACTGTAGTCAAGGTGTGGCTTATACTGCTTCTCAAGGTCGCGCCATACTTCATCTCTAGCCTTAGGTGAGAGGGCAGGATCATCGTAAATTATATCCTGGAACTCATCTACCATCGTTCCATAAGGAATGAACATGATGGAATCTTCAAAATGCATATCAACGTAGTCTTGCGCCCTGTCACCGAAGAGGAGATTCATCCATTTCTCAGTGAAGAATTCCATACTCATTGAGTGAGTCTCAGCGGCCTCCATGGTGATGTCGGCGTGCTCCCTTATAGGGTCTGTTGATGTAAGCCAGCCCTGGAAGGCGTGTCCGCACTCATGAGTGATTACGTCAGCGTCTCCGCTTGTGCCGTTAAAGTTCGCGAAGATGAATGGGGCCTTATAGTCAGGGATATAGGTCATATATCCGCCTGTTGTCTTATTCTTGCGGCCCTCTACGTCAAAAAGCTCGCTGTCGCACATGAAGTTCATGAAGTCGCGGGTCTCTGGCGAAAGCTCTCCGTAGAGCTTCCTGCCGGCTTCAAGAATCTGCTTGTAATCACCGATTACGTCAGGATTTCCCTGCTTAAAGTATACGCCCTCATCATAATAGTAGAGATGATCAAGGCCAAGGCGGATTCTTCTTCTCTCGTGAAGCTTCTCTACAAATGGCACGAAGTCGCGCTTAACCTGCTTTCTGAACTCCGCTATATCGCTTCTGCCGTAGCAGTTTCTCATCATACGGGCATATCCGAGAGGAAGGTAATTCGCATAGCCCATCATTTCGCCCTGCTTTGTGCGGTTCTTAACGAGCTTATCGTATTCATCATCGAGCTGGTCGCGATTCTCTACAAAGAACTCCGTAAGCTTCTCCCAGGCTGCCTTCCTCACGTTCCTGTCGATATTGTGAAGATATGGGGTCATGAGAGAGAGGTTGCAGACCTTACCGTCAAATTCAATCTTTGCAGAAGCGAGAAGGTCGTTGTACTCAGTAACGATTTTGTTCTCCTCCTGCATAAGAGGGAGAATCTTCTCATCTACGCTCTTCTCGGCGAGCTCTATATTTTTAAAGGCTACCTTGCCGATTTTCTCCTCAAGGTAAGGGCGGAACTTAGAAGCATAAAGGGCCTTCTTGTACTCTACGTCAAGGTTCTCTATGGTCGGCATATTTTCATCAAAGAAATTCTTCTCAGCCGAATACTCTGCATCCGCTGTATTGATATCGTGTCTTATATAAGCTATGTTAAATGCGGTGCTGATGTGGCCCGAGAGCTCATAATAACGCTTGTGCACATCAAAGGCTGCCTCGCCTGAAGTCGCGTTCTTCATGTCCTCAGTAAGCGTCTTAAACTGCTTCTTCACGTCCTCCATATCCGGGCGGACGTATTCCATCTCTTTAAATTTCATGTTAAATCTGTCTCCTGTTTAAATAAAGTAGACCGCACGAAAAATACGCACAAATCCATCATTTACTATACCATTTATAGGCGGATTTTGCAATAAAAAATATTGGGAACATGCTTCACATGTTCCCAAAAAGTTTAAGTGCGTTTTCGTATGTCTTTGCTTCAACCTCTTCCACACTAATGCTAAGTATTTCAGAGAGCTTCTCCACTACATACTTTAGGTTACCGGAATAATTTCTGGTCCCCCTTACCGGTACCGGGGCCATATAAGGGCAGTCGGTCTCAAGCAAAATGTGGTCTATGCCGACCGCCGCGACGCTCTCTACATTTTTCTTCGCGTTCTTAAATGTTATGGCGCCGCCGAAGCCTAGGTAATAGCCCTTCTTCACGTACTCTACGGCCATCTCGGGTGAATAAGAATAGCAGTGAATTACTCCCCTTGGAAAATGCCTTGCTTCGAGGATATCCCAGGTATCCTTCGCAGCGTCACGGCTGTGAACAATAATTGGAAGGCCCTCTTTTACAGCAAGCTTAAGCTGTTCGTCGAACCATTTTCTCTGAAGGGCCTTCACCTCTTCGGTCCGCTCACCCTTCTCATGCTCGAAGTAATCAAGACCTATCTCGCCGATTGATCTTACCTTATTACTTGTTAGGAGGGAACTGATAGCCTCTATGCCCCGCTCCTCAAGGCCGCCCACCTCGTCAGGGTGGACACCGACCGCCGCAAACATATTTTCATGGCTCTCCGCTATCTTAACTGCCGCGGCACTGCTTTCAATCGAAGCGCCGACGCACATAACTGCGCCGACATTTTCCTCACGAATTTTCTTAATAATTTCTTCCCTGTCCTCATCAAAAACAGCGTCATCGTAATGCGTATGCGTATCAAATATCATTAAAAGAAACTCACCTGCCTATCCACTTCTATCTGGGACGATACCACTGTATTCGCTCCCTCTTCATCACCCTTCTTATGCTCCGACCTGACATACTGCAAGCCCGGATGGAGGTCAGACGGAATCAGCCTCAATACATAAATGTTATTAAACCTGTCATAGATCGCCTCACCATCACTTCCCGAAAAACAGATAAGCTGAACCCGGCTCTTTTTAGCCGCTTCAAACACAGGTTTAAGCAAATGTTCCGAGTAGGTTTTCGCGAAAGGATTATCCATGATAAGAACCTTGCTCCCGCCATTTGCCCTGAAAATGTCATTGTCATTGCGACGCATGTAGTACATAAGGGATGAAATCACCATAAAGGATGACACGAAGCCCTCACCACCGGAGTTCTTGCTGACATCGTTCCAGGTTATTGACACAACACTCTCAAACTCAATCTTCTTCAAACGCACATGCACATTTGAAATATTTAACGTATTATCATAAAGCTCCTTTGTGTTTACTCTGGTTCCTATAAAGTCCGAGAGAGGCTTGTTCTCGGAAAGAATCATGAGGCCCTGCTCAGTAATTTCATCCACGGTGTCCGACAGCTTCTTCTTATATTCGCGTTCTACAACCTCTTCCCAGGTTGGAACATCGACCTTGAGCATTTTCACGCTCCTTCCATGAACCTCAATCGTAGAATTATTTCCTATCATACCGATATTCTCATTGACCTCGCGAACATACTTTAAAACCTGCTCCACAAGCTGCTCTTTTTCTTCGGCAACCTGCTCAAGGTCCGCCTCAAGCTTTAAGAGCTGAGTGCGATAAGAAGCAGTAATAATTTCTATCTGCTTTAAAATATTTTCCGCGTTATCAGCGGTCGCGTAAATAGTTTCAAAGGATCTCTTAAAGGTATCGGCGGAATATTCCTTCTTCTCCGAAAGCTCCTTTATTTTCTCTTTTAAATCACTTCCTGCTTTTCTTATTAATTCCCTATATCTGTTATTATCCTTCACGAGGTTCCCACGTGATTTATTAAGCTCTTCTTCGTTAAATGATTCTATATCACCATCGAATAAATATCTTTCGTCGCGAGGCATATCGGCAAATTCAGACAGAGAGGAACACACTCCCTTTATGAGTGAAATTCTTTTAGCAAGCTTCTCATCCGTCTCCAAAAGCCTCTTTCTGTCAGACGTCGAGACGGTAATTTCATAGTCGTAATCCATATTCTCAAGACTTTCTTTAGGCGCAAGTTCACTGTCACCGCATTTTTCATAAATGAGTTTCAGGAGGCCATCCTTCTCAGTATTTAACCCTGTATCCTTCTTATCGCACTCAGTTATCGAAAAATCCTTCTTGCGAATTTCATTTTCCCTGTCACGGACAATATTTTCCTGATGGTCCTTTTCGTCCGCGTCATAAGAAATATTGATGTCAGACCTTGAAAGCTCCGCCCTCTTTAAATCACGGTCAAGCTCCTTATTTTCCTTGTCACATTGCTTTTTCTTTGCCGCGAATGAGTCCATAAGCTCTGCTTCGTCTGCGTTTATTTTGCTTATAAGAGCAGTATAATCCGCCAATATTTTATCGATATCGTCATCACCTTCAATGGTCTTGGCATCATATGACGCGTATTTCAGAGCCTCCGCCTTTACGTTTTCATGGTCGGTATTAACCTGAAAGAGCTCATTTTTATCGGTTAAGAGCTTCTCGTTAAGCTGCTTATCCTGAGTTTTTAGCGCCGCTATTTTCTCGCTTACCTTGACTGACTCCTTCGTAAGCTCAGATTTTTTGTCAAGCTCCTCGAGGTAAACGTGGTACTTAGCCATAAGCCTTTTAAAAGCTTCTATCCGGTCCGTTAATCCATTTATTTTGTCAGATAATTCATCAATAAGCCTTTGAGACCTTGATATATTTTTCTCATTTTCACCTATATTTTCTGTGACTTTTTTAACTTCCTCCTTATTATTTTCAATGGTTGTATTTATTTCCGCTATTTTATTTTTGCAGACATTGTAATCTGCTTCTGTAACTTTTTGAAGCCTTATCGCAGCCGCCCTTTCCTGTGTACGCCTGTATTCCTCTGCTCGCAAGGATATTTCCGCCTCAAGCTTGTTAATTTTCAGGTTGTATTCGTTTATTTTACGGGCTATAGCCTCCTCATCAAACAGGCTCCTGTCAAATAAGACATACATTTTCATCAGGCCGGCATTAATTATTGTATCACCTAGCGCTTCAGAGTCCGATGTCAGACTTTCCCTAACCGCTATCGGAATCGGGAAAGATGTAGTGACTTTCCGTAGGCTTTCAGCTAATTTTTTTATATCCGCTTCAGAAATTATTACGGAATACGGAAGCAAAGGAAATTTATCCACATAGGCATTCCTTTCTGCCTCACTGAATCCACCTTTTCTTAGCCAATCCAAGCCATAAACATAGTTAATTCCAAGGTCATCAAATAAGTCCGCAAGATCACCCGGTAGCTCCATTATCCTTCCCGATGTAAGCTTCTCAAGCTCCTTCCTTAATTCAGTGAGCCTTGACTCAGCGTCATTTTTGCGGTTCTCTATATCCTCAGCCTTCTTGTCAAAGAGAGATATAATCTTTTCCGTATCAAATATTATCTTATCGCTCTCATCCAAGTATTTTAGTATGTCACGCCGCTTCGCAATTTCATCCTCAAAATCGCTAAGACGGGTATTAAAAATATCCAGTTCAGCCCCAAGTCTGAAGCCTTCCTTATGAAGCTGCTCTTTTTTCTCTGACAGTATTTTATCATTTTGAACGAGATTTTCATAGTTCTTCCGCTCATCTGCCAGGTTCCGGTCACCTTCACTTTTCTCATCCGTATACTGTTTGATAAAAACATCTTCAAGTCCATGCTCGTACTCACCTAAGATATTTCTTGCGAGATTCGTCTTATATCTCTTATTAAATTCATCTTCATTTTCACTATAGTTCTTGGTCGAATAATCAAGCCTTACTATCTCCCTGCTTAGCTTATCCTCCTCTTCTTCCTTCTCAGAAAGATCTTCACCAATCTTAGTGATATTTTCCTTTAAAAGCGAAATAGAATCGGTTAACTCTAGAGAGGTATCCGCTAATTTCTTCTCTTTTTCTTCATAATACGCGCGAAGCTTCCCTCCCAGTTCCATCCTCTTTGGAGCGATTTCAGACTCTTTCTTCTTGATAGCGTCAAGCTTAGCTGATATCAGAGCAAGCTCACCTTCCGTTTCCTTTAAACGTTCAAGATCTTTGGCGCAGTTTTCAAGGTTTACTTTTTTAAGGGCCTCGCTCCTTTCCTTTTCAAGCGCCTGTTTTTCGGTCCGTAAAAGTGCCATTTCTTCCGCGTTTTTATTTATTTTGTCAAGAATGCCATAGTAATCTAAAGAGTACTTGCTTCTAAAGAGGTCTGTTATTCTGGTCTCAAGCTCTTTAATTTTCTCATTTATGCCTGCGCTGTCATTTTCGATTTTTATTTCGCTTTCATTTAGTTTATAAATAAAATCGGCTATTGTGCCATTGTTTTCCGCAAACTTATCATTTGCCTCCTTAAATTTTTCCGCCGCCTCAGTCATTATTTCAGAGTCAGCTATTAAACTCTTAATAATATCACGATTTTTCATTTTGTCCTTATCATGCCTGTAACGGACTATATATTTCTCAAAGTTGGCTTCAAAATTTTTTATTTTTTCCTGGCCATCAATTTTATTTTCAACTGTAGGTATAAACCACTTCGAGACAAGGCTCTTCTCATCCCGACATTCTGAAAATAGCTTGTCAAGGCCTCCCTCAGTCTCATTTACCTTATGAACTATAGTCTCCCATTCACGTGAAGAGATATCGTTTTCCGCAAGTCTCTCAAAATAAGCCCTTCTCTGCGAATCAACAGCCATATCATAGTAATTAAACCTGTTTTTACTGTCCTTTTTTAATGAGTCAAATAATTTCGCGCATTCACCGTATCCCCTAAGAAGGCGTGAATCATCCTTATATTTAATTATTTCTATATTCCTTATATCTTCCTTGCAGGGCTCCTTATATTCCGCTATAAAATTCTTCATTTCCAGCGGGTCGGTATTTTCATCCGGATTATCCTGCCTTCTTCTCACCATCATGCCGGTAAGCACGTAGCCCTGGCCGTAATCAAGAACCCATTCAGCCATTATAAATGACGGGGCGCTGCCGGTAAAATAATCCTCGAACCTTCGCTCACCGATTCTCATGTATCGTCTGTGCTCGAAGAGAGCCATTATCAGCTGGATCATGACGGATTTTCCGCCGCCGTTCTTCATAGAAAACAGTGTGTCACGCCCATTTATATCAAATATTTCATCACTGATTGTCCTTGTATTGTTATCATATTTTATATTTACAAGACGGATCGCGTTAATTCTGCTCATTTTCAAGTTCCCCCATCACTCGTCTGACTCTGTCTATATTGTTATCATTTAACAGATCATAGTTCATAAGGTTGTCAAATTTGCGGGTCACGGATATCATCTCATCAGCTTCGATGTAGTTTATAAGCCCCTGGTCCTCCATGAACTTAAGTATACCGTTAAGGAATCCCTGTTTCGTGAATTTTGAGCGAACTCCCTTAAAGCTGTCTGTACTTTTAAGAGCCTCATAGGCATCTCTCATGTTTGTAAATGCTATGCCCGCTTCCGACTGGGCGTCCTCATCGAGCACCGCCGTACCGCGCGCCAGGCCATCACTTATCATATTTTCAAGCTCGCCTACCCTGAGATCGTCTCTCGACTTGGCGCTTGCGCCGCTTCCGTCATAAAAGGCAAGCATAAGATTAAGTATAACAAACTGGGCAAGATAGTAATCCTTATCCGTACCTCCCGACTTACATAATTCCTTCTTTAATTCCGCCTTGGAATAGCCTAAAAAGGTATTGTCCTCATCCGGTATCAGATATATAACCGAGCCCAGTCTTTCAACCTCGCATGAAGCCGATTCGCTCATTGATTTAACTAATTTCTGTACCTCATCACTTTCACAATAGGCGTCGTATAAATCATTATCCTTTTCAAAAGATAATTCCCGGTATTTCACTAGATACCAAAATATATCATTACTCTTTCTTATAATATTTTCATCATAAACAGCCATTTTATTCCATCCTTATATTTAAATCAGAGCAGGTTACGCTATGCAGATTACCATCGGAATCCGGAACATTTTCGATTGTTATTTCCTCTTCGTCCGGTATCTTCATAATGGTAATTTTCTTAATCCCCATATATTTAGTATCACAGAGGTCAAGCACCTCACTTCCGGCGTGAAATGCGAGATCATCCGTATCTATAATTTCATCCTTTCTTTCCTTCCTCATAAGCTCAATATCATATGTGCCTGTATTTATGAGCTCTACCATTACCTGTTTGAAGACAGATACATCGGAATATATTTTATTAAATATATCGCTGTCACTTTTTGCTCTATCGTTTATTTCTTCAAATGATATTCTGCCCGCGCTTTCAAAGGCGATATCAAGTATACTCTCGAGACACCTTCTGCAGCCCATAAGCCTCCTTCTCATCATTTCTCTTCTCTCTTCATAGGTAATACCATCGCCGTTTTCAAGAACAGTATCATTATCTTTTTCTTCTGTTTTTCTTATCGGCCTCTGGAGTATCCCCGCAAGAGCCGGATTATATATCTTATCAGGCTTTCTTGTAAAAAGTGGCCTCATTAATATACCGATATCAGAAAGGGCCTCAGGATTTTTTATCACCTTGTCATAGACTTCATTTCGCAGTGAGAATCGCTTTATATAGCGAAGCTCCGACAAAGCCTCGAGTTCCCTGTCATACAGGTTCTTAAGATCAAAATGAAGTCCTATTATTTTCTGCTGTTCTGTAAGCGACCTCATGAGGTAATCTTCTATGGTTTCGAGACTCATAAGGTTATTAATTTCTTTTTCGTCCAGATCGCGCTCATTTATACCGATGCTTTTTAGCTCTTCCTTCCGCTTAGATACATTTTCCCTGTAGGCCTCAAACTCCTTCTGGGATTTCTTAAGCGTTTCAATATCTCCGGATAATAATTCCTTATAGTCATCGATGCTGTAGGAGAGAGCGTCCTGCCTTATACGCATCATATTATCCTTTATTTTCTGAGCCTGTGCGCGAATGTCTGAGAATACGCCCTTGATAGATTCAGCGGCCTTTTCGTAATCCTTCTTATCCATCTGGATTTTAAAGATCATTTCATCTATTGTAAACCGCATACTGCTCTCAACCTCGAGGGTTGAAAAAAGCATACTGTAGCCATCCTCTGTTAAATAATATGACGTCCTGCGCACCTTATTTTCATCGTAATCAGGTTTATTGCCGATTATCCTTATTACTCTTTCGACTGATTTGTCTGTATCATAACTATCACAGGTAAAGGTCATCTGCGCACCATTATTTGTCAGGACATCATTAATTATTTTATCGGCAAAATCCCGCTGACCACCAATTAGCTTCTCCCTGTGCCAAATATCTATATTCATTTTATCGATAAATGTAGCTATATCGTCTATCGTGCACATTTCTTCCCTAAGTGACTTTTCCATAATAAAGAGAAGCACAGCAAATGTCACATTTATAGACTCATCATTTTCAAAGCCGTAATCCTTATAAAATGATTTGCGGACGATATTTGATAATATTACAGCGAACCGTCCCACGAATCTCATTCTCTTATCGAACTGTTTTAAAAAATCGTATTCTTTGTTCATATTATTTTCTGTCAAATGACTCGATGTTTAATATTTCTTGAGGAATATATTTTCTCGTCTTTAATATGTCGTTAATTACCTTTCTCTTATCTTCATCGAAGCACCCGAGAAAATCTGATATTTCAGTCTCCCTTTGGCCTTCCTTAGTGTCAGGAAGGTTTGTAAGCCCGATTGTGAGAGCCCTTTCAAGCATTTTCTCATAGGCCTCCTTAAAGGGGTAGAGCCTGTAAATATCAGGCAATTTTTTCGAGACACCCTCGTAAATATCTATTCCTTCATAGTCAAGGTCTCCGAAATATAATATATTATTTCTCGTATCAGCCACTGCCGGTTCAACCGATATATCGTAATCGGTTGCGGAGCTTACCATTCTCTTCCCGGCTCCGTAAATTAGCGTACCTATCTTCACGCCGAAAATTGTATCATTTCCCCTAAGAAGGTATTTCCTCATTGTATAAAATATATCCTCATTTTCAAGGATAATTACGTTTTGTGGTATTTCTCTGGACAATGTAAAGCAGGCGAGGGGCTCTCTCGTCTCATATACCGAGAGGTCAGAGATTTTCTTTCCGCAATGCTTTAATATGGTCCTTCCGTTTTCCTTTTCTATGAATTTTTCACAGCCCCATATTTCAAAGGACCGCTCATTTACCGATACGGGCTCGCGATCATTATTCCCATATTTATCAAAATATTTGCTCAAGGCAAGAGCGTATTTTCTTTCCTTTTTGTAAATATCCGGATGCTTCAGGTAATAGCTGTTATCAAGGTACGGAGAAAAATGAAACTTAAGTTCATCCGTCAGATCGCTGTAGTCTTCAGCTTCAATCATCTTTGTATATCGTACAGGAAGCGGCGGGTTCTTGCCGTTAAGGGGAGAGCGCTTTACCGGAGTGAGGTCGCCTGCTTTAATAAGTCCCATTATCTTCTCATAGAAATCCCTGTATTCAAGCCCCTTATACTTCTCAGTAAGCTCATCAAGCGACACCCGAACCTTCTTTTCTGCCATAATCACGCTCCTTTACCTATCAGCCAAGCTTAGACATCAATCCCTCCTGTAGTACCTGAGAACAGTTTATGCCTCGTTTGTCTGCCATATTGGCAAGCCATGCCGGAAGAGAAACATTCTTTCTTACAGATTTTGTGTCAATCCTTGATCTGTAAGTCAATGTATCCACCTGAATCAGTGTTTTTATCTCATTATCTTCACTCTTAATCTCAGTCTGTGGTGTGGCCTTTATCTCCGGTTCATCATGGTCTTCCGCATCCACAAGCCATATACTTGCGGCATCCGTTATCTGCTCAACTGCGTCCTGCAACGTTTTTCCTGTTGTGATGCATCCCGGCAGATCAGGTATTCTGGCATAATATTTAGTGCCGTTTTCATTTGAACTAATTAAGGCAGTATATATATATTTCATATAGGCTCCTTTCTCATTTTTCATGTGTATTACGCTTTATTTCCTTGTTAATATATCTTCGATCATCCTCATCAAAATCATGCCTTTTTAACGGGATTTTCTTATTATTCGTTTTATTATAATATATATCATGATTTGCTCCATGTCTGTCAAATATATATCCTGCGTTTTCAAGGTCCTTTATTGCCTTATCTCTTGGTGTCATATATTCTCCTTTCCATTTTAGTATACACAATTTTGTGTATAATTGCAACAGTTTTTTCTTGACAGAGAAAATTTTATACACTATACTGTTTTTAGAATGATTTATATAGGAGAATACTATGGCAGATTTAGGTGAACCTAGAAACACTATAGCCGTGCTGCAGAAGTACGGCTTTGACTTTAAGAAGAAATTCGGGCAGAATTTCCTTATAGATACACATGTCCTTGAGAAAATAGTCGCCGCGGCTGATATCACGAAGGATGACCTTGTACTTGAGATAGGCCCCGGAATCGGTACTGTCACCCAGTACCTCTGCGAAGCTGCGAGAGAGGTTGTAACGGTTGAGATAGATAAGACCCTGATACCGATTCTCACCGATACAACCCTTTCCATGTATGACAACGTCACGATTATCAATAATGATATATTAAAGGTAGACATTAACGCCCTTGTAGATGAAAAGAATGGCGGCAAGCCAATCAAGGTTGTCGCTAATTTACCTTATTACATCACAACGCCGATTATTATGAGCCTGCTTGAAAAGCACGTTCCGGTTATTTCCATGACCCTGATGGTTCAGGAAGAAGTCGCGAGACGCATGCAGGCCGGCCCCGGTACAAAGGATTACGGAGCTCTGTCATTAGCTGTGCAATACTACGCTGAGCCTTATATAGCGGCCTTTGTTCCACCGAACTGCTTCATGCCTAGGCCTAAAGTCGGGAGCGCAGTCGTGAACCTCACGCTCCGCGATAAGCCCCCTGTCGAAACTAAGGATCCGGCTTTTATGTTTAAGGTTATTAAGGCAAGCTTCGCTCAGAGGCGTAAGACCCTTGTAAATGGTCTTACGAATTCACCGGAGCTTGATATCTCAAAGGATGACGCGACTAGGGCTGTGCTTGCGATGGAAGAATCATGTGGACTGAAGCAGGACCCTATGCTAAGGGGCGAAAAGCTTACGCTTCCTGAATTCGCGGTGCTTGCAGATGTGCTGATTGGAGAATAACGTATGACAAGCAGAAAAATAGATAAAGCTTCACTTCCGCATGACCATGGCAAGGTCAGTGGAGGTGTCCTTTCAAATATGCCTGATAAGGAGAGCTTCGGAACGGCAGCAGATGTCTTCAGACTTCTTGGAGACGAAAGCCGGTGCAGAATTTTCTGGCTTCTCTGCCACTGCGAGGAGTGCGTCAGCAATATCGCCTATATTACGGGAATGAGTTCACCCGCAGTGTCTCACCACCTGAAGCTCCTTAAGAGCACCGGCCTTATAGTATCGGAGAGGAAGGGAAAGGAAGTCTACTACACCGCTTCAAAGAAGGAACTGCCCCAGGCCCTACATCATATTATTGAAGACGTAGTGGAGATTACGTGTCCCCAATAAATAAAGGAATATGCTCATCTAATTATTCATGAGCATATTCCCTATTTTTAAATAGTCACATAAGTCAATATATTTCTCTTTACGTTATACAGATCTTTCATCGAATCAGATTCAGTACCAATAGCATTTCTTACCGCATTAGCATATCTGAAATCAAGTAAATTCATACCGCTGGTATTGGCAAACTCTGTCATCTGCGAATCATTCCCTGTGCCACCGGTATACCACTCGCCAAAAATAAATACAGGGTGTTTCTCATATATGTTACTAACCCAATTTTTAAGCCATCCGGCAGGCATATGTTTTACAGCGTCAACGCGAATACCGTCCACTCCTAAATCTAACCACTTGTCAATTGCGCCTTTCAGATACGAATCTACAGTATCATTCATCTGATTAATATCAGCCAATCCATAAAGACTATGATAAATGCCACTTTCATAAGAACTATAATCAGTCCAGCTTTCATGATTAAATATACCGGGATCCTGATAGATGTGAAAATTATAGCAAGTGATACCAATAATGTAATATATTTATTTTTTCATATGTAAACCCTTTCAATTTTTATCCTTTCACCGCGCCTTCGGCTATACCGCTGACCATATTTCTTACAAGACAGAAATACAGGATAACTATTGGCACAGCTATAAATACGCTGCCAGCCGCAAATCTTGCGAATTCAGTATCGTCGAGGCTCATAAGACCTACAGCAACCGTATATAGATTCTTCTCTTTAAGCAGCAGCTTAGGTAGGATGAAGTCAGACCAAGGCCATGTAAATGATGTGAGAGCCGTATAAACTATTATGGGCTTCGACAACGGCAGATTTACATGCATAAAAATCTGAAAATTCGTTGCTCCATCCATCTTAGCTGCTTCGTCTATAGCCTTTGGAATAGTATCAAAATAGCCCTTCTGAGTAAGATACCCCATCGGCGCTCCAGCAGCGTAAATCAAAACTAATCCCATCGGCTGATTGATTAACTTGAACTGGGTCATAAGTATATATACTGCCGTCATTCCCATAAATGACGGAAACATACTTAAAATCATAGTTCCCTTCATAAGAGGCTTTCTTGCCCTGAAGCGAAAGCGGCTCATGGTATAAGCTGTCAGTATAGTTAAAAAAGTTCCTAAAAGGCTGCTAAGTGCCGCGATAATAAGCGTATTCATAAACCACTTAGGATAATCATAAAGTCTCGTATCCGTAAAGAGCTTCTTAAAAGTACTAAGACTGTACGAACTCGGAAAAAATCCATCAAACGAATAAATGCTTCCTGATTTCGAAAATGACGCTAATATTATCCACAGGCAAGGGAAGAAAAAGACAAAAGCCACAGCAATAAGGATAATATATGTCATTACCGCATCTATTGATCTGGCAAAAGACCTTCTTCTCTTTGCTTTTGAAACATATTTCTTACTCATTGAAATCTGTCCTCCTCTCTGTATGCCGGAGATTTTACGTATACTATCAGAGAAATAACAGAAGTTATAATAAAAATCACAAGGCTTATTGCCGCTCCTATGCAATAATAGTTATTATCAATCGAAAGGTTATAAAGCCAGTTTATCAATAAGTCTGTATCACTCGCAAGGAAATATCCATCCATATAAAGCCCGCCGCGAAGGAAGTAGAATATGCCAAAATTATTGAAATTACCGACAAACTGTCCCAGCAATACCGGAGTTGTAACAAAAATCATAAATGGGAATGTCAGTGACTTAAATTGCTGCCATGCGCTAGCTCCATCAATTTTAGCGGCCTCATATATTGACATATCCCTGTTTGATAGATTGCCCGTCGCAAGAAGCATAATGGAGGGTACTGAAATCCAGCAGTTTACAAGCAGTCCTATAAGTCTCGCAGTCCATTTTGCGTCAATATCAAGAAATCCAATAGCCTTACCGCCATTTTCTGTTATTAACTGGTTTATCGGCCCGCCATACGAGAACATGAACTTAAAAGCAAGCAACGTAATAAATCCCGGAATTGCATAGGCAAGCACGGGGAAAGCCCGCCAGAAAGCTTTGCCCTTCACGCAGTCCTTATTCAATAGTAAGGCAAGAAACAACCCGGCAAAATAATTCAAAGCCGTCGAAACAACTGCCCACAACAAGTTCCATACAAGAATATGGAAAAATGTAGGCGCAAATTGAGATAATGTAACAAGCTTCTTAAAATTATCAAGTCCTACCCAATCCACAAGCGCAGGCGGGACAATATCCCCGCCATAATTCGTGAAAGCTATAAGTATCATAAATATTATAGGCAATACATTGAATACCGCGACTCCGATCACAGGAAGCAGAAGCGCAAAGAAATAAAATTTCTTGTCAAAAAGGAGCTTTAATTCTTTATCAAGCGGAAGTGGCTTCTCACCATTTTCGCATCTGAATCCGGTGTTTCTTGCGTCTCTTATATTTCCAATATAGACTGCTATAAAAGCAATCAGGAAAATCCAGGCAAGAATCCCCATAAGCAACATTGTAACTGAATTATCGCCGGCTGTCCCTGCCCATGGGTCTGCTTCGTGAGTTCCCAAAGTAAAAAATCCACCGATGTCATTAAAACCGCGCTGTACAAAGTAGGAAATAAACATTACTTCAAGCAGAAGAAATAATATTCCCTTAGCAACAGCTCCGTTTGCTATCTGGCCACCGCCCATTACAAAAAAAGACAAACGGCTTTTGGACGTCATATCATGCCAGACGGCACTTACTCTATTACTTTTATTCATAGTTTATACCTTACTTCAACGTATAAATAGCGTCATGAATCTGTTGTGACATATTTTCGAGTCCTTTTTGCATGGAAGCCTCATCCGGATATTTCTTATCACTTCTGAAGGCATCTTTCGCAAGGTCAATAAAAAATGTCTGTCCCGGAGTCCAAATTTGTCCTACTTCCTTGATAGAAGGCATTAGAACTATATTTCCCTTTTCCAGACTGTCAAAAAGTGAAGCAGCGGTATCGCCGGAATCCTTTGCGGCATCGCCTCTTGCCGGGGCTATACCAAGCGTTTTACTTCTCTTCATAACCATATCATAGCTTGTAGCAAAATCCACAAAAGCAAAGCAGGCATTCGGGTACTTAGTATATGCACTTATAGCGTATCCATTTATTCCGCCCATTGACTTAGTATCAATCAGGTTAGGGTTTTCCTCGGTCAAATCACCACTCTCAGGAAGCTTAGGCAGATCAGTCATTATAAGGTTCTCCTCTGCCTTCTTCTTTGCTTCATCCTCGGAATCACCATTTTCCTCATAACCGTTTACAAGTTCGTCGTAAAAAGTAGAATATACGTCCGGCGTTGATATTGTCGCAAAATAGGTGCCATCTGCCAATTTGCTGTAAGCATTCGTTGTAATGGTATCATCAATACAGTCTTCGTTCATTACAGAAGCAAGCTCGCTTAAAACATTCGCTCCTTTTACGGCATCATTCTTAGCAAAACCTATATCTGAAGGATCAGTATTATTATTACCGAAAATATAAGCTCCGTAACTAAAAAGGAAACCGCTTGCGAAGTACATATCATTTAATGACTTCATATAGCCAAACTTACTGCTGTCTTCCTCGTGACGCTCCTTTGAAAACTTATACATGCTATTCCAGTTTTCCACCATATCAGGAACATCATTTTTATCCGAATCCCAATTCTCCTTCCAGTTGTCCGGCAATAAATCCTTTCTGTAGTAGAGTCTTGCAGTCTGAATATTTACAGGCGCACCACAGGTATATGTTTTACCGTCCACATCTTCCTTATATGCCTGCCATGCCTCCTCCGGAATCTGATCATAGCAATCAAGCCTCTCTATCGGGAGTGGATAAATATGTTTATCCTGTGCATACTGCATTATTACGTCATTTGCCTGATAAAGGACATCGGGACCATAGCCATCAGGACCATCCTTTGCTAAATCAAGGTACTGGTCCATGTTTGCGTCAACAGCGGTGATTCCATAATCCTTGTATTTTTCATTAAACGCGTCAATTAATTCCTCAAAGTAGCCTTTTGAAATAGCGGTATCATTCTCAAGGACCTGTAAGGTTACATTCTTCTCCAGATCACCCGAGAATATTTTATTTTCCGTACTATTACTGTCTGTCTTCGTACTTACGGTGCCTGAGTCGGATGTAACGGTCTGACTGTCAGTTGATTCTTTGTTACCTGAACCTTTTCCGCAGGCATACAGAGAACTTATCATTAATGTTCCGATGATTGCCAATGAAATAATTCTTTTATTCATACCTTTTCTCCTTTTAGCACAGCAAACCCTTCGCTTGCTATTTCCCCTTTGTTTATTAAACCGGCAAGTATCTCATTATAATCAGCCGATATATTTGTGCTTTCCTCAGACATATTTATGTAGAGTGAAACAGTGTCATTGTCATACTTTCTAACCAAATGAAGCAAACCATTTACACTTTCAATTATTACTCTTCCATACTGAAGAGGTTTCAAGCTCTTTAGCCTCAATAAGTTCTTAATATCGCTCATCACCTCTTTATCCCAATGACTATCATCCCAATCAAAGCACCTTCGTGAATCCGGGTCATATCCACCTTCCATACATATTTCAGTCCCATAATATATGCATGGGGCTCCCGGATACATTACCATTAAAGCGATGGCGGCCAGTAATTTTTTCTTGTTCTTATTTACCTCCGTGAAAAATCGCAGTGTATCATGTGAATCAAGGAGGTTCAGCATCATAAAATTAACCTGCTCTTTATTACGCATCAGGTTGGAATTACACTTTTCCGCCATTTGAGCGGCTGAAAAATTACCTCTTGCAAAATAATCAAGACAAGCCTTAGTAAATGCGTAATTCATAATGCTGTCATACTGATCGCCCTGTAAATAAGGATATGCGTCATGCCAGTTTTCACCAATAATAACACAGTCAGGTTTAACTGATTTAATTTTCTTTCTGAATATTCTCCAGAATTCATGCGATACCTCGTCTGATACATCAAGCCTCCATCCGTCAATATCAGCCGTCTTAATCCAATATTCGGCGACATCTGTCAGATAGTTCTGTACGCCGGGTTCCGCGGTATTTAACTTTGGCATATAATTACATGCCGCAAAACATTCGTAATTCATTTTCTCCGGATCCGGTTTATCGCCATCAATTATGAACCAGTTATAATATTCTGACTCTTTGCCTTTCTCCACTACGTCCTTAAACTGGGCCATATTCATGCTGCAGTGATTAAATACAGCATCGAGAACAATACGAATCCCACGCTTATGAGCTTCAGATACCAGCTTCTTTAAATCATCTTCATTGCCAAACATCGGATCAACATGCATATAGTCATATATGTCATATTTGTGATTACTGACAGAGGAAAATACAGGAGTAAGATATATTGCGTTCACTCCAAGACCTTCGATATAATCTAGTTTATCGATTATTCCTTTTATATCACCTCCCGCGTAACTTTTAGGAGTTGGCTTACCACCCCACTCCATATTGATATAAGAAGTATCTTTGTCCTTATTGCCAATATTAAATCTGTCGACAAATATCTGGTAAAATACAGCACTTCTCATCCAGTCCACCGTTTTCTGAACATCGTTAATATTGATATAAGGTAGCTGAAAGAAATTATAAAAAGCTTCATCAAAATTGTAGGTTTCTGTCAAGCCATCCTCACTATAATAATACTCTTTTCCGCCTTCGATAATTTTAAATACATACGCAAGCCTTGAGTCCGTCAGACGTAAGTGGATTTCATAGAACCTGAAAAGCGCGTCCTCACAGACAGGCAGCATTACAGCTTCCTTTCTGCTTGTCTGAATAACATATTTGCTCTCATATATTATTTTCACTTCACACTTATCCATTTTTGAAGTGCGAAGTCTTATAACAACCTCCTTTGGACCAGTCGCGAAACAATATCGTGAGTCCGGCACATGCAGCAGCGCGTACTGATTCATCAGTAACTCCCTTCTTGACAAATCGAATGTAAAACATTAAACTATAGAAAAACATAAAGGGGAATATTATGGCAAAGAAAGCAACTATCAAGGATGTAGCAAAGGCAGCAGAAGTATCAGTAGCGACCGTTTCTTATGTTATGAACAACCGTACAGATATCAAAATCACTGAAGAGACAAAGAAAAAAGTCTTACAGGTAGCGAATCTATTGAATTATTCGCCTAACCAGGCAGCCAAGGCTCTCGCCACTCAGTATAAGAATATGATTGCAATTATCATGCCCGAGACCGGTTCTGTTCTGTCTGAGGCAGAAAATATGCACACCTTAAAAATGCTCACCCATTTCTTTCACAAAGAGCATTTTGATTTACTGCTTTTAGATCCATCAACCTGTGAACGATATGACAGGGCTGACGCAATAATTTGCTATAATATTTCCACTACTCAGTTTCACGCATTAGGTGATAATAATTTTGTACCCCTTATTGCGCTCGACTGTTTTGTAAATGATCCTCTTTTCTTTCAAATTAACAGTAGCTCAGAACTTTATCGTAAAGCCTCTGAAGCTTTTGAGAGCGAACCATTCAGATATGTTTTTCTGCAAAGTCCTAACAAAGAAAGAATGCAGTACCTTAAGAATGACCTTGGTAGTGATAATATCACCTTCATATCTTCTTTAAGTGATTGCGAAAAAATAAAGAATTCTAATATAATAACAGGTGATATTGTGCTTTCCCGAATATTAGGCCATACAAATAATGTCTGTTATGTCGATGGCCTTTTTGAATCAAAGGAAAATGTACTGCTTTCCTGCATCAAAGATGCCATTAACCGCGTAAAGATCACCGAACATAACATTTTAACAAGTTAAATCCTACTTACTTTCGCCATTATAAGTGAAGGTAATGGAGTCATAAGGATTATAGTTGAAATTTTCCTTATTTTCCTCCTTATACTCAGGATCTTCTGTATCATAAGTATCAGAGTCCGGATAGGTCGTTAATGTAAAAGTATTATTACCTGATACTAATACACCAATGTTAGATTTCTGAGCGGAAGTTTTTCCCAAACCGCCTTCTTTCTGTAGATACTGTGTACCATCTATCGTATCTGTGGTAAGATACCCATAACCTCTCTGATCTCCCCAGCTTGAATCCATAGCGAACTGAAACTGATCTCCCTCTTTAAGGTCAACAGTTATTGTATAAACATTGGCTTCGCTGTTATCCTCCTTAGTCATTTTCTGGGCATCACCTATTACTTTACCCCAGGCAGATTCCTTTAACACATCACTGTCACCATCACCTAGGATAGCGAACTCTCTCGTGTCCTCGGTATATTTCGCAAAGCCTCCGTAAAGTTTTTTATCTTCATGAATCTTCTCGTCGACATTGAACTTACGTGTCATCTTAGGTGATATATACCATGCTATGAAAGTATATCCATCCTTATTGCCTTCTGTTTTTGTAATAGTGCCGTCATCTTCCACCTCTTCAGTATCAAGCACTGTAGTTCCATCGATGTCATAATAGGTTACAGTATGAGTCTTCGTTTGCGCATCTGAAGCACTTCCTATATCGGATGTCGAACTTAAAGTACCGTTAGTCGCTTCTGATGAAACCTGCGATGACATAGCAGTAGATACATTAGCAGATATTTCGCTTGAATTCCCTGTAGATGAAGAATCTTTAGTCGATGAACCGCAGGCGCTCATGCAAAGAGACAACGAAGCTGCTAACACGACTGATGTAAATAATCTTGCTGTTTTCTTTCCCATAAGTATTACCTCACTGAATGTTTTGAATTTAACCGTTTAAACTGATTCGTAAAAATTTAAGTGAATCAAGGCCGGCTTCGATTCACTTAACCGTTTAAACTGTAATTAGGATAACACCATTTGAGGAAAATGTCAAGCACTTTTGATATATTTTATGAATTTGTTTTTTTTCTTTTGTCTATTTATCACAAACAAAAACCCGATGATATCATCGGGTTTTCACAAAGGAGAACAAAAAATCTCTTATTGACAAAGGAATCCGGTGCCAGGCACCAAAAAATTTTTCAAAACTGCTTCGCAGTTTAGAGAAATTTTATGGAGTCAGGCACTTGTTTAGTCGGAACAGGCAAAGCCTGTTCCTTCAATTTTGCCCATAATACGCATTCTTACCGTGCTTGCGGTAATAGTGCTTATCCTGGAGGTCCTGAGGGGCACGCTCAACGCGTGGATTAATTAACTCGGTGCGGTAAGCCATCTTGGCTACCTCCTCAAGGACAACCGCGCTTTCTACAGCGTGGTATGGATCCTTGCCCCAGCAGAATGGACCATGATTTTTGCAAAGGCAGGCCGGAACCGCTTCAGGGTCACGATTCAGGCGGGCGAATTCATTTACAATCAAATGACCTGTATTCTCTTCGTAAGCGTCTTCAATTTCCTCTTTTGTAAGGCATCTGAGGCAAGGGATATCTCCGTAGAAATAATCCGCATGAGTCGTGCCGTAGCAAGGTATATCACGGCCGCTCTGCGCCCAGCTTGTAGCGTAAGAAGAATGAGTATGTACGACACCGCCTATGGTCTTAAAGGCCTTATATAATTCCACATGGGTAGCAGTGTCACTGCTCGGTCTGTATTTTCCTTCAACGACCTTACCATTTAAGTCGACAATCACCATATCCTCAGGTGAAAGCTCCTCATATGGCACGCCGCTTGGCTTTATAGCAAAGAGCCCCGACTCCCTGTCTATTCCCGAAACATTTCCCCATGTAAATGTAACGAGGCCGTATTTCGGAAGGAGCATATTCGCTTCATAAACTTTTTTCTTTAATTCTTCAAGCATTTTATTACCTTCTTATAAGTTAAAATCACTTCAAGTGGTCTATAGCCGCGCGCTCAATCGCAAGACCTTCCGTATAACGGGCAAGATACTTGTCAAATCCCGCGACACCGGCTGCATCAGGCTCAACCGTACTTCCCTTATCGCCTGTAAATACAGCGCTGTTAAGCCAGTCAGAAAGGCTCGCCCCATTTCCGTTAACAAGATATGAAGCAAGAAGTGCCATGCCCCATGCGCCGCCTTCACCGGCAGTGCTCATAACAGTAACAGGCGTATTCAGTGCGTCAGCGAGAATCTGCTGCCCTACGAGCTTTGTCTTAAATAATCCGCCGTGGCCGTACATCTTATCTACCTTAACATTTTCACCCTTAAGGAGTAGGTCCATACCCGTCTTAAGGACTGAAAGCGAAGCGTATAAATGTACGCGCATAAAATTAGCTAAATTAAACTTAGAATCTGCCTTTCTTACGAAGAGTGGACGTCCCTCTTCCATCTTGGTTATGGCTTCGCCCGAAAAATAATTATAGTCAAGTAGTCCGCCGCAGTCTGTATCGCCCTTTAAGGCCTCATTATAGAGGACAGAATATAATTTATTCTTATCAGCATCTATACCCATAGCGCCGCAGAATTCATTAAAAATATTTACCCAGGCGTTAAGGTCTGATGTACATGTATTGCAATGGGCCATTGCCACAAGGTCACCCATAGGAGTTGTGACAAGGTCAATCTCAGGATAAACCTTCGACAATTCCTTCTCAAGAACCACCATACCGAATACTGAGGTTCCCGCTGATACATTTCCGGTACGACGACCGACTGAATCCGTAGCAACCATGCCGGTTCCGGCATCACCCTCAGGAGGGCAGAGAGGAATTCCTGCCGCAAGCTTACCGCTCTTATCGAGGAGCTTTGCGCCGGCTTCGGTTAACTTTCCGGCGTTTTCACCTGCCTTAAGACACTTAGGTAAAATATTCTCTATCTTCCAAGGGAAATTATAATTTGAAACAAGATTGTCGAATTCCGAAATCATGTTCTTATTATAATCGCCTGTAGCTATATCTATAGGGAACATACCCGAAGCGTCACCTACACCTATAACCTTCTCGCCTGTAAGTTCATAGTGAACAAATGCGGCGAGGGTCATGATGTGATCAATATCCTTAACATGCTCTTCTTTATTTAATATGGCCTGATATAAATGCGCAACGCTCCAGCGCTGTGGTATATTATAGTTAAATAAATACGTTAACTTCTCAGCGGCTTCCTCGGTAATTGTATTGCGCCAGGTTCTGAAAGGCACAAGTAAATTATCATCCTTGTCAAATGCAAGGTAGCCATGCATCATGGCAGAAATGCCTATAGCGGCAAGCTTTGTAATTTCTACTCCGTATTTATTCTTAACATCATTCGCAAGACCGGCGTAGCAGGCAGCAAGCCCTGTGTGAATATCATCAAGAGAATATGTCCACACACCGTTCTCGAAGCGGTTCTCCCACTCATAGGCGCCAGAAGCTATAGGCGCGTTATCAGCGCCTATAAGCTCAGCCTTAATTCTTGTGGAGCCAAACTCTATACCAAGTACAGCCTTGCCTGACTCTATAAGTTCCTTCTCGTTCATATATTTAAACCTCAGATTCTATCAAGATCAGCCTCAGTGGTATCGTCACCGATTGTGATGAGCTCTGTGCCTGTAAGCTTTGCGAACATAGCGATTTCCTTTCTTGACAGAGCGGTTGAAACTACAGCGTGGTGAGCGCCACCCGCGTAGCACCATCCGGCTGTACCTATCTCGAAGTTCGGTTTATGTCTGTACATGATTCTCGCTACAGGAAGCTTTGGCATTGGCTTTGGCTGCTTAACAAGCTCGATATCAGCGCAGATAATCCTGAAATGGTCGCCCATATCGACAAGCGTACACTGAATACCGTCTCCGGTAACACCGTCAAATACAAGTCTCGCAGGATCTTCCTTACCGCCGATTCCGAGCGGATGAACCTGAATCTCTGGCTTATTCGCGGCGAAGCTTGCAGGAACCTCAAGCATGTGGCTTGCGAGCTCAAGCTCCTTGCCCGGTGTGAGGTCATAGGTATAATCCTCTATGAAGCCTGTAGCGCCTTTCATGCCTTCAGCCATCTTCATGAGAACTGAAGAAAAAGCCGCAATCTTGTAATCTCCTTCAGGTCCGAAGCCGAAGCCCTTAGCCATGAGGTTCTGAGCGGCAATACCAGGGAGCTGCTTAAGTCCGTGGAGATCCTGGAAGGTATCCGTAAACGCAGTTACGTTATTTTCCTTAATAAATTTATCAAAAGCAACTTCCATCTTAGCCTGGTAGCGAACTGCCTCGACATTATCGGTAGCCATGGTGTACTTGCTTTTATATTCGTCCATCTTGGCTTCGATCTCAGCGTCCGTAGCCTTATCAGCAAGCTCAGCTATCTCGCCGATGCCCCAGTACTTGATCTCCCAGCCGTACTTGATCTCAGCTTCGAGTCTGTTACCGTCGGTAACCGCGACATCACGCATGTTATTTCCAAATGTAGCGACAAGTGTATGCTTTGAGAGGTCGATGGCCTTCGCTACTCTTGCGAATGTCTTAATCTTCTCAAGTACGTCCTCATGCTCATAGTAGCCTGCGACTACCTCGTGAGGAATGCCGAGTCTCGCGAGAATATAGCCGTACTCGCGGTCGCCGTGAGCGGACTGATTTAAGTTCATGAAGTCCATATCGATGGCATCGTATGGAAGCTTCTCATTTGCCTGAGTATGTAAATGAAGGAGTGGCTTCCTCAGTTCTTGAAGTCCCTTTATCCACATCTTCGCAGGTGAAAATGTATGCATCCAGGTTACAACACCGACACATTCGTCATCATCCATGATGGCGCGGACATCCTTCACGCAGATATCACTTGTCTCAACGGTAGGAAGAAGCTTGAATGAGATGGTATCAGAGAGCTTCTCGTTTAAGAACTTCACCATCTTCTCAGTGTCAGCGGCTACTTCGCGAAGGCACTCTTCTCCGTAGAGGTCCTGTGAGCCAACCATAAATCCTAAGTATTTCATAGTAATCTCCTTTGTTTGTGCTTTATTGCTGAATATGGCTTTATTATAAGCCTTTTTTTAGTAAATGTCAATAGTATTGTTTAGTTTATTCTAAATTATTTTTGTCTTGAGTAAATGTTTTTTCAGTATTGTGCTGTTAATATTTCCAAAATATTCCGGTATTTTTTGTAAATATTTGCTCTTGACTTAATGCAGTCTAAATATTACAGTTATATATAATCCATTTAGAAAGGTACACATTTCTAAATGTTGAACATTCGTTTGCAGGTGTGCATGACGGCAAAGAAAGGAGTTCACAGTTATGCTTACAATAGAACTTACTGAAGAAGAAATCGAGTTGATCAAAGAAATTGACGAAGATTTCGCAGGCATAGTTTCCATTGGCGTTGGTCAGGGACACAGAAGATATTAATTTGTCTTCTTATTCTCTGTAGAGTAAGCACTTAAGGCATGTTAAAGGTCGTTATTCGGCTTTCAGCATGCCTCTACTGTGGTAAAAAATGTTTTTTGAAATCAAGAATGGAAAGTTATGTAAAATCGAAGGAGGCGTTAACGCATGTAACTTAGTAAATCAACGTTTATACATAAGCGACGATAGTCATAGCAATAAGATTATTGTCAATACTTACAATAACAGATGTTTCCTAGTGCCAAAAAATTCTATAGATATTACCTCAAAGAATCAAGAATGCTATTTTGATACTAATCTAGATAATAGTTATGAGCCTGTCATACCTTCCGATAAGAATTCTATTACTTTTATCCTTGCGATTACATATTCATGTAATTTGCACTGTACATACTGTTATCAACAAAATGACAGTAAACTAGATAAAAGACTCATTTCTGTCGAACAGCTAAATGAGGTTCTAGGAATAATAAGGGCCTATAAGTCTCTCTATCCGGAAAAGCATATAGACATTGGATTGTTCGGCGGCGAACCTCTTTTACCGGCTAATGAACAAATAATCGACAGAATATTTCAATTTTGTCGTGTTAATTTAATAAAAGTCCATATAGTAACAAACGGTTATTTTCTTGGTTATTATCTAAAGAAACTAATTATATACAGAGGTCTTATTAGTTGTATATGTCCTACAATTGATAGTATTAACCTAAATACGTTCACAAGAAGACCTTTAAATAGCACGCCAAGTGAGGATGCGACCACCAATTAATAGAATGTATTAAAATTCTTCTGTATTATGGAGTAAACGTCAATATAGCGACCAATATTGACAGACATAATGTCAATGAGCTTGAAGCTATTCGTGATAATTTTTACAAGTTCGGTTTTCTTCAAGACGCAGATCATTTCATCTGGAGCATAGGTCGCGTGGATGACCGCTTGGACGAAACAGGATATAACGGTATCATATCCGAATCAGAAGTTCTTAAGCACCTATTAAAAATGGACAGACCAAATAATATGCATGCTGCATTTGTTAAAACAGTTTATAACCTGTTGGGCAAGATGGATATTAACATTAATCAGCATGAACTGCGAGGAGTTCACAACTACTGTTGGGCTTCATCACCTCAGGACAAAGTTTTTTACATAGATTCCGCTAAGAAAGTATATCGTTGTACGTATTCTGTAGGAAGACCCAAGTATAGTCTTTTTGACTTTACGTTGAAAAATCTTAAGGAATATGCTCCAAGCAATCGAACTGCGTTGACATACTCCAAATGTGCTTCCTGTAAAATAGGAGGATATTGTGGCGGAGGTTGCAAGTTAACTTATTCAATTGACCCTACCGCAGTATGCGATTATGAGTTGGCAAATTTTGATGAATTTATAAGCAATATTTTCAAACCCTTTGTAGAAAAATCAGAGGAGAACAGCTGATGAAAAAAAAAGGAAATTTGGAATTTATAGAATTATTAAATGGATTAGTATTTTTCTCGCCGGTTTCTTTACTTGTAAGGACTCAGGCTGGTATTTCTATGTCAGAATTCTTTATATTACAAGCAATATTATCATTTGTAATATTAGCATGTGAGATACCTACAGGTTTAGTTACTGATAGAATCGGTTACAAGAACTCCCTCGTCTTATCTCAATCCTTGCTTTGTATCTCACGAGCTCTTCTTTTGGCCGCCTTCCTATCTAAAAGTCTTGGTCTCTTTGTGGTAGAAGCACTAGTAGAAGGTATTTCTTCCTGTTTTCTATCAGGAACAAACAGTGCCTACTTATATAATATTTGTACAGAAGATGAATTTTTAGTACGATCCGCCAGAATTTCAAATTTTGGAACGGCAGGATTTATTATAAGCACCATATGCTACGTGTTTATTTACCACTTTGGAGGAATAGTAAGTCTAATAGGTGCCACAATAGTTGCTTGCTTTTTAGCAATTCCTTTAACTATAGGATTGCCTAAAGAAGACGCCATACAGCACAATGAAGGAAACGCCGAAAAAACAATTGTTTTCTTTAAAGACAAAATAATCATTGTATTTATACTTTTTGCCGCTGCCTTTTCAATCGGAAGTCTGGTTATAAACTTTTTCTATGTAGATAAGCTAATGAACATCGGAATAAAAGAAGAATGGATGTCATTAATAATTATTCTCTATTCATTATTCCAGATGCTTTCGGAAAAAATACTAAATGTAGTGCCAAGAAAGCGTTATCGTATTCTAATGCTAACATCTGCGACAATTGGGGGGTATTAATGATGGCTTTTGCCATTGGACAAAGTACCCTACTTGTGCTTATCATAATGGTCATAATGCCATTGTTCCTCGACCTGCCATACTATGTTGAAAGTGAAATGGTGAATAAATACATTGACAGATATAATAAGCAAGATAAGCGAGCAACCATCCTTTCAGTAATGAATATGGGTGGTAACATATTAGAAGTGATATTTTTGCTTGCTTCGGCATGTATTGCAAATATAGGTATTTCAGTATGTTTTATCGTATCAGCTGTTTTGATAATAATCTTATCTGCTATTGTTTTTCTGCTTTCACGGTCGTTCTACCAGGATGAATCAGAAAATAGCTAAGTAATGATACGCATAATGGCACGCGTCTTAGTCAACTGATTAATCTGGCTAAGGCGCGTTTATTACGTATGCAACGCATTAATGAATATCTGCCGCATGGTCGAAGAGGTAATCTGTCCAGAGGTAATAGTAATCGCTGCCAAGGTGAAGTCCGTCAGCGGAGAAGCCGCTCGTGAGATACCCCTCACTGTCCGCTACGGTTCCCGCTATATCGAGATAGATCATCTGCCTGCCATCGCAGAGACCCTCAAGGACAGCGTTCCTCTGATTTATCCTGTCCTGGCTGAACTTGCCAGGATCCGATGCTTCCATATTTTTGGTAACGCCTATAATTGACTCTATATATATCACAGCATCCGGCTGGTAGGAGCGGATCTTAGCAAGAGCCGCCGTGTATTCATCAAGAAATGACTGGAGCGTACCGTAACCGAGGTCATTTACACCGAGCATAATATAAATCTTTTTGTAGGTTTTTCCCTGAGTCAGGGTCTGGGTAAGTGTCATCCCCGTCTCCTCGTCAAGAGCAGGGTAGTCGAATAAGGCATTAGTGCTGATTCCCGTCTTGCAGAAGAAATCAGCGTTGTTAAGATTTCCATAGGCTCTTAGTCCCACAGTCCTGCTGTCTCCCACAAAAAGAGCATCATCAAAGTAGCTCTGGTTTACCTCACCAAGAGTATATGGTTCTATGCCTGTTCCGCTTACGTTAATTACAGTATTAACATTCTGTGAAATATTGCCGGTGCCCGCTGTGCCGTTGCCATTGTCAGTGTTATCAGCTCCACTTGCGGTTGAAGTTTTTCCTTCATCAGTAGTAGTTGCTGACGTTTGTCCTGCGGCGGGCAGTCTGTAGTTGCCGTTTATTTCCGCTGTTTCTTTCTTCATAAAATATAGACAGGCTAAGGCAATGATAATCGCGACTTCTATAAGAACCACGACTAACATTATCAGCCTCTTCTTTTTGTTACTATCCATAGATCAAGTCCTCCAAGGTGCATTCTATGATAGTATACACCAAAAGCAGGAAACAATCAATCGGAAGATGAAAAAGGACAGAGCACTAATGCTCTATCCTTATAATTCAGCTTATATTATCAGCCGACATCTTATATACTGTCAACTTTCACCGTTTTTTTACCCAGTCCTCCATTAACTTTTGTAAGCTTTTAGCCCTCCTGGTTAATAGCGCCACTGAAGGTTCTGTAATGTCTGAATACTCGTTAACCTTGTCTGTAAGTAATGACAGCCAGTTTCTTTTAATTGAAAGAAGTAAATCTGCATTATCTATTTCAGGTGTGGTTTCCCTGTAATGTTTGCCTTCATTAAGCATTGATTTAAGTGTGTGATAAGAGCCAAACGTATCACCTACTCCATTGCCTATAGAATCCTGATATTCCATAAAGGCAAAAATTTCAATTTGAGTTGCGTCAGAAGGATCGACTTTATTGATATCAACTACATAATTTCCCTCTTGTCCCTTAACCTCGGAATGAACTAATACCTTAGGACAATCAGGAGTTGAGTCTGTAATAATCGAGGCTGCCATACCTCTTGTATCACTTTCATTTTCTTGTGGTACCATTGTAAAACCCAGAACTTTCTACACTTCTTGTCGAATCGTCTTTATCTCCTTCTAAGCGTAAATACTGCCATGCTCAAGAAGCTTTTTAGCTTTGTTGTAATCAGCAGGCTTGATTCCAACTACTCTACAAGCCATTTCAAGATTACCGTCATAGAATTCCATAGCGGATTCTACTGAGTTAATAAGCTGTTCTGCTTTACCTGTTTCCATACCGACTGATAATCCGGAGTTGTATTTATCTCTGCCGTAGCTTTCAGTTATTTTATCCTGATTAAACAATGTCGTCATAATTGTAAGCACCTCGCTTTCTCTACCTGTGAGATATTCTCGGAGAATATCTTTAGCGATAAATCCCAGGTCGTTATAGATGTCGTCAGTTAGTACATTTGCGATTGTAACAGTCTTTAACTCATCCGCGGCGATATCTTCGCCTGGGTGAAGTGACATATACAGTTCTCGCTGATATTTTGGGTCAGCGAAAAGATTCGTAAATACGGAATCTTTGATGGTTATTTTAGGTCTTTTATCCAATGTGTCTCTCCTTAAGTATTCTAAGATTATTATACAGGAAAAGAGGAAATTCGTCAAGTGAAGAAAATAGTGTTAACACTAACCGCTTACATGTATACCAGGGTATCAACTACTGCCTCGAGATAGTACTATACCAAAACAAAAAATACCGGGTCCTTAATGGCTCCGGCAATAGAAAAGCATCAAGATAAAACATATATTTAGCATCTAATTTCAGCTAGTCATCTTAGAAAAGTTAATCGTCATCAAATGTGATAGGTTCAACCCACATTACCGTTTTCACTAACTTTAATAGTAACATCAAAGTCTGACTTAGTACCTACGAAATTTGTGCAGGTAAATGAAAACTTCACATACGGTAATTGTCAAGGTAGTTGTCGCATAAATATTACTAAAATTGATTGTTTTTCATATACTTAAAGTGTATAACAATTAATCTTATTACTCTTTATGC
>OMWY01000018.1 GCA_900314885.1 uncultured Eubacteriales bacterium
GCTTCGCAAAGCGACAATCTACGAAGCACCGCTAGCGCGGCACTTCAATCTTCGCATTTCTCATGTAGTAGGCTCAAGGGGCTATCGCCCCTCATAACCAAACAAATATATAAAGCAATTACAGCAAGCTGTATTGCTTCATAATTTGTTTTGTCTGAACAGTAACAATTACTTTTATTCTATCTCTTCACTGTCATCGCGCTGTCTGCCATCTTCTCTTACCTTAGCTATCTGGGCGATGATCTCTCCGTCAGAAGTATCCATAAGCTTGACGCCGCTTGTATTTCTTCCGCTGACGCTGATATCTGATACAGCCATCCTTATGATTATTCCGGCGGTATTTATGAGCATTACCTCATTTTCATCGTTTACAGCCTTGGCACCAACTACATTACCGGTCTTTTCGGTAATCTTATAGCATCTGATTCCCTTGCCGCCTCTATGCTGAGCCTTAAATTCAGTCATAAGAGTACGCTTGCCGAGACCCTTTTCAGAGACTATTAACATCTTGTCTCCCTGGGTACTTGTCTGCATGCCAACTACTTCGTCGCCCTCTGACAAAGTTATTCCTCTTACGCCTGAAGCTCCACGACCCATGTCACGCACATCATTTTCATTAAAACGTACGCACATACCCAGCTTCGTTACCAGTAAAATATCCTTGCTGCCGTCTGTAAGCTTAACCTCAATGAGCTCATCATTTTCATGAATATTGATTGCGGCAAGGCCCGCTTTACGGATATTCGCGAATTCTGAGAGCTGAGTCTTCTTAACCGTACCATTCTTTGTGGTCATGAATACGAAGGTTGCTTCAGGATCGATATCTTTTCTGACATTTACAACTGCCGATACATGCTCACCCGGCTGCAGCTGTAAGAGATTTACCATTGCGGTTCCCCTCGCTGTACGGCTTGCTTCCGGTATCTGATATACTTTTAGCCTGTATACCCTGCCAAAATTAGTAAAGAACATGATGAAATGATGGGTTGTGGTCATCACGAGATCTTCTATGAAGTCCTCTTCGATTGTCTGCATACCCTTTATGCCCTTACCGCCACGGTTCTGGCTCTTAAAGTTATCAGGCGTCATTCTCTTGATATATCCCTTATGAGTCATGCAGAGTACTGTATTCTCATCAGGAATAAGATCTTCATTTGTGATCTCAGAGTCATCGTGAACTATCTTTGTGCGTCTTTCATCACCGTATTTATCACGTATTTCGGCTATTTCAGCCTTGATTACGCCAAGAAGCTCCTTCTCGTCAGCGAGAATTTCCTTGTAGCGGGCTATTTTTACCTGGAGCTCCTTAAACTCATCTTCAATTTTGCTGCGTTCGAGACCTGTAAGAGCCCTGAGACGCATATCAACTATAGCCTGCGCCTGAACGTCATCGAGGTTGAATCTTGCCATGAGGGCCTGCTTTGCCTCATTTGTGTTGGCTGAAGCTCTGATAATCCTTATGACTTCATCGATATCATCAAGAGCGATAAGCAAGCCCTGTAAAATGTGGGCACGGTCTTCAGCTTTCTTAAGTTCAAACTGAGTTCTGCGCCTTACAACATCCTCCTGGTGCTCAAGATAATAATCGAGAATCTGCTTGAGGTTCATTATCTTCGGCTGATTGTGGTCGAGCGCGAGCATAATGATACCGTAAGATGTCTGGAGAGCGGTGTGCTTAAAGAGCTTATTTAACATAATCTGAGGATTAATATCTTTTCTAAGCTCTATGCAGACTCTCATGCCTTCTCGGTTTGATTCGTCGCGAAGTTCAGTGATTCCGTCTATTTTCTTCTCACGGACAAGCGACGCTATATATTCTATCAGCTTAGCCTTGTTTACGCCAAATGGAAGCTCAGTCACTACTATCCTGTTTTTTCCATTTGCCATAGGCTCTATATCTGTTACCGAGCGGATTATTATTTTCCCGCGTCCAGTCCTGTAAGCCTCTTCTATTCCGGCTTTTCCTAAAATTTCGGCGCCTGTTGGGAAATCAGGTCCTTTGATTATTTCAAGAATTTCCTCTAAATCGGTGTCCCTGTCCTCATTTATCCGGTTATCCATCATTTTTATGATGGCGTTTATAACCTCCGTGAGGTTGTGAGGAGGAATATTTGTAGCCATTCCGACAGCGATACCATTTGTGCCATTCACGAGAAGATTTGGAAATCTTGACGGTAGCACAAGCGGCTCTTTCTCGGTCTCATCGAAGTTAGGAATAAAATCCACGGTTTCCTTCTCTATATCGCGTATCATTTCCATGGAAATTTTTGTAAGTCTGGCCTCGGTATACCTCATAGCGGCAGGACTGTCGCCGTCCATGGATCCGAAGTTGCCGTGACCGTCTACAAGAGGATATCTCGTGGACCAGCTCTGAGCCATATTTACAAGTGAACCGTAAATCGATGAATCACCATGAGGATGGTATTTACCCATGGTATCACCGACAATACGGGCGCACTTTCTGTGAGGCTTATCAGGCGTATTCGAAAGCTCGCCCATATCGTAGAGGATTCGCCTCTGGACGGGCTTAAGTCCATCTCTTACGTCCGGAAGGGCTCTCTGCGCGATAACTGACATGGCGTAGTCTATATAAGACTGCTCCATGGTCTCCTTAAGGTCGACATCATCGACCTGGTCAAATGTATTGTTATCCATTTATTTCCATCTTTCCTGTTATTTTGACGCTGATGTAAAAATATACCGCAATCAGCTTATATCGTCTTACACAAGATCCAGATTCTGCACAAACTGAGCTCTTTCCTCGATAAACTCACGCCTTGGCTCAACATTGTCACCCATAAGCGTGCTAAACGTAAGATTTACCTCGGAAGCGGTCTCATCGTCCATGTTGACCTTCTTCAAAATTCTCTTCTCAGGGTCCATTGTCGTATCCCAGAGCTGCTCGGCGTCCATTTCACCAAGTCCCTTATAACGCTGAACCTTGTTATTATTATCTCTGCCAAGTTTTACCATTATGTCATTGAGCTGGTTGTCGTCATAAGCGTAGTAATACTTGTTATTTCTCTCTACCCTGTAAAGAGGCGGTTGGGCAAGATATACATGTCCCTGTTTTATAAGCTCCGGCATGAACCTGTATAAAAATGTCAGCATAAGGGTATCGATGTGGGCACCATCGACATCGGCATCGGTCATAATGATTATCTTGTCATAGCGGAGCTTAGAAATATCAAAATCATCATGAATTCCGGTTCCAAAGGCTGTAATCATAGCCTGGATTTCCTTGTTGCCTAAGATTCTGTCAAGTCTTGCCTTCTCGACATTAAGAATCTTGCCTCGAAGCGGCAGTATAGCCTGAGTCTTCCTGTCGCGGGCTTCCTTCGCCGAGCCACCCGCGGAATCTCCCTCGACTATATAAATCTCGCAGTTTTTAGGGTCCTTGTCCGAGCAGTCAGCAAGTTTTCCCGGCAGACTCATATTTTCAAGCGCTGTCTTACGCCTTGTAAGGTCACGGGCCTTCCTCGCCGCCTCTCTCGCATGCATTGATACAAGAGACTTATCGATAATGATTTTCGCAACAGAAGGATTCTGCTCAAGGAAAAGCTCAAGCTGCTCAGTAACTACGCTTTCAACAGCTCCTCTGGCCTCGCTGTTACCGAGCTTCTGCTTTGTCTGGCCCTCAAACTGAGGTTCAGGTATCTTAATATTTACAATACTTGTCATACCCTCTCGGATATCCTCGCCTGTAAGCGGCGGATCATTTTCCTTGAGGAGCTTCATGTTCTTGCCGTAATCGTTAAAGGTCTTTGTTATGGCGTTCCTGAAGCCCGTAAGATGGGTACCGCCTTCAGGAGTATTTATATTATTTACAAATGTGTAGCAGTTGTCGTTATACTCATCATTGTGCTGGAAGGCGACCTCTACCTGAATATCGCCGCGGACTCCCTCACAGTAAATTACGCTCTCATAGAGCGGAGTCGTAGATCGGTTCAGGTACTGCACGTATTCCTTGATTCCGCCCTCATAGTGAAAGCTTTCCGTTTTCTCAGGGTCAGACCGCTTATCCGTAAGGCTTATGCGAAGTCCCTTTGTTAAAAATGCCATTTCGCGAAGGCGCTGCTTCACGACATTATAATCAAACACGGTCTCCTCAAACATTTCCTTGTCAGGAAGAAATGTCACGGTTGTACCATGCTCTTCTGAGTCACCTATTTCCTTGAGCGGATACATGACCTTGCCTCGCTCATAGCGCTGCTTATAAATCTTGCCATCTCTCCTTACTTCAACCTCAAGCCATTCTGAGAGGGCATTGACAACAGAGGCACCGACGCCGTGAAGACCGCCGGATACCTTATATCCGCCACCACCGAACTTTCCGCCGGCATGAAGCACCGTAAATACGACCTGCACCGCGGGAAGTCCTGATTTATGATTTATGCCTACAGGTATACCTCGCCCGTCATCAGCGACAGTTATGGAATTATCCGGATTAATATAAACCTGTATATGAGTGCATGCACCGGCAAGCGCCTCATCGACAGAGTTATCCACAATTTCGTAGACAAGATGGTGCAAGCCCTTAGACGATGTAGAGCCGATATACATACCCGGCCTCTTTCTTACCGCCTCAAGTCCTTCCAAAATCTGTATCTGGTCTGCTCCGTATTCCTGCATTTTATGACTCCTTATCTATCTTTCCGCCTGACACCCTGAAAACCGAGCAAGATGTCCTCCGTTTTTCTATATACTCTTCAAGACCCGTACAAGTGATAAATGTCTGGACATCCCCAATCCCTGACAAAAGCATCTCCTGCCTGTTTCTGTCAAGCTCTGACAGAACATCGTCAAGCAAAAGGGCCGGCGTATCACCTGTAAGGCTCTTAGTAAGCTCTATTTCCGAAAGCTTCACAGAAAGCGCCGCTGTGCGCTGCTGCCCTTGGGAACCAAACCGTTTAGCGTCATTTTCGTTTATATAAAATACAAGATCGTCCCTGTGAGGGCCGTGTCTTGTCGTCTTCTGAAAAATATCTCCCCGATGCTCTTTATTCGTGACATCCGCGAAATTTTCATCCGTTACATCAGGTAAATATTTTATTACTAACTCTTCTTTCCCACCGGAAAGCCTCTCATGAATCGGCTTTACGATTTCGTTTAATTCATCAACGAACCTTTTACGGGCTCTGTATATCTCAACGCCATAATTTATGAGCTGCTCATCCCATACACTAAGGGTGTCGGCGAGAGAAGCGTTATAATCCAACTGCTTAAGCAAGTCATTTCTCTGGCGGATGACCTTATTGTACTTTGACAGGTTATAGAGGTAAATTTTGTCAACCTGTGAAAGCTCGGTATCTATAAATCTCCGCCTCTCGGAAGGTCCGTCTTTTATTATATCAAGATCCTCAGGCGAGAAGAAAATGAGATGCATCAGACCGAAAATATCAGACGATTTCTTAACCGATATCCCATCAATAGCCGCTCCCTTGGCCCGATTAAGCCTGAGCTCCATATCTATCCTGCGCCTGTTACTATTTTTCTCTATTTCAACCCTTATATGGGCGTTCTCAGAGCCGAGGCGGATCATTTCACGATCCTTACTTCCCCTGTGAGACCTCGTTGTTCCCGCCACAAAGATAGCTTCAAGAAAATTTGTTTTTCCCTGGGCATTGTCCCCGTACAGGATATTCAGCCCCTCTTCCGGTTCAAGAGAAATGTTTTCGTAATTTCTGAAATCCGCTAACGATATCGACTTAATCACCATCGGATAAAACTTTTACCTCTTGTCCATCGTAGGAAAATGTATCGCCCGCGACGAGCTTTTTTCCGCGTCTTGTGTCGACTTCGCCATTTACCATTACTTCGCCGTTTTGAATGACTTCCTTCGCAAGAGCTCCATTATCTACAAGACCCGCTAATTTCATGGCCTGACCGAGCTTAATAAAATCATCTTTGATTTTTATAGTCTGCATGATTATCTCCTAGTTATCTACAAAGTTAACCGGCAGTACGACATACTCGTAAGTTCCATCCTCGTTCTTGATAAATCCCGGAGCCCTCTGATGGAGAAAATACATGTCAATGCTCTCATCCTCGATAGCCTTAAGAGCGTCAATGAGGAAGTTAGGATTAAAGCCAATCTTAATATCCTCGCCGTCCTTTGTGATAGGCGTATCCGAGCTTAATGAACCGAGGTTTGTTCTTACGCGTATATTTAAATTGCCATCAGTGATATCAAATACAACCGGTGTGTTGTCGCTGTCAGGGATAAGTGGCAGAGAAGCTGAAAGGCTGTCAATAAGCTCCTGCCTGTTAATGGTAATTTTCGTCTGATAATCACCTGTAATCATTCTGTTTACATCGAGATAATTTCCCTCTATAAGTCTTGTAACGACAAGAGTATCGTTAAACTCGAATGAAAGTACCCTGTCGCCGAAGGTGAGCTCAACTGTATCCTCTATCTCACCGGTAAGGATTTTACTTACCTCATTCAGTGTCTTGGCGGGTATAATGGCATTCACATTTCCTTCAGTAGCCGGTATTTGGGCCTTTCTGATAGCTATACGGTGGTTGTCAAGAGCCGTAACCTTAAGCTCACCATCTCCCGCTTCAAAGTACTCACCTGTGATAACCTTAACATTTTCGTTCGTCGAAACTGAAAATATAGTTCGATTAATCAGGTCCTTAAGCACAAACTGAGAAATGGTAAAATTATACTTTTTCTGTATTTCGGGAAGAGGCGGATAATCTGTTGTCTCCCTTCCCGGTATTTTAAATACGGATTTACCACACTTTATGGTTGTGTTAAGGCTGGTATCTGTCTCTATCGTAACTTCTGAGCCTGTTAATTTCCTGATAATGTCAGTAAATATCTTAGCGTTAAGAGCTACTGTTCCCTGCTCTTCTACAGATCCGATAACCAGTGTCTCTATACCAAGCTCCATATTGTTGGCGGTCATATTTATCGTATCGCCAATAGTCTTAATGACTACACAGGTAAGTACATCCATAGTCGTCCTTGCAGGGACAGCTCTGGTGACGATATTTAATTTTTTTATTAGTTCAGCCTGTTCACATCTTATGAACATCGGTTTCTCTCCTTCCGGCCGGTGGTGAAACGGCAATAAATATATATAATAATTTATTAACAGTAGTAGTAGAGCCTGTGAATTTGTGGATAAGCTCTGAAACCCTTGCCTGAGGCCGGTTTCAGAGAAATTAAACCGGGTGGATGAATGTGAAAGGAAAAAATTTACAATTCACGGCTTTATCGACAAAATAAACCGGAATCAACATATGTATTCACATATTTCCACATAGTTTTCCACTTTAAGGAGCGAGCTTCTTCTTAAGCACGTCAAGTCTGTCCGAGAGCTCCTTGCGTCCTGACTTCTTCTCATCCTTTAGGTCAGTCTCTATCTTATCGTAGCCATGTAAAATGGTCGAGTGGTCGCGGTTACCCAGATATGCTCCTATATCCTGGAAGCTCATGTTCGTAAGGTTCCTGCAGAGGTACATGGCTATCTGACGAGGATACGCTATGTTCTTACTCTTCTTACTGCCTATGAGATCCTGAGGATTGATATTGTACTGGTCGGCTACAACCTCTACTATGCGCTCGGCTGTAATCTCCTTCTTCGCCGTAGGAGAGATTATATCCTTAAGGGCTTCCTCAGCGAGATCAAGGGTCACGACCTTATTCTCAAGCTTACCAAGGGCAACGACCTTATTAAGGGCGCCTTCAAGTTCCCTGATATTGGAATTAATATTGGCAGCTATATAGTCAAGTATGTCGTTATCTATATTGAGGCCGTCTATCTCCTCCTTCTTACGGAGAATAGCCATACGGGTTTCGTAGTCAGGTGGCTGAATGTCAGCTATGAGGCCCATTTCAAAGCGTGAGCGTAAGCGCTCTTCTAGGGTCTTGAATTCCTTAGGCGGCTTATCTGAGGAAATGACAATCTGCTTCCTCTTTTCCTGGAGTTCGTTAAAGGTATTAAAGAACTCTTCCTGGGTTCCCTCTTTTCCTATAATGAACTGAATATCATCGATGATAAGGACATCAATGCTCCTGTATTTTTCCCTGAACTTTATAGGATTGGCGTTGTCTCCGCGAATGCTCTCGATAAGCTCATTGGTGAAGTTCTCACTTGTTACGTAGAGGACCTTCGCGTTATCATCCTTTTCGAGGATGTAGTGAGCTATAGAGTGCATGAGGTGGGTCTTACCGAGTCCGGCTCCGCCGTAAATGAAGAGCGGATTGTACATCTCAGCCGGAGACTCAGCTACAGCAAGGGCTGCCGCATGGGCAAACTTGTTATTGGCGCCTACAACGAATGTATCAAAGGTATAGCGGGGATTGAGATTAGCCTCGGCTGACCGCTTTGAGACGTTATCCTTTATGTCTTTCTTCTTATTATATGTAGTAATATCATCCTTAGAAATATATACGACATTGTAAGATTTTCCCGTAATCTCCTCTATGGAATTCTTTATAAATATGCCGAACTTCTTCTTTATAAAGTCAATAGTGGTATCATAAGGAGCAAGCTCTTCATCGTCAAGCAGAAGCGTTACCGTGCTTCCATCGTCATCGTAATACTTGAGAGGCTTTATAAATGTCTTGAAGGATACCGGCGTTATGCCGAATTCCGTTTCAAGGCACGAGAGAATCTTCTCCCAGTTCTGTTCTATCTCTGAATTCATCAATCTGTACTCCTTATGTTTTTGTAAAGGAATGATGTGCGCATTACTCCTTATACAGATATCTATTTTATAACATTCAGAGGAGAATTTCAAGGTTAAGTTACAGTAAACGTTCATTGGTGGATTAACAAGTGTGGATAGAGTTGTCAATGTGGAAACAGCTGTGAATACTGTGGATATCTTGTTGATAAAGTGTTGTTTTGGTGTTCATTTTTTGTAGATTCAACAAAGCTGTGCACAATTTATCAAGGTTATCCACATTAGTAGAACCTTGATAACAGTGCATTCTATCTCAAATATAAAAGTTATCCACAAGTTATCAACAAATTGTGGATAACTTTTTCTACAGCGATTGAAGATTGTGATTACTTCCTTACAGTTGTAAACATACCCCTGTGAAAACTATGTTTACAGGTGTGGAAAGCAAAAAATATTGCCAAATTTGAATATTTTACTTGATTTTTCGCTCTATAACTGATATTATTACTATGTTTGACGATTTGTCCCGATCGTCCGATTACTCATATTAAGAAAGATATACACAGGAGGTGTTATAGATGAGTCAGAGTAAGATGACCTACCAGCCAAAGAAAAGACAGAGATCAAAGGTACATGGTTTCCGCAAGAGAATGCAGACAGCCAACGGCAGAAGAGTATTAGCCAGAAGAAGAGCTAAGGGAAGAAAGAAGTTATCTGCCTGATCTTGCTTCCGGGCACGGTTTTCCGTGTCCGTTTGCTTTAGACGATGGAAAATCTATGGATTTAGAGTCAATTAAGGATAACAGAGACTTTAAGAAGGTCTATCACAAGGGCAGGTCATACGCCAACAAATTTTTAGTGATGTACGCCATGAAGAACAATTCCGACCTAAGCAGGAGAGGGATATCTGTTAGCAAGAAAGTCGGAAACAGCGTAGTCAGGCACAGAGTGACCCGTCTTATCAGGGAGAGTATCAGGCTGAACCAAGGAAAAATAAAACAAGGCTATGATATTGTGATCATAGCAAGGAACGCCGCTAAGGATAGGGGATATAGGGAAATAGAGAGCGCTTTCCTTCATTTATGCAGATTACATCATTTAGTAAAAGAAGATGATAAAGATTGAAGAAGCTTCTAATTCTGTTGATTAAATTCTATAAGAGATATATATCGCCGTATAAGGGTGGTCCCACCTGCAGATATATTCCTTCATGCTCCACATACGCGATGATGGCGATTGAGAAACATGGAGCGATAAAAGGTTCAGTACTGGCAGTTAAGAGGATAATGAGATGCAACAGGCTATTCCCCGGAGGATATGATCCTGTTCCCTGATTTAACCCTTGTTTCGGAGGTTTTATGAATTTAATTTTACTTGTGATGCTTAACCAGAGCAATCGTAAGATAGTAGGACCTATCGCCTGGCTTCTTGGAAAATGTATCACAGCGCTTTACAACTTTTTCTCAATGTTCGGTATTGAGAACGCGGCACTCTGTATTTTCGTATTCACATTTATCATGAGAGCTCTCATGATACCTATCTATTACAGACAGCAGAAGACGACTCTTCTTATGAGTCGCATGAATCCTGAGCTTCAGGCTATTCAGGAGAAATACAAGGGCAAGAATGATACAGCCTCTCAGCAGAAGATGGCTATGGAGACACAGGAGCTCTACCAGAAATATGGCTCGAATCCTATGTCGGGATGCCTTCCGTTGCTGATTACTTTCCCTATAATGATTGCCCTCTATGAGGTTATTCAGAACATACCGGCCTATATACCGGCTATCAAGAATATCTATTTACAGGCGGCTGACGCCATCCATGGCCAGAGTGGATATGTAGACACATTAAACGGACTTATTACCGGCAACACGGCAAAGCTTGTAAGCGGAGCTGATGTCAACTCTATTATTGATGTCATCAGTAAGTTTACTAAGGCACAGTGGCAGAACCTTGCTTCAGCCTTTCCTTCGGCTTCAGATACGATAACAGCCGCGGGAGCTCAGATAGCCAAGGTTAACAATGTATTCGGAATCTGCCAGATTACAGATACACCTAAGTTTACAAATATTACCATAATTATTCCTCTTATAGCCGCGTTTACCCAGTGGCTCGCTACCAAGCTGTCTATGGCTAACCAGCCTCAGACCGCAGGTAACGATCAGGCAGCGGCGATGAATAAGAGCATGAACATATTTATGCCTATAATGACAGGCTTCTTCTGTCTTACATTCCCTGTAGGTATCGGTATCTACTGGATTGCGGGTAACTTATTCATGCTCATTCAGCAGCTCATTTTCAACAAGATGCTTAAGAAGGTGGATGTAGATGAGCTGATAAAGAAGAATCAGGAGAAGGCCGCCAAGAAGAGGGCAAAGAGGAAGGATATTCCTACTACGGAAGCCTTCAACAGATACGCGAATGTTTCGACGAAATCAATAGCGACCATGGACACCGAGAATTTGGAGAAGACTAAGAAGAGCTCCGGTAATTACAAGAAGGGTGTTACTAAGAGGGTAAAGGATTATAAGATTACAGATTATTACCGCAAGGAAGGCGAATACCACACTACAGATATCGCGGCGGTAGCAAACATGCTTAAGAAGGACGATGAATAAGGAGCATTAATTTTATGGAGAATGAATGGAAAGAGATTTCCGGTAAAGATGTAGATGAGGCCGTAACTGAGGCCCTTGCTGAACTTGGTACAACAGAAGATAAGCTTGAATACGAAGTTATTGAAGAAGCTAAGAGCGGTTTCCTCGGTATAGGAAGCAGACCGGCTAAAATAAGGGCTAGGATAAAGGCGGGCGTTCCTGAACCGCTTCATGTAGAAGAAAGAGCTACGAAGGCAACCGTATCCAAGGTTTCAGACGCAGAGACTGATACTAAGGCTGCTATATTAGATGATGAGAATCCTCTTACGGGAGCTGCCGTATCATTTGACAGTGAAGACGATATACCGGAGAAGACAAAGCCGGGCAGGGCGTTAAGTGAAGAAGAAATCAAGGATCTTGCCGGTAATTTCCTTACGGATGTCCTTTCAACCATGGGCATGAACGCTGAGATTAACGCGACCTATGACCCTGAAGAGGCAGAGCTTTCACTTGAAGTATCAACTGACGACAAGGGAATCCTTATAGGTAAGCGCGGTCAGACGCTTGATTCACTCCAGTACCTTGCGAGCCTCGTTGTAAATAAGGAAAGCGACAAGTATATCAAGGTAAAGCTTGACTCTGAAGATTACAGGGCAAGAAGAAAAGAGACACTTGAGAACCTTGCTAAGAATATAGCCCTTAAGGTTAAGAGAACCGGCAGGCCTGTTACTCTCGAGCCTATGAACTCATTTGAACGCAGGATTATCCACTCAGCCATCCAGCAGATTCCTGAATGTGAGACGAGAAGCGTCGGAAATGAGCCATTCCGGAAGGTTGTTATTTCTCTTACAAAGGAAGCTTACCAGGCAAGACGTCCTTACAATAAGACTAACTCTTATCATAAACCATATAACCGTAATGGTGGCAGCTATGACCGTAACGGCAGTGGCAGACCTTATGGCGGCAGAAAGCCTTATCAGAGTAAGGGAGGCTACAGCAGAGGCGGTTATAGCAGGACATATAACAGCAACAGAGGCGGTTATAACTCAGGCAGAAGATATGACCACAATTCATACAGAGATAATGGACCTTCAAATGGAGAGACCACTGCTTCATCAGCTGATGGAGAGTAATCAGTAAATATCAGAACCGGATCAGGGGTAAATCCCGGTCCGGTTTTGTGTTTATTACCTGGGTATTTCCAAAACGTAATACGGAGAAATTTATGACAGAAACAATAGCGGCCATTTCAACCGCCCTCTCAAATTCCGGAATAAGCATTATAAGAATAAGCGGTGAAGACGCTTTTTATACAGCTGCCAAGCTCTTACACTGGTCAGAGAGAAAAATATCTACAATCGAAAGTCATACTATTCACTACGCTAAGGCTTTTGATGATGATGAACAGATAGATGAGGTCTTAGCCTCCTTCATGCGGTCACCTAAGACCTATACAAGGGAGGATGTAGTTGAAATAAATTGCCACGGCGGTGTATTTGTTACAAGACGAGTCCTTAACGCTGTGTTAAAATGCGGAGCAAGGCTTGCCGAGCCCGGTGAATTTACAAAGAGAGCCTTCCTTAACGGACGTATAGACCTCTCCCAGGCAGAAGCGGTCATGGATATAATAAGGGCGAAAAACGACTATGCCCTTAAGAGCGCCGAAAATGAGCTGTCAGGCAGTATCGGCGAAGTAATTGCTCCTATAAAAAATGAGATTTTATCAGATATGGCCTACATAGAGGCAGCGCTTGATGATCCCGAAAATATTCCGTTCGATGAAGATAAGGACAGTGAACTAAGGGAGCATGTTGAAAAAAATATTGCAAAATTATCTCATATAGTGGATAATTTCGATAACGGTAGAATTATAAAGAAAGGCGTGAAGACTGTTATAGTCGGCAAGCCGAACGTCGGTAAGTCATCATTTTTAAATTATATATCGGGAAGTGATGTAGCTATAGTTACCGATATTCCGGGAACCACAAGAGACGCGATAGAAGAGAGCGTTTCACTAGGCGATATTACGCTTAACTTTGTCGATACGGCCGGAATTCGTGAGACCGACAATGAGATAGAAAAAATCGGAATAGAAAGAGCGAAGAAGCATTTAAATGATGCCGACCTTGTAATATTTGTCGTGGATTCATCTATTCCGCTTTCTGATGAGGACAGGGAAATTACTGAGTTAATCAGAGATAAGAAGCGCATAGCCGTATTAAATAAATCAGACCTGTCTCAGGTAGTCACAAAAGAAGAGCTTGAACTTTTCGCTGATTGCCGTGTTATAGAAATGAGCGCCGCTAAGCATACAGGAGTCGATGAGCTTAAAGACGCCATAAAGGAAATGTTCTTTAAAAATGAGCTTGACCTTACAAATGATGTTTATATCTCAAACATAAGACAACAGAACGAAGTAAGGTCTGCGCTTGAAAGTCTGAAGCTTGTAATAAAATCAATGGACGACAAGGTTTCAGAGGATTTTTATACTATTGATTTGATGAACGCCTATAATTCCTTAGGCGCCATAACAGGAGATACGACTTCAGAGGATCTCGCTGACAAGATATTCTCTGAATTCTGTATGGGAAAATAAAATGACACACACATACGAAGCTTATGATGTAGTAATTATCGGAGCGGGTCACGCCGGCTGTGAGGCTGCCCTCGCTTCCGCAAGAATGGGCCTTTCGACACTCGTATTTACGGTAAGCGTTGATTCTATAGCCATGATGCCATGCAATCCTAACGTAGGAGGCACTTCAAAGGGACACCTTGTCCGTGAAATAGATGCCCTTGGCGGAGAAATGGCAAAAAATATCGACAGGACCTTTATCCAGTCAAAAATGCTAAATTCAAGCAAGGGACCTGCCGTTCACTCATTACGTGCCCAGGCTGATAAGCAGGCTTACAGCCGCTCCATGAGAAAGGTCCTTGAAAATACCGACAATCTCACCATAAAGCAGGGAGAAGTCTGTGAGATACTTACAGAAAATGGTAAGGTGTCAGGCGTAAGAACATTTACGGATGCGATTTACCCTTGCGGCGCAGTCGTTATAGCGACAGGAACCTACCTTAAGGCACGCTGCATCACGGGAGACAGTGTCACTTACACCGGTCCGAACGGTCTCGCCGCGGCTAATCATTTGACCGAATCTCTTATAAACCTTGGAATAAAGGTCAGAAGATTTAAGACCGGAACGCCCGCGAGAGTAGATAAGAGATCAATTGACTTTTCTAAAATGACACCCCAATACGGTGATGAGAAGCTTGTTCCATTTTCATTTTCGGATAAGGCAGAGGATATAGCGAGAGAACAGGTTCCTTGCTACCTTACCTATACGAATGAGAAAACCCATGAGATAATTAGGGAGAATATCGACAGGTCTCCACTATACTCAGGAGTTATAAAGGGCGTAGGTCCAAGGTACTGTCCATCTATCGAGGATAAGGTCATGCGGTTCGCAGACCACGACAGGCACCAGATATTTATAGAGCCCGAGGGACTTTATACAAATGAAATGTACGTGGACGGTATGAGCTCTTCAATGCCGGAGGATGTACAGATAGCCATGTACCGCACTATACCCGGACTTGAGCATGTAAATATTGTTAGAAACGCTTACGCTATAGAGTACGACTGTATAGATGCGAACCAGTTAAAGCAGTCCCTGGAATTTAAAAATATTAATGGTCTCTTCGCCGCAGGTCAGTTTAACGGAAGCAGCGGATATGAGGAGGCGGCAGCCCAGGGACTTATCGCCGGAATTAACGCGGCCATGTATATTAAAAAGAGAAGCCCACTCATTTTAAAGAGGTCCGATGCCTATATAGGAGTTCTTATAGATGACCTCGTAACGAAGGAATCTCACGAGCCTTACAGGATGATGACCTCGAGGGCTGAATATAGGCTTCTCTTAAGACAGGATAACGCCGATTTACGCCTTACGGAATATGGCCATGACATAGGACTAGTTTCTGATGAGCGGTATGAAGCAGTTATGAAGAAGAAGACGGCGATTGAAAATGAAATAAACCGACTTAAGGAGACTATGATTAGCGGAAGCAAGCCTGTTCAGGAATTTTTATCGGGCCTTGATTCGTCCCCGCTTAATACAGCGGTTTCACTCGCGGAGTTAATAAGGCGCCCTGAGCTTGATTATTTTAAAATAGCGGAACTTGATAATGAGAGACCTGAGCTTTCCGATGAGGTTACTGAGCAGGTAAATATCAATATTAAATACGAAGGCTATATAGCGAGGGAAATGAGACAGGTGAACCAGTTCGCTAAAATGGAAAATCGTCTGATTCCTGAAGGTATAGTCTATGAGGATATAGAAAATATCAGGATTGAGGCAAGGCAGAAATTATCTGATATGAGGCCCGCTTCCATAGGTCAGGCCTCAAGAATTTCAGGAGTTTCGCCATCGGATATTTCAGTGCTTCTTGTCTATATAGAGCAGTGGAATAGGACTCATGAAGGGTGATGGAGGTTATATGAATGAAAAAGAGCGATACATCAAGGAACGGTGCGAAGCTGAAGGTATTATTCTTTCTCCTGAGCACTGTGGCAAGCTATATATTTATTTCGAAAAAGTCATTGAAACAAACAAAGTGATGAACCTTACCGCCATAACCGACTTTGAAGAGTTTGTGACAAAGCATTTCGTAGACAGCCTTATGATATCAAAGGCCTACGATATGAAAAATGTTACGACCCTTCTTGATGTCGGGACAGGGGCGGGATTTCCCGGTATTCCGATAAAAATTCTTTATCCGGATATAGAAATTCTGCTCCTCGATTCACTCAATAAGCGGCTTAATTTTCTAAATGAAGTAATTACTTCGCTAGAACTAAAAAATATTTCTACGATTCACGCAAGGGCTGAGGAATTACAGAGTAAGGGAGATTACAGGGACCATTTTGATTTAGTGGTGTCACGCGCCGTGGCTGCCCTCCCAACCCTAAGCGAATATTGTCTTCCTTACGTTAAGAAGGGCGGAGCGTTTATTTCATACAAATCTCGCGGAGCGGAAGAGGAAATTAGTGAGAGCAAGAAGGCTATAAGTGTTCTTGGTGGTAAATTGATATCCACTAAGAATTTTACTCTCGCCGGAACGGATTACGAGCGCACACTTATAGTTGTGGAAAAGACCAAGGAAACACCTAAGAAATATCCCAGAAGCGGTGGAAAACCATCCAAGCAGCCGATTATATAAGACTTTAACAGGAGTGAGAAATATCTCACCCCTGTTTTTTAAAATGAAGTTCATATTTTTTCCGGAAACATTGCGGACATTTCTTCAGGTGTTTCCTTCATTCCCCGGGAAAACCAGGTCTCTATCCATCCGTATAACATATAAAAGACAAATGACTGAGAGTATACTACAGCTGCCGGACCTTCCGTACTGTAATGTAATGATGTAAATATCACGTCTTTTAATATATAGATAAGTCCCCGCTCATTTAGGAGAGCATAAAAATCGTGGTATTTCTCAAAGTGAGAGAAGATAATATATACTAACTCCTTTAATCCACCCTTATCATAGGAGACTGTGCTGATCCACTCTTTGTTAAGCTTCGTCAGATATTGCCTGAATATATCAGTAATATCCTTGTAGTTCCTGTAAAATGTGGCTCTGCCTGTTCCGGCATGGTCGGACAGTTCACTTATCGATATCTTCTCGATAGGCTTTAACTTAAGGAGCTCAATTGCTGCATTCGTGATATGTTCCTTTGCCCAGGTGCTGCGCATTTCATTACTCATCGCTGAGACATTTTCTTCTTTTTGTTTCATTTTATTTACCCTATTGACTTTCTGACTAAGAGGCGATACATTTGTATTGATGAAACAAATGTATAAACACATTATACAACGCCCTTAACTAAATGTCAAGTTCACAGAAAGGAAAAAATATGACACTGACAACTAAAAGAATTATTATTGTAATTATTGTAGCCATTATCGGGATTATCCTGGGAAGACTGGCAGTTAGAGCCTTCGGCAACTTTTTACTCGGTGGAACTTTGTTCGGAGGCAATATATTATGAGTAAGGAAAAGAGTAAAAGAAAGGGACGCGGTAGATGGGCCATGATTTATATACTGACTTTTATTGTTGCTTTTGTTGGTTCCACAGTCTTTAAATTGAAATATGATCCTACTCACGGAAAATATTCAGTAAAGTGGAGTGAGGAGATCGGAACCATAAAATATGATCTCGCTTACGGTGACAAGGAAGCGAATAAATTTGACCTATACCTGCCTGCGGATAAAACAAAAGAGAACTATAAACTTGTTGTATACTTACATCCGGGCGGATTTACTACCGGAGATAAGTCAGGTGATGCTGAGGTGTGTAAATGGCTCTGCTCTAAGGGATACGTTGCGTCAAGTATAAATTATACCCTATTTACTGAAAAGAATCCTGACGCAAATATTTACACCCAGTCCGTTGAGATAAAGGATGCTATGCCTTATGTAGTTGAAGCAGCTAAGAAGGAAGGATATAATATTACTGAAATGGCTATGGCCGGTGGATCCGCCGGCGGGTGTCTTGCCTTAATTTATGCCTACCGTGACGCAGATACATCTCCTGTTCCGGTTAAAATGGTCTTTGAAGCGGTCGGGCCATCTTCACTCTATCCTGAAGACTGGACCATGTATGGTTTTGATCAGGACTCGGATGAAGCAAGGCAAGGTGCTGCCGGGTTATTTTCTAAAATGTCAGGAAATACAATTACACCGGATATGATAGGAACTGAAGCCTATGATGAAGCCATAAAAAATGTTTCCGCCCTCCTTTGGGTAAATGAAAATACCGTTCCGACTGTAATGGCTTATGGAAAATATGATAAGGTACAGCCTTACTTAGGTTCTGTAAGACTTGACAAGGCGCTTACCGAGGCCGGCGTTAAGCACGAGTATATAGTATGCGAACACTCAGGCCACGGTCTCCAGAATGATAATGCCAAGTTTGGGCTTTATATGACGAAGGTTGAAGAATACCTGGCGGAATATTTGCCAGTCAATTAATGAAAGGAAATTCATATGCATATAATAGGAAAAGTCGCGAAGGTAATTATAGTTACTATCATAGTGATAGTTGTGGTAATAATTGCAGCCATTGTAATTTTTCTTGCAGTTGCCGGCTATAGAGAGTCTCATTATTATAATTACGCTAAGCCTGTAGGGAAAATTGAAAAGAAATATACGGCTCTTGGCGACAAGCAGGTTTCTTATATTAAATATGATGCGGCCGATAAGATGAGTAAGGAATTTAAAGTCTGGTATCCTTCCGACATTGACAAGTCTGATAAAAAGTACCCTTTGGTTATCATGGTAAATGGTACCGGATATACCGCTTCTCATTATAAGGAAGTATTTAATCATCTGGCGAGTTGGGATTTTATTGTCGCGGGTAATGAAGATGGTCAGACAAGGACAGGCGCTTCTACGGCAGAACTACTCGAGTTTATGTTAAAATTAAACGAAGATTCATCGAGCCCATTCTATGGCAAGATTGACACCGAGAATATCGGAGTGGGCGGTCACTCCCAGGGCGGAGTCGGCACGATAAACGCTGTTACGAATCAGATAAACGGCAATATGTACAAGGCTATGTGGACAGCGAGCGCCACGTCAACATACTGGGGTCAGGATGATGTTTTCGGAAGCGAATGGAGCTATGATGTATCTAAGATAAATATACCGTATTTAATGGTCGCAGGTACCGGGTATACTGACGCTGGGAGCGCCGAGGATATCAATCCTCATGAAGGACAGGGCATTTGCCCTCTTTGGAGTCTTACTACAAATTTTGATAATATTTCAAATGACGTGCCAAAGGTAATGGGACGTCTCAAGGGTAGAGATCATGGTGACCTGTGTCGCTTTGCGGACGGATATATGACCGCCTGGTTCATGTACTGGCTTAAGGGAGACGAAGAAGCCGGGAAGGCCTTCTTTGGCGAGAATCCTGAAATGGCTACTAATTCAAATTGGCAGGATGTAAGAATAAATGATGTGAGATGAGATAGTTTCTTAGATGAAAAAGGTTCATGGACAGACCATGAGCCTTTTTTATTGACATTAAGAGTATAATATGTTATCATTCGTTTAGTAACATAAATGTTAGTAACAATTATGTTACTAAAAATATTGGTAGCTACATACTGATATATTTTGAAAGGAGACGAAATCAATGGCTTTCATTGGGAGAGAGCGGGAACTTGAAACTCTTAACAATTTATATAATCGCGATGGATTCCAAATGCTTGTGCTGTATGGGCGTAGAAGAGTAGGCAAGTCTACTCTCTTGAAAGAATTCATAAAAGATAAAAAGGCAGTATATTACACTGCAATTCAGGACAGCGTATCAAGTAACCTTGAAATGTTTGCAAAAAGCATTAGAGAGACCTTTAATGACGCGAGATATGCTAATTTTAATTCCATCGAGGCCTTATTTTCTGCTTTAGGAGAATTATGTTCCGATGACAGGATAGTTGTAATTATAGATGAGTTTCCTTATTTGGCTGAAAGTGACAGTTCTGTTTTATCAGTTATACAAAAGCATATCGATAATGAATGGCAGAATGGAAATATGTTTTTTATTCTCTGTGGGTCCTCTATAAGCTTCATGGAGAATAAGGTTCTATCTGAAAAGAGTCCTTTATTTGGCAGAAGAACATCCCAGTTGAAGCTGCGCCCACTTGATTATATTCAGTCAGCGTTATTTACGCCTGAATATTCTTATGAAGATAAGGCCTTATGCTATGGATTTACCGGTGGTATACCTAAATATTTATCGTTGATTGATCCAAAGTTATCTGTGTACAACAATATTATCAGATTATTCTTTAGAGAGGATGGGTACCTCTTTGAGGAGCCACAAAATCTCATTTCACAGGAATATAAAAATGTTGCTCTCTACAGCTCAATTATAAACGCAATTGCAAATGGCGCATCAAAGTTTTCTGATATTTGTAATGAAACCGGACTTTCTGCCACAACAACTACAAGAGCCTTGAATGAACTTATTTCTACTGAAATTATAGAGAAGCAGACAGCAATTACAGAGGAAAACAATAAGAAGAAGGCTTTATATACTATAAAGGATGGTATGTTTCTATTTTGGTACAGGTTTCTCCCGGATGCGATATCTCTGATTAATTTAGGGAAAGGGGATAAATATTTTGTTGAGATTGTAGACGACCTAAATGATTTTATGGGGAGCGTCTTTGAAGATATGTGCAGATATTTTGTACTTAATATAGGGATAGATAAGAAATTGAATTCTACCATAACGGAAGTAGGCAAATGGTGGGGAACTAACCCAAGGACTCACGAACAGACTGATATTGATGTTGTTGCATTAAACCACAGAAAGAAGGAAGCTATATTAGGTGAGTGCAAATATAGAAACAGTCTGTTAGATAAGAAGGTACTGGATGCTTTAAGAGAACGCGAGGGCTTGATTGATAAGAGATACAGGACTGTCCAATATCTACTCTTTTCAAAGACCGGATTTAGTGACTATGTTATTGAACAATGTAAAGATGGCGTGATAAATACCTTTACATTAAGCGATATTTATGAGATGATATAGACAATAATTTTTTTGAGGTAAGGACAATGAAGGTTGAACATGTAGCGATGTATGTCAATAATCTTGAAGGAACAAAGGATTTCTTCTGCAAATATTTTAATGGCAAAGCGAATGGTGAATATCACAACCCTAAAACTGATTTCAAGTCATATTTTATTTCATTTGATGACGGAAGCAGACTTGAGATAATGACTAGGCCGGAGGTTGAAGAGTGTAATCGAAAGCCTTATGGTTTAGGATACATCCACATTGCTTTTTCAGTTGGAAGCAAGGAGAAAGTGGATAAGTTGACCGAAGTACTTAGAAGCGATGGATACAAAATTGTAAGCGGGCCCAGAACAACAGGAGACGGATATTACGAGAGTTCAATCGAAGGTGTTGAAGGAAATATTATAGAGATTACGGAGTAATTTTTATTCATCCCGTGTCTGGCTCACAACAGCGAAGCTGTTGGTGCCTGACTAGGGATGTAACTTAGCCAATATATAACATACAGCATTAAATAGAGTTATTCCTTAGTATATTAATAATGTTTCACGTGAAACATTCAAATATAGTCTAGCATTTTCTATTCACTTGTGCTATTATATATAAGCGTGATGTTTCACGTGAAACATTTTTAATGTAAGAACCAAACTGCAATGTTTCACGTGAAACATCATCATAAATCAAAACATACAATTACCTCGGAGGGAGAGTACATCGTGTCAAGAGTTATTGCGGTAGCAAATCAGAAGGGTGGCGTCGGTAAGACCACAACGGTTATTAACCTTGCGGCCTGCTTAGCAGAAAAGGGTAAGAAGACCCTGGTTATAGATATCGATCCGCAGGGAAATACATCTAGTGGCCTTGGAGTAGATAAAAATAACATCCATACTACAGTCTATGAACTCCTCATAGGCAACTGTGAGATTAATGACTGCATAATAAAAGAAATATATCCGAATCTCGATATAATTCCGTCTAACGTTAACCTTGCCGGAGCGGAAATCGAACTCATCGGTATCAAAGACCAGCAGTATCTCCTTAGCCAGAAGCTCGAATCCAAAAAGGATAATTACGACTTCATCCTCATAGACTGCCCTCCATCCTTAAACATGCTCACTGTAAATGCCATGGCGGCCGCAGACACGGTCCTTGTCCCTATCCAGTGTGAATATTACGCCCTCGAAGGACTCTCCCAGCTCATGCACACAATTGACCTTGTTCGTGAACGAATGAATCCAAAGCTCACCATGGAAGGCGTAGTCTTCACCATGTATGACGGCAGGACAAACCTCTCCCTCCAGGTTGTTGAAAATGTAAAGGATAACCTTAAGCAGAACATTTATAAGACAATAATACCAAGAAATGTTCGTCTTGCCGAGGCTCCAAGCCACGGAGTTCCAATCACGGTATACGACCCGAAATCAGCCGGGGCCGAAGGATATAGAAATCTGGCTGATGAAGTTATAGCACACGGAAAGGAATTATCATGAAAAGAGGATTAGGAAGAGGAATAGATTCCATGATTCCGGCATCAACCACAACAACAAATCAGGCAAAGCCGGCTTCAGAAGAACCTCGCCCATACACAGAAATAGATATAAATCAGATAGACGCAAACTCTAACCAGCCACGTAAAAGATTCGACGAGGATGAATTAAAAGAGCTCACTGAATCCATAAGACAGTACGGCGTGATAGAGCCGATAATATTATCGAAGCGTGGCCGCCGTTATGAAATAATCGCCGGGGAACGCAGATGGAGAGCCGCTAAGAAGGCTGGCCTCGCAAAAATCCCTGCTGTCGTAAAAGAGCTTTCCGACAGAGAGATAATGGAAGTATCTCTTATTGAAAATATCCAACGTCAGGACTTGAACCCTATAGAAGAAGCTAAGGCCTACGAAACCCTTATCAAAACCTATAACCTAAAGCAGGAAGAGGTGGCCGATAAGGTCAGTAGAAGTCGTGCCGCTATCACGAACTGCATGCGCCTTCTTAAGCTTGATGAGCGAGTTCAAAAAATGGTAGAAGAAGGAATGCTCTCAGAGGGTCACGCAAGAACCCTTATCCCGATAACTGACCCTGACAAGCAGTATGATACTGCCTATAAGGTTTTTGACTCAAAGCTATCAGTCCGTGACACTGAAAAATTAGTAAAAAACGCTCTTGAGGATAATGCCCCGGACCCGAATAAGAAACCGGAAAAGACAGAATCAGAAAAGCGCGCGTTTTCGGAACTCGAAGATAAATTAAGAAACTATGTGGGTAATAAGGTCGCCATAAAGTCAGAAAAGAGCGGAAAAGGAAAAATAACCATAGACTATTCCTCCCTCGACGACCTTGAAAGAATATCAGACTTAATTATGAAAGGAAATAAACAATGACACTATTCGGTTATAATATCGAAGCGGAATACATTATCTGCTCACTTGCGGGAGTTATATTATTACTACTCATATTTGATATTATCCAGTTTGTAAAAATCTCGAAGCTAAAGAAACGTCAGCTCGCCTTCATGGAAGGAAAAGACGCGAAAAGCCTTGAAGAAGAGATAACCAGTCGTTTCGCCGAAATAAAATCACTCAATGAACGCGAGACCAAGTCCGAGGAAGATATAGCAAAAATCTTCAAGACCCTTGAAAATACCTTCCAAAAGAGGGCAGTAGTCCGCTATGATGCTTTCCGTGAAGCCGGTGGTCTTCAGAGCTTCGTGGTAGCCCTTCTTGACGAAAAGAATAACGGCTCTATATTAAACTGCGTATACAGCAGCCGTCAGGGAACATATGTATATCTTCGAGAAATTAAAGAAGGCATGAGTGAAATAGAACTGAGCGAAGAAGAACAGCAAGCTCTCGACACAGCAAAATTACAATGATGAGAATAGGCGTAACAGCAAAATCTGTTACGCCTTGCGCTATATAGAGGAAATAAAATGACATACGAAGAAGCAATGGGCTTAATCCACGGCGCAGACTGGAAACACGCAAAAATCGGCCTTAAAAGAATGCGTGACCTGTTAAATATCTTAGGAAACCCAGACAGAAAGTGTAAATATATCCACATAGCCGGAACTAACGGCAAGGGTTCCGCCGCAGCGATGACAGCCAATATATTAAAAGAAGCAGGATATAAGACAGGCTTATATATTTCTCCTAACATTGGCGACTTCAATGAACGAATACAAATAAACGGTAATAATATACCGGACAACCAACTAAAAGCAATCGCTGCAAAAGTTAAGTCCGCTATTTTACACATGGATGAGGAGCCGGTTGATTTTGAAATAATAACAGCCATGGCCTTTCTATATTTCGCTGAAGAAAAATGCGATATAGTAGTGCTTGAAGTAGGCCTCGGTGGGAGACTTGACGCAACTAACGTCATAGATCCACCATTAGTTTCAGCCATTATGAATATAGGTCTCGAGCATACTGAAATTTTAGGTGATACCATAGAAAAAATCGCAGGCGAAAAGGCCGGCATTATAAAAAAAGACTCGGATGTCGTAATATACCACCAGAGTAGCGAAGCGGAATCAGTATTTAAAGAAAAATTTCACGAGGTCAACAGAGAGGAAAAAACAAATCCAACTCTGGTAACTACGGAACCTGAGAGAGCAGAGCTACTATCGAGAAATCTTACAGAGCAAAAATTCATATATCCTCTATTCTATGAAGATGTTATGACATTAAGCTTAGCCGGAAATTACCAGATTCAAAATGCCCTGGTTGTACTATCGATAATCAAGCTGTTAAGAGAAAAGCATGGCTATAATATATCAAATGAAGCCGTAAAATCAGGCCTTTTATCCACAAGGTGGCCCGGGAGGTTCGAAGTTATCCACCAAAATCCCACTGTAATTGTGGATGGAGCTCACAATCCTAACGGAGTCGGTGCATTAATTAAATCAATCGATACTTATTTTCCTGATACTAAACTCATCTTTGTGGCAGGAGTTATGTCCGATAAGGATTACAAATCCATGATAAAGCTTACAAAAGGATATGCGAAGATCTATATAACCGAGCTTCCACAAAAGTATGACCGGGCGCTTGATCCAAAATTATTCGCAAAAGAAATACAAATTGAAACAGACGTTCCGGTAATACCAACTGAAAATATTAACGACGCCATGAAAAAAGCATTCGAACTTTCAAAAGAAAATAACGATATGCCAATAATATGTTTCGGTTCGCTCTACCAGGTGGCGGCCATAAAAAGTATACAGGAGCAGCTTGATGAAAATAACAGTAGGAAGACTCTTATATAAAATCAGGATGAGAAGAAACTTGCAAATAAAAGATGTCTGTCAGGACATTTGCGCTCAGACGACCTATAGCCGTTATGAAAAAGAAGAATGCATCCCTGATATGTTCACTGCCTCGCAGCTTCTTGAACGGATGGGCGCCGATACATCAGGAATCCAGTATGTGTCATCAATCGTTGAAGCGGAAGCTATGAATCTTAAGAAAATACTTGATGAGGTCCTGATAAAAAATGAGTTGCTTCAAAATGAAGAGTTGGTAGAATATTTTAGTAACAATTATACCGATAGAACCACTAATAAACAATTCAGCTTCCTCCTTAAAGGGAAAATCTGTGAAGAAAAAGGCGACAAAGGAAGAGCTCTAGCCTATTATAAAGAAGGCTATAATCTGACCCATAAAAGTCAGGCAACAATTTTAAACGCTCTTTATTCTGAACAGGAATTTGACTTATTGATTTCATATATGAGACTTTCAGGCGATGAAAGTCATTGGGGAACTCTGTATGACTGGCTTATTAACAGGGATGATTATAATATTGTAAAGATTAAATATATAGCGCCAGTAACAGTAGAATTGTGCAAGAATGAGCAGGATATCAATGCTAAAAATACGCTATTAGATAAGACACTTACGTATTTAAAGACCGTAAATGCTCTGAACGGCACAATATTATTGTTACAATATAAAGTAAAGGAAGCAGCCAATGGAATAAAAATAACGAAAGAAGAACTCGACCTGTATCTCGCGTATTACGCAGTCAGAGATATGGTAGATTCAACTGAGACTGAAAGTACGGAGTACAATAAGGGTAAATATATTCGTGCTCTAAGGCAGGAGTTAAATATGACCCAGGAAGAACTGGCCGATGGAATCTGCGATGTCACTGCATTATCCCGCTATGAAAGTGGCAGGATGGATCCCGGACAGGATAAATTTAGTAAATTACTGAAAAAAATGCACAGAAGGGGCTTAAATTATCAATTTTCATATAATAACTCAGTATCAGATCTTGAAAGTTATATGAAAATAGAAAAATGCTTTGAGAGGCATAAGGAGAAAGACGCAGTGAAGGTATTTAACCTTAGCGAGCTTCTATCAGACGCGGTCATGGATGACGATGAAAAATACCAACTGAGCGAAAGGATGGCCTTAATAGAAAAGAAGCTAAGCGGGAAAATCAGTGAAGCAAGTTATATAGAAGGCTTAGAGAGGTTGATAAGGAAAACGATACCTGAATATAAAGACGGAAACTTTTCATACCATCGCATAATGAATGAGACAGAGCTCAGTATTCTTAATCAACTTGGAGCAGAATACAATAATAACAAACAATGCGAAAAGAGGAACGCCATATATGAAAATATAAAGAGTTATGTATTTAAGCAAAATATGACGTTTAATAGATCTATTATCAAAGCTTTTAATAATTATGCGGCATTTATTGGATACGAAGGAAAGACCGAAGAAGCTATGGGACTATGCAGACGGTCAGCCTCTGAAATACTTTGTTATCCCACACAAAATATGCTGTATATCCCGGTTTATTATTTAGGGTGTATGCAATATGGGTTAAATAGGGAAAATGAGTCAAAACATGATGATATGGAACCGATTAGATTAATAAGATTAGGCCGTGTTTTAAATATATACTTTGATGAATCTGAAGTGGCACTGGAAATACTGGACAATTATCTTAATTATATCTATATGTCTGGGAAAGAGAAATAGTCTTCATGAAGTTTCATAAACCTTCTTAGTTGTCATTAAAACGGTTTCTCCTTTATTGTTATAACAATATTATATCATGGAGAAATGCTCGATTCCATAGCGTATCACGCAAAAAAAGAAAAATTTGAAAGTTGCACGATACGCTATGTACAGATAGTAGATAAGGTGGTAAACTATAGTCAACATTTGAACCCGGGTTATCAGATGATGAGAAGATGTAACCAGAAATTTATACTTATAAGGAGTTTATTATGAAAAAGGCATATAGTTTTATGTTTTCGAGACTTAGCAAATCCTCAAAGCTGCTATTGTTTATGTCATTTGTTGAGTCGATAATATATAATTTATCGGTGCTATTTATTCCTATATTGCAGAAGCAGCTGCTAGATCGAATTACGGATAATAATGAATCATCGAGCTTTATTGCATATATTGCGGTTTGTTCCTTGTGTATATTATGTATGGTTTTTGGAACCATAGTTAATAGCTATATACAGAGGGCCATACAAAGAAGATTACAGGAGGAGATGCTTATAGGTGCGGTTTATGATGATTCACTGATAACGGCAAGAGGTCCCGGAGCCTATCTAACCAGTATTTTCGGCGATACAGAAAGAATCGTGCAGATACTGGGGATAAATATATTTGACATGATCTTTCAGATAGTGAGCGCTATAGTGGCCTTGGTTATTACATGGAAATGGAACCACATATTTGTATATACAGTAATTCCGTCATATATTATTTTAATAGGCGTACAATTTATCTGCCAAAAAAGCTTTATAACGGCCTTTACAAAAGGTAGAGAGAAAGTATATGAGACCAATCCAAAGGTACTTGAATTTATTGAAAACAGGAACACTGTCGTAGAATATACACAACTGCAGGAGTTTCTGAAGCCGATTTACAGGCTATTTAATGAAAGAGATCATTATTTTATTAAATCTCAGGTAGTAAGTTCAGTAGGTGATTCCGCTACATTGAGCGTAAAATTAATAGCAACCTGTGCATTATTTATATTAGCAACACCATTAATACAGAATAATAGTCTGACAATGTCTGAATTTGTCGCTATGCTTTCATATTTAGCGATGGTATATTTGCCTATTAATACGGTGAATGAATATATAAACCAGGTTGAGTCATTCAAGGTAGTGTATGATAAAATAAAAAGGAATTTAAAGGAGGAAATAAAAACAGGCTTGCCGGACAAAAAAGAATTAGGAGTGGAAAATTGTGACTTCTCTTATGAAAATAAACCGGTATTACAAAACATTAATCTGAATGTAAAAACTAAAATAGGCCTGGTCGGAATATCAGGGGAAGGTAAATCTACATTAATAAAAATACTGCTTGGTAAGATAAAACCCGCTTCTGGCAAGTGTAGGTTTGGGGGCATTGACACTAGCGGTATTAATAGCGGATTGTTAATGTATGGCTTAAACTATTATCCTCAGAGTATTGAGCTCTTTAATGAAGATTTAAGGTACAATATTACGCTTGGTAAGACCGGTATTGACTCGGATGAATACACAAGGATGGTAGTTGTAACTCAGAGCGCTCTCAAAGAACTTTTTGATAAGATAAGTGGCGAAGACATTAAAAATATCCGTCTTAGAGATAACGAAATAAAGCTTTTTAAGAAGATATTTATGATGTCAGATAATTACAAGCTTACAGATGGCATAATCCTTAAGGTCAAAGAACAGTTGGCAAATATTAATGACCTTAATTATACTATAAAGCTTGTAGCTGAAATGGTCTGTGCTAAGGAATATTATATTATTGAAAAATACGAGTCACTTATTAAAGACCTGAACCTTGAAAAGCTTGATGGCAGATCTTTTGGTCAGAGAGGTGAAAATATATCCGGAGGAGAGAAGAATAAAATTGCTATGGCAAGGTTCCTCCTTCCGGAAAATAACTATGGTTTCTTTATAATAGATGAGCCATTTACAAACCTTGATGCTATATCTGAAAATGAATGTTACCAGGTAATGAAGAGGTACTTGAATAACTGTAACGGCATTCTTATATCTCATAAATTAAACCTGATCAAGGATTTCTGTGATGATATAATAGTTTTAGATGAAGGCAGGATAGTTGAAGAAGGAAACCATGAAAAATTAAACGCGGAGGAAGGACTTTATAGGAAGCTCTACGCGGAATTTATAAGGAATGATAAAAATGATATAAATGATGATTAATGACAAAAGCATCCGTAACAGAAGGATTATCTCTACGATAATCTTCTCCGTAATACAACTTTTAACTCTTATTTCGCCCTTTATTATGGGAAGGATAATTGATGATTATATCCCTAATAACAAGGTGAAATACGTTTGTCTTGGAATCGCTCTTTTTGTAGCTATTCCATTTGTAAGTATTATATTACAGACAGTTTATAACTATTTTACTATAAAGTATGTGCGCAAGAAGGGCAATGAATACTCCATAAAAATAATGAAAAATCTTGTATACAGAGAAATGTCCTTTTTTGATAAGGAGAATTCACTGGAACTGCTTTCTTATGCATCTAAGGAAATAGTTGACTATGTAAATTTTGAAGTGGCTGAGTTAAGCCAGTATTATGTTAATATAATACTGGCAATAGCTACATTTATCACTCTCCTTACAATTAATCCGTATCTTGCCATGATACAGTTAATATATTTACCTGTGGCAAAATATCCGATTAAGAAGATTGGTGGTAGCGCTGAGAAGGAAATAAAAGAGGTTGTAACGAAGAATGCGGAAAATAACCAGATAAAGGGCGACACTTTTAAAGCTATAGAATATGTAAAATTAAATCAGCTTGAAAAAGAGAAGATTGGTGAAGTTGAGAAAAATAACGACGCTATTAACGCTGTCTGGGGTAAGGTTGCTGCCCTAGATACACTCAGTGGAATCTGGACAGGTGGCTTTGCGACGGTACTGTTTACAGGAGTGACCTTTGGTCTTGGCGCCCTTCTAATTATGAATGGCAGAGGACTGACAGTAGGTAAGCTGGTTTCAGTAATTACTTACTGTGGTGTGCTGTATTCCTGTATAAATACATTACTGCAGACGGATATAAGCAAGGCTAAGAATAACAGTGAGTATGAGAAGGTATTTTCTTTTCTTGATATGGAAGGGGAAAGAGAAGATAACGAAGGCAAGGTTCCATTTAATATGAATAGAGGAATTTATTGCAAAAATCTAACCTTTTCATATCCTGATAAGGACCCGATTCTGAAAGACGTTAATTTATCCTTCAACCAGGGAGAATGGACCGGTATAGTCGGACCATCCGGAAGCGGTAAATCGACATTGCTAAAGCTAATGTGTAAGCTTTACGAAGCCCCGAGAGGAGAGTTATATATCGATGATACTGACATAAATGATATTAACGCTTTCTCGATAAGGGAAAATGTAGCTAAAATAAGCCAGGACATATTCCTATTTCCGGGGACAATTCTTGAGAATATGAAACTTGTCTGCCGATCGGCTACACTTGAAGAGATAAATCGAGTACTGGATATTGCTTGCCTGTCGGATTTTATTGCGAGATTATCAAATGGTATTAAAACTGACGTAGGCGAAGCCGGAAAACTTATCAGCGGTGGAGAGAAGCAGCGCCTGTCGATAGCCATTGGCCTCCTAAGGAAAACAAAGGTCTTGTTACTTGATGAAGTATCATCTAGCCTTGATTCCGAAACAGAGGAAAAGCTCGCTCGGAATCTGCATGGACTTGCTAAGGAAGGATATACCATAATATCCATAAGCCATAAGCGCGAGTTCCTGACCTATGCCGATAAGATAATAGACTTCGGAGAGAACTAAGAATCCTGAGACAGTCACCAGCAGCAAAGCTGCGAGTGACTGACACGGGATTGATAAGCGCCCAAATAAATATGTTGACAGAAGGATAACTTTGTGATATAATACATACTAACGGTATGTAAGGAGGCGTACATGGCAAGAAACAAGTATCCGGAACAGACGGTCGAGATGATTTTGGATGTGGCTGAACGCCTGTTTCTTGAAAAAGGTTATGAGAAGACTACCATTCAGGATATAGTGGACAATATGAATGGTATGACGAAAGGAGCAATCTACCATCATTTTAAGGGGAAGGAAGAGATTCTTACGGCAGTTGAGAGCAGAATCACACTGAGAGAAAATCCCTTCGAAACCGTAAAAGATGATAAGAGTCTTAGCGGACTCGAGAAACTTCGTAAAGTAATAAACAATAATCAGGCAAGGCAGTCAGATAAGGATAACAGGAAGATAAGCAGTGAGATGCTCCCACTCCTTGAGAATCCGCAGTTACTTGCTAACATAATAGAGTCAAATCGGACATACCTCTCCCCAAAGTTCTATGAACTTCTGGAGGAAGGCAGGAAGGATGGCTCTATTAAGACAGAGTACACTAAGGAGATATCCGAACTGATACCCTTGCTTGAGATATGGCTCATGCCATCAGTGTATCCCGCGACAAGTGATGAAATCAAACATAAGTTGGAATTTATTATGGAGATTTTTAACAAGCTCGGGGTACCTCTGTTTGACGATAAGTTCATACATGATGCTATCGCAACATTAGAGTGAAATTGCCCGAAAAGGGCATTATATTTTATACAAATACATACCAAGGGTATGAAAATGAAAGGAGTCATTTATGACAAAAGTATTTTTTAAGGGGAACAAGGTTAGTTTTGCATTGACTATGTTCTTTACTGTAATTCAGAGTGTGGTCGCGCTTACATTGTCTCTGATTCTTAAGGAGATGATGAATACCATTTCCGGGACGGAAAATGCCAAATCGCTGCCGGAGATAGCTATGATGATCGGTACTTTCTTTATTGCCTTTACAGTTCTTTACATTGCGCTCGCTTGTAAACCTTATGAACTATATTGTTTCTCCTATTTCTACGTTACCATCACTTTTAGCTTCAGTGAAATCCTCAAAAGGACTTATAGAAAAGCTTGAAAATAGCCTGAAGGAGGAAGAAAATACTGAGAGGACAGAAGAGTGTAATGTAAAGGTTGACAATGGAATAGAAATAAAGAACTTATCATTTGGATATGAAGAAGGAAAAGAAGTTCTTCATGATATTTCACTTAAGTTTGAACCGGGAAAAAGTTATGTTATTGTCGGTAATTCCGGAAGCGGAAAATCAACATTGCTTTCACTGTTAAAGGGTGGCAATGATAATTATACCGGAAGTATAACTTTAGATGGAAAGAATATTAAAAACATAACATATTCAAGCCTGTTTGCGCTGGTATCAGATGTAGAACAGAATGTATTTGTTTTTGACGCTCCGGTAAGAGATAATATAACAATGTTCAAATCCTTCCCTGATAAAGAAGTGAAAGAAGCGGAGGAAAGATCAAATCTTCTTAAATTAGTAAGTGACAAGGGCGATTTATTTAAATGCGGTGAAAACGGAAAATTCCTTTCCGGTGGCGAAAAGCAGAGAATATCAATAGCGCGTGCGCTACTGAAAAAATCCGGAATAATTATTGCGGATGAGCCTTGGGCCGCGCTCGATAAGGAAAACTCCTATTTGATCGCAAAGGATCTTACAGGAATTGACGATGCTATAAAGATAGTTGTCTCACATGCCCTTGATAAAAAAATTCTTAGCCAGTTTGATGAGATAATAGCGCTACGTGATGGAAAGGTCGAGGAGACCGGTACATTTGACGAATTAATTAACAGCAGAGGATATTTCTCAGCCCTATATACAGTAGCGCAATAATGAATTTAAGTCCGGCATTAAGCCGGGCTTTTTAAATTGCTTCATGAAATTTCGGATAGAAATAAACACTTAACTTGTCCGGCCACAGGCATTTTGTTATTTATTCAGTGAGTAGAAGGCATATCTACCGGTACCGATTGAATTTAATTTATTATCTTCTTCCTTCTCAAGTATTATATTTAGCGATATATTATCGCCTTCTTTAACTCAATGCTAACACAACTCAACTCAAATGTCGAGTTAAAAATGATAATACAACTCGATTGTTGAGTTGAGTTATAAAGATGTTGACAAAAGACTTCAATCGTGTGCCACTATAGCGTGCCCTCCTTGCGAGACCTAAGATAATATTCGCTGATGAACCTACAGGAAATCTTGACAAGAAGACCGGTGATGACACCATGAACCTTTTGAGATCCTGCTCCGCAAAATACGGTCAGACACTGATAGTTGTAACCCACAATCCTGAAATAGCTGACAGCACGGATAAGAAACTCGTCATTGAGGACGGAAAGATAGTGGGTCAGCCTTGATCGGTACAATGTGCTATAGGCGGTATAGTGAAAATATTTTCAGTGAAAAAATTTTCACTATACTTATTATTGTAGGGCCTTGTTAAAAATTGGAGTTCAGCTTATAAACCTATAGATGGCAACGAACTTTACAGGTAAAAAGATATTGCAATTATTTTTCATATATGTTACCATTTAATTTGTGGCATGACCACAGAAAAAGGTTAAATGGAGGATTACCTATGAAAAGATCAAAGAAGATTGTGACTACAGTGCTTGCGGGAGTTATGATGGCAGCTGCACTGCCTTTCGCGACGCCGGTATCCGCAGCAGCGGCAGACGGAACTAAGATCTGCAAGATTTCAGACGGAGCATGCGTCTACAACGGACATTTATATTATGTCTACACTGAGAGCGGCTTATCATGGGAATCGGCAAAGGAGCGGTGCGAAGCCTTAGGAGGACATCTCGTTACGATTACCTCTTTTGGTGAGCAGGCATTTATCGAATCTATAAATGGCGGGAAAAACAGGTGGATAGGCGCTTGTCGGTAAGCGGATGGATTGGATAGCTGGAACTGGGATAGCGCTGAGCCACTTAAGAAGCCGGCTAAGACAACAATCATTTCCTTAGCGAATAATAAAGCAGGTAAGCTTACGGTTACATGGAAGCAGAAGAGTAAAATATCCGGCTACCATGTTCAATACGCTGAAGACAAGGCTTTTAAGGGCGATAAGACAACAAGAACCGTAAATAAAGACACGAATACAAGCTATATATTTTCAGGCCTCGAAAAAGGAAAGACCTACTACGTCCGTGTCCGTACCTATAACGGAAGCAAGCGTTCATCCTGGAGCGCGGTAAAGAAAATTATAATAACAAAGTAAGATAAGGTATCTATGTAGATTGACGTAATCCCGTCTTTATGGTAGAATTTATCATAAAGATGGGATTTTGTTTTTAAGGAGATAAGCTATGAAGAATTTACCGACAGGTATAGATGACTTTAAACTCTTGAGGACTGAAGATTATTATTATGTAGATAAAACTATGCTTTTAAAGCAATTCCAACCGGGGAAGGTATTGCTCTATACGAGACCGCGCCGCTTTGGCAAGACTTTAAATATGAGCATGCTAAAGAACTTCTTTGAAATAGGGAGTGATTCGTCGCTATTTGAAGGGCTAGAGATAGCTAAGGATAGAGTGTTTTGTGAAGGTCACCTTGGAAAGTACCCTGTGATATCCATTTCACTAAAAAGGGTTGACGGAAATACATTTGATGAAGCTTTTGGAAAGCTTTGCGATGTTATAGGTGGGGAAGCTGAGAGATTTGCCTTCCTGCTTGATAGTTCGAAACTTTCAGATGGTGATAAAGAGGATTACAGGAAGTTAATTAAACGTGAACCTGGCTCACTGACATATTATTCTATACCTGCCAATATTCTGACTGGCAGTTTACAGAAGCTCTCGTTATTGCTGAGTAAGCATTACGGAATGAACACTGTAATCTTGATAGACGAATATGATGTACCCCTTGATAAAGCTCACGACCATGGCTATTATGATGAAATGGTAGGCATAATCAGAAGTATGTTCCATGACGCCTTAAAAACGAATAGCAGTCTGGCTTTTGCTGTACTTACCGGCTGTCTTCGTGTATCAAAGGAGAGTATATTTACGGGCTTAAACAACTTGGATGTATATAGTATCAGCGACTTGGAATGTGATGACCTGTTTGGATTTAACGAATTGGAAGTGAATAAGCTATTACAGGATTACGATTTGTCGGATAAAAAGCCTGATGTTAAGGCCTGGTATGATGGCTATAAATTTGGGAAAAAGGATATTTATTGCCCTTGGGATGTCCTGAAATATGTTGAGAAGCATTTAAGCGACAGAGAGCTTGAACCACAGAACTACTGGGCCAATTCAAGTGGAAATGATCTGGTTCGTGAGTTCGTGGACATCTCGACAGAAACTACGACTGATGAACTTGAGAGACTCGTTGCAGGTGAGAAGGTCGAAAAGCGAATAAATGAGAATTTAACATACAGAGATCTTGACGGAAGTATTGATAACCTCTGGGGGATTCTTTACGCTACGGGGTATCTTACAGGAACCTGCGGCACTGATAATATATACACTCTATGGATTCCTAATAAAGAAGTCCGTCAGATTTACGAAGAGGATATTTTAAAATGGTTTGATGACCGGGTTAAAAGAGATACTGAATCCGCCACGAAGTTTTATTATGCCTGCTTAAACGGTGAATCAGCTGAAATGAATAAGGTCCTGAATAAGTTATTGAGGAAGTTGGTTAGTGTAAGAGATACATTCGCAAGAAAAGACCTGAAGGAAAACTTTTACCATGGTTTCATCTTAGGTCTCCTGTCGCAGTTTGGAGATATTCAGAGCAACAGGGAAGGTGGCAACGGTTTTTCGGATATTACGATAGTAAATGATAAGATGAATAAGGCAGCCATCCTCGAGCTTAAATACTCAGAGACAGAGGGCATGCAGGCAATGGAAACGGTCTGCGATGAAGCACTTAAGCAGATAGAAGATAAGAACTATGCAGAAGACCTGATCTTATCAGGGTATGACAGCATATACAAGTACGGAATCTCGTTTAACAAGAAGCGGAGCTTTGTGAAAATGGCCCAATACAAGTGAATGTTTTAACAGATAATAAATTTAAACAAAATGGAGTAGAGACATGAAAAAAATATTAATGAAGAGGGATCCGTATCTGATTCTGTATTTTATTATGCAGCCCTTGGCTGCTATTTGCGATGTTCTGAGTGCCAAGGCGCTCGCGGATGCTGTTGATTTTGCGATTAGGGGGAGATTGGATGGCATTTTTAGATATATTATGGCTTTTGCTGCCTTAATCGCGGTTAGCTTTATCGTGGAGCTTACACATAACCGGCTTCTATGGAAACTGTTTGGTTCAAGAACTATAGCTCTCAGAAAAGAATGCCATAGAAAACTCCTCTATATGCCATATAGGAGCTTTATGAAAAAGAATACCGGTGAACATATTTCTAATCTTACGGAAGATGTGGAGCAGGTTGTGGACGGGTATTTTATTACAATACTTAACATGTACTACGACATTGTTATTTTCGCAATTACTTTTATTGCTCTGCTTTATATTAATCCGCTTATAGGAGTTTTTGCGCTTGTGATAAGCTTACTTCAGTCATTAGTCCCGGTTATTGGCGCAAAGAAGCAGGAATTGGCCGGTGAAGAGGCTTCTGACGCATCAGAAGAACATATAAAGTCTTTAAGAGAAACAGTATCGGCCTTTGCTACCGGAAGGACCTTTCATATAGAGGACAAGCTTGCGAGTCGGTATGACAGGTCCCAGAAAAAGCCTTACGAGAGATATGACTTATATGACCCAGGAGCCTGCGATATTTAACGACACTATTTTTAATAATGTTACCTTGTATGAGGACTATTCTAAGGAAGTGGTGAATAATGCGCTATAAAGATCTTCCTGAAGGACTTGAGACCGTTATAGGTGAAGATGGCGTAAATCTTTCCGGTGGTCAGAAGCAGAGAATAGCGCTTGCGAGATCATTTGTAAGAAACGCTAAAATCATTCTTCTTGATGAGAGCACTTCGCATCTCGACCCGGAAACAGCCGCCGGAATAGAAGATACCGTACTTTCGCTTAAGGATACAACCGTGCTCCTTGTATCTCACAACGCAACGGAAACACTGAGAATAGGAGCGGATAAGGTACTTGTGATGGAGGGTGGCACAAAAGTAGCATGCGCCTTTGCGCTCTCTTCGGCAATCGATTACGCAATGACCGGAAAGTTAACCGACATAGGAAAATATGTTATAACATTCGCTGCCTTAATACTTGCGAGCTTCCTTGCTGACGCGGCAGATCAGTGGCTGCTTTGGAAGGTGCATGAGACCAGGTCGGCAGCCTTAAGAGGAGATGCCCTTAAAAAGCTTCTCATGATGCCGTTCAATAAGTTTGCCGAAAAATCATCCTCGGATTATATATCGAATATTACTGAGGATGTAGATGAAATATCAAAGTATTATTTCAGAACATACCTATACATGTTTGGAGACTTGAAGCGGATCAGGTACTGGTAATGGAGAATGGAACTATAAAAGCAGCGTAATATTAGTAAAAGACAGGTGGTATAGCCACCTGTCTTTTTTTATTTCCCTCTTTTAATTTGTCTTGAGATGGGTTATAATAACTCTGTGTGAGCAAATAGAGCATAAAGGAGTATTTTGGCATATATGACATATGATGTGGTTATAATCGGCGCCGGACCGGGAGGAATCTTCACGGCATACGAGCTTGTGAAGAAGGCGCCGGGGCTAAAGATAGCGGTAATAGAAGAAGGCAACCCTCTCGAGAAGAGGAAATGTCCTATCTCCGAGGGAAAGGTAAGTCGGTGCGTTAACTGCAAGACATGCGCCATAATGAGCGGGTTTGGCGGAGCCGGAGCCTTTTCTGATGGAAAATACAATATAACTAATGACTTCGGCGGCACCCTTTACGAGTACATAGGTAAACAGAAGGCTGTCGAGCTCATGCATTACGTCGATGATATAAATATGGCGTATGGCGGTGAGGGAACCAAGATGTACTCTACAGCCGGAACGAGCATAAAGAAGCTCTGCATGCAGAACAAGCTCCAGCTCCTAGAGGCGTCGGTAAGGCACCTTGGGACCGACAAGAATTACGTCGTGCTTGGAAATATTTACGATGAATTAAAGGATTCGGTTGACTTTTATTTTAACACGGCAGCGGAGAAGCTAAATAAGGTCGGTGATGGCTTTACCGTAACGTTAAAGGACGGAAAGGATTTTCTCTGCAAAAAATGTGTCGTATCCGTTGGCCGTAGCGGAAGTAAGTGGATGCAGACTGTCTGCGATAACATGGAAATCGGCACTAAGTCAAACCGTGTTGACATCGGTGTCAGGGTTGAGCTCCCGGCTGAGATATTTTCCGATCTGACGGACGAATTATACGAGAGCAAGATTGTTTATCGTACGGAGAAATTCGAAGACCGTGTCAGGACATTTTGCATGAATCCTCATGGAATTGTCGTAAATGAGAATACGCACGGTATAGTAACCGTGAATGGCCACAGCTTCGAGGACCCATCAATGAAGACTGAGAATACAAATTTCGCCCTCCTAGTATCGAAGCATTTCTCTGAGCCTTTCAAGGACAGCAATGGCTATGGTGAGAGCATAGCGAGACTCTCTAATATGCTTGGCGGTGGTGTTATAGTGCAGCGCTTCGGCGATCTTGAGCGTGGACGAAGGAGTAACGTGAAGCGTATAGAGGAGGGAACGGTAAGGCCGACTCTCGACGCGACACCGGGTGACCTTTCGCTGGTTCTTCCTAAGCGTATCATGGATGGTATTATAGAAATGATTTACGCCCTCGACAGAATTGCTCCGGGAACCGCGAATGATGATACCCTATTATACGGTGTGGAAGTTAAGTTCTACAATATGGAAGTTGAGCTAGATAATAATCTTGAGACAAAATATAAGGGATTATATGTGATTGGCGATGGAAGCGGCGTTACACATTCACTTTCACACGCTTCAGCGAGCGGAATATATGTCGCTAGGCATATTATTGATGAGTTTAGTGCCAACTAAACGTTGAATCGCCTCACAGCCAGAGTTGTACGTCCCTCATGATCATGGAGGATTTTTTATGGGATGGAACAATGATTTTGATATAGGAGCTATTCTGATTATAGGACTTCTCGTATTATATTACCTGGTCCGTCAGATTATTCCGATAAAGCGTAATAAAATATTCCTGAATATGATGATAAATGTTCAGGTATTTGCCCTTTTTGATATATTGGGCTCGGCATCAATAAATTGGAATATACCGTTAATATTTAAATTTACATTTAATATATTATATTATGCCTGCCTGGGGCTTGATACATTTTTATTTGGATATTTTTGCTACGCTCTTACCGATAAATACAGGGAACATGACAGCTCCCTGCTTCAGAAAATATATTTTGTTCCGTTAATAATTTATGAGCTGTGTGTATTTACGACGCCTTTTACCGGTCTGATATTCGATATCGATAATGAGGGATTTACATATGGACCGGGAAGGATTATCGTATTTATTAACATCGTACTTTATCTTACAATCGGTGAAGGAATTATTGGCAAGTGGGGCAGGAGGTTTCGCAGGATGTACCGCTATGCCATAGCGGGCTATAGCATTTGCCTGATTATCGGAAACATTATGCAGATGTTCTTCATGCCGTATATAACTATGGTAGCAATCTCGGAGACGGTCGGCATATTAACGCTCTACCTGTCATTTGAAACGCCGGAGAACTTTATAGATAAAAAAGTCCTTCTCTATAATGACGAGGGCTATAATGAAATTTTGTTCGAATATATAAGGAGCGGCAAGAGATTTAAGCTGGTTGAAATGGGTATACATAATTTTTCGGCGATGGAAAATGTGTATGGCATTGATATCCGCGAACGGGCCCTCTTTGAGGTAGGTAAATATTTTAGGAATAAATATCCTAAGCACCTGATATTTTATGATGACGGCAGGTTTTATATGTTCTTTAATCCTGATGAGGATATGAAGACCATATATAAGGAGGCATGTGAACGCTTTAACGAGACATTTCACACCCCGGCATTGGGAGTTAAGGTATCGCCTTACTTCGCCTATCTGCCGGAAGGGTATTATTTTAACGACGAGAAAAGTCTTAGGACTACCATGGATAACGCCCTTTACAAGGCTAAGGATGGCGAGGACATGAGCGTCGTAATAATAAATGATGAAATTATCGCGGACGGAAAGCGTGATAAAAAAATTACGACAGCTCTTGAAAGAGCGCTTGATAATAATGAATTAAAGATATTTTATCAGCCTATTTATGACACTAAGGAGAAGCGGATTACCTGCGCTGAGGCGCTAGTTCGTATAGATGATCCGGAGCTTGGACTTATTTTTCCGGATGATTTTATCTGGAGGGCTGAGCGAAACGGAAGTATACTTGAGCTTGGGCAGCAGGTGTTTGAAAAGACCTGCGAATTTATCAAGAACTATGATATAGGAAAATACGGCATTCACTATATCGAGGTGAACCTCTCGCCAATTCAATGCATGAGGGCCCAGCTGGCTGATGAATTTGAGCAGATCGTAAAAAAGGCGGGCATTTCACCGTCGATGATTAATCTTGAGGTAACTGAGACCGCTTCGAGTTCGAATATGCTAAAAAATAATATGCTCAAGCTATACACCTTTGGAATTAATTTTTCACTTGACGACTATGGAACGGGGTATTCTAACCTTGTGAATATTTTAAAGCTCCCTATTTCTATAGTTAAGATAGATAAGTCAATTACGTGGGATTATTTTCAAAAGGGAAATACATTACTTGCGAATGTTGTCAAAATGTTCCTCGAGCGTAAAATGGATATCGTGGTCGAGGGCGTGGAGACTGAGGAAATGGCAAGGAAGCTCTCTGAAATGGGAGTTCACTACGAGCAGGGCTATTATTTCAGTAAGCCCGTGCCGGAGGATATTTTTGTGAAATATCTGGAGGATCATATGGAAGAAGGAAGTTATAATATTTAGTATGAACAGACAGTTAAAAGGAGCGGTGTTAACATTACTTGGGGGAATGTGCTGGGGCATGTCCGGGTCCATGGGACAGTATCTTTTTGATCATGAGAAGATGGATTCAAGATGGCTTGTGCCGATAAGGCTAGGCCTGGCGGGAATTATTCTGCTCGCCTACTGCTTTGCTAAGTCAGGGGTGAAGAAGTGCTTAGCTCCGTGGCGGCACAAGCTCGACAGGCGGGATTTACTGGTTTATGGCTTGCTTGGCGTGAGTCTGAGCCAGTTTACGTATTTTCTTACGATACAGCTATCTACGGCGGCGGTCGGGACCATTTTACAGGACCTGTCGCCTGTTATGATACTTTTATACAGCTGCGTAAGAAAGAAGCGGGCGCCGAGATTCAATGAAATAGCAGCTATAATTTTCGCTATAGGTGGAGTAGCGCTTCTTACGACACACGGAAATTTCGAGAACCTGTCAATCCCGGTGACCGCCTTAATCACTGGTGTAATTTGCGCAGTATGTGTTTCGATTTATAATATTGTCCCCGAAAAATTAATGGAGCGTTATCCCGTATTATTAATGCAGGGGTGGGCTTTTGTTATGGGCTCTGCGGCGTTCTTTATTATATTTCATCCATGGACATATAATTACGTTCCGACAACCATGGGGTATATAGGAATTGCATTTGTGGTAGTAGTCGGAAATGTGATGGCCTTTCCGTTTTATATGGCGGGAGTAAAATGCATCGGTCCTGAAAAGGGAATATTATACGGATTTTCAGAGCCGGTAACTGCGGCGATAATATCCACAACCATGCTCGGTAGTGAGTTTACTCACTGGGATATGTTTGGATTTTTATCAATATTTATTATGTTAGTACTGATATCAGTAAAAAGAAAAAAGTAAAGGGTAAAGAAAAATGGAAGAGCTTATGGGAGAAAGCGTAATATTACGCGACGGAGAACTGTTGAGGCGGAGCTTTGCGAACAGGAAGTATTTAATGAGCCTTAAGGACGAGCATTTGCTTCGCAATTACGAGCTTGAGGCGGGAAGATTTACAAACAGGTGCATTGACACTGAGACCATGGGTGGCTGGGAATCAAGCACCTGCCAGCTTCGCGGGCATTTTTTAGGGCATTACCTGTCAGCGGCCGCTATGTATTATAATCAGACCGGTGATATAGAAATAAAGGCTAAGGCTGACGCAATCGTAGACGAATTAGGCCGATGCCAGGAGGACAATGGCGGCGAGTGGGCAGCGGGAATTCCTGAGAAATATCTCTACTGGATAGCCAAGGGCCGCCCTATCTGGGCTCCCCAGTACACAATTCATAAGACCTTTATGGGCCTTGTCGATATGTATAAATACGCCGGAAACAAAAGAGCAATCGAAATAGCGGATAAATTCGCTGACTGGTTTTATGACTGGTCGGGAAAATATTCGCGTGAAAAATTCGATGATATATTGGACTATGAAACAAGCGGAATGCTTGAGGTCTGGGCGGATTTATATGATATTACAAAGAAGGATAAATATAAGACATTAATTGAGAGATATTACAGGAGCCGTCTTTTTGATGCTCTTTTAGCCGGTAAGGATGCTCTCACAAATATGCACGCGAATACGACGATTCCTGAAATTCTTGGCTGCGCGAGATGCTATGAGGTTCTGGGTGACGAGAAGTATCTTAATATCGTTAAGGCATATTATAAGTGTGCGGTTACGGACAGAGGAACATTCGCGACGGGCGGGAGTACTCAGGGTGAAATATGGCAGCCTATGATGAAATTAAAGAACCGCCTGGGTGATAAAAATCAGGAATTATGTACCGTATATAATATGAGACGGCTTGCTGATTTCTTATTTTTGCAAACCCACGATCCGAAATATTTGCAGTACATGGAATATAATTTATATAACGGAATTATGGCCCAGAGTTATTATTTCGGAGTTGAAGCCTCAAGCGGAAATGAGGAAGAGAGACTTTATACCTATTTTCTTCCTATGGCTGCGGGAAGCCGTAAGAACTGGGCCGGGCCTATGGATTCATTTTTCTGCTGTTGCGGTACTATGGTCCAGGCGAACGCAAGCTTTAATCATGGAATTTTCTATGAAGATGGAAAGAATATTTATATAGGTCAGTATATTAATTCAGACCTTGATTTTAATATTGACGGAAATTCCGTAAGGTTATCCTTGTTTGAAGACTCAATGAACGGTCTCTTACAGGAGTCATCTGAGAATAACACCGCCCAGACAGTAAATGATATAGCGAGCGCTTACGCTAATCGACCGCCATTCAGAAAATATGTTGCGGTTATCCACGCAGAGGAAGGAAAGACGGTGGATATCTCACTCAATTTCCGCATACCTGAGTGGATAAACGGGAAGGCTGTGATTATGTATAACGATGAGAAAATTACCGAAACAGGTGATTCATCTTCGTTTGTAGCTATTAATAGAAAGTTTAAGGATGGCGACAGGGTTACTGCCTATTTCCCTATAGGAATAAAGTTTATTCCTATGCCTGATGACCCATCTACCGGGGCATTCCGATTTGGACCTGAAGTCTTAGTCGGGCTTACTGATGATGAGCGTTTTATTCACACGGATAAGGATGACGAGCATTTATATGAGGAATTCGCTCCGATGGCTGAGCGCGAGTGGGGAACCTGGCTTCCATATTTCAGGACCCTCAATCAGGAACCGGGAATTAAATTCGTTCCTATTAATAAGGTCGGAGATGAGAAGTACCAGATGTATTTTAAGATAAAGAGATAATATTATTCACGGAAAAGACGGGCAGAAATTTATACCTGTCTTTTTGATTTTGCAAGTGAGAGGTGAGCAAAACTAAAATAGTTACAGTTCACACCCTACCACATCTTTGTGAAAAGTGCTGAATTTTAAATTTTATCTTTGTGGATTGCCTGAGACAATGCCTCAGAATCAGTTGATA